>NZ_VWNF01000033.1 GCF_008711175.1 Nesterenkonia ebinurensis
TGCCCTTCCATGAGCCCGGGCTACCGGAGCTGATCCGCAAACACGTCGATACCGGCCGGCTGCGCTTCACCACCAGCATGGACCAGATCGGCTCCTGGGCTGATGTGCATTTCATCGCAGTAGGCACCCCACAGCTCAAAGGCGGCACCGGGGCAGACCTGACCTTCGTAGATGCCGCCACCAAATCCCTAACCCAGGCAATCACCAAAAACGCCCTAATCGTCGGCAAATCCACCGTACCCGTAGGCACCGCCGCCCGACTCTACGAACTAATCCAGGACCATACCCAACCAGGAGTGGAAGTCTCCCTAGCCTGGAACCCAGAATTCCTCCGGGAAGGCTTCGCCGTCGAAGACACCCTACGCCCAGACCGACTAGTAGTCGGCACCAGGAATCAAACCGATGAAACCACCCTGCGTGCAGTCTACGCCGAAGCCCTAGACCGCGAGACCCCCTGGATCAGCACCGACTTCGAAACCGCCGAACTAGTCAAAGTCGCCGCCAACGCGTTCCTAGCCACCAAGATCAGCTTCATCAACGCCTTCGCTGAAATCACCGAAACCGTCGGCGGAGACATCACCACCCTGGCTGATGCCATCGGATACGACACCCGCATCGGCCGCAAATTCCTCAACGCCGGAGTCGGCTTCGGCGGCGGCTGCCTGCCCAAAGACATCCGCGCCCTGCAAACCCGGGTCGCAGAACTGGGACTGAACCGGACCATGAAGTTCCTCGATGAAATCGACCAGATCAACCTACGCCGCCGCAAAAAAGCCGTCGCCAGGGCCTTCGAACTCCTCGACCAGAACATCGAAGGCAAAAAGATCGCCGTCCTAGGCATCACCTTCAAACCCCTCTCCGACGACGTCCGCGACTCCCCCGGCCTCGATGTCGCAGCCCGACTCTTCAACGCCGGAGCCGATATCGCCGTCTATGACCCCGAAGGCAACCACAACGCCGCCAAACGCTACCCACGCCTGAACTATGTGGACAACCTCGAGTCTGCCGCCACCGGAGCCGAACTAGTCATCCTCACCACCGAATGGAACGAATTCAAAACCCTCACCCCCACCGACCTCAACCACCTCGTCGCCGCCAAACGCTTCATCGACGCCCGCAACGTACTACCAGCCACCGACTGGGAAAACGCAGGCTGGACCTTCACCCAACTCGGCCGCAAA
>NZ_VWNF01000034.1 GCF_008711175.1 Nesterenkonia ebinurensis
TGTGTGTTAGTTAGTCGACTCAGGCGGCGGTGTGGATGTACGCCAGATTCGGGTCATGGAAGAATCCACGCACCAGATGCGGCAGACGCTGCAGGCGGCGCAGCCCTGAAACAGCCAGGCGCTTCATCTGATCCGGGCCAGTGATCACAGCCCGACCGACCTGGTCGTTTTTGATGTTCTTCCATACCCATTCATCCGGGTTCAGCTGCGGGGAGTACCCGGGCAGGAAGAACAGCTTCAACATCCCTTCACTGTTTTCAGCGAACTGGCGGACCTCCTTCGATCGGTGCACCGGGTGCCCATCAACGATCAGGTAGACCGGCCCCTGGGTATCTCGCATCAGCCGTTTGACGAAGTCGATGAACTTCGGTGCGGTCATCGACCCAGTAAACGTGGAGAACCGCAGCAACCCTTTGGCAGTGACCGCTGAGATCATATTCAGACTGAACCTTGCCCCAGTGGTCTTCACCACCGGAGTCTGCCCCTTGGCCGCCCAGGTGCGCCCTGCATGATGGTCAGAACGCAGCCCCGCCTCATCAGCGAAGTACACCGTGGCCCCTTGTTTCTTCGCGTTCTTGGCAATCTGGGGGTACTGCTGCTCTTTGAACGCCTTGACCTTCTCTTCATCGGCCTGCCAGGCCCGCCACAGCGGCCGCTGCGGGGACAGCCCCAGCCGGTGCAGCATCCGAGACACCGCAGAGACTGACATCTGAACCCCGAACCTCTCAGCGATCAACTGCTGGACGATCTTGCGGGTCCACAGCGCGTAGTCGAAACGCAACTGCGAAGGATCACAGCCGGCCACCCACTCATAGACCTGGGCCAGCTGCTCATCAGAAAGTTTCGAAGGCCGGCCAGGCACCGGGCGGGACAGCACCGCTTCCCGGCCACCCTCACGGTACTTCGCCAGCCACTTGTACACCGTCTTTCGATGCAGCCCCAGGGCTGCGGCAATCTCCTCAGGATGTTGACCCTCAGCGACCTGGTCGATAGCCCGAAGCCGCAGCACCTCCAGGGTGTGATGATCGATCTTGCGGCCATCGTTATTGCGCATACTCCAGTCTCCCAGAGCA
>NZ_VWNF01000035.1 GCF_008711175.1 Nesterenkonia ebinurensis
CACCTCAGCAGAAGCACTCTGACCACGATACTCAGCAGTGACCTCACGTTCCCCGATACCGACCACAGTGAGCTCACCCTCAGTGATCTCATCAGAATCCACAGAGGAAGTAATACCGGCATAATCAGTGACCTCACCAAGAGGCTCCCCACCCTCGTTCAGGGCGGTGACCGTTACCGGGACGGTATCCCCGTCTGTGATTTCGGAGGAGACCTCCACATCCAAGTCCGCCACCGCCGAGACGACCTCGACCTCGATCTGCACCTCATCAATGACCTCACCATCGACCTCATAGGTGAAGACCACAGTCCGGTCCCCAGGACCATCAGGAGTGAAAACAAACTCCACCAACACCTCAGAAGACCCCTCATCCACCGTGATGGTGTCAGCCTCCACAGTGGAAGAGACACTCAAGGCATCGAAGTCCACAGTGATAGTCTCACCAAACTGATCAGTACCGGTCACCGCGTAGGCCACCATCTGGGTCTCAGTGACCTGCTCAACCCCGGTAACCTCCAGGTCCACAAGTACTGGGAACTCACCCATCACACTGACCATATCTTCCTGATCACGATAGGCAGCGATCAGTTCATGGGTGCCCGCCGAGGGAATCGTGAACTCACCACCGCTGAGATCCTCACCCTCAAAAGACACTGTGGCGTGCTCAGTAACATCCCCCAGGGAATCACCCTCAGGATCAAAAGCTTCCACCGTGACCTCCACGGTGGTGCCCACCCCAGCACGATCCGGATCCACACTCACGGTGATTTCATCGACCACAGAGTCCACCGAGACCTCCACCTCAGTAGTGATCTCTTCACCCTCCTCGTCGGTGTAGGTGAAGACCAGCTCCCGGTCGGTGAGGACATCGGGGGTGAAGGCGAAGGTCACCTCGGCCTCCCGGACCCGGTCAGCCTCCACATCAGAGACCACTACAGTTTCGGTAGTCACATTCCCGATCAGATTGCCGTAAGTGTCGAAAGCCTGCACCTGATACGACGCCGTAGCTGTCTCTACAGCGTTCTGAGGCCCGGTGACCTCAATCGAG
>NZ_VWNF01000036.1 GCF_008711175.1 Nesterenkonia ebinurensis
ACTGGGTGGAATGTTCATTGCCATGGTCAACCAACGCCAGTGGGTAAGGAGGCAGTAGTCGCCCTATAGACCGGCCATCCCGTCTGTCTCCTGCGCAATGTGGGGTGGCCTTGTACCAGGCGGAGACTCTTTGGGCTCGGGAAAGGGGAGCAGCTCAGTCCAAGTCGAAAGCGGTGGCGATCGCTTCGGAGAGAGCCCCTTCCTGACTTGGGTGCAGATAACCGATGAGCCGGCCCAGGTTGGAGACCGGAATGGTGAGAATGTTGTCCAGGGACGCTACGCCCTCATGGTCCAGTCCGTTGGTGGAGTCGATCGGCACCTCAGTGGAGAGGCCACGAATGGTTGAAGTGATGGGCGCCACAGTCACTCGAGTCAGATACGGGCGGACCTGCTCCCGGGTCAGCACCAGAACGGGGCGGGTCTTGTCGAGTCGAGCCAGATGGATCGGGCGCATGCATCAGTCCAGATCGTCGAGAGGAGCCCTCGCCGCATAAGCGGCGAGATCGTCTAAGTCATCCGCGGAGAGATCTTTCTTGAGGATCGCGATATCTGAGAGTGCCTGCTGGTGCTGCCGTTCGCGTTCCAGTGCGCGGGTGAGCACCCCGGCCCGGCTGGAGGCGCGGCCGGAAGCCACCTCGGCGTCAACGAAAGCGGCGAGATCATCAGGCAGCCGGACTGCAATCTGCTTGCTCATGCCATTATGGTACCAATATGTCACCAGTTTGGGATGCAGTGGATTCAGGCTCAAGATCTTGAATCGGGCTGGTTGAGACAGTGGCTGGCGGTGGCTATGGGTGGAGCTGTTGGCCGTGGGCTAGTTTGTGGAGGTCTTCTCCGGTGAGTGGTTGTGCTGGTAGTGGGGTGGTCATGGCTTGGGGGCGGATGCCGTCGAGGATGATGGCTCGTTGTCGGGCTAGGACGATTCC
>NZ_VWNF01000037.1 GCF_008711175.1 Nesterenkonia ebinurensis
GAACTCCTTGAGCCATGTCCTCAGATCCGGACCCAGATCCTCACGATCCACCGCCAACGTCACCACCGCCTTGATATAGCTGAGCTTATCCCCAGTGTCATACCGACGACCCCGGAAAACCACCGCATGCACACCACCACCCTCACCAGCAGGCTTGGCCGCCATCGCCTGCAAAGCATCCGTCAGCTGAATCTCCCCACCCTTACCCGGAGGAGTACGCTCCAACTGCGCGAAAATCGCCGGATGCAACACATACCGACCAATAATCGCCAAATTCGACGGCGCCTCCCGGGCAGGAGGCTTCTCCACCAACCGATGCACCGGCACCACCGAAGCCAGCTGACCATCCGGACCGGTCTCCTTATCCTTACCACCAGCATCGACCACACCATAGGCCGAGACACTCTCCTCAGGAACCTCCATCACCGCAATCACCGAACCACCCAGCTGCTGCTGAGTCTGCAACATCGTGGTCAACAAAGTATCCCGAGCATCAATCAGATCATCACCCAACAGCACCGCAAACGGCTCATCACCCACATGCTGCTTCCCACACAACACCGCATGCCCCAACCCCAAAGCCTGCCCCTGACGCACATAATGAATATCCCCCAACCCAGTGGCATACTGGATCGCCGCCAGCTTCTTCTCATCCCCCTTATCCCGCAGAGTCGCCTCCAACGCAGGAGCCCGATCAAAATGATCCTCCATAGCCCGCTTATTCTGACCAGTGATCATCAAAATATCATCCAACCCAGCCTTAGAAGCCTCCTCCACCACATACTGAATAGCCGGCTCATCCACCACCGGCAACATCTCCTTAGGCATAGCCTTAGTCGCAGGCAAAAACCGGGTACCCAAACCCGCTGCTGGAATAACTGCTTTAGTAATCGGTACGGCGTTGCTCATGCAGGTCACCTTAC
>NZ_VWNF01000038.1 GCF_008711175.1 Nesterenkonia ebinurensis
AGAGCGTGCGCCGGTAGGTCATGGTTGGCGGGCTGGGCGGGTGTCCCATCGGTGGGTTGTCCAGGCGGTTCGGGTAAGGCATCGGATGATGATAGCGGCATTGGCCAAGGCGATCAGCGCGTTGATCACCCGTAGGCGCCGCTCGGTGCAGACCAGGAGCTTCTTGAAGCCGTGGTTGTGCCAGGAGTTGAGCCGCTCAACTACCCAGCGACGACCAGCTTGGAGTGGAAATCCTTTGACGCTGATCATGCTGTTGCAGCCGAGCTCGTCGAGAAGTTGACGGTTCGCCGGTGCGACCACGCAGGCGAGTGGAATACCGTTGCCATCGGTGAGCACGGACCGTTTGGTGCCTTGTTTACCCCGGTCCACCGGGGATCTCCCGGCGACCTCACCGCCGCAGGGCGCTTTGACGATGCACCCGTCAACGGTGACATCGCCAAGATCGAGCCCGACGATCTGGTCGTAGACCTCCAAGCAGATCTGTTCCAGAGCCTCAAAGACTCCGGCGTCGATCCACTCGTCCCGGCGGCGCCGGATCGTGGTCGCTGAACAGATGCTGTCGGCGATCTTGGCATAGGCAGCGCCAAGCACGAGGACCTGGACGAGTTTATTGAACACGATCCGATCGGAGATACGCGGATTGTGACATCCCAGCGGGTGGGTATCGATGTGTTCTGGCAGCAGCGCGTCGAACTGCTCCCACAGGGGTTCGATGATGAATGATGGCAGTGCAGGCACGGGTCACCTCGGGGAAGGAAGGCGGCGTAGAACACCTCTTCCTTTACCGGGGCCCGTGCCTGTCTTGGGTCACCGACACACCGCCTACTGGCGCACGCTCTAAG
>NZ_VWNF01000039.1 GCF_008711175.1 Nesterenkonia ebinurensis
GTCTCCGCCTGGTACAAGGCCACCCCACATTGCGCAGGAGACAGACGGGATGGCCGGTCTATAGGGCGACTACTGCCTCCTTACCCACTGGCGTTGGTTGACCATGGCAATGAACATTCCACCCAGTACCAACAGCAGCAGGGCAGCCAGAGGCAGAAAGTGTCCCCACCAAGGTGTGCCAGTATCAGCTAGATCATCCTCATCCTGAGGCTCTGGAGACTCCGTAGGAGTTGGCTCCTCACTCGGGGTGGGCTCTTCTGTCGGAGTAGGTGCAGGCTCCTCTGCTGCCAAAACCTCGAAGGTCGCCGAGATGTCCTGATACCCATCCGCGATCAGCACCACGGTGTGTTCACCAGGCTCAGTATCTTCTGGGATCTCCCAGGCGAAGGCCACCACCCCGGCCTCATCAGCAACCTCGGCGCCAATGAACACCGGCTCGGAGTACATAGTCGCCTCCACCTCAGTACCGGATTCATATCCGGTAGCCGTCACCTCCTGTGTCTCACCTACGGTGACCTGGTCAGCACCCAGAGTGATCCCCTCAGGAACAATGAGCTCCTCCTCCGGGGCAGCCACCACCACCGTGGCAGTCTCCTCAAAACCCCGGTAGCTGACAGTCAGGGTCCGTTCACCCTCACTGGAGAGGATCACCTCTTGACCCTCGACGACATCGCCCTCTACCGAGGAAGCCAAGTCAACATACTGACCCACCCCACCCAGCACATCACCATCAGCATCCAATGCATCCACTCTCACGGTGATGACCTCATCAACCTCAACCTCTGCCGGAGCATCGACCACCAGGGACTCCACCGCG
>NZ_VWNF01000040.1 GCF_008711175.1 Nesterenkonia ebinurensis
CAGACACGCTGTGAGTCTTGAGGTAGCTGGTCTGGGACTGGCTGGCGAGGATGGGAGTTGGTCGCTTCATTCCGGTCGTGACTCAAGACACGCTCGGCCACCTATCCGGGGTGCCCTGCTAGGGATCTGTCCGTCCGGGGTGAAGCAGCCGACACCGTCCTGGCCCACCTCGGTGACTTGATCAGAAGGCTGTCCGCTTCTTCGAGCGTGACTCATCACAGTGCTGCCCCGACGTGACTCCTACCCAGATCGGTGCCGGCTGCCAGCGGCCGGACCGCTGTCCCTGAGTAGGAAGAACCCGAACCGCTATGACTATCGTCGCTCATACTCACCCATTCGTCATCGGCGTCGACACCCACGCCCGGAACCACACCCTGGCACTCCTAGCTGCCAATGGGGAAGTCATCGACACTGACCAGTTCCCCACCACCACATCCGGGATGGCTCGCGCGATCTCCTGGGCTGGGCGCCGCACCGGCGGCGATCTGGCCGTGCTCTGGGTTATCGAAGGCGTTGCCTCCTACGGTGCCGGTCTTGCCGCTGCGCTCGACCGGGCCGGCTACGAAGTCGTAGAGGCAGCCCGAATGAACGCACGTAACAACCGTGGGGTGGGCAAGTCGGACCCTTTGGACGCTCACCGCATCGCTGCCGCAGTGCTCTCACTGGAAACCGGGCAGCTACGCCGTCCACGCTTAGCCCAGGGGGTACGTGCCGCATTACGGGTCCTCGTTGTGGCTCGTGATCATATGACTGCCGAGCGCACCGCGACCGTGAACGCGTTGATTGCGCTGTTGCGCGTCGT
>NZ_VWNF01000045.1 GCF_008711175.1 Nesterenkonia ebinurensis
CTCTCCTGTCACAGGATCGATCATCTCCTGCGGCAACTGCTCAGCTATGGATTCGGTGGTGGTGTCTTCAGACATGATTCCCTTTCGGATCATGCCAAACCATTTCCACCGTTAATCAGACAGTCCCTCGAGGTATCTCTCGGTTCTCACCTGCTGACCATGGCTCCTTAGCCCGCGTCTGGAAGAACGGGGCTGATCCAGGGTGAGGGTGTGCGCCTTTGGGCGATCGACGTGCGGATCGGCCCGGGTCAGGCAGCCAGGTTGCTGGAGGCTCGACGGTAGGCGTCGGGGGTGATGCCGGTGGCGGTGCGGAAGTCACGGGTGAGGTGAGATTGATCGGTGTAGTCCAGGTCTGCGGCGATGGCAGCCAGGTCCTTGTCGGGCCGGGTCGCCAGGGCGAGGGCGACCTCTTGGAGACGGATGCGACGGCTCAGCCACTTCGGCCCGTACCCCAGCGTGTCGATGCAGGCGCGCTGGATCGTCCGCTCACTCCGCGCGAAGCGTTCGGCGAGGGTAGGACCGGTTCTGCGGTGGATGCGCTCGCGCAACTCACCCAGAACGTCGTTCGCAAGCAGTCCTGCCGGGGTCGGTGAGCGCTCGGCGAGGACCAGCCCAATTGCCCGGTCTGCGATCCGTGCGCGTTCGGCGGGCTCTGAACCGATAGCGATGGTGCGCATGAGCGTATGCAGGCGCGAGTCGAGTTTCGCGGTGAGCGGCACGGTGGCATCGGCTACTTGCGCGGGGATGAGGGCGCTGAGCACGGCAAGCCCTGCTGGTCGTAGCCGGATCGCGAACACCTGCCCGGTGCCGTGGATAGTGCGTCGCCATGCGCGAGCGTGGACCCCGGTTACTACGAGCGGGGCGGGCACGTCGCCCTCCTCGACGGTCAGTGTCACAGCGGGTAGGTCGATGATCGGCTGGTCCAGTTGTTCGCCCTCATCCAGCATCCACGAGACATACCAATACTGATCGACCACTGCCGACACAGCGGGGTCGGGGGTGATCCAACCTGCCGCATAACGTGCCAGCCGATCCGGGTAGAGCACACCGGATCGCTCTGAGGCAGCGATAGGGCGTTCCCGCGGTGCATCACCGGTGGCGGTCATAGCCTCCATTCTCTCAGGCAGCCGCGTTAATCTGTCGGTTTTTTGCTATTGCGGGTCTCTACCTCGGGGTGAAGGTGGAAGCATGGGAAGCACGAACTACGCCGGCACGTTCATCCAGGTGGCAGACGATTGCCCGGTCGAGGCGGCCGAGCAGCCGCCTGTCGGCGGCAAGGCTCCGTCGGTGGCGGCGTTGCAGTACGCGCTCATCTCGGAGCATCCTTACGAGTTCACCAGCGACGATGTGCTGTTCGAGGTGCACGCGACCCGGCTCTCCATCCCCGCCGAGACACGAACCGAGGCGCGCAAGGCATTCTTCGCCAAAGACCATGCGTGCCTGCGAGCCTCCCCGCTCGGCAAGCGGTACGGCTGGGGTATCCATCACGATGCCGACAGCCGTGTTGCTCTCGTACCGCTCGGATCCGACGAGTACCGATCGCTGGCCGCTGACCCCGCGGTGAAGCAGCTTAAAGCGATGCGCTCCAAGCGGGCCTGATCGAATCGCCCTCATACTCGCCGACTTTGTTCACCTGAACTGGCTCGCCGTTGCCCTGGCCGCCCTCGCACCATCGGGTTTCGGAGAGGCGCTGATTATCGGTGTGGTCATCGGCCTCGGTGTCTCAGCGGGCGTTCGGCTCTAGTTACGTTCTAACGTAAAATTGTAGGTATGAGCGTTGGTGAGGATTTTGAGGCTCGATTAAGTGCTCTCGAGCGGACCGTGGCTGAGCTGGTCGCCCAGGGAGCAGATGCCCAAGACCCCGGCGCAGGGGACAGCGACCCAAGTCTCGGTGAGGTGTTCTGGGCGTTGGAGGGGTTGCGGCATCGGGCCCCGGAAGGAGGGGCGGTGCTCTACACGGGTATCGTCGATCTCCCGCCGGGAGGGACGGTGCAGTGGCAGTACGGGCTGCCGGGTCCGGCGGTGTTCGAAGAAGATTGGGCGGAACAGGCGCCGATACTGGCTGCGCTGGGGCATCCGGTGCGACTGTCGATTCTGCATGCGGTGCTGCACGGCACCACGAGTGCTGCCGGTCTGGTGGAGGAGTTGGACAGTGGAACCAGTGGTCAGATCTACCACCATCTGAAGGAACTCACCACAGCGGGCTGGCTCACCTCTGGCAAGCGCGGGATGTATGAGGTTCCCGATGCGCGGGTCGTGCCCCTGCTGGCGATCCTGGTAGCGGCGGGGACCCCGGGATGAGGCGGTCGGTGCCGACCTGGGCGGCGAGGGTGTTGGGGCTTCCCGGAGCGGTGTCGTTCCGCCGGTTCGAGCCGCTGGTGCGCGATGCGGCAGAGCTAGCCGAGCAGGTGCATGACCTGGATAACGAGACTCTGCGCAGCGAGGTCCGCGCACTGCGGATGCAGACTGGAGACAAACGCCTTGATCGCGGCGTGACCGCTCGGTACTTGGCTTTGGCCAGGGAGGCTGCTGCACGCACAGTAGGTCTTCAGGCCTTCGATGAACAACTACTCGCGTGCTGCGCCCTGCTCTCAGGCCACGCGGTGGAGATGGATACCGGGGAGGGCAAGACACTGGCAGGGGCTCTGGCTGCTGCCGGTCACGCCGTGGCGGGCAGGGGTGTGCATGTGATCTCGGTCAACGACTATCTCGCCGAACGCGACGCGGCCTGGATGGCCCCGTTCGCTGACCTGCTGGGGGTCAGCGTGGGCTGGGTCGGCCAGCACACCCCATCGGAGGAACGGGCAGCGGCGTATCGGTGCGATGTGGTCTATGCCCCGGTCAGCGAGATCGGTTTCGATGTGCTCCGCGACCGGTTTGCCCTCACGCCCCAGGAGCGGGTGGACCCGGTCTTCGATGTCGCGATCATCGACGAGGCCGACGCGGTGATGATCGATGAGGCGATGGTGCCCCTGGTGCTGGCAGGCACCTCGGATGACCAGGCCGAGGAGTTCAGTGAGGCCACCACCCTGGTGGAGGACCTGATCCCGGTTGAAGACTTCACCGTCGATGCCGATCACGCCACGGTGAGCCTCACTGATGCCGGGCTGGACAGGCTCGAAGCACGATTGGGCGGAATCAACCTGTATGACGCGGAGAACATTCCTATGCTCACCAGGATCAATCTCGCCCTGCACGCACGGGTACTGGTCCACCGGGACGTGGACTACCTTGTCACCGACGGGACCATCAAGCTGATCAACACCGCCCGCGGACGTATCGCGCACCTGCAACGCTGGCCCGATGGGCTTCACGCGGCACTGGAAGCGAAAGAACGCCTCGCGGTCTCGGCCCCCGGGGAGATTCTCGACACCATCACGATCCAGGACCTCATCCTGGGCTATGAGACCCGCTCCGGGATGAGCGGCACCATCACCGCCGTGGCCGAAGAACTCCTCGAGTTCTACGACCTCGCCGCAGGACGGGTGGAGCGCCACAAGTCCAACCGGCGCTTCGATGAACCCGACACCATTCTGCTCACTGAAGCGGAGAAGATTCAGGTTGTCATTGATGAGGTCACCGCCCGTCACCGCACCGGGCAGCCGGTGCTGGTGGGAACCCAGAGCGTGGCCGAGTCAGAAGACCTTGGAGCTCGGCTGCGTGCTGTCGGTATCGCAGCGCAGGTGCTCAACGCGAAGAACGACGCCGAGGAAGCCGCAATCATCGCACGGGCAGGAGAGTTCACGGCGGTGACAATCTCTACCCAGATGTCCGGGCGCGGAACCGACATCTGCCTCGGCGGACCCGATGAGCGAGACCGCAACCGGGTGGTGGATGCCGGTGGGCTTGCGGTCATCGCCACCGGCCGGTACCCATCCCGACGTCTCGATGTCCAGCTTCGCGGACGTGCCGGACGGCAAGGCGACCCCGGGGTCAGCCACACCGTCCTCAGTTGCGATGACGACCTGGTGCAGATCAACGCGACACCAGCGATGCTCACCCGGATCACCCGCCGCAAAGATGCCCTCACCCCGCGCCAACGGCAGCACATCATAGATGCATGCCAGGCGATCGCCGAAGGCCTCCGCACCGACCGCCACCGCGCCACCTGGACCTACAACCGCGCCATCGCCGCCCAGCGCGCCACCGTCCTGGCCCACCGTGCCACGGCCATCCGCAGCCAAGCCGCAGATGAACGGCTGCACGAACTGATTCCGGAGCACATCGAAAGGCTCCAAGATTCCTGCGGGCCGGCACCGGTCGCTGCCACCGTACGAGACGCCGCCTTGTACTATCTCGATGAGCACTGGGTGACACATCTGGCGCTGCTCCAGGAGATCCGCGACGGCATTCACCTCAGAGCACTGGCCGGGCAGAAGCCTTCCGATGAGTTCCACCGCATCGCTCTTCGCGAGTTCCATGGCTTCTTCGGCCGTACCTACCGCGACGCTGCCGACTTCATCGAAACCCTCACCGCCGAGGACATCGGAGGCGACCTCGAAGCACTCGGCCTACGACGCCCTTCTGCCACCTGGACCTACATGATCACCGATGACCCCTTCGGCAGTCCCGGAGACCGATTCGCCCGCCACGTCGGGAGATTCGTCCGATCCAGAACCCTGAGCCTCGAATAACCCTCACCGAGAACCGGTAGTAGTGATCATCCTCAGCAGGACACCGAAGTTCACCAAAGTAGGAAAAAGCCACTCAGGACAGCACCACTTTCTTGTACCCATCACCTGGATCGAACCCCTCATGCAGACCAGATGAACTCGGTCAGCACGAAAGGGTCTGTGCGTAATTCTGAACGGGCCCTCTGTTCAGTTGCGCCGCGAGTATGTCCTCCTTGGCGTGGCTTTCTTGTATCCGAAGTTCGCCCAGAGGTAGACCCTCAGACATGACCAATGGCACTGTTTCGCGACGGATACGGGTGCTGTGATGGCTTCATGCCTCTTACGAGTATCGAGGACTACCTCCTATGGATCGGAGCCATTGGGGCCAGCGGATTCCTCATCGTCGTTCTCATCGAAGGCTGGATAAGACCCGGTTACTCGCCCGTCCGCCACCCTGTGAGCGCGCTTGCGCTGAGCCGTCGCGGATGGATCCAGATGGCGAACTTCGCGGTCGCGGGTATCGCGATCACTGTAGGAGCCATCGGTGTGCTCCTGCAGGGAATAGGCCTGATCTTCGCGCTGAGCATCATGGTTTTCGGCGTTGGGCTGGCCTGTTCTGCGTTTTCTATGGACCCGAGTCGAGGCTATCCACCCGGCGCCCCGGCGGGCGACCCTGCCCAGCCGAGCTGGAATCACCGTCTTCACGATCTTGCAGGCGCAGTGGTGTTCTTCTCACTGCCGGTTGTTGCCTTGGTCGCGGTGTTCGCACTACCCGTGTGGTGGATGAAGCTCATTGCCGGTGCAACGGTCGCATGGCTGTGTGTGGCGATCCACTTTTGGGACAAGGCCTGGGAGAACGACTCTCCCCGAACTGGACTCGCCCAACGGGCCTTCATCGTTCCCGGGTGGTTGTGGCTTGCCTCGGTGTTTTCGGTTCTAGCCGCTGCGTAGGGAGAGAACGTGCAGGGAAACCGGCAGCCCGATGGTCATCACCGCTAACATCACGCGCCTGGAAGCTGCCACAGCTACCGGGTGTACCAGGTGCACTCTGTCAGCAGTGTGCGGACCTGGCACTGTTCGTGGAGTTGAGACGACACCGGCGGGTGGTGAGGGACATCACTCGAGGAACCGCAGCTCAAGGAGGGACTCCAGGCCTGGACGGACCACGCTGGCGTCCAGATGCTGGGTTGAAACCAGCACCGCCAACCCGTGCACTGCCCCCCACAGCGCCGCTGCCGTGGTTCGTACGTCGGTCTCGGCGGTCTCCTGCGGGAGGGCCGCGCGTACCGTCTCGGCGAGAAACTCATCGTTTGCCTCGATCAATGGACCAGTCACGGGGTTGGGCTCTTTCGGGTTGCAGATCTCCGGGTCGAAGATGAGCTCGAATAAGGGCCTATTTTCGCTGGCGAAGTCCACGTAGGCGAAGCTGGCAGCCAGGAGTCGCTGTTTCGGACTGCTTGTAGAGTCGCGGGCTGTGACCATCGCGGCGAGCAGATCTCGCAGTCCTCGCGCCGCAACCGATTTCAGCAGGCCCTGTCGGTCACCGAAGTGGTGGTATGGAGCGTTATGGCTCACACCGGCGCGCCGCGCAACCGCGCGCAGACTCAACGCCGAGGATCCCTCCTCGACCAGCAACGCGAGCGCTGCCTCTTCCAAGGCGACGGCAAGGTTTCCGTGGTGGTAGCTCACATTCGATCTTGACACAGACAAGATTCTACGCCTATCTTGGCATTGACAAGATACTTGACAATGTCAAGATTCATGCTCTGAACACCTGGAGGAATCTATGTCCACAGTTCTCGTCATTGATGGCCATCCGAATCCGGATAGCCTGAGTGCCGCTATCGCGCGCGCCTACGCTGACCATTGTGCCGATGCCCGACTGCTGGCCGTTCGGGACATGGACTTTGATGTGCACATGCGCTTCGGCTACACCCAGCGCATGCCGACCGAGCCCGATCTGGCCGACGCCCGTCGAGCGATCCGAGCTGCCCAGCACCTGGTGATCACAACCCCGGTGTGGTGGCGGTCCACCCCGGCGATGCTGAAGGGCTTCCTGGACCGGGCGCTGCTGCCGAAGGAGGATTACCGATACACCAAGCGAGGTCTACCTGAGGGACTTCTGACCGGTCGCAGCGCACGAGTCTTTATCACTGCCGACACCCCGCGCGTACTGCAGGGCATGATGCCGGATAGCCGCTTGCGCTCGCTCACCCGGGGCACCCTTGGTTTCTGCGGGTTCAAGCCTGTACGGGTGACTCGGTTTGCCCCGGTGAAGGGGTCGACGGCGCAGCGTCGCGATGAATGGCTTGCCACCGTTCGGCATCTGGCTGGCGAGGACGCCGCCCGGCTCACACCACAGGCCTCGTCGATGCCACAATGAGTCCATCATCACGGCAGACGCCCTCTGTGTCCGTCTTCTAAGACCTCCGGTGCGTCCATGCTGGTGCAAAATACTGGATCTTACCGCCCCTGAGCTGCTCTTTCTGAGGCGCTCAGGTCGTCCACCCCCATCACGGAGGACGGTCAGGACCAGCCGACACTCACATGGTGGGAGTCCACCTTGGAGACTGTCTGCTGGCATGACCGCAAGACGCAACTGCTGGTTGCACATGAAAAGGGGGCACCTATGGAGTTCGGAAGCATTGAGCGTGAGGTCTACATCGAGGCCTCTGCGGAGGTCGTGTTCGAGGTGATCAGCAGTCCAGAGCACATCAGTCACTGGTGGAACGGTGCGGAGACCGAGCTCTCGGCCACGCCGGGTCAGGTCACCGAGGTGGCCTGGGGGAGGACACGAACGAGTCCTATATCCAGCGGATTACTGTTGTCGATGCTGAACCGCCTCACCGACTCTCGTTCCGATGGGTCTACGAGGACGCCGTAGCGACACCCGCGAACTCGCTGCTGGTGACCTTCGAACTCGTCCCGTCCGGAGTGGGTACCCTGCTCCGCTTCACCGAGACCGGGTTCCGGGAGAAAGGATGGGAGATCGCGACCCTGGAGGCGAAGTACGCCGATCACTCGCGAGGCTGGGATACTTTCCTGGGCAACATCGTCGATTACGCCACCCGGCTGGCGTCGACGCCATGAGCGTGGTGGTCGACGACGACCTCTGGTCAGCGGTCGGTGACCCGAGTGACGCCGGATACTCGACATCCTGACCGCCGAGAGCACCGGTACGGCCATGACGCTCAGCGCACGTTTGCCGGTGACTCGACAGGCGGTGGCTAAGCATCTCATGGTCTTGCAGCGTGTGGGACTGGTGCACCCGGTGTCTGTCGGACGTGAACGGCGTTACCACATTGACCAAGCTCAACTTGCGCGCGCGATCGCCCAGCTCGCGGAGGTAGATACAGCCTGGGATGCGCGCCTTGGGCGGATCAAGCAGATCGCGGAGGCGATCCAGCGCGATCAGGCGACGTAGCTGATCGCCCGCAACCGAAAACGATGTGAGAGAAATAGGGGAATCGCCCTGAAGGTGGGTGGGATCGCGACTCCCCATATGGAAGACAAAGATGCCACCCTTGAGTCGGATCAAGCAGTGCTTGAGTGGGGGAACCCAGTTGCGTTCAGTACCAAGCTGCCAGCACTGCCGTGAGGCCTTCTTGCAGATCTTTGACGAAATACTCGGGAACTTCGAGCGAGGGGAAATGCCCTCCGCTTTGAGGTGTTCTCCATCGGATGATCTGTCGGTAGCGTTCCTGTGCCCAGGGACGCGGAGCTTTCGAGGCGATGTCACGGGGATACATGGTGATCGCTGAGGGGACGTCGACCCGGAGGTCGGGGTCGAGTGAGTTGTGGCTCTCGTAATAGATGCGGGCCGATGATGCGCCGGTTCGGGTCAGCCAGTACAAGGTGACGTTGTCGAGCACTCTGTTTTTAGAGATCGTCTCGAACGGGCTGTCTTCGGTATCTGTCCATTCAGCGAACTTGTCGAGGACCCAGGCGAGCAGTCCGACCGGTGAGTCGACGAGTGAATAGCCGATGGTCTGTGGTCGGGTGGCTTGCTGTTTGGCGTATGCAGCGTGGTGTGTCCAGAAGGTGTGGTGCTCCTCTACCCACTTGTGTTCGACAGCGGTAAGCCCTTTTGTTGAAAGTCCAGGCGGTCCTTCCGCGAATGTGGTGTGGATGCCGATGACGTGTTCCGGGAACCTGCTGCCGAGGATTGTGGTGATCACACCTCCCCAGTCGCCGCCGTGGGCTGTGAACCTGCTGTAGCCGAGCCTTCCCATCAGTTCCACCCATGTGGCTGCGATCTTGTCGGTGCCCCACCCTGTGGTGGCCGGTTTGTCGCTGTATCCGAAGCCTGGCAGCGAAGGGACGACGACGTGGAATGCTGGTGCGTCTGCATTTTTCGGATCTGCCAGTTCGTCGATGACGTGGGTGAACTCTGCGATGCTGCCTGGCCACCCATGGGTCAGGATCAGAGGAGTGGCATCTGAGCGGGCGGACCGGCGGTGGAGGAAATGAATTCCCAGACCATCAATGGTTGTGCAGAACTGGCTGATGCGGTTCAGGCGCGCTTCGAACGACCGCCAGTCATACTCGGTGCGCCAGTAGTTCACGAGATCCACGAGGTCGGCAAGGGGAACGCCCTGTTCCCATCGGTGAGGGTCGGGTGCGGCGTGGTAGACCGTCTCAGCTTCTGGTAACCGCGCTGCGTCCAGCCGTGCGCGTAGATCGTCGAGGTCCGCATCGGTTGCGTGGGCTTCGAACGCTTGTACATCGCTGAGTGGACAGGGCATGTGACCTCCTGATTGTCATGGAACCGGCTAAGACGGTTCTACCATGTCTCGATGTCAGTGGACAACCGGCTAAGGTGGTTCCATGCGTGCTCAGTTCCCTGAATTTCGCCTCGGTAACGTGCTGGCGACCAGTTTCACCGCGACTCTGACGGAACGTCATGGCGACGCTGTGGAGCGCATTCCCACGCCGCAGCGACTCATGGAATGGCTGGCAGTAAACGGCCTCCCCGTGCAGTTCTGCACCATCAGCCAGCTCGAACGCGCTCGGAACCTGAGGGAATCAATTCACACCGTCGCGACAGCGGCCGCGATCCAGGACGCTCTCCCCGCATCCGCTGTCCAAGTCATCAATGGCTGCAGCGCACAGGGTCGGGCTGCAGCTCACCTGACGCCCGAGGGTAAGCGGCAATGGCGACTTGGCGCGGCTTCCTGCGTAGAGGATGCCCTGAGCGTGATCGCCGCCGATGCGATTAGCATCATTGCAGGCGAACGAGACGGAAAATTGGCCTTGTGCGCATCGCCAACCTGCCAAGCCGCCTTCTTCGACACCAGCCAAAGTCGTACCCGCAAATGGTGTGACATGAACACCTGCGGGAACCGTCAGAAGAAAGCGCGCTTCAGGGCCAACCGAGGAAAGAACTACAGATCCGCGGGGTGATCGTTGCTTCGGTACATCCAAGTGGGGTCCACCTCTGCAGCACATCTGTCGCATTGTGGGTTCCTACGTAGCGCGTTTGGCAATATTTCCCCAAAGACTCAGATCCGCGTAACCCGCTGGAATCCTAGGCGCTATCACGATCGGCGGTGTGCCCCAAAGCCGCCGACGAACGATGCTCGGGGGCAGGTCGTCCGGAGAATGAGTTGTGTGTAGCGGCTGGCTGGGGCGGCTGCGATGGTGAAAATGAGTGCCAGGGCGGCCACTGCGATGAGTGCCAGGCGTAGTCCGGCGAGGTCAGCCAGCAACCCCACATAGGCCGGACCGAGAAGGAATCCGAGGTAGGCGGTGGTGGTGATGACCGAGATGGCTCGTCCTCGTCGCGCTGGCTCGATGTGCCGCAGACTGTGACTGAGCAGGGTGGGGAATAAGACCGCTGTTCCTGCGGCGGCGATCGCCAGTCCAAGGAGACCTGTGGGTGCGTTGGGTGCGGCGGCGAGGATGAGGCTGCCCGCGGTCGCGACGGCTCCCCCGGTGAGTAGCAGTGCGATCGGATGGCTACGAGACAGTGGGGCAAGGGCGAATCTGGCCAGCGTGGCCGCAGCGGCGAAGGTCGCTGGGGCGAGCGCGGCGAGTTGTGGTGATGCAGCGAAGTTGTCGGTCATGAACACCGCACCCCAGCTCTGGTGCGCGTTCTCCGTAGCATAGGCCAGTGCCCCGATCACGCCCAGCAGCAGCAGTGCATGCACGCTGGTCGTACCACGCATGGGGCGGATGACTGCGGAGTCCACCGCAGTCTCCGGATGAGCAAAATGTACTCGTTCCGGGACTTTGGCCCAGACAGCTGCCGCAAGGGCAAGCATGATGGCTGCGATGACTGTGAATGTGACCGTCAAACCAAGATTCTGGGTCAGGAGTGCACCGGTGCCGAGGCTGGAGACGACGACGGCTAAGGAGAACACACCGTGGGAACGGGTGAGTACAGCGCGAGAGCTCTGATGTTCGGATTGGCCGGCTAGGGTGTTGATCGCAACATCTGCGGCCCCCGATGCCGCCCCGACCAAGAGCATGCTCACCACGACGGAGACGAATCCCTGTGCGCTGACCGCGACACCGACTCCCGCCGCACCCAGGAGCGCGAGTATTAACGCAGCCGGTCGCGCGCCGAAACGGTCCAACATTCGCCCGGTCAGCAGCATGGCAGGCAGGGCACCCGCGCCCACGAACAACAATGCGGTACCGAGCTGGCCATCGCTGAGGAGAGCCTGGGCTCGGATCGACGGCAGGGCTGCGCCCCACCCACCCCAGAACATCCCGAACGCGGCGAACGCCGCATAGGCGACCACTGACGGTGACGATGCGGCTCGTTGAGACAGATGTGTAACGTTACGCATAATCTTAACGTTACACATATACTGGTGGCATGTCACCTGCGAGCAAGCGCCCCACTGTGAAGGACGTCGCCGCCGAAGCCGGCGTGGGAGTCATGACCGTGTCCTACACGTTCAACAAACCTGAGCGTGTGGCCGAGAAGACACGTCAGCGCGTGCGGGAAGCGGCCGAACGGCTGGGCTACCACCGCCCCGACAGCACTGCGCGCGCACTGCGTTCGGGGCGTACAGGCCAGCTCGGCGTCGTCTTCGGCGAACACCTCTCCTATGCCTTTGACGACCCCCAAGCCGCACTGTTCCTGGCCGGTGTCGCCGATGTCTGTGTCGAAGAGGATCTGGGTATGGTGCTGATCCCCACCCGCGGAGACGCCACAGACACTGAGCGCATCCTTAATGCGGCCGTCGATGGGTACGTGCTGTGGACCACCACCGACGACGACCCGGTGCTCGAGGCCGTGGTCCGCAGCGGCAGGCCGGCCACGATCCAGGGCGGTCCTGTCGTTGAGGGCATCACCTGCATCGGACCGGACGACCACGCCGCGGCAGAGGCCGTCGCCGCCACGGCACTACAGTACGGCGATTTCCCCATCATCCTCAGCCTCCCCCTGGATCGACGACGACAACCAGCTCTGACCCGCGGCAGTGAACTGCCTGAGACTATCTCATTCCCCGTCACCCGCCACCGACTCACCGGGTATCGCGAGAGCATCACCACCGTCGGCCACGACTGGGACCAGACACCCATCGCAGTAGTAGAGCGTAATCACCGCGACCACGGCACAGCGGCAGTGCGCGCCATTCTGCCCTCAGTACCAGCACAGGCTTCGTCAGTGGTGCTCGCCATGAGCGATGAACTCGCGCTCGGAGCGTGCGACGCCCTCGCGGTCGAGGGAAGAAACGCCATGCTGACAGGATGGGACGGTTCACCGGCGGCGCTGACGGCAGGGATCATCACGGTAACCAACCCCCTGCGGGATCAGGGACGCCTATGCGCCCGCACCGCGCTCGACCCCTCAACAGCACAACCCGAGATCACGTGGAACATCAACAACCCCGCCAGCCAGAAGGACCCGCAATGACCACGCCGTCCCCATCACTCAATGCACAACTGCCCTGGTCAGCAGGTCAGTGGACCAACCTTCCGTCTCCGCGGTAGCCGAGGAGGGATGAGATCTTATCGTCACCGCGGAGCCATGACCAGGGACTCCATGGGGCCGGTCGTGCGTGAAATCGGGAAGATGGGAACTTTCCTCACGGCCGCTGAGGTCGATTGTCTGGTGGCTGACTACGAGGCCGGGGCGGTGGTCAACGAGCTTGCGTGACCTCGGCGAGCTCTCGATCGATGGCGTCGTACGGATCATACTTGGCCATCTGCGCCGCCAACTCGCGAGCGGCGATGCGGTAGCTCTCATCGCGGAGCACCGCGCGCACTGCGTCAGCCACGGCCGGTGCGGATGGGGTGCCGGTGCGTAGGTCGATGCCCACACCCGCCCACCCGACACGCGCGGTGACCTCGGGCTTGTCCTCGGTGTCGCCGGCAGCGACTACGGGTACGCCTGCCCCCAGCGCTTGTTGCACGCCGCCGAATCCGCCGTTGGTCACGAACACGTCGAGGAGCGGGAGGAGCTGGTTGTACGGCAGGAACCGCGCGACCCGCACGTTCGCCGGCACTTCGCCGAGCTCTGCCGGATCGCGCCCGCCCGTGGTGACTACGACCAGCGCGCCGCTGTCCTGCAGGCCGGCGATCGTCGGCCTGACCAGCCGATCGAAGTCCCGGTTGTCGATCGTACCTTGTGTCACGTGCACGACCGGGCGGGTCCCGTCGAGTTCGTGCCACCAGCTGGGTTCGGGCGCATCGCTCACTGTCGGCGGAAGCGCGCCGATGAAGACCGTGTTCGCGGCGAGGTCGCTGCGCGGATACTCGAACTCACTCGGACTCAGCTGCAGGAAACGGTCGAGGAGTCTCGAGAAGTCCATGATCGGCTCTCGCAGCGGTGGGGTGCCGGGTGGGCTCGCCTGAGCGACCACCTGCCGAGCGAGACGCTGCGTCTGGGCGAACAGGATGCGTTGGGCGACGACGTTGAGCGCTCTGTTGCGCAAGCGACCCAGGATGCTCGACGCCGGTGCTAGGCCCATGCCTGCTGGAGCGACATCGCGGCTGGCCTGGGCGAGTGGAGAGACACCGAGCGCGAGGATCGGAGGACGGTCCTCTCGCGGGCCCAGCAGCAACGGAACGACGCCGGCGAACATCCCGTCGACCATGATCGCGTCGGGGGAGTCGCACTCAACGATCTCCGCCACCGCGCGGGCCTGCGCGGGAATGGGTCTTACGAAAATCGTCTGAATATCGTATTGCGCGCGAGCAAGGCCCCGTTTGTCGCCTTGATCGGGCAGATAGGAATCGACATCGCGATCGTCGTAGTCGGCCCCCGGGCCCAGCGGCCGGAACTCGAGCTTTCTCGACCGGATCCCCTGCTCGAAGCGTGATCCAGTGAGCAGGATCACGCGGTGCCCGCGGCGACGCAGGTCAGCTCCGACCTCCTGAAGCGGCCCGACATGTCCATGGATGGGATTGCTGCAGAGCAGGTAGGTCGCCACGGTCCTCCATCTCGGTGCTGGTCACGAATCGACTAGACTGTGATCATAGCGAATCGGGGGGAGGCGAGAGTCATGGCCGGGAGACGCTCCTATTCCTCTCCATTGCGCGCGGCCGACGCCGCGCAGACGCGCGCTCGGATCGTCGACGCGGCCGCGGAGCTGTTCGTCCGCGATGGATACGCCGCGACCCCGATGCGCGCGATCGCGCAGCGCGCTGGCGTGTCCGTGCAGTCGGTTCACCTGGCCGGGCCCAAATCGGCATTGCTGATCGCCGCGTTCGAGCGCGCCTTCGCGGGCGACGAGGGGAGGCACTCCCTCCTCGAGCGTCCTGCTATCGCTGCGATCGTCGCCGAGCCCGATCCCGGCGTCCTGCTTGACCGCTATGTCGAGTTCCTGGTCGAGGCCAATCGCCGAGCGGCGGGCATCATCCACGCGCTGCGCGCGGCCGCCGATGCCGACCCGCAGGCGCGCGCCGCCTACGACGACCTCGAGCAGCGTCGCGCACGAGACATGCGTATGGGCGCGGAGCTCTTCGTCGAACGCGGGCTGGTGGCGCCGGAGGACCTGCAGCGCACCGCCGATGTGCTGGGCTACCTCACCGGCCCCGAAGCGTATCTCCACTTCGTCGAAAGCGCGGGCTGGAGTTTGGACGCGTACGCGGCCTGGCTGCGCGAGTCCCTCGGAATGCTCGCTTTCGGGCAGCGATGAGCTGCTGGGCTCCGTGCAGCGCTGATCGACGGCGCCCCTTTTAGGGGCGTCGGCCCCCGGCCTTCAACGCTGCTCCATAGACCCGCTGCGAGCGTCTTGGCGCATCGAGATGCGAAGTGTTAGAGTCTGTGACTAACGATTAGATCTACACACTAATGAAATGAGATAACGGTGATCGTGAACAGCCTTTCGACAGCCCGCGACGGCGTGCGCCCGCCGCGGGCCCGCGGGGTGATCATCCGCCCGCTCTTCCGCATCGTGGTGGTTGTCTCCGCCGTGCTGCTGCTCAGCCAGGCAGTGCTGGCCGGCCTCAGCCTCGAGGGCGACAGGAACGCCCTCGACCTGCATATGCTCGTCGGCACGGCCTTTCTCGGCGTCGCGATCGTGCAGGATGTGCTCGCGATCCTGTGGTGGAAGCCCGGCGGCGGCGCGGGCTGGCTGCCCATCGTCGCGGTGCTGTCGCACGTGCTCGGGCTGCTGCAGATGGAGGCCGGCCACGCCGGGCTGTTCGCCCTGCACCTGCCCATGGGGCTCACGCTCGTACTGTTCGCCGCCGCCCTCGTCGTCGGCGCCTTCAGCCCCCTCGGTCGTCGACGTCGAACTGGCCACCGGCGCGGATCTGCCGCCGTGGCAACCTCATGACCAGCGCCTTATCCTCGCCCGAAGTCGGACCGGAGGGCACGCAACGGTGACATCCGGAGTGCCCTTCAGTCGGCGTGCCATGCTCACTGCGGGCGCGGCAGCGCTGAGCACCGGCCTACTGGGCTGCAGTCTGCGCCGCCGCCCGCTGCTCGACACGGTCGGGGCCGTGCCGTTCGACAAGCCCCTGCACATCCCCCCGCTTGCGGCATCGACGCTCAACAGAGGTGCGCGCGTCTTCGACCTCGAGCTGCGCTCCGGTCAGACCGCGCTGGTCGCAGGCGGGACAGCCGATACCTGGGGCATCAACGGCACCTTCTTGGGCCCGACCGTGCGTGTGGCTCGCGGCGAGACCATACGGATGAACGTGCACAACGCGTTGCCGGAGGTGACCTCGCTGCACTGGCATGGCATGCATCTGCCGCCGAGCGCCGACGGGGGGCCGCGCCAGCCGATAGAGCCTGGCACGTCCTGGTCACCGGAGTGGAAGGTGGAGCAGGAGGCCGCGACTCTCTGGTATCACCCGCACCCGCACGGTCGCACCGAACAGCACGTCTATCGAGGACTTGCGGGCCTTCTCCTCGTCGACGACGATTATGCCGCTGCTCTGCCTCTCCCGGCGCGGTACGGCGTCGACGACATCCCGCTTATCGTGCAGGATAAGACCTTCGCCGATGACGGTTCGCTCATCGAGGGCGAGCGCACCGACGCCGGGCTGCTCGGCACCACGGTGCTCGTCAACGGGACGGTCGGACCCGTGCTCACGCTCACAGCCGAACGCACGCGCCTTCGCATCCTCAACGGCTCGACCGCCCGAAGCTATGCGTTCGGGTTCGACGACGACCGCGCCTTCGTGGTGATCGCCGGCGACGGCGGTTTGCTCGACGCCCCCCTCGAGCTGCGTCGCGTCCTGGTGAGCCCGGGGGAGCGCGTCGAGATCGTGGTCACCGCCGCCCCATCGGATCTCGTCGCGCTGCGCTCCTTTCCGCATGACCTCGGAGTGTCGGACCGGGCAGCGGTCGATGCGGGGGCAAGGGACGAACTCGACGTCCTACTGCTGCGTGCATCGCCCGTGCTCGAGCCTTCGCCGCAGCTGCCCTCGCACTTGGCTGCCGAGCGCGAGGAAGCCGACTCCCAGCCCACCGCGCACCGTTCCTTCACCCTGCGCAACGACCGCATCAACGGCCTGACGATGGATGCGACGCGGGTCGACTTCGATGTCGCGGTGAACACCTCGGAGATCTGGGAGATCGAGAACACCGACAACGCGCCGCACAACTTCCATGTGCACGGGGTGCAGTTCCAGGTCCTCGACATCGCCGGGCGGCCACCGGCACCGGAACTGGCGGGTCCGAAAGACACGGTGTATACGCCGCCCGATCAGCCGGTGCGCATCGCTGTGCGGTTCACGGATCACGCTGATCCGCAGGTGCCGTTGATGTACCACTGCCATCTGTTACAGCACGAAGACCGCGGAATGATGGGCCAGTTCGTTGTGCTCGCCCCAGGGCAACAGCGTGTGCCCCTGCCGCCCGTCGTCGGGGGCGATCACGATCACTGATGTCGGTCGGTCGAGCGCGAGCTGCCGAGGTCGAGCCCGCGCGAGCTGAACCGTATGCCCAGCGCAGCGCACTCATCGCACTCGCCCCGGGATGGTGCTGCAGTTTCTCGTGTCGGTCGGCGGAGGGGAGTAGATCGCAAGGTCGTGCGAGTTGCGTTGATTGACGCGAAAGTTGAGATTCGAAGCTAACACTCGATCTAGGGCAGCTACCCGGGTCACCTTCACAGGAGTTCTCGACGCGCTGAGGCCGAATGCGCCGACGTCGCGACCGCCCCGGCCGACGCATGGCTGGGAATCCTACGGGCTCGTGTCCGCTGGTAGCCCGCCAAAGTAAGCAAGGTCCGGAGTACAGCTCAATTGATCAACGTCCGGGCATGGGCACAATGTCATTCCGGGGGCCTCGACGTACGTCGGTCGCGGTAAGTGCGGATCTTGTCCCGGTTGCCGCAGGCCGCCATCGAGCACCAGCGCCGGGAGCTGTTCTTGGACCGGTCGTAGAAGACGGCTTGGCAGGTGCCGGCACGGCACTTTTTGAGCCGGCGCCAGGTTCCCTCGTGGTTGGCGAGCACGACGGCGGAGAGCACCTCACCGAGCACATGGGCAACGCCGGTCGCGGCCGGGGCGAGCCCGATTCCCTCGTTGTCGATGCTCATACGCAGTGGGACCTGTCCCAAGGCTCCTGTCAGGCTGGCCCGACGATCGATGTCTGCTGACGTCGTCGTCGGCGAATCACCACCGTGACCGCCGAGGAGTTCCCGCAGTCCTGCCCGTATCTTCCGGGCGAGTGCCAGGTCAGCCTCAGAGACGCCCTTCGCCGCAACGGGCCGGTGGTGGTCGTGCAGCCAGCGCCGGAAGCGGCCCACCGAGTAGAGGTCGTCCTGGCCGCTGTCGACATCAATTGAGTTCAGGAACGACTCGACCAGCCACAACTGGTCCGGAGTCCTGTCTGTCATCGTCACCACCTGACACCAGTGAAAGTATTTGACAGGTTACCAGCCTGCTCAGTAGCGTGATCCGTCATGAGTTCTCCAAGCGTGTTCAACATCGCCTTCGACTGTGCCGATCCTTATGGGCTGGCGCGGTTCTGGAGCGCGGTGACCGGCGACCCGGTCGACGGCGAGGACGGTCCTGGTGCTCGTGAGACGGCGATCACCCTGAGCAACGGCATCAACCTGTACTTCCAACAAGTGCCGGAGCCCAAGACCGTGAAGAACCGCGTGCACGTCTGCCTCCGCCCGGACGCACCGCGAGACGATGAGCTCGAGAGAGTGCTGGGCCTCGGCGCCACCGTTGTCGAGGATTGCCGAGGTGACAGTGATGATGGTTGGGTTGTGCTGGCCGACCCGGAGGGTAACGAGTTCTGTATGTTGCATCACAACGTTGGCCGAGCGTGATCGGCCAGCGCACGATCGATGGCCGGTCAGAGTGCAGCTCAGGTGCACTTGGAGGACTCACTGAACCTGCTGGAGAGCACTGCGCCGGTATCTAAGCCCGCTGCGACGACGCAAACCGCAGACTGTGCAACCAGGCGTTCTTCTCAACGATCTACGTCGATGAGGACAACGACATCCATGTTGGCTACGCCCGGCCCTTCGATGCCCTGTGCGACGCCGAGACCCAGGCCGACGCGTTGACCTGGGCGCAGAACGCCCGCAACGAGAACGAGGCCCGAACCCCGTCCAAGAGTGGTCCCTTGGTCGAAAGTTCGAACCTCATTCGATAGGGGTCCCTACGTGACACGTTCGCAAATTTTCCCCCTCGGACGAAAACCCTGGCAACTCGCTGGTATCGGGGCGTCTATCGGGATGCGAGACGCCCCAGCGGACCTCCCTCGAACGATGTTCGGGGTCCGATCGTGCAGAGGATCGAGACGGCTCAAACATTTCTGACGGCCTCCGAGATCGACAGTCTTGTCGGGGACTACCTCGCGGGTGCGACCGTTCAGGAGCTCGCGCAGAAGTACGGGATTCATCGGGCGACGGTGTTCGCCCATCTGCGTCGTCGGAACACCCCGCGCCGGGTCCCGGGGCTGGATGTGGACGAGAAGGCGGAGACTGGTTCGCTTGTTCCGGGCCAGGGTCTCGATGCGCGCGATCGCTCGACGCCTGAGGGTCAGCCGCAAGGCCGTACGGAGGGTTCTGGTCGAAGCCAGCGCGAACTGGGAGCCCGAACGAGCTGCTACTGCGAGGGGACCTGATCAGCCATCGTGGACACTTGATCGTGCGTAAGTGGTCACGGTCGAGTACGCTGGAGGCATGGAGAGCATGACCGTGAACCCGGCACACCTGTCGAGCGACGACTGGGCGCGCGTGCGCGCGTTCCTGGACTCGGCGAAGAAGCGCGGCGAGGTCGTCGACTTCTCCACCCGTGTGGAGCTGCTGACCCCGGCGGAGGTCGCCCGGCGGCTCGGGATGTCGCGGTCTACGGTGCTGCGCCGGATCGCCGAGGGCGACATCCAGGCCACCAAGGTCGGCACCCACCACCGCATCCCGCTGAGCGAGTACGAGCGGTACAGCCGTGAGCTTATGCGTCGCATGGCCGAGGCATCCGCGGCTGACATCGAGGCCGAACTGTTCGGTGAGTGAAGCAGCGCTGCTCTTCCTGGACGCCAACGCGCTCGCCTCGCCCGTCACTCGCACACTGCTGATCGCCGGAGCGCGGGCAGACAGTCTGCGGTGGACATGGTCGAAGCACGTCGAGGCCGAAGCCGACCGACACGCACGCGGTCAGGCATCGAGAACCTCCCTCGTGCGTACGGAGATTCTCGGCACCGAGCTGTCACCCACTGCGTCGAACACAGAAGGGCTGCTGACCAGCACCCTTGAGGATCGGCAGGTGGTGGCTGACGCGATCCGCGCGGGAGCTCGCTACCTCATCACGACCGACGTCGACGACTTCGCCTTCGACGATCTCGCGGCATATGGGATGAGCGCGGTGAACCCTGACTACTTCATGGCGTCACGGTTCACCGAACAGGCCTACCAGGAAGGCATCGATCTGCTCGCAGCCGTGCAGAGGAATCCGGCGCGCACCGCACCCGAGATCCACCGGATGCTCGGCCGCCGACATCCCCGCTTGGCCGCGCGCCACTCCAAGGCCTATGGCGCGATTCCAGTTCCGGCCGATCCTGACCAGCCGAGCATCATCTTCCGGGGAGCGGCCTGCATTCGTTGCGCGGCGCGTCTTGATGACACGGTGGGTTTGCAGCACGGGCTGTGCCCGGAGCACCTGAGTCTCGGATCGGGCAACAATGTCAGTGGCGCCAGCTACGGTTCTGGGTATGGCGAGTAGTTCTCACATGAGCCCATACGGCTCGGCATGCGATCTTCCTTCTGTCAAGGAGGTGGAGCAGCAGATGGCTGCGTTCAGGCTGCTCGGTTTCCTGCTGCCGCGCGCGGTGTGAGGACATGGTGGCTTGGGACAGCGTGGCTGGGCATCACTTGGGTCTGAGTCACGCTCACCAGTCGTTCGTCAAAGGTTTCTACAAGACGGACACGGTCGAAGTGACCGAGCTATTCCGCAACGGCATCATGCACGGCACTTTGGTCAACTTTGACAACGAGGTCGTCGCCACCAATGCCTGGAACCGTCTCTTCGCCGTTGCTGATTGGGCGGACGCACGGGAACGGCAAGTGAAGCCGGTCGAACCGACCCCCACGCTGCGGGAGTCCCTGAATCGATGGCAAGACATCCAGGACCAGAAGGCCAGGATCGCAGGGTTCAGGCCTCTGCCGTTGCACGATGAGAGGCGCATCTACTCGAACGTCAAGAGCGTAAGCACGCCGCGAGGCGTCATTCAGTGATGCAAGGCCAGAACCCCGCTCCATAGCTCCTATCCTCGGCGGCCTAGAGGCAGCCGGGTGCCACATCGTGGCATCACACTTTCTCCTCATGCCCGCGGTGTCAGTCTCGCTCATCATTTTCGTCTAGGACGTCGGCGAGAGCTCGTAGACCGGTGGCGATGTCTGCCCCGGTGGGAGTGGTGTCGGGGTCGATGAGCCATTGCACGACAAGCCCGTCGGCCAAGATGTTGGTGACTGCCGTGACCGCGCGGGCGGTCGGCTCGTCAAGTGCGGGGTGGAGCGTGCGGGCGTGCTCACTTCCTCGTGCCAGTTCTTCGGTCTGGAACGCGGCGAGCCGCTCGCGCAGCTCGGGTGAGCGTTCGACCTGCGCCCAGGCTTCGACCTGGGCGATGAGCAGAGGCCGGTACTCGGCGAAGGTGTCGATGATCCGTTGCCATGCGGCTGGGAACGCGCCTCGGGCATGCTCGTCCTGGGTGTGCTGAAGCAGGGCGGCGTTCATTTCGCTGACCGCGGACAGCAGCGCGGCGTCCAGGAGGGCTTCCTTGGTTCCGTAGTGGTAGCCGATCGAGCCCAGGTTGGTCCCCGACGCCGCAACAAGATCCCGCGCGGTCGTGCGGGCATAGCCCTTGTCGTACAGGCAGCGTTTCGCCCCCTCCAGCAGTGCTTCGCGATGTCCCATAACTCGGCATTCTACCGAACCCATCACACGAACGTCTTACACGAACGTCTTGACAGAGATTTATACGCACGTAGTATACAAACGTCCTAATCTTTTGTCTGACCCTGGAGAACCATGACCGACGACGCCGCCGCCCGTGCCGGACGCAAGGAGTGGATCGGGCTGGCTGTCCTGGCCGTACCCGCTCTGCTGGCCGCGACCGATCTATCGATGGTGTTCATGGCCGCGCCATGGATCAGCGCTGATCTGGAACCCACCGGCAGCCAACTGCTGTGGATCATGGACATCTACGGCTTCGTGCTCGCCGGGCTGCTGATCACCGTTGGAACCCTGGGAGATCGCATCGGCCGGCGGCGACTCCTGATGATCGGCGCCGTCGTGTTCGGCGGAGCCTCGCTGCTGGCCGCCTTCTCCACCAGCGCCGAGATGCTGATCGCGGCGCGAGCACTCCTCGGTGTCGGAGCGGCGACACTTGCTCCGACCACCCTGGCTCTGGTGCGCCAGCTCTTTCGCGACGAACGGCAGCTTCGGACGGCGATCGGCATCTGGGCGGCCTCGTGGAGCGCCGGTTTCCCGCTCGGAGCCCTGCTGGGAGGTCTGCTCATCGAACACTTCTGGTGGGGCTCGGTGTTTCTCGTGAACGTCCCCGTCGCTGCGCTGCTGCTGGTACTCGCACCACTGCTGCTGCCCGAGTCCACCGACCCTCGACCCGGCAGACTCGACTTGTTCAGCGCGGCGTTGGCCATGGCGTCCGTGCTCACGCTGATCTGGGCACTGAAGCAAACTGCCGAGCACGGCTGGAACCTCGGGCCCATCGCGGTAGGCATCGTGGGACTGGTATCCGCGACGGCTTTCGTCCGTCGCCAACGCCGGCTGACAAGCCCGTTGATCGACGTCACCCTCTTCCGCCGACCAGCCTTCTCCGGGGCGATCGGGGCCAACACGATGCTGGCGCTGTCCAGCGCCGCTTTGGGCATGCTCGCTTTCCAGCACCTCCAGCTCGTGCTCGGCTACCGACCCTTCGTCACCGCGCTGTGGATGGTCCCCGTTGTGGCTGCCACCATGGTCGGCATCGCTGTGGCAACCGGGGTGGTTCGCCATCTTCGCCCAGCAATCGTCGTCGGCACTGGGCTTGTGATCGCCGCGATCGGCTTTGCCTTGTTCATCCGACTAGAGGCCACTGACACCCTGGCCACAGTGCTCCTCAGCTACGGCATCCTCAACTTCGGCATGGGCATGGTCACCACTTTGGCCTATGACCTGATGATCGCCGCCGCACCCCGAGAACAGGCCGGCGCCGCCACCGGTGTCAATGAGACCGGCACCGAACTCGGTAGCGCACTGGGCATAGCCGTCCTGGGCACCATCGCCACCACCGCCTACCGCAATCGCATCCTCGACACCATGCCCGACAGCGTGCCAGCCGAAGTTGCCGACATCGCCAGCGGATCGCTCGGCGGCGCGACCGCAGCCGCAGAAACACTACTCCCGACACGTGCTGCCGAACTGCTCACGCACGCCCACGATGCCTTCACCGCCGGGATCAACGTGACCGCGAGCATCGCCACCGTACTCCTGACGGTCACCGCGGTGACCGTCACCATAGCCCTGCGCAACGTTCGCCTCGACGACACACCAACGCAACGCCGCGACCGATGAGAAGCCGTCCAACCGCGTGTTCCTGCGCTTCGCTCGACGAGTACCGACCGCCGGCTCGCAACCGTGCCGATGACGTCACGATCCACCTGACCTTGCGTGAGGAAGGTCGGAACGCATTGGGGCGAAGACCACGAACGGCTCGAACGGCACTTGGAGGTGTGCCGTGAACTGGCTGAGTCGTCCGAGCCGGACCTTGCGCGGCTCGGAGCGCGAGGCGTCGAGAACTTTGAACCGCGTCTGCTCGAGGCGAGAGCCTCTGCACGACGGGCCGCGGTGCGTGGGACACTGGGCTGGTGACAGCGCCGCCGACGTCTGCTAACGAACGGCACAGCGCCCAGAATGAAGCGCGCCGATCAGATTCAGATAGGCTCGAACGCGCTCTGAGATCGCAGCTGGACGGCGTCTAGCTCACCATCGCCAACGGTAACTCGCTCACCTATGCAGCTTTCTCAGCGGCGGCGAGGCAGAAGTCGTCGTTCATCTTGATGACTAAGGCCACGGTCAGCCGCAACGCGATCATGTAAGTGTGGAAGTGCGCGTCTTCTCCTTCAGCGTTGTCCTGGGACCCATGCGAATACTTGTTCCGCAACGCGGGGTCCGTTGCTGAAATCAGCCGCGTTGAGGAAGTAGTTGAAGTACTCTCCTTCGGCTCCAGAGAGCAGCGACGACTGTCGTTTCACCCAACCCTTGGCGACCATCGCGTCTGCAACGGCGCGTCCGCGGTCCGAGAGACGGAAGTAGTTCGCGCACTGCGTGTTGAAGATGGCCGACAGGATTCGAAACTGCTCGACGTTGACGAGCTGCACCCTGGTCCCGTCGTTATCAACAATCCCGAGTTTGATCAGATGGTCGATCGCTGGCTTCTGGTAGTCGTGGAAGTCGTCGTACGCGACCTCGTTCTTTAGCAGGAGCATCGCGCCGTTGTCACCTCGCAGCTCTTTACTGATGTAGTTCACCGATGCCTGGTCGGAGAACAACAGGTTCAGGATGCTTGTAATCTCGTCGGTCTCAGTCGCGTAGAGGTACTTGCCATCAAGAAGGCTTGGTATGTACTTGTACCGAACCTGTTCCGACCCCATGGCGAGCAGGTCGCGGTCGAGTTCACAGTCTTTGGCGAACAGGCTGAACTGGCTCGCGACGCTCTCCATCTCCGCGAAGAGATGCCGCACCTTCTGAAGATACGAAGCTCCGGCGCCAGACGGGGTGAAGGAGAAGTTCTCGACCCGGAACTCCTCTACGAGGTACTCCTCGAAAAACCAGGAGATCACCTGCTCCAGGTCGATGTCCTTGGACTCTAAGAAGTGATGGTACATGCGGATCTGGAGGAGCGAACTCATGTCGGTCGTCCAGAACACGGTGCCGGTCCTGTACTCGGTCCTTCCTGGCGTCCCCATGAACCGTTCCATCACGCCAAGGCTCGCCGGGTATGACGGCAGAGTCAAGAGCCCATTCCGGTCGACGAACCCGAACAGGTTGATGAAGTTGTTCAAGATGCTGGGGTTGTCGCAAGTTTCCTCAAGCCAACGTCGGCTGTACGTGTAGCGGCACACCAAGCCGTCCGACTTATCAAGTTCCATGGCGGCCGCTTCTTCCTGATCAGCGATGCTCACTTCGCAGCCGGTCCTAATGCCGTCGTTGTCCTTGAAGAACTTCGAGCTCAATTCTTCGTCACGCCGCTTCGCGCGCAACTTGAGTCGCGCGTCAATTCCTGCCGCTGGCGTCTCCTTGGCAGACGCGATCAGTCCGACATAGTTCGGATTGGCCTCCTCACCATCGATGTACTGCTCCAGAAGCACTTGAGAGTCTTCGGGGGTGAAGCTCCGCGGAAGGTGGATGTCATCACGCACATCCTCTTGGAGGTACTTGCGCATCACATGCTCCGCCCCCTGAGGCGAGGTCAGCAACTTCGTGCGAACCTCGGCGTCGTAGGCCTGAACCAACTTCTTGCACCCGAGAATCTCGCCAAGATGTACCCCGGCCGCCGAGAGCGCAGGCAGGACTGTGGCGGCGTCACAGCGCTCGTATGCCTTGTTCCGACCAAGGAGCTCGAGAAGGTCTCCGTGGTAGTCGTACCTGCCCTCTGCCACACCGTCGATCACGGTCGCCACACTCGTGTCGTCGACGCCCGAGAAGAACCGCGCGACCGCACCACGAATCTGCGGGATGCGCGCCTTTGCCCGGGCGTACTGTTCCTCGTTGTAGGTCTGCGGCAAGAAGCCGTGCTCAAGATACTGCTGAACGTTATGCAGCTCGAGGATGTCGACAGTGCTCGTAGGTGCGTTCTCGGGGTCGAACTGTTCAGCGAGATCGGCTGCCCGCTGGACGAACACGCCTGCCGCTAAGTCGTTCGGGCCGAAGAACTGAACCCTTCGAACTTCCTCGTCCTCTTCACTCACTTGCAGGCTCATCTCTCCTCGCGAACTGGAACAGCGTCAATGTGGCCCACAGGACCGACACAACTGGTCACAGGACGCGTAATCGTTGATGCACCCTCGGTTCTCCCAGCAGCGGCCGCAGCCTGTCTAGCTGACACTCGATTCGCTCCTCCGCAGCGCACCGTGATGCGTTCCTCCTTCCGCCGCTTATGGCTCACATGTACTGAAGGCAGCAGTGTGGCCAACAGAAGCGCTGAGACGAAAGAAAACCCGGCCCCAGAGGGGCCGGGTGGTATGGAAGAAGCATAGCAGTCTGACAGGCTTGACTACCACTCTGGTGGCTTCGTGATGCGCGGAGCGATGGTTGGTGGAAGCTGGTGCTCATACCAGTCGGAAGGCTGCATCTGGTACCACCAGTGGTCGCCCACGCCATCGGTGTGCTCGCCAGCGAGCTTACCGGCTCGATAGCCCTTCGTGGGGTTGACGAGTCCGATTGGCACTTGATCACGCGCGTAGGTGACAGGGTAGGACAGGTCGCTGTCGTTGGAGATGACCACAGCTGCGTCTACTGCGTCGGTGAGAATATCGATGAGCAGGTGTGAGGCGACGTTGACATCGGAGCCTTTCTCTTCGCGGCGAGCGACTGATGCCATGAACCGGGCGTCAGGGACGTCTTGCTCGGCTCCGTCCTGCACCATTAACGGCCATTGAGGGTTGCTGATGACAGGTTTGCCGTTCCGGCCGGCGGTCGCGAGCGGTGCTGTGGCGACCCGAGCGACGTAGTTGCCGTAGCTGATTTGAGTGACAGAGCCGGAGCGTTGCAGTGCACGCAGGTAGACATCCTGTTCGCGCTGGCCGGCGGGGTTACTGGCTCCACTCACTCTTGCGGTGCAGTAGGTAATCGTTTCGACCGTCGAATTCTCCCAGCGAGAGTGCGTGCTGATGAGACCGTGCGCCAACGATCGCAGATCGAGCCAACGCCATCCAGGCGTCGAGCGCCCGCACAAGCCTCGACCACCGTAGTAGAGGTTGTAGCCGTCTATGTAGATCCCGACTCGCATGTTGGTAATGGTACGTGGAACATCCGATAGACGATGACCATTAGCTACTCCAGCCAAAGCCTCGGAGAATATCGATATGAATGCCGCCAGACCTGACAAGCATGTCGTTGAGGATGGAGCTGAGGTGAGCAGGTCGCTGGTCGACATTTTCTCGCGCCCAACACCTGCTCTGACACGGCTGATCGAACACATCCGTCAAAACCCCGAGTTGACGGAAAGCCTCGCCGCTGGCCACTCGCTAACGTCGTCGCGCTGCCGATACCGTCAAGGACGATCTACAGGTGAACCGAATTCCGGTGCTGGCTCCACTGCGCGACGAGAATTGACGAAGCAAAGTCGTCGCACGGTTTCACCCGGGATAGAGAAGGCCAGAGCATCGGTTCTTCTTCCGCTCGTCGTGGACTACGCCAATGGCTTGACTCAGGCAGAGATTGCCCGGAAGCACGGTGTCCACGCTCAGACTCTGCGAAAGCGGCTCCGGGAAGCTGGGGTCAATACCCGGGTACGTGTCACGGCCCTCAGTGAGAGCGAGGTGCAGGCGACTCGTGCTGTCATCTCTGAGGGTGCGAGTGTTCGGGCGGTCGCTCGTCGTCTTGGTGTTGCGCACACGACGTTGCTGCGGGCGCTCAAGCGAAGCTCGGAATAGGGGAGAGGATCACCATTGCGCACCACTTAGGTAGCGCTCTTCGTGAGCAGTCATGAGGGTCGATCACTGTTGTGCACCAGTATCGAAACAGGGTCTGACCAGGGGATATGTGAAAAACATTGCCCCCGGCTCGAAAGCCGAGGGCAATGTTGCCTGGGTGAGCGACGGGGCTTGAACCCGCGACCCTCGCGACCACAACGCGATGCTCTACCAGCTGAGCTACGCCCACCATGTGCTTCTCAGGAGATCAAACCCCGGGCAAAGCAACCAATACATCATACATCTGCGGTGCCGCAGCGTCGAGTTGCACACGGTGCTGTTAGAGGTTCAGCGCAGCATGTGCTCCCGGTAGTGCTTTAGCTCAGTGATGGAGTCCTGGATATCACCCAGCGCCCGGTGATTGCCGGTCTTCTCAGGAGCCGAAGCTCGCACCTGGGGATACCAGCGCTTGGCCAGCTCCTTCAGTGTGGACACATCAATGATCCGGTAGTGCAGGTATTGAGTCAGAGCAGGCATCCCCAGCCGCAGGAAAGCCTTATCAGCATGCACCGTGTTCCCCGCCAGCGGGGCTCTGCCAGCCTCAGGAACCCAGGTCTGCACATACTCCAGCACCTTCTTCTCAGCAGATTCCAGGGCAATCCCGTCCTCAAGCTCGGCCAGCAGGCCTGATGAGGTATGCATCTCCCGCACCACCTTCTCCATCCCGGCCAGCGCCTCCGGGCCAGGGCGGATCACCACATCCACACCCTCGCCCAGCACATTGAGGTCAGAATCGGTGACCAGAGCGGCCACCTCGATCAGCGCGTCCTTCTCCGGATTCAGTCCGGTCATCTCACAGTCGATCCACACCATCCGGCCGGACCAATCGCCCCCAGCTGCGGGGCTCTGAGCAGTCGATTCAGTCACAGAGGAACACTCTACTACCGGTGCCCGCGTAAACTCAGGCGGGTGAACACAGCGCCGCGCGGAGTGATCCTCTACGGCCTACTCGGCTCGGTGCTGATTCTGCTCGGCTCGCTCGGAGCAGGCTGGCTGGTCAGCGACTCCCCGCTGAACCGCTGGGAGCCCACCATCTGGCTGCGAGCCGAGACAGGCGGCGTCGTGCTCTCCGTGACTGCCCTGACCGCCGGCTGCTGGATCCTCTTCCATGCCTGGCTTCGGCTAAAACACATCACAGACGACGACGCCCGCCCTACCGGACTACACACCGTCACCGCCGCGGCACTGATCTGGTCCATCCCGCAGCTGCTGGCCGTGCCGATCTTCTCCCGGGATGTCTTCGCCTACCTGAACCAAGGCCGGCTGGTGCTCATGGGGGAGAACCCCTACACCACCGGAGTCTCCGCACTGGAGAACTGGTTCCAGCTGGGCACCGACCAGGTGTGGGCCGAGGATCCCACCCCCTACGGGCCCCTGTTCCTGTGGATCGCCGCAGGGGTGATGGACCTCTCCGGGGACTCCGCAGAGCTGGCGATTCTGCTCTTCCGGCTGGTCTGCGTGCTCGGCGTGCTGCTGATCCTGGTGATGGTTCCATTGCTGGCCCGGACCCTGGGTGCCGAGCCGGCGAAAGCCCAGTGGGCAGCCTCCGCCAACCCGCTGCTGATCATCAGCTTCGTCTCCAGTGCGCATAATGACGCGCTGATGGTGGGTCTGGCCCTGGTGGGCACCTGGCTGGCCATCCGTGCCGGTCAGCGGTGCAGCACCGCCCACCTGCTGTTGGGCTTAGCGGCGGTGCTGTGCATGGTGGCCTCCATCGGTACCAAGCTCATCACCCTGGTGATGCTGCCCTTCATCGCCCTGCTCTGGGCAGGTGCATCAGCCAGTTGGGCTAAACGGTTCAGCTACTGGGCGTTAACCGCAGCACTTGCCGGGGCCGCGCTGCTGGGTATTGGAGCCCTCGGCGGATACGGGCTCGACTGGGTCACTGTGCTGGCCGGGGCAGGGTCCGGGGCCAGCTTCTGGGCCCCGCTGACTATCCTGACCGCCCCCTTCGCCGGTCTGCTTCTGCTGATTGGTCAGTCCCCGGATGCCGCTTACGATATCGCCGGTGTGATCGGCCGGCTCGCTGCAATCGCGGTGGTGCTCTACCTGATGTTCCGCGGCAGCGCCGACCGGATCTACCACCGCATGATGTGGGCGTTCGCAGCAGTGGTGCTGCTCTCCCCGCTGATCCAGCCCTGGTACCTGCTGTGGATCCTGCCGCTGTTCGCCGCAGCAGGGGCACTGACCGGCACCTCCAGGCGCTGGCCGCTGGCCGCAACTGTGGCCGTCACCGGGTTCTTCCTGGCCCAGGGGGCGGCCGACCAGCTGTTCGTCCACCAGTTCCTGGAACTCGACACCGCGATGGTGCTGCTCTCGGTGGGCATCTCCGTGCTCAGCGCCACAATCATCTGGTTCACCGATTCTCAGGCCCGCTCGGTAGTGTTAAGCAGTGCCCCAGACCCCGCCCAGTAACCGGTTTTCGCGTGCGGCAGACTCCGCCCGCGAAATCCTCGGCAATTTTAAGGGCACCTCCTGGCTGATCGGCGGCCCCGAGGGCCAGGTCTCCCATACTCTGCGCCAGGGCTTCCTGGCTGCGGTGCTGATCATGGTCGGCTCCTGGGGTGTGGGCTGGCTGGTCATGGTCCCAGGCTCCTGGCTGCAGCTGCACCAATGGCTGCTGCCGGTGCGCACCACCACCGCCGGAGTGATCATCTGCGCAGTGCTGCTGGTGTTCGGCGCCCTGCTGCTGCTGCGCTCCTGGCTGAGGCTCTCCCAACGGATCACCGGATGGGATCACGACGTCGCCCTGCCCACTATGCGCAAAGCAGTCCTCCTCTGGGGGGCACCACTGCTGGCCTGCTTCCCGATCTTCTCCCGTGACGTCTTCTCCTACCTTGCCCAGGGAGGCCTGCTGCAAGCCGGACAGAACCCTTACGAGGCCGGAGTCTCCGAACTGCCCGGTTGGTACGGCATCGGCGCAGATGAGCTCTGGGCGGAGTCCCCCTCACCCTACGGTCCGCTGTTCCTGCTGTTGGCCCGGGGCATCTGGTTCCTCTCCAACGGCACCCCGGAGTTGGCGGTGCTGCTGTTCCGGGCACTTTCGGTCTTCGGAGTGGCCCTGATGCTGCTGATCATTCCCATGCTGGCTCGGGCCTTCGGCTCCCAGCCGGCCTGGGCCATCTGGCTGTGCCTGCTCAACCCGGTCAGTCTGATCGTTTTCATCCCCGCCGCCCATAATGACGCCCTGATGATGGGCCTGGCACTGGCCGGCATCTGGTACGCGCTGCGCCGCCGCAGACTGGCCTCCTGGCTGCTGCTGATCGCCGCAGTGGCCATCAAACCGGTGGCCATGGTGCTGCTGCCCTTCGCTGTGCTGCTGCCGCTGAGGGACACCGGAAACTACCTGCACCGGATCCGGGAGTGGGCTCTGGCGGGGTGTCTGGCCGCCGGGCTGCTGTTCGGCGGCGGCTGGCTGATCGGGGTGGGTATCGGCTGGTTCACCACCGCACTGGGGGCCGGGGGTGAGGCCTTCCAGGCTGCACCGGTGGGGCTGCTCGGGCTGGGACTGGGCTGGCTCATCGAGGCTGCCGGCGGGCCCGGCCACCAGGAGACGGCAGGCTGGTTCTATGCCGCAGCCCGGATCCTCTCCGCAGTGGTGCTCACCGTGATGCTGCTGCGCCCGGCGTTGGGCAACCCAGTGCTCTGGGCGGCCTACGGACTCACCGTGGTGATCCTGACCTCCTCGATCATCCAACCCTGGTACCTGCTCTGGCTGCTGCCGCTCTACGCGGTGGTCCACGTCTACCGCGGTCGGGCGCTGATGCTGGTCACCCTGCTGATCACCGTGATGACCCTGCTGGCTATGGTGGGCCAACTCTCCGTAGCCCAATGGCTGGACAGCGTACTGGTCCAGCTGATCGCCCTGGGCGTGGCCGCAGCCTATCTCATCTACATTGTGCTGCTGGATCCCAACACCGCCGCCATGTTCCAGCTGCGCGAACGCTCCGAGCGGTGGAACACCACCGACGGCTGGCTGAGACTGAACCGGCTCTCCACCCCGGAGACCTCCTGGTCGGTGACCAGCCTCACCCATAGGGCTGGGCAGACATGACCGTCACCCGGCTCTCCCCGCGCACCATCACTGTGCTGCTGGTCGCCACGGCAATCGGCGCGCTGCTCTCGGTACTGGCCGTACAGTGGTGCCGGGTCAACGGCTGGACCGACCCAGCCCAGCACCTGGCCATGTGCTACTCCGACTTCCCGCTGCTCTTCGCCGAGCGTGGCCTGGCTGCCGGCGCGTTCCCCTTCATCACCGAGGTCTCGGCGGAGCAGACCATGGAGTACCCGGTCCTCATCGGGGTGGTGGCAGGACTCATCGCTGCAGTCATCCCTGGTCAGGACGCCACCGAGCTGCGCACCCTGGCCTTCCACGACCTCAACCACCTGGCCGTCATCGGCTGCTGGGCAGCCCTGGTGCTGATCACCGCAGCCTGCCTGCCACCAGCACGACGCCGCCACGCCCTGTTGGTTGCCCTGGCCCCAGGGATCATCCTCACCGTCTCGATCAACTGGGATATGTGGGCCACAGCCTTGGGAGCAGCCGCCCTGCTGGCCTGGGCAAGGAACCGCCCAGTGCTGGCCGGGATACTGATCGGACTCGGGGCGGCGATGAAGCTCTATCCGCTGCTGTTCCTGGGGGCGATCATCGTGCTGTGCCTGCGTGCCGGCACATACCGGCCCCTGGGCGGCGTCGTCATTTCGGCAGTGACCACCTGGCTGGCGGTGAATCTGCCGTTTATGCTCAGCCAGCTTCAGCAGTGGCGTCTCTTCTATCAGTTCTCCTCTGAACGTGAGCCCGGGTTCTCTTCAATCTGGCTGGCCTTGGCGCCCACCGGCTGGTCGGGGGAGACCTTCTCACTGCTGTCCAACGGGCTGTTCCTGCTCTGCTGCCTGGCCATCCTGGCCCTTGGTCTGCGAGCGCCCCAAGCCCCCACCGTCGCCCAGCTGTGTCTGCTGATTGTGGGCTGCTTTGTGCTGCTGGGCAAGGTCTACTCCCCGCAGTTCGTGATCTGGCTGATCCCGCTGGTGGTGCTGGCAGTCCCGAGGGTGCGGGTGTTCTGGATCTGGCAGGCTGCCGAAGTCTTCCACTGGGCCAGTGTGTGGCTGATCAGCGCAAAGATCACAGCGGAAGAGACCGGCGGGGACTTCGGGCAGGGTCACTATGTGTTCGAGACGCTCTACGGGCTGGGCATCGCCGCGCATATGCTCACACTGATCTGGATCCTGGCCCTGGTGGTGGGCGAGATCATCAGACCCGCGCAGCCAGAACCGGATCCGCTGGCCGGACCCGCCGCAGAACAGAGGTACACCCATGGTTGAGATGCTCACCGTGATCGCCCCGCTGTTCGCGATCATCCTATTGGGCTTCGGGGCCGGGTTCGCCCCGCGCATCCTGGCCGCCTCCGGCCACCTGAACGCCTTCGTGTTCTACTTCGCCCTGCCCTGCTTCATCTATACCGCGATCATCTCCGCACCTCCGGTGGGGCATTTCCCGTGGGTGATGCCGTTGATCGTGCTGGTGGTCACCCCGGCCCTGGCCATCGGGCTCTACTGCCTCTGCCGGGCCCTGGGCGGACTGAGCCGGGATCTGGCCGCACCGGTCTCGCTGGCAGGAAGCTTCGGCAACGTGGGTTACTTCGGCATCCCCATCTCCATCGGGGTGCTGGGTCCGGAGGCCGGGCTCACTGCCGGTGTGGTGCATATGGTGCACAATATCTTCTTCATGAACGGCTACCCGCTGGTGCGCACCGCAGTACGCACCCGGGAGCTTGAAGGGGCTGCAGCCAGTTTCGGGGAGCTGTGGCGCCGCCAGCTCTGGCCCATTCTGCGCCGCGGACTGGTGCTGAACCCAGTGTTCTGGTTCATGGGACTCTCCCTGCTGGTGGTACTGACCCCGCTGAGCATGCCGCAGCTCTTCGACGAACCGGTGGCCATGCTCGGGACGACCGCGGTGCCGCTGGCCCTGTTCTGTGTGGGCCTGGCCCTGCATCCGGCGCTGCAGGGGGTGCGCAGCGGGGCTGTGCCGGTGCTTCCCATTGGCTTCGGCACCGCCGCTAAGCTGCTGATCCTGCCCGCAGCCACCTGGCTGGCGGTACTGCCGTTCTCAGACCAGCTGGGCCCGGTATGGGCTGGCACACTGATCATCCTGGCTGCCACACCCTCCTCCACCACGGCGTTCATCTTCTCTGAGACCTACGACGGCGATGGCCGGATGGCGGCTGCCGTACTGGTGGCGACTACCGCAGTCTCCCTGCTCACCCTGCCGCTGGTGGCCGCGGTTCTGCTGTAATTTGGAGCATGTGATTCCGAACATCCTCTCCATCGCCGGCACCGACCCCACCGGAGGTGCCGGCATCCAAGCCGACCTGAAGTCCTTTGCCGCCCACGGCGGCTACGGCATGTGCGTGGTCACCGCCCTGGTGGCACAGAACACCCAGGGGGTCCGGGAGATTCACGCCCCGCCGGTTCAGTTCCTCCGTGCCCAGCTGGATGCGGTCAGCGAGGATGTCACCGTCCACGCTGCGAAGACCGGGATGCTCGGCACCGCCGAGATCATCGAAACAGTCTCAGATTGGTGGGACACCAATTATGGAAACGAAGGCCGATCGAGCCGAGCGAAGACCCGCACCGGTGCCGTCGCACCAGTTCTGGTGGTGGACCCGGTGATGGTGGCCACCAGCGGGGACCGACTGCTGGAGGCCGAGGCTGAGCAGTCACTCATCGAGTTCCTGCACCGGGCTGACCTGATCACCCCCAATGTGCCCGAACTGGCCATCCTGGCCTCAGCTGAGCCCGCGGCGTCCTCGACTGAGCTGATCAGCCAGGCACAGCAGGTCGCTGATGCACACCACACCGTGGTGCTGGCGAAGGGCGGGCATATGGGGGCCCCTACGGTCACCGACACTCTGGTGTTTCCCGCAGACCACGGCACCCGCCCCGAGGCCTATTCGGTGAGCACCCCGCGGATCGAGACCCCCAACACTCACGGCACCGGCTGCTCGGTCTCGGCAGCCTTCGCCACCCTGCGGGCCAGAGGCCTGAGCTGGGAGCAGTCCCTGGACCGGGTGAAGGAGTGGATGCAGCGTGCGCTGATCGGCGCAGAGCAGCTGGATGTAGGCCAGGGCAACGGCCCCATCAACCACTTTCCCTAAGCAGCCGCCTCCCATCAGACCGGCGCTGCGCTTTCCTAGAGCGCGTGTTGAGCAAACCTGCAGGTCAGCGACTTAGATTCGGGGTCCATGGAGTCAACGTCATCTGTTCGCACCGCTGCACATCCGGCTATCCGGCCACTGGCGGCACTGGGCATCACAGCGCTGCTGCTCAGCGCCTGCGGCACAGCTGATCCGGAAGCCCCGGAACCCGACGCCACTGAGGAGATCCCCGGCCAGCAGCTGGAAGAGCACGAAGTCCCCGAAGCCACTGGGCCAGCAGAGAATGTGCCCGAAGAGGATGAGGACGAGGAGACCGAGCAGGACCTAGAACCATACGGCTACCTGGACCAACAGGCGGTCAGCGCCGGCAATGAACTGGCCGTCGATGCCGCCGAGGAGACATTCGAGGCTGGCGGCAATGCCGTGGATGCTGCAGTGGCGGCTTCTTTCGCCATCGCCACCGTGGAACCTGTGGCCTCCGGGATCGGCGGCGGAGGCTCGGTCATCCTGGCCGGCCCCGAGGGTGAGCCCGTCTTCTACGACTATCGCGAGGTAGTCAATAATGACGGGCAGATCCCAGAGACTGATATCGGCATTCCCGGGTTCGTGGCCGGGATGGGCCAGCTGCATCAGGACTACGGGGAGTTGGACTGGGAGCAGGTGCTGGCCCCCTCCATCGAACTGGCCGAAGAGGGCTTCGAGGTCACCGAGTACCACGCGGAGCGGATCAACACTGGCAGCGGTCCGGAATACCTGGCGGAGAACGAGGCCTATTCGCCTGACGGTGCACCGCTGCAGGCCGGGGACACCCTAATCCAGCCCGAACTGGCCGAGACCATGCTGCGTCTGGCCGATGCGGGCTGGGAGGACCTCTATACCGGCGAGCTGGCCGACTCCCTGGCTGCTCAGGTGAAGGGTGTAGACACTGAGTCTCTGGCCGACTATGAGGTGATCACCGCTGAGCCGGTCACCGGTGAGGTGGGGGACTACCAGGTGGTTTCAGCTGCTCCTGCCCTTCCCGGGGCCGCACTGATCCAGATGCTGCAGGTCGCTGAGGCTCAGGGTGCCGCTGAGGCCGAGCCAGGCTCCGCTGCCTACATTGACGCGATGTCCCAGGCCTGGGCCGTAGGGGAGGGAACCATACGCACCGACCTGGGGGATCCGAACTTTGTCGATGTGCCGGTGGAGGAGCTCACCGACCCGGAGGCCAATGCGCAGATCGAGGTGGACGCCCAGGGCGGCGTTGTGCCGCGGACCCCCGATGAGGAGGGCAACACCACCCATCTGGTGGTGGTGGATGAGAACGGACTGATGGTCTCGATGACCAACACCGTCACCGACTTCTGGGGCTCCGGGGTCGCAGTGGACGGCTACTTCATGAACAACGCGCTCTACCGGTTCCAGGACATCGACTCACCTGCCAACCAGCCCGAGCCGGGCCGGCGCAGCGTGACCTGGTCCAACCCCACTATGGTGCTCGATGATCAGGGCCGTCCGGTGCTGGGCATCGGCACCCCGGGTGGGATCCAGATTGTGCCCACCACCGGACATGTGCTTGCGCAGTGGATCTTCTCCGGGAAGGATCTGCAGGCCGCTGTGGAGGCCCCGCGCTTCCGCGGCGACGCGGACACCATGCGCCTGGAGATGGGCCAGCCTGCAGAAGTCATCGCAGAGCTCGAAGAGATGGGCTGGAGCTACGAGGAATCCGAGCCCGGTCAGTGGGGTTCCATCCAGTCCCTGGAGATCGACTATGAGACCGGTGAGATCATCGGCGCCGACGACCCACGCCGCGACGGCGCCCACCGCATCATCGACTGATTGAGCGCTATGCTCACAGGCGATGGAGCTCAGTTACTGCGGTTCTGGAGGTCCTGCCAGGTAAACGGGGGCGTCTGCGAGTCTGAGGCGGTAGCGGCGTCGTCGTTCCCCCGGAACCAATGGGCAGGATCAGGCCGATCCGAAGGAGTGGGCCCGGTGGCGCCCTGGCCCGAGGCTGGCGCCTGCTCGCGCAGCGCAGTGACCTTATCCCGGATCTCCGCCATCTGCCTATCCAGGGCGGCAGCTTGCTCGGCGGCACTGCGTAGCTCGTCCAGGATGTCAGAGGGCACCTCGCCCTCATAGGTGTAGTAGATCTTGTGCTCCAGGGAGGCCCAGAAGTCCATGGCCACCGTACGGATCTGGACCTCCACGTAGACGAACTCGGTGCGGTTGGACAGGTAGACCGGCACCTGCAGGATCACGTGCAGAGACTGGTACCCGTTGACTTTGGGTGCCCGGATGTAGTCCTTGACCTCCACCACGCGTAAGTCCGGCTGGGAGCAGAGCATCTCAGCCACCCAGTAGGCATCGGAGACAAAGCTGGTGGTGATCCGGATCCCGGCGATATCCCGGATCGCGTGCCGGATACCCTCCAGGCTCGGTTCGCTGCCGTAGCGCTGCACCTTGTCCAGGATCCGCTCCAGGGACTTCAGCCGGTAGTTGACGTGCTCAATGGGGGAGTAGTCCCGGGTGTGCTCGAACTCCTCGCGCAGCACATTGATCTTGGTGAGCACCTCATCCATACCGAACTTATAGTGCAGCTGGAACTCGGTGAGCTGTCGACGGATATCGATCATCCGGTTGACTGCTCCGGGCTGGCCATTGGCATCCGCCTTGGAGTTCAGCTGGTCCAACAGCTGTCGGTAGAGGTCAATATCAGTCTTCTTGACCAGCTCATCGGCGGGGATCTCCTCAGTGGGCGTGAGGCCAGCGGGCATGGATAACTCCTCATCAGGTCGGTCAACGGCGCAACGTTGAAGCAGCAGTTTTGACGTCCAGTCTCGACCCTAGAGGTGCAATCTGTGAAGAGGCTAGGAGATCACGATTCGGCCACCAGAGATGATGGCTTAGGCTGAGAGGGTGAAGCCCCAGCCGCTGAACGCAGCATCCCGCAATGACGCTCTGACCCGCCTGAGGGCTACCGCTGGTCCTGAGGGTGAGCCTCTTGATGTGCTGGTGATCGGTGGCGGTGTAGTGGGAGCCGCCGCGGCCTTCGACGCTGCTGGGCGGGGGTTGAGCACCGGCCTGGTGGAGGCCCGCGACTTTGGTGAGGGCACCAGCTCGCGGTCCTCCAAACTGGTCCACGGGGGGCTGCGCTATCTGCAGATGCTGGACTTCAAGCTGGTGGCTGAGGCGCTGCGCGAGCGCGATCTGCTGCTGCGCCGGCTGGCCCCGCACCTGGTGCGCCCCCTGCCGTTCATCTTCCCCTTCGACAAACCAGTATTCGACCGGGCCTTCATCGGCTCCGGAGTCACCCTCTACGACACCCTGGCCTCCGGGTCCAGCCTGCTGCGCGGGTCGCGCGGACGGGCCGTACCCTTCCACCGGCATCTGGGCCGGACCGGACTGCGCGAACGCTTCCCCGCCCTGGACACCGAGAGGTACCACGGCGGCCTGGAATACTACGACGCACAGGTCGACGACGCCCGGCTGGTGCTCACCCTGGCCCGCTCCGCCCACAGCCTGGGCGCAGCAGCGGTCTCTCGTGCCGAAGCGGTCGAATACCTCAGGGCCCCAGAGGCAGATCACGCCGCTGAACCGCGGATCACCGGGGTGCGGTTGGTCGACCACCTGACCGGGGAGAGCTTCGAGGCCTATGCTAAAGAGATCATTCTGGCCGCCGGGGTCTGGACCGGTCAGGCCCAGCAGGCCGCCGCCACTGACTCCGGGCTGAAGGTGCTGGCCTCTAAGGGCATCCATATCACTGTGCCCCGGGATCGGATCAGCGCCGAGGGCACGGTGGGAATCATCACCCAGACCGAGAAGTCGGTGCTGTTCCTCATCCCGCTGCGCGATGTGTGGGCCATCGGCACCACGGATACCGCCTGGCACCAGGCAGTGGACTCCCCGGCAGCCACCTCGGCGGATATTGATTATGTGCTCGAACACGCCAATGCGGTACTGGACGAGGACCTCACCCGCGAGGATATTCTGGCCACCTGGGCGGGCCTGAGACCATTGGTGCAGCCGGTGGCCACCGATGAGTCCGCCTCGGCCAAGGTCTCCCGCGAGCACACCGTGATGCAGCTGGCCCCGGGCCTGACCGGGATTGCCGGCGGAAAGCTGACCACCTATCGGGTGATGGCTGAGGATGTGGTGGACTTCGCCGCCGAAGGCACGTTCAAGGACCGGGCCTCCATCACCCATGTCCTGCCGCTGCTGGGCGGGCAGGGATACGGCGAATGGGTGGACCGGGCCGAGGATCTCGCTGCCCGCTACGGCTGGGACCACCAGCGGGTGGACCGGCTGCTCAACCGCTACGGCTCCCTGCTCGCCGAACTGCTGGACCTGATTGATGCTGACCCGAGCCTGGGCACGTCCCTGGAGCGGGCACCGCAGTACCTGCGCGCCGAGATCGCCTATGCCGCCCAGTACGAGGGCGCCATGCATCTGGATGATCTGCTCTCCCGCCGCACCCGTCTGGTCCACGAAACCGCCGACCGCGGCCTGGCAGCCCTGGATGAGGTCTTACAGATCGCCGCCCCGCTGCTGGGCTGGGACCCCGCCCGGGCCGAGGACGAACGCAGCGCCTACATTCGTTATGTGGAGGCGGTCCGTGCGGCAGAGGCGGTCACCGACGACGCGGCGGCCGCTGAGCTGATCGCCGCCAGCTATCCGGTCCCGGGCCAGGACGTGGAGGCGCGCCCGCTGTGAAGGACTCGCTATGAGTGATTACATCCTCTCCATTGACCAGGGCACCACCTCCACCCGGGCCGTGGTGTTCGATCACTCCGGGGCCATCGTCTCCTCCGCGCAGAAGGAGCACGATCAGCACTTCCCGCAGGCGGGCTGGGTGGAGCACGATGCCGCCGAGATTTGGGTCAACACCCAGGAGGTCATCTCTGGAGCCCTGGCTGAGGGTGAGCTGGCCGCGGAACAGATCACAGCCCTGGGCATCACCAATCAGCGCGAGACCACCGTGGTCTGGGATAAGAGCACCGGTGAGCCCATTTACCGCGCGGTGGTCTGGCAGGACACCCGCACCCAGAGCCTGGTCGATGAGCTGGCAGCAGCCGACGCCGCAGCCGGCACCGACCGCTTCAAAGAGCAGACCGGCCTGCCCCTGGCCACCTACTTCTCCGGACCCAAGATCGCCTGGATTCTGGACCATGTGGACGGCGCCCGGGAACGCGCCGAGGCCGGGGAGCTGCTCTTCGGCACTATGGACACCTGGCTGGTGTGGAACCTCACCGGCGGAACCGAGGGCGGGGTGCACCTCACTGATGTCACCAATGCCTCCCGCACCCTGCTGATGAATCTGGAGACCCTTGACTGGAATCCTGAGATCTGCGCCGCCATCGGCGTACCGGAGGCTGTGCTGCCTCAGATCCGCAGTTCCTCCGAAACCTACGCTGAATGCGCAGCCTCCAGCGGCATTCCCGGGGTCCCGATCGCCGGCATTCTGGGTGACCAGCACGCCGCCACCGTGGGTCAGGCCTGCTTTGAGCCCGGACAGGGCAAGAACACCTACGGCACCGGGAACTTCATGCTCATCAACACCGGCCATGAGCCGGTGCACAACGACCAGGGACTGCTCACCACCCTGGCCTATCAGTTCGGCGACCAAGCCCCGGTCTACGCCTTGGAGGGCTCCATCGCGGTCACCGGCTCACTCATCCAGTGGCTGCGCGACAACCTGGGGATCATCAGAACCGCCCCGGAATCCGAGGACCGCGCCAAGAACGTCAAGGACCACGGGGGCGCCTATATTGTGCCCGCCTTCTCCGGGCTCTTCGCCCCCTACTGGCGTCCGGAGGCCCGCGGCGTCGTCGTCGGTCTGACCCGGTATGTGACCGCAGATCACTTGTGCCGAGCTGCTCTGGAGTCTGTGGCCTTCCAATCCGCCGAGGTGGTGGAGGCGATGAACGCCTCCGCCCCGGAGGACCTGACCGAACTGAAGGTGGACGGCGGCATGGTGGTCAATGAGACGCTTATGCAGTTCCAAGCCGATATTCTCGGCGTGGAGGTGGTACGCCCTGAGGTCATCGAGACCACCGCTCTGGGTGCCGCCTACGCCGCGGGACTGGCCACCGGCTACTGGTCCTCCACTTCAGCGCTCACCAGCAACTGGCGTGAGGGCGCCCGGTGGAGCCCCACTATGGACGCCGCCGCCCGGGCTGAGCGCCTGGCCGAGTGGCGCAAGGCAGTGGAGCGCACCTTGAACTGGGTTGAATGATGCACACAGTGCACAGTAGGTGCCCCTCTGCCGCCCCTTCCTCCTTTGTTCGCTGAACCGCCTGACAGCGGTGTCGGCGAACCATCACGCCATCTGATGCGACACGCCGAACACGCCGGGCTCTCCAACTAATTTTTCTGGGGATAGGACTGTGCACGGCTGTGGAGAGGGGAGCCGGCGTCGTCGTACTTCCGCGTGCTGGTGCCGGACACGCCATCCACAGTCCTTGTGCACAGGCAGTGGAAAACTACACTGGTGTGAGTACAGCATCTTGTGGCTGCTGACATCGGCCAACACAAGATGTAGTATCGAAGGGTCTTCAACCCCCACGGAACTACCTCTGAAAGGAACCTTCCCCATGAGCGTCACCGTCTACACCAAGCCCGCCTGCGTCCAGTGCAACGCCACCTACCGCGCCCTGGACAAGAACGGCGTCACCTACAAGACCGTCGACATCTCCCAGGACGCCCAGGCTCTGGAGCGGGTCCGTGCTCTGGGCTACATGCAGGCACCAGTGGTGATCACCGAATCCGATCACTGGTCAGGGTTCCGGCCCGACAAGATCTCTGAGCTGACTGCCGCTGCAGCACCCCAGGCCGCAGCAGCCTGATCATCCTCCAGGAGGGCCCAGCATGCTCACCTCAGCCAGGCTGATCTACTTCTCCTCGGTGTCGAACAACACCCACCGGTTTGTGGAGAAGCTGCGCATGCCTGAGGAGGAGACCGCCCGGCTGCCGGTGCACACCGGGGCTGAGACCCTCCAAGCCACTGAGCCCTATGTGCTGGTCCTGCCCACCTATGGGGCCAATGGCGGCAGGGGATCGGTGCCCAAGCAGGTCATCAAGTTCCTCAATGTGGAGTCCAACCGGAGGCTGCTGCGAGGCGTGATCGGGGCGGGCAACACCAATTTTCACGAAAGCTACTGCATCGCCGGTGACATCGTCGCCGCCAAATGCAATGTGCCGCACCTGTACAGGTTCGAGCTGATGGGCACTCCAGAGGATGTGTCCAAAGTCCACAAAGGATTGGAAGAGTTTTGGAAACAGCAGTCAAGCCTCTCAGCCGTGTAGCCGAGCCGGCCCTGGCCAAGGAGTTCCCCCCGGAGTGGGCGGAGTTGTCCTACCAGGACCTCAACGCCATGCTCAACCTCTATGGCGCAGACGGAAAGATCCAGTTCGAAGCCGATCAGCTGGCTGCCCGGAAGTACTTCCTGGACAACGTCAACGTCAACACCGTCTTCTTCCACGACCTGGACGAGAAGCTGAAGTACCTGGTGGAGAACGACTATTACGAGGCCGAGACCCTGGCTCAGTACAGCGACGAGTTCATCCATCGGCTCTGGGCCGAAGCCTACGGGCACAAGTTCCGGTTCCCCACCTTCCTGGGCGCCTTCAAGTTCTACACCTCCTACGCGCTGAAGACCTTCGACGGTAACCGCTACCTGGAGCGGTTCGAGGACCGGGTGTGCATGGTGGCCCTCTACCTGGCTCGCGGCAATGAGGAGCACGCTATTGCCCTGATGGAGGAGATCATCTCCGGTCGCTTCCAGCCGGCCACCCCCACCTTCCTCAACGCCGGCAAGAAGCAGCGCGGCGAGCTGGTCAGCTGCTTCCTGCTGCGCATCGAGGACAATATGGAGTCCATCGCCCGCGGCATCAATTCAGCCCTTCAGCTCTCCAAGCGAGGCGGCGGCGTCGCCCTCTCGCTGACTAACATCCGTGAGCACGGGGCGCCGATCAAGCAGATCGAGAACCAGTCCTCCGGGGTGATCCCGGTGATGAAGCTGCTGGAGGACTCCTTCAGCTATGCCAATCAGCTCGGTGCCCGGCAGGGGGCCGGTGCGGTGTACCTCAACGCTCACCATCCGGACATCTACCGGTTCCTGGACACCAAGCGCGAGAACGCCGATGAGAAGATCCGCATCAAGACCCTCTCCCTGGGCGTGGTGATTCCGGACATCACCTTTGAGCTGGCTAAGAAGAACGAGGATATGTACCTGTTCTCGCCCTATGACGTGGAGCGGGTCTACGGCAAGCCGTTCACCGAGATCTCGGTCACCGAGAAATACTACGAGATGGTCGACGACGCCCGGATCCGTAAGTCCAAGATCAATGCCCGGGAGTTCTTCCAGACCTTGGCCGAGATCCAGTTCGAATCCGGCTACCCCTACATCATGTTCGAGGACACGGTGAACCGGGCCAACCCGGTGGCCGGCCGGATCACCATGTCCAACCTGTGCTCCGAGATCCTGCAGGTCTCCGAGCCCAGCGAATACGCTGCCGACCTCGGCTATGCCACCGTGGGCAAGGACATCTCCTGCAATCTCGGTTCGCTGAACATCGCCAAGACTATGGACTCCCCGGATTTCGGCTCCACCATCGAGACCGCCATCCGCTCGCTGACCGCGGTCTCGGATATGTCCTACATCGAGTCGGTGCCCTCGATCGCCGAGGGCAATAAGCGCACCCACGCCATCGGGCTGGGTCAGATGAACCTGCACGGCTACCTGGCCAGGGAGCGGGTGCACTACGGCTCCGAGGAGGGCCTGGACTTCACCAATATCTACTTCTACACGGTGCTCTACCACTGCCTGCGCGCCTCCAACCAGATCGCCAAGGAGACCGGGGAGACCTTCGACGGTTTCGAGAACTCCACCTACGCCGCTGGGGAGTTCTTCGACAAGTACACCGAGCAGGCATGGGAGCCTAAGACCGCCAAGGTGCGTGAGCTCTTCGCCCATGTGCACATCCCCACCCAGGAGGATTGGCGCCGGCTGAAGTTCGAGGTGCAGACCCACGGTATTTACAACCAGAATCTGCAGGCGGTCCCGCCCACCGGCTCGATCAGCTACATCAACAACTCCACTTCCTCCATCCACCCGGTGGCCTCCAAGATCGAGATTCGCAAAGAAGGCAAGATCGGCCGGGTCTACTACCCGGCGCCCTATCTGACCAATGACAACCTGGAGTACTACCAGGACGCCTATGAGATCGGGTACGAGAAGATCATCGATACCTACGCGGCGGCTACCCAGCATGTGGACCAGGGACTGAGCCTGACCCTGTTCTTCAAGGACACCGCCACCACCCGGGACATCAACAAGGCGCAGATCTACGCGTGGAAGAAGGGCATCAAGACCCTCTACTACATCCGGCTGCGCCAGCTGGCCCTGGAGGGCACTGAGGTTGAGGGCTGCGTCTCCTGCATGCTGTAGGGGATTCAGCAGGAGCGAAACAACGCCGCTCCACCGGCTTTACTGACGCAACAGACAAGAACCACTCAAGGGAAGAACCGGAGCAACAGTGACCACATCAGTCGAGGCAGAGACCTCCTCCACACTGCTCGACCATGTTGAGGCGATCAACTGGAACCGCCTGCCCGACGAGAAGGACGGTGAGGTTTGGAACCGTCTGGTCAACAACTTCTGGCTGCCGGAGAAAGTCCCGGTGTCCAATGACGTGCAGTCCTGGGCCACACTCACCGAAGAGGAGAAGACCCTCACCATGCGGGTCTTCACCGGTCTGACCCTGCTGGACACCATTCAGGGCACTGTGGGTGCGGTGGCGCTGATCCCGCATTCGCTGACCCAGCACGAGGAGGCGGTGCTGACCAATATCGCCTTCATGGAGTCGGTGCACGCCAAGTCCTATTCACAGATCTTCTCCACCCTGTGCTCCACCAAGGAGATCGACGACGCCTTTCGCTGGTCGCGTGAGAATCCGCACCTGCAGCGCAAGGCGCAGATCGTCATGGACTACTACCACGGCTCGGACGGGCAGAAGAAGCGGGTGGCCTCCACCATCCTGGAGTCCTTCCTCTTCTACTCCGGCTTCTATCTGCCGATGCACTGGTCCTCACGGGCTAAGCTGACCAACACTGCGGACATCATCCGTCTGATCATCCGCGATGAGGCTGTGCACGGCTACTACATCGGCTATAAGTACCAGCGCGCCCTGGAGCTTGAGACCCCGGAACGCCGCCAGGAGCTGAAGGACTACACCTTCGAGCTGCTCTTCGAGCTCTACGACAACGAGGTCGCCTACACCCATGACCTCTACGACGGGGTCGGACTGGCCGAGGACGTGAAAAAGTTCCTGCACTACAACGCCAATAAGGCCCTGATGAACTTGGGCTATGAGGCGATGTTCCCCGCAGATGTCACTGATGTGAACCCGGCCATCCTCTCCGCGCTCAGCCCCAACGCGGACGAGAACCATGACTTCTTCTCCGGATCCGGCTCTTCCTACGTCATCGGCAAGGCCGTCGAGACCGAAGACGAGGACTGGGACTTCTGAGACCGATGTCCTGAGTTGTCGCCGCAAGGCCTGGTAAGGGGCCCGGATCCGCAGGTTTCTGCAGGTCCGGGCCCTTTTTCGTGCCTCCTCCCAACGAACACAGGAGGACGGACATGAAAGTTGCACCTAATTAGGGTCAGCTGCTCACGGCAAGATTGAGGATAGAGGGCCAGGCGCGTTAAAAAGGAGCGAGCTGTGAAACGTGGTGCGGTGAGCAAAGAGACGATTAAGCAGTTCGCTGTGCGGTCCACCAAAGAGTCGGCCAAGCTTGAGAGGCGGGCAGTTCCTCATGATCATGTTCGGTCGGAGCGGGTTCAGTTCTTCCTGGCTGAGCGCCGCAAGGGTGTCTGAAGCTTCAGTGCTTAGTTACGTCGAAAAGTGGTGGTCAATGTCGCTGCTGGTATGCAGCATTCGTTCAACCCGGATGACGTGAGGATGCTCGAGATAGAAGATGAGGTACGGAAAACGCGGTGGAGTGATGTACCGAAGACCCGGTACCTCAAGAATCTCGACATAGCGCAGAGATCCGACGCCAGGAGATTCGGTGATCGTGGTCACAGCTTCGTCCACCATGTCGGAGAATCGATTGGCGACTTCGGGTCCGGCATCCAGGAGGTACTGGCGATAAGTACTGAGAAAGTCTTCTCGGGCAAGGGGAGAGAGCTCTACCGGCTTCACGGGATCACGGATGGATCAGGTGGAAGATTGAGCTTCGGTCCGAACCGCTGACCAGGGCACACCAGGACCTGAGTTCATACCGTCCAGGATCTTCTGGCGAAGAGCTTGGTGCTGAACTTCATACCGGTCGCGATCTTCACGAGCCTTCTCGGCCAGATACTCCTCGGCAGAGGCGTAATCCCCGCGGGCAACCCTCTGATCGATGTACTCTTTGAGCTCATCGGGAACCGAAACACTGATGGTGACCATGCCTCTAGTCTAGAACTCCGATACACACCTGTCACTGAATCGATGGTCCATCTTCAGCCAAGGGGAGTAGACTCGAGCGCGTGAAAGAACTCCACTCTCACAGCGAGACGCTGCTTCTTCCCACGAGTGGCACGCAGGGGCACGAGCAACTGGTGCCGCCTCAGAAACCTCGAGATTCCGCCTCACCCAGGCCGCTTGGCAAGAGCTGGGACTTCTGAGACCGATGTCCTGAGTTGTCGCCGCAAGGCCTGGTAAGGGTCCCGGATCCGCAGATGTGCTCATCGCCGATAAGGCCGCGGATCTTGGCGAGGTCTTGGAGATTGTCGAATCCGCTGAAGCTGGCAGGAAGGCGGGCCGGTCGATGATCACGCCGAATCCTTGGGGAAAGTCTCGTCCGGCGGAGAGGTTTTTTCGTAGATAATCACAGCAGGTGCGAAGAAGGCTCCGACTGCCGAGTCGACGCTCAAGAAGAGCTCCAGCAGCGGCGGTTCCGTCAGCGGCACCGGTGACACACTGAAGCCATGACCAATATGCGTAGAGCGATGTTCGGACTATGGGGCTCCTCCCATCCAGGGCCTACCGTCGTGGTGACCGTGCTTGCGGCGGCGCTCTCGGTGGCTGTGGGGTTGGAACTCGGGCGAACGATGCTACTGATGATGGCGGTCTTCGTCGGGCAGCTCTCGATAGGTATCTCCAATGACGCCATCGACGCTGACCGGGACCGCGCCGTGGGACGAGCAGATAAGCCCGTGGCGCGCGGTGATGTCAGTATCCGGACCGCCTGGGGCGCTGCGATCGGATGCTTCTTCCTCGCTCTGGTCTTATCGGTGCCACTGGGCTTTGGGGTGATGGTGGCACACGCCCTCGCGCTCGTATCGGCGTGGTCCTACAACGCCGGCCTGAAGGCGACTCCGTGGTCCATCGTCCCCTTTCTCATCACCTTCGGGATATTCCCTTCCCTTGCCACCCTTTCAGCCTCCGAGCCCGAACTTGCAGCCACGTGGGCGTGGCTGGCTGGCGGATCACTGGGTGCTGCTATCCATCTGACGAATGTGCTGCCTGACCTCGACGACGACGCGCGTACGGGGATACGCGGACTGCCGCACCGGATCGGTGGGCAGGGATCCGTCTGGCTCGCCGCCGCAGCCGTGTTGGTCGGAGCGTTTGCGGCCACGCTCGGGCCGAGCGGGGGCCAAGCTGCCGAGGTGCCCGTTGTCTCGTGGGTGTTCTGTGGCGTCGTCGTCAGCGTGGTAGTGATGACCCTGGTCCTCGCTGGTCTGGGACGACCAGGACGGATACTGTTTCGCTTGGTGATGCTGGCAGCACTGCTGCTGGCGGTTCAGCTGATTGTCTCCGGGGGCTCGTTGGCCGGCTAGTTAGTGGTCAGGGAGGGTGTCCGCTGAGCCGTTTACCCGGTCGAACCCCATCGAGTAAGCCCGTGCGAAGAGTGCGCCGGTCCCCGGACCTAGCATGATCCGGAGCCCATGGCGCCGTACTGCGTCAACTGGTGCTGGGGCGGGGCGCCCCAGAAGGGTATTCATCCCGGCAAGCTTGGCTGCACGATAACTGGAGGTGAGCCGGGCCCGCTCCCACGTGTGGAGAGCCTCCAGAGGAGGAACGCGGGTAGCGAGCCACTGCCCGAGGAGCGGGGCCAGAGTCGCCGCGTCGAGCAGCCCCAAGTTCATGCCCTGTCCGCCGATTGGACTCACCTCGTGGGCCGCGTCTCCAATCACAATAATGCGTCCGTTGCGCATTCGTGGAGCTACGTAGCGGCGGACACCGAATCCCGAGGTGCGGCCAATGACCGTCTCTCCCCGTGCGGTCAGCGCGCGTTCCATACGGTCTTGCTGCGCTTGGGGATCAGTGGAGGATCCCGGTCGATCCCACGCAACGAATCGCCGCTGCCCCCCGGGAAGGGGGAAGGACTCCAGTACGCCGATGTCATCGAGGTGCACCACTGCCGTGGTGGCACTTGCTTGATCGGCTACAGGCACGTCAGTCATCAGGTATCGGTCACGGTAGGTGTGACTCTCAGGATTCTTGTACACCAGGTGCCGAGAGCGAGCGCCCCCTGCCACGATGACCAACCCGGCCCTGCGTTTCCCGGCCGTGGTGTGGACGTAAACCTGATCCGCAGCGGGCTCCAGAGCGGTGGCCTGCACTCCGCGGCTGACAGGCGGAGCCGCCTGACTGAGCACCTGTTCGGTCACGGACTGCGGCAGCGTAGCGACAAAAGGGAACCGGACGGAGAGCTTGTCAAAGCGCACTGTGCCGAGTAGGCGACCCTGTGAACGAGCTTCACCACCCGTCACACGGTGGGCCTGATCTAACAGGACACCGGTCAGTCCTGAGGCCTCAAGTGCGGCCAGCACTGGGGCATGGACCCCGATGGCCCGCGTGCCAGGGCTGGCCATCGGGCGTTGTTCCAGGACTTCAACAGTGATGCTGCGGCGGGCCAGCTCGGCCGCCATCAGAAGACCTACCGGACCCGCGCCGATGATGATGACCTCAGGCGCGGCCACTTGTTTCAGCAATCAGTCGAAACGGTACAGGTGAGGTGACATTCCATTCGGATCCCAGTGCGGCAGAGAGCTCGTGGCGCGAATAGCTGCGCCTGATGGATCGCAGACCATCCACCCGCAGGAAGGTTCCCGGGGCCAGTGGGATGATGCCCACAGCGAAGAGACAGTACGCGAGCCTGCCACGAGCAATATCGCTATGGATGACCTTGCCGGAGGACAGGTCCCGCGAGGTCTGCGTAAACTCCAGCAGCTCCTCCGGTTCGAGGTGATGGAGGACGTGGTTTGATATCACGACATCGAACCTCTGGCGATGATCAATCAGGGCTTGGGCATCGGCACAGAGGAACGTTGCCTGGGGTACTTCTCTCCGCCGTGTCACCGTGTAGGCTCGCGGATCAGGATCTGCACCGGTCCAGTGCACGTCGAAACCATCGCCTGCGGCCAGACCGGCCAGTCGCTCGATGACATCCCCTCCTCCAGAGCCCAGATCCAGCACGCGGGCGGGGCGCTTCAGGTCTGAGAAGGTCGGGCGGAGAGAGGTGCGGTAAACAGTGTCCCAACCCGCCACAAGGCGGTTCACCAGTCCGAAGCGACGCAGCGTGGCGTGCAGCCGTTGGGGATCACAGTGAGGATCATCCATCAGCTCACGTAGTTCGGCGTCCCGCTTGGAAAGATTCACGGACCGGCTCACGGACCTTTGCGCAAAAGGGCAGTCTCCACGGTGAGCCCCGGGCCGAACGCTATGGCAGCGATCGGCCCGCTGATGGCGGTGTCCCGCAGGAGTCGGCGCAGAATGAACAGAATAGTGGCGCTGGACATGTTGCCGTACTCGTGAAGAACAGCACGGGAAGCAGCAATAGCCGAGCTGTCCAGATCCAGACCGGCCTCAACTCGATCGAGAACGCTGCGTCCGCCGGGGTGTATCGCCCAGATATCTGGCGGTGGTTCGCCGTCGAGAAACGAGTCCACGGCTCCGCGGATTTCATGTCCTATAATTCGTGGCACTTCGGCAGAGAGCGTCATCTCGAATCCCTGGTCGCCAATGGTCCAGACCATGTCCGTTTCGCCCGCTTCCGTCAAGGTAGTCGCGAAGCGGTCAAGGAAGATGCCTCCCGCCACACCGGTCGTCTCATCAGCGGTGATAAGCACTGCAGCAGCCCCGTCGGCAAAGACTGACGCTGAAACGATCTGCTGGGGGTCGGGACTGTTGCGCACGTGGAGGGAGCACAGTTCCACGCAGACGACCAGAACGACCGCCTCGGGCTGTGCTGCAGTGATCTGTGACGCCGTACGCAGTGCCGGCAGTGCAGCGGCACAACCTATAAAGCCCAGATGGCTGCGCTGAACCTGTGTGGATAGGCCAAGGTCGCGCACCAGGCGGTAGTCGAGTCCCGGGGCGAAAAACCCGGTGCAGGAGACAGTGACGACATGCGTGACTTGGTGCGCCGCAACCTGCCCCTCACGCAACGCTTTGCTTGCAGCCTCCGCAGCGAGCGGGGGTGCGGCGTGACGGTAGAGATCGTTGCGCTCGCCTGTGGAAGGGACCAGCAGCTCGCCTTCGGCAGAGATAAAGGTGCCATCCGGAGTTCCCCCTAGTCCGCTGAGCACCGTGTGCCTGGTCGCGATCCCCGCCGCGTCGAAGGCGGCGCTGATGTAGCGACGTGCGAGCTTTCCCGTGGACGGCTGTTCCGCAAAGAAATCACGCAGGTCCGGCTGCGAGACGGACGTGGCAGGCACAGCAGTACCGATCGAAACGATGCGCGCGGGCATGTCACCACTAAACCATGCCCGCTGGGAGGTTGTATCCAGGCGGAACCTGGAAGGACTGAAAAACGCCCAAATGACACTGGAACGTCACGAGACAGCCAGCTTCTGTAAAGCCCGTCTTCGTAATCGTCAGGTATCACCTTCCTGCCGCAGCACACCCCGCTGTGCTCAGCGCCAGCATCGCGAGGGGGTGCCTCTCGGTTCCGTTCGGGCGTACAGTGCATCACGTGACTGAGCACGCGAGAACCGACGACGGACGATACATCATTGTTGGGGGACGGAAGTGGCGCACATCGGACCCTGCCATCCCAGAACAGCTCCGTGCAGAACTTGTGAAGGAACTTATGGCCGCGCGCAGACTAGTCAAAACTCGTGGAGACGACGTGCGGTTTCGCGTCCGGGATGCCAAGGTTGCGTTGGGGGAGCGCGGGGAGCCGTGGTGGGAGCCGACAGACGATGGCCGGCGCGATCGTCTCTCGGCGACGATCCGTGCCTTGCTTCGGCACCGAGAAGGTTCCACGATATGCCCCAGCGACGCGGCCCGTGTGGTCGGAGGCGAGGACTGGCGTGAAGTGGTGCAGTTGGCCCGCGAGGTGGCCGGTGAGCTTTCAGCCGAGGGTCATGTGTGCATCACTCAGAACGGCCAGCCCGTTGGAATCGATGCTCGAGGACCGATTCGTTTGGGCGCCGGGCCGGACCTCGCGCTCTGACCGCCGACAGGTCGGCGACCCGGCAAGCTCCAGCGGTGCCCCGTGCTGGGCCACGCGTCACCGAGTCCCTGGGCCGCCGTCGAACGCTGTCTTCTTCTCTGCCTGCGGCCCGGGTACGCCGGTCAGCTCAACATTCAGGGGGCGCGGTGACGCCAGCGGCTGCAGGGCACGGCGCTCCTCGGCGGCAGGGTTCGTCATCTCGTCAGACTAGCTATTCACCCGTAGGCTGTTTTTATCCGCGCCTCCTACGAGTCCCCGCGGAGGCTCTGATCTGGAGTGATATGGCCGGCCAGACCCGCACTGTCCAAATTCTCGGGCTCGCCGTGATGATCGCCGTCCCTCTGCTCGTGGGATTCCTCGGCAGCCAAGCCACCTCGGAGCATACCGACGGTTGGTATTCCGAGGCCGACGTCGCACCGTGGAACCCGCCCAGCTGGGTCTTCAGCCCGGTATGGACAACGCTATACATCATGATGGGCGTCGCAGCCTGGCTGGTCTGGCGACGACGCCTTACGTTTGCGGTCTGGGCGGCGCTCGGCCTCTACATCGCCCAACTCGTCCTGAATAGCATCTGGTCCCCGCTGTTCTTCGCCGGCTACCCTGCCTGGGGAACCGCCGCGCTCTGGGCCGCCATGGGAGTCATCCTGATGCTGATCGTCCTGCTCGCACTGACCATCCGCGCGTTCTGGCCGATCAGCCGACTCGGAGCAGTTCTTCTGCTTCCCTATCTGGCATGGGTGATCTACGCCGCCTCGCTCAACCTCTACATCGCGATGGCGAACTGATCCGAACGTCCCACACCTGCCACACTCTCCATCGGCCACACTGACCATGATCAAACCGACAACGGGCCTCAGTATAGGGAGCACTATACGTCACATGAATGCTAGGCAAAGTGCGAGTAGTTGTTTCAGCAGGGGCCTCACCGGGCCGATCCACAGCATTTCCGTAGTATTCCAAATACCAAGGGCAACCAGCGAATGAAGCCGACCAGGGCGACCGTCCTGGATGTGCTGGACACGGATTGCTTTATCGAGCTAGGGGAGAGCCAGGAGCATCAACCCCCATCTCGGAGCTCGGCGATACTCCAGTTCGAGACATCGATCTCAGTATCCCCTTATGCTTTGGAGAGTAGTCGAGCGAGTCTATGAGGGATAGAAGCTTCACGCGGTAGAATCCAGAGAACTCTACGGGCGCAACGGGAAGATCAGGTGGAGGACCCAATTTCGGCCCGAACATCTGACCATGGCACGCCAGGTCCTGCGTCCATCCCATCAAGGACCTTCTGGTGAAGTGCATGCCGCTGAGTCTCATACCGGTCGCGGTCTTAGCCGGCTTTCTCAGTCAGGTACTCGTCGGCCCAGCCATAGTCACCGCGGGCAACCCTCTGATCGATGTAGTCCTTGAGCCCATCGGGAACCGAAACGCCAATGGTGGCCATGCCTCTAAACACATCCACTCCAACGGCCAGACGCCACTTCTTTGCCTAGAGGGGAACGCGTGGGGCCGAACAACAGGTACCGCCGCAGAAACCGCGCGAATCCGCCTCACCCAGGCTCCCGGAAAGAACTAAGACTCTAGTACTTCCAAAAGGGTGTGTCAGAATCCCGGGAACTCATGGCCCGGGGACCTGAGTTCCCGGGATTTCGGCACACCATCTCTCTCCCCTCCCCCCCCCAACCTGGCACGCTGATGGCACAGGGGGCTAGTCCGGCTGTACGTGACATCACATATCGCCTGCTTCTGCAGCAGCGGACCGACTAGGAGACTATCTATCTGAGTACAGCCTGGCTCGGTGTGCCAGCAACGCAAGTTCAGTACGGTCCCTAAGCCCGAGCTTCGTCAGGATCCTGCTGACATAGGTCCGGGTGGTCGCGGGACTCAGGAACAGCTCCGCGGCTATCTCCAAGTTGTTTTGCCCCAATCCGACCCCGCGCATGACCTCAATCTCTCGACCGGTCAATGAGGACAGATCGACATCGGACTCGTCCTGACCACCTGAGGCCGCATGGTCCATGAGCTTCCGCGTGATCTGCGGAGAGAGAAGGCTGACCCCTTCTGCGGCGGCTTTCACCGCACGGCGGAGTTCATCCGGTGGGCTGTCTTTGAGCAGATAACTGCAGGCACCGGCGCGTATGGCGTTGAACACTTCGGTGTCGTCGTCGAATGTGGTCAGGATGAGCACGTTCGCTCGATTCTCCGGTTCTTTGAGAATCCTGCGGGTGGCCTCGATACCGTCCATTATGGGCATGCGGATATCCATCAGCACGACGTCGGGGGCAAGCTCTGCTGCTTTCCGCAGGGCTTCTTTGCCATTCCCAGCTTCCCCGACTACTCGGATATCCGGGTCATTACTCAGCAAAGCTTTGATTCCGGCTCGCAGAAGGTCCTGGTCATCGACAAGGAGAATGCGAATCATCTCATACTCCTGTCACAGCGGTTTTCAGCGGTAACGATGCGCTCACACGGAACCCATCATTCAACGGCTCTGCCTTCAGCCGGCCACCGAGAGCTTCGCACCGTTCAGCCATGCCAATCAGCCCGAAACCTTCAGTCTCCCCTCGGACCCTGGAGTATCGGGGTCCGTCATCCTGGACGCTGATAGCAAGTTCTTCGTCTTCTTCGGTGATAGTTACCCGTGCCTGACGGGCTCTGGAATGTTTCGCGATGTTGTTCAGTGCTTCCTGAATGATCCGGTAGGCCGCACGACTGACTGGTTCAGGAAGAGTGGACGAAATGCTGATCTCTGGCCGGACCTCAATGGGCGAGCCTTTGAAGAGTGTGGATTCCAGGTTTTCGAGGGACACAGGCGTGGGGGCGAGGTTTCGGCTGCGCAGGGTGCTTACTGTCTGGCGCAGTTCGGACATCATGCGCCGACTGGTTTCCCCGATGATAGCCAGTGATGATTCGGCGGCAGCTGGGTCCTGTCGAATGGCTTCACGTGCAACGTGCGAATGCGTAGAAATCAGTGTGACCTGATGGCCCAGCGCGTCGTGGAGTTCTTGGGCGATACGGGTTCTCTCTTCGGCCGAAGCGGCTTGGGCCTGGCTGCGTTCCTGCTCGGCGGTCACCTCCAGAAGACGCTGTGTCCGCAGTTTCATGGACCGGCGAGCTCGCACGCTGTCTCCGAGAGCAATCACTGCGGCCATCAGTGCGATATCCGGCCCGGCGTCGGTGACGAAATCAGTGGGCGGTTTCTCCGTGGTGGAGGTCACGACTTTCCAGACCAGGAACGTGAACACTAATGTCACGGCCGCCCATCCCGGCCACTTGCTGCGGTGAAACTCTGCCGTGGAATAGAGCGCAGGGGCTAAGGGTAAGGCGAGTCCTATTCCGGGGTATCCCATCAGGTGATAAATGATCAGTATCCCGAGGCTGGCAAAGAGGATCGCGGGAGCCCATCGACGCCTCAGCAGTAACAAGGCACCTAGTCCAAGAATAAGCATGTAGGAAAACTTGTCAGCCGGACGTTCATACGGTTCAGAGACATAACTGATCCAGCTCAGTACCAGTACGAGCCCGGCGGCGAGAAACACATCAACCAGTTGGGAGCGTTCTCTCATGGTGCCCATGATTCGCCCGCTCACCATGCGGTCAGGTTTCAGCCTCATCCCTCCAGTCTAGGCTGGGCCTTATCCAGTCAGGGAGTCACCCAAAAGCGATGTGGCTGTCGCTTCAGGGCGAACGAGATATCGATCTGAATCCGATGTGCCCACAAGTCCTAGCTCATAAAGTCGATGACGTCCTTGAACCCTGAGCGCATCAATAACCGTAGACGAGGGGCCTTCTTGAACAGCACAGAGAATGCCCTCTCCAGGCTGGTGCAGGGTATGTGTTCGTAGCAGTCACCCCTCCAAGGTGCGTGGTCTGCGTCTGCTGGTTCTCGTTTTACGGTCAACGATGAAGGAGGCCTTCCCATGTCGCGTATCGCTTTTTTGGATACGGCCTTCACTACCGGCCGTATCGTGGCGTTCCTTAGCGTCAGCGTGCTAAGCGGGACGATTCTGGCCGGATTAGTGCTGCCCGCGGCACTGACGGTTGGTGCCGCAGCGTCCATGAGTTCGACGGTGCTGGATGAGAATCAGCCTGAACTCAGGTCGGCTCCGCTGAGTCAGCCATCTGTGGTCTATGCAGCAGATGGGTCAGAACTCACGCGTTTTTATTCAGAAAACCGCACACCAGTAGATATCGATGAGATTTCTCAGCCCATGCAGAATGCCATCGTCGCGATTGAGGATGAGCGGTTCTATGAGCACAACGGCACCGACCCGCAGGCTATCATCCGGGCGGCGGTAAACAACCTCACCAGCGACACCACCCAGGGCGGGTCCACCATTACACATCAGTACGTCAGCCTGATCCTGCTCAATGCGGACTATCTGGAAGGTCGAGAAGATCTCGTGATGGGAGGCACGACCACGCTCGGAGATCGCCTGAATGAGGCACGGCTGGCAGTTCAACTGGAACAAGAAATGACCAAGGAAGAGATCCTTGCCGGGTATCTCAACATCGTGCTGCTGGGCCGTCAGAACTACGGGGTCGAGGCTGCCGCCCAATATTATTGGGGCATCCCAGCCGCTGAGCTGAATATTCAACAGTCAGCATTGCTGGCAGGCATGGTGCAGTCGCCAAATTTTTATGACCCTTTGACCAACCCGGACGCAGCGACCGACCGACGCAATGTGGTGCTGGGCACCATGCTGCGTAATGAGTACATCACCCAGGATGAGTACGAGCAGGCGGTGGCCTCGGACCTCGGTCTTGAGAACGTAAACCCGCCGGCATCAGGGTGCATCGCAGCACAGACGGCCCCGTACTTCTGCGATTACATCGAACGGCTGATTCTTGCCGATGACACCTTCGGAGACACCGAAGAGGAACGTAGAGCACTGCTGGAGCGCGGTGGACTGCGCATCCACACCACCCTAGAACCCGATATCCAGGAGGAGGCTGAACGGACTTTGCGCACCAACGTTCCCGTCGGCGATGATTCCGGTGCAGTTGGCACCATCGTGACCCTGGAGAACGGTACCGGAAACGTGCTGGCCATGGCCCAGTCCACCAATTACAACCCGGACGGGGAAGATCTTTCAACGGGCAACACCACGGTGAACTACAACATGGAACAGGCGTGGGGTGAATCCAGCGGGTTCCCGGTGGGATCGACGCTGAAGCCCTTTGTCGCCGCGGCCTGGGTCGAGGGCGGCGGATCAATGGATGACGTCGTCACCTCCTCAGAGAACGAATACCCCTACGGGGAGGAATGGGAAGCCGGCTGCATGCCAGGTGGCAGCGTTCAACTGCTTGGTGAAGAGGACGAAGCCTGGGAAGTGAGCAATGTGATCGAGGCTCTGGATGGACAGGACACCACGGTGGACTTCGGACTGTACTACTCACTGAACACCGCCACTGTGGCCACAGCGTACGGGATGGATTTGTGCCGGATCAACGAAGTCACTGAACGGATGGGAATCCAACGGGCGACCTCGACCAGCCAAGGTGGGCGCACGGTGGACTTCGTGGAAACGCCCTCTGCTGTCATCGGCGGTACAGAGCTTTCCCCGATGACCCTGACAGAGGCCTACACCGCGTTCACCTCCGACGGGCAACGGTGCCAGCACCGGGTGATAGAGGAAATCACTGATGTTCATGGCAACGAATACTCCGGACAAGACATCGCCTGCGAGCAGGTCTTAGACCCGGATATTGCAGCCCAGGTCAATGACACTCTGATCAATATCGCCGAGGACATCCCCGATACTGCCCCAGCCTTCCCGATGCTGGGCAAGACTGGCACCTCGCACAACGGCACCAATACCTGGTTCGCCGGGGGCACTGAAGGGATCACCAGCACCGTTCATGTCGGTAGCTGGCAAGGCACCGGCCCCGCCTACAGACTTGCCGATGTCACCATCGGCGGCCGTTATTACGGCGGACAGCTATACGGAGGGACCCTGGCCGCGCCTATGTGGTACCAGTACACCTCCAATGTGGCCGGAGACTACCCCACCGGTGACTTCACCGAAGCAGAGGATTCACCCTTCGAGGACCGACGAGCTTGGCGCTATAGCTTCAGCCAATCCGAAGGAACACAGATCACTAACGACGACGCCTGAATCGCGCTCATCGTTGCAGCACATCCCAAGGAGTAGTCACCCATGAAGATACTCTCCGGCAAAAGACGCCACCCAGCGGCGTACCTCATGCTGCTTTTTACAGCGCTGCTGGTGACTGGAGGCATCTATGCCACGGCAATCACCATCAATCAAGCCCAGGCATCCAATGTGCCTGATGGCTATACAGCAGATCAGGTGGAAGGAGGTCAGCGACTCTACGTGGCCAACTGCGCCACCTGCCACGGAATGAACGCAGAAGGGACCGGGGCTGGACCTTCACTGGTGGGCGTGGGCGCGGCATCGGTTGACTTCCAGGTCGGGACCGGACGGATGCCGATGCAGATGAGCGGCCCTCAGGTCCGGGCCACAGACCCGGTCTTCAACGATGAGCAGACTGCCCAGCTGGCCGCCTACGTGGCGTCTCTCGGCGCGGGACCAGCTGTGCCCGAGGAGGAATGGCTGGACACGGACCAGGGTGATGCTGCCCGTGGCGGGGAGTTGTTCAGGATCAACTGCGCCATGTGCCACAACGCCGCCGGAGCTGGAGGAGCGTTGCCAGAAGGTCGTTTCGCTCCCAGTGTCCAGAACATCGAGGCACGTCATATCTATGAGGCCATGAGAACGGGCCCGCAGCAGATGCCGGTCTTCAATGAAGCCAATATCCCACCCTCTGACGCCAGAGACATCATCACCTACCTACATACCTTGGATACACAGACCAATCCTGGTGGCTTCAGTCTGGGGTCCCTCGGACCCGTCCCTGAAGGTCTGCTGATCTGGACGTTGGGGCTTTCCCTGGTAATCGGTGGCATGGTGTGGCTGACCTCGCGGGCATCATGAGGACCAGCAGATGATGACATCGCCTGCCCTCGGACCGCTCTCCGGCACAGACTGCCAGAAGGAGGGTGCTCACCAAGCAAAGGGGAGACTGGTCGCCCTTGATGCTGCCCGATCCGTGGCGATCTTGGGCATGATCATCGTCAACACGGGGCCTCTTCTTCTGGACGGACCAGCTTCTTATGCGATCCGATCCATGTATGGGCGAGCTTCCATCTTGTTTGTTGTTCTCGCCGGCGTCAGTGTGGCCCTGATGACCAGTCGGTCAACATCCCCCGTGTCTAGCCACACTGTCAGTCCCGCTGTCGGACTGGCCTGGCGGGGACTGGTCCTGCTGTTCGTCGGGCTTCTGCTACAGCCCCTGCCGCACGGAGCCAGTGTGATCCTGCCCCTTTATGGGGCGTTATTCTTCGCAGCCATTCTTCTGGAGAGATTGCCTTCCCGATGGTTGCTCAGGATGTCTGCAGCATGGATTGTCCTAGGTCCGTTGGCCTGGATGCTGGTCAATAACGATGGGCCTGCTACTCAAGGGCCAGCCAGCTTAGGGAACACCCCCACCGGCATCGTTGAGGCAGTTCTGATCACCGGCCCCTACCCGCTGCTGGTATGGGCTGCCCCCTTCGTCTTCGGCCTATGGCTGGGCAGACAAAACCTCCGGCAACCCCTGATCCAATGGACAATACTAGTCTCGGGGACAGTGGCGGGCTTCGGAGCTTTCCTCACAGCCCAGGCACTAATGCGATGGTTGGGTGAACCTGACATTTCCGCTGTGGGCTTCGACTGGCTGCGAACCGCTTATGGACACTCGCACACCCCCCTGTGGCTGGTCAGCGCCATCGGAACGGCCCTCATGATCCTCGGCGGGTTCCTGTTGCTCAGTCCCTACCTGGGCCGCGTAATCGTCCTCTTCTCAACGGCAGGGAGGATGCCGCTCAGTGCCTATGTGATCCATCTGCTGGTCTTGGCAGTCTGGGTTCAGCAACCCCCGCCGACAACAGCGCGAGGTCTGTTGGTCAGTATCGTCATCTTCGCTGGCATCCTCGTTTTCGCGATGCTTTGGTTCCGTATGCCCCGCAGGGGACCGCTGGAGCTTGTTATTGCTGCACCATTGGGGTGGCTGACGCAACAGAGTCCACGCCAGGCCTCCACCACTCATCCAACGACCGAAAACGACCCAGATGCATCTGGGACTCAAAAGAGGAAAATACCCATGAAAACCACCAGCCTCTTCACCGGTACCAGTATTTTTGCCATCGCCACGATCGTGGTCACGGCCTGCGCGTTGCCCGTAGATGAAGACCCTGAGCCTCCTGCTCCTGCTGGTACCCAGCCCGGCCAGCAGATAGACGATATGTCACCTACCCCGGAAACGGAGATCGAGTCAGGGCCTCTCCTAGAGCAACAAGGCGTCAGCGCCGGGCACCCCCTTGCAGCAGAGGCTGGGGTACAGATCCTGGCTGAGGGCGGCAACGCAGTGGATGCGGCCATTGCAGTGGCTTTCGCCGTGTCTGTGGTTGAACCCTTTGCCTCAGGGATCGGGGGTGGTGGCTCAGCGATTCTGGCTGGTCCCGCTGGTGAACCGGTCGTCTACGATTACCGCGAAGTGGTTGACAACAACGGTCAGATTCCCAGCAGCAATACCGGGATACCCGGTTTCGTGGCAGGCATGGGGCAACTGCATGCTGATTATGGAGAGTTGGAATGGTCCCAGGTGCTCGCCCCCGCTTATGTCTTGGCGGCTGAGGGCTTCGAAGTCTCTTCGTTCCTCTCAATACGCATGCAGCAGCCCGACGGCATGGCGGCGGTCAGTGGACTTGATCACTATGCACCGGGTGGGCAGTCTCTCTCAGTTGGGGAGATCCTCATTCAGGATGACCTCGCCACTACTTTGAATGCCATCAGCGAGAACGGGTGGCAGGACTTCTACACCGGTCCCCTGGCTGAGTCTCTTGTCTCCTCGGCAGAAGGAATCGACGCAGGGTCCTTGGCCGATTATGAGGTCATCGTCACCGAACCAGTCACTGGCTCGTTTGGAGACTACGAAATCCTGGGGCCCCCGCCGGCCTTACCCGGGGCGCCGATGATTCAGATGCTGCAGGTCGCAGAGGCCAACGGGATCGCTGATATGGACCCGGCCTCTGCCGAATACATTGACACGCTTTCGCAAGCTTGGCTCATCGCTGAGGAGTCTGTGTTCACCCAACTGGGCGATCCCAACTTTGTCGACGTTCCAGTGGATGAGATGACTGACGCGGAAACCAACGCACAATTGATGTCTTCCACCTTCCAGTCGGAGAACCCCCTGGAGATACAAACAGCCAGTTCTGCTGATGCACCCAACACCACCCATATCAGCGTGGTAGATGAGAACGGGCTGGCGGTCTCCATGACCAACACCATCATGTCCTTCTGGGGTTCTGGTCAGATGGTCGATGGATACTTCCTCAACAACCACCTTTCCCGATTCGAAGCCATCAATTCCCCGGCCAACCAGCCAGAGCCAGGGCGGCGTACAGTCACATGGTCCAACCCCGTGATGATCCTCGATGACCAGGGGCGTCCAGAACTGGTTATTGGTAGCCCTGGCGGGCGCCAGATCCTCAACATCGTCGGCACGGTGCTTACACAATGGGCTCTACAAGATCGCACTCTAGAGGAGGCCATCAATACTCGCCGCTTCCGGGCAGATAACAACGTAATCTATTTGGAAGAAGGCCATGGCCCGCAGACCATCGGCGGACTTGAGAGTCTCGGCTGGGGCACACAGGTATGGCCAGATGCACAGGCCAGCTTTGGTTCAGTGAATCTGCTGCATATCGACTATGACACAGGGGAGATCAGCAGCGCTGATGACTTCCGCCGAGAAGGCACCCACCGTATCATCAGCGGTGAGGGCAGTCCCTAACAGAACCCCCAGATGGCCACCATCAAAGAAGCTAGGCATACAACCTTCGCGTTCTGGCGCTTCTCCACGTCCCGACAGTGCAAGGTGGCGCACTCTTCCTCTCGTGATCGTCCACGGAGCCCTTTGATATCGATGTGGGTAACCACACCTACAATCCGATACGGAAGTCTCCTATGGTTCACCCTAGATCACCGGCTGACCCATGAGGGAAGGCGACCCCTGGTAGCACTAGTCATTGACCACCGGTGGCCCCAACCCCGGTCGCTGAACGATTCCAGATATCACCAGCCACAGTCTCCAATTGGGTCAACCGCCACCGGCAGGGACACGGGTTCGAGGGTCGCTCCAGCCGCTCTCACCGCAGTCCCCGGTGGCTGGAGCAACGTACTGAGCGGGGATGATCGCGTTGCGGTTCACCCGCCAGTGGGGACCCCACCGCATTGGTACCCATCGGGGTATCCCGCGCTCCACAGTGGGTCGGGTGCTTCAGCGATATGCCATGCCGAGGCTGGAGTACATGGACCAAGCCACCGGGCCTCCGGTCCGTCGTCCGGCACCGAATCGCTATGAGGCCAGTGCTCCTGGTAAAACGGTGTGTCAGAATCCCGGGAACTCATGGCCCGGGAACCTGAGTTCCCGGGATTTCGGCACACTATCTCGCTCCGATGCGCGGCAGTCGGGCTGGGCTGGACCGCCCTGCCGGCAATTACCGCCACTGAACAGATCAGCAACGGCTCCCTCCAGGTACTGGACGGCCCGGTCCTGCCGGACTGCGAAGTCCACGCACTGCTCCACTCTCGCCGGTACCTCACCCCGGCAACCAGCGCGGTGCTTCAGCAGCTCCGTCACACGTGGAGTCTTTGTGCAAGCTGATCCTCCGGCCGAAGAGATGCTGCCTGGGCGTATGGCCCAAGGAGGGTGCTTTTATTCTTTTGCCACTTGTCTGAGAAGTGCTAGGAGGCGCTGGACTGCGGGGTTGGAGGACAGGCTGCTTTTGGTACGTACCGCAATAGTGCGGCTCGGCGTGGGGTTGACCAGTTCTCTGACCGCGACGCGTTCGGAGTCGGCGCGAGCGGAGAAATAGCTCAGTCGCGGCATCACGGTGATTCCTACCCCTGTTTCGACGAAAGCCACTGCGGTGGCGTGGTCTTGGGTCTCCACCTGGAAGGCGGGAGTGAAGCCTGAGGCAGCGCAAGCATCGAGCAGAATCTCTCGACAGGGCCCTTGTGTCAGATCGTTGTCCACCCAGGTCTCATTCTCCAGTTCAGAGAGCGAGATCTGAGGACGGTCAACGAACCGGTGACCCGTCGGAAGCACAGCCACGTACGGTTCGGTCAACAACGAATACGACTCGTAGATGCTGCTCTGGCGTGGGCTTGTGCTTCTGCGGTCCGTATCTTCGATGTAGATCTCCACATCGGGATCGTCCGTTTCATCGGCGAGTTCCCAAAGTCGCAGGTCAAGCCTGAGTTCGGGAAACTCTTGGGCCAGCCTCGCTACGATGCCGGGCATCCACGCTGCACCGACCGAGCTGATGTGAGTGATGGATAAAGACCCTGTGCGCCCCAGGCGCAGGTCTTCGGCGAGGGCAGTGGCATATGAGACCTGTTCCAGTAGGGGCTGGGTGCCCTCGGCGAACCGTCGCCCTACAGCGGTGAGTCTCATGCCTCTGCCATGACGCTCCACCAGCTGTAGCCCAGTTTCCTTCTGCAACGCCTGCAACTGCTGACTCACCGCAGAAGTGGTGTACCCAAGGGTTGCCGCTGCCTTGTTGACTGACCCTTGAGCCACCACTGCGCGGAACGTTCTCAGCCGTGTCAGGTCCATGCCTCCAACTGTAAAGCAAAACTGAACTATTGATGACCGATTTTCGCTTGTCCTGCACAGTTGCTGAGCGGGATGATCATCTCATGACTCTTCACACTGAACCTGCTCAACCTCAGAGCAGGGCCGCTTCAAGTGCTTCACCTGTCCCTGTCCTTCCCGTGATTGCCATCGTGCTCACCGTGCTGATGTGGGCCTCAGCCTTCGTCATTATGCGCTGGGCCGCCACCGACATCTCACCCGGGCCCCTGGCCCTGATCCGACTCATCGCCGGCTCTCTCACGCTCACCGGACTGGTGCTCTGGGTCCGCCGCGGCAAACCCTCGATTCCCCGGGGAAAGGCTCTGGGGCTGACGATCGCTTTCGGTGTCAGCTGGTTCGCCCTCTATACGCTGGTGTTCAACTGGGCCGGGCATTTCCTTGACGCAGGAACGGTCGCCATGGTGGTCAACCTCGCCCCGCTCATGGTTGGCATTGGTGCCGTTGTCCTCTTCAAAGAGGCTTTCTCCCGCAGACTCTTCATCGGGATGCTGATCTCCCTCTCCGGCGTCGGTTTCATCACCGCCTCCGGGGCCACGGGGCAGTTGGCATGGGCAGGGCTGGTGATCGCATTCGCCGCCGCAGTCCTCTACGCCGGAGGGATGCTGCTGCAAAAACTGGTTCTGCGCGATGTGGACCCGCTGACCGCCACCTGGCTGGGGTGTATCTCCGGTGCGGCTGCGCTTCTGCCTTTTCTGCCTCAGACGGTCAATGAAGTCAGCGAAATATCGACCGGCACAATCATCGGTGCGATCTACATGGGTGTAGGTCCCACCGCTTTGGGATTCTGGTTCTGGGGATACGCCATGAACCACTTCGCCACCGGACGGGTCGCCTCGGCAACGCTGGCAGTACCCGCCGTCGTCGTTCTCATGTCCGCACTCACCCTCGGAGAACTCCCACCCCTGCTAGCAATACTCGGCGGCGCGATCTGCCTCGCCGGTGTGGCCCTAGCCCAAATGCGACAGCGCCGCGGAGAATAACCAGCCCATACCGGGCGCCCCATCCGCCTAGCTGTGAAAATCAGCGCCACTTCTTCGAGACCCCATCACTCAGGGAAGCGCCTCTGGTATCCGCTGTGGCCACGTCTCTTGCCGACCAAAAGCCGGTTCTTCCGGCGAGTGGCAGGCAGAAGGCGCGATAAGACCGCACTGCCGCAGGAACTAGGAGATTCCGCCTCGCCTAGGCTGTCCGGCAAGGACTTGGACTTCCAGAACCGGTGTCTTAGCTGCGTAGTCCACAGGTCTGGTGAGAGGTATGAGCGCGGATGCCGTATGTCCTGTTGCTTCGCGGAACCACGGTGAGCTCATTTCCATGGGCAGGCTCAGCTCATGGTGAGGACCAGCTTGCCTGTGGTGCGGTTCGTATCGCCGAGGCGATGCGCCTCTGCGGCCTGGGCGAGCGGGAAAGTCTCCGCGATCCTTGCGCGCAGTTCACCCGCCGCTGCCAGCGCGGCGATGGAATCCATGGTGCTGCGCGAGGAGTCCACGAGCATTCTGACGGCGCGGACACCGAGCTCCGCCGCCTCGCGATAGAAGGTGTCGGAGCCAATGGGCAGGATCGAGACCACGATGCCACCCGGGCGGAGGGTGCGTAGGGAACGGGTGGAGTAGTCTCCGCCGATGGTGTCGAGCACCACGTCGACCTCTCCTGCGGCCTCGGCGAAGTCCACGGTGCGGTAGTCGATGGCCTCATCGGCGCCCAGGCTGCGAAGGAATTCATGCTTCTCGGCGCTGGCGGTGGCGAGCACATAGGCTCCCCGAGCTTTCGCGATCTGGATGGCCACGTGCCCAACGCCGCCGGCTCCCGCGTGGATCAGAACGCGCTGACCAGCCTCTAGGCCCGCGTTCTCGACGAGTGCCTGCCATGCGGTGAGCGAAACCAGAGGCAGGGCCGCGGCCTGGACGTGATCCAGGGAAGCGGGCTTGGTCGTGAAGACCCGCGCCGGGGCGGCGACGTACTCGGCGTGAGCGCCGTGGCCGAACGGGTAGGAGAGCATACCGAACACCTCATCACCCGGCCGGAAGCGCCAGACTCCCACACCTGTAGCTTCGACGATGCCCGAGAGGTCCCATCCGAGCACGAACGGGGGTTCGCCGAGGAATCCTCCGGTCGCGCGGTGTTTCCAATCGGTGGGGTTGAGGCTGGCGGCGCGGACGCGCACCAGGATCTCGTTCGGGCGCGGCTCAGGGCGCGGCACATCGACGACGGTGAGGACGTCAGGAGTGCCGAGGGAACTCTGGGTGACTGCTCGCATCGTGGGGTCCGCATTCATAGTTCCCCATGATGCCCTGCCCAGCAACCGCGCACAATGGTCCCCAGTCGTATCGCGGCCATAGTCCACTAGACTCAAGATCTATGCAGTCAGCGGGTGAGCTTCAGGTGTTCCGGCAGCGTGAGAGCCTCGGCGCCCAGCAGGACTTGGAGCTCGGGCTGAAGCTGCTGGAGGGGACCCGCAAGTACGCCGTAGACCCCACGCACCCCGAAGCTACACCGCCCACCCTGCGGATCTACCGGCCCCAGCCCACGGTGGCCTTCGGCCAGCGGGACCGAACGCTCCCCGGATTCGACTCTGCCCAGCAGGCTGCCCGGGAGCTGGGCTTCCACCCCGTGGTGCGCCGGGCCGGGGGGCGTGCCGCTGCCTACACGCCCGGCTCACTGATCATCGACCACATCGAACCCGACCCCGACCCCATCCGGGAGTCCCAGGCCAGGTTCTCCGCTTTTGCCGAACTGCTCACCGGCGCTCTCAGCACAGCAGGCATCACCGCCCGGGCCGGCCCGCTGCCGGGGGAGTACTGCTACGGAGAGCACTCCGTGCACGGGGTTGACCTCCAGCAGCCCGACCGGCGGGTCAAGATCATCGGCACCGCCCAGCGGCAGATCGCCACCGGATGGCTGTTCTCATCCTCGGTGATTGTCAGTGATGGCCCCCTCATCCGACGGGTGCTCACCGAGGTCTACTCCGCTCTTGCCCTGGAGTGGGACCCGCTCAGTGCAGGAGCAGCCGACGACGTAGCGCCCCATGTGACACTCTGTGCCGTAGAGAATGCGGTCCTGGAGGCCTACGCGCAGTACTGGGACCTCACCAGTGGCACCATAGAGATATGACGCAGCTTGCCGACCGGATCGCCGGGCACATCAGCGCACTCACCGAGAACGGGCCCCGCCACCCGGAGAACCCGGCGGCTGTCAGTGCCGCCCAAGACTACATCACCAGTACGCTGGCAGGTTTCGGGTACGACGTCGCCCGCCAGCAGTACGGCACCGAACCCCACCAGGTCAACTACACGGTACGGGTAGGCAGCACAGACCAGCCTGTGCTGGACATCGGAGCCCACTGGGACACTGTTCCCGGCAGCCCCGGAGCCGATGACAACGCCTCCGGTGCGGCTGGGCTGCTGGAGATCGCCCGGGAGCTGGCCGCCGCCGAGCCTGCCCAGCCGGTGCGACTGTGTTTCTTCGCCGAGGAGGAGGCCGGTGGACTCCCTGGCAGCACCGCCCATGTCACAACAACCCTGGAACGCGGAGAGGCCATCGCCGCCGGAATCTCACTGGAGATGATCGCCTACACCGGTGAAGACCAGCAGCTCCCGCCTCAGGCGGGCCCAGCGCTGGCAGCTGCAGGGGTCCAGGTCCCGGAAGCCGGAGACTTCATCGCCGTGGTGGGCGATGACACCGCCGCAGACTGGGTGGCAGCACTCCTCGGCGCAGCGGCAGGGGAGTCTCTGCCGGCCCTGCCGCTGGTGGCGCCGGCCGGCGCGATCGGAGATGCCGGGCGCTCAGACCACGCCGCCTACTGGCAGCAGGGCCTGCCTGGGATCATGATCACTGACACTGCCAACTTCCGGAATCCGCACTACCACCAGCCCAGCGACACCCTGGAGACCCTGGACCTGGAGTTTGCTGCGCAGGTCGTCCAGACCATCATGGCCGCTGTGCGAGGCGGGTCAGCCTCCAGCGCAGACCAGGCCGATCAGAACCCGTAGGTGAAGGCCTCGGTGAAGTTCAGCAGGATGCTGGCGAAGACCAGCAGGTAGATCACCACGATCGCCACCCACCACCAGTCACGGGCGGCACGCTTCAGGGCAGCTGAGGCCGGAAGCACCCCATGCACGATGTTCCGCGCAGTGGTCACCACAAAGAACGGAATCACCGCAGTCCAGACGATCATGCAGTAGGGGCAGAGCACCCCGATGCTGAACACCGCGGAGTACCACAGCCAGGTGATGAAGCCCATCGCGAAGACTGCACCAGCCTGCAGGCCCAGGTAGTACCAGGCGGGTGCCCGGCCGCCAGCGGCCAGCAGGCTCACCGCCACACCGATCAGCAGTGGGAAGGCCACCACCCCGATAAAGATATTCGGAAATCCGAAGGTAGCGGCCTGCCAGGACTCCATCACCGCACCACAGGAGACCCACGGGTTCACATCACAGGCGGTCACATGCTCCGCGTTGTTCCACAGCTGCACCCGCTCATAGAGCAGCAGGAAACTGGCCACAGCGCCGACCGCACCAGTGACCAGCAGCCACATCACAAACCCGAAAGGCCGTGCGAAAGCCGGGACACGCCCGGCAGTGGAGTCGGCTGCCACCAGATCGGCGCCGTCTTCAGCGCCGGTATTCGGGGCCTCTACAGTCGTGGACATAGACCCCATTCTACGCAGTATTGAGACGAAGAGGTCAGCGTGCCAGTGAAGCGAGCAGCCGACTTCGGGCGTGAAGTTCCGCGTAAGCGGGACGCAAGGTGAAGCGGACCAGGCCGTGGGGTGCCCACCTCTGTGACAATACTGTGCGATACTTGATTAATCGGAGGCGCAGACCACACCTGATCCTCTGAGAAGGCTTTCGCACGCGAGAACCTCACCGGCAGGCACCCGTCGTGGACAACCGAGATGATGAGTCCGCACGGCACCGAAGACACCAAGATGCCGCCGGTGAGATACTAAGACCCATCGCGCGTGACCGGTACTGAGGCTCCAGCTGAGCAGAGCGCGCCGCACCTATGACGAGGGCGGCAGCGCCCGGCGAAGAGCATCAGACCGGTGAACCGACCACGACATCGTGCTGCGGTCTCACCGAGTGTGGCGGTGCTGGCTGCGGCTGGAGCAGCTTTGACATCCCCCACCAATGAACCCGAAGAGATCTTCAACCCATTCTCCGCCCCCGAGCCTGGACAACCCGGTGCTGAGGCCACTGCAGAGACAGCCGTTGACCCCGTTCCTGTGGAGCAAGACCCTCTGGACGTGATGTTCCAGGCCCCTGACCTCTCCAAGGTTCCGCCCAAGCAGTCCAAGCCTGCTCCGCAGCAGGACAATAGCGACGACGACGCCGTGACCCAGAACTCCAGCACCTCCTCAGAGACCGAGGAGGATGAAGAGGATGAGCAGGGCTCGGACTCCGGGCGGAAGAACCGCCGCAAGCGCCGCCGCGGCGGACGCAACCGCAATAAGTCCGGGGAGAACCAGGAGAGCACAGATTCTGAGAACTCTGCCGAGCAGGCGCAGGAAGGGCAGTCCCAGCCGGCTAAGAACCAGACCAAGAGCAGTGGTGAGCAGGCGCCGTCCTCCGCTGAACCAGATGATGAGGGCCAGGTGATCCGCAAGAAGCGGCGCCGGCGCCGCGGCTCAGCTGATATGGAGATCGAGGACGAGGACGGCCACACCGTCACCCGCATCCGCTCCGGGCGCGAGACCGATTCCGGCACCGGATCCGACAAAGTCTCCTCCGTGAAGGGCTCTACCCGCCTGGAGGCCAAACGCCAGCGCCGCCGGAACTCCCGGGACTCCGGGCGCCGCCGCGGCATCATCACCGAGGCCGAGTTCCTGGCCCGCCGCGAATCCGTGGACCGGAAGATGATTGTCCGCCAGCGCGGCGAACGCATCCAGATCGGCGTGCTCGAGGATGGAGTGCTGGCTGAGCACTACGTCTCCCACACCACCCAGGACTCCCTGATCGGCAATGTGTACCTGGGCAAGGTGCAGAACGTGTTGCCTTCCATGGAGGCCGCCTTCGTAGATATCGGCCGCGGCCGCAACGCCGTGCTCTACGCCGGCGAGGTCGACTGGGAGGGCGCCAATATCGGCAACGCCCCGCGCAAGATCGAAAACGCCCTGAAGTCCGGGGACTCGGTGCTGGTGCAGGTCACCAAGGACCCGGTGGGCCATAAGGGCGCCCGGCTGACCAGCCAGGTCTCCCTGCCCGGCCGTTACCTGGTGTTCGTGCCCGGCGGATCGATGACCGGCATCAGCCGCAAACTGCCTGACACTGAGCGGGCCCGGCTGAAGAAGATCCTCAAAGAGCAGATGCCGGAGAACGCCGGGGTGATCGTGCGCACCGCCGCCGAGGGCGCCTCCGAAGAGGAGCTCACCAACGATATCAACCGGCTCCGCTCACTCTGGGAGACCATCCAGTCCCAGGCCAATAATAAGAAGGTCCTGGCCCCTGAGCTGCTCTACGCCGAGCCGGACCTGACCATCAAAGTGGTCCGGGACGTCTTCAACGAAGACTTCTCCGCCATGGCGGTCCAGGGTGAGGAGACCTGGGACAACATTGAGGCCTATGTCACCTATGTGGCCCCTCATCTGCTGGACCGCTGCTCCCAGTGGGAGCCTGCCGAGGGTCAGGCTGAGGACATCTTTTCCCACCACCGGATCGACGAACAGCTGAACAAGGCCCTGGGCCGCGATGTCAAGCTGCCCTCCGGCGGCTCTCTGGTCTTCGACCGCACTGAGGCGATGACCGTGGTCGACGTCAACACCGGAAAGTTCACCGGCTCCGGGGGCAACCTCGAGGAGACGGTCACCAAGAACAACCTAGAGGCCGCTGAGGAGATCGTCCGCCAGCTGCGGCTGCGCGATATCGGCGGGATCATCGTGATCGACTTCATCGACATGGTCCTGGAGTCCAACCGGGACCTGGTGCTGCGCCGGCTGGTGGAGTGCCTGGGCCGGGACCGCACTAAGCACCAGGTGGCTGAGGTCACCAGCCTGGGCCTGGTCCAAATGACCCGCAAACGTATGGGCACCGGGCTGCTGGAGGTCTTCTCCACCGAGTGTGAGCACTGCGCTGGCCGCGGCATCATCACCCACCCGGAACCGGTGGAGCACCGCCCCTCCTACACCTCAGAGGGTGATGTGGCCTCCGGCAAGAACGCCAAGAAGCGGCGTAAGAAGGGCAAGAAGAACGACGACGTCGGCCACCAGCCCGACCCCAAAGAGCTCAAGAAGCTAGAGAAAGCCTCCCAGGGCATGGCCAAGGTACTGGCCGCCACCAACGGCAACGGCCACGCGGTATCCGACCAGAACAGCAAGGATGGTGCCCGATTGAGCCGAGCGGAGACCGGGACGTCAGGGACTGGCTCCGAAGACTCCCCGACTCTCACCATTGGGGGAGAAGCCGTGGAGATCCCCCGCGGGCAGAAGCAACAGGAGAAGACTGCTCAGCCGGCGGCTGGGAAGAAGGCGCCCAGCCTTGATGCGCTGGAATCCGCCCTGGAGACCCGCAGCCGGCGCCGCCGGCGTGCCGCAGGATCAGCCCAGGGCTCGGGCGGGGAGGTGACCGAGGTCCAGACCGCTGCCCAGGGCACCGAGAAGACGTTTGCGGCCTCGCTTCGTTCACTGCCTTCAGTCGCTTCGGGAGACTCCGACGACGATCAGGGCTCCGCTCAGCTCAAGCAGCCGTCGTCCTCCGAGGATGAGCCGGTGATGCTGGGCGTCGGCGTCAGCGCCGATGAACTTGCCCGCACCAACCAATCCGAGTAAGATAGAACGTTGGCGCTGATCTGCGCCCAGAATCTTTTTACACATGTTCAACGAGAGAAGTGAGTCCCAAGTGGTGTACGCGATTGTCCGCGCAGGCGGCCGCCAGGAGAAGGTTTCCGTAGGAGACCTCGTGACCCTTGACCGCGTCGACGCCGAGGCAGGCAGCACCATCGAGCTGCCGGCGGTGATGCTGGTAGACGGGGAGAAGGTCACCACCTCCGCCGAGGATCTGTCCGGTGTGAAGGTCACCGCAGAGGTTCAGGAGAACCTTCGCGGAAAGAAGATCGTCATTCATAAGTTCAAGAACAAGACCGGCTACCACAAGCGCCAGGGCCACCGTTCTGAGCTGACCCGGGTGAAGGTCACCTCAATCGCCTGAGACGGCGATAGACTAGCCCATAAGAAAACGTTCCTGAGAGGCAGGCAGAAAACTCATGGCACATAAGAAAGGTGCGAGCTCGACCCGCAACGGTCGCGACTCGAATGCACAGCGGCTCGGCGTGAAGCGCTTCGGCGGCCAGACCGTATCCGCCGGCGAGATCCTCATCCGCCAGCGCGGCACCAAGTTCCACCCCGGCACCAATGTAGGCCGCGGAGGCGACGACACCCTGTTCGCCCTGGCTGACGGTGCTGTGGAGTTCGGCTCCAAGCGCGGCCGCAAGGTTGTGAACATCGTTCCAGCTGCAGCCTGAGCGCTGCGCAGCTAAACATCCCTAAAGGGCCCCGCAGCGTGAGCGCTGACGGGGTCTTTTAGTATCTGAACCACCCTCGGACAAGGAGACGCATATGGCGCACTTTGTGGACCGCGTAGTGCTGCACGCCGCAGGCGGCAACGGCGGCACCGGATGCGTCTCCGTGCACCGGGAGAAGTTCAAGCCCCTGGGCGGCCCCGACGGCGGCAACGGCGGCGACGGCGGACACGTGGAGCTTGTGGTAGACCCCAACACCACCACTCTGCTGGACTACCACCACCGCCCGCATCGTCGGGCCGAGAACGGAGGAGTGGGCCAGGGCAGCCTGCGCCACGGACACAAGGGCGCCACCCTGGTGCTGCCGGTGCCTGACGGCACCGTGGTCAAGGACCGTGACGGCAGTGTGCTGGCCGACCTGGTGGGCGCTGGAGCACGGGCTCGCATTGCCGAGGGCGGCCAGGGCGGGCTGGGCAATGCAGCCCTGGCCTCCCGGAAGCGCAAAGCCCCCGGCTTCGCCCTACTGGGTACCCCCGGCCAGGAGGCTGAAGTGCTGCTCGAGGTGAAGTCCGTGGCAGATATCGCCTTGGTCGGCTTTCCCTCGGCCGGAAAGTCCAGCCTGATCGCCGCGCTCTCTGCAGCACGGCCCAAGATCGCCGACTACCCTTTCACCACCCTGATCCCTAACCTAGGCGTTGTAGAAGCAGGGGAGACCCGGTTTACGGTGGCCGATGTACCCGGTCTGATCCCCGGCGCGGCAGAGGGGAAAGGCCTGGGACACGAATTCCTGCGCCATGTGGAGCGCTGCGCAGCCCTGGTGCACGTGCTCGACTGCGGCACTCTGGAGACCGATCGGGACCCGATCGCGGACCTGGACGCCATCGAGGCCGAGCTGACCGCCTATGCCGCAGACGGGCTGCCGCTGACCGAACGGCCCCGGCTTGTCGCCCTGAACAAGACCGACCTGCCTGACGGCGCAGAGATGGCCGAAATGGTCCGCAGCACCTTGGAGGAGCGCGGGTTCCGGGTCTTTGAGATCTCCGCAGTCTCCCGCAAGGGGCTGCGCGAGCTCAGCTTCGCCATGGCCCAACTGGTGGCCGAGTCCCGCGCTGCCCAAGAGGTTCAGCAGGCCCCGGTGCCGATGACACTGCGGCCCAAGTCCATCAACGACAAGGGTTTCACCGTCACCGGCGAGGAGAAGGCTGGGGAACCGCTGTGGCGGGTGCGCGGGGCAAAGCCTGAGCGCTGGATCCTGCAGACCGACTTCAACAATGACGAAGCCGTGGGCTACCTGGCCGACCGGCTGCAAGCCTTGGGCATCGAGAATGAGCTGTTCAAGCTCGGCGCCACCCCAGGGGAGTCGGTGGTGATCGGCCGAGAGGAGGACGGCGTGGTCTTCGAATGGGAGCCCACCATGGCTGCCGGCGCTGAGCACCTGGGCGCACGCGGCACGGATCTTCGCTTCGAGGACACCCACCGGCCCACCCGCGCGGAGAAGAAGCAGGAGCAGGCCGACCGGCGCGCCGCCAAACGGCAGGTCCGCGAGGAGATGGAAGAACTGTACACCGCCGATGATGGAGAAAGTGGTGGGTGAGCGATTGAGCCGAGAGACGAATCGCGCTAGCCGTCTACACCCAGCAGCCCAGCCCCAAGGGGGAGACACCGTGAGCTGGGACATCACCACTGCCAAACGCCTGGTCATCAAGGTGGGCTCCTCCAGTCTGACCACCCTGGACGGGGGCATCAGCGTCCAGGCCCTGAATCGTTTGGTGGACGCCTGCCAGGGCCTGCGCGCCGCCGGCACCGAGATTGTGCTGGTCTCATCCGGGGCCATCGCCGCCGGGCTTGCACCATTGGGGCTTGACCGGCGCCCGCACGATCTGGCTGCCCAGCAGGCCGCCGCAGCCGTGGGCCAGGGCCAGCTGCTGGCCCACTACTCCCGGGCTTTCGCCCACCACGGAGCCGAGGTGGGACAGGTGCTGCTCACCGTGGAGGACCTCATCCGCCGGGCCACCTATGTCAACGCATTGCGCGCACTGGAGAAGCTGCTGGCACTGGGAGTAGTGCCGATCATCAATGAGAACGACGCTGTGGCCACCGCCGAGATCCGCTTCGGTGACAATGACAGACTCGCCGCCCTGACCGCCAACCTCATCCACGCCGACGGCTTAGTGCTGCTCTCCGATGTCGATGCCCTCTACGACGGCCCGCCTGTCGAAGGGGGCAAGCCCATTGCCAGGATCGAACGTACCGAGGACCTCAACGGTGTCACCCTGGGCCCCCGCGGCCGGGCCGGCATCGGCACCGGCGGTATGGTCACCAAAGTGGAGGCGGCCAATATCGTCACCGCCCACGGCATTCCGGCCCGGCTCACCTCGGCGGCCAAAGCACCAGCCCTATTCTCCGGTGAGGAGGTGGGCACCCTGTTTCTGCCTCGTGGCAAGCGCCGCGGTGCCCGCTCGGCCTGGCTGGCCCACCTGGCGCACACCAAGGGCAGCATCGCCATCGACGAAGGTGCTCTCAAGGCAGTGATCGGATCCCGGCGCTCCCTGCTGGCCGCAGGGATCACAGAAGTTTCTGGCAGTTTCGAAGCCGGCGACGTCGTCGATATCACCAGCGACCAGGGCACGGTGCATGCCCGGGGTGTCAGCTCCTTCTCCGCGGAGGAAGCGCGCAGAATGCGTGGCAAGAAGACCGCACAGCTGGGTGAGGAACTGGGGGAGGACTACCAGCGCCCAGTGATACATACTGATGACATGGCACGACTGGAGGTAACTGGATGAGCATCGCTGAGATCAGCCGCCGGGCCCGGGAGGCCGCCGGTCCGCTGGGCAGAGCCGACCGGCGGCATAAGGACCGTGCCCTGCAGGCAGTGGCCGAAGGCCTGCGCGAATCTGCTGGTTCGCTGATCGCGGCCAATGAGCAGGACCTGGTCAGGGGCAAGGAGAACGGACTCTCCGCTTCACTGCAGGACCGACTGCGACTGGACGCGGCGCGTATCGAGTCCCTGGCCGCATCGGTCGAGGAGGTCATCGGACTGACCGACCCAGTGGGCCGGGTGCTCCAGGGCCGCACGCTGCCCAATGGTCTGAGGCTGTCCCAGGTGGCAGTGCCGCTGGGTGTGATCGGGGTGATCTATGAGGCCCGGCCCAATGTCACCGTGGACATTGCCGCCCTGGCCCTGAAGTCTGGCAACGCTGCGGTGCTGCGCGGCGGGTCGGCCGCCCAGTCCACCAATGAGCTGCTGCTCAGCGTGATCCGTGAGGCGCTGCGCGAAACCGGGCTGCCTGTGGATGCGGTGCAGACCATCGACCCCTACGGCCGTGAGGGCGCCACCGAGCTGATGACCACCCGCGGCAGCGTGGATGTACTCATCCCGCGCGGCGGACGTGAGCTGATCCAGCACGTGGTGAACAATTCCCGGGTCCCGGTGATCGAGACGGGGGAGGGCAATGTGCACATCTATGTGGATGCCACCGCTGATCCGCAGCTGGCCCGCGATATTGTGCACAACGCGAAAACCTCCCGGCCCAGCGTGTGCAATGCCGCTGAGACCGTGCTCTTCCATGCTGAGGCGGGACGGGCTGCCAAAGAGGTGCTGGCAGCTTTGTCCAAGGGCGGCGTCGTCCTCCATGTGGATCCGCGTGCACAGCAGTGGCTCCCAGCCGCCGGTGCGCAGAGCGATGAGGTGACCGAGGTCCACTACGGCACCGAGTTCCACAACCTGGAGATCGCAGTGGGCGTGGTGGACTCCATCGATGAGGCGATCAGTCATATCGGCCGGCACAGCACCGGGCACACTGAGGCCATCCTCACCGATTCGGTGGTCAATGCGGAGAAGTTCATCGCCGAAGTGGATGCGGCAGCGGTGATCGTCAACGCCTCCACCCGGTTCACCGACGGCGGCGAGTTCGGGCTCGGTGCGGAGGTGGGTATCTCCACCCAGAAGATGCACGCCCGCGGCCCGATGGGCATGGCGGAGCTGACCACCACCAAGTGGATCCTCCGCGGTGAGGGCCAGATCCGCTAGAATCTCACGTTTCCTAGTAGACTCGTAGAGAGAAACTGTCACTTCGTCCTGAGGGAGAGGTATGAACCTGCCTGTTCTGGCACTGTTGGCCACCGGCCCCACCCCCACCGAACTGCCCTTTCCGGCCTGGGTGTACGGTGTGGTGATGTTCGTCGTGCTGATGCTCAGCCTGCTGATCACCCTGGGCTTCGCCAGCAAAGGCAGGGAACTGCCTGCCGATCCGCAGGCACACCACTGACTTGACTCCTCCCTTCAGCACCCTCGCCTCAGCCGAGGCGGACGGCCGTAGGCGCCGCATAGGCATTATGGGCGGGACCTTTGACCCCATCCACCACGGGCACCTGGTGGCCGCCTCGGAGGTGGCCGCGGAGTTCAGCCTGGATGAGGTGGTGTTCGTGCCCACCGGGCAGCCCTGGCAGAAGGTCGGCCGGGAGGTCACCCAGGCGGAGCACCGGTACCTGCTGACCGTGATCGCCACGGCGTCGAACCCACGGTTCTCGGTCTCCCGGGTGGATATTGACCGCGGTGGCGCCACTTACACCATCGATACGCTGCGTGATTTCCGGGCTATGTACCCACAGGCTGACCTGTTCTTCATCACCGGGGCTGACGCGATGGCCCAGATCATGTCCTGGAAGAACGTGGAGGAGCTCTGGGAATTGGCTCACTTCGTCTCAGTGACCCGCCCGGGTTACCGCAGCGAGGACTTCGGGCTGACCGAGAACATCAGCCTGATGGAGATCCCAGCGATGGCAATCAGCTCCACCGATCTGCGCGCCCGGGGCAAGGCAGGCAAGCCGGTGTGGTACCTGGTGCCTGACGGCGTGGTCCAATACATCAATAAACACCAGCTCTATCAGGCCGATTCGCATACCATGGAGCAGAACCATCAGGAGGCTTCCTCATGAGCGCAGACACTACTGAGCAGAACGCGGGGGGCGGAGACGAGCTCCGCGCCCGGTATCTGCCTGTCTCGCGCAAGGAGCTGCGCCGCCGCCGCGAGGCCGAGTTGGCTGTCCAACGTGCTGCAGAAGAAGAGTCCCAGGCCACCCAGGACGCCTTGGCTGAAGCGGCGCCCGAGCCTGCTGATGAGGTAGCTGTCCGTGCCCTGCAGGACACTGACTCTGCCGAGGGTGATGATCTTCCTGAGCCGCCTGAACCTGCCGAAGTGACGGGACTGGATGAGCCTGGCGGGGATTCAGAGGAAGCAGACGACGCCGCCCAACAGGACTCAGAGGACTCAGAGCCGCAGACCGAGTCAGATCAGAACGCACCAGAGATTCCAGTCGAGGCCCCAGTAGCGGTACTTCCTGGGCCGCCCCGGCCTGCCGAGGAGCCGGCCAGGCCCGAGGAGGAGGTTGCTGATGCTGAGTCGGAGATTGGCGATAATGACGACGTCACACAGGTGATCAGCCAGGTGAAGGAACTCCATGAGGAGCCTGAGGAAGCTGCAGTTGAGCAGGAGGACCTCCCGGGTTCCCGGCGGGCCCGCAGGCTGCTGCGGGAGACCCGGTCGATCCCGCCGCTGAGCCCTGAGCTGCTGGCTGAGCTTGATGCCACCAATGCTGAGGTTGCCAAGAACGACGACCCCAACCGGGTGGACCCGGATCTGCTGAAGAAGCAGCAGGCACTGGCGGCCAAGGCCATGCAGGCTAATCAGGAGCGGATGCGCAAGGAGCATGCGGAGAAGGAGAAGGAGCGCCGCCGTAAGCTGCGCGAACGCCCTGAGTCCCAGGTGCTCACTGAACGGATGGTTCGTGACTCTCTCAATCAGGACCCGGAGCAGATGCAGTACGCTACCGGCCAGATTGAACCGGTGCATGCCCAGGGTGCTCATGGCCTGGACCTGAACAAAATGATCGATGCCACCTCCCGTCAGACTGACCGGCAGAACGTGTTGGTCTGGCTGGTGGTGATCCTAGCCATCCTGCTGGTGGGGGCCATTGCCGCTGTTGTCTACTTTATGGTGCTCTGAGCTGATGGCTGTTCCTGAGATTGTGCTTGCTGAGCTTCGCACTGCGGCTGCTGCGGCTGTCGATAAGCTGGCCACCAATATTGTGGGCTATGACGTGGGGGAGCGGCTGGGTATCACCGATGCTTTCCTGGTCTGCTCGGCTCCCTCGGAGAGGCAGATCGGCGCGATCTGCGAGGAGATTGAGTACCAGTTGAAGGAGCGGCACAGCTCTGCTCCGGCCCGCCGCGAGGGTAAGGATTCGGGCACCTGGGTGCTGTTGGACTATGGGCATATGGTGATCCATGTTCAGCATGAGCAGGAGCGTGCGGTCTACGGTCTGGACCGCCTCTATGCGGACGTTCCCAAGCTGGATTTAGATTTGCCGGAAGGCCCGCAGACGGTGTAACGTGTAGGGGTTGCCAATCCGGCGATAGCAACTGAATATGGGGGTATGGCGCAGCTGGTAGCGCGTCTGCATGGCATGCAGAAGGTCACGGGTTCGAGTCCCGTTACCTCCACGTAAGTTGAGAAATTCGAAACCTGCCCCGTCTGATGGCGGGGCAGTTTCGCGTCCGGGCCCGGTTCGGTCGGCTGCGCACTGTGGGCGTGGGCCAGGACGGTGGCCGCGGGCTCGGCGGGGACGAACGTGACGTTTTCGTCTTCGTCAACGACGATGCGCTTGAACAGGGCACGGTTGAGCATGCGGCGTTCAGTAGGTTCGCATCGGGCGTAGAGATCACCGAGGTCGGTGAGGACGCCGAGGAGCTGATCGAGTCCGTCGTGGGCATCCCGGTAGGTGGTCGCGAGGCCGTCGAGTCGGCTCGTGATCGCGTCCAGGCTGGTGCGGATGCGGTCCTGTTCGGCCTTGAGCAGGTCCAGGGGGATCGCGTCGGCGTAGTGGGCCTGGACGAGCTTGAGGCGTTCGGCTTCCAACTTGTCCAGCTGGGCTTGGAGGAGCTTGCGTTCGTCGTCGCTGGAGGCTTCGAGCTGGTCGAACACTCGGTGCAGCACCGAGGCGACGTGTTCGGCTTCGGTGGCGGTGAGGCCGTTGGTGCCGTAGTCCCGGTCGATCCGGTCCTCGACTCTGGGTGCCAGGACGGCGGAGCGGGTGCAGCCGGTCTTCTTCCGCCGGCCTGAGCAGGTGAAGTACTCGTATCGGTCGTCGTTCTTGTCCCGGGGTCGTTCGATCATGAGCTTGGCCCCGCAGGAGCAGTACAGGTTGCCTTTGAGGTAGTGGTCGTACTTCTGCGGGCGCTCGCCGACGGCGTTCTTCGCATCGAGCTGGGTCTGCACGCGCAGCCAGGTCTCCGAATCCACCAGCGGCGTGTGGGCGCCGTCGTAGGTGACGCCGCGGAAGGTCACTGTGCCCTGGTAGTAGAGGTTGGTCAGGATCTTGTGCAACGCCGTGGTCGTCACCGGACGGGCGGGCTGGGACGGGGTGGCCCGAGAACTCAGGCCGAGTCAGCGGTAGTGATCAGTGATCTCCTGGGCGAGGTCGACGATGCGCTGCTTGGCCTCGGGCGGGTTGAGGACGGTGACGGCGGCGCCGAAGGCGAGGAGTTGGCGCACGTCTTCGAGGTCGTTGTATTTGAGGGCGGCGCTCACATGCCCGGTGTCGTCGGCTTTGCCGAGGGTGAGGCGAGTGCCCAGGATGCGGACGGCTCGTTCGACTTGATGCTCGCTGATGAGGAGGTCGATGACGTCGTGGCCGGCTGTCTCCCAGGTCGATGTCAGTTCGTTCGCGACTCTCGCCAAGTTCGCGCCGGGGCGGAGCCGTCGGCGGGTGCGAAGGACCTCCCAGTACAGGAGACGTTGGAGCGCGAACAACCGTGGCGCGCTGTTCTCGTCGGCGACGAGGTACCAGCGCCCGGCTTTGGCCAAGAGGCCGTAGGGATTGATCGTCCGGGTTGAAGGCTCTCGTCCGAACCTGCGGTAGGTGATCTTCAGTCGCATGCCTCGCCGAAGGTCGCCGATGATCGCGGCGGGGGTCACGCCTTCGGGTTCGCTTCCGAACCAGGGGCGGTTGTCGCTGACGACGAGGTCGCCCAATGGCAGCAGCTCGTCACCGGTGCGCTCGGTGGCGACCTTGCGGATCGCTCGGTTGCTGGCGGTATCGATGCCCAGGCGGCGGCGCTGATCGTCGTCCAGACCGGTCAGGGTCAGATGCTCGCGTTCTTCCGATGTGAGGCGAGTGGCGTCCAGGGTCGATCCGGGAAGGAGGGACACCCCGCCGTGGCGTCCCTGTCGGGTCAGCACGGGGAAGCCGGCTTCGGCCAGCCAGTTCAGGTCACGGATGATCGTGCGCACCGAGACGCCGATCTCTCCGGCCAGCGCGGGTGCTGTGGTGACCGGCCTGGCTTGCAGGGCCAGCAGCAGTGAGAAGAATCGGTCGGGCGTCACATCTCAATCATCTCAGAGAACATGACATATCTTGGCGTGTTTTTCCCTCAGACTGGTGGCATCAACCCGACCGGAAGGAACCCCATGACTGCTCCGAACATGTTCATCATCTACGTCGCCGATGCTCCGACCGCTGCTCGTTTCTACAGCGACCTGTTCGACATCACGCCTAGTTTCGAGACGCCCGGCTTCGTCGCGTTCGACCTCTCCGACGGTGTGCAACTCGCGCTGTGGAACCTGCCCCAGGAGGAACTCGACCGCGCATCGGTACGCACCAGCGAGCTGTGCCTGGCGCTTCCGGCCAATGAGCTGATCGACGAGCAATTCCAGGCGTGGAAGAACAAGGGTGTGCGGATCGTGTCCGAGCCGCGGGACGAAGCGTTCGGTCGAACGTTCGTCGCGGCGGACCCCGACGGCAACCTGATCCGTGTGGCGCCCGTGGATTGAAGTGCCGATGACGGAACGACCCAGAAAGTTCATCCCTGCTTCCACAACGCGCTCATGGTCATACCGTATAGTGATACGGTATGACCATGAGCAGAAACAAATCAACGCGCATACGGCGCGCGGGCGGGGCCAGGCGAATCCAGGTACTGGGTCAGGTTGTGGAGGTGCTGTCCGAGCGCGGATATGCCGCGACCCGGTTCGCCGATGTGTCGCAAACCTCAGGTGTCGCGGTGTCGACGTTGCAGGGCTACTTCGGGTCCCGTGAGGACATGCTCATCGAGGCGCTTCAGGGCGCGACCTCGGGCGAGGTCGAGGCACTGGCCGAGCTAGCCTCCGGGTTCGAGGACCCGTGGCAGCAGTTGGTCGCGCTGGTCGACCGGGGCCTGTCGACACCTGTGCCGACGTGGCGGATGCTGATGGAGTTCTGGACCGCCGCCGCCCACGATGCCGAGCTGCGCGCCCACGCCGCCGTGCTGGCCGAGCAGTACCGACAGCCGTTCGTCGAGGCGGTAGAACGTGGGGTGGAGTCTGGCTCGTTCTCTCCCCGGTTCGACGTCACCGCGGTCGTGGACGTGGTGGTCGCGACGATGGACGGCCTGCTTTACCCGCTCGTGCTGGGGCACCGGGCCTCGGACGATCTTGACTATCGCGATGTGGTGCTCGCTCAGCTCGCCTTCGTCCTCGGGACCGACGTATGACGGTCCTGGTGACCGCCGCGAGCGGGAAAGTCGGCCGCGAAGTGCGAGCACAACTTGACGCGCGCGATGTCGACGTGCGGGCAGCGTCCCGGCGCAGCGCTATCTCGCTGGACTGGAGTGATCCGGCAACGTGGCCGGCCGTACTGGAGGGCGTGGACCGGGTGTTCCTGATCGTGCCCGGTGGTGACGACGGACACCGCTCGGTCACCGGGCTCGGCAGCGCGGTGGTGGAATTCCTCGACCTCGCCCAGCACCGCGGCGTCGGGCGTGTGGTGCTGATGACCGCCCTGGGCATGGAATACGCTCCGGCCGAGGTCGAGCAGCGCGGCGTCGAACTTCACCTGCAACGCAGCGGCCTGGAGTGGACGATCCTGCGGCCGAACTGGTTCTTCCAGAACCTGACCGACGGCCCGCTGCGCGCCCTCGCCGACGCACACGACGGCGTGCTACGCCTACCGACCGGCGATGCCGCGGTCAGCTTCATCGACACCCGCGACATCGCGGCCGTCACCGTCGAGGTCCTCCTCGGCGATCACCACGGCCGTGAGTACGCGCTGACCGGACCACACAGCCTAACCTTCACCGAGGTGGCTGCCGCCTGCCGGGACTCGCCGGTTCCGGTCGAGGCCTATGAGCCGATCTCCGACCCGGACTTCCGCAGCACGGTCCTCGGCCTGGGCTGGCACCCGGACTATGTGAACACCGTCAGCGGCCTGTTTGCCACGATCGCCGCCGGCCATGCTGAACCCGTCCTCCCCGATATCGCCGACGTGCTGTGCCGTGCGCCTCGGTCGTTCGCTGGGTTCCTCGCGGAAACGCGATGATCCTCACCGACCGGATCGCTCACGGCGTCGCCGAAGGCTCGGTCACGCTCGCCTACCGCCGCTGGACGCGCCCTCGGGTCACACCCGGGGCGACGTTCCGCACGGTGGCCGGGATCGTGCGCATCGAGGCAATTGACCGAGCCGACCTCGAACAGCTCGACCCCACCGCCGCGCAGGACGCCGGCTACGCCACCCTCGAGGAGCTGCTCGCCACCTTCCGCGGGGACGACAGCATCCCGCTGTGGCGGATCGCTCTGGCGTGGGTCGGCTCCGATCCCCGAGAAGCGCTCGCGGAGAACGCAGTGCTCTCGCCCTCCGATATCGCCGACATCGACGCCCTGCTGGACCGTCTCGACGCCCGCACCCCGTGGGCACGCACCACGCTGAGCCGGATCGCAGAGCATCCGGGCACCACCGCCGTGCAGCTCGTCGATGAGCTGCCGCTGGGCAAGGACTCCCTCAAACGCCGCATCCGCACTCTCAAAGAGCACGGCCTGACCCGCAGCCTGCCCACCGGCTACGAACTTTCCGCCCGCGGACGGGCCTACCTGTCAGCTACCAGCCCCGAAAGGCCCGTCCCATGACCGAGCACACCGTCGGTGTTCCGAACCTCATCGAACTCCAAACCCCCGACCCCGATGCAGCCGCCCAGTTCTACACCGAACTGTTCGGCTGGCGAATCGATGACAAGCCCCCGGCCGGCTATCGCTATGCCCGCGCGCTTGACGGCGCCGTCATCGCCGGGCTCCGACAAGCAGACGGCGACCAGCCCGCGGCGTGGACGGTCTACCTGACCACGAACGACATCGCCCGCGCCACGGGGCGTGCAGCCGAAAGCGATGCCCGCATTCTGCACGGTCCCGTAGACGTCCCGGGCCAGGGAGAAGTCGCAGTGATCGCTGATCCCACGGGCGCAGTCACCGGCCTCTGGCAGCCGCGACCGGGCTGGCATTTCGCCAGTCACGCCCCCGGCGCGTATGCCTGGGCCGAGCTTCTCACCCCGAGCGGCAGCATCGCCGACGACTTCTACGCTGAGCTCGTCGGGCTCGGCTCGACACAGATCGGAGACGCAGACACCTACGACTACGCAGTCTGGACCCCGACCGGACATCAGGCACCCGTGGCCGGACGTCACCAGGTCGGTGTCCACGACGGTGGTCCTGCGCACTGGCGCGTCTACTTCACCGTTGACCCGGCCATCGGCACCGACCAAGTCCTGACGAACGCGCTTCGGCTCGGAGCGACCCTTGTCGCGGAGCCCAGCGACATCCCCGCCGGACGCATTGCCGTGCTGACCGACCCCGCTGGAGCGCAGTTCGCTCTGCTGACACCGGCACCGCGAACCTGACACCAGCACACGTGCAAGTAGCCCGAGCGTGTGTCGTCGATCGAGGAAGCCGCAACCGGCGATAGTCGCGCGTCCTTCGCCCCGATCCTCGCCCGCACGCGCTCGGTTCATCGACCCATCGCACCCGTCGCGTACGACTGCGTGAAGCTGATCTTCGTCCGGCACGGCTCGGCGATCCTGCTCAGCGAGTTCGGCGAGAAGCCGGTCAAGGTCGGCGACGTCGTGGCGCTCGGCGCGAACACTCTGTGTGGGAGTGAGCCCGAAGGCTCCATCACCGTTACGACACTCTACTTGGATCGCGACTACGTGATCGACCAGGTGTTCTGGCAGCACGCCGCGTTGCTGGCCGACCGATGGGATGCTCAGGACTTCGCCGACGAGCTGTATTCAGAACCGGCGCAAATACTCCGCCTCGGTGAAGATCGCGCTGGGATGCTCGCGCCGTGGTTGGACGAACTGGTCGCGCTGAGCCTCGACGGGCCGTCGCCGGAGCGGTTCTACCGGATGCAGGCATTGCTCTTCGCTGTGCTCGACGTGGTGACCCCGTTCGTGCGCACCACTGCCTCGCGCCGGTCTGCGTCACAACGGAAGTCCACCCGGCCCGGCCTCCCGCGTCACCGTGGCTTCGCCCCGCTGAGTGCCGAAGTGCGTCAAGCCGTCGAGCTGCTCCGCGGTGCACCTAGTGAACGGTGGACCCTCGACCGCCTCGCCGACACTGTGCACCTGTCACCAGCACAGCTGAGCCGGGTCTTCGTCGACGCCTACGGCAAGACACCGTTGGCGTACCTGACGATGCTTCGAGCCGAGCAGATGGCTCGGTTGCTCCGGGAAACCGAGGCGACCGTCGAGCAGGCAGCCCGAAGCGTCGGCTGGTCGAGTCGTAACCATGCAGCTCGTCTGTTCCGCCAGTGCGTGGGCGTGAGCCCTGGCCGTTACCGCAAGCTCAGCCGTAAGCCTCGCCGAGCGGTTGCGTGACACTCCGTCGTGTTACACGGTTCATTAGGCGCGGGCGCCAGCTGTGGTGGCATGGCGTTCGATGCGTCGATCACGAGACTCCGAAGTTCTCGCGCGGACGAGGAGGAACAGGCTGACCGGCCCCATCACGGTGAACTTCATCGCGTTCCATACCAGGATCAGAACCACCAGATGCAGCCAATCGGGCGCGCCGTCGGCGATGAGAGTAGTTACGACGCTCGCGCCGTACAGATAGGGGAGTGCTAGCAGCATCGCCGGGACGCCCCAACGTAGCCCGCGCCGGGTTCGAATCGCGTCCAGTGCGATGTTGGTGGGCATGTAGCGGCGCAGGAAGTAGCGGGTGTGGACGCTGGCGGTCCAGATCAAGCGGAACATGGCGACAGTCCTCTCCGAGTCTCCGGCGACAAGGAATCGAAGGACTGTCCAGCCGAAGCCGTCTGGTCGTGCCACCACGTCCGGTGGTGGCGTAGCAGGTAGAGGCCGCCTGCCGACAGAATATCGCGTTGTCATGAGGACAGGAAGTGCCCGACCTGTCCCGCCCTGTCGGTGTGCCGTGCGACCCTTGACCAGGCACGAGGTCGAGGAGCTCGCACGGCCGACGGGACCGGGGAAGCTCCGAAGCTGCACGGAGGTCATTGATGCGCCGGGTCCGCCCTGACGTCTTGAGGACCGTTTGACTCTGGAGATGGGGTCCGCAGCGGCGCGGCTCACGACCAGGCTGAGCCCGGGATCGGTACGATAGAACAACGATGATCATCTGAGGACGAGGAGCGTGGAGCATGGCACGAGGAGACCTGCTCTTGGCTCTCGTGCAGTCCGGCGCAGGTGGCGACGACCTTGCCTTCCGCCGCGCGGCCGAAGCGTTGATCGCCGAGGAAGAGAATAAGAAGCACAACGTGCTTGCCTCGCAACTTACCGACGCATTGCGACGGAAGCGCTCGGGGACAACTAGCAGCGTGACGGCGCTGGCCCGGAACGAGGCCACGCGGGGCCTCTTCCATGAGCAAGAGCCGCAGCGGCGACTATCCGATCTGGTTCTACCGGTCGAAGCCCGCCAGGCTGTCAGCCAGCTCGTGGAAGAGCATCATCGACGCGATCTTCTACGAAGCCACGGAGTGGAACCTCGCCATCGCCTGCTCTTCGTCGGGCCACCCGGTGGCGGTAAGACGTCGTTGGCAGAGGCGGTCGCGACCGAGTTGGCGGTGCCATTGCTAAGCGTGCGTTATGAGGGCCTGATCGGCAGTTTCCTCGGAGAAACCGCATCAAGAATGGAGGCCCTTTTTGATGCGGTTCGAGTTCGACCATGCGTTCTCTTCTTCGACGAGTTCGACGTCGTCGCAAAAGAGCGCGGTGATACGCACGAGACGGGAGAGATCAAGCGAGTCGTAAGCTCGCTGCTTCTCCAGGTCGACCGACTGCCGAGTCACGTCATCGTCATTGCCGCCACGAACCACGCAGAACTGCTGGATCGCGCCGTGTGGCGGCGGATGCAACTTCGACTCGACCTTCCGTATCCCACGAGAGCCGGAAAAATCGAGTGGTTGCAGGCGTGGACCGCACGTACGGAAGTGAGCCTTGGACTCACGCCGAGGACTGTTGCAGACCGCCTCGGGCGAGTCAGCTTTGCCGAGCTCGAAGAGTTCGCGCTCGATGTGCAGAGACGTTCCATACTTTCGGGACCGGAGCCAGACTCGGTGGCCGTCGTTCAGCAGTTGCTCAAACAGTGGGCCGGCCGCGCTAGCGTCAGCGAGAGCTAATGCCACCGGACGACCGGGCTTCGACGTCGAGGCCTGTCATTCTGGGCAGGATTGCCGCACCGCGACCAATTCGACCGCCCCGAGGTGGCGGAGGTCGTGCTCGTTTCGCGGACCCCGAGGCGCGGTCCCGACGTATCGACGTACGCTTCGACGAAGCGAGTGCCGCCCTCGGCGACCAGATTCAGATATCTGAGTCGATCCACGCGGCCGATCCCCAGCTGGTCTTGGTTTTCGAAGCGCTTGACGAGCAGCTTGACCTAAGTGCCGTAGCCGAAAAGGTCGGCATTGAGATCCTCGTTGAGGCTGAGAATGTGATATCACCCGACGATGATTTCCAACTCGTCAGTCAGCAACCGCGGAATCCTTACATCTCCTCATGTCTCCACGCTGTCTGTACGAATCAGCAAGCGTTCGACAATTTGCTTTCTTTATGGCGCGCCTGGAGGGAGACTGAGCAGCTTCCTCGGGGCTACTCGCCGTTGCGCGACCTCTTCGCGCACCTGAAAGACATACGGCCGTGGGGGCCGCAAGATCGGCTCAGAACGATCGACTGGGACGAGTACTTCGCCGGGCGCATTGACGACCAGCCACACAACATTGAGATTGAACTTTGGTATCGACGCAGCTCTCGAACACGCGAAGAGAGCCAGCGTCAGGTTGCTGCCCTCATCGAGCAAGCGGGAGGTCAAGTTACAACGACCGCAATCATCGACCAGATCGGCTACCACGGCCTCAAGTGCACCGTCCCAACTCAGATGCTCCGCGACCTCGCTTCGGGCAATCATGACGCCGTACGCGTCGTCAGGTCGACTAACGTGATGTATCTGCGCGTGGCAGGACAAGCTCTACCGGTTGTCGGCCCTCCGACCGACGTGCGGGGTCAGACCGATGGTGAGGCTCCAACAGGCGATCCGGTCCTCTGTCTTCTGGACGGCGCCCCGGCAGCGAACCACCCTCTGCTCCGCGACCGAGTCATCGTCCATGACCCCGACGACCTGCTTGGCCGAGCCACTGTCGACGAACTCAGACACGGGACATGGATGACCTCGGTAGCGGTGTGGGGAGACCGCGGAGCAAACGAGCTGCCAGCCAGACGCCCTGTGCTTGTCCGTCCGGTCCTGACCCCCGCCGACGACACGCTCCACCGATCCGAGGAACTACCGCCGACCGAGTTGGTTCCCGATCTGATGTGGCGCACCTTCCGCGAGTTGTTCGAGGGCACTGACACTCAGCCCGCGGCGGGTGAGAGCATCGCCATTGTCAATATCTCGATAGGTGACCCGGCATCGCCTTTCGACACGATCTTGTCCTCGTGGGCGCGGATGATCGACTGGCTGAGCTACGAGTACGGCGTGGTCGTGATCGTGTCAGCGGGAAACCATCCGAATCTCACACTGAGCCCGACAACATCGAGCGAAGTCGCTGCACTACGTGGCGCTGACCGACGCCAAGCCATACTTGACGCGCTACACCGACAACAGAACGAGCGCAGGCTCCTGGCGCCAGCAGAGTCGGTCAACGCTCTCAGTGTCGGTGCGATTCATGACGATGCCTCATCCGCCGCGCCGCAGGGCTACGCCGTCGATCCCACCGACAACCTGCTATCCATTAGCCCCGTCTCGCCTACTGGGAGCGGGTATCGAAGGAGCATCAAGCCAGACCTCGCTGCCAACGGCGGTCGCGTGTTCTTCCGCGACGGCGTCACAGCTCAGGAATCCGTCGTCTTCACTGGCGTCTCTGCACTTGGACCTGGCATTCGAGTCGCGACACCCACCCAGTTCCGCGAGACACACATCGCTGGAACGAGCCCTGCCGCCGCGTTGGTTTCGAAGCGGGCCGCACGCCTTCACGACGTGATCGACGAGATCACCGCGGGCGTTCCCATCACCCGTAGGCAGCGAGCCTCGGCGATCAAGGCGCTCTTGGTTCATGGATCGGCCTGGCCGCAGGAACTGGCCCACCACCCGATACCAGCAGAGATCGCTCTCGGCAATGGAGCTGCTGTTCGCGACTACGCCGACGGCTGTGCCACCAACGAGGCCGTAGTCATCTTCCTTGGGTCCATCGGAGCTGCTGAGGAACAAGAACTCCTCTTTCCGTTGCCGGACGGATTGAGCGTTCGCGAGACGAAGCGCATCGATGCGACCCTTGCGTGGCTCACGCCAGTCAACTGGCGCCACCGGCAATACCGTAAGGCCGCGCTGTCGTTCGTCAAACCGGCGGGATCGATTCCAGCGCTGGGGACGCCGAGTGGTCTGGCGTCGGACGTGACGACGCGAGGCGCATCTTCTGTTCAACACCAGTCTTGGGAGATGGAGAAGGCCTTTGCCTCTGGGCAGGGTTCGAACATGGCCGTCCGTGTCAAGTGCTACGAGCAGGCAGGTGGGCTGCTCGGTGAACGCGTCGACTTCGCCGTCGCTCTCTCACTATGGGTTGCTCCCGCGCTCAATGTCGACGTGTACAGCCAGGTTAGGACGCAGGTTGAAACTCGCGTGCCCATCCTGCCGCAGTGATTGCTTCACTGTCCTGAGATCGAGCCCAGAGGGCGGCTAGCTCGACTGGACGGCATTGGTGACGCCATAGCTTAGGGAGTAGAGGCGATCCCGGAGAGCCTGAGGGTCGGGGAGCGTCGAACGCGGCTCATCAGCAAGTCTGAAGTCACGCTGAATCTTGCGGATGTCATCGAGAACCTTGTCTGCTTCAGCCGCATCCCGTGGAAGCTGAGCGCTCAGGTTCTCCAGCAGTGCGGTTACCTCGTTCTTGCGGATGTTGTTCGGGTGGTCCGCAATGAAGTTCTTACGAAGACGCTTGATGATGGTGGAGATCTTGGCATGGGCGTGGTCACGCATTGCCTCGCGTTGCTTGGATTCGATCAGGGCGAGGGTAGGTCGGAAGTTTTCGTACAGGTCCCGCTGAACCTTGAGCGTGGCCTTGCTGTCAAGGGCGAGGTCGATCACTGATCTCGCGAAAGGTACCTTTTCGACCTCTAGCGGCCGTTTAAGATCACCCTTCTGGCTGGCTTCGACTGCGGCCCACTGTAGTAGCTTGAAGGTCTTCTCACCCTTGACCGTCTTCACGTCGGACCAATTCGCCAGGAAGGCTTCCGCTTGGTCACGGGGAAGGACCGTTTGAGCGAGCTTCTTAATGGCCTCGTTCGCAAGTGAAATCGGAACGAGATCCTCCAACTCCACGATGCCTTCACGATCCTCTCCGTCTATCGTGGCAGCGACCGTGAACATCAGAGACTTCGGCAGAAGTCCCTTCATGGCCTTAACATCTTCGATGGCCTTCAGGCCGTCCGTGTCGTTGTCGACAAGGACGAGCACCGCCGGCTTATCCTCGTCGCGACCGCGAGCGAGATGGACCATGTATGAGACGTTGCCCGCGCCGCCGCAGGGCACCAGGGTGAGGGTGTTCAGGTCGAGCGCGTCGCCATCGGGAGAGACCTTGCGGGCGATGGCGCTGGCACCCGCAAGAAGTATCGGGTCGGCCTGGCCTTCAAGCATGAGATTGCAGGAACTGATGAAGGTCGTCTCGGCGACGAAACCGCCAAGGGACGATCGAAGCGGCTCATAGTGATTGCGGCCCGCGTTGTTGACTACGCGAGTCCCTTCCTCGCCGTCGCCCTTCTCGAGAACCCGGATTCGTTCGGCATGGTTCTTATCGATCAGAAACGGCGAGTGTGTTACATACACGACTTGCACGGGCGTTGTCTGATCGTCCTCGGGATGCGCGAATGCCCGGAAGATCCGAAGTAGATCCTGCTGTCCGGAGTTTGACAAGAAGGCATCGGGCTCATCCATGAGGAGGATCTCGCCATCCTCCGCCGTGTGCGATAGGTACTGCACGAAGTAGCTGAGGAAGTACTTGAGGCCCTGGCTTCGCTCCTTGAACGTATAGTCACTGCCAGTGCGGTCGCGGATCGTGAAAACGAGGTCGAAATCGCGCAGTCGGAGTCGCAAGGCGAAATCTCTGTCTTGAGTCCACCACCGTCTGAAGTTAAGAGAGTCCGCAAGCTTGCGGTTCATCTTGTCAACGAGCGCCTCGGCATAGCCCTCAGACGTGTGTACGGCGTTCTTCAACTCGGCAAACTCGGATGGTGTGATGCCGGCAACGTCGATCAACAGCCGACGAGCCAAGTCCCACTGGTCGATTAGATCTTGGTCAGGCGTGCCATCTTTGCCGTCATAGGCGGGGCGGGTTCCACTGCCCGGTGTTTCTTCAAGCGCCTCGGGGTTGTCGCGAACGAACAGCATCCGCGAGAGCCAACCTTGCCTGGTTCGGTTCGTCCTCGAATGATCGCCCGCCAGATACGCGATCTCGACGCTGTCAGGCAGAGGTATCCGAGCGTCGATCCTGAAGGACTTTGGCAGTTCCAGCGCGTCCGGAACCTCATCCAGCTCGACCAGTTCGTCGCCGAGATAGATGACAACGCGGTCATGGAAACGGAACAGGTGGAAGGAATCGACTTCTGTAGCTTCCCACTCCTGCAGGCCGAGGATGACCTCGGCTTGCTCCGGCGTCAAGTCAGTGAATTCTCCTCCGAACTCTGGCAGCTCGGGTGCGTTGTCTTCGTTGAACTCCGTGGAGTATCGGCAGAAGTCGCGTTTGACGTAGCCTTCGCCAGTGAGAAGCGCCTCGATGGCACCGAGCAGCTGGCTCTTTCCCGCTTCGTTCGCGCCTACCACCGTCGTCACCTCGGGTTCCAGCGGGACTCGCACGAAAGGAAAAAACAGCTCCTCCGCACCAAGCTGGTCCCACGGATCAGGACGCGCCGTGTCATCCTCCCGACTCTTTCGGAGGTAGTCGAAGTTGAACGACCGGAAGAACCGGATGTACAAGGTCGTCAGTCTCATCGGTCGCTCCTACCCGCCGTTGCGCACGGCCGAGGCGACCGTGCTCTCAGGGTATCGACATGCGCCGACATCGACGCCGAGATCGGAGTCGGGGCACAACGTGTCGCGGCGCCACGGTCGTGCCTGCGATGCAAGTGCCACCCCGGACAGAACTTTGTCACGGGCTGGACACCGACCGCACTAGCGTAGACGACCATGAGAGTCACGCGTGGCGACTCCTCGGTCAAGGATGTAGGTACGAACGGTACCTGCGGAGAACCCGAGATTGGTGCCAACGCGTTCAAGCGACTCGCCCGCCGCGTACCGGCGGACCATCTCGTCTACCTCGCAGGCGGACGGCGTTGCGCGCCGTAACTGCACGCCGCGGGCACGAAGCAGGGCCGCTAGTCGTTGCCGGCTGACGTCAAGGGCAGGGGCAATCTCGCGAAGCGTCGCTCCGGCCTCGTAGCGAACCTCAGCTGCGAGCAAAGCCGCCTCGCTGACCCGTGTCTGCTGCCGGATGAGGGGTGGCTCACGGCGAGCGAAACTCTTGGTCCTCTGTCTGATCTGCCAGTGCCTCACGGCCATGCGAACCAGGGGCGGGGCAAGTTTCGATAATGCTCCCGTTAGGCCCACCATTGAAGATGTACTAGAACTCCCGACAGTGCCGGCGGTGGACTGGCGGCCGGGGTGACAATCGCCGCACGGGATGCCGGTGTTCCGGTGGCCAGGCAAATCCTGATCTATCCGATGCTCGATGACCGGACCACCACACCCGATCCGCACCTGGTCCCGTTTATGACTTGGACCCATGACGACAACTACACAGCTTGGCAGGCGCTGCTGGGCCAGGACATGGGCGGAGCCAAGGTGAGTTCGCTTGTAGTGCCCGCGCGTCTGGACGATCATGCGGGGCTCGCACCGGCATACATCGAGGTCGGAGAGCTTGACATCGTCCGCCCGGGGGTTCCGCACGGCTTTGAGGTGATCGCGCTGGGCACGGAACTTTCAGACCGTGCCTTCGAGGACCGGCGACGAGTAATCACCTCCTTCTAGGCGCGAGCGCATCCGTCTCGGACGATTCTGGTTCGGGTGAGAGGAAGACGAGTTGTTGCGGAGATGTCGGCAGCTGTGACGCGCCAACCGTGTTCGGCGAGTCAGAGTGCTTCGGTTCCGGTTCCGCAGCCAGCGTCCAGCGCTGTACCCGCACGCAGGTACGCGGTATCGGTCAACAGATAGGGGTTGACCGGGAGTTGGTGCTCGCTGTTCGAGGTGGCGGGTGCCCAGTGGTGCTCCCAAGTAGTCCTTGTCAAAGTCGGCCATCAGGCACCCACCGTGTTGCTGCTGTCTGCGATGGTGCGGTCTGCGCGAGCGAAGACCATCTCGGTGTTGATCGTCATCGCCACTCGCGCCCCGTTTGCCGCGGACTCGCTGACCTGCATGCCGGGGTTCACCACATTGCCCGCCGCCCAAACACCGGGCACGGAGGTGTGCCCGGCAGGATCGGCGACGATGGCGACACCCGCGGCGTTCTCTGCGACATCCACCCCGAGCTCATCGAGGCCGTCGAGGCGTGCCGTGGTCAGAGCGGGAACAGCCAACGCATCCAGCCCGACCTGCCCTCCGTCGTCCATGACCGCTGCCGTGAGTCGGTCATCGACCACGTCGACACCATGCAGCTGTCCCGGCACGATCGTGATCCCGAGAGCGCGAACCTTCTCGAGCTGGTCGGCGGGGAACTCGAGCCCGTTGGGGAAGAACGTCATCTGCTCGCTCCACTGATGGAACAGCAGTGCCTGCATCGCCGACATCGGTCCGGTCGCGAGGAGGCCGATCCGCTGATCGCGGATCTCCCAGCCGTGGCAGTACGGGCAGTGCACGATATCCCGGCCCCACCGCTCGGCAAGACCGGGAATCGAAGGAAGGTCATCCCGCACCCCTGTCGCGATCAGCAGCTGGCCAGCTCGAATCGTCGAGTCGTCGTTGAGCACGAGAGTGAAACCGTCTTCAGCAGAGCCGGACGCGCGATGAACATCCCCCTGGAGGTTGCGAGCACCGTAAGAAGCCGCCTCTTGACGTCCACGCTCCAAAAGCTCGAGTGGGTTCACACCCTCCTGGCCGAGCAGCCCGTGCGCTGCGGCCGCGGGGGCATTCCTGGGCGCGCCTGCGTCGATGACAACGGCGCTGCGGCGCGCACGTGCAAGAATCAGTGCCGCGCTCAGCCCGGCCGAGCCGCCGCCGATGATCGCGACGTCGTATACCTGATCGTGTGTGGTGCCCATTACGCTGTCCTCTCGTTCTTCCGCGATGCATACCCAGAATCACTCAGACCAGATCCGCTGGCAATTATTCTTGCTGAACGGCAAAATCGAGGCATGAGCGAACACACCAATCTCGTCAGTCGGCAAGGCCAGCGCGCCCACATACGTGCTTCCGACGGCGACCGCGATGCAGCATCGGCATTGACACGCTACTACCTCGAACCCGGCAAAAAGTAGTTGGTCTTGATCGTCTTACTCTTGCGGTTCTTGGGCTACGCGCGGGTGGCGTGAGCCGCTAGCGTATCGGCGGTGGGGCTGTGAGGGTGGTCGGTCAGATGCTGGTCGAGCAGTGCCGCCCCATGAAGCATGGCTCGCGCTCGTGCAGTGAACGCCATCTGTCGTTCTCCAAGTGCGGCACGGAGACCGTCGCCGCTGCCGGTTCTGCGTAGTTCTTCGATGATGGGCCTGATACGCGTGAAGCGGTAATGCCCCTGCCGCAGGAGCCGGATCACACGAGCATCTCGCACATCCTCTACATCATAGGATCGGTGCCGTCTGTAGGGCAGGCGTTCTGGTGCGAGGAGGCCAGCGTTCTCCCAGACACGAAGAGCGGAGGTGCGGACGCCGAGTAGGTGCGCGAGTTCCCCAATGGACATCGGTACCCGGCGGTACAACGGCTCATCCAATGCAGTGTTGATCGCGTTGAGTGCCTGCACCGTCTGAGCGAGCCTTTGGCGCTGCTCGTGAAGCGCTTGATGACTGGCGTCGATGAGCGCCAGAGCCTTGGCGACGCTGCCCCGAACGACGGACGTCATGATGGTGCGGGCCGTCGGTGCGCCGTGGCCTCGGGCGAGGGCCTGGTAGCAGTGCAGGGCGCTGAGGTGTTCATCGGTGTAGATGCGGTAACCGGTGGCGGTGCGCTCGGCGGCGGGGAGGACTCCTGCGGCTTCGAGGTTGCGTACCTGTTGGGTCGATACACCCGCGCTGGCGGCGAGATCGGCTGGCTTCATCCCCTCTCCCTTCGATTCCGTGTTGAGGGTTCGTGAGCGGATTCGCCGCATTGAAATGAGGAATCCGCTCGCAGAGTATCAACTAGCAGTTCAACGATACAGTTGAAGTATGGGAAATAAGGAGAACGCACCGATTCGGTTCCGTCTTGACGTTGACCTCTCCGCCGTGGCGGGCGACCCTACGGAGGAACTATCGCGGGTGCTGCGATACTGGGCGGGCAACATGAAGCACTACGACTTCGAACAACCCGCCACGGAGACGGTGTACGACTCGGAATACCGCGAGGTCGGCGGCTGGTCACTCGCCTGATCAGAGGCCGGGTGCCGATCCGTCACGGTCCAGGAGCTGTGGTCCAGTAAGTCCAGCCAATCCTCGACCAAGCCGACAACCACGCCCCACCCCACATGCATCTGCTTCAGAATCTACATGGTCTACATTCAAGCTTGCGGTCTGAGCGGATAGGAGGCCCCCTTAGCAACCACCGCTTGGCGCTCGTTGTTCGGCCAGGAGCACGGTGACGGCCTATCACCGCAGGGATGCAGCAGGTGATCCGGAGATCTGCCTAAGGGCATTCACCGCAATGGGTATGGACTCTGAAGGCGGGCTGCGAACATCATGATCGTGTGACAGTTGTCGAATTCGGGGTTGCTCGTCCGTCATGATAGTGAGGTCGTGACCGCGGCCGGGACGATGGACAGAAGCGTCCAAGAGCAGACAGGATCAAAAATATGACGGAATACATGGTGATGATCGTCGGCGATACCGACAGGTGGTGGACCACGATGAGCCGAAACGAGCGAGAGACCGGCTATTCGGAGTACACCCGCTTCGAAGAGGAGCTCACCAAACGGAACCATCGCATCATCGGTGGTGCCGAACTGCATGCCTCAACACAGGCCAAGACTGTGCTGCCGGGCGGAGGAATTATCACAGATGGCCCATTCGCCGAGACTGCTGAGCATGTGGGCGGCTTCTACTTGGTGGAGACCGAGGACCTTGAGGATTTGACTAAGTGCTGCAAGATCATCGCCGCTGTCGGCGATGCCGTGGAGATCCGTCCCACCGTCTCGTCAGAGGCCCGCGCAGCATTCACCAAGGAGCGTGCATGATGAAATATCTGATGCTCCTGATGTCCGAAGGGGAGAACCCGCCCTGGGACCAGCAGACCCCCGAGCAGCAGGCTGCTGCGATGCAGCGCCACGAGGACTTCGGGGCTGCCTGCAATGCCCATGAGGGCGTAGCCATCCTGTCCGGGGAGGCCCTGGACGGGACACCCACGGTGGTGCGGATCCGCGGCGGGGAACGGAGCGTGACCGACGGTCCCTACGCAGAGGCCGTCGAACAACTCGGCGGCTTCTACCTCATAGAGACCCCGGACCTGCCGACACTCCTGGAGCTGGCCAAGCTCCTGCCGCCCTACGACCTGCAGTTCAGCCCGGTGGGGGAGGTCTGAGGGGTGAAGCACTATATGTTCCTGATCGCCTACCAGCCGGGGGACCTCAGCGCCGCCTCAGAGGAGGCCCGGGCTGCTTTCTTCGAGCAGCATGGTGCCTTCTCTGCCTTTGTCGCCGAACACGGGAAAGAGTTGGCCAGCGCTGCGCTGGACGACGTAGAGACGGCGACCACGGTGCGACATGTCAATGGCGAGATTGTGGTCTCTGACGGCCCGTTCGCGCAGACCTCCGAGATCATCGGCGGCTATTACCAGGTGGAGCTACCAGATCTGGACACCGCCATCGCGGCGGTGCGGCTTCTGCCGCCGTCCTATTCCCTCGAGATCCGCCCGATCAGCACCATCACGTGAGCTACGAGCCACTTGAGCGTGTAGTGCGCCAGGAGTGGGGACGCCTGATCGGCCTGCTCCTGGCACGATACCGCCGCCTTGATCTGGTGGAGGACGCCTTAGGCGACGCCGTTGAGGCCGCTGCTCGGGCTTGGCCCGTCGAAGGCGCTCCGAAGGACCCGGCAGCCTGGCTCAACAGGGCTGCCAGCCGCCGTGTGCTGGATCGGCTGCGGGCTGAGGCCATGCAGCAGCGCCGCGTGGCTTTGCTGGTGACTGAGGCACAGCGCAGCCAAGAGAGAGCAGGAACGATGGCCGACACCGGCAACCTGGTCGAGGACGACCTCCTGCGCCTGATACTGATGTGCACACATCCGGCGCTGAAGCCCGAGGCGGCCAGCGCGCTGGCCCTGCGACTGGTCCTGGGAGTCAGCACCTATGACGTGGCACGGCTCTTCTTAGTCCCGGAGCCGACCATGGCGGCCCGGATCACTCGCGCTAAAAAGAAGATCATCGCAGCTGGCATCCCGTTCGCGATACCGGGGGCGGATGTTCTTCCGCAACGTCTGGAGGCTGTTGCCCAAACAGCCTATCTGGCCTTCACCGCCGGCTATGCCCCCGGCAGCGGGAACAACCTGCTCCGCACCGACCTGGCCGGCGAGGCCGTCCGGTTGGTCCGGGTGGTCCTTCAGAAGTGCCCCACCGAGCCGGTACTGGTGACACTGCTCGCGCTGCTGCTGCTCCAGCACTCTCGCCGGGACGCCCGACTCGGGACCGAAGGAGGACTCGTTCTGCTTGCCGATCAGGACCGGTCCCAATGGCACCGCGAGGAGATCGACGAGGCACTCGACTTGCTGGATACGCTGAACGGTCCGCTGGATCTTTCGGCGATGGCTGCCAGATATCTTATCCAAGCGCGAATCGCAGCAGAGCATGCGACAGCAGCTGAGGCCGGAGACACCAGATGGGACCGGATCGTTGCTCACTATGATCTGCTGCTGCAGCTCTCAGCGTCACCTGCTGCCGGTTTGGCCCGTGCGGTGGCGGTGGCTGAAGCAGAGGGCCCTGAGGCCGGTCTGGCGGCCCTGGACGGCCTGAGCATGCCGGGCAGTCATCGTCCCGCTGCGGTGCGGGCCGAGTTATTGGTCCGCACCGGACGGATCGATCAAGCACAGGCATCCTACGTTGAAGCGATCGCACTGTGCCGCAACGAGGCCGAGCTGGAATACCTGAAAAAACGGGCGGTTGAGATCGGGATCACTCTCCCGCCGGAGGATTCAACTGCGCAGCAGCTGCCTCAAGATGATCCTTCTCGCAACGGCCAAAATCGCTGAGACAGCACGCCCGCACGCCGACTGCTCAGGAAGGAGACTTCAGCCCTGCTGAGTGTCGGATAAGGGAAGCTCTCCGGCGGTAGATTGGATGTCATGGCAAAGGGACCCATGACTCGGCCGGACGGGAAACCCATCCAGGTGGTGATCGCCGACGACGAGACCATGCTCGCCGACCTGCTGCGCTTCGCCGTGACCTCGGAGGGCTGGCAGCCGCATACCGCCTCCGACGGGCAGAGGGCGCTGAAACTCATCCGCGAGGTAAGCCCCGACGTGGTGGTCCTCGACGTGATGATGCCCCAGGTGGACGGAGTGGAGGTGGTCCGACGTGTCCGGACCGGCGGCAACGAGGTGCCGATTCTCCTGCTGACGGCCAAGGATGAGGTATCAGACAGGATTGCCGGACTCAGCGCGGGCGCAGACGACTACGTCACCAAGCCCTTCAGCGTGGAGGAGGTGGTGATCCGCCTGCGCGGTCTGGTGCGCCGGCATCTGCGCGCGCTCGAAGCCGACGAAGCGCTCCTGGTGGTCGGGGACCTGCAGCTGAACGATGAGACCCACGAGGTCATGCGGGCCGGAGTGCGCATTGAGCTCACCGCCACGGAGTTCGCGCTCCTGAGGTACCTGATGGAGAACCCGCGGACGGTGCTGAGCAAAGCCCAGATCCTTGACCGGGTATGGGGATACGACTTCGGAGGAAGATCATCGGTGGTGGAGCTCTACATCTCCTATCTGCGGAAGAAAATCGACAGCGTGGGGGAGCCGATGATCCACACCCTGCGCGGCGTCGGCTACACCATCAGGGCCGCCGATGCGTAGGAGATGGCCGCTGCGGCGGCAGCTCGCGGTGATCGTAGTAGTCATGACCGTGGCCGCGGTGCTGGTGATCGGCACCGTCAGCGTGATCACCCAGCGGACCGGCCTGATCAACAGGCTTGACGATCAGCTGCAGATCACTCTCGATGCCGCCTCGCGCGACGCACTGCCCAATCCGGTGCCACCGTGGTCAGGCTCCGCCCCCGAAGGTGCGGCTGAACCCGCACCTAACTGGCAGGAGGGCCCGGAGGTCGGTCCGCAGCTCGGCGGGCTGACCGTGGTGGCCGACGCTAGCCGGCCGGTGGCGGCGCAGCAGATACGGGCCGAATATGTGGACCCGGAGACAGGTGAGGTTCATGATCTCGACGACGACCAGGTGCATCGGCTCCTCGCAGAGGCCGGGACGGCGGCCGCCCCCACCACCGTGGATCTGGGCGAGGAGGGAACCTTCCGAGTCTCTGCCCGCACGGTGGAGGAGAGCATCACCGTGGTGGCCGGACAGTCCATGGCGCAGGTGGACCGCACGGTAGGTGAGCAGGTGACGGTCTTCGCCTTAGTCGCGGCCGCCACCTTGAGCATCACGCTCGCTATCACCCTGACCCTGATCCGCAGGGGACTCCGTCCGCTGCGCCGACTGAGCCAGGTGTCGGGACAGGTGGCCGCCACACCGCTGGCCTCCGGCGAGGTCAGCCTGCAGCGGGTACCAGAAGCTGTCACCGATTCGAGCACTGAGATCGGGCAGGTGGGCGAAGCCTTCAACACCATGCTCGCCCACGTGGAGAACGCGCTGCAGACCAGGGAGTCCTCCGAGCAACGCTTGCGGCAGTTCATCGCCGACGCCAGTCACGAGCTGCGCACCCCACTGGCCGCGGTGAGCGGGTATGCCGAACTGGCCCATGGCGCCGTCGAGGCCCCCGGGCAGCAGGCGCAGGGTCAGCAGCACACCGTGAAGGACTCCCTGCTGCGGATCCGGTCGGCTTCATCTCGTATGAGCCTGATGGTCGAGGACCTGCTGCTGTTGGCGCGCCTGGATGCCGGGGTGCCCCTGCGCAGCGAGCCCGTCCCATTGGCAGGCCTTCTGGCGGAGGCCTGTTCCGATGCTCAGGTCACCTCCGGTGACCACCGCTGGGTGCTGGACCTGCCGGAGGATGCCGCAGAGGTCACCGTGACGGGAGACCCCGACCGGCTCTACCAGGTGCTGGCCAATCTGCTGACCAACGCCCGGTCCCACACGCCGGCCGGTACAGAGGTCACCCTCAGCCTCAGTGCAGGACAGGACTGGACGGAGGTCATAGTGCACGACGACGGCCCTGGCATCGAGAACAGCCGGATCGGCAGGATCTTCGACCGCTTCTACCGCGGTGACCCCTCACGCGGCCAGGCCGCTGGATCCAGCGGCCTGGGACTGGCCATCGTGAAGGCGATCGTCAGCGCCCACGGCGGGCAGGTCAGTGTCAGCAGCAGACCCGGCTCCACCAGCTTCCTCGTCCGGCTTCCGCGCCGCCGCGGCTGAACCGACCGGCTCTGCAGCCAGCCCTGCAGGACGCGGGGATCCCAACCTGCGCTCAGAGGCCGGAGCGATGATCCGCCGCTGAGGCGCTGATGTGACCTCCTGTTCGTCCTGGCGCAGCGGGATCCTGCGAGGGTGTCCTGAGGATCCGCCGATGACGTACACCGGTGAGGGCGCCACGGCCGGCTCGCCGTCCTCCTGCTGAGAGTCCAGCGCCTGCCGGATGATACGGCGCGGATCGTACTGGCGCAGGTCCAGGGCCTGCCACTGCTGAGAATCCATCACGGCGCCGGCCTCACCCTCGGCGCGCACCCGTGCCGAGGCTGCCGCAGACTTCAGCGACCGCACCAGCTGGCCCAGCTTCTGGGCGTAGACGGGAAGCTGCTGGGGTCCCAGCAAGAACGCGGCCACCATCCCGACGATCAGCAGTTTCTCAAGGCTCAGACCCAGCATCTTGGATCTCCTTTCTTGTGATGAGCCATTCCCTCAGCGACGCCACGGCCGCCGCGGCCAGGTAGAGCGCGGTCATGGGCACCGCCACCAGGAACAGGGACAACACGTCCGCCGCAGGCGTCGCCAGGGCTGAGAACAGTACGACTGCGACAACGGCTGGTCTCCAGCTGCGCCAGATGGTTCCCGCGCTGAGGAGGCCGAGGAAGTTCAGCATCACCAGTACCACCGGCAGGACGAACGCGGCTCCGACGGCAAGGACCAGCCTCAGAACGAAGTCCACGTAATAGCCCGCCTGCAGCAGGACCGAGTCTTGTTCTCCGCCGAAGCCTGCCAGCAGCTGCACCATATGGGGGAAGAGTGAGAAGCCGGTGCAGGCTCCGGCGAGGAAAAGCGGCAATGCGGCACCCAGGAACCCCAGAGTGTACCGGCGTTCCCCACGCGTGAGGCCCGGGGTGAGGAAGGCGAGGAGCTGGTAGAGCCACACCGGGGAGGAGAGGACCACCCCGGTGTACATCGCGATCTTCAGCCGAAGGTCGAAGGCCGCGGTGACCCTGTCATAGTTCAGGCTCGCGTTCTGTGACTCGGCGAGCTCTGTCACAGGTGAGCGCAGCAGCTCCATCACGCTCTCGGAGAGCAGCCATCCCATGACCGATCCGATCAGCAGGGCGGCGGCGGCCCAGACGGCACGCCGTCGAGCTTCCTTCAGGTGATCGGCCACTGGCATCCGTGAACCTGGACGGGCTTCGGTGCCAGCGGAAGCGGTCATGACGTCGACGTGCCGGCGGTGCCGCCGGCGGCAGGGTCGGCGACAGGTATGGTCACAGTGGGTGGGGCCGAACCAACCGACTGCACCTGCTGGGCTGGCTGATGGTCCTCCTCAGTGACCTCCTCCTTCAATATCCGCATGGACTGACCCACGCTTTTGGCCAGGGCCGGCAGCTTGGTGGCTCCGAAAAGCAGGACGAGGGTCGCAAGCACGATGAGGGCGTGCCATCCGGTGAGATTCTGCAGCATGGGTTTTCCTTCTGTCGGTGAGATGTATGCGATCAGTCTGTGGGGGTTGGTCCGTCGCCGGGCCTGCCATCGGGCCTGCCGCCCGGGTCACCTGGGCCTACTCCGGGTGCCTCGCCGCTGCCGCTGGGACTTGTCTCGGGGTCTACCAGAACGGTCAGCGAGGCGGTGTAGCCCTCTTCGAGCGAGCCGGTCACCGTGGCCATCTGGTGTTCGGCGGAGTCGTTGCCGAAGACGTTGTCCGTCTCGAGGCTGACCCCGTCCATGTTCCGGGAGGAGCCTTCATAGGCGGCGAGCTCGTAGACGCCGTCGCTGATATCCTCGGGAAGCGCCATCTGCGAGACGGCGATGGCGTTGGTGTAGTCCTCGATGTCCTCCACGGACTGATAGACCTCGAAGTGGATATGAGGCCAACGGCCGGTGTAGCAAGCTGGGTAGATGGCGGTGAAGCTCAGCTCCCCGGCCTCGTCTGCCACCTGCACCCCGCGCAACCAGGTCTGATCCTCCACGCCCTCCGAGTACATGGAGTAGCGGCCCTGTGCATCGCACATCCAGGCATAGAGAGCTGCTCCGGCGAACGGGGCAGCTTCCTGCTGGGCGTTGAGCAGGGTGAACCGGACCTCCAGCGGCACGCCCTGGACTGTCTCACCCCCGTCGAGGCTGGTGGTGATGTCCTGCCTGATGATGCCGGACTCCTCCAGCACGTCGGGCCCGTTGGAGCCATCCCCCGGGTAAGGGCCGGAGGTCTCGTCGGGGATTTCGGTCTCCGGGACCTCCGCGGCGGCAGAGGCGCTGGCACCGGTGGAGCCTGAGGTTGCTGCTGATGAGGCGGAGGCCGCCGGCGTCGTCGTGGAACCTGAGCCGTCAACGCTGCAGGCTGCAAGCGCGGTGACGCTGACACCGGCCATGCTCAGGCCGAGGATGCCTCGTCGGCTGATGAGGGTCTGCAGGTCGAAGGAGGCGCCCTGATCGACGACCTCCTCCTGGGGGCGCTGCAGCAGCCGCCCCTCGAAGGACGGTCCTTCGGGGGTCTGCTCCGGTTCTGGCACGCGTAGCATGTTGATCACTCCTGGGTGGGTTGTGGTGTGCTGACAGGGATCAGCATCCTCGCCCAACTCATGAGAGAGCTGTGGCCCGCTTATGAATCAGCTATGGATCCTCCGGCTGAGAGGCCCAGGCGCCGTCATGACGGCGGGATCTCGCTTGACACAGATATGATTCAAGTCACAGACTCGCCATATGGCTGATACTCACCAGGTGCTGAACCAGGCCCCGCCGCTGGTGGACTATAACGTGGCCGCCGACCCTGCTCTGCTGGATGGCCTACACAGCCAGGGTGCCGGCTGGGCTGAGCAGGAATTGCACCAGTTGGGCAAGCTCGCCGGCAGCCAGCAGGCCCAGGACTGGGGCCGTCAGGCCAATGAGAATCCACCAGCGCTGAAGACCCACGACCGGTACGGCCACCGGATCGACGAAGTCGAATTCCACCCGGCCTGGCACCAGCTGATGAACACAGCCGTCAGCCACGGGCTGCACGCCGCGCCCTGGACCGATGACCGCCCCGGCGCCCACACCGCCCGGGCCGCCAAGTTCCTGGTGTGGAGTCAGGTGGAAGCAGGCCATATGTGCCCGATCTCCATGACCTACGCCGCGGTCTCGCCACTGCGCCACGCCCCTGAGCTCTCGGAGGTCTACGAGCCGCTGCTGGCCTCCCGAGACTATGACTGCGGCCTGCGTGAGCCCCGCACCAAACGAGGGGTGATCGCCGGGATGTCCATGACCGAGAAACAGGGTGGCTCCGACGTGCGGGCCAACACAACCACCGCTGAACCCGCTTCAGACGGCTCCTATGTGATCACCGGACACAAATGGTTCACCTCAGCGCCGATGAGCGATATCTTCCTCACCCTGGCCCAAGCCCCCGGCGGCCTCACCTGTTTCCTACTGCCCCGAGTGCTGCCCGACGGCAGTCGCAACGGGATCCGCCTGCAACGGCTCAAGGACAAGCTGGGCAACACGTCCAACGCCTCAGCGGAGATTGAGTACGACGCCGCCCTGGGTTGGAAAGTAGGGGAGGAGGGCCGGGGTGTGCCCACCATTGTGGAGATGGTCAACAACACCCGGTTGGACTGCGTACTGGCCACCGCATCCCTGATGCGCCAGGCAGCAGTCCAAGCCGTCCATCACTGCGTCCACCGGGAAGCCTTCGGTGCCAGGCTCATCGACCAGCCAGCCATGCGTAATGTGCTGGCTGACCTGGTGTTGGAGTCTGAGGCAGCTACCAGCATCGCCCTCCGGCTGGCCGGCGCCAGAGGTGACCAGGAGCAGAACGCCTTCCGCCGACTGGCCCTGGCAGCAGCCAAGTACTGGGTCTGCAAGCGCGGGCCGGTGCACACCGGTGAGGCGCTGGAGTGCCATGGCGGCAACGGGTATGTGGAAGAGTCAGGCATGCCACGGATCTACCGGGAGGCGCCACTGCTGTCTATCTGGGAGGGCTCAGGAAATGTGGCCGCCCTGGACACCTTGCGGGCGATGGCTAAGGAGCCCGAGACCCTCGAGGCGTTCTTCCAGCAGGTTGACAGGGCGGCGGGGCAGAACCAGCACCTGGATGCAGCACGCAAAGACCTTCAGCGTGGTCTGACCCACCCGGAGGATGCCCAGTATCAGGTCAGAAGAACAGTGGAGAAGATGGCCCTGGTCCTCCAGGCCTCCCTGCTGGTGCAGCACTCCCCGGCGGCCGTGGCCGATGCCTTCTGCGCTTCCCGGCTCGGCGGCGACTGGGGCTATGCCTTCGGAACCCTGCCCCGCGGCGTCGATACTGAAGCCATCCTCACCCGCGCACGTCCCAGCTGAGTGGAATCAGGCTGAAGAACGAATCAGGAAGACTGGCTCAGCGCAAGTGCTAGCGGGAGGCGGAGCGACGGCGTCCGCTGCTGTTGCGGCTGCGGGAACTGTTTCGCCCGGGCCGGTACCCGGAAGCGCGTCCACCGCCACGGCCACTACTGTGTCCACCCGAGTGTGTGGACTGCTGCTGAGCAGGTGCTACAGGCTTGACATAGGGCGCCTGCTCACCCACCAAGTCCAGCACTGCAGTGGAGTCACTGGTCACCGTCATCGGCTGAGCCTTGATCGCGGCCCGGCGCAGCAGTGCCTGGGTATCGCGGCGCTGCTCAGGCAGCATCACAGTGACCACATCCCCGCTGGAGCCTGCCCGGGCGGTGCGCCCTGAGCGGTGCAGATAGGCCTTGTGCTCGGCCGGCGGATCAACATGGACCACCAGCTTCACATTGTCCACATGCACGCCACGGGCTGCCACATCGGTGGCTACCAGTACCCGCACGCCCTCCTTGCTGAAGGCTGCCAGATTCCGGTCGCGCGCATTCTGCGACAGGTTGCCGTGCAGATCCACCGCAGGAGTCCCGGAAGAGGTCAGCTGCTTGGCCAGCTTCTTGGCCTGGTGCTTGGTGCGGGTGAACAGGATCCGCTTGCCGGTTCCGGAGGCCAGTGTCTTCACCAGCGTCTTCTTCTCCTCGGCGGAGACCTCAAAGATGTGATGGGTCATCGCCGAGACATGCGAAGTCGGCTCATCCACCGAATGCAGCAGCTCATTGTGCAGGAACCGCTTGACCAGCTTATCCACCCCGTTGTCCAGGGTCGCGGAGAAGAACAGTCGCTGGCCACGGGCGGGTGTCTTGGCCAGAATCCTGGTCACACCGGGCAGGAACCCCAGATCAGCCATATGGTCAGCCTCATCCAGCACGGTCACCTGAACCTCATCGAGGCTCAGCTCGCCCTGCTGGAGCAGGTCCTCCAGCCGACCGGGGCAGGCCACCACAATGTCCACGCCCTTGCGCAGCGCAGCCACCTGGTGCTTCTGGCTCACCCCGCCGAAAATAGTGGTGGTGTTCAGCCCCATGACACCGGCCAGAGGCTCCAGCACTGCGTTGATCTGGGTGGCCAACTCCCGGGTGGGAGCCAGTACCAAGCCCCGCGGCCTGCCAGAGGCAGTGCGGGCGGCGGCGTCGGCCAACCGGGCCACCAGCGGAATTGAAAAGGCCAGAGTCTTACCGGAACCGGTCTTGCCGCGGCCCAGCACATCACGTCCGCCCAGGGTGTCCGGCAGGGTCTGCTGCTGGATGGGGAAAGCGGCGAACTTGCCCTCAGCGGCAAGGATGCGCACCAGGGGAGCGGGCACGCCGAGGTCAACAAAAGTCAAGGGTGTATCAGAAATGGGAGGAGCCTTTCAGAGGCGGGAAACGGGTTCGCCGCGAGAAGCTCAACAGGTTCCTACGACGCACGGTGCGAAAATCACCGAAGTCCCTAGTCTATCAGGACACCTGCCGGTTCAGCGCCCGGAAGGGTTGTGGTCAGCGTGTTTGTGGGCAATATCATGCTGGAGTCCAGCTGAGCTTCCCAGGATGGGAACACGTTGCACCCGAGCAGAAGGACTTCTGATGAGCTCCCTGTGGCTCGACACCCACACCGTCACTGTGCCCCAGACCCCGTTCCCTCAAGACCAGAAGTACGACGCCGCAGTGGCCGGAGCCGGTCTGACCGGACTCACCATCGCCGTGCTGCTGGCCCGCGCAGGATTGCGCACCGTGGTGCTGGAAGCCCGACATATCGGCGCGGCAGCTACCGGAAACACCACCGCGAAGGTCTCGCTGCTTCAAGGCAGCCAGCTCTCCTCCATCCGATCCCATCGCTCGGATGAGATTCTGCAGGCCTATGTGGAGGGAAACCGGGAGGCCCAGGCTTGGCTGCTGCGATATCTGGACGAGCACGGCATCGGCTATCAGCACCGCACCGCCTGGACTGTTGCCCATACCGCTGAGGGGGTACAGACACTGGAGAATGAGTACGAGGCCGCTCAGACCGCCGCACTGCCCGTGGAATGGCAGCAGCCCACCGAACTTCCTTACCAGGTGGAATCTGCGATTGCCCTGAAGGACCAGGCGCAGATCCACCCGGTAGAGGTGCTCGATGCTCTGGCTACTGAGCTCCTGGAGCGCGGCGGACAGATTGTCCAGGGCGCACGGCTGATAGATGCCGAAAACGGTCCGCCGGTAGAAGTCAAGACCACCGCCGGATCTCTGCAGACAGATCGTCTGATCCTGGCCACCGGAGCACCGGTGCTGGACCGCGGCGGGCATTTCGCCACAATGCAGGGCCACCGCTCCTATGCGCTGGCCTACCGGATCCCGTCCGGAACACCGGTGCCGCAGGGGATGCACCTGAGCGTAGATGAGCCCAGCCGCAGCCTACGGACCGCCTCAGCTGCTGGGGAAGAGTTGTTGCTGGTGGGCGGCAACGGGCATGTGGTGGGGCGTGCGGATTCGCCTGCTCAGGCAGTGGCTGATATCGAGGACTGGACTCAGCGCCATTTCCCGGGCGCGCAGCGTACACACAGCTGGTCGGCCCAGGACTACCGGCCGGCAGACTATGTGCCGTTCTTCGGGAAGCTTCGGCGAGGTGGCGGGAATATCTACCTGGCCACCGGGTACAACAAATGGGGTATGACTAACGCTGTGGCCGCAGCACTGGGCGTCTCAGCTGAGATTCTCGGCGGCCAGATGCACTGGGCGCAGACGCTGTCTGAACGTGGCCCTGCGATCAGGGGCGCGGTGACCGCGGTGAAGGACAATGCTGAGATCGGCGCCCGCATGGTCAAGGACTGGGGCAGTGCCGAGGTGGGTGCCCTGCCTGATGCTCCGCCTGAGGAGGGCCGCGGCGTCGTCGGCCGTTCCGGTGGTAAACCGGTGGCGGTCTCCACGCTCGAAGGTGCCACCCGTAAGGTCTCTGCGGTCTGCCCGCATATGGGTGGGATTCTGCAGTGGAACGATGCCGAGTGCTCCTGGGACTGCCCTCTGCACGCCTCCCGCTTCGCCCCCGACGGAACGCTGCTGGAAGGCCCCGCGGTCAGCGATCTGAAGAGTGCGGAATAAAAACTGATCTGTCGTGGACCACCATGGCCACTTTGAAAGCAAAGATGAGGCTCGCCAAGAGTGGGGATCATTTATTTCAGGCGTGAAGAAGTCTGCCTTCACCCTGACCGCTGAGGAATGGATGCAGATGCAGGAGCAAGTGGCCCGGGTGATAGATCCGCGAGCATCTGAGCTTCACGAATCCGATTCGTTGCCGAATGATCATTTCTCGGCGCGGACCCTCATGCGCGACTCATTAGAGCGGTCCTACGCCGCGATGCGAATGATGGGGCTCAACAGGCAGAACGATGAGTGAATCAGGTCTTGCTGTCGTCCCCATCCTTGGAGTTGTCATCCTTGGGGTCACCAGCCCCACCTTCATCATCCCACCTGTCGAGACGAGAGGAGCCCCTACGAGTAGCGGCTTTCTCACGGTCCTTTTCAACGCGCTCTTTCTTGGAAGCCAAACCTGGGTTGACACCCCCACCTCGATCGAAGACTGGGTTACAGTGCTCGCTTCATTCGGCGCGCACGCTCCCGGATAAACCCGAAAACGAGAGTGCCGAGGAACAACACAATCCCGATGATGGCCAACCACACCAGGCCCTCAAAAACGAACCCGACGATCGACAACACCACCCAGGCGACCAACAGGATTACTAGTACTGTCCACATGTTCTAAAGGTACGCCTGTTCCATCAGAATAGATAGGTCTGAGGCGCTACCGCCTGAAAGTGCCCACCCGATCCCACCCTGGAGCACCTGCCCTACCTCGACATCTGGTTCTGTGAGCCGTCTTGGTGCGAGATGGGCCAGCGCAAGACACCCGTGGACAGGTATATGTTCAAAGCATCAGGGGAGTGGGCCAGCGACCACCGAGCGGAGCTGTTCCGGGCCCCGCTGAGGCTGGCAGAGCATTGGGGAATACACGATCACAATACGGGGATTCGGCGGCTCAGACGTAATTTGGTGCGTCGAGAGGGACTCGAACCCCCGACACCTGCGGTGTAAACGCAGTGCTCTAACCAACTGAGCTATCGACGCATATGCCGGAAATCGGCACGGTTTAGGATTCTACACAAAAACGCCGGTGCGGGCCCTGTTGGGCCTGCCCGGCGTTGTGCCTCAGCTGGGATCAGCGGCGGAAAGCTGTCCTATCCAAGGCGTAGAAGTCCCGGGCTGGAGCGTCATGCGGGCCGAATTCGAAGTCTCGGCGCTCAGCAGCGCTGAGCAGCTGCAGAATCCGGTTGCTGGGCACCATCGTGCCGGAAACGCTGCGAGCCTTGGACCGTTTGTTGGACAGGCTGCCCGTGTAGATTCTCTCCATCAGAGGGTTCACGTATGCACATCCTTTCTCATGTATGTGTAGTTGCGTCTGCGAACTAAATGATCCAACCAGAACCGCACAGGAAACATTCCTGTAACATTCGGTTTACATGAGAAATGTGAGCAATATCTCCGGAATGCAGGGTTACTGTTCCGAGGCGCGGAAATCTGCGAGTCTGGACTGCTCCGCGGCGTAGAGGCCAGCCCCCACGATCCCGGCGTTGTTGGTCAGCTGCGCCGGCACTACCTTGGCCCGCAGACCGGTGACCTGGGGCAGGAAATCCTCACTGCGCTTGGAGATTCCACCACCGATGATGAACTTGTTCACCGGCTGAATGCGCTCAATATGCTTCAGATAGCGCTCCAGCGTGCGGCCGTACTCGTCCCAGGGCATCTCCAGCCGTTCCCGTGCAGCTGCCGAGATCTTCTGCTCGGCGGGCTTCACACCCTCGAACTCCAGATGCCCCAGCTCCGAATTGGGCACCAGCACCCCGTCATGCACGATCGCGGTGCCGACTCCGGTGCCCAGCGTCACCATCATGATGGTCCCGGGCTTATTGGCGCCGGCCCCATACCGGGCCTCAGCCAGGCCCGCGGCGTCGGCGTCATTGAGGGTGAAAGTGCGCCCGGGCAGGTCCTTGAGCAGCTCGGTGGTGTCAGACTCCAGCCAGGACTCGTCAATATTGGACGCCGAGAGCACCACGTTGTCGATCACAATCCCGGGCACAGCGACTCCTACCGCAAGCTCATCCAAAGCCGGTGCCTTCTCCCGGGAGAGCAGCTCATCGAGGATCTCGCCGATCACTGCCGCCACCGCCTGCGGAGTAGCTGGCTGCGGGGTGGGGATGCGGAACCGTTTGCCGGTCAGTGTCCCCTTGCGCAGATTGACGATCCCGCCCTTGATGCCGGTGCCGCCCACATCAATGCCGATGGCACGTTTGGGCAGCTGCGACAGTCCCGCGCTGGCCGGCCCGAGCGCCTCCGCAGCGGGAACAGTCTGGTCAGGTTTGGTCATCAGGCTCCTTCAGTGGGCAGGGTGAGAATCTCAGCACCCTCACCGGTGATCAGAACGGTGTGCTCAAACTGGGCGGTGCGCTTCCGGTCCCGGGTGACTGCCGTCCAGCCGTCCTCCCACATATCCCAGTGCCGGGTGCCCAGGGTGAGCATCGGCTCCACGGTGAACACCATGCCGGGTTCGATGGGCTGAGAGTGTTCCGGGGCGGCGTCGTAATGGGGAATCACCAGCCCGGTGTGGAAGGCCGGCCCCACCCCGTGCCCGATGAACTCGTGCACCGTGCCATAGCCGAAGCGGCGGGCGTAGACCTCGATGGCGCGGCCGATCACATTGATGGGACGGCCTGGTTTGGCTGCCCGGATCCCGCGCATCATTGCCTCATGGGTGCGCTCCACCAGCAGCCGGGACTCCTCATCCACATCGCCGACCAGAAAGGTGACGTTGTGGTCCCCGTGCGCACCGTCCAGATAGGCGGTGATGTCCAGGTTGACGATGTCTCCTTCGGCCAGCACGGTGGAGTCGGGGATGCCGTGGCAGACCACCTCGTTGACCGAGGTGCAGATGGACTTGGGGAACCCGCGGTAGCTCAGGCAGCTGGGGTAGGCGCCGCGCTCGATCAGATAGCTGTGGGCGAAGGCGTCCAACTCATCGGTGGTGACCCCGGGCTTGATCAGCTTGCCGGTGGCGACCATCGCATCAGCGGCGAGCTGGGCCGCCTTCCTGATCCGGGTGATAGTAGCGGCGTCGAAGGCATCCGAGCCGGTGTACTTGGGCGGCTCCGGCAGGCCCACATAGTTGGGCTTGTCAATGTGCGCCGGCACCGGGCGCTGCGGTGAGAGCGTACCCCGGGTGAGTGTGCCCACCGGCGCCTGGGAGAGTGCTGAAGCCATGGCCGCAATCCTATCGGGCACCCGGTGGGTGGGCGTAGTCTGTGAGGGTGAGCGATTATTGGTACAACATGACCACCGGGGAAGTGGAGCAGGGCGCTAAGTCCGGCTGGAGGCACCTGCTGGGCCCGTATAAGACCTACGCCGAGGCTGCCCGCGCCCTAGAGAAGGTCGAGCAGCGCAACGAAGAGTGGGACAACGAGGACGACGCCTAGAAGGTGTGCTCATCGGTGGGGAACGTGCCCTTCTGAACTTCGCAGCGGAAGGCCTGGACTGCCTCGGTGATGGTCCCGCGCAGATCAGCATATTGCTTGACGAAGCGCGGCAGTCGGCCGTTGTTGAGCCCCAGCATGTCCTGCCAGACCAGCACCTGGCCGGTGGTGGCACTGCCGGCACCGATTCCGATGGTGGGGATGCGCACTTCCTGCTCCAGCTGGGCCGCCAGCTCTGCCGGAATCATCTCCACCAGCAGGCAGAATGCGCCAGCTTCCTCCAGGGCACGGGCGTCTGCGATCACCTGCTGGGCATGCTCCCCGCGCCCCTGCACCCGGAATCCGCCCAGCTGGTGCTCAGACTGCGGGGTGAAGCCGGCATGGGCCATCACCGGGATACCAGCATCGACCACTGCTTTGACATGCGGGGCCAGCCCGGCATGGGCCTCCATCTTCACCGCCTGGACCCCCGCCTCCTTCATGAACCGCACCGCAGTATGCACTGCCTGCGCAGGCGTTGCCTGGTAGCTGCCGAAGGGCAGATCGGCCACCACCAGAGCGCGCTTGGCCCCGTTGACCACTGACTTGGCGTAGACCAGCAGCTCATCAACGGTGATGCCCAGCGTGGAGGCGCTGCCCTGCATCACATTGGCCGCTGAGTCGCCCACCAGCAGCACTTCGATCCCGGTCTCATCGAAAACCTGCGCCATCATGGCGTCATAGGCGGTGAGCATGGCGAAGCGCTGGCCCTCATCCTTGAACCGCTGCAGGTGGTGGGTGCGGATACGGGCGGGCCTGCGGGCAGCTGGTGCGGAGGCGGCGTCGTGCTGTGCCACTCCGCTGTAAGGTGCGGACTGTTCATCATTGGACATAGGGTCAAGACTACTCCGCGCTCCGCGGCGGTTGGGTAGAGTAGTCAACGCCGGACGATGACCGGACAACAACTCATTCTCAGGAGGCGGAAGACGCATATGGACCGTCAGCAGGAATTTGTACTGCGCACCATCGAGGAGCGCGACGTCCGCTTTGTCCGGCTGTGGTTCTCCGATGTGGTGGGAGCCCTGAAGTCCGTGGCGCTGGCACCGGCTGAGGTGGAGGGCGCCTTCGCCGAGGGGCTGGGCTTTGACGGATCCTCCATCGAGGGGCTCTCCCGGGTCTTCGAATCCGACATGCTGCTCAAGCCGGACCCCTCCAGCTTCCAGATCCTGCCCTGGCGCGGCGAGGATGAGCCCACTGCCCGGATGTTCTGCGATATCCTCACCCCGGACCAGGAATCCGCGCTGGGCGACCCCCGGTACGTGCTGCGCCGTCAGCTCGACGCCGCCGGGGAGATGGGCTTCACCTGCTACACCCACCCAGAGATCGAGTTCTACCTGCTGGCCTCCGAGGAGCCCGACGACACCGGCCGGCCAGTCCCTGCCGATAACGCCGGGTATTTCGACCACATCACCGGCTCGGTGGCCCAGGACCTGCGCCGACACACCGTGAACATGCTCGAGGCCGTGGGCATCTCCGTGGAGTTCAGCCACAACGAGGTCGGTCCGGGCCAGAACGAGATCGACCTGCGCTATGCCGATGCGCTGACCACCGCGGACAACATCCAGACCTTCCGCACCATCGTCAAAGAGGTGGCCCTGGCGCACGGCAAATACGCCAGCTTCATGCCCAAGCCCTTCAGTGAGCACCCTGGCTCGGCCATGCACAGCCACTTCAGCCTGTTCGAGGGCGACACCAACGCGTTCTACGCCCCCAACGCCGAGTTCAATCTCTCCACCACCGCCCGGCAGTTCATTGCCGGGGTGCTGACCCACGCCCCGGAGTTCACTGCGGTGACCAACCAGTTCGTGAACTCGTATAAGCGGCTCTGGGGCGGGGGAGAGGCTCCCAGCCACATCTCCTGGGGCCACAACAACCGCTCAGCGCTGATCCGGGTGCCGCTGTATAAGCCCACCAAGGGCGGCTCTGCACGGGTGGAGTTCCGCGGCATCGACTCTGCAGCCAATCCCTACCTGGCCTACGCCGTAGTGATCGGCGCCGGGCTGAAGGGCATCAAGGAGGGCTACGAACTGGCCGAGCCGGTCACCGAGGATGTCTGGAGTCTGAGCACAGCCGAACGCAAGGTGCTGGGCCTTCGGCCCTTGCCGGGCACCCTGCACGAGGCCATCCGCCAGATGGAGGACTCCGAGCTTGTGGCCGGGATCCTCGGCGAGCAGGTGTTCGATAACTTCCTGCGCAATAAGCGCCAGGAGTGGGACGAATACCGGGTCAACGTCTCTCCCTTCGAGATCACGAAGTACCTCGGTATGGTTTAAGGCGTGCCTGCTCAGCTGCCAACTGCGCGTGAGCTGATTGCTGCTGGTTTTCAGGAGACGCAGCGCGCCCAGAACTTCCTGACAGATCCGCAGCTTGCCAAGCTGCAGCCGCAGGCCCTGGTGAGCACCCTCTATGAGGCCCCCGGTCCTGACCAGGCGCTGCTGCTGCTGATCCGTCTGCTGGAGAGGGCACCGAAGGTCGGTGAGCTCTTTGCCGAGGAGCCGGCTTCGGTTCGCTCAGATTTCTCAGCCGCTTCAGACGACTCTGAGCAGACCCAGGTCGTCGCTCCGTCCCATCGGGCGCCGTCGCCTGGATATCCGGCGGCTGTGCCACTGCTGAGGCTGCTGGGCGCCTCCCAAGCCCTGGGTGAGTTCCTTATCCGGCACCCCGAATGCGCCGATCTGGTTCTGGGGCAACCAACCGGTGGTACAGCTTGGACTGACCCCAGCGCAGAGCAGCTGCGCGAGCGGCTGATGAGCGCGGTGCGGGCCGATTCCGGTGCTCAGACTCCGGTGGCGGAGCTGAGCGAGGAGTTCACCGCCAAGCAGGCCGGCCGCGCCCTGCGCATCGCCTACCGCTGCGAGATCACCCGCCTGGCCCTGTGTGACCTCACCGCCGCAGACCCCCTGTCCTATCTGGATACGGCCGCACGACAGCTTGCTGACCTTGCTGCCGCTGCCATCGACGCCGCTCTGGCGGTCAGCCGGGCCCAGCTGGTGGCCCGCCGGGCTGAGGCAGAGCAGATCGAGCTTGCGGTGATCGGGATGGGCAAATGCGGGGCTCGGGAGCTGAACTACATCTCCGATGTGGACGTGATCTACATACACTCAGCACCGGAGGAGTACGACGCCGCATCCGCCCGTGATCTGGCTATCAGCCTGGCCAGCGGTATCGCCAAAGTGCTGGGCGCCTCTGACGGGGAGCCCGCCCTGTGGGAGGTTGACGCCAATCTGCGCCCTGAGGGCAGGGACGGACCGCTCTCGCGCACCCTGGACTCGCACGAGGAGTACTACCGCCGGTGGGCTGCCGGATGGGAGTTTCAGGCCCTGCTGAAGGCTCGGCCGATTGCCGGCAGCGCGGCCCTGGGTGCTGCGTATATGGAGCGGATCGGCCCGCTGGTGTGGCAGGCGGCCACCCGTGAGGGCTTTGTGCAGGATGTGCAGGCGATGCGGCGGCGTGTCTTCGAGAACATTCCGTACCGGCATGCTGACCGGGAGATCAAGCTGGGTCGGGGTGGGCTGCGCGATATCGAGTTCACCGTGCAGCTGCTGCAGCTGGTGCACGGGCGAGTGGATGAGCAGCTGCGGGTGCGCGACACCCTGTCTGCGATCAAAGCGCTGGGGGAGGGGGAGTACGTCTCCAGTCGGGACCAGGAGGCGATGAGCAGGTGCTACCGGCAGCTGCGGCTCTATGAGCACCGCATTCAGATGGCCCAGATGCGCCGAACCCACCTGATGCCGCAGAAGGAAACTGCGCTGCGGGCCCTGTCCCATGCTGTGCGCCCGGCCGGCCAGCCCCGCCGGTCCAGTCCTGAGGAAGTGCTTAAGGAGTGGCAGCAGGTGACCCGTGAGGTGGCCACCTTCCACGAGACCATTTTCTACCGCCCGCTGCTCTCCACCACCGCAGTGCTCTCCGAGGACGAGGTGCGGCTCTCCCCGGAGTCGGTGGCCGACCGGCTGGCCGCCCTGGGCTTCAGTGATCCCAAAGGCGCACTGCGACATATCGAGGCACTGACCTCAGGGGTCTCCCGCAAGGCCACCCTGCAGAAGCGCATCCTGCCGATGATGCTGGGCTGGTTGGCTCAAGGCGTGGACCCTGACCACGGGCTGCTGGCCTTCCGCCGACTCAGTGAGTCCCTGGGCGCCAGCCCCTGGTATCTGACCATGCTGCGGGATTCCTCGGTGGCTGCTGAACGGCTCTGCCAGCTGCTGACCAGCTCCCGGTTCGTCTCCGAGATGCTGGAGCACCGGCCCGAGTCCGCCCAGTGGCTGGGGGACGACGACGCCCTGGCGCCACGTAGTTTCGACTCACTGTGGACTGAGATACAGAGTGCTCTGGACCGGCACGAGGGGGAGGCCCAGACTGCGGTGCGGCTGGCCCGGCTGATCCGGCAGCGTGAGCAGCTGCGGATCGCCATCGCTGATGCCTGCGGGCTGATCAGCCAGCAGGAGGTGGGTGCCGCACTGACCGAGGCGGACCGGGCTGCCACCTTGGGCGCTCTGCGGGTTGCTGAGGAGGAGGTCTTCGCTGAGGAGGGCCGACTGGTCAGCTTCCTGGTGATCGCGATGGGCCGTCAGGGCGGCCGCGAGATTAGTTACGGCTCGGATATGGACGCCATGTTCGTGCACCGACCGGTGGAGGGTGCGCAGAGGACTGCCGCTGACCGCCAGGCCCAGAAGTTGGCGCTGCGGCTGACACAGCTGCTCTCCAAGCCGGTCAGACCTGCCGTGCGTGGGGAGGTCCCGCTGCAGATTGACGCGGACCTGCGTCCGGAGGGCAAGAAGGGTCCGCTCTCCCGGTCTCTGGGGTCCTACGAGGAGTACTACCGGCGCTGGATGGATATCTGGGAGCGCCAGGCTCTGCTGCGGGCTCGCCCGGTGGCCGGCTCCGATTGGCTGGCGGTGGACTTCATGGACCTGGTGGACGGCATCCGTTACGGGGATCCGCCCACTGCCACGCAGCTGCGTGAGATCCGCCGGATCAAGGCCCGGGTGGAGTCCGAGCGGCTGCCCCGCGGGGCGGACCCCTCACGGCATGTGAAACTGGGCCGCGGCGGGCTCTCCGATGTGGAATGGCTGGTGCAGATCTATCAGCTCGAACATGCTGACGCCCACCCGGTGCTGCGCGGCACCGGCACGCTGCAGGTGCTCAACGGCCTGGTGGACTGCCAGCTGATGAGCCCTGATGATGCGAACACCTTGGCAAAGGCCTGGAAACTGTGCACCCAGGTTCGTTCCGGGATCATGATCTGGTCCGGCAAGATCTCCGATGTGCTGCCCAGCTCCCGCCGCGACCTGGAGGCGGTCTCCCGCTGGTCCGGCTTCGCCCCGGGCCGGGCCGCAGCCTTCGAGGAGCACTATCTGCGCACCACCCGCCGGGCCCGCCAGGTCTATGAGCGGCACTTCTACGCAGCTTAGCTAGGACTCCGGGGCGTAGTCCTGTAAGCGTTCCCGCTGCTCAGTATTGAGCCGCTGAGGCCGGCCGGTGTCACGATCCACCATCACCAAGGTTGAGTAGGCAGTGACCTTCGGGGCGGCGTCGTGCTTTGCTGCTCTGAGCGCATAGTCAATGGTGAAGCTGGCTCCGCCCACCTTGCTGATGCTCATCTGCACCCAGACCGGATCGCGCTGATACGGCAACTGCGCACGGTAGCGGAGCTGGAAGTCAGCAACCAGCGCCCAGATCTGCTGTGCGGGCTCAAGCGGAGGGAAGATCCCGGAGTCCTGCGCTCCTGGGGCACTCCAGAACGCCCGGGCGCGGGCCTCTTCCAAGAGTCTGAGGATAGCCACATTATTGATATGGCCATAGGCGTCCTGATCGCCCCAGCGCAGCTCAACCGGCACGGCAACAGCACCCATGGCTCCATCCTATCGCCGCAGGTGGGTGGTGGAGCTCTCCTCCGTGCACCTGCGGCGGCTCAGAACCCCGCTCCTCGCGAGTAGAGGTACCGAATCTCGGTGTTATTCCGGCTCTCAACGCCGTTTTAGCACCGAAATCGGGCACATCAATCAGAGGAAGCCTGCGGTGCTGGCGCCAGTAGCTCGAGGGTGCGGTGCTGGACCTCCTCATCGGGGGCCAGGTTCACCAGGATGAGCTCATCGGCTGACACCTGGTCGGCGAAGCTCTCCAGCCAATCGACCACTTCGGACTGAGTCCCGGCCACCGTCCTGGAGAGCATGCCCAGTACCTGCTGACCGGCCGGATGGTCACGCAGCAGCTCCACATCCTCTGCGCTGAGCTCCTTGTTCCGGCCCAGCATGGTACGGATCCACCCGTTCTCCGCCTTACGGCGCTGTTCACGTGCGGTGGCGGCGTCATCATGGGCGATCACATTTGCAGCGGCGATGAAGTGCGGTGCGGCACCCGGGCCCAGCAGCGATCCGGCCGCGCTGAAGTTCTCCCGGTAGGTGGCCGCGGCATGCTCCAGCATCTGAGGCGCGAAGTGGCTGGCGAAGGCATAGGGCAGGCCCAGCTGTGCGGCCAGCTGGGCGCCGAACAGCGATGAGCCCAGGATGTAGAGCGGCACTTCGGTGCCCCAGCCCGGGTATGCGTTGACCCCGGGGATGCGCGAATGCCCGTTGAGATAGCCGGAGAGCTCCATGATGTCGGCCTGGAACCGGTCGGCCTCGGTGCCGTCGCGGCGCAGCGCGCGCATAGTGGGCGCATCAGTGCCCGGTGCCCGACCCAGTCCCAGGTCGATCCGTTCGGGAAAGAGCGTCTCCAGGGTGCCGAACTGCTCAGCGATCACCAGCGGAGAGTGGTTGGGCAGCATGATCCCACCGGCGCCGACCCGCACGTTCTGCGTACCGGCAGCAATGTGTTGGATCAGCAGGGAGGTGGCCGAGCTGGCCACATGGGGCATGTTGTGGTGCTCAGCGAACCAGATACGCTCATAGCCCAATGTGTCGGCGGTCTTGGCCAGACGCAGCGAGCGGGCAATGCCTTCGGCGATAGTCTCACCCTCCCGTACACGGGCCAGATCGAGCAGGGAGAGCGGGCGCGAAACACGAGGAGTCATACTGTCTGTAACTGCGCGACGGGCCCCCTATCATCCGGCCGGCCCTCAGCTGTGAGCAGAACCCCTTTAGGGTCTGACCTCCTAGGATGGGCTCATGGCGCAGACAACGGCCCACGGTGAGTACAAAGTCCCCGGCGGCAAGCTGGTGGTGGTGGACCTTGAGCACGACGACCGCACCATCACCTCCGCTTCACTCAACGGAGATTTCTTCTTAGAGCCCGACGACGCCCTGGAGGCTCTGAACCGGGCACTGACCGGACTGCCCGCCTCCGCTTCCCGGGATGAGATCGGCCAGGCAGTGCGGGCGGGACTTCCCGAGGGTGCGCAGATGATCGGCTTCGACGAATCAGCGGTGGCCACCGCGGTGCGCCGGGCTGTTGGTCGGGCCACCGGATGGGAGGATCATCAGTGGGAGGTGCTGCCCGCGGTCAATCTGCCGATCCAGCTCAACGTAGCACTGGATCAGGTGCTCACCGAAGAGGTGGGAGCTGGCCGCAGGCCTCCGCTGATGCGGCTTTGGGACTGGTCTGAGCGTGCCGTGGTGATCGGGTCCTTCCAATCGGTGGCCAATGAGGTGGATTCCCAGGCGGCTGCGCAGCTTGAAGCCGTGGTGGTGCGCCGGATCTCCGGGGGAGGGGCCATGTTCATGGAGGCAGGCAACTGCATCACCTATTCGCTGTGTTTCCCGCAGTCCCTGGTGGATGGGCTGAGTTTCGCCGACTCGTACCCCTTCCTGGACTCTTGGGTGATGCAGGCCCTGGAGAAGGTTGGGGTGAAGGCGGAGTACAAACCGCTCAACGACATCGTCTCCGCCGCCGAGGGTGAAGGTCACGGCCGCAAAATAGGCGGTGCCGCCCAGAAGCGGCTGGCCAACGGCGGCATGCTCCACCACGTGACCATGAGCTACGACATCAACGCCGAACGGATGACCCGCCTGCTGCGGATCGGCCGCGAGAAGCTCTCCGATAAGGGGCACCGCTCAGCGGTGAAACGTGTGGATCCGCTGCGCAGCCAGACCGGCCTTGCCCGGGAGCAGATCATGGAGGTCTTCGCCCAGACCTTCGCCCAGCGGCACCACGCCGCGGCAGCCAGTATTCGACCCCATGAGCTGGTCCGTGCTGAGCAGCTGGTGGCCGAGAAGTTCAGCACTGACGAGTGGACCGCCCGAGTTCCGTGATGACCGACGAAGGAGCATATGTGAGCATCAGCGACGTTCTGACCCCGGACCTGCTGCACCGTATCCGGGAGCGCGCCCCCGGCTACGACGAGCGCAATGAGTTCTGCGCCGAGGATCTCGATGAGCTGCAGCAGGCAGGTTACCTCAAAGCACTGGTGCCCGAAGAGTTCGGCGGATTGGGATGGGATTTGCGCCAGCTGGTGGAAACGCAGCGGAGGCTTTCCGCCTACGCCCCGGCCACCGCACTGGCAGTGAATATGCACCATGTCTGGGTCTCGGTGGGCCGGCAGATGGTGCGTAGGGGACATCCCGAGTTCGAGCAGGTGCTCACCGAGAGCTCCGAGGGGCACATTTTTGCCTTCGGCATCTCTGAGCCAGGCAACGACGCCGTGCTCTTCGATTCCAGCACTGCGGCGCAGGCCAATGATGATGGCTCGGTGAGCTTCACCGGCACCAAGATCTTCACCACTCTGTCCCCGGCATGGACCAGGCTGGGGCTCTTCGGCAAGGACACTGCCGCTACCGGAGAAGAGGGCGAGACTCCGCTGATCTTCGGGTTCCTTCCTCGGGAGGCTGAGGGCTGGCGGGCGGCTGATGATTGGGATGTGCTGGGTATGCGGGCCACCCACTCGAACAGCACGCTGCTCGACGGCGCCACCGTCCCGGCGCAGCGGATCGTACGCCGGCTGCCCACCGGTCCTAATCAGGATCCGCTGGTCTTTGCGATCTTCTCCTCATTCCTGACCCTGCTGTCCGCGGTCTACACCGGCATTGGTGACCGTGCCCTGCAGCTTGGAGCCGAGCATGCCGCCGCCAGAGAGGCGCTGACCACCGGGGAGACCCTGGATCAGGACCCGGATATCCGCTACAAGCTGGCCGAGGCCCAGCTGCGGCAACTGGCCTTGGACGCCCAGCTGCGCAGTATCGCAGCCGAGGTGGAGGCAGGTGCGGAGCATGGCCCCTCCTGGTTTCCACGACTGGTGACCCTGCGCACCACAGCCACCCGTACTGCCCGGGCTGTGCTCGATGCTGCCCTGGGGACTAGCGGGGGTGCACAGTACCGACGTACCTCGGAGCTGTCTCGGCTTTACCGGGATGCCTTGGCCGGCATCCACCACCCCTCCGATGACGAGTCCGCCCACCGCACCCTGGCCAACTACCTCCTGGGTCCGCTGAAGTAACCCGCCGTCGTCGTTGTTTCTGCCACGAAACGCGGAGGTGGGCCCCACCCCAATGGGTGAGACCCACCTCCGTATGGCGTCAGTCAGACTCAGACGCTGAAGTACAGCTCGAACTCGTAGGGGTTCAGGCGCAGCGCCAGAGGCTCGATCTCCTCTTCGCGCTTGTACTCGATCCAGGCCTCGATCAGCTCCTCGGTGAACACGCCGCCCTCGAGCAGGAACTCGTGGTCAGCCTCCAGAGCCTCCAGAGCCTCATCCAGTGAGCCGGGAGCCTGCGGGATGTCCTTCAGCTCCTCAGCGGGAAGCTCATAGAGGTCCTTGTCCACCGGCTCATGCGGTTCGATCCGGTTCTTGATCCCGTCCAGGCCGGCCATCAGCATGGCGGTGAAAGCCAGGTAGGGGTTGCCGGAGGAGTCGGGCGCACGGAACTCGATGCGCTTGGCCTTGGGGTTGGAACCGGTGATCGGGATGCGGATGGCCGCAGACCGGTTGCCCTGGGAGTAGACCAGGGAGACCGGGGCCTCGTAGCCCTTGACCAGGCGCTTATAGGAGTTCACCGTGGGGTTGGTGAAGGCCAGCAGGGCGTGAGCGTGCTTCAGGATGCCGCCGATGTACCAGCGGGCGGTGTCCGAGAGGTTGGCGTAGCCGGTCTCGGAGAAGAACAGCGGCTCCTCGCCGTTCCACAGGGACTGGTGCACGTGCATACCGGAGCCGTTCTCCTCGAAGATCGGCTTGGGCATGAAGGTGGCGGAGAGGCCGTAGGCAGCAGCAGTGTTCTTCACCACGTACTTGAACTTCTGGATGTCGTCGGCAGCCAGGGTCAGGGTGTTGAACTTGTAGTTGATCTCCTGCTGGCCGGGGCCTGCCACCTCATGGTGGGAACGCTCCACGGACAGTCCGGCCCGTTCCAGGGCCAGCACGATCTCATCGCGGACCTCAGCGGACTTATCCTGTGGGGAGACCGGGTAGTAGCCGCCCTTGGTGGCCAGCTTATGTGCATCCGGCACACCCTCGAACTCGCCGGAGTTCTCGTTGCCCCAGACAGCCTCCTTGGCGCCCAGGGAGTAGAAGGACTCCTGGGGGGAGGACTTGAAGGCCACTGAGTCGAACAGGAAGAACTCGGCCTCCGGGCCGAAGAAGGCGGTGTCAGCAATACCGGATGAGGCCAGGTACTCCTCGGCCTTCTGGGCCACACCGCGCGGGTCGCGGCCGTAGGGCTCTCCGGTGCGCGGGTTGATGATCGAGAAGGTCATCACCAGGGTCTTGGCTGCGCGGTACTCATCCACGAAAGCGGTGGAGGGGTCCGGGATCAGCTGCATATCGGATTCCTGGATGCCCTGGAACCCACGGATGGAGGAGCCGTCGAACAGCTGGCCGTTCTCGAAGAAGTCGAGATCCACAGTATGGGCGGGGACGTTGAAGTGGTGCTGCAGACCTGGCAGGTCGGTGAATCGGATGTCAACAAACTTGACGTCCTCTTCCTCGATGAACTTCAGGGCTTCTTCCGGGCTTGAAAACATGTCTGTCCGTGCTCCTTGTCGAGTGACTGTACATGGGAACCGAGAGCCTGGGCACCCGGCGCTCTTCCTAACCTTACCGAGCAGCGAGTTTCCCTCCCGTCACGCAATTGTTTCCAGAAGGTTACAGAGTTTGCACGCCGATAGACTTGAGCACCGTGAGCACACCAGGAGATGACGACGCTGCCGCGCCCAGCTACCCGGGGGAACAGTTAGGTCTGCCCCCCTCAGGCCCCGGCGCACTGGCCCCCTGGGGCCGGCGGATCCTGGCACTGTTCATCGACTGGGCCATCGCCTCGCTGATTTCGCTGACCTGGTTCAACTATGACGTCTGGGTCACCTTAGGGCTCTTCGTGCTGATGCACGTGACCCTGGTGGGGCTGCTGGGAGTGACCATCGGCAAACGACTGGCCCGCATCCAGGTGGTCCGGCTGCGCGACTCCGAGCCTGCCACGATCCCAGGCCCGCACTGGGCGCTGCTGCGCACGCTGCTTCTGCTGGCCGTGATTCCGGTGGTCGTGATATCCCCGGAAGGGCGCGGTCTGCATGACAGAATCACAGGGACTGTCCAAGTGATCATGTGAGGAACCTCATGGCCCACCACGCTCCGCCGCCCCGCAGCACCGCCTTGGCAGCAGCCGCGCTGGCCGGGCTTCTACTGGCCACCTCTTGTGGGAGTTTCCAGGCGCCGGAGGAAGACAGCGCCGGAGCCACCATCCCTGGCCCCACCATTGAGGGCGCTGACCCAGAAGGAGATGCCTCCGAAGGGGAGAATGCAGAGCAGGACAGTCAGGGAGCCGATGACGACGCCCCCGCAGAGCCTGAGCTGCCGGAGCTTCCGGCGGCCAGCACCACCGGTTTCGAACAGGTAGAGACCATCAGCGAACCGGCGATCAGCCCCAAATCGGTGGTGGCCAGCGGGCATGGCCTGGCCATCGCCAACAACATGATGTACCAGCACACCGTCACCGTCTATGACACCGAGACAGGAGAGCTGGTCCAGGAGCTCTCCGACGCGATCAGCCCCGGCGCCCTGGGTGTGGAAGGCTACCCGGACACAGTGCAGGGCGCCCCGGTGGAAGCAGTGTGGACTGCTGACGGCCAGCATGCCTATGTCTCCCAGTACGACCTGGCCGGTATCGGTGCCGCCGCCTATGACGACTGCCGCAACGGCGAGGAAGTCCCACCCTCAGCGGTCTACCGCTACAGCGTGGCCGAGCAGGACTGGGACCAGTTCATTGAAGTCGGCCGAGTGCCCAAGTTCCAGGCCCTGACCCCGGATGAGTCCCGGCTGCTGGTCACCAACTGGTGCGACTTCGACCTCTCAGTGGTGGACACCGCCACCGGCGAAGAGGAGATGCGGGTACCGCTGAGCTCCCAGCCCCGCGGCATTGCTGCGATGCCGGATAATCGCACGGTCTACGTCACCGCGATGTACGCCAATCAGCTCTGGAAAGTAGATTTGGAGACCGGGGATGCCGAGGTCATCTACGACCAGGCCAGCTTCCCCCGGCACCTGGTGCTCTCCCCGGAGGCCGAGGTGCTCTATGTGACCTTCAGCCGCTCCGACCTGCTGGTGGCCTTCGACACCGAGACCGATGAAGTCATTGCCTCCACCACCACCGGACGCGAGCCGCGCACCATGGACATCTCCGCCGACGGCACCGCCCTCTACGTGGTGAACTACTACGAGGACACCGTCTCGAAGTTCGATGCCGAGACCCTTGAAGAGATCCAGCGCCAGCCCACCGGCCACCTGCCCATCGGAGTCAGCTATGACCCGATGACCGGTACTGTCTGGGTGGCAAACTACTCAGGCACAATAGGCGTCTACGACGACACCCTGTCACGCTGAGCGAGCTGCGGCGCTCAGCTCGGTGACGGGCCCGGTCCCGCTTCCCTGGCATCTCACTTCGCTCAACCCGGCGTGCTGGCTGATGCCTGTGTGGTAAGCCCTCGAGTCCGGTAATGGCCGAGGTAGCGGTCGAAGACCAGAGTCGCCGCCACGATGAGCACTGCGGAGCCGAGCATATGCAGCCACACCAGCAGGATGGGCAGCCCCGTCCAGTGCTGCCAGTAGCCGATCGTCCCCTGGGCCAGGATCACCGCAATGAGGAACCACACCGACCTGCGCTGGGCGGTGGAGGTCCGCAGCCGGAACTGGCGGATCGCCAGGAAGACTGCGGCCGCGCAGAGCACATAGACCGGGATCACATGCAGCCGGGTGACCAGCTCAGCGTTGAACTCATGGCGTGGTGAGCCCGGGTCACCGGCATGCGGACCGGTGCCGGTGACCACAGTCCCCAGCACCACCGCGATCCAGCTGGCGGTCAGTACAATGGCTGCCAGCTGGCGGGTAGCGGCATCGTGCTCCCCGTCCACCACTGACTGCCCGGGCTGGCCGGCATGCGCCAGCTCCAGATTGATCCGCACCAGCAGTCCGGTGGCCACCATCACCAGTCCGGCTGAGGCCAGGAAGTGCAGGGCCACCACCCAGGGGTTGAGATTGGTCCAGACGGTGATCCCGCCGATGACACCCTGCAGCGGAATGCCGAAACCGATGATCAGAGTGCGCACCACCAGGGAGCGGTGGGTGGACCAGAGCCGCACCACAGTCAGGAACATCGCCACACTGATCGCGATCAGCACATAGGTGAGCATCCGGTTGCCGAACTCGATGGCCCCATGGATGCCCATCTCCGGGGTGGAGACCCAGGAATCGGCGGTGCAGCGAGGCCACTCCGGGCAGCCCAGGCCAGAGTCGGTCAGCCGCACCGCGCCGCCAGTGAGGATGATTCCGATATTGGAGATCAGCGTGGCCCAGGCCAGGATCTTGGTGGTGCGGGTGATCCGGTCGGGCAGCCGGCGGGTGATTACGTCCATCGGAAGAACCTCCTGGCGAGCAGTACAGCGGTCACGACCCAGGCCGTGAGGATCAGCAGCGGGATCACCGGGAGCGTGCCGTGGATGGCCGCTTCCCGCAGCGCCTCGCCCAGTGCTGCCGAGGGCAGGCCCAGCAGCAGCGCACCGGCACCCTCATGGGACAGCGGGATCACCGCACCCCCGGCGGCGCCCATCAGCACCCAGGCCACATTGGTCACCGCAAGGGTGGCCTCGGCACGGACAGTCCCGGCGATCAGCAGCCCCAGAGCGGTGAAGGCAGCAGCACCGAGTACCACGCCGCAGCCCAGCCAGATCAGGCCCACCGGATCAGGCTCCCAGCCCAGGGCCAGGCCGGTTCCGCCGAGCACAGTGAGTTGGACCAGGATCACGCACAGCACGGCGATCGCTTTGCCGAGGATCAGGCCGGTGGGGCCCAGGGGAGTGGTGGAGAGGAAGGCCAGCACCCGGTACTGGCGCTCGAAGCCGGTGGCGATGGAGGCCCCGGTGAAGGCTGAGGCCATCACCGCCAGCGCCAGCACCCCAGGAGCTGTTGTCTGGATCTCTGGGACGATATCGGTGATTGCATGGGCCCGGTGCAGGCCGATGAGCACCAGCAGCGGGAGGATCAGGCTGACCAGCAGCTGCTCCCCATTGCGCAGGGTGATCTGCGCCTCGTAGAGACCATGGGCGAGCACCCGTCGGTGGGCAGGGGCAGGCCGGGGAGCAGGCGGCGTCGTACCGGTGGTGTTGGGCTGGGTGCTCACGGGGCGGAGACCTCCCAGAAGACGTCCTCAAGCGTGCGGGCCTCAAAGCTGATCTCAGCAGGCAGCAGGTCAATCTGCGCCCACCAAGAGCTCAGTGCCTGCAGGTCCGCCGGGGTGGAGATGTTCTCCACGGCCCAGCAGGAGCCTGCCCGGTTGGTGCCGTTGTCCTGGGCCACCGGAAGCGGGGCAGCCTTCAGCTCTGCGGCGGTGAGGATGCGCGGGGAGGCGAAGGTCAGCCGGCGTGCAGGCACTGTGCCGTTGCGTGCGGCTGCGGAGCCCTGGTGGGTGAGCTCGGCCACGGTGCCATGCCGCACCACCTGGCCGTCTTTGAGGATGTGCACGGAGTCGGCCAGCTGCTGGGCCTCCTCCAGCAGGTGAGTGGTCAGCACAATGCCGGTGCCGCAGCTGCGCAGCTCACTGATGAGGTCGAAGACAAGCTGCCGGGACTGTGGGTCGAGTCCGGCCGAGGGTTCGTCCAGGAAAACCAGCTCAGGCCTGCCGATGAGTGCGGCGGCCAGCGCGATGCGCTGTTTCTGCCCCCCGGAGAGCCGGCGCACGCTGGTGGTGAGGAAGCTGCCCAGATCCAGGCGTTCGGTGAGGTCCTTCAGCGGCCAGGGATATTGGTGCAGGGCAGAGATATGGCGCAGCAGGGTCACGGGCTTCACCGACTGGGGGAGTCCGCCGTCCTGGAGCATCACGCCGACCCTGGCCCGAAGTTCCGCACCGGCGCGGTAGGGGTCCTGGCCCAGCAGCCGCACCGTGCCGGCGGAGGGACGGATCATTCCCTGGGCACAGCCCAGCGTGGTGGTTTTTCCTGCCCCGTTGGGGCCGATGATCACGGTGACTTCCCCACGCCTGGCGGTGAGGTCCACCCCGGCGAGAATCTCAGTGACTCCACTGGCTGAACGGGCTGAGCCGAGAGCGTAGCGCACCCCGGTGAGGCTCAGGCAGAGGGCAGATGCGGGCACCGCACCAGTCTACCGTTTTCTACAGGTTGTAGAAGTACCGGCGTTGGAGTCAGGGCAGTTCGAAGCAGTACTCCTCGGCGATGGCCTCGGCGATTTCGAAGGATTCATCGGTCATGATGTACTCCGAGCCTGGCTCCTCGCCCCATTCCAGGGTGTCACGGTCGGCACCTAGGAACAGCACCGCATAGGAGCTGGTGACCGCCTCCACCATGTCTCCGACGATCGGCGGGGCCACCGAGCCGCATTTCATATGGATCTGGTGGTGGGCGATCTCATGACGAACCAGTTCGTACCACCAGACATCGCGCACATAATCCGCAAAGTAGATGTGGTCGGGGTTGAGGTAGATGGCTTCCGGCGTGGCCTCACAGTAGTAGCCGGTGTCCCTGGTGTTATCGTGGGTCTCCAGGCAGACCACTTCGTCGAAGTCGTCGACCACCTCTAGGTTGAAGATCTCGGCCAGTTCCTCCCCGGCGGTCCAGTAGGTGCTCTCGTTGTCCAGCTCAGGGGCATAGCTGGCGGCCTGCTCCTCCCACTCGTAGAAGTCTGGGTGTCGGTCGTCATACTCGTACCAGTCCTCCGGGTCCTCTGCCGGAACATTGAGCAGCTGGCCGTCGGTGAACCGCACCTCCAGCTCATCGAGCTGCTCCAGGGTCTGCTCGATCTGTTCGTCCAGCTCATCAGGGTCCTCGCTGGTGAGCTGGTCAGCATCGAGCATCTCGGTGTAATGATTGCCGATCTCGGTGACGAAGGCCCAGGCGTAGTACTCGCCGAGGTAGCTATCGTCAGCCGGGGTCAGCTCATAGATGGTGTCGTCTCCGTAGGCCAGGTAGTACTCGTCGTAGAGCTCCCGGACCCGACTCTCCAGCTCAGCGAAGTCAGGGCGCTCATCAAGCCGGTAGCGCCCGTCATCCTCTTCCTCGGTGGGTTCGGCAGTCTCAGTCTCCTCGGTCTCCGGCAGCTCCTCGTCTGGAATTTCCTGAGCCGCCGGAGGTGCAGGCACCGGCTCCTGTCCGCATCCCGCGGAGAGCATCAGCGCAAACACCCCCAGCGCCGCAGTCCAGCCCCGTGCTGCCGCATGTACCGCTTCCCTGTTCATGACCCTCAGTGTATCCAGGGGTTAGGCCTGCCTTCCTGGCGGTCTTGTTCTGAATAGGTCAGAATAGAGTTATGAAATTCAATGGTGGGATGAGTGCTCCGGCAGTTGATGCCCAGGTGCCCGAGTCTGACAGCTCTACCCGGGACCGGGTCATCCAGCTGGTCGTTGAGGAAGGCCCGATCAGCGCCGCCCAACTGGGCCGCGAGCTCGGTCTCACCGCAGCCGCTGTCCGCCGCCACCTGGACGCCATGACCGAGCAGGGACTGGTGGAGGTCAAGAACATCACCTCCCGCCGCAAAGGCGCTGGCCGCCCCTCCCGCCGCTACGTGATCTCCTCCCGCGGCCAGCAGGAGCTGGGCGATGATTACCTCGCCCTGGTCCGCACCGCCCTGGAAGTCCTGGAGAAGCACGCAGCAGAGGAGCACGGCGAACCCCCCACCACCCTGGATGCAGCAGGCACCGGGGCAGGGGAGTCCAAGACCGAAGACAGCGCGGCAGCCCGGGCAGTGGCCCAGGCCTACTTCAGCCAGTTCGAACAGCGCTGCAGCGACGAACTGGCACAGATCGAAGATCTGGACGGGCGCACCGAGAAGCTCGCCGAGTTTTTCAACGCCGCCGGATTCGCCGGCTTCACCCGCCTAGTGGGCCGGGACAACCCGCTGCTGGCCATGCAGTCCACCCAGCTCTGCCAGGGGCACTGCCCGGTGCGGGAAATAGCAGAAGCCCATCCGGTGTTCTGCGAAGAGGAGACGGCAATGATCGGCCGGCTGCTCAATGTGGACGTTCGTCGCCTCTCCACCCAGGCCGCAGGCGCTCATGTATGCACCACCCACGTCCCGGTGGGCCGCGAAAAGCTCGCCGCCGAACGCGCAGCCCGCGCCCAGCAGGACTCAGAACAGACTTCACCGGGGGCACGTACCGCCCCCCGGAAGAGAATCGTGATTTCTCCGCGTCAACAAGAGAGGTTGTCATGACCGAGCAGATTGCACAGGCAGAGGAAACTCTGCGGAACACCGAAGACCCCGTGGTCATCCAGAAGATCCTGGATGATAACCCTGAGCTGCAGGGACTGGGCAACTACGAGTACGGCTGGGCCGACTCGGACACCGCCGGGGCCACCGCCAAACGCGGCCTGGACGCCGCCGTGGTGGAGGACATCTCCGCGAAGAAGTCCGAGCCGGAGTGGATGCTGAAACTGCGCAAGAAGGGCCTGAGATACTTCGAGCGCAAGCCGCTGCCCACCTGGGGGGCGGACCTCTCCGAGATCGACTTCGACAACATCAAGTACTTCGTCCGCTCCACCGAGAAGCAGGCCCAGACCTGGGAGGACCTGCCCGAGGACATCCGCAACACCTACGAGAAGCTGGGCATCCCGGAGGCTGAGCGTGAACGCCTGGTGGCAGGTGTGGCCGCCCAGTACGAGTCCGAGGTGGTCTACCATCAGATCCGCGAGGACCTGGAGGCCCAGGGTGTGATCTTCATGGACACCGATACCGCTCTGAAGGAGCACCCGGAGTTCTTCGAAGAGTACTTCGGCTCAGTGATCCCGGTGGGCGACAATAAGTTCGCCGCGCTGAACACCGCTGTATGGTCCGGCGGATCCTTCGTGTACGTGCCCAAGGGTGTACACGTGGAGATCCCGCTGCAGGCTTACTTCCGGATCAACACCGAGAACATGGGCCAGTTCGAGCGCACCCTGATCATCGCCGACGAGGACTCCTACGTCCACTACATCGAAGGCTGCACCGCACCCATCTACAACACCGATTCCCTGCACTCAGCTGTGGTGGAGATCGTGGTGAAGAAGAACGCCCGGGTCCGCTACACCACCATCCAGAACTGGTCCACCAACGTGTACAACCTGGTCACCAAGCGCGCTGTGGTCGACGCCGGCGGCACCATGGAGTGGATAGACGGCAACATCGGCTCCAAGGTCACCATGAAGTACCCTGCGGTCTACCTCACCGGCGAGCACGCCAAGGGCGAGACCCTCTCGGTGGCCTTCGCCGGCGCCAACCAGCACCAGGACACCGGCTCCAAGATGGTGCATATGGCCCCGAACACCTCATCCTCCATCGTCTCCAAGTCGGTGGCCCGCTCCGGAGGCCGCGCCTCCTACCGAGGACTGGTGCAGATCAACGCTGAGGCCAAGAAATCGGCCAACTCGGTGGTCTGCGACGCCCTGCTGGTGGACACCGTCTCCAAGACTGACACCTACCCCTACATCGACATCCGCGAGGACGATGTCACCCTGGGGCACGAGGCCACAGTCTCCAAGGTGTCTGAGGATCAGCTGTTCTACCTGATGTCCCGCGGCATGGCGGAGGACGAGGCCATGGCCATGATCGTGCGCGGCTTCATCGAGCCCATCGCCCGCGAACTCCCCATGGAGTACGCCCTGGAGCTCAACCGACTCATCGAACTGCAGATGGAAGGATCCGTAGGCTAACAATGACAGAGACCACTGAGCAGGTCGCCGGAGTAGAAGTCGGCTCCCGCCGCATCTCCATTCCCGGCTTCACCGAGGAGGGCGAGAACCTCACAGCGGCCACCAATCAGGCCGCCGACCACAGCCACGGGTTCGACGCCGCCGCCAAGCCCCTCACCTCAGGCTCCGGCTCCCGCGGCAACCGGCACATCGGGTACGACCTCGCCGGCTTCCCAGAGCCCACCGGACGCGAGGAGGAGTGGCGTTTCACTCCGCTGAAGAAGCTGGCCGGAGTGCTCAGCGACACCCCTACCGCCAACGCAGTCACCGACTCCGAGCCGGTGGACTACCAGGTCACCGAGGGGGTTGACGGCGTCGTCCTCTCCACCCTGCGTGATGGTGAGGCGCCCCGGGGCACTGTGCTGCAGCCGGCCGACCGGGCCGCGGTGGTCGCCTACAAGAACGTGGAGCAGGCGCTCTACCTCAAGGTCACCGAGGGCACCGAGCTCGATGAGCCGCTGAGGGTGGACATCACCGGCACCCAGGCCGGGTCCCGGGGCAACGCGCACGTTGTGCTGGAGGCTGAGCCCAACGCCAAGGCTGTGTTCGTGCTCGAGCACCGCGGCAGCGCAGACTTCAACGGCAACGTGGAGATCAAGGTGGGCCAGGGCGCCGATGTCACCGTGATCTCCCTGCAGCGCTGGGATGACGACGCCGTTCATGTTGGACAGCACGATGCCGCAGTCGGTCAGGACGCCAGCTATAAGCACGTGGCCGTCTCCCTGGGCGGGTCCGTGGTTCGGCTGAACACCAACTTCCGCTACACCGGTGAGGGCGCTGAGGCGCAGATGTACGGGCTGTACTTTGCCGACTCCGGTCAGCACATCGAGCACCGCACCTTCGTGGACCATAACACCCCGCGCAACACCTCCAATGTGCTCTACAAAGGAGCCCTGCAGGGTGAGACCGCCCGCACAGTGTGGATCGGCGATGTGCTCATCCGTGCTGCGGCCGAGGGCACCGACTCCTATGAGAAGAACCAGAACCTGGTGCTCACCGACGGCGCCCGCGCCGACTCCGTGCCCAACCTGGAGATCGAGACCGGCCTCATCGAAGGCGCGGGCCACGCCTCCTCCACCGGCCGGTTCGATGAGAACCACCTGTTCTACCTCATGGCCCGCGGCATCCCGGAGAAGGTCGCCCGCCAGCTGGTGGTCCGCGGTTTCCTCAACGAGGTCATCCAGAAGATCGGCGTGCCCAGCATCGAGGAGTCCCTCCAGGAGGACCTCGAGGCCGAACTGGAGATCCTCGGCAACTAGCCGCGTATCGCCCCGTCGAACGTTTTAGAGAACTTTTATGAAAAGGACCAGAAACACCATGTCAACTCTCGAGATCAAGGACCTGCATGTCTCCATCGAGACCGATCAGGGCACCAAGGACATCCTCAAGGGCGTGTCCCTGACCATCAACTCCGGTGAGATCCACGCCATCATGGGCCCAAACGGCTCCGGCAAGTCCACCCTGGCCGCCACCATCGCGGGCCACCCCCGCTACGAGGTCACCAGCGGTGAGATCCTGCTGGACGGCGAGGACGTGCTGGAGATGGAGGTCGATGAGCGCGCCCAGGCCGGCCTGTTCCTGGCCATGCAGTACCCCGTGGAGGTCCCCGGGGTCACCATGACCAACTTCTTGCGCACCGCCAAGACCGCCATCGACGGCGATGCCCCCAAGCTGCGCACCTGGACCAAAGAGGTCAAGGAGGCCATGGCCAAGCTGCGTATTGACGCCGACTTCGCCAACCGCAACGTCAACGAGGGCTTCTCCGGCGGTGAGAAGAAGCGCGTGGAGATCCTGCAGCTGGAGCTGTTCAAGCCCAAGTTCGCTGTGCTGGACGAGACCGACTCCGGCCTGGACATCGACGCCCTGCGCGTGGTCTCCGAGGGTGTGAACCGGGCACACGCCGAGAACAACATGGGCACCCTGCTCATCACCCACTACACCCGCATCCTCAACTACATCAAGCCCGACTACGTGCACGTATTCGTAGATGGCAGGGTGGCCGAGCAGGGCGGGCCCGAGCTGGCGGACGAACTCGAAGCCAATGGCTACGATCGTTTCTTGGCAACGGCTGCAGTGGCGGGCTAGTTCGCTCGGCTCCCTTACTGTCTTATCCACTGCCACAGCGTTGAAAGGCTTGCGTGACTAAACTCCTCAACGTCGCCGGGGACTTCCCGCTGCTGGACCGTACCGTCCGCGGGGGGAAGCCGTTGGTGTACCTGGACACCGGCGCCACCAGCCAGAAGCCGGCTGCGGTGCTGGAGGCTGAGCGCACCTTCAACTTGCGGCACAATGCTGCGGTGCACCGCGGCGCCCACCAGATCGCTGAGGAGGCCACTGAGGCCTACGAGGCTGCCCGGGACGCTGTGGCACAGTTCGTGGGTGCGGACTTCGGAGAGATCGTCTGGACCAAGAACGCCACCGAAGGCCTGAACCTGGTGGCCTACGGCTTCCTCAACGCCACCCTCGGCAGGGGAGGCGGTGACGCCGCCAGGTTCCGTCTGGCAGCGGGTGACGAGATTGTGGTCACCGAGCTGGAGCACCACGCCAATCTGGTGCCCTGGCAGGAACTAGCCGCCAAGACCGGTGCCGTGCTGCGCTGGATCCCGGTCACCGCAGAAGGACGCCTGGACCTGGAGAAGCTCGATGTCATCACCGAGCGTACTCGGGTGGTGGCCTTCACCCACGCCTCCAACGTCACCGGAGCCATCACCGATGTGGCCCCTATTGTGACCCGCGCCCGCGAGGTTGGCGCTTACACCGTGTTGGACGCCTGCCAGTCCGCCGCCCATCTGCCGGTGAACTTCGGCGAGCTCGGCGTGGACTTCGCAGCCTTCTCCGGGCATAAGATGCTCGCCCCCACCGGGGTCGGGGTGCTCTACGGGCGCCGCGAACTGCTCGAAGCACTGCCGCCCTTCCTCACCGGCGGGTCCATGGTGGAGATCGTGACCATGGAGTCCACCACCTTTATGCCCCCACCCCAGAGGTTTGAGGCGGGCACGCAGATGGTGGCGCAGACCGTAGGCATGCACGCCGCAGTGGACTACCTCAACGGCTTGGGCATGGCGAACCTCGCTGCCCATGAGGACCAGCTGGCCAAGCTGCTGCTGGAAGGCATCGCCGAGCTGCCAGGTGTCCAGGTACTGGGGCCAACAGAGACCACCGACCGGCTGGCCGTGGTGGCCTTCGACGTCCCCGGGGTGCACCCCCACGATGTGGGCCAGGTACTCGACGATCAGGGCATCGCAGTCCGGGTGGGCCATCACTGCGCCCAGCCGGTGCACCGGGCCTTCGGCGTACATGCCTCCGCCCGGGCCTCCGCAGGGGTCTACAGCGGCCCTGAAGACATCGAGGCTTTCATCAAGGGCCTGCACCAGGTGGTGAAGTTCTTTGACTGAACCTTTAGGCGCGAAGGCTGGCGAAGGTCAGCCGAGAGGCGAGCGGGGCTTCCCCGCCGCCGGGGCCAGCACTGCGATGGAGCAGCTCTACCAGCAGGTCATCCTGGACCACTCCCGCGCCCGCTCGGGGGAGGGTGAGCTCGAAGCCCCTGACGGAGAATCATTCCAGGTCAACCCGACCTGCGGTGATGAGTGCACTGTCCAGGTGAGGGTGGCCGATAGCGTGGTGGACTCCCTGGCCTGGACCGGTAAGGGATGTTCCATCTCCCAGGCATCCCTGTCCCTGATGTACGAGATGGTTGACGGTGAGCCGGTTGCTGAGGCCGAGAAGCTCGCAGAGACCTTCCGGGAGCTGATCCACAACCGGGGTCAGGAGCTCGAGGAGGACAAGATGGACCTGTTGGACGATCTTGGCGCCTTCACCGGGGTCGGACGGTACTCCGCACGGGTCAAATGCGCGCTGCTGGGCTGGATGGCACTGCGTGGCGCCCTAGCCCAAGCCCAGCACTCTCAGGCATAGTAGGAAGAGACCAGACGTTATACCCGTCGCAGCACAGCAGCGGGAAGGATGAGGAAGATGAGCGAGACAGCAACACAGACACCGCTTGAGGATATCGAGGAAGCTCTCAAGGAGGTCATCGATCCCGAACTGGGCATCAACGTGGTGGACCTCGGGCTGCTCTACGGGCTGCGCTATGAGGACGACGGCGCCCTGGTCATCGATATGACCCTGACCACCGCCGCCTGCCCGCTCACCGATGTGCTCGAGGAGCAGGTCGGTCAGCATGTGGGCACCATGGTGGACGAATGGCGGCTGAACTGGGTATGGATGCCGCCTTGGGGCCCGGAGAAGATCACTGAGGACGGCAAGGAGCAGATGCGCGCCCTCGGCTTTAATATCTGAGTCTGTCCCGGCGGCGGGCGCAGGTGTCGCACTACGGTGTGTCAACCCTCAATCGGGTCGTCCGCTCGCCTCTCGGCCGCGTTGCCGTGGCTATCATGTCTAAAGCGTCTGCACCGCTTCGCTAGCAGGCGTTAATTTCCTCTGTCACTTAGGACTTCAACGGATTGATTAACGTAACCGGGCTGGAACTGCGAGCTGGCGCGCGACTTCTGATGGACAGCGTCGGTTTTCGCATCGACTCCGGTGACAAGATCGGACTGGTCGGACGCAACGGCGCCGGCAAGACCACAATGACCAAAGTGCTGGCCGGGCAGACCCAGCCCGCCGCCGGCCATGTGAACCGCCGCGGAGAGATCGGCTACCTGCCCCAGGATCCCAGGGTCGAGAACATGGACCAGCTGGCCCGCGACCGCATCCTTTCCGCTCGTGAGCTCGACGTGGTGGTGCGCAAAATCCGCCAGGCCGAACAGGACATGGCCTCCGATGATGCCACAGTCAGCAATAAAGCCATGCGCAGCTACGAAAAGCTGCAGACCCGGTTCGAGGCCGCCGGGGGATACGCCGCTGAGTCTGAGGCGGCTACCATCTGCGCCAACCTGGATCTGCCTGAACGCATCCTCACCCAACCGCTGAATACTCTCTCCGGCGGGCAGCGGCGCCGCGTGGAACTGGCTCGCATCCTCTTCTCCCAGGCCGACACTCTGCTGCTGGACGAGCCCACCAATCACCTCGACGCCGACTCCATCGCCTGGCTGCGCGAGCACCTCAGAACTTTTCCCGGCGGAGTGCTGATGATCAGCCACGATGTGGAGCTCATCGAGTCCACGGTCAACAAAGTGCTTTACCTGGATGCGATGCGCCAGACCGTGGACGTCTACAACATGACCTGGAAGAAGTACCTGGCCCAGCGCGAGCAGGACGAGGCCCGGCGCAAACGGGAATACGCCAATGCGGAGAAGAAGGCCTCCGCACTGCGCACCCAAGCCGAGAAGATGCGGGCCAAGGCCACCAAAGCCACCGCCGCCCAATCCATGTTCAAACGTGCCGACCGGATGATGGCCGGGCTGGAGGGCGAGCGCCAGGCCGACCGGGTGGCGAATATCCGCTTCCCCAAGCCCTCGGCCTGCGGCAAGACCCCACTGATGGCCAAGGCGCTGAGCAAGTCTTATGGCTCCCTGGAGATCTTCACCGGGCTGGACCTGGCCATCGACCGCGGCTCCCGGGTTGTGATTCTGGGCTACAACGGTGCCGGCAAGACCACCCTGATGCGCCTGCTGGCCGGGGTGTCTCAGCCCAACAGCGGTGAGGTGGTGCACGGGCACGGTCTGAAGCTCGGCTATTTCGCCCAGGAGCACGACACTCTGGACACTGACCGCTCGGTGCTGGAGAACATGAAGTCCGCCGCCCCTTTCCTCAACGACACCGACCAGCGGAAGATCCTGGGCAGCTTCCTCTTCTCAGGCGACGACGTCGCCAAACCCGCCGGGGTGCTCTCCGGTGGGGAGAAGACCCGGCTGGCCCTGGCTACTCTGGTGGCCTCCAGCGCCAATGTGCTGCTGCTGGATGAGCCCACCAACAACCTGGATCCAGCCTCCCGTGCGGAGATTCTGGCGGCTCTGCGCACCTATGAGGGTGCCGTCGTGCTGATCTCCCATGACCCCGGAGCAGTGCAGGCCCTGGGCCCCGAACGGGTGCTGCTGCTGCCCGACGGCGCGGAAGATCTTTACAGCAGTGAGTACGAGGACCTGATCACCTTAGAGTGAGACTCCGGTTCAGTGTTCGTCGTCGAAGGTGTTGGTGTGATGATCATGGTCGGCCACACCGCGCTTCCAGTACCCGTCCACGGCCAGCTGGCGCTTGGGCAGGTCGAGTTCGCGGCGCAGATACCGGCGGATCGGCTTCATCGCACCGGCCTCACCGGCGGCGAACACATACAGGTCTGAGGTGTCAGCCGGGACCTCCACACCCCGTATGGCGGTCTCCAGGGCACTGCCGTGGCCCCTCCCGACGGGGTCGGTGTCACGGTGCACCCAGTGCAGGTCAACGCTGACTCCGGGGGCGGGGATGATCTGCTGCTCCTCAGCGGCGTCGGCGATCTCCACCACGGCGGTAATGTGGGCGCCTTCCGGTGCTTCCTCGATCAGCCTGGAGATGGCCGGCAGGGCAGTCTCATCACCGACCGCCCAGTAGTGGGTGTAGTTCTCCGGCAGCAGCCAATTGGCCCGTGGTCCCATCACCACGATCTCGTCACCTGGCTTGGCCCGGCGCGCCCAGAGTCCGGCGACACCGTGCTCGTGGATCACAAAGTCGATGGTCAGCTCACGGGCTTCGAGGTTGAAGGCTCGTGGCGTGTAGTCGCGGCGGATCGGTTCTCCATCAACGCTGTCGAGCTCCCATTCATCGTTCCCGATCTCCCGATAGGCCACAATCTTTTCGGTCTGAGGATCGGGGAAGTAGACCTTGATGTGATCGTTGCAGGCGAAGCGCACCAGGGGGTAGCCCTCGGCCAGCACATCCCCGGTCAGCACGATCCGGCGGTATCGAGGGGTGATCTCCTCTGCACGTACCACGTCGAGGTCCCGCCGCGCGATCCTGGGCAGGAAGTTCAACTGCTGCTCCCCAGTGCGGTTGGGGCCCTCGAAGGTCCTGCGTGTATTGATGCTCATACCTGCCGCTCCTGTCGTCCGGGTGTCTTCTCGGTGGTTCTGCGGCTGCGGTCTCGGCCCAGCGGCACTACCTGCGGTGTTCCGGCTACGGGGTCGGGGACGACACGGCAGTCGAGGTCGAAGACCTGTTTGATTGTCTCTTGGGTGACGACGTGTTCTGGGGTGCCTTGGGTGATGATGTCTCCGTGGCGCATGGCGATCATGTAGGTGGCATACCGTGCGGCATGGTTGAGGTCGTGCAAGACCGCCACCAGGGTGTGGCCCTGTTGGTGCAGGTCGGTGAAGAGCTCCAGCAGTTCAATCTGGTGGGTGATGTCCAGGAAGGTGGTGGGCTCATCCAATAGTAGGATCTCGGTCTGCTGAGCCAGAGCCACCGAGACCCAGACGCGTTGGCGTTGTCCTCCGGAGAGTTCGTCGACCAGCCGGTGGGAGAGCTCGGTGATCCCGGTGGCTTCCATGGCTTGGTACACGGCTGTTTCATCGTCTCGACTCCATTGTTTGATGAAGCTCTGGTGGGGGAACCGTCCCCGGGCGACTAAGTCGGCCACGGTGATGCCGTCAGGGGCTACAGAGGTCTGGGGTAACAGTCCGACTTTGCGGGCGACTTCCTTGGACTTATAGGCGGTAATGGTCTGCCCATCGAGTATCACCTGCCCACTCGAGGGTTTCAACAGCCGGGAGAGCGCGCGCAGCAGGGTGGACTTGCCGCAGGCGTTGGGTCCGATGATCACGGTGAAGGACTCATCCGGAATCTGGACTGAGAGGTCGTGGCTGATACTGCGTTTGTCATAGCCGATGGTCGCATCCTGGACCTGCAACCTGGGACCAGCCGTGGGGACGTCGGCCTGCGGCTGGGCGGGGTCTGTACTGACCGTAGGGGTATCGGTTGTGGTGGTGTGTGTCATGGGCGTTTTCTCATTTCGTGGATCAGCAGCCATACCAGGTACCCACCGCCGAGGACCACGGTGACCACCCCGACAGGAAGGGCGGAGGGCAGCAGGTGCTGGGCGGTGTAGTCAGCAGCGGCCAGCCCCAGTGCTCCGGTGATGGCCGCAGGTACCAGGGTGACTCCGGGGGTGCGGGCCAGTCGGCGGGCGATCTGTGGTGCGGCCAGGGCTATGAAGGAGATCGGCCCGGCCGAGGCGGTGACGGTAGCGGTCAGGGCCACACCGACAACCACCAGGGCCAGCCGGGAGGTCTCGCCTTTGACACCGGTGGCCTTAGCGGCATCATCGCCGAGCTCCAGCTGACGCTGAGACGGCGCCAGTCCCATCAGAAGGGCAAAGAGGATCAGAATGGCGAGGGTGCCGTGGGTGAGCTGGTCCCAGGTAGTGGCGTTCAGCGAGCCTGCGCCCCAGGCGGCAGCGCTCATGGCCACATCCAGATCTGCCCGCAGGATCAGCCAGGTGTTCAACGAGGCCAGCATGGCGCTGATGCCGATGCCCACGATGATCAGCCGGAAGCCCTGGACACCGCGCCGCCAAGCCAGCAGGTAGACGGCAAGGGCCGTGAGGATTCCACCAACGAGTGCGCCTGCGGCCAGGTGGAGATACCCGCCGCCGATGACGATGATCACCACCAAGGCTCCGGTGTAGGAGCCGGTGGAGAACCCGATGATATCCGGTGAGGCCAGCGGGTTGCGGGTCAGGGACTGGAAGATCGCCCCGGAGGCTCCTAGGGCGGCACCGAAGACCACAGCGCCCAGCACCCGGGGCAGCCGCCAGCCCACCACCACGGTGCGGGCGAATCCGGCCTCAGGGTCGTTGAGCAGAGCGCCCCATACCTCAGGGATGGTCAGTTCGTAATCCCCGCTGGCCAGCGCCCACAACGAGATCAGCACCGTGAGTATGACCATGACCAAGCAGACCACTAATGAGCGGAGGTTGAACCGGTAGGCCATCCCGAACCGGCGGAGAATCAGGGTCCGGCGCCCGAAGTGCACCCGAGGTGGCGCCTGGGTGCCGCGGTGGGGGAGAGTGGGTGTTCGTCCGTTGAGCTTCGCCGGTTCTGGTCTGAGGGTGGTGGTCATAGTCCGCTGGCTTTCTTGCGTCGGACGAGCAGGATGAGCACGGGTGCGCCGAGGAAGGCGGTGACGATCCCGACCGGCATCTCTCCGGGACGGATAACCACTCGGCCCAGGATGTCGGCAGCCACCACGAGGGCCGGTGCTAACAGCACCGTATAGGCCAGGATCCAGCGCTGGTCCGGTCCCACCACCCACCGGGCGATATGCGGAACCATCAGCCCCACGAATCCGATAGGCCCGGCGATGGCAGTGGCCCCACCGGCGAGCAGAGTCACGGCGAGGACTCCGAGGATCCGGGTGCGGGTCACGTTGGCACCCAGGGAGTTCGCGAAGTCATCACCTAAGGCAATGGCGTTCAACGATCGAGCGGCGATGATGGCGATCAGCAGCCCAATCATCAGGAACGGCAGAACAGGCAGGAGGATATCGAACCCCCGGCCGGTCACTGACCCGGCATTCCAGTTGCGCATCTGATCAAAAGCCCGGGGGTTCAGCAGCACCATGCCAGTGACCAGCCCGGAGAGGACCGCGCCCACGGCCACTCCGGCCAGGGTGAGACGGACCGGGTCTGCTCCGCACCGGCCAGTGGAGCCGATCAGATACACCACTACGGTGACCACAAGGGCCCCGGCGAAGGCGAACCACACGTACCCGCTGATACTGGTGACCCCGAAGACCGCCACACCGACCACCACGAAGAACGCCGCTCCAGCGTTGACCCCCAGAATCCCCGGATCAGCCAACGGGTTGCGGGTCATCGCCTGGATCAACGCACCAGCCACACCCAGGGAGGCACCGACACAGAGTCCGGCCACGGTGCGGGGGATGCGCATCTCCCAGATGACATACACATCCCCCTCGCCCGTGTTCTGCCGCAGAGCAGCCAACACCTCACCGAGTGGGATCGCCTTGGACCCCACCACCACACTCAACAGGATGAGGGCGATCAGCGTTATGAGAGCCAGCAGCAGCCCAAACGCGCGGCGAGAGACCAAGCCCCGGGAGGCACTGACAGGCAGTTCAGCGGGGCCCCCGGAGGGAGCCTCGCTCCGGGGGCTCGCTGACCCAGGGTGAGGCTCCAACCTGACATCACTCATCCACCGACTCCGGAAGTTCCGACACTACTGCTCTGCCTGGTCCACGGTGGCGTCTTCGAGCTCGGCGGTGATCTGGTCCAGAGCCCACGGGATGGCGATCGGGCCGAGCTCGGTGGCATTGGTCAGGGCGGCGTCGGCATAGATGACGGCGTCGTTCTGCACTGCGGGCAGCTCACCCCACCGCGGATCGGACTCGAGAGTCTCCACAGCGTCCTCGGAGCGCCAAGTCATCACGTAGAAGATGTCAGTGGTGATCTGGTCCAGAGCCTCCAGGGAAATGCTCTCCAGAGCGGCGAGGTCCTCGTCGGTGGCCAGCCCCAGCTGCTCCAGCAGATAGAAGTGACCAGTCAGGCGGATGTCCTGCTCCACCAGGTCACCGTAGATGTAGCTGGCCCCCTGAAGGTGCTCGATTCGTTCGCGGGCCTCATCAAAGGAGGCCTCCACCTCGGCGATTGCCTCCATACCGGCCTCAGCGGTGCCGGTCAGCTTCGCAAGGTCGGAGAGGGTCTTGTCCCACTGGTCGTACTCGTAAGGCGTGGTGTAGACCGGGGCGATCTCAGAGAGCTGTTCGAACATCTCCTCGTCGATTCCCCAGTCCGCTCCCTGACCGATGATCAGGTCCGGCTCGTAGGAGGCTACGGTCTCCATCGATGGGGTGTAACCCTCGGCGATCAGGTCGGTGTCATGTACCGAGACGTCGACATCGGTGTCCTCCATCCACGGGTGACCGGCCAGGTAGTCGTCCCCGGCCCGAGGCGAGCCGGCGAAGGCCACGGGCTGCTCACCGAGCGCGACCAGCATCTCCGCATAGGGGCCGGTCACCGAGACGATGCGCTCCGGCTTCTCCTCCAGGGTGATCTCCCCGTAGACGGTGTCCACCGTGACGGGGTAGTCGCCGCCGGTCTCGGAGGCTTCGGCGTTGTCCCCGACGTCGTCGGTCTCCTGCCCGTTCTCTTGGTCTGCCTGGCAGGCGGTGAGCAACAGTGCACCGGCGAGCAGGACGGCGGCGGTCCTCGCCCAGGGGCGTGAGAGCACGGTCATAGACATGCCTTTCTCATCAAGTGGTGGCTTCAGCGGACACAAAGATGCCGCTTGCCTGAATAGGTTATGCGAACCTATCCTTATTCGGTTCACCGATTTCGGCAGTAGGTGAACAGTTTCCGACACCAGACCTCAGATGCGGGCCGACCGCCCGGAGAGGATGAGAGCCAGTGACCCTCAGCATGGCGCCGTCGGTGGAAGCGCAGGGCGCTCAGCCTCCGCATCGAACGTGGATCCCTCCGGCGACCCTGTCGGAGCGCTGCGAGCAAGACCACCACGTGTTGCTGTGGCAGGTGCGCGGGAATGCCGAGCTGGTGATCGACGAGAAACCGATGACTCTGAGCGAAGGCCATGCAGCGTGGGTCCCGGCAGGGGTGCGGCACCGGTTTACCGTACAGGCGAACTCGGTGGTGGTTCCGCTGGTGTTCTCCGTGGGTCGCATCGCCACCACGCTGAACGAGCCGACCATCATCCGGGTGGGGCGCCAGCTGCACACCGTGCTGCTGGCCCACGGAGTGGCGGGGATGACAGCCATCGCCCTGGAGGCAAACCTCGACCGTCAGGTGCTGTCCCTGCTGGAGCGGAGCCCCGTCGCGGCGACAGCCATGCAGCTGCCGGAGAGTGCGCCGGCCCGGGCCGTGGCCGAGACCCTGCTCTTCAATCCCGGGGACATCCGCACCGCGGAGCAGCTGGCGGCTTCGGTGCACACCTCCCTGCGAACGGTGGAGCGCGAGTTCCGGGCTGAGACGGGGATGACCCTGCGGCAGTGGAGGCTGCGCAACCGCATGCAGGCCGCGGCGGTGCTGCTGCGCACAGACACCACGGTCCACGCCGTGGCTCACCGAGTCGGCTACACCCACGTCAATGCCTTCCGCCGAGCCTTCAAGCAGCACTTCGGCATCACTCCCACCCACTACGCCTTCGGTCACCACAAGGGGTGATGAACCGTCACTGGGCGTTTTGATTGAGGCCGATGCTCTCCACGATGGGGAGAAACCCTTCGTTGGCCCGGCTCAGCCGATACGGATGCGGCCGCCCCTCAGCGGCTGCTGACCAGGTGTTCCTCGACCCAGGCGTCCTCGGCGTCCTCATCGGAATATTTGCCGGACTCTCGGCGGCGCAGCTGCTTGGCCAGGCGGGTCCGTTCCTGCCGCTCCACACGGGGATCGGTCGCGCCGAGCGGGTCATCGTACGAGCCCTCGGCGGCGTCGAGCTCCTCCAGGTCCAGGTTGCGGCGGTGCAGCCGGGCCGCGTACCACCACCCCACAAAGCTGAGCAGCCCGAAGGCCACCCACTGCATCGAATAGCTCAGATGTGGGCCCTCATCCAGGGCAGGTCTGGCCAGCTGGCGCGGAGCCTCCTGCGGTGCCGGGTGTTCTTGGGCCATCAGACCGTAGGCGCCGTCCACCAAGGAATAGCCCACCTGGTTCTCATACTCACCCATGTTGATCGAGGCCAGCTGGCCCGCCGGCGCCCCACGGTCGATTTCCGGCTCGGCAGGCTTCAGCCGCACCACTGCCTGAACCTCACCGGAGGGCGGCACAGGGTTATCGGCAGGCACTGAGCCATCTGTGCTGGAGGTGGGCAGCCAGCCCCGGGAGATCACGACGACGTCCCCGGTACCTGATTCCCGGAAGGGTACCAGCTGCTCATACCCCACCTGACCGCCGTGCCCGCGGTTGCGCGCCAGCAGGGAGTCCTCCCAGAGGTACTCGCCATGCATCTGCACCACAGTCCACTCGTCCTCCGGGCTGCCCTCGGCGAACAGCTCCTGGGCCTCGGCGTAGGGCACCGGATCCTGGTCATAGTTGGCCACTATCCGGTTGATCTCCTCCAGAGCAGACTCCCGGCGGTCCAGCTGCCACTGGCCCAACAGGTAGCAGGCGAAGCAGAACACCATACAGACGGCTAGCCAGCCCAGCCAAGTGGGAGTGAGCAGGAAGGAATAGCGTTTCACGGTGCACCACCCTCCGCCGGTGTTGGGCCCATGGGCTCCGTGCTGCGCCAGAACAGTCGTGCTCTGAGAAAGTCCTCCAACCAGTTGCGGTGCTCATCGCAGGCCAGCCAGATCTTGCGCCGCTGCGCATCATGAATCTTGGGGTTGTTCCAGAGGATCTGCCACTGGGCATCGGCAGCACAGCCCTTCCGAGAGCAGGTGGGGGTGTCCGGACCGTGCTTGCCGGATGCCTGGCTCTGAAGGGCGCCCAGAAGATCCATCAGCGGTGCTCCTTCTTCGGCTCGTCCTCTGCCAGCTCTCCGGATATGAGGCTCTGTGCGCCGCTGTCTGCCGGGGCGTCGTCGTCGTTGTTCTCCCACCATTGGGAGGGCTCAGTCTCCGGCTCCTGGTGATCTGTTCCCAGGGTCCGCTGTGCAGTGAGCTCAGCAGACTGAAGCTGGGCCTGGTAGCGGTCGCCGCCGGCATTGGCATTGACCACCGCGATATAGGGCAGCACCACAGCGCCCACCACAAAGGCTAAGGCCCACCAGCTCTGCCAGACCGCTCCGACCACCACTGCGGCGATGAAGCAGACGGTGCGGATAGACATCGCCACGGTGTAGCGGACCATCCGGCTTCGCTGCTCAGCACTGTGCCGCAGCGGCGCATCGGTGATGGTGTGGACCTCAGAGGTCATTCCCCCAGTCTACGCGCGGTTCTACGTTCAGTAGAAGACGAAACGATAGGGTGTGATCTATGAGCGAACGATCAGTACTTATCACCGGCGGAAACCGCGGCATCGGCCGTGCGATTGCCGAATCATTCCTTGCCAACGGAGACAAAGTAGCTGTCACCACACGCAACGGGGAGGCTCCTGAGGGCGCCCTCGGAGTGGCCGCTGATGTCACCGATTCGGCCAGCATTGATGAGGCTTTCAAACAGGTGGAGCAAGCCCACGGCCCGGTGGAGGTGCTGGTGGCCAATGCCGGAATCACTCGCGACACCCTGCTGCTGCGGATGAGCGAGGAGGACTTCTCCGATGTGATCGACACCAACCTGACCGGCGCCTTCCGGGTGCTCAAGCGGGCGTCGAAGGGCATGCTGCGACTGCGCCGGGGCCGGGTGGTGCTGATCGGCTCAGTGGTGGGCCTCTACGGCTCCCCGGGCCAGATCAACTACAGCTCCTCGAAGTCCGCACTGGTCGGCATGGCCCGCTCGCTGACCCGGGAGCTGGGCGGTCGCGGAATCACCGCCAATGTGGTGGCGCCCGGGTTTGTGCGTTCGGATATGACTGATCAGCTGGACGAGGACACCCAGAAGAAGTACCTGGAGAACATTCCCGCCGGGCGTTTCGCCGAGGCAGAGGAGGTGGCCCGTGTGGTGCGCTGGCTCTCCGGGGACGACGCCGCCTATATCTCCGGCGCAGTCATCCCGGTCGACGGCGGCCTGGGCATGGGCCACTGACACACCCACCCACCCACCCACCACATCGCCGAGTGCATGATTTGTGCACTAGTTTCCGGCCCTCGGGAGCCGAAATGCTGCACAGATCATGCACTCAAGGAAGAACTGAGGAAGTTATGACGAATTCAGAGAAGGATCTGACCGGCAAGGGCGCGATCATCACCGGCTCATCCCGGGGGATCGGCGCGGCCACCGCTCAGCTGATCGGAGAGCGCGGTGCCGGCGTAGTGGTCAATTACCGGGCCAAAGCCCCCCGGGCCAATAAGGTGGTTAAGGGGATCGAGGCCGCCGGCGGGAAGGCCGTAGCAGTGCAGGCCGACCTGACTGAAGCAGCCGGTGCACAGGCGTTGGTCGACACCGCAGTGGAAAACTTCGGCTCCCTGGATCTGCTGATCCTCAACGCCTCTGGCGGCATGGAGGCAGACCGTGGCGAGGACTACGCGCTCAAGCTCAACCGCGACGCCCAGGTCACTATGGTCAAGACCGCCATCCAGGTGATGCCGGCCGGCTCCCAGATCGTGTTCGTCACCAGCCATCAGGCTCACTTCATCAATCAGGTGGCCACTATGGACGCCTACCAGCCGGTGGCCCGCTCCAAGCGCGCCGGGGAGGACGCACTGCGTGCACTGGTGCCCGTCCTGGATGAGAGGGGGATCCTGCTGACGATCGTCTCCGGGGACATGATCGAGGGCACCATCACCGCCACCCTGCTCAACCGGGCACAACCCGGAGCGCTCGAGGCCCGCCGCGAGGCAGCCGGCAAGCTCTACACGGTCGAGGAATTCGCCGCGGAGATTGCCAAGCTTGTGGGCGCCGACCTCGAACAGGCACACACCGAGCTCGTCGGCGGTGCCGAAGATTTCCTGAGCTAGTGGCTCGCCGCGCTGCTAGCCCAGCAGCAGTCCTGTCGGAACGGCCAGTAGACCGACAGACAGGACGACGACGCCGGCTACAGCGGATCTGCCCAGTGGCTGCTGAGGAACCAGCAACCGCCGCAGCCGTGCACCGGAGAGCAGCGTTGGTTCCGCCGGCGGGTGCACGCCCCACTCGCCTCTCGGCTGAGTGACCGCGGCCTTCGCACCTAAAGGGCCGGAGGATTCGCCGGACAGAGCGATGGCGCGCAGCAGATCCTTGGGGGCGTGCTGAGCCAGGGCTCCTTCGTCGGCGAGCATCTCGGTGAGCTCCAATACCGCCTCGCGGCCATAGCGGGTGGTGGGCAGCCAGGGCAGCGCCCGGTACCACGCCTCGAAGGCCATGGTGAGCAGGTGGTGGCGCTGCTTCAGATGCGTCTGCTCATGGGCCACCACGGCGGCCAGCTCAGCCTCGCTGAGTGTTTCCAACAGCCCTCGTGAAAGCACAGTGACCGAACTGGCATTGGTGCGGCCGGGAAGACAGTAGGCCAGGGGAGCGTCGTGTTCGATGACATGGGTGTCGGTGTCCTCGTTCCCGTTCTGCAGGGGAGTGGAGAGCAGGTCCACCAACTGCCGGTGCCGACGGCGGGCGCTGAGCACCCGAACGTAGGTGCGGGCCAGAGTCAGCAGCAGATGGCCACCCAGCAGCAAGCCCAGGCAGAGCGCGAAGATATGCCAGGGGTGGACCTCCAGTTCGGCTAATGCGACGTAGTCTTCCTGGAGCGTCAGCCGGATCGCGGTGCTCACTGCGGCAGGCAGGTTATCGCCGAAGGGGGAGAGCCCAAGGACAATGGGCGCGCCCACCATGGAGAGCCCCCCGGCCAGGGCGATCGCCTGCCAGAGCAGCATCGCCGCCCAGGGTGAGCGGGTGCGGAAATGCGCATTGTGCAAGAGTTTGGGCACTGGAACTGCCAGCAGTACCGCAAGCGCGGCGAGCAGCAGGGCAAGAACAGTCACCGAACCAGTCTAATGACCCTGGTGTCCCAGCCGTTGCCCCGCCTGCTCAGCCTCTGCGTCGCAAGCTGTTAACACTGAGCTATAACCCTCGACCATAGGATCACGGCAGATCTGTGACAGGCGGACTAACTCAGGATGCGGCGCAGGGCGGCAGCTTCCTCTTCGGAGACCCCGCCGATGAACCGGGCTAGTACGGCCTCGCGGTCCGGTGCTGTGCCCAACACCTCATTGAGCATCTCCACGGTGTGCTCCTCACGGGTGGCGGTAGCCGCGTAGCGATGCGGACGGGTGCTGCGCTCCCGCTCGACCATTCCCTTCTTCTCCAGTCGGGCCAGCACAGTGAGCACTGTGGTCACGGCAAGCTCCTCATCCAACTGACCGCAGACTTCATTGGCGCTCAACTGCTGACCCGACTCCCACAGCAGGGTCATCACTGAACGTTCCAACTCACCGAGTGAGGCCATGGATGTGCTCCTTCGAGGAAAACTACTTTCTGCCTACACGATACTCCGATCAGCGCCGGTTTTCTACATTCGGTAGAAGTGTTGCGCCAGCTATGGCTCAGCCGCTGACCAGGGCGGCAGCATTCTGAAACAGCGCCTCAGGGCTGGACGCCACTGCATCAATAGGCTGGTCCACCGGCACCCCCGAGCCGTCGCGGCGAGCCAGCTCGGCAGGCACCGTGCGCGGCGCCCCGCGCCGATCAGCAGCCAGCGGAGGCGCCAGCACGGCCGCACCCAGGGTGAGGTGATCCTCCCCGCGCAGGAACCGGTGGGCCCGCACCCCGCCGGTGTCACGGCCTTTAATGGGGAACTCAGCAAGGTCAGAGACCTTGATGCTCTCTCCGCCGAGACCCTCCAGGGTCTCTGAGCCAGCAGCGCAGGACACCACCACAGCGGCAGCGGGTGAATCAGCTGATGCCGCAGGGATCGCCGAGAAGCCGATCACGGCATCTCCGGCACTGAGCTTCATACCTGCCACCCCGCCCCCGGTGCGGCCCTGTGGACGCACCTTGGACGCCTCGAAAGTCAGCAACTGGGCGGCCCGGGAGATGAACACCAGACGGTCGGATTCCTCAGCGGCCACAGCAGCCCCGACCACCTGGTCCTTGTCCTTGAGGCTGATGACCTCCCAGTGCTCGCCCTTGGCCGGATATTCCGGGCGTACCCGTTTCACCCGACCGGCGGCGGTAGCCAGGGCAAGCACGGTATCCAGCGGGAAGAAACCAACCAGCTCCTCCTTCTTCTCCAGCTGCAGGGAGCCGGTGAAGAAGTCTTTGGTCTTGGCCCCCTGGTTGAGATTGACCGTGCCGCCGGCGATCTCCACCACCGGCATTTCGATCACCGGCACCCGCAGCATCCGCCCTGTGGAGGTCACTGCGCCGATCTCAGCCCGGGCAGTGGTGGCCAGCAGGGAGCGCAGGGCATCATGACGGCGCCTGCGCGGTGGGTGCAGCAGGGCCGAACGGTCTGAGGTGCGGGCCAGCATCCCGGAATCAGACAGCAGTACCCAGCAAGGTGAGTCTGGGATCTCCAAACCGCCTGCGACGTCGTCGTTGTTCTTCCCAGGTGTCCGGGCAGCGGCTACTGCGGGAGTGGCATCGGGCTCAGCGTCCACCAGCTCGGAGCGGCGCTCATCACCGTGTTTCTGGGCCACCTCCGCAAGCTCACCGGCCACCGTCTGGCGCAGCAGAGTCTCGGAGTCCAGGATGGCCTGCAGCTGGGCAATCTCCTCCTCAAGCTTCTGCTTCTCCTGTTCCAGCTCAAGGGTGGAGTATCGGGTCAGCTGGCGCAGCCGCAGCTCCAGAATGTGCTCGGCCTGAGGCTGGGTGAGATCGAAGATGGTCATCAGTCGTTCCCGTGCGGTGGCAGTATCCTCAGCAGCCCGGATGATCTGGATGACCTCATCGATATCAAGGATCGCGATGAGCAGGCCTTCGACCAGGTGCAGCCGGTCCTTCCGCTTGCCCAGCCGGTAGCTGGTGCGGCGGCGGACCACATCAATCCGGTGGTCCACATAGACCTGCAGCAGCTCGAGCAGTCCCAGGGTGCGCGGCTGACCGTTGACCAGGGCCACATTATTGATGCCGAAACTGGTCTCCAGAGGGGTGTGCTTATACAGCTGGGCAAGGACCGCATGCGGGTCGAACCCAGCCTTGAGCTCCACCACCATGCGGGTGCCGTGCCTGCGATCGGTGAGATCCAGGATGTCGGAGATGCCGGCCAGCTTCTTGGCCTGAGCAGCCTCCTTGGTCTTGGCGATGACGGTTTCTGGGCCCACCATGTAGGGCAGTTCGGTGACGATGATCCCGTTGCGGCGGGCCGAAACCTGCTCAATGCTGGCCTTGGCCCGGATCTTGAAGCTGCCGCGGCCGCTCCGGTAGGCCTGATGCACCCCATCCAGCCCCACAATCCGGCCTCCCGAGGGGAAGTCCGGGCCGGGGATATGGGCCAGGATGTCCTCCAGGCTGGCCTTCGGGTTGAGGATCAGGTGCTGGGCGCCGGAGATCACCTCACCTAGGTTGTGCGGGGCCATATTGGTGGCCATGCCCACCGCGATCCCGGAGGCGCCGTTGACCAGCAGGTTGGGGAAGGCTGCCGGCAGCACCGAGGGCTGCATGAACTGATTGTCGTAGTTCGGCTCAAAGTCGACCACGTCCTCATCAAGATCCGCGGTCAGTGCCAGGGCGGCTGGGGCCATCCGTGCTTCGGTGTAGCGCGGGGCGGCCGGTCCGTCGTCCAGGGAGCCGAAGTTGCCGTGGCCGTCCACCAGAGGAAGCCGCAGCGCCCAGGACTGAGCCATCCGGACCAGGGCATCATAGATGGCGGCATCCCCGTGCGGGTGCAGCTTACCCATCACCTCGCCCACCACCCGGGCGGACTTCACATGGCCCTTATCCGGGCGCAGTCCCATCTGGGCCATCATGTAGAGGATCCGGCGCTGCACCGGTTTCAGCCCATCTCGAGCATCGGGCAGCGCCCGCGAATAGATCACCGAATAGGCGTACTCAAGGAAGGATGTCTCCATCTCGGAGGAGACGTCGATATCGGTGATGTTCTCGGCCGGGGTCTCAGGGGCCGCGGCAGCGGGACGACGAGCCATAAGCGGTGCTGACAGTCCTTAGTGTCGTATGCGGGCAAATATCTGGTTAGTCTTGATCCTATGGGTGAAGAGCCGAAAGTCAGCGGATATCCGGCCCACTGGGAGGCAGATGTTGTGCTGCGCGACGGAGCTGCGGCCCAGCTGCGGCCGGTGGGGCCCGAAGATGCTGAGCGTCTGCAGCGGATGCATGCTGCCCAGTCCGAGTCCTCCATCTACCTGCGCTACTTCACCTATAAGTCCAAGCTCTCCGAGAAGGAGCTGGAGCGCTTCACTTCCGTGGATCACCGCAACCGAGTCTCCCTAGTGGTGCTGCTGGACGATGAGATCATCGGCGTCGGCGGCTATGACCGGATTGATGACACCGGGGAGGCAGAGGTCTCCTTCAACATCTCTGATAAGCACCAAGGCCGCGGACTGGGCTCCATCCTGCTGGAGCATCTGGCTGCTGCAGGGCGGGAATGCGGCATCGAACGGTTCTCTGCCGAGGTGCTGCCGGAGAACCGCAAGATGCTCACTGTCTTCTCCGAAGCCGGCTATGAGGTCCAGCGCAAATATGAGGACGGTGTGGTGCTGCTGGAGTTCTCCATCGATCCCACCGAACGTTCCCGGGCGGTGATGGAGTCCCGTGAGCACCGTGCTGAGGCGCGCAGCGTCGGCGAACTGCTGGCACCGGCCCAGGTGGCGGTGATCGGGGCCTCCAGGGAGTACGGCTCGGTGGGATATCATCTGCTGCAGAACCTTATCGAGGGCCGGTTCACCGGCGGTGTGCACTCAGTGAACCCGGAGGCCTTCGAGGTCGGAGGCGCCCCGGCCTACTCGTCCCTGGCTCATATCAAGCAGCAGATCGACCTGGCCGTGGTGGCAGTTCCGGCCCACCACCTACCCGAGGTGATCGCCGACTGCGGCCGGCACGGAGTCAAGAGCATCCTGGTAGTCACCTCCACCAGCACCGAGCAGCAGCGTGACCTGGTGCGGTTGGCTCGCCGCTGGGGCATGCGGATCATCGGCCCGGCCTCGGCAGGTCTGATCAACACTGACCCGGACATCAGCCTCAATGCCTCCCTCTCACCCACTATGCCGGTGGCTGGCGGGGTGGGACTCTTCAGCCAGTCCGCCTCCATGGGGGTATCCCTGTATGCCCAGGCCCACCGCCGCGAACTGGGGCTCTCCGCAGTAATCTCCGCAGGCAACCGCGCAGACCTCTCCGGCAATGACGCCATGCAGTACTTCGAGGACGACCACGCCACCCGGGCGGTGGGCGTCTATCTGGAGTCCTTCGGCAATCCGCGCAAGTTCTCCCGGATCGCGCGCAGGCTCTCGCTGTCCAAGCCGGTGGTGGTGGCCACCAGTGATCTGATGGGACACCGGCTGCCCCCCGGCCATGAGGTGCGGCTCTCCAGGGCGCCCAAGGGCGCAGTGGACGCCATGCTGAAGAACTCCGGAGTCATCCAGGTGGGCAACCACGATTCGCTGATGGATGTGCTGCAGGTGCTGGGCACCCAGCCGATGCCAGCAGGCAACCGGCTGGGCGTGCTGACCAACTCCGCCTCAATGTCCCGACTGCTGGCTGATGCCGGTGAGTCCCAGGGGCTCAAACCCACCACCATCATCGGCGATGTCGACTTGGACGGCACCCAACGCCAAGCGGAGCAGAACCTCACCGCTTCCCTTGCTGCGCTGTTTGAGGATGACGAGGTCGACGCCGTGGCCGTGTGTCTGCAGCCCACTATCACCGGGGACCACTTCGACCACTCCAGAGCCATCTCGATGACCGCCCGGCAGTACACCAAACCAATGGTGATGTCCCTGATCGGCACCCTGGACGCCAATGTGCCGTTAAACTACATCGGCAATGCCGGCCCGGTGATCGAGACCTCCGCCCTGCAGCAGGGCGTGCCGATCTTCTCCTCACCGGCCCGCTCCATCTCCGCCCTGGCCAAGATCACCCGTTACCAGTCTTGGCGCGCCCGGGGGGTGGGTGAGACTTATATCCCCGAGGGACTGGAGGGCACTCGTACCGCCCGGGAGACCGACCAGCTGCTCGATGGCTGGCTGGAGAACGTGGACGGTGCTGCTCTGCGTCGGCTGAACCAGGAGGAGACCCGCCAGCTGCTGAACAGCTATGGGATCGCTCTGCTTCCAGCTGTGCCCTTCGACGCTCCCGACGACGCCGCGGCAGCCGCTGAGCAGCTGGGCTATCCGGTAGCCGTGAAGTCCACCAATGTCTATCTGCGGCACCGGTTGGACCTGGGCGGGGTGCAGCTGAACATCGACTCCGAGGACATGCTGCGCCGAGTGGTGGCCGATATGCGACGCCAGCTGGCCAAGTACGGCAGCCCGGGGCTTGAGGTGCAGGCCATGGCACCCACCGGGCAGGCCTGCATCGTCCGCGCCATTGAGGACCCCATGATGGGGCCGGTGCTCTCCTTCGGCATCTCCGGGGATGCAGTGGACCTGCTGAACGACTGGGCCCATGCGGTGCCGCCGCTGACTGATCAGGACCTCTCCCGGCTGCTGAGCACCCCGAAGGCTTCGCGAAAGCTCTTCGGGTATCAGGGAATACCGGCGGTTGATTTCGACGCCCTGGGGGAGACGGTCCAGCGGGTAGCGATGCTCAAGGACAACCACCCGCAAGTGGCCAATCTGCAGCTCTCTCCGCTGCTGGCCTCGCCCGAGGGAGTGAATATCCTGCACGCCGGTGTGGACATCGCCAACCCTGAGCAGCGCACCGATTCCGCACGTAGAGCCATCTCTCAGTACTGAGCCTCCGGGCATCCTTGATCTATGGGAATGCTGCAGATCAACCTGGTCGTTTCTGACCTGGAACAGAGTCCAGCATTCTATGCCGTGCGAGGGAGGTCGTGGACATCGCTGCCCCTGATCACCCGTCCAGCCAGTTCTCCACGTGGAGGCCAGGGACCCGGGAGAAGTGTTTGACGTTATCGGTGATGACTGCCAGCTCCAGGGACAGAGCGTGTCCCGCGATCAGTGTGTCCAGGTCACCTATGGGAGTCCCGGCGGCCCTCAGTCGATATTTGAGCTCTGCTGCGGCATCAGCGGCGGCATCGTCGAACGGCAGGGGGCGTATCCACTCAAGCACGTGATGTGCCACAGCCTCGTCGCGCTCCGGGTTTCTGCTGTTGAGCGCTGCGAAGTACAGCTCATATGCACTGAGGGAGGATGTCGCCACCGCTGAGCTGTGGCGCTGGAGCGGAACGCGGAGCTCCGGCCGCCTCTTCCTTGCGATCTCGATCAGAATGCTGGTATCGAGAAGAAATCTGGCTGCCGCCATGCGTCAGTTCCATTCGCGCTCGTTGAACTCCGGCTGCCTGGGGTCGGCCATAAAATCCTCGCTCGCCCCGAAACGTGGATCGCTGAACCACTCATCCCAGTCTTTAGCCATAGGTGCAAGGACAATCTGATCCCCCCGCCTGTATGCGAGAATGTCCCGGTCATCCTCTTCGTAGGCGATCTCTTTGGGCAGTCGCACAGCTTGGGTTCTATTAGTGTAGAAGAGCTTAGTCTTCACCTGCTTGTGAGAAATCGGCAGAGTCATAGCTTTTCCTCCTATGTAGATACCTAGTGTATCTACATACTTATGAGGCGTCGAGGCATCAGCCGTTGGGCCTCAGCTCAGCACCCGGCCGGTGCGGCGGATGTGGCGGGCCAGCTTCAGCAGCCCTTCGTCGATGCTGACCTGCGGGGTCCAGCCCAGCACATCACGAGTGTGCCGCTGGTCGAACCAGTGGGCGGTGGAGAGCTGCTCGGCCAAGAACCGGGTCATCGGAGGCTCATCCTCATGCGGGCCGGTGACTGCCCAGAGCTTCTCCACCACAGCACCGGCGCCCTTGGCCAGCCGCGGGGGCACCCGCAGCTTGGGCGGTTTGGCCCCGCCGGCCGCAGCAATGCCCATCAGCAGCTCTCCGATCGGCCGCGGCTCCCCATTGGTGACCACCAGGCGCCGCTGCTCAGCAGGCAGTTCAGCAATTCTGGGCAGGTGCCGCAGCCCGGCGGCGAAGGCCTCCACCGCATTGTCGATGTAGAGCGTGTCCACCAGGGGAGCCCCGGTGCCCAGCAGCGGCAACCTGCCGGATTTGGCCCGGTCGATGATACGTGTGGTCAGCTGCCCGTCGCCCGGACCCCACACCAGGTGCGGGCGCATGATGAGCACCTTCATACCCACTTCGGCCCGGGCTTCGGCGATCAGCTCAGCCTCAGCCTTGGTCTGGGCATAGTAGCCCTCCGCGTGAACCGGGTCAGCCGGGCCGGCCCCAGCACCCACCAGGGAGGACCCGCTGTGCGCCACGGAGGGGGAGGAGACGTGCAGTACGTGGTTCACTCCGGCGCCCCAGGCGGCATCCAGCAGACGTTCCGTGCCGCCGATATTGACCTGTTCGAACTCCTCGCGCCGGCCGGAGACCGAAACCTTGGCCGCCATGTGGACCACCGCATCCTGGCCGGCCACTGCAGTCTCGACTGGCTCAGCCTCGGTCAGGGAGCCGCGCACATCGCGCACTGTGCTCAGTCCGGAGGGGCTGCGCTGCAGAGTAGTCACCTGGTAGCCCAGCTCAGCCAGCCTGGCGGCCACGCTGCGGCCGAGCAGACCTGAGGCACCGGTCACCAAGACCCTAGCCCCTGGGGTGATCTGATCCTGGTACTGTGCTCTTCTGCGCTGAGGGCTCACGGTGCCGTCACCTCTGCGGCCCAGACGGCCAGTCTGCTGCGGTCAATCTTGGAGTTATGCCGGATATCGGTGGGCAGCGCCTCCACCACCAGCACTCCGGCTACCGGCACCGCAGCGGAGGCCTCACGTACCCGACGGCTGACCTCCGGCCGTGCCAGGGGAGAGGAGCCAACACTGAGCTGCTCACCGTCAGCAGGTTCCAGGACGACGACGACGGCCTGGGTTCCTGCCGGACCCACGCCCACGGCGGCCGAACGGCTCACTTCAGGCAGGGTGTCTACGGGGGTCTCCACGGCTCCGGGGCCCACCGGGCCCTCCGGGGTGGTGATCACATGCTGGAGACGGCCTTGGATCCAGAGCCGGCCGGCGGTGTCGAAATGCCCGATGTCTCCGGTGCGGTGCCAGAGCAGTCCGCGGTGGTGGTCTCGGCGAGAGCGCCGATCGGTGTGCCAGAGCCGGTCATAGCCGGCTTTGAGATGGGCGGCCGAGACCACAATCTCACTCAGTACCCCAGGGGTATCCTCCGGGTTCTGCAGGGTCTCGGCGGGCCGGCCCAGGTCATCCAGCGGTGCTACGGCAAACTCCACCCCGTCCACTGGTCTGCCCACGCAGACTCCAGGCTGCCCGGCAGTCATGGCCTGGTGGATCTGCTCCCGGGTGATATCGGCCTGCAGCAAGCCCTCGGTCATCCCGTAGGGGGTGTGCAGCTCCGCGTGGGGGAACAGCTCCTGGACCTGGTCCAGCAGCACCGGATGTACCGGCGCGCCGGCGGAGAGCACCAGTGTGATTCCGGTCAGATCCCGCCTCATCTCCTCGCTGAGCTGCTCTGCGGTGGCCACCACATTGGCCAGTGCCGCAGGGGAGCCGAAGAACATGGTGGCCCGACCCTCCCGGGCGGCTGCCGCCACCGCTGCAGCGGTGAGTGTGGCCGGTTTGGTCACCGTCATGTCTGGGGTCACTGAGCTGGCACCGATGGCCGGGCCCAGCAGGGCGAAAGGAGCAAATCCGGCGATGAGTGAGGCCCCGGGTTGGATGGCGAAGGTGCGCCGTAGCAGCGCCACCAGGGCGCCCAGCCGGGCGTGGGTATAGATCACGCCCTTGGCCGGACCGGTGGATCCGGAGGTGAACAGCACTGCTGCGGGGTGCTCACCGGCGGGCAGCGGCACCCTGTCCAGCTCAGCGGACCTGTTGCCGCGCAGCAGGCGCTCCACGGAGGCCTCCACCCCGGCCAGCCTGGCAGTCCGCGGGGAGAGCGCATCAACACTGATCCGCCGACCGGGCCAACCCAATGCGGTGGCTACGGTCAGTCCCGGCTTCTCGCCGATCACCCAGTCGGGCCAGGCGCTGCGCACCGCACGGGTCAGCCCCTTCAGCCCGAGTCCGGCATCGGCGACAACCGCCACCGCGCCCAGCCGCAGACAGGCATAGAGGATCACCGTGAGCTGGTTGCCGGGCTGGACCAGCAGGCTGACCCGGTCCCCGGAGCGGATGCCGAGCTCGTGCAGGCCGGAGGCCAGCACATCGACCTGCTCCTTCAGCTGCTGCCAGCTCAGTGACCTGGAGCCAGATGCGTCCAGTTCCACCACCGCGGAAGCCTCCCGGCGCCAGGAGGCGGCCAGCTCAGTGAGCTGTTCATGCAGGCCCAGGACCTGCCCAGCTGGTGGCGGGGATGAGGAAAGTGGGGCGGCGTCGCGCTCTCCGAAATGATCATCCAGCCAGGTGAAGAGCACCTCGGAGATGTTCCGGTCCTCAGCCACCAGGTGGCCCGCACCCTCAAACCGGTGCAGGTCAGCATCCGGGAGCCGGTCCAGCAGATCGTGCAGGTAGCGATCACGGAACACCGGATCCTTAGGCCCCCATACCAACAGGGCCGGATTCTCCCACTCCCGCAGTCCGGCGGAGGCCTCCTCCAGCACGGAGCGCGAAGCATGCTGAGCCAGGGCCGGAATATCGGCCACGAAACCGCCGATGCCGCCGCGGCCCAGCCGGGAGACATAGGGGGCTCGGTACGCTGCCGCCACCTTAGGGTTCAAGCCCCCCTCAGCCAGCGAAAGGGTGGTGCGCAGGAAAGCATCGGTGAGCACCGTGGAGGCGGGCAGCACCCCAGGGGCCATCGCGGCGCGCAGCGCCGGCGGCACCGGCTCCCCGGAGGGGTGGTCCACGGCAGTGTTGAGCGTGGTCACCGCATCCACACTGCTGCGGTGCCGCATCGCCCAGGCCAGGGAGATGATCCCACCCCAGTCGTGGCCCAGAGTCACCAGCGGGCGATCGGTGTCGATCTCCAGCGCATCGGCCAGGGCGTCTAAGTCCTCGAGCCGCTGCTCCAGGCGGCGGTAGCTGGGAGCGCCGGCGGAAGGTGGCTCAGGGTGGGCCAGCCGGTCGGAGAAGCCCATATCCAGCTGATCGGGGGCGATCACCCGCCAGGCGCTGCCGGGCTCAGCCCGATCCAGCGAATTCGTGAGCACTCCGCGCCACAGGTAGGACCAGGTGGGGTTTCCGTGCACGGCCAGAATGGTTCCGGTGGGCTGGATTCCCCGCGCCTGCAGGACAGGCCCGGTGTCCAGCACATGGAAGGTGCGCGGTCCGTCAGCGGACTTCGCAGTCACCAGCTGGGACCACCCCGGGTCCAGGCCGGGAAGCGGGGTTTCGGTCAGGGCGTGATGAGGCAGTCGGGCACGGTTTGCGGGGACGGGGCGCCACCAGCTCACCATTGGATCTCCACCATCGCGGTGTTGAGCCCGGAACCCACTCCCATGCAGAGCACCCGGGAGCCTGTGCCGAGCTGCTCAGCCTCCCGTGCCAGGGTGATCGGCAGTGAGGCCGGTCCTACATTGCCCAGCTCGGGGTAGGTGACCGGCACGCGCTTCTTGTCCAGTTTGGCGGCCTTGATGATTGAGGAGGTGTGCAGTGCCGAGACCTGGTGGGTGACATAGGAGTCCATCTGCTGCCAGTCGAAGTGGACCTTGGCGTCGTCCCAGGCATCCATCACCAGTTCCAGCCCGCCGTCCAGCAGCCCGCGGGCATCGGTGAACATACCGTGGTGGTCGCCTACGCAGAGTCCGTGGTGCTGGGTGGCGGCCCGGGTGACCCCGCCGATGATCCGGTGTCCCTCCGGGTGGGCATCAGCGGGGCCCACCACTGCCGCGGCAGCCCCGCAGCCTAAGGTCAGGGAGGCGAACTCGCTCATGAAGTCGTCCCGGGAAAGGTTGTCGTCCAGGGAATTGATCCGCTTCACGGTGGCCTCCTGCACCTTGCGGGCGTCCTCACCGTTGACGATGAGCACATAGCGGGCTTGGCCGGCGTCGATCAGCGTGGAGGCCAGGGTTATCGCGTTGACGAACCCCAGGCAGGCGTTGGTGATGTCGAAGTTCATCGCGGAGCTGGGCAGGCCCAGATCATGATGGATGCCCACCGCTACGCTGGGTTCGAGGTGTTCGCGGGTCACCGAGGTGTTGATCATCACCGAGATCTCACCGGGGTGAACACCGGCAGCATTGAGTGCTTTGCGCCCAGCCTCTGCGGTGGCGGTGCGGACTTCGCCGTCGGCCCGCCAGTTCCGCCGGGCTTTGACCCCGGCAACCCGCTGCAGCAGGCCGGTGGGCAGCCGCAGCCGCTTCAGCGCATCCGCCAGCCGACCGTCGAGCTCCTTGGAGGTCAGCACCTCCGGAGCCTCCACCTCAGCCACCGAAAGCAGGGCAGCATTGCGGTGATGGAACGTGGCGTTTCCGCCGTCCTGGGTTTGCAGCACCGCTCCATTATCCAGAATCAGAGCAGGGCCCGCTAATCGTTACTCTGCGTCTCGAAAATACTGCTGGCCCCGCACCGTTACTATGGATGGTTATGGGCACATCCACTGTCTCGCTCAAGGCGGCCATCGACCGCGGCGGGTTCTACCCCTCCCTGGTGAACCACACTGTCACCGAGGCCCTCGACGGGCGGGCCCCGGAGCAGCAGATCGTGCATGTGGACACCCACTTCGACTATGAGGAGGTCCACCGGCACATCACCGTGGTGGTTCTGGCCGAGGACGTGATGGTGGTAGCCCACCTGGACGACCACGACGCAGAGGACGACGCCGCCCCCCACCCGGAGAACACTCCGGCTGACACCCCTGCCGAGGTAGTGGCCAGGATCTCCACCGAGGTGGTCCCAGTGGCACGGATCCGCTCGCTGATCCTCTCTGAAGTGCACCGGCACCCGGACCGCTTCGACCCGCAGCGCGGACTGGCCGAGGTCACCCTGAACATCAACTGGACCGGCGGCGCCCGGTTCGACTCCATGCCGGCCGACTGCGGGAACCCCGAATGCATGGCCGACCACGGTGACACTGGCAGCTTTGTGCCAGAAGACATCACCCTGCGCATAGCCGCCACCGCTGAAGGTGACACGGCCGTGGATGAGGCGCGCAGCTTTGTCCGAGCCCTGCGCCGTGCCGTGGTGAAGTTTTCCCGGTGATTCCGGCCCCCGACTATGCGGGCGCGAATCTGCGCCATGTGCTGACCTCCGCGGCGGCCGGACTGGGACTTAGCGGTTTCCAGAACCGGCTCGGAGTGCCGGAAGCCAGCATCACCGTGGTCATCCTCGCTGACGGCCTGGGTGAGAAGAACCTGGCCGCACATACCGGTCACGCTCGGTTCCTGGCCTCAGCCTGGCGAAGCAGCAACACTGCGAAAGTGCTTGACTGCGGGGCCCCGGCCACCACCGCCTGCTCCCTGACCTCGCTCGGCACCGGTCTGCCCCCGGGTCAGCACGGATTGCTCGGCTACGATCTCTACGCCCCCCACCTGGGCCGGGTGGTCAACCAATTGGGCAGTTGGCCCAAGGACCTGGATCCCGCAGCCTGGCAGCCGCATCCCACAGTCCTCCAGCAGGCGGTTGACGCCGGGGCACAGGTGGCCACCGTCTCGCGCACCGAGTTCCGCTCATCTCCGCTGACCCGGGCTGCGCTGCAGCACTCCGGGGACTTCCTGGGCGCCACCGGTCTGGAGGCACGGTTCGCTGCTGCCGCAGACTGGATCGGGCAGAATCGCCGGGCCATCGGAATCCGCCAGGGGCCGCCGGCCCCGCTGCTGGTCTACCTCTATGTGGATGAGATCGACGACGCCGGCCATGAATTCGGAGTCGACTCCCCGCAGTGGCGAGGGCACCTGGAGGACCTCGATGCCGCGGCCCGCCGGTTCAGCCAACAGCTGACTGCCCGGTACGGGGAGCAGGCGAGCATACTGCTCACCGCCGACCACGGGATGGTGGATGTGGCCGAACCTGACCGGATCGACATCAGTGAGCGGGCTGAGCTGCTGGACGGTGTGGCACATACCGCCGGGGACCCGCGGATGATCTACCTCCATGTCGAGCCGGGGCAGGATGCAGAGAAGCTGGCCAGCCGCTGGCGGGCAGAGTTCGGCGACTCAGCCTGGGTGCTCACGCGCAGTGCAGCGGTGGATGATGGATGGTTCGGCGCTGCACAGCACGGGGGTGAGGTGGAAGACCGGGTGCTGGATCGGATCGGGGACGTGATCATCGCCGTGCATGCCCCCATCGGCATCTACCACATCGCCAGAACGGGTAAGCACTTCCTGAAGATGGTTGGGCTGCACGGTTCGATCACCGACACTGAGCGCCAGGTGCCGCTCCTTGAGCTCACCGGCCGCAGCTTCAGCTAAATCCTTGCCCCCGAACAGAATGTCATCCCAGCGCGGCAGTGCTGGTCCCGGCGGCGGGTACACGCCCCGCACGCCTCTGGCTCGGCTGACACCGAGCTTCACACCTGAAGGATGCCGCTAATCCTTGCCCCCGAACAGAATGTCATCCCAGCGCGGCATCGTCGGACGGCGGGATGATTTGCGCTTTTTCGGCTCCGGCTCAGCAGGTGCTTCAGGCTCGCTCTCACCAGCCTCATCGCCGGGCTCCTCGTAGCTGAAACCCCAGGCATCGGTGCCGAGCTGCCCGATGTGCTCCTCCGTACGCTCCGCCTCGGGCTCAGGGGCCTCCTCTTCGAGTTTTTCGCCCAGTCCGGGCAGGGTGTCTTCAGTAGGCGGTGCTGCCCGCTTCGGTGTGGCAGCAGTCTCGGCCTGCTCATCCCGGGTCAGCAGGGTGGCCAGTTTCTCATCGCCGGACTCATCAGTGCCCAGGCGCTGTCCGCGGCGGGCACGCAGAATCTCCAACAGGTCCTCATGGCTGGCCCCCTCGGTGCCAGGTGTATGCCGGGCAGCTGCTGCACTGCGCGGTGCAGGGGAGCCGGCGACGTCGCCATCCACGTCGAAGGGCTCATCCACTGGGGCCAGTCTGCGGCCGCGGGAGGTGACCCGTGCAGGCGCGGTCGGCAGTGAGCTCAGCGACTCGGCCCATTTGTTCTCCGGACGCACGGTGCGCGCGGAGGGGTCGAAGGTCCACTCAGCGGGCGGCTTCTGCCCGATTCCACCGGCATGGGTCTCAGAGCTTCCGGGATCAAAGTCGCAGACCACGGCCCATAGCCCATCCTCCCGGCGCCAGGCATCCCAGCTCATAGTCGCCAGCGATACCCCAGCAGCACGCAGCTGCACCTTGACCATCGCCTCCAGGGTGGCAGGGGCGTCGCCGAAGGCCAGTCGGTGCGTCTCAGCGCTGGAGGCTCGGGCAACCACGGTCTCCCTGGCCCGCCCGGCGAAGAAGGCCCGCTCATCGGCCACCGGACCGGCATAGCGCAGCACATGCTCCCGGCTCAGCCCAGAGTCGGCCACCACCTGGTCCAGCGTGGCACCGGCCCGCAGTCGGGCTTGGATATCCCGCGGCGAGAGCGCGGGAGAGGGCTTCTGACTCTCTGTGGACCCGGCAGAGGGAGCACGCCCCACAGCGGTGCGCAGCGCCTGGTCGATGTCCAGGGCATATTCGGTGCCGGCATCATCGCAGAGCAGCAGGCGCGGGGTCTGGCCCTCAGTCTCGACCCCCACGATCCGCAGATCCTGCATCAGCAGCGTCCTCCGTCAGTTATCCGTCGGTTAAAAGTTGCAGTCTTCTATCCGGCCACTGTATCGCGGCAGATGGGGCAAGTACCCGGTCGGCTCAACCCCGCCTGGAAGGATTCGGCGCGTAATGTGACGACCCCGATTTGTCAGGCCGGTCCTGATACGACACAATCTGTGCGAACTTAAACGTCTGCTCAGGCGGCACCGACCTGGGCTGAGGACGTAGGAACCACCATTGGAGCACCTGCTATGGCTACAGATTATGATGCCCCGCGGAAAAGCGACGACGACGTCAACGAAGACTCCATCGAGGAGCTGAAGAACCGCTCCACCAACCGGCAGTCGGCTGTGGTTGACGAGGATGAGGCCGAGGCTGCCGAAGGCTTCGAGCTGCCCGGAGCCGACCTCTCCGACGAGGAGCTGCAGGTCCGGGTGCTTCCCGCCCAGGCCGATGAGTTCACCTGTGCCTCCTGCTTCCTGGTCCGCCACCGTTCCCAGGTGGCGCGTGAACAGAACGGCCAGTTCTTCTGTACCGACTGTGAGAGCTGAGCAGTGTTGGTCCCGCCGGCGCGCACATGTCGCGCTCGGCTCTCGGCCAGCTGACGCTGGCCTTCACACCTGAAGTCGGCCGAATCGCTGTGCTCTCGGCCTCACACGCTGGCTAATGCTCGCTGACTGAGACGCCGGTGGTGCGGAGTGGCTCGTCTGAGCCCAGGGCCGCCAGCACAGCCTGCGGATTCCGTGTGGAGAACAGCCAGTAGGGCACTGGATCCTGTTCATCGATGATCTCAGCGGTGGTCACCGGATCGATCCAGCCGCGCACGCACTGGAAGCTGCGCGCATCAAAGCCGGGGCCCAGCTGCTCACGGGCCGCAGGACCGGAGTGAGCCACCACCCGCCCCAGATGCTTCCGCTCGATCTGGGCCCGCCCCACCTTCAGCCACTGGTCGGTGATCTCGATCCGTGGGGTGATGGTGATCAGCGCCGCCACCACGATCGCAACACCCACCGCCATCGCAATAAACCCGTAAAAGGCGGCGATCGGGAAGAAGATCGTGGAGAAGGAGGCCCCGATGAGCACCCCGGCCAGCCAGATCCACCAGGCCGGCCACAGCTGCTCGCTGTAGCGCACAGAGTCATTCATAGTCTCCATCCTCCCACGGTAGGCTTAGATGCTGTGAACAGGATTCAGATCCCCATCCAGCAGCTGGACACTGAGCTGCCCCTGCCGCGTTACGCCCATCACGACGATGCCGGCGCGGACCTGCTCACCGCTGAGGACTTCACACTGGCCCCGGGGGAGCGCCGGATGGTCCCCACCGGGGTGGCCATCGCCATCCCCGAGGGCTGGGTGGGCCTGGTGCACCCGCGCAGCGGGCTGGCCATCAAGCACGGCATCAGCATGGTCAACGCCCCCGGCACTGTGGATGCCGGCTACCGCGGGGAGCTGAAAGTCCTGCTGATCAACACCGACCCCGCCGAGCCGGTCAGCTTCCAGCGCGGTGACCGGATCGCCCAGATCGTGTTCCAGGAGGTCGCCCAGGCAGTCTTCACCCCGGTGGACGCACTGCCTGAATCTGTCCGCGGCGCAGGAGGATTCGGCTCCAGCGGACTGACCACCACCGCCTGACCAGACCACCGTACGTACAGCGCGCACAACAAGCGAAGGAACAAGGAGTCGCATGCTCTTCGGCAAGAAGAAGAAAGACCAGCAGCAGAAGCCGCAGACCATCAAGGAGGCGATTGCCGCCGAGGCTGCCGGGGACGAGGTGGAGATCACCGAAGCCGAGGTCTCCGGCGACGACGAGACAGTCTCCGGTGACCAGCAGGAAATCACCGAACCTGACAGTGACCAGGACGACGACGGCAGCACCGGCGAGGAGGCCAAGCCTGCCTTCGAGCCCGGGCCGGGCCCCAGGGATGCCAGGGACGTGGAGTCCACCAAGGGCTACATCGACTTCGGCGCCATTCTGGTGCCCGCTGCCAAGGGACAGAAGATCCGCCTGGACATCGACCAGAAGACCAAGCGGGTGGTCTCCCTGACTATCGCCATCGGCCAGGCCAGTATCCAGCTGCAGGCCTTCTCCGCACCCAAGTCCGGTGGCATCTGGGAGGATGTGCGCGGCCAGATCCAGGAGTCAGTGACCAAGCAGAAGGGGCGCACCAAAGTGCTGGAGGGTCGGTTCGGCCCCGAACTGCACGCCCGAGTGCCCACTGTGCTCAAGGACGGTCGTCAGGGCTGGCGAGCCGCCCGCTTCATCGGCTACGAGGGCAACCGCTGGTTCCTGCGCGGGGTGGTCGGCGGCCGCGGTGCCATCGACCGCAAGTCCTCGCTCGGCGTGGAGGAGCTGTTCTCGCGGATCATCGTGGCCCGTGGCGACGAGCCGCTTCCCCCGCGCGAACTGCTCAAACTCAAGCCTCCGGCCGGGGCCAAGCGCGTGGTGGTACCCAAGGACCAGAACCCTGCCGCCGCCGGCGGAGCCCAACCCAACCGCACCAACGGGGTGCCCGAGGCCGCCAAGCGCGATACCGACGGGTCATGACCTCCGCAGACCAGTTCGGCCAGCAGCTCTCCGGTTCAGCGGCCCAGCGCATCTCCACCAGGGAGGACGGCTCCCTGGACGTGATGGGCTCGGTGGGGGGCGTCCGCGGCATCGTGGAGGCCGCCCTGCCGGCCACTGCCTTCCTCACCGCCTACCTGATCACCGAGAACCTGGCGGTGGCCATCGCGCTGGCGATCGCCATGGGCGCGGTGTTCACCGTGGTGCGCCTGGTCCAGCGCGGATCTCTGGTCCAGTCCTTCTCCGGCCTGGTGGGGGTGCTCATCTGTGCGGCCTTCGCCCACTTCTCCGGTGAGGCCCGCGGCTACTATGTGCCCGGGTTCTTCATCAATGCCGGCTACATCCTGGCGCTGAGCATCTCGATCGCTGTCCGTTGGCCGGCCATGGGCATCATCTTCGGGATGATCCGCGGAGAGGGATTCGACTGGCGGCATGATCCGATACGCCGCCGCCGCTATGCCCTGGCCACCTGGCTCATCACCGCAGTACTCGCCTCCCGGCTGGTGGTCCAACTTCCACTGTACTTCGCCGATAATGAGACTGCTCTGGGCGTCACCCGGGTGACGATGGGCGTGCCCCTCTACGCCTTCGCACTCTGGCTGGGCTGGATGATCACCCGGGAGACCTCGCCGATGACTGAAGACGCTCAGCAGAAAACCGGCGGATGACCGGTCCGCGGGTACTCACACTGACCGTCGGGACTATGTCCCACGGCGGGCACTGCGTGGCCCGGCATGAGGGTCGGGTGGTCTTCGTGCGGCACGCCGTACCTGGGGAGACCGTCCGTGCGGTGATCACCGACGGACAGCCCTCCGCCCGATTCTGGCGCGCCGATGTGATCGATGTGCTGGAAGCCTCCGACCATCGGCGTCGGCACCCCTGGAAGCAGGCCGATGCGCTGCGCGCCTATGACAATGACCAGGTGCCGGTGGGCGGCGCCGACTACGGGCATATCACTGACGGTCACCAACGGCGTCTGAAGTCCCATGTCTTCCGAGACACCATGCAGCGGATCGGCAACATCGATGTCTGCGGGCTGGACCTCACCGGGTTCGGGCCCGATGGTGAACTGCCCGTGCAGCAGCTGCCCGGTGCTGACGGCTCCGGAATGCACTGGCGCACCCGGGTCAGCTTCGGAGTCAGCGGCGGCTCCCTTGCCATGAAGCCCAAGCGCAGCAACGACCTGATCCCGCTGCGGGCCATGCCGCTGGCTGTGGAGGCAGTGGGAGCATCAGGAATCTTCAGCTGGGACTTCACCGGTGCGGCCACCGTTGAAGCAGTGGCTCCGGGCGGCCAGGCACCGATCACCCTGCTGGTGCGCACCGATCCGGATGCCGGGGACCAGCAGCTGCGGGAACTGGGTGAGAACCTGCTGCAGTACAGCGAGTTCGCCCCCGGAGTGAGCAGCATCATCCGGGTCACGGCGAAGAATCCGCCGAAGCGCCGCAGGCACAGCCAGCTCACCCCGGTGCCCATGGACTACCAGGCGCTCACCGGGGACCGGATGATCACCGAGCCGCTGCCAGTCCCGGTGAGGCAAACCCACGCGGTGGAGCTGCCACCGGAAGGGTTCTGGCAGATCCATCGCAGTGCGCCGCAGGCTCTTACCGAGCAGGTGGACAGGTTCGCCCAGCTGGGCGAAGGCGGCAGCGCCGTGGACCTCTACGCCGGCGCCGGCCTGTTCACCGCCTGGGCGGCGTCCACAGTCGGGCCCCGCGGCCAGGTGCTCTCAGTGGAGGCAGCGGAGGCAACCTCTGCAGCTGCCCAGGAGCTGTTCCGCGGTGCGGCAGGTGTGGAAGTCATCCACGCCCCAGCAGAGAAGGTGGCCTCCCGCCTGGAGTCTGCTGACGTGGTGGTACTGGACCCGCCGCGCGCCGGCGCCGCCGCATCCGTTCTGCAGGGCATCAGTGACTCACAGCCCGGACGTATCGTCTATGTCTCCTGCGACCCGGCCTCCTTCGCCCGGGACGCCCGGAGGCTCAGTGAGCTGGGCTGGCAGATCCGGGAGTTAGCACTGCTGGACATGTACCCGAATACTCATCACATGGAATCTGTTGCACTCTTTGGGCGATACTCACCTGCGGGCACGCGGTGAGTGTCACCTAAGCGGAGCAGCGTACCGCTATGAGTAGGATGGATGCTGATTAGCGCGCACCCAAGCGCTGTGTCAGCCCGCCAACGAGACTAAGGAGTCTAAGCGTGAGCACAGTGGACAGTTTCGGATCCAAAGGCGTTCTCAACGTCGCCGGCGCCGACTATGAAATCTTCCGGCTTAGTACCATCGAGGGATATGACTCCCTGCCGTACAGCCTCAAAGTGCTGCTGGAGAACCTCCTGCGCACCGAGGACGGCGCCAATGTCACCGCAGACCACATCAAAGCCCTGGGCAGCTGGGACGAAACCGCCCAGCCGGACACCGAGATCCAGTTCACCCCTGCTCGGGTGCTGATGCAGGACTTCACCGGTGTGCCCTGTGTGGTGGACCTGGCCACCATGCGCGAGGCCGTCACCGAGCTCGGCGGCGATGCCACCAAGATCAACCCGCTGGCACCGGCTGAGATGGTCATTGATCACTCGGTGCAGATCGACTCCTTCGGCAATTCCGATGCGATCGAGCGCAATATGGACATCGAGTACCAGCGCAACGGTGAGCGGTATCAGTTCCTGCGGTGGGGTCAGACGGCTTTTGATGATTTCAAGGTGGTGCCCCCGGGGATGGGCATCGTGCACCAGGTCAACATCGAGTCCCTGGCCCGGGTGGTGATGACTCGTGAGATCGATGGCGTGCTGCGCGCCTACCCGGACACCTGCGTAGGCACCGACTCGCACACCACCATGGAGAACGGTCTGGGCGTGCTGGGCTGGGGCGTGGGCGGCATCGAAGCCGAGGCAGCGATGCTGGGCCAGCCGATCTCGATGCTCATTCCACGTGTGGTGGGCTTCAAGCTCTCCGGCGAGATTCCCGCCGGGGCCACCGCGACAGACGTGGTGCTGACCATCACCCAGATGCTGCGTGAGCACGGTGTGGTGGGCAAGTTCGTGGAGTTCTACGGTGAGGGCGTGGCCTCAGTGCCGCTGGCCAACCGTGCGACCATCGGCAACATGTCCCCGGAGTTCGGCTCCACCGCGGCCATGTTCCCGATCGACGATGTCACCATCGACTACCTGCGTCTGACCGGCCGCACCGAGGAGCAGCTGGCCCTGGTGGAGGCCTACGCCAAGGAACAGGGCATGTGGCACGATCCCTCCCGGCAGCTGCGGTTCTCCGAGCAGCTTGAGCTGGACCTCTCCACTGTGGTGCCCTCGATCTCCGGGCCGAAGCGCCCCCAGGATCGGATCGAGCTCACCGATGCCAAGGAGCAGTTCCGCAAGGACATCCACAACTATGCGCTGGAGGAGACCGCAGCGGTCACCGATTCGGTCAACGGCAGGGCCGATGAGGCCTCCGCGGAGTCTTTTCCCAGCTCGGATGCCCCCTCGCACAGCCCGGATGAGTCCCAGGATCCCGCCGATAAGCCGCGTCCGATGGACCCCTCTGCTGAGCCGGCGGTGGGCAGGCCCTCCAAGCCGGTGCCGGTGACGATGCCCGATGGCCGTCAGTTCAGCCTGGACCACGGTGCAGTCTCAATCGCCTCGATCACCTCGTGCACCAACACCTCCAACCCGAACGTGATGCTGGCCGCCGGCGTGCTGGCCCGCAATGCGGTGGAGAAGGGACTGGTGCAGAAGCCCTGGGTGAAGACCTCCATCGCCCCGGGATCCAAGGTCGTGACCGACTACTATGAGCGATCCGGACTGATCGAGTACCTGGAGAAGATCGGCTTCTTCGTGGTCGGCTACGGCTGCACCACCTGCATCGGCAACTCAGGCCCGCTGGAGGAGGAGATCTCCAAGACTGTCCAGGATGAGGACCTGGCGGTGACTTCGGTGCTCTCGGGCAACCGGAACTTCGAGGGCCGGATCAACCCGGATGTGAAGATGAACTACCTGGCCTCCCCGCCGCTGGTGGTGGCCTACGCCCTGGCTGGGACCATGGACTTCGACTTCGAGAACGAGCCGCTGGGCCAGGATTCAGAGGGCAGTGAGATCTACCTGCGCGATATCTGGCCGGATCCGGTGGAGGTCCAGCAGATCATCCACGACTCCATCGACACCGAGATGTTCACCTCCAAGTACGCAACGGTCTTCGACGGTGACCACCGCTGGAAGTCCCTGGACACCCCGGAGGGGGCCACCTTCACTTGGGACGAGGCTTCCACCTATGTGCGCAAGGCCCCGTACTTCGACGGCATGGAGCTTCAGCCGGCTCCGGTCTCCGATATCGAGGGCGCCCGGGTGCTGCTGAAACTGGGTGATTCGGTGACCACCGACCACATCTCCCCGGCCGGCTCCTTCAAGTCGGACACTCCGGCGGGTAAGTACCTGCTGGCCAACGGCGTGGAGCGCAAGGATTTCAACTCCTACGGCTCCCGCCGTGGCAACCACGAGGTGATGATCCGCGGCACCTTCGCCAATATCCGGATCAAGAACCAGCTGCTCGACGGTGTGGAGGGCGGCTTCACCCGCGACTTCACCAAGGATGGCGAGCAGGCCTACGTCTACGACGCCGCTGTGAACTACCAGGCCGCAGGCATCCCGCTGGTGGTTCTGGGCGGCAAGGAGTACGGCTCCGGTTCTTCCCGCGACTGGGCGGCCAAGGGCACCAGCCTGCTGGGCGTTCGCGCGGTGATCACCGAGTCCTTCGAGCGCATCCACCGTTCCAATCTGATCGGCATGGGTGTGCTGCCGCTGCAGTTCCCCGAGGGTGAGTCCGCCGACACCCTGGGGCTGACCGGCTTCGAGACCTTCAGCATCACCGGGATCACCGCCCTGAACGAAGGGGAGATCCCCAAGACCGTGAAGGTCACCGCCACCAAGGAGGACGGCTCCACCACCGAGTTCGATGCCGTGGTGCGCATCGACACCCCTGGCGAAGCCAACTACTACCGCAACGGAGGCATCCTGCAGTACGTGCTGCGCTCCTTGGTGAAATAGTCACCGTGAAGTAGTCGCCTGAACACCTTGCAGCGAAGGGGGCCGGTCTTTGGACCGGCCCCCTTCGTATGTCTAGGAAAAGTCCAGGTCAGCGTGATGTGATGGAGAGCAACTGGGTAGTTGAGGCGATAGGAACTGACAGCTGAGGAGTTGGTCGAAGATGCGTGTTGCCATTGTCGGAGCCACTGGGAACATCGGCTCGGCCCTGCTGGAGGAGCTCTCCGAGCGGCCTGAGGTCAGCTCGGTGCTCGGAATCGCCCGCAGGCTCCCGGAGAACGACGCCGCCCCCTACAGTCATGCCGAGTGGGCCACCACAGACATCCAGTTCCCAGAATCCGTGGAAGCCCTCAGTGAGCTCTTCACAGGGGTGGATGCGGTGATCCACCTGGCCTGGCTCATCCAGCCCAACACCAAACGGGAACTGCTGCGCCGGGTCAATGTCGATGGCACCAAGCACGTGCTGGAAGCCGCTGCCGCGGCAGGGGTGCAGCGCATCTCGGTGGCCTCCAGCGTAGGCGCCTACTCTCCGGTGAGCGATGACCAGCCCCGGGACGAGTCCTGGGGGACTGAGGGGATCCCCGGCTCCCACTACAGTCAGGACAAAGCCGCCCAGGAACGAGTGATGGATGAGTTCCAGGCACTGCACCCGGAGACTGCGCTGTCCCGGATGCGCCCCGGACTGATCTTCCAGGCCGCTGCCGGTGCGGAGATCCAGCGGTACTTCGCCGGATCCTTAGCCCCGGTGCAGATTCTCAATAGAGTCCGTCCGCCCATCATCCCGTTTCCACAAGGTGTGCGCACCCAGGCGGTGCATTCCCGCGATGTCGCCGCTGCCTTCGCAACAGCGGTGATTCAGGGCGCCCGCGGGGCGTTCAACCTGGCCGCCGATGATCTGCTCACTGCTGAGATCATTGCCCGGGTGGTCACCGGGCGGGACTCCGGCCGCAGCAGTGTCACTATCCCGCTCGGAGCGGTCAAGCCCTTGGTCAAGCTGGCTCATCGGGCCCATCTGCTGCCCATGGATGAGGGGTGGCTCCAGATGGCCCAGCAGGTGCCGGTGCTGGACACCACCCGCGCCAGGACGGAACTGGGCTGGCAGCCTACTGTCTCAGCCGAAGAAGCTCTTGCCGAAATCATCGAAGGCATGAGCTCCGGGGCCGGCCGCGGCTCCGCTCCGATGCGTCCACGCGGGGAGTCCGCCCATTCTGGCCATCCACTGCCTGGTGCGGATCACAGGATTCCTGAGGGGATCGACACCGTGCTGCTGCGCCAGTACATGGCAGACCACTTGGCCGGGGCCACCGCCGGAGCAGAGCGCATCGCTGCGATGGCTGATGCCTTCATCGACACCCCGGTCTACCCCCAGCTGGCTCAAGTGGCTGAGACCATCGGTGCTGAGCGCAGCTGGTTCTCCCAGCTGATGCAGCGGCAGGGCTTTCCGCGGCCCGGGGTGGCTGCTCCGCTGTTCTGGGCGGGGGAGAAGCTCGCCCGGCTCAAGCCCTATGCCCGGCCGCCGCTGAAGCGTTCGCCTTCAGCGCTGGTGCTGGAGACCGAGCTGATGATCGCTGCGATCACCGCCAAGCGGCAGGGCTGGGAGGTTCTCTCGGACTACGCCGAGGAGGTCGGCGTGCCGTTCCATGTGTTCCACGACCTGATCTCGGCAGCTGATGAGCAGCGCGAGATGCTGGACGAGGTGCATACCTACGCCCGCCGCCGAGCCTTCCGGACTGACCGTGAAACCCTGACACCCCAACTGTAGAAGGAGTGCCGCACACTGATGACGCAGACGTTCACCAACTGGTCCGGCTCCGTCAGCTTCACTCCGGCCGAACGAGCCGCACCTGCCTCGTCCAAGCAGCTCACTAAGCTTGTCAAGGAGGCGGGAAACCTCGGCCATACCATTCGCCCGGTGGGCTCCGGGCATTCCTCCACGCCCCTGTTCACCACTGAACAGACCCTGCTCTCGCTGGAGAGGCTCTCCGGGATGACCCACGCAGATCCGGATCAGAGGCTGGCCGCTGTGCTGCCCGGCACCGGACTCCGTGATCTGGGGGAGCAGCTGGCCGAGCACGGCTTAGCCATGGAGAACCTGGGCGATGTGGATTATCAGGCCATCGCCGGGGCCATCTCCACCGGCACCCACGGATCCGGCATCGGCCTGGGGAATCTGTCCTCCACACTGGCCGGTGGCACCCTGGTCAACGGAGTCGGGGAGGAGGTGCCTTTCGGCGTGACCGCCGGGGCCCCGTTGGATCACCCGGAGTCTGATGACCTGCTGCGGGCGGCCCAGGTCTCCCTGGGCACCTTGGGCATCCTCACCTCGCTCACCCTACGAGTCGAGGAGGCCCACCAGCTGCACCGGCAGAACTGGATCACCCATATCGACTGGGTGCTGGAGAACTACCAGCAGCTGGTGGAGACCAACCGCAGCATGGACTTCTACTGGTATCCGCGCAGCGACCTGGCTCAGGTGCGGATGCTCAACAAACCCGGTGACGAGCCCGAGCTGACTCCTGAAGGTGAGCCGTACAGCTATCTGAAGAAGGACGTCGTCGGACCCAATTACCAGATCATCCCGAACGACCGGCATCTGCACTTCGAAGAGATGGAGTACATGCTGCCGTTTGATCCGCAGCTTGGTGCCTTCCAGCAGATCCGAGAACGGATCAAGGCCAAGCACCGGGCACAGGTGGGGTGGCGGGTGCTGGTGCGCACTATTGCAGCTGATCAGGCCATGCTGTCCAATGCTGAGGGCACCTACCGCAATGGCGGGCTGCCCACGATGACCATCGCGCTGCTGCAGAACAACTCCCTGCCGTATAAGCCCTACTTCGATGACCTGGAGCCGGTGTTCGGTCAGTTCGCCGGCCGTCCGCACTGGGGCAAGAAGCACAGTCTCAAGGCTGAACAGCTGGCCCCGCTGTACCCTGACTGGGAGAGCTTCCACCGGATCCGCCGTCAGATGGACCCTACCGGCGTGTTCCTCAACAACTATCTACGTGAACTCTTCGGCGAGGAGGCGAAGACCTCATGAGCATCTTCACCAAGAACAGCAGGGGACTGGGACGCAGGACCTGGGTGTTCTCCGCAGGGTTTGCCCCCAGTGCCAGCACCGGCCATGAGCCGGAGTTCACCTCTCGGAATACTCTGTGCTTGCTCAACACGGGGGAGAGGGAGACCTGTGTGCGGCTGACCGTCTATTACGACGACGCCGAGCCGGTGGGCCCCTATGAGGTGTTGGTGGGTGCCCAGCGGGTCAAGCACCAACGGATCAATGACCTCATCGAACCTGCGGCAGTACAGCTGGACAAGCCCTATGGGCTGGTGGTGGACGCCGAGGAGCCTGTGGTAGCCCAGCTGTACTACCTGGACTCCCGCCACGGCAATCTCGCCGTCTCCCACCTCAATCCTGTTCCGCTGGACCACACCGACCGCTGACCCGCAGAAAGAGCACAGTGACTGCGCCGACAGTTGAAAGTAACAGCCCAATAGTAGACATAATATAGCTATGAGGTATTAGTGGTTGCGCAGCTGATCGATGAGCTGGTCCTTAGTCATGTCCGAGTAGCCGGTGATGTCCAGCTCTTTGGCACGGCCCTTGAGCTGATCAACCGTCCAGTCCTCGTACCGAGGTGAGCTGCCGCCCTTCCTGCCCTGGGCGGAGCGGCCTTCATTCGCCGCTGAGTTGGCGATACGAGCGGCCTTCTCCTTGGAGTAGCCCTGCTCCTCGCGGAGCTTCTCATAGAGTTCCTGGTCTTTGACACTTGATCTGTTCTGCTCTGCCATCTCATCCTCCAGTGAATGGTTTGCCGCCGGTCACCGGTATCACCGCACCAGAGGTGTAGCTGGCCTCCTCGGAGGCCAGGTACACATAGGCGGGGGCGAGCTCGGCGGGCTGGCCCGCACGCTCCAGGGGAGTGTCCTCGCCGAAGTTCTCGACTTTCTCTTCCGGGAAGTTCGTGGCCGGGATCAGAGGGGTCCAGATGGGCCCCGGCGCCACCGCGTTGACCCGGATGCCCTTGGGGGTGAGCTCCTGGGCGAGCACCTCGGTGAAGGCCACCTGGGCCGCCTTGGTCATCGCATAGTCGAAGAGCGGGGGAGCCGGCCCGGCGGCCTGAATCGATGTGGTGGTGATGATCGATGATCCTGGCTGAAGATGCGGCACCACTTCCTTGGTGAGTGCGATATGGGCCACCAGGTTGGTGTCGAAGACCCGCTGCACCTCCTCGATGGGAGTCTCATCGATGCCGCTGCGCTTGCGCTGGTAGGCCGCGTTGAGCACCAGGATGTCAATCCCGCCGAGATCCTCCAGGGCGCGCTGGACCACCATCTCGGCAGCATGGTTGGCCCTCAGGTCCTGGGCGTAGGCAACCGCGTTCTGACCAGCCTCGCGCACCAGGTTCAGGGTCGCTTCGGCGTCCTGGACCTCCTCCGGCAGATGGACGAAGGCGACATCAGCGCCTTCTCTGGCGTAGGCGATAGCCACTGCCCGGCCGATCCCGGAGTCACCTCCGGTGATCAGGGCCCGCCGGCCCTTCAGCTTGCCTGATCCCACATAGGTCTCCTCGCCGTGATCGGGGGTGGGGTCGGTGTCAGCGGTGAGGCCCGGCTGGTCCTGTACCTGATCGCCGGGGAACTCATCGTCCTTGTACTTGGTGCGTGGATCCTGCTGGCTATGCGGGGTCGTCGTCATTGTTCATCACTCCTTGGGTCACACTTTGGGGTGCAGGACGACTTTGATGCAGCCGTCCTCCTTCTTCTGGAACATCTCGTAGGCGCTGGGGGCCTGGCTGAGGGGGAGCCGGTGGGTGACGAAGTCGTCGATGCCCAGTGGATCCTCGGAATCCTCCACCAGCGGCAGCAGATCATCGACCCAGCGCTTCACGTTGGCCTGGCCCATGGTCACCTGGATCTGCTTATCGAACAGGGTCAGCATGGGCAGGGGAGAGGCCTGGCCCCCGTAGACCCCGGAGAGGCTGAGTGTTCCGCCGCGGCGCACCAGGTCGATCCCGGTGTAGAGGGCCGCCAGCCGGTCCATGCCGAACTTATCCATCACCGGTTTGCCGAGCTTGTCCGGCAGATACTGGGTCCCGAGCTGAGCGACTTTGGCCAGCCTGGATTGGCTGTCACCGTGGGCCTCCATGCCCACCGCGTCGATCACAGCATCGGGACCTCGGCCCTGGGTGGCTTCTTTGATCGCGCCCAGCGAATCCTCGGTGTTGTCGTAGACGAGCACACCCTGCCGGGCTGCCATCTCGCGCCGTTCGGACACCGGGTCGATCGCGTGGACCGTCAGTCCTAGGTGCTTTGCGATTCGGGCGGAGAACTGACCGATGGGACCCAGCCCAAGCACGGCCACGGAGTCACCGGGGGAGCGCTGGGCATAAGCCACCGCCTGCCGGGCGGTGGGCAGCACATCGGAGAGGAACAGGTATCTGTGGTCCTCCAGCTCATCGCCCACTTTGATGGGACCGTAGTCGGCGTGGGGAACCCGCAGGTACTCGGCCTGCCCGCCGGGGACGGATCCGTAGACCTCGGAGTAGCCGAAGAGCTTTGCCCCTGATCCTTGTTCGGTGACCTGGGTGGTCTCGCACTGAGTCTGCAGGCCCTGGTCGCAGAAAAAGCAGTCGCCACAGGCGATCTGGAAAGGGACCACCACACGGTCGCCGGAGCGCAGATTGCTCTCAGGTCCGGCCTCTACTACACGGCCCATGGGTTCGTGGCCCACAATGTCTCCGGGCTTCATGAAGGGGCCGAGAACTTCGTAGAGATGGAGATCAGATCCGCAGATCGCGGTAGAGGTCACTTCAATAATAGCATCGTTGGGCTCTTCCACGCGAGGATCCGGGACATCCTCCACCGACATTGTGCGTGGACCCTGCCATGTCACAGCTTTCATTGCGTCCTCCTTGAACGGTGGGTGACGCGTGCTTCGGACAGATGTCAGCCTAACGACGCTCGGCTTGACTCCGGCTGGACATGACCATGAGGTTCAGTCAGAGTTTCCCCAGGTCAGCCAGGTGTTATGTGGTGGACGAGGATGTGTGAACCCGGGTGAGCAGTCTGCGGCCCACCAGGAGCACGCAGAGAGTACCGGTGGCCACTAGGACGAAGGACAGCTGCACCCCACTGTCGGTGAAGAGCTGGCGCAGCAGCATCCCCAGGGTGACAGTCAGGGCAACGACGACGACGCCGGCAGGCCAGATCTGCCAAGGGCGACTCCAGGACCTCGTCACGATCCATCCGGCAGCCAGCCCCACCAGGAACGGCCAAGCCGTGGTGAGAATCTCCGTCGGGGCCAACCCAGAGTCGTGAGCCCGGTTGCCCAGCGCGGCGAAGAGCAGCACCAGCAGGGCATCGGCGAGGAAGAGGGGGAGGCTGAGCATGGGACCAGGGTACAGGGCGAAACACATAACCTGACATAATATAGATTATCGGCTCGCTTCTGGCCGGAGTTCCATCCCAGATGGGCGGTGAGCGGCCAACCGGGCTCACGATATGGGCACTAAGCCGGTCTCGGGCACGCCCCTTGGGCACGTGGATCACTGCGCATGCGAGACTGATCGAATGCAGAGCGGCTTCACTATTGACGGACTTGCCAACGCCCGTGATCTCGGTGGACTGGATCGAGCAGACGGCTCGACAACGCCGACTGGCGTGTTTATCCGCGCTGAGACGCTTGACCGAATGACTCCATCAGGATGGGAGCGCCTCTCGGCCTACGGGGTCCGCACCGTGATCGACCTGCGACGGCCGCAGGAACGAACCGGTGAGATTCCAGATGGCCTCCGGCGCGTCAACGTAGACCTCGACGGCGATGACCACACGTTCTGGGCTCCCCTGGAGGCTGACGGCCGGTGGGGCACACCGCTCTATTACCTGTCGCACCTTGATGAACTGCCACACCGCCTCGCAGAGGTCTTGCAAGCAATCGCATCCGCTGATGAGGGCGCCGTCCTCTTCCATTGCGGCGCAGGCTGGGATCGCACGGGCCTGGTGGCCGCTGTCCTGCTACGTGCTCTGGACGTGACAGAAGACGCTGCGGTGGCCGACTACCTTGCGTCCTTCTCGAACGCGGAGGCCATGGCCACGCTTCACAAACGCTCATTCCACGCTGAGGAGCGTCGGGAGATTCTCGCTCGTTTCGGCCATACCGCAGAGACGGCCTTCCGAACCGCCTACCAGAACCTCGATCTGGATGAGTGGTTTGGCCGGACCGACATCGACCCCGCAACCCGCCTCGCTGTCACGACCTGGCGTGGATATGCCACTGCCAGTGCGTTGCGCTGAAAACGGTAGCCTGGAATGTGTGAATGGCTCTGCGTTTCTGATGACCGCCGTGCTGTTGCTGTTTGTCCTCATTGTTGTGGTGGCTGTGGTCAGCAGCATCAAACGTGTTCCCCATGGACGAGCCGCCGTCGTGGAGCGCCTGGGAAGGTTCCACCGAGTAGCCGACCGGCCGGGCACAGTCCTGTTGCTGCCCCTTTTTGACCGCGTTGCGCACTGGGTGGATATGACCGAGCAGCAGATCGAGTTTCCGCCAGAACCTGTGCCGACTAAAGACAAGCATGAGGTGGTCGCCTCCGGAACGGTCCGGCTACAGGTTGCGGACCCTCGTGCCGCCGTCTACGAGATTCTCGACTACCAGACCGCGGTCCAGAAGGTGACGCTGACGACCACGCATAACATCATCGGCGGAATGACCCGCCAGGATTCATTCTCCGCTCGCGGATCACTGTCCAGAGCCGTTGGTACAGAGCTCAACAAGCATGCGACCAGGTGGGGCCTGCGTGTCCTCGAGGTCCGCATTGAGGATATCTCCCCCACCTCATGAGTGCACGCAGTATGCGGCTCTCATGCTTTAAACTTCCCAGGGGTTGATCAGACGCAAGCCCAAGTCCGCGAAGTCCTTGGTGTTGCGCGTAGCGAGCTCGGCATCATAGGACATGGCAATAGCGGCGATCTGCGCATCGGCGGTCTCTATTGGCCGGCCTCCCGACCTTCGGGCGGCACGGATCTCACCGTAATATCGGCTGGCGCGATGGTCGAAGGAGAGAACGGCACCTCCAAAGTCATGCTCGATGATGGACTCGACCATCATCGAAGTCGCCTGGCGACGCCTGCCGTCGGGCATTTGGGCAACCCCGGCGCGCAGCTCAGCGGCCGTGATTGAGGTGATCGCGAGCTTTTGCCACATTTGCGCATCGAGCCAGACGATGACTGCTGCGGACGGATCTGGCCGAAATGTCTCCGAGACGATGTTCGTATCCAGGATGATCATGTCATCTCACCAAAGTCGACAGCGCGTGCTGGGCTGCCGTCTCTGGGTGGGACTTCAAACTCCGGAGAACCCGCTGCGAGAAAACGCTGATGAATCGTGGTGCCCAACCCGTATTTTGGCCTCTCCCCTGTCACTGAACGCTCAAGGATCTCCCGAGCCTCTGCCTCCATCGAGTGCCCCTTCTGTGCCGCGCGGACACGAATCCGCTCCTTGGCGTCGTCGTCAATTCCCCTGATCAGCATGTCCGCCATAAGATCACTCCTATTCCCCAACGATATCAATGATAGCGCATTGGCTTCACCGCGAAACGCCTCCGAACTGTAGTGTGAGTCTATGTTCTTGGAGAATCTGGGTTTCGATGCTGTGGATCCTCAGCGATTGGGTAAATTCTGGGAGGCTGTTGTCGGCGGCGAACGGCTCACTGATGACGACGGCATCTACGAGACACGGATGACTGTGGATGACGGCCCTGTGCTGGACCTGTGCTTCCAGCGTGTGCCCGAGCCGCCGTCGGAGCCGCTGCGTTTCCACCTCGATCTCCATGGCGGTGCAGACCAGGCCGCAGTCGTTCAGCGCCTGCTGAACCTGGGCGCCTCTCCCCTGGATATCGGTCAGGGCGCCGTTCCCTGGGTCGTCCTCGCTGACCCGGAGGGCAATCCGTTCTGCGTGATGGAGGAGCGCCCCGCCTACACGAAGACCGGCCCCATCGCTGCACTGCCCCTGGACTGCAGTGACCCTGACGCCTCCGCTGACTTCTGGTCCTGGCTCACCGGATGGACTGAGGTGCCAGGGGTTGCGCCTCGGACGCTTCGGCACGGCTCAGGGCGCGGCCCATTGCTGGAAATGTGTCCTGAAGCCAGGTCCAAAGGGCCGTCGAAGAACCGGCTGCACATGGACATCCGTCTTGAGCGTGGCGACGATCCTGACCTGGTCGCAGCAGGAATAGCCCAGCGCGGAGGCCGAGAGCTGCACCCCGGCTGGGGCGATCTGCCCTGGCGCACCTATGCCGATCCCTCAGGCAATGAGCTCTGCGTCCTGCCGGTGCGGACTGGCGCACCCCCGGAGGCCTAAGCCGTAGGCTGCCCGCGGCGCCTCGACGTTGTTCGGGTATATCGATAAGCTGTAAACACGTGTATAGATGCAGGTCACAGCCGCAAGACGGGGGTCGATGATGATTGAGTGGTTCGGTGAGAACCTCTGGGCGGCCTGGCTTGCCCTGACCTTCGTGCTGGCCGTCATCGAGTCCTTTGTGCTGGACCTGATGTTCCTCATGCTGGCCGTGGGCGCCCTGGCGGCTATGACAGTCTCCTTGGCCGGCGGTGAGGCCTGGCTGCAGGTAGTCGTCGGTTCGGTGACCGCCCTGCTGATGCTTGGCGCTGTGCGCCCGGTGGCTCTGAAGCACCTCAAGAAAGGACCCGAGGGCCAGCTGACCAATATCGATCGTATGCAGGGCCTGCAGGCAGAGACCATCGAGACCGTCACCGAGACCTCAGGCCTGGCCGAAGTGGACGGCGACACCTGGACCGCCCGGGCCGCCGGCGACTTCCAGATCCAACCGGGGGCTGCCGCCGTCGTGGAATCTGTGGACGGCGCCACCGTCTATCTCAAGCCCGCGCCAAGCATCGAGTGGGATGATCCTCAGACACGCGAAGTCTGAACCAATACTGAGACTGATACAGAGCGCAACCGAACAGGACGGATGGTCAATATGCCAGAATTAGTCGTGATAGTCGTACTCCTGGCGCTGGTCGCCTTTGTGGTGGTGGTACTGGCCCAGAGCGTGCGAATCATTCCCCAGGCCCGCGCCGGAATCATTGAACGCCTCGGAAAGTACCAGCGCACCCAGGGCCCCGGACTGACCCTGTTGGTCCCCTTCATTGACCGGCTGCTGCCTAAGTTGGACATGCGTGAGCAGGTGGTCAGCTTCCCGCCGCAGCCGGTGATCACCGAGGACAACCTGGTGGTCTCCATCGATACCGTGGTCTACTTCCAGATCACTGATCCCAAGGCCGCCACCTACGAGATCCAGAACTACATCGTGGCCGTGGAACAGCTGACCACCACCACCCTGCGCAATGTGGTCGGCGGCATGAATCTGGAGGAGGCGCTGACCTCCCGCGACCAGATCAACTCCATGCTCCGCGGCGAGCTGGACAAGGTCACCGGCCGCTGGGGCATCCGGGTGGCTCGGGTGGAGCTGAAGGCCATCGATCCCCCACACAGTATCCAGGACTCCATGGAGCAGCAGATGCGCGCCGAGCGGAGCCGGCGCGCGGCCATCCTCACCGCCGAGGGGAATAAGCAGTCCGCTATCCTCAACGCTGAGGGTGAGCGCCAGGCGGCCATCCTGCAGGCCGAAGGCGAGGCGCAGTCTCGCATCCTGGCCGCCAATGCTGAGGCCCAGGCCATTGAAACAGTGTTCAACGCGGTGCACGCCTCCGAGCCCAGCCCCGAGCTGCTCTCCTACCAATACCTGCAGACCCTGCCGGAGATGGCCAAGTCCGAGTCCAACACCATGTTCGTGATTCCGGGCGAATTCGGCGAGGCCCTCAAGTCACTCTCCGGAGCCTTTGGAGGCAACGACGACGCCCCCGGCGGCCAGTCGTCTTTCGAGGAGCGCGAAAAGGCCCTGGAGGCACGTGCCGAGCGGCTGAAGAAGCGCCGCGAACAGGACCAGGTCTCATCCGGCGGCAAGGGCAAGCCCGGCATCTCCAGCGCCATCGCCGATCTGGCAGAGTCGGCGCGCTCCACATCTGTCACCGATGAGAACAGCCACTACCTGAGCTCCAAGGAGCTTGAAGAGGAGGCTCGGAAGGCTGAGCACGGCAATACTTCAGCCGCCGACGCCCCGGTGCCCGCCCTCCAGGACTCCGATGAGGTGCTCAAGCGGGTGGAGGAGACCGCTCCCCCAGAGGCTGATCCCGCACTCAGCGGATCTCAGGATCCCCCGCATCCGCAGGACGGCCCCGACCAGCAGGGCGCTGAGCAACAGGACTCCGGGCAGAACAGCTGAGCAGCGGAATAACTGAGCCGGCGCCGTCGTTGGCTATTCGGAATAGAACTGTCACCGTATCTAAGGAGCAGCGATGAGTGATCGCAGCCTGCGCGGAATGCGCCTGGGCGCTCAGTCCATGGAGACTGAGTCCGGCGTGGAGCCGGCCCCCCGTCAAGACGTCGAGTACATCTGTGAGGACGGCGAGAAGATCACCGTGACCTTCGCAGCTGATGCCGAGATCCCGCCTACCTGGACCTCGAACTCGGGCAAGGTCGGTGTCCTGGCTGAAGGTGAGGTTCCTGAGGAGGAGCCGGAGAAGCCGGTACGCACCCACTGGGATATGCTTCTGGAGCGGCGCAGCGAGAAGGAGCTCGAGGATATCCTCAAAGATCGGCTCAAGATTCTCCGCGAAAAGCGCGGCGAGAAAGTCTGAGTGGTTGGCGGCGACATGCGCGCCGCCAGCGAGAACTAGCGCCGAAAAGCCCTGGCCTTGTTTGCCAGGGCTTTTGCGCGTGCGGCAAAACCCCATTTGGTGACATTGGCCACAGCCTCCACCACGATTCCGCCGTTCATCTTCGACTCCCCCAGGGTGCGCTCCACAAAAGTAATGGGCACCTCTTTGATGGTCTTGCCCTGCCGGGCCACCCGGAAGGTCATATCTACCTGAAACCCGTAGCCCACCGACTCGATGGAGCTGAGATCGATATCCTCCAGGGTGCTGCGCCTAAAGACCCGGAACCCGGCGGTGATGTCGCGGACCCTCAGACCCAGCATGGTCCGTGAGTAGAGGCTGCCCGCCCGGGAGATCAGCTCCCGGTGCAGCGGCCAGTTCACCACCGAGCCGCCGGGCACCCAGCGTGAGCCGATCACCAGATCGGCGTAGTCGATCTCGCTCAGCAGGTCTGGCAGCTGTTCGGGCTGGTGTGAGCCGTCGGCGTCCAGCTCCACGAAAGCGTCATAGCCCCGTTCCAGCCCCCAGGTGAACCCGGCGATATATGCCCCACCCAGGCCGTCCTTCCTCACCCGGTGCAGCACATGCACCTGATCATCAGCCACGGCCATCTGCTCGGCCAGGCCCCCGGTGCCGTCGGGGCTGTTGTCGTCCACAATCAGCACCTCGGACTCCGGGACTGCCGCGCGCAGCCGGTCCACGGTGGTGGGCAGCGCCTCGATCTCGTTATAGGTGGGGATGATGGTCAGGATCTTCATGGCCACCAACTTACCGCCCGCGGATCACCGTGCGTACCAGCCGCGGCAGTGTTTTCGCGACCACATCCTCCGGTGCAGCCTCAAGGTAGGGCAGCAGCGGGGTGCGCGCCCGGGTATCGGTGCTCCAGGCGGAGACCGTGCCGTTGGGTGTCTGCACTGCCAGCGAGTCCACCTCCCAGACCGCATAGGTGGCCGCATTGCCGGGGTTCAGCTGTCCGGCTGCCGGCGGAGCCTCCGGAAGGGACCGGTAGGCACCCCTGGTCTGGGCGGTGAAGCCGGCGCGCACCGAGACCGGGTCGGTGCTGTGATGAACATGAGCTGAGATGAGCGCCCAGGGGTTCTCTGCCTCCGCAGGCGCCGCGGAGGTGGGCACCCCCACGCTCAGTGCCGTGGCCAAATGCCCGGGGTGGGTCAGCAGCACCTGCACTCCGGTGTTCAGCAGCTGCTCCCAGTGCGCCCGCTCCGGGGAGTCGAAGCCGACCAGCACAGTGGGGGCGCCGGGATGAGGGGTCTGCCTCAGCTCCCGCAGATGTTTCTGGGTAGCGACCATCGAGTCTACGACCTCGCCCGGCTCACTCTGCGAACACTCCAGCAGCAGCTGCCGGCCCGCCTCGGAGCACCAGGACCGTGCGCCCAGCAGATTGGGCAGCACCTCATGGAAGTTCAGCGTCACAGCAGCTGGCCGGCCTGTCCCCTCCAGTGCCTCCGCGAGATCCAGCAGATCATTGACCGGGCTGAGCGAAGGGGCTCCCCCGTCAGCGGCCAGCCCGTGCAGAGCCAGCACCGGCCAGACCTCCACCGGATGGTCTGCGGCAACCTTGAACGCCTGGTGCAGCACGGCTGTCCTCCCCTCCCCCAAGTCCGCCAGCTGCAGGTCGATGCGCAGCCGCAGTGCGGTATAGCCGAGCCGGTGTGCGGCCACATCGAGCACCTCGGCCACTGTGCTGGGCTCGGCCTGCTGCAGGGTCAGACCCGCCATGCCCACAAAACCCGGAGCCACCAGGGCGCGGTCCAGGTCCTGAAGCTCGGTGGAGTCCTCACGCAGGCGTGCCGCCGTCTCATCGGATCCTAGCCAGGCGATCTGGCCGTCTTCCACCAGCATTGACTCCGCATAGGGCTCGGCGGTGGAATGGATGGTGCCGTTAGAGAGCATCTGAGTCATAGTCCTCCTCAACGGACTGATAGGCCACCGAGGAGTAGGAGACCACTCCCCTGGCGATGAGATCCACTGCCTCCTGGCAGTAGTGAGTGAATTTCGCGCTGGCAGTGGGCACCGCGGAGAGCTGGTCGAGTGCATCGATGCACTGTTTGGCCCAGCGCACAAAGTCTCCAGCTGCCAGTGGCGATTCCGCCAAGGCAGCGCGCAGGCTGGTTCCGGAGGCCCAGTAGTACATGGGCAGGCTGAGTCCCAGCTCAGGGGCCGCAGTGGGCTCCAGATGGTGCCGCTTTTCCAGAGCCTCAAGCTCAGCATGAACCTCAAGGGCGGTGCGCACCGCCTGACTGAGCTTCTTGGTGGGCATCTGCGGCATGGCACCCTCGTCCTCCCGCTTGGCCTGGTAGACCAGCAGGGTGGAGAAGGCTGCCAGTTCCTCAGGACTCAGCTGGGCGAGCACTCCGCGCTCCATGAGCAGCTCGGTGAACAGGTCCCGCTCCCCGTAGATTCGGCGCAGCCGCTGGCCGCGCTCGGTCACCAGAAAATCCTCATCCTCTTCCTGATCCGCAGCCTTCAGATGGCCGAGTTCGAACAGCACCCCACACACCCGGTCGAAGGTCTTGGCGATCGAGCCGGTCTTCCTATCGATGCTGGCCTTGAGCTGATCGGTCTCCCGGCGCAGCTTCCACCAGCGCTCAGCCCAGCGAGCGTGGTCCTCCCGCTCGGAACAGGAATGGCAGGGATGCTTGCGCAGTGCTGACTCGAGCTCTTCCAGGCTCCGTCCGGTGGCGGAGTCGTCATCCTCATAGCCGAATCCGGGCGCCGGCGCGTTCGGCCGGGGCGGGACTCGCTCGCGCAGTGCGCTGCGCATACTGGAGGCCAGATCGCGGCGAATCTTGGGCACCTTCACCTGCGGTTTGCGTGGCAGCCGGATGCTGGCGATCACCTTCGGGGGCTGGGCGAAGTCCTCCACACTGATATTGCGCAGTTTGCCGTCCTCGGTGATCACCCCGGGCCGCGGATCATGCTCAGGGGCGGTGTGCACCACCAGGGAGGTGCCCAGACGACGCCGCCCACCCACCTCGATCACATCGCCGGGCTCCAGAGCGGCCAGCACCCGGATGATCTCGCGGCGGCGGTGCCGGTTGCGGGACTTGGCCGCATCCTTCTGCTTCTCGTTCACCGCCCGGCGCAGCTGGAAGTACTCCTGGAAGTCACCTAAGTGGCATGCCATGGACTCCTGGTACCCGCTGAGTGAGCTCTCTCGTTTGGTCACATCGCGAGCCAGGCCCACCACCGAACGGTCGGCCTGGAACTGGGCGAAGGAGGACTCCAGGATGGTCCGGGCCCGGCGGCGGCCGAACTGGGCGGTGAGGTTGACCGCCATGTTGTAGCTGGGACTGAAGCTGGAGTTCAGCGGATAGGTGCGCTTGGAGGCCAGCCCAGCCACCTGACGGGGGTCCATCCCGGGCTGCCAGACCACCACCGCATGGCCCTCCACGTCGATGCCGCGGCGGCCGGCCCGACCGGTCAGCTGAGTGTACTCTCCCGGGGTGATGTCCTGATGGGACTCCCCGTTGAACTTGTCCAGCTTCTCCAGCACCACAGTCCGTGCCGGCATATTGATGCCCAGGGCCAGAGTCTCGGTGGCGAAGACCACCTTGAGCAGACCTTCGGCGTAGAGGTTCTCCACCAGTTCCTTGAACGGAGGCAGCATCCCGGCGTGGTGGGCGGCGATGCCATTGATCAGGGCTTCGCGGAAGCTGTCGTAGCCCAGCACGGAGAGGTCCTCGGCGGGCAGCTCCCAGCCCATTTCCTCCACCCGGGAGGCGATCTCGGCGGCCTCCTGCTTATCAGTCAGCCGCAGTCCGTGGTGCAGGCACTGCTCCACCGCCGCCTCGCAGCCGGCCCGGGAGAAGATGAAGGTGATGCAGGGCAGCAGACCGTCCCGGTCCAGGGCGCGGATCATCCGGGGCCGGCTCAGCCGCGGGGCGCCCTTAGGCGAACCGGAGAGTCGGGAGACCTCTGTCCCGCTGCGATGATTGGAACGGCCGTAGTCGCGGCCCCTGCCCTGCCGGCCGCGCCCCCTCCCGCGGTGACCCCCGGAGCGTCGGGAGGCCGGGGCCTGGGCGTAGTGGGCAAGTCGCTGCAGCTCCGGGTTCACCAGTTGTGGGGCGGCGTTCTCCTCGGTGACTACGAACAGGTCATGCAGTTGGTAATCGACCATCATATGCTGCCAGAGCGGGACCGGACGGTGCTCGGAGACCACCACTGCGGTCTCCCCCCGGACTGTGTCGAGCCAGGCGCCGAACTCCTCGGCGTTGGAGACGGTGGCGGAGAGGGCCGCCACCTGCACCGATTCGGGCAGGTGGATGATCACTTCCTCCCAGACTGCCCCGCGGAACCGATCGGCCAGGTAGTGCACCTCGTCCATCACCACGAACCCCAGCTCAGCCAAGGTGGATGAGTCCTGGTAGAGCATGTTCCGCAGCACCTCGGTGGTCATCACCACCACCTCGGCCTCAGAGTTGATGGAGGTGTCCCCGGTGAGCAGGCCGACCCGCTCGGGCCCGTAGTCGGCGCGCAGCTCGGCGAACTTCTGGTTGCTCAGCGCCTTGATCGGTGTGGTGTAGAAGGCCTTCTTGCCCTGGGCGAGGGCCAGGTGCACGGCGAACTCCCCGACGATGGTCTTTCCCGCTCCGGTGGGTGCGGCGACCAGCACTGCCCGGCCGGCCTCCAGGTGGCGGCAGGCCTGAAGCTGGAACTCGTCGAGCTCGAAGGCCTGCTGGGTGGAGAAGATGCCGAGCTGGGTCTTTGCCTCAGCTGCGCGGCGTCTGGACTCTGCGTAGCGTTCGGCGGGTGTGGGCATAGATCAAGCCTATCCGCCCAGGGATCACAGTCCGGGCCATGTCCACGCTCGGCTGACAGCAGTTCCGTTCCTGACCGCAACTGTCTGCGGAGTAGACTGGCAGACCGTGACCAAAACTGCTCAGCCGACCTTCCCGTTCCGGGATGTGGTGTTGGGCGCACTGATACCTGCCTTCATCTTCAGCATCGGGATCGGCGCGCTGATCCCGATTATCGCGCCCTACAGTGTGGAGCGCGGGGCTACGCTGGCCGCCGCCGGGGTGGTGGCCGCCATGCTCCCGGTCGGCCAGATCCTCGCCGACCTCCCGGCTGGGCAGCTGGCCGCGAAGATCGGGGACCGTGCAGCCATGCTGCTGGCCGGACTGGTGGCCGCCCTGGGGTTCTTGGCCGCCGTCCTGGCACCCTCGGTAATCACCCTGGGGGCCGCGGTGCTGCTGGTGGGGGCCTCCAATGCGGTGTTTCATCTGGCTCGGCATTCCTACCTCACCGAGATCACCCCGGCCTTCCACCGCGCTCGGGTGCTCTCCACCCTGGGCGGGGTGCACCGGATCGGCCAGTTCGTCGGCCCGTTCCTGGGCGCCGGTGTGATTTACCTCTTCGATACCCGTGCAGTGTTCTTCATCGCAGTGGTCACTGCCCTGGCTGCCACGGTCACCGTCTGGCTGGCCCGTCCGACCAGGAGGCGGAAGGACGACGCCGCCCTCTCGCTTGCTGAGCAGGTCGCCACGCCGAAGTTCTGGGCGGTGCTCCGCGCCCACCGAGGCATGCTGGCCCGGCTGGGCGCTGTGGGGATGATGGTCGGTGCGATTCGCGGGGCCCGTCAGCAGGTGATCCCGCTGTGGGGCGAGTACATTGAGCTGGATCCCACCACCATTTCGCTGCTCTTCGGGCTGGCCGGGGGCATCGACATGCTGCTGTTCTACCCGGCGGGCAAGGTGATGGATAAGCTCGGACGGCTCTGGGTGGGGGTGCCGGCGATGACCCTGCTGGGCCTGGCCATGGCGGCCTTCCCGTTGACTTCCTCCGCAGCGGGACTGGCTGTGGTGGCTATGCTGCTGGGTTTCGCCAACGGCTGCGGCTCAGGCATCATGATGACCATTTCCTCAGATATCTCCCCGCCGGAGGCCCGGCCTCAGTTCCTGGGCGCCTGGCGCCTGCTGACCGACATTGGTCTGGGCTCGGGCCCACTTATTCTCTCCGCCGGTGCGGCGCTGGGCTCGCTGGCCGCCGGCATCTGGGCGGCCTCGGTGATCGGACCGGCCGCCGCAGCCGGCATGCAGCGCTGGCTGCCCTGGTACTCCGACCACGCCAACCGCACCACGCGTCGTCGCGCCGGACTGCTCGAGTGAACCCCGTCCTTATCCCGCCCACACCCATCATTCACGATGGTCAGTCTCCGCCGCGGCCTCAGTGGCGTAGTGTTCCGGCCCATATCCGTAAGCACCCTTGGCGGTACCGGTCCGGACCTGTTCAGGCCCAGGGTAGGAACGCATTTGGTGCGGATAGTGCTGACCCGAGATGAACTCAATGAGGGCTGTCTCATCGCCCTCTCGGGCAAACAGCGGGAGTAATCGCACAACAGCGAAACTAGTGGACTCCATACCTCTGATCTACCGTAGAGCTTCTTAGTGCTCATGCGACTCTGACCTGCGCAAAGGTGAGCGATGCCGCATCCGACATTCTGCATCTCGGGGGTGGGCTGTAGGTTGTAAATATGACACAGAGCACAGTGCTGGGGCCCGGCGATCCGGGTCGGCAGAACCCGGTATCTGGGGCGGTCGGGAAGCTCGGCCGGGCCGGTGCTGCGTGTGCCGACGCTGACCGCAAGGCGCCCTCTGCCGCCGCCCCCTCCGACACCACCGGATCCGCGGAAGCTCCCCTGTCGCCTGAGCTTGCTGAGGTGCTGCCGGTAATGGATGACCCGACCACCGCGAAGCTGCGGGGTTGGGCGGTGGCCCGGCGCAGGGCTGAGCTCGAGGTTGTGCTGGGTCTGTTGGAGTACGTGGACAGTTTTGTGGACTCACACTCCCAGCGGGTCACAGCACAGACCGAGGTGCTGGATGCGCGCGGGAGCCGAGAGGCTGAATCCGTGGCTAAGGACGCAGCGATCACCTACGCTGCCCAAGCACTTGGGGTATCGGACTACCAGACCCAGAAAACCTACGACGACGCCACCCTCACAAGGGAGCATTTGCCCACGGTGTGGGAGCATTTCACCCATCTGAGGGTTACTCAGTTCGCGGTCTCCAAAATTGCTCAAGCCGCCCGGAAACTCGGCAGTGAACCCGAGAGGCTTCAGAAGCTGGACGAGCTCGTACCCGACCGTGCGGCACGGATGCGACCGATGGAGTTGGATGCGTGGCTGCGCCGGTTCACCGCCGTGGAGGACTCTGAGGAACATGCTGCCCAGGCTGCCCGCAACGCACAGGACCGGTGGGTCTACATCAAGCCCTGCGAGGACATTGAAGGGATGAGTCTACTGATGGCCAAACTTCCCACTCTGGTCGCAGAAACCATGGGCCGCAGACTCTCCGCGGTAGCACGGTCGCATATCCAGAAGATCCCGCACAACCTGGTGACCGCGGCCTTGGAGGCAGAGCACCGCACTGCTGGAGGGGCCGCCACCTTCAAATACACCGAGAGTGGCAACGTGGCCCGAGATTCACCTTGCCCCAACGCACCCGGGGTTGCACGTAGCGCTTTCGGCCAGATCCCTGCGGCACCTGTCAGCGGTGATCAGTTCTCCCGTTGGCGCCAAGCAACCGTCGCCGCACCTGATGAACGGGTACTGGGTGAATCCTACGACCAGGGTGACACTCGCACTCTGGCCCAGCGAGAGGCTGACCTGCTGTGCGCCTGGATCCTCAACGGAACCACACCGGACAGGGATACTGAGGTGGAAGCCCGTATCAGCCTGCTGGTCCCCATCGAGACCCTGACCGATGATGCCGACTATCCGGGGACCAGCCGCACCGGGGGTGACGCCATCCCTGCCAGCGTGGTGCGATATGTGGCGCGAAGCCCCAGCATCCGACGACGATGGCACACCATGTACATCACCGATGGCTCGCTACCACCGGATGAGGCTCCGGGTGAGTACTTCTACGGGCCTACTGGGGTGGAGTTCAACATCGCAGCCCACACCTACCAGGGCTACCAGGTGCCTAAGCTGCTGCGCGAACACATCGCCCTACGCGATGGTGTCTGTACCGCACCTGGATGCACCATGCCGGCAGAGCGCGGCGACATCGACCACCGCACTCCCTGGCCCACCGGTAAGACCACAGCGGCGAACCTGCGCGCCCTATGCCGCAGACACCACAACATCAAAACCGCAGGTTTCCCTCTGACCACCAGCGAGCAGACCCAACACCACCTGCCCAAAGCCGTCCTCTGGTCTACACCGCAACCGGCTTGCCAGGAGGAGCTCCAGCAGGCCGCCTAGCGCCGAGCCAGTAGCGCGCTACTCTGATTGTGCGGTCTTCTTAGCGACGGCGGTGCTGGAGCGGACTACGAGTTCGAAGGGCAGGTCGGTGTGGCCGTTGCCCTCCCCCTCGACACGGGCCAGGATATGCTCGGCGGCGATGCGACCCTGTCCCACTGGATGCTGGTCCACAGTGGTCAGTCCGAACAGTTCACCGAGCTCATGGCCGTCCACACCCACCACGGAGACCTGCTGGGGTACCTGGATGCCCAGATCCTTAGCGGCCAGCATGGCACCGATGGCCATCTCGTCCGAGGCGGCCACCAGACCGGTCAGATCTGCCCCAGGGGTGCCGAAGAGCTTCTTGGCGACGGCATAGCCGCCGGGGATGGTGAAGTCCGCCACCCCCGAGGGTGCCTGCTGCGGGTCGCACCCCCGCGCGGCAAGGGCATGGTTGAAGCCCTCCCTGCGCTGGGTCGGCACATGGTAGTCCACGTCGAAGGCCTGGTCACCGCCGATATACCCGATCTCCCGGTGCCCCAGGGTCAGCAGGTGCTCAGCGGCCAGCCGGGTCACCCCCTGGTCGTCTATGGCCATTCCGGGCAGCTCCCGGGGCCTGCCGCCGAGCACCACCACAGGCATGCCCAGCCCATGGAGTTGCTCGGTCTCCCATTCATCCAGCTCCAGGGCCACCACAACTACCCCGTCCACCCGACGCCTGCGCAGGAAGGCGCGGAAGATCTCCCTGCGCAGCTGCGGGTCGCTGGTGACGTTGTAGAGGGTGAGGTCATAGCCCGCGCGGGTGAGCGTGTCGGAGATGCCGGTCAGCACGGAGTTGAAGAACCAGCGATGCAGGTCCGGGGTGATCACCCCGATGCTCCTGCTGCGGCCTGAGGCAAGTGACGACGCCGCCGAGGACACCACATAGCCCAGTGCCTCCGCGGCCTCGCTGACCCTATTCCGGGTGACCGCGGAGACATGCCCGCGGCCGCTCAGCGCACGGGAGGCGGTGGCCGAGGAGACTCCCGCTGCGCGGGCGACTTCATCGAGACTGACCACAGCTTCCCTCCCGTGCAACAGACAGGCCTACTGCCTCAACCATACTGTGGTGTCCGGGCCGATCTTCCCCCCGATGAGTGAGGCGCTGCTCACCAGCAGCTCTGCACCAGTAGGCAGTTCCACCGGGGAGCCGCTGATATTGGCGATGATCAGAGCATCACCGTTCCGGAAGGCGAGCACACCCTCGCCCCAGCCTTCGGCCCATTGGAGGGCGCCGGCGCCCAGGCCCAGCTCCCGGCGCAGTCTCAGCAGCTGCTGGTACCGGTTCAGCGTGGAGCCGGGGGTCTGGCGCTGCACATCGCGGGCAAGGGACTTCCAGCGCCCAGGCTGCGGCAGCCAGGACTTCCCGCTGGAGCTGAACCCGAAGGCTGGGGACTCAGCCTCCCAGGGGATCGGCACCCGACAGCCGTCCCGGCCGTACTTCTCCCCCCGGGTGCGGAACCAGGTGGGGTCCTGGCGGGCCTCGTCGGGGAGGTCATGCACCTCGTCCAGGCCCAGCTCCTCACCCTGATAGATGTAGGAGGAACCGGGCAGCGCAAGCATCAGGGCGGTGGCCGCCTGAGCCCGCCGCACTGCGTCCTGGTGCTCCGGGATTCCCGGGAAGTCGGGCCCGATGCCGGTCCCCTGCGGGTTCTCCCCGGTGAGTGAGAGCCGGGTGGCGTGCCGGACGACGTCGTGATTGGACAGCACCCAGGTGCTCGGTGCACCTACCGCCCCGAATGCGCTGATCGACCGGTCGATGATGTCCCTGAGCTGCCCGGCCTCCCAGGGGGCCAGAAGGTACTCGAAGTTGAAGGTCTGGTGCATCTCATCGGGTCGCACCCACTGGGCCATCGAGGCCACCGAGGAGACCCATGCCTCCCCGCACAGCGCCCGGTCACCCGGGTACTCCTCCAGGACCTTGCGCCAGTCCCGGTAGATCTCATGGACCCCGGGCTGCTCGAAGTACGGAGCCGGGGTCTGCTCCCCGCCCATGGATGCCGCCTCGGGGTCCGGGGTGTAGTCGGGGAACTCCTGGTCCTTGACCAGCCCGTGGGCCACATCCACCCGGAAGCCGTCCACGCCCCTGTCCAGCCAGAAGCGCAGGATGCGGCGGAACTCCTCATGGACCTCCTCATTGGACCAGTCGAAGTCCGGCTGGGAAGAGTCGAACAGGTGGAGGTACCACTGGCCTGGGCTGCCGTCAGCCTCGCTGACCCGGGTCCAGGCCGGGCCGCCGAAGATGGACTGCCAGTTGTTCGGCGGCTGCTCCCCGTGCTGCCCCTTGCCGTCGCGGAAGATGTAACGCCCACGCTCCGTGCTCCCCGGCCCAGCCGCCAGGGCCTGCTGGAACCATTCGTGCTGGTCCGAGGAGTGATTGGGCACCAGGTCCACAATCACCCGGATGCCCCGGTCATGGGCGGCCTGGAGCATCTGGTCGAAGTCTTCCAGGGTGCCGAAGATGGGGTCTACATCGCAGTAGTCAGCCACATCGTATCCGGCGTCCTTCTGCGGCGAAGTCATGAAGGGGCTCAGCCAGACCGCATCGATCCCGAGCTCCTGCAGCTCGTCGAGCCGGGCTGTGATCCCCGACAGATCGCCGAGCCCGTCACCGGTGTGGTCGGCGAAGGAGCGGGGGTAGATCTGGTAGATCACCCCGCTGCGCCACCATTCTTGGCCCGGAGTGTGATCAGCGGAGTGATGCAGGTCATGCTGTGAGGTCATGGCCTCACCATATATGGAAGCGTTTCCAGATGCCAATGAGGGGCATTATGTTGCGCTATGCGTTCCAAATAGCCACATTCCGTTCACCCTCTACGCGTAGAAGTGAGTTGCGTGCGTCACATTCTCCCGGCATACTGGAAGCGCTTGCATTCAATCACTCGGACAACAAACGTCCCGACTCTACAGAGAGAGGCACACCATGAGAGCGAAGCCCGAAGGACTGTTCCGGCTGACTGCCCTGCTCAGCGTCTCCGCACTGGCACTGACGGCATGCGGTGGCAGCGGCGACGCTGGCAGCACTGACGAGGAGCCCGGCGGCACTGCGGCGAACGGCGCCGACCAGCTGGAGGCCTCCGGCGAACTGACCGTATGGGTCGATGCCGACCGGGCAGACGTGCTCGCCGATGCGGCCGGTGAGTTCGAGGCCGATACCGGCATCGCGGTCAACCTGGTCCAGCAGGACTTCGGGGAGATCCGTGACCAGTTCGTCTCCCAGGTGCCCACTGGGGAGGGACCGGATATCGCAGTCGGGGCCCACGACTGGTTGGGCGTGCTGGTCACCAACGGGGTGGTCGCCCCGGTGGAGCTCGGTGATGCCGCAGGCGACTTCGAGGATGTGGCCACCGAGGCCTGGTCCTATGACGGCCAGGTCTACGGCGTACCCTACTCCATCGAGAACATCGCCCTGCTGCGCAATGCCGACCTGGTGGACCAGGCTCCGGAGACCTTCGATGAGATGATCCAGCTCGGCGAGGCCTCCGGGGCGACCTATCCGTTCGTGGTCGGCCTGGACCCGCAGGCAGCCGACCCCTACCACCTCTACCCCTTCCAGATGTCCTATGGGGCTCCTGTCTTCGGGCAGAACGAGGACGGCAGCTATGACCCCGAGGACCTCCAACTGGGCAATGAGGGTGGGGTGGAGTTCGCTGAATGGCTCGCCGAGCAGGGCTCAGCCGGGGTGCTGAACACCAATATCGACGGCGACCTGGCCCAGGAGAACTTCAATGACGGTACGGCAGCCTTCCAGCTGACAGGTCCCTGGAATGTGCCCAGCGCCTTGGAGGCCGGGATCAACGTGGAGGTGGATTTCATCCCGCCCGCCGGTGATCAGGACGCCCCGCCCTTCGCTGGCGTACAGGGGTTCTTCCTCTCCGCGCAGAGCGAGAACACTCTGGCGGCCACCACCTTCCTGGTCGACTACGTGGGCTCACCCGAGGTGCAGACTGCCCTCTATGAGGTGGGCGGACGTGCCCCGGCGCTCAGCGAATCCTTCGAGGCCGCGCTGGTCGATGACGAGATCGTCGCCGGCTTCGGCGAGGTGGGCGCCGAGGCTGTCCCGATGCCCTCCATCCCTGAGATGGGCGCCGTCTGGGACTTCTGGGGCGCCACCCAGGCCGCCATCATCAACGGTGACGGCGACCCCGCTCAGCTCTGGGAGCAGATGGTCGAGGATGTCGCAGGAGCCATCGAGTAGCCCATGAGCAGCGACACCACCACCAGCGAGCCCAAGCCGCAGCCCACCAGGAAGCAGACCCGGCGCCAGCGGCAGGCAGCCAGAATCATCGACGCCACCTCCATGGGATGGAAGCTCATCCTGTTCAAGATCGTTGCGCTCGGGCTGCTCTGCGCCACCGCCGTCTACGCGGCGCTGGTCCTGTTCATGAACGAGCGGTGGCTCATCGGCGCGCTGGTGGTGGTCGGCGCCGCAGCCCTGACCTGGATATACCTGCAGCGCGGGGCACTGCCGGCCAAGTACCTGGCACCCGGCCTGGTCTTCCTGCTGATCTTCCAGATCTTCGTGGTGCTCTACTCCGGATATGTGGCCTTCACCAACTACGGCACCGGCCACAACTCCACCAAGGAGCACGCCGTTCACGCCATCATGCTCCAGACCCAGGACCGGGTCCCCGACTCACCCACCTACCAGATCTCGGTGCTCGAGGAGTCTGGGGAACTGCTGGCGTCCGAGGACCTCTACTTCGCCGTGTCCACTGCGGAGGGCGGGGCGCTCATCGGCGCCGAAGAGCAGCCCCTGGAACCGGCAGAGGGGGCTGTGGTCGAGGACGGCCGCGTGGTGGGCGTGGAGGGCTATGAGGTGCTGCCCTTCGCCGAGCTGCTCAACCGGCAGCAGGAGGTCACCAATCTGGTGGTGCCGATCAGCGATGACCCCAATGACGGGTATCTGCGCACCCAGGACGGTCAGCGGGCCTACCAGTACACCTCCCGATATGAGTACGACGAGTCGGCCGACACGATGACCAACACCGAGACCGGTGAGGTCTACCGGGACACCGGGGAGGGCGCCTTCGTCAACCAGGCCGGAGAGCAGCTGATGCCCGGTTGGCAGATCAACGTGGGGATGGACAACTTTGTCCGGGCAGTCACCGAGGAATCCATTCGCGGCCCGCTGATCTATGTGACACTCTGGACTTTCGCCTTCGCCTTCATCTCGGTGGCCACCACCTTCATCCTGGGGCTGTTCCTGGCGATGGCCTTCAACGATCAGCGGATGAAGTCCCGGAAGTACTACCGGCTGGTGATGATTCTGCCCTATGCCTTCCCCGGGTTCCTCTCCGCTCTGGTTTGGTCAGGCATGATGAACCAGGAGTTCGGGTTCATCAACAATGTGTTCTTCGGCGGGGCCGCCATCCCCTGGCTCACCGACCCCTGGCTGGCCAAGCTCAGCATCCTGATCGTCAACCTCTGGCTGGGCTTTCCGTATATGTTCTTAGTCTGCACCGGCGCTCTGCAGGCCATCCCGGAGGAGCTCTCCGAAGCCGCCCAGGTGGACGGGGCCAAACCCTTCCAGGCCTTCCGCAGCATCAAGCTGCCGTTGCTGCTGACCGCCATCGCCCCGCTGCTGATCAGCTCCTTCGCCTTCAACTTCAATAACTTCAACCTGGTGTACATGCTCACCGGCGGCGGCCCCAGGGATGTCTCCGCCGGAGTCAACGTGGGCTCCACCGACATTCTTATCTCCATGGTCTACAAGGTGGCGTTCGTGGGATCCCAGGCTGACTACGGTCTGGCCAGTGCCTTCTCCATCCTCATCTTCATCATTGTGGGAACCATCTCCGTGATCGCGTTCCGCAAGACCAAGTCCTTCGAGGAGCTGAACTGACATGCAGGAGACTCATATCAGTCTGCGCCGCCCCTTCAAGCGCTGGTGGCGGGAGACCGGATGGCGGCACCTGGTGGGTGCTGCGGTGGTTCTCTTCTCAGTGTTCCCACTGGTCTATGTCTTCTCCGCCTCCCTGAACCCCGGCGGCACACTCATCACGGCGAACAACCTGTTCAGCAGTTTCAGTCTGGAGAGCTACTTCGAGCTGTTCAACCGACCCCAGCAGCCCTACGCGGCATGGTTCCTCAACACCCTGTTCATCGGGCTCTCCGCCTCCGCCGGTTCGGTGCTGCTCGGCGCGCTGGCTGCTTACGCCTTCTCCCGGATGCGGTTCACCGGCCGCCGATTCGGCCTGATCACCCTGGTGCTGGTGCAGATGTTCCCCCAGCTGCTGGCCATGGTGGCGATCTTCCTGCTGATGCTGGGCATCGGCGAGATATTCCCGGCCATCGGACTGAACAGCCAGATCGGCCTGATCATGGTCTATCTGGGCGGCGCGCTCGGGGTGAACACCTACCTGATGTACGGGTTCTTCAACACCGTTCCCACCTCCATCGACGAGGCCGCCCGGATCGACGGCGCCGGCCACGCCCGGATCTTCTTCACCATCATCCTGCCGCTGGTCTCACCCATCCTGGCCGTGGTCGCGCTGCTCTCCCTGGTGGGCACGCTCAGCGAATTCGTGATCGCCTCAGTGCTGCTGCGCGACCCCGAACGGCAGACTCTGGCGGTGGGTCTCTACCAGTTCATCTCCCAGGAGACCTCCCAGAACTGGTCGATCTTCGCAGCAGGTGCAGTACTGGCCGCCATCATCCCGGTAGCCCTCTTCCTGCTGCTGCAGCGCTATATCGTCTCCGGACTCGTGGCAGGAAGTGTGAAATGACCCCCCAGGCCCTCCCCCACCATGACGGATCCCTACTGCATGTCTCCACCCAGGCCCCGGCCCTCGGTGACCGGGTGAGCGTCCGGCTCAGGGTGCCGCAGCAATACCCTACGCTCCGGAAGGTCATTGTCCGGTCCAACCCAGACCATGAGCCGCATTGGGACTCTGCACAGCACCTGGGATCTGCACAGGGCTGGGACTGGTGGCAGGCAGAGATCACCGTGGCCAACCCGGACCACGGCTACCGGTGGATGTTGGTTCATGACGCCGCTGGAGCGGGTTCTTCCCCCACTGTTGAGTGGGTCAACCAGTCCGGCACCCACCGCGGGGAGGTGCTGGATGCCTATGACTTCCGGCTGCTGGCCCGTCCGGCGCCGCCGGAGTGGCTGTACGACTCCGTGATGTACCAGATCTTCCCGGACCGGTTCGCCCGCTCAGATGGCGCCGATTCCCGCACGCTGCCCGACTGGGCGCAGCCGGCTGAATGGGAGGACCCGGTCAACCCGGTGATGCCTGCTCGGGTCTGTCAGTTCTACGGCGGGGACCTGGACGGCATCGCCGAACGTCTGGACCATCTGGACTCCCTGGGAGTGCAGATCCTCTACCTCACACCGTTCTTCCCCGCAGCCTCCAACCATCGATACGATGCCTCTAGCTTCACCCGGGTGGACCCGCTGCTCGGCGGGGAGAAGGCCCTGATCCGTCTGGTGGAGGCTGCCCACGCCCGAGGCATGAAGGTCATCGGGGACCTGACCACCAACCACTCCGGGGACCGCCACGAGTGGTTCCAGCGCGCACTGGCTGAGCCGGCCTCCCCAGAGCGCAGCTTCTACTACTTCGACGAGCAGGACAGCTATGAGTCCTGGTTGGGCACTGCCACCCTGCCGAAGTTCGACTGGGCCTCCCAGGAGCTGCGTGAAGCCTTCATCGAGGGCCCGGACTCGGTAGTCGCCCATTGGCTCAAGCCGCCGTTCAACCTGGACGGCTGGCGGATCGATGTGGCCAATATGACCGGTCGGCTCGGCGAGGTAGATCTCAACGCCGAGGTCAGGCGGATCCTGCGCCGCACCATGGATGAGGTCAAGCCTGATTCGATCCTGCTGGCCGAGTCGACCAATGACGCCACCAGCGATCTCACCGGCGATGCCTGGCATGGGGCGATGACCTATCCGTCGTTCACCCGCCCACTGTGGAGCTGGCTCTCCGCCCCCGACGGCACACCCTACCTCGATGCCCAGGGGCGGCAGGAGACCGCGCCCTGGTTCTTCGGCCAGCCCGCCGGGGGGATCCCGCAGGGCACTGCGCTTCAGTTCGCCGCGGCCCTCGAGCGGTTCAACTCCCCTATCCCCTGGCGGATCCGGTTGGGCAATATGCACCCGCTGGACACCCATGACACCGCCCGCTTCGCCCAGAACGCCGCACCCGGCACCGTGCCGGTGGCGGTGGGTCTGCAGATGACCCTGCCGGGACTGCCCACCCTGTTCGCCGGCGACGAGTTCGGGCTGACCGGGGCCGATGGGGAGATCAGCCGCACACCGATGCCCTGGGACCGCTCTGAGGCCCACGGAGTGCGGAAGCGGATGGAGCTCTACCGGGCCCTGATCGCGCTGCGTCAAGACCATCCGGTGCTGCGCACCGGGGGCATGCGCTGGATGCACGTGGACGACCAAGCTGTGGTGTTCCTCCGCGAATCGGAGCAGGAGTCCCTGCTCATCCTTGCCGCCGCACCCGCGGAGGGCACCGTCTGGGAGGCCGAACTTCCCGCTGCGGCTCTGAGCACCGAGAACCTTCAGGAGCCTGAGCGGCTCTTCGGGGCTGCCGGACTCAGAACCTTCAACGGCACACTCACCCTGGGCGTCCAGGGTCCCGCGTTCACGGTCTGGCGGTTCCCCGGCGTCGTACTCCCCTGAGCGGCTTGGGCAGCTGGGTCTGTTCCTCATCGCTCCCGGCAGCGCGGCTAGTCGGTGTAGTCAATGACCACTCGACCGTCGATCTTGCCGTGGTGCATCTCATCGAAGATCGCGTTGATATCCCCCAGCGGACGCTTCGAGTAGGTGGGATGGGGAGCTTAGGCTTGACCGGCCAGTCACCCTCGGCTGCATGCAGGTCCGTGTGGCAGACCCCGGAGGCGATAAGCTTCACCAGGGCCTGTCCGGGGCCGGGTTCAGGGACGGGACAGTAGGTGACGGCCAGCTCTTTGCCGAACTCCTCAACAACTGCTGCGGTCATGGTTGACATAGCGACTCCTTCGTCACAGGTGCTTGACAGGTGCAATTGTGACGCTAGACACACCAGGGTTGCGTCAGGGTTGCATCCGGGCGACCAGCCCCGCCCGCCGGGGAGAATCACTGGGCAGCACGCGTAAGGCGGTGTAGATGACATGTTCATCATGCGCAGCCTCCGGCAGCTGCAGGTACCTGCAGAGCTCCTCAGCTGTACCGTCTGCGAGAATTGATTCACGCAGTGTCGCAGAAAGGTGACGGCGCAATTCGAGGATCCCGGGTGCCTCTGAGCCGGGCAGCAGCATGCCCCCGTAGATGTCCAACGCAGCAGCCCGATCCCCGGCGATCAGTGCGGTGAGCACAGTGACAGCATCGTGATCCACTGGTGAGCTGAGCCGATACGGCCTGGACTCAAGGTCCACTCCCGCGGACGCCGCAGTGCCACGAAGCAGCTTCCGCAGACGGACGATCTCCGCCCGCAGCGAGACCTCATGTCCGAGCTGTCCGAACAGCATCTCGGCAAGCTCCCCGGCGCGGTGGCCGCGACCACCGGTGGCAGCATCCCAGGACAGCAGTGTGAGGATCTCAGCATGGCGCAGACTCAGTGTCTCTCGCATGGCTGCGACCCCCAGCTGCGGCCGGAGGGTTCCCAGGGTGGTCAGCTGGGGCAGGCCGGTGGCAGCAGGCAGCACCTTGAGCTCGGCCTCTGCTGCTGAGATTGCGGCCTGCACCAGGGGAAGGGAGTGAGTGGACACGGCCTTCTCGTCCCCGGTGAGGTCCACAACCCCCAGCAGCCCTCCGGTGTGAGGATTCCGGATGGGAGCAGCCGTGCAGGAGAACTGGTGCGCGGAGTAGGCGAAGTGCTCATCCTGATGCACCTGAACGCCTCGCCCAGTGGTCAGAGCAACACCAGGCGCAGAGGTCCCGATGGCTTCCTCCGACCAAAGGGCTCCCGGTTGGAACGCGGATGCCTCGGCGGTGCGCAGCGCCTGACGGTCCCCGTCCACCCAGAGCAGCCGACCCTCGGCATCGCCGATCGCCACGATCAGTCCGGCCTCGGCAGCGGACTGGACCAGCAGCTTCTCGAAGATGGGCAGCACCTGACGGAGCGGGTGCTGACTGCGATAGTCCTGAAGCGCCGCATCGTCAAGCTCCACCGGAGCCAGTGCCGAATCCGGATTGGACAGGAACTGGGCGGATCGGTGCCAGGACTCTCTCAGCACAGGCTTGAGCACAGCCCAGGTCTGGGGCTGGTCGGGGACTGCCTTCATCTCCCTCCTTCAGCAAAAGAGGAGTGTGTGCCAGATCACAGTCTACTGGTAACCTGGGGATGACCACTGTGCAACGTTGTTGCAACGCCGCGCCACGTAGCGTCGGATCAATTAGTGATTCATATCACTGATCCACAGAGTCAGACAAAGGAGTCGCCATGACCGTTTACGCAAAGCCAGGCACCGAGGGAAGCGCAGTCAGCTTCGCCTCCCGGTATGAGAACTTCATTGGCGGCGAATGGGTCGCTCCGGTCAAGGGGCAATACTTCGAGAATCCCTCCCCGGTGACCGGCCGGACCTTCACCGAGGTGGCGCGCTCCACCGCCGAGGACATCGAGCTCGCCCTGGACGCCGCGCACCAGGCGGCGCCGGCCTGGGGAGAGACCACTGTGGCGGAGCGGGCAGTGCTGCTGAACAGGATCGCCGACCGGATAGAGGAGAATCTCGAGCTGCTGGCGGTGGCCGAGACCTGGGAGAACGGCAAACCGGTCCGTGAGACTCTCGCCGCAGACCTGCCGCTGGCCGTGGACCATTTCCGGTACTTCGCGGGGGTCATTCGCGCCCAGGAGGGCGGGATCAGTGAGATCGACTCCACTACCGTGGCCTACCACTACCACGAGCCGCTGGGTGTGGTCGGCCAGATCATTCCCTGGAACTTCCCCATCCTCATGGCGGTGTGGAAGCTGGCCCCGGCGCTGGCCGCCGGCAACGCCGTGGTGCTCAAGCCCGCCGAGCAGACCCCGGCTTCCATCCTGGTGCTCATCGAGCTGATCCAGGACCTCATCCCCGCCGGGGTGGTCAATGTGGTCAACGGCTTCGGTGCCGAGGCCGGCGCGCCCCTGGCCTCCAGTCCGCGGATCAGGAAGATCGCCTTCACCGGGGAGACCACCACCGGCCGGCTGATCATGCAGTACGCCAGCCAGAACCTCATCCCGGTCACCCTGGAGCTGGGCGGTAAGAGCCCCAATATCTTCTTCGAGGATGTGGCAGCAGCTGAGGACGCCTTCTACGACAAGGCGCTGGAGGGATTCACCATGTTCGCGCTCAACCAGGGTGAGGTCTGCACCTGCCCCTCCCGGGCGCTGATCCAGTCCAGCATCATCGATGAGTTCCTGGAGAAGGCGGTGGAGCGCACCAAGGCGGTCACGCAGGGCAACCCGCTGGATACCGAGACTCAGGTGGGCGCCCAGGCTTCCAACGACCAGCTGGAGAAGATCCTCAGCTATCTGGACATCGGGCAGAAGGAGGGCGCCGAGGTGCTCACCGGCGGCTCCAGGGTGGACCTCGGCGGAGACCTCTCCGAGGGCTACTACGTGGAGCCGACCATCTTCCGGGGCAGCAACTCGATGCGGATCTTCCAGGAGGAGATTTTCGGACCGGTGGTCTCGGTCACCGAATTCTCAGCCTACGAGGACGCTATCTCCACCGCCAATGACACCCTCTACGGACTGGGCGCCGGGGTGTGGTCGCGCAACGGCAACGTGGCCTACCGCGCCGGCAGGGACATCCAGGCCGGACGGGTATGGACCAACTGCTACCACCAGTACCCGGCACACGCCGCGTTCGGCGGGTACAAGCAGTCCGGCATCGGACGGGAGAACCACCTGATGATGCTGGCCCACTACCAGCAGACCAAGAACCTGCTGGTCAGCTATTCGGAAGACAAACTGGGCTTCTTCTAGAACATCCATCCCGGAGGAGGTTCGCCATGGGTGCTGAGCGTGTTGCAGTAACAGATGATGCTGCCGCTCTGCTGCGTCGGCTCCGCGACGAGCACGGACAGCCGCTGATGTTCCACCAGTCAGGAGGATGCTGCGACGGCTCAGCACCCATGTGCTACACACAGGGGACCTTCATCACCGGACCCCAGGACGTGCTGCTAGGGCAGCTGGAGCCGGGCACCCCGGAGCCGGTGCCGGTATGGATCTCCAAACCCCAGTTCGAGTACTGGTCGCACACACATATCACCATTGACGTCACCGCTGGGCGCGGCTCCGGGTTCAGCATCGAAGGGCCTACCGGCAGCCGGTTCATCGTCCGCTCACGGCTGTTCACCGAGGATGAGCTGGAGCAGTTGGAGCCGGTCAGCTACGGCGCGGTGCTCTAGCCGTCCCGGCAGAGAGCTGCTGGCCGGTCCTGGCCCAACCTCCGATGAGGGTCGCCAGGACCATGCCGCTGAGCACTGCCGCCAGGGTACCCGGCTGCCAGGGCAGCACCACCACGGCCAGTGCGGCGGTCACCGTGATGATGACCCCGTCGCCCAGCCATACCAGGATCTTCACCGCGGAGAGATCCATGCCCCCGGGGATCACAGTCGGGGCCAGGAACTCCACCGGTATGTCTCGGCTGCGCATCGACTGGAAGAACCTCGCAGACAGGGCGGCGGCAGCCAGCCCCAGGGACCAGAAAGCCTCACTCCAGTGCGCACTGCCGCTGAGCACGACGACGCCCGCCGCACCTGCGGCGGCAAACACCCCGGTGACCAGCAGCGGCCAGAGCAGCCTGCGGGCCAGTGCAGTGCGCGGAGCCCAGCCGAAGAGCGCTGCGGCGTCGAACTCGTTCTTCAGCTGGCGCCAGCCTTCAGCCGGGGGGCCGGTGCCGAAGAACAGCAGCAGCCCGCCGAGCACGCCCAGCGGGACTGCAGCCAGCAGGTTGCTCTCCTGGAAGCCTGCCCCCGCGGCGGGGGCGGCAAGGGTCAGCAGTGCCGCACCTGCCGGGATCAGCACTCCCGCGCTGAGCATTGACAACGGGCTGCGGGCGGCGCCGACCATGTCCTGGCGCAGCCCGCTCAGCAGTGCCGGGCCGGCGCTGACCGAGGCGCGGTGCAACCGGTGGGCGGGTGCAGCACGGAAGAGCTCTACGGCGTCGTTGATGTTCCCGGTGGAGGTGAAGAGCCGGGCATCGGAGATCCGCCGACTCTGACCCACTACCCGTTCGGCGGGCAGCCGTCCCAGCGCAGCGGGTTCGGCCGCCACCAGCACCAGGGCCGCAGCTGTGGTGAGTACCAGAGCGGCCAGCAGCCAAGCTGGTCCGCCGGCCCAGAGGGAAGCGGCCCATCCGGCGGGCGTGGCGAGATTCACCACCGGCAGCAGAGCTCCGGCCACCCCTTGCAGCGCCACAAGGCCGGTGCACAGCAGCAGCGCTCTCCGGCGGAGCCGCTGGCCCAGGAAGGCCAGCAGTCCCAGCTGAAGGCCACCGGTGAATGCTGCGGCGGCCAGCAGCCCGAATCGACTCCAGTCCCAGACTCCGGTATGGGTCAGCGCGAAGAGGCCCACGGCTGCTGCGCCCCCGATCACCAGCCCGGTTCCGGTCACCGCAGTCAGGACGGAACGGATGAGCACTCGGCGGCGTGGGATTTCAGTGGCCAGCAGAGTGTGGGCCAGAAACGGGGTGAGGAATACCGGACCCTGGATGCGGCCTGCCCATAGGGCGGCTATTGCAAGCAGGGTGACCCCTGCTGCGGCATAGGGTTCGGAGGTCTCCTGGGTGACCCGGCCGGCGAAGCTGGGGTCAAGGAAGTCGCCGATCACATAGGCCACCGGCACAATGTAGAAAGCGGTGACAAAACTGATCAGGTACAGCGAGAACCACCGGTCACCAGCTGTGGGGGCTCCCTCGCGGCCCAGGTAGAGCCTGCGTACCGCCTTCAGCCGCTGAGCCGGTGCGCTCATTGGTGATCAGGAATCGGGTTGAGATCCAGCTGACGTCCGGCGCGGCTGATGATCTCCTGACGGTGCGTAGCAGTGATCACCAGCGCCCCCTCGGCCACCCGCTGCTCCAGCAGGGTGATCAGTGCCTCTACCCGATCGGTGTCCAGATGGCGTTCTGGTTCGTCGAGCAGCAGCAGGCTGAACGGACGGCTGAGCGTCAGTCCCACAGCGAAGAGCTGCAGCTGACCGGCCGAGAGCTCATAGGGGAACCGGTCACCCAGCTCACCGATGGTGAGCTGCTGAAGAGTCTGCTCAGCGGCAGTGAAGGCCGCGGCGGCGTCCTCAGCCCCCCAGGAGATTCGGACCAGGGCGAGCTGCTCGGTGAGCGTCATATCCCGAGCCATCGGCGGAGTGTCGATCAGCGAGGCCACAGCAGCACGGAATACCGGGTCGAACTCATAGGGTTGCTGCCCGTTGATCAGGCCTTCACCGGTGCTGGGCAGTTGACGGCCGACCAGAGTCTTCAGCAGGGTGGTCTTGCCGGTGCCGTTGGCCCCGGTCAGCGCGATCAGCGCAGGCTCTTCTGCGCTGAAGGAGGTCTCCGGCAGCAGCACGGCCTCATCGACGGAGACACTGAGCTGGTGGCACCGGACAGTGACGGTCATCAGCCCATCAGGGGGCTGCCGATGAAGGGGTCGATCCACAGGCCGATGAACAGCAGGGTGAGATAGAGGATCGAGAGGTGGAAGAGCTTCATGGCCCGTTTATCGGTCAGCGACTCGTCCTGGGCACGGCGATAGAGCATATGAGACTCGTAGATGAACCAGGCTCCGGCCACCACGGCGAAAGCGGTGTAGGTGATGCCGGCCCAGCCCAGCGGGATCAGCAGCAGCGAGCAGGCCACCGTGGCCCAGGCGTAGAGCACCACCTGCACCGAGACCGTCTTGGCGGTAGCCACCGCTCCCAGCATGGGGACCTCAGCGTTCTGGTAGTCGGTGCGGTACTTCATGGACAGCGGCCAATAGTGCGGCGGGGTCCACAGGAAGATGATGAAGAACAGCACCAGGGCGGGCCATTCCACGGTTTCTCGAACGGCAGCCCAGGCGATAAGCACCGGGAAGCAGCCAGCCAGGCCTCCCCAGATGATGTTCTGCTCAGTGCGGCGCTTGAGCACCATGGTGTAGATGACCACGTAGAAGAACATGGCCGCCGCGCCGAGCCCGGCGGCCAGCGGATTCGCGCCGAACCAGAGCACAACGATGGCTGCGATGCCCAGCAGAGTGGCAAAGACGAAGGCCTCACGCGGGCTGAGCTCACCGGTGACCAGGGGCCGCTTCTTGGTCCGGTTCATCAGCCGGTCCATATCGCGGTCCAGGTAGCAGTTGAACGCACCGGCTGAGCCGGCGGCGAAGGCTCCGCCGACCATGGTGGCCAGGGCCGTCCAGAAATTCGGCAGCCCGCCCTGGGCGAAGAACATAGTGGGCAGGGTGGTGACCAGCAGAAGTTCGATCACCCGTGGTTTGGTCAGCGAGAGATATGCCGAGGCCTTGCGTCTGAATCCGGTCCGGGGCGCCTGTACTGCCGCGGAGACGGCGGCATCATCAGCAGGGCGGGTGCTCAGATCGGTCACCATGACAGTCTACCGTGTTCTACAGGTTGTAGAAGAATTGCTACGCGTCGATCTTCTCCCGGTCCAGGGCAGCGGCGCCCTCGATGATGAACTCCTTGCGCGGAGCCACCACTGAGCCCATCAGCAGGTCGAAGACCCGCTCAGCCGACTCGGCGTCCTCGGCGCGGATGCGGCGCAGGGAGCGGTGTGCTGGGTCCATTGTGGTTTCGGAGAGCTGGTCGGCGTCCATCTCGCCCAGGCCCTTGTACCGCTGGATGGGCTCTTTATAGCGCAGCCCCTTCTTCTCCAGTTCGGCCAGTAGGGTGACCAGCTCCGCCTCGGAATAGGTGTAGCGGACCTCATTGGGCTTCGAGCCTGCATGGATGATCTCCACCCTATGCAGCGGAGGGACCGCGGCGAAGACGCGGCCGGCCTCGATCATCGGGCGCATATACCGGAAGAAGAAAGTCAGCAGCAGGGTGCGGATATGGGCGCCGTCCACATCAGCATCAGTCATCAGGATGACTTTGCCGTAACGGGCGGCTTCCAGATCGAAGCTGCGGCCGGAACCCGCTCCGATGACCTGCAGCATGGCAGCGCATTCAACATTGGCCAGCATGTCCGAGACTGAAGCCTTCTGGGCGTTCAGGGGCTTGCCCCGAATCGGCAGCAGCGCCTGGAAATCAGAGGAGCGAGCCAGCTTGGCAGTGCCCAGGGCGGAATCACCCTCCACGATGAACAGCTCAGAGGACTCCACATCCTTGTTCCGGCACTCCACCAGCTTCGCCGGCATGGTGGAGTTCTCCAGAGCGTTCTTGCGCCGCTGGGTCTCCTTGTGCTGACGGGCGGCGATGCGTGACTTCATCTCCGCCACCACCTTCTCCAGCACGGCGGAGGCCTCAAGCTTCTCCGTTCGCTTGGTGGTGGTCAGCCGTTTCTCCAGCTCCGTGGAGACCACCTTGTTGACGATCTGCTTGGCCGCCGGGGTCCCCAGCACTTCTTTGGTCTGGCCCTCGAACTGAGGTTCAGCGATCCGCACAGTGACCACCGCGGTGAGTCCGGCGAGCACATCGTCCTTCTCCAGCTTGACGTTGCCGGCCTTGAGCCGGCGTGCGTTGGCCTCCACCACTTTGCGGAAGATCTTCACCAGGGCCTGCTCGAAGCCGCTGAGGTGTGAGCCGCCCTTGGGGGTGGCGATGATGTTCACAAAGGACTTCACTGCGGTGTCGTAGCCGACTCCCCAGCGCAGGGCGATATCCACCTCGCAGTCTCTCTGCACATCGGTCATCTGCCCGTCCACCGGGATTCGTTCGGTGAAGCTGCCGTGGCCCTGGATCCGCCAGATGCTGGTGACCGGGCCGTCAGTGGCCAGATGGTCCACAAACTCGCTGATCCCGCCGTCGTACTGGAAGACCTGCTCAGTGCGCTCGGATCCGCGCCGGTCCACGATGGTCAGCCGCAGTCCTGGCACCAAGAAGGCGGTCTGCCGGGCGCGGTTGATCAGCTCGTCCTCGAGGAACTGAGCCTCAGGGGTGAAAATGTCCCGGTCTGCCCAATACCGCACCGTGGAGCCGGTGACGCCCCGCTTGGCCTTCCCGGCAGCCTGCAGCGGAGAGCCCTTCTCCGCTGGGGTGAAGCTGTCAGTGGGCTTGGACCCGGCAAAGGTGCCGGGCTCCCCGCGCCGGAAGCTCATCTGGTGGACTTTGCCGCCGCGGGTCACAGTGGCATCCAGCCGTGCCGAGAGTGCGTTGACCACCGAGGCGCCCACCCCGTGCAGGCCGCCCACTGCGTTGTAGGAGCCGCCGCCGAACTTGCCCCCGGCGTGCAGCTTGGTGAAGACCACCTCCAGGCCGGAGAGGCCGGTGCGCGGTTCCACGTCCACCGGGATGCCGCGCCCGTCGTCGGCGACCTCTACCGAGTCGTCGGGGTGCAGAGTGATGGCGATGGATGAGGCGTAGCCGGCCAGTGCCTCATCCACGGAGTTGTCGATGATCTCCCAGAGGCAGTGCATCAGTCCCTGGGAGCCGGTGGAGCCGATGTACATGCCGGGGCGTTTGCGCACAGCCTCCAGCCCTTCGAGGACGGAGAGGTGCCGGGCACTGTACTCATCGCGTTTTGCCATGCAGAAAGACTATCCGCAGCTCTTCGCCGGTGGCGAAAGGCACGCCTCAGTGGGCCAAATCGCGAATGACTGCCCCTTTGCCGTGGTTGTATGGGTGACATCATCACTCAACGCTAGGAGGCGAGAGCATGACAGCAACCACCGGCACACTGGAAGCCACCACTACGCTGACTGCCCTGGACCGCTGTGACCGCTGCGGTGCACAGGCCTATATCCGCGCTGAGCTCGCCTCCGGCGGTGCACTGCTGTTCTGCAACCACCACGGTCGTGAGGTGGAGGACACATTGCGCCCGAAGACGGCCAGTTGGATCGACGAATCGGACAAGATCAGCTGAAACTGCTGATCACAGAAAAATGCCCCGGTGCTTCCACCGGGGCATTTTTCGTGCTCGGGAACCGAATCCCGCTAGCTGCACTGTCCCGCCGGCGGGGAAACCCCGCTCGGCTCTCGGCCGGCTGCAGCGGCACCGGCCTTCACACCTAAAGGCACTCGGGAACCGAATCCCGCTAGTCCTTATGTGACTTAGTCCAAATAGTCGCGGAGGACCTGGCTGCGACTTGGGTGACGCAGCTTGGACATGGTCTTGGACTCTATCTGCCTTATCCGCTCACGGGTCACACCGTAGACCTTGCCGATTTCGTCTAGAGTCTTGGGCTGACCGTCGGTGAGGCCGAATCGCATCGCCACAACCCCTGCCTCACGCTCGGCAAGGGTGTCTAGCACGGAATGCAGCTGCTCCTGGAGCAGGGTGAAGCTGACCGCATCGGAGGGTACCACGGCCTCGGAATCCTCGATGAGGTCGCCGAACTCGGAGTCCCCGTCCTCGCCCAGCGGAGTGTGCAGGGAGATCGGCTCGCGGCCGTACTTCTGCACCTCCACCACTTTCTCCGGGGTCATGTCCAGTTCTGCGGCCAGCTCCTCGGGAGCCGGTTCGCGGCCCAGGTCCTGTAGCATCTGGCGCTGCACGCGGGCCAGCTTATTGATGACTTCCACCATGTGCACCGGGATCCGAATGGTGCGCGCCTGGTCGGCCATGGCCCGGGTGATGGCTTGACGAATCCACCAGGTGGCGTAGGTGGAGAACTTGAAGCCCTTGGTGTAGTCGAACTTCTCCACCGCCCGGATCAGGCCGAGGTTGCCCTCCTGGATGAGATCCAGGAAGAGCATGCCGCGCCCGGTGTAGCGCTTGGCCAGGGAGACCACCAGGCGCAGGTTGGCCTCCAGCAGGTGGTTCTTCGCCTTCTTGCCGTCTGCCACCACCAGCTCGAGGTCACGGCGCTGCCGCTTGTCCTTGGGCGGATTGTTCTTCAGCTTGTGCTCGGCGTAGAGGCCAGCCTCAATTCGCAGCGCCAGGTCCACCTCCTGCTCGGCGTTGAGCAGAGCTACCTTGCCGATCTGCTTGAGGTAGTCCTTGACCGGGTCGGCAGTAGCACCTGCCGAGACCACCTGGATGGCGGGGGCGTCATCGTCATCGGCGTTGGAGATCACGAATCCGCGCCCGGAACCGGATTCGTCATCCTCATTCTCTCCGGACTTGGCCTCCAGCAGCTCCTCGGCATCCTCACCGGCACCCTCTGCCTTGGCTACTGCCGACTCCAGAGTCTCAGTGGGTGAGGCCTCCTCCTCGGCGAGGATCTCATCGACCGGGTCGGCGGCCTTCTTCCGGCCCCCGGCCTTCTTGGGGGCAGCCTTGGCGGTGGACTTGGCCGCACCGGCTTTCTTAGCGGCCGTGGACTTGGCTGCGGAGGACTTCTTAGCTGTCGATGCGGAGCTGGACTTCTTGGCTGTGGTGGACCGTTTCTCGGTCTCCTCAGCGACGGTCGTCTCCTGGGTGGATTTCGACGCAGTAGTGGGCACGATGACCTTCCGTCTCGTTTACTTGAGGTGCAGACGCTCAACACGCCTATGACCCTGTCAAGTCCCGGTTCGGAACAAATTCCTCCCCGGGCTGCAGGGTCTTACGGTGTGCAAACACGGCCGCTGCTCAGTCCATTCCCGGTTCGGCGGATGAATTTATCGCCCGGCTCTTCCACCAGGAGTAGCTGGACTGTTTCACCCGGGCCCAGGAGCAGACTCCGACCGCCTGGAGATAGTGTTCCACTGTTTTGGCCAGCACCGGGTAGCCAGCCTGGCGCCAACGCTGCGGGAACTCTCGATGCACAGCTTCGACGAATGCGGCGGAGCGGGAGCCGCTGCCCTGGATCCATTCGATCCAGGCTTTGAGTCCCAGCAGCTGTTCACGCTGCCTGGGACTGGCGTAGGGCACCAGTTCGTGCAGCAAGGAGTCCAGGGCTTCCACCGATTCCCATCGCGGCGGCAGCGGGGAATCTCCCCAGATAGCCTCCCGAAGCGCCTGTTCATCGGGTTCGGCGGGGCAGGCTGCGGTCAGGACAAATTCAGCCCCGCGGGTGGTCAGCAGCATCAGCAGGATTGGTGTCCATGACTCATCCAGAGATGACAGGAGTGCAGGGATGCGCTGCGTCTCACTGTGGATCCACTCAGCTGAAGAGGCGCCTTCGGTCCTGACCAGTGCGGCTTCCCAGACGGTGAGCGCACCACTGGTGGTCAGCGGCGGGCAGGCCTCCTGCTGCTGAACCTCCCGAATACGGTGCTCGGCGACCAGCGGAGTCACCGCCAGAAACTCTTCCACGGCTTCATGCGGGTCCAGCTCGCCGGTGCGCAGCAGGACAGGCAGGCGTTCCCAGGTGGCCGCCATCGCAGAGTGCAGCTCGGTTCCCGGATAAGGGCAGCAGTGCTCATCATGGCAGTCGTAGTCACGGACGTATCCGGCGGCCGCATACCAGACTTGGGCGATCTGGGCCCCGGCAAGCTCTGCGAGTCGATCGGCCAGGGTCCCGAGCAGTTGATCATGGTCTGCGGGTGCCTCCGGGCTGAGCGGCTCATCTTCCATAATCGCCACCAGTACGGCTTCTGGAACAGGTTCAGCGCCGGCTCCGGCGATCCACTCGGCACATCGCACCCCGGCCTGGACCGGATTCCTGCGCACCGGTTCCAGGTCGATGCGCAGGTTTCCGCCGGTGCGGCCGTCCAGCAGTCCAATGATCACTAACGAATCCTGGGGTAGGTAACCGAAGGTGTGTTGGACCAGGGCGAGGGCATCACCGGGATCGTTGATGCTCAGCGGAGCGGCATGATTGATCGGCGGCAGGTCATGGTTCTGGGGTATGTGTGATGATGTTGTCATAGCCCCAGCCTGCGGCGATTCAGCAGGCCTTCCTGCGACTCAGTCCCGCTTCTGTGGAGGGCCCGGCGTGTCACGGGACCACATCCTGCACCTGGGGAAAACTCTGCGGCCCCTAGTCTTGGTTGCGGAGGAACTCCTCGACTGCCGCACCGAGCTCCTCGGCGTCGGGCACGGCGTCGCCCTCCTTGACCAGCAGGGAGCGCTGGTTGGTGGTGGCGTACTGGTCGAAGTTCGCCTCCAGCTGCTTGACCAGGTGCGCGATCTCCGGAGCCTGCTCCACCTGCCGGGTGATATCGGCGTCCACTGACCGAGCCCCCTCACGCAGCTCGTCGGTGGGCAGTATCAGCTCCCCGGCAGCACCGGCGTACTCCAGGGCAGCCACTGCCACCTGGGGGTATTTGCCCCCAGCCAGATAGTGCGGCACATGCAGGGTATAGCCGACGACGTCGCGGCCCGCCTCATCTGCCCGCAGCTCCAGCATCTGGGAGAGCCCGGCCTCGATCTTGGCATCCGGCGACCAGGTGGAGATGCCCTTGACGAGGTCCTTGCGGTTGCCGTGAGCGGTGACCCCGATGGGCCGGGTGTGCGGAGTGGGCAGACCCAGTGAGTCCACGGTGACCACCAGCCGCACATCAATCTGCTCAATGAGCTGCAGCAGCGTCTCCGTCACGGATTCCCACTGGAAGTCCGGTTCATCGCCGGTGAGCAGCAGGAAGGGCCGGCCTGAGGCGTCACGCACCTCGAAGAGCTCCAGCCGGGGGCCCTGGAGCTCGGAGAACCGGTTTTCGGTGAAGGTCAGCTGAGGCCTGCGGGAGCGGTAGTCGAAGAGGTCGTCCACCTCAAAGTGGGCCACACTGCGATGCGGAAGAGTGCCCAGGAGGGTCTCAGCCAGCTGTTCTGAGAGCTGGCCGGCGTCGGTGTGCCCGGAGATGGAGACCAGCAGGGGCATCCGAGCCCCGGTGGAGCCTTCGTGGCGCACCAGATCGGTGCTCTCCGGGGCTGCATCAGACTCCATGCCCTCATCATGGGCATGGATGTGCAGCAGATTGAACTCTTCGGCATTGGTCACCGGCTCCGGCTCCTCTCCTGCGGTGTGGTCCGTGGTGTCTGTGGGATAACAGTCTGCCTGATCAACACATTCCCAGCAGCGCTGACAGGCCGGAGCTGTTTGTGGATAGTATCGGAGTCGTGATTAGTGACTTCGCCCCCACCGTGACCACCATAACCTCTGCCGTGGAGAAGGTTGACGCCGATGCCCTGGTGCTCGGCGTGGCCAAGGGCCCCGAAGGCCCGGTGCTGCTGCCGAACCCGCTAGCTGAGAAGGCCGCCAAGGGGGTCTCCGACTCGCTCAAGGCGCTGGGCGCCTCCGGTGCTGCCGACCAGCTGCTGCGACTGCCCGGCGTGGACGGGTTCAAGTCCGAGACCCTGGTTCTGGTCGGTGTGGGCAAACTCACCGGCGAACCTGACGGTGGGGTCTCTAATGAGGCGCTGCGCCGTGCCGCCGGCTCTGCGGTGCGCCAGCTCTCCACTGCCGGCTCAGTAGCCCTGGCCCTGCCTGCCGCCACTGTGGAGCAGGTAGCCGCAGTGGCGGAGGGTGCCGCCCTGGGCGCCTACAGCTTCACCCACTTCAAAGGGTCCGAGGCTGCCCGGTCCAAGACCCCTGTGGCTGAGATCGCTGTGCTCACCGAGCTGAAGGACAAGCACACCAAGCCTGCGGTAGCCCGGGCCTCAGTGGTGGCCGCAGCAGTGCGCACCACCCGGGACCTGGTCAACACCCCGCCCAGCCACCTCTACCCGGAGTCCTTCGCCGAGGCCGTCAAGGACCAGACCAAGGGCGCCAAGCTCAAGGTCAAAATCTGGGACCACAAGGACCTGGAGAAGGGCGGCTTCGGCGGCCTGCTCGGTGTGGGCGGCGGCTCCTCCCGCAAACCGCGCCTGGTGAAGGTGGAGCACTCCCCCGCCAAGCCGGCGGCCCATATCTCCCTGGTGGGCAAGGGCATCACCTTCGACTCCGGCGGGCTCTCCCTGAAGCCGGCCAATGCGATGACCACTATGAAGCTGGACATGGCCGGAGCGGCCACAGTGGCCGCAGTGGTCAAGGCTGCCGCAGATCTGGACCTTCCGGTGAAGGTCACCGGCTGGCTGTGCCTGGCCGAGAATCTGCCCTCCTCCACCGCTCAGCGCCCCGAGGACGTCATCACTATTTACGGCGGTAAGACGGTGGAGGTGCTCAACACCGATGCTGAGGGCCGTCTGGTGCTGGCCGACGGGATCGTGGCTGCCGGGGAGGAGAGCCCGGACGCCATCATCGATATCGCCACCCTCACCGGCGCCCAGATGATCGCCCTGGGTGTGCGCACCGTGGGTGTGATGGGCAATGCGGACCTGCGCGATGATCTTGTGGAGGCCTCTGAGGATGCCGGCGAGTCCCACTGGGGTATGCCCATCCCGGAGGAGGCCATCAGCGGCTTTGAGTCCGCAGTGGCTGATCTGACCAACACCGGTGCCCGCGAGGGCGGCATGCTCAACGCTGCAGCCTTCCTGCGCGAGTTCGTCCCGGAGAAGCCCGATGCTCCCGAGGACGCCCTGGACCCGGAGGACAAGCGTGTTCCCTGGGCGCATATTGACATCGCCGGACCCTCATTCAACGAGAAGGGCCCCTACGGCTACGTGCCCAAGGGCGGCACCGGGGTCAGCGTACGCACCCTGATCACCTATCTCGAGGGCCTGACCCGCTGATAGTCTGATCCCCAAGTACATAAGTCAAACGTCCCACCCAAAGGAGCCTGAGAAGTGGCTGAAGAATTTGACGTCCTGGTGCTCGGCGGCGGCTCTGCCGGCTACGCGGCTGCGCTGCGCAGTGTCCAGCATGGTTTCTCTGTAGCGCTGGTGGAGAAGTCCAAGCTCGGCGGCACCTGCCTGCATACCGGCTGCATCCCCACCAAAGCCTATCTGCACGCCGCAGAGCTGGCTGATGAGGCTCGAGAGTCGGAGAAGTATGGCGTCAACGTCGACTTCAAGGGCATCGACATGGCCAAGGTCAAGGAGTACAAGGACGGCATCGTCGCCGGCAAGTACAAGGGGCTGACCGGCCTGCTGAAGATGCGCAAGGTCCAGGTCATCGAGGGTGAGGGCAAGCTCGTCTCGCAGAACGAGGTGGAGGTGGCAGGCACCACCTACAAGGCTAAGAACATTGTGTTGGCCACCGGATCCACCTCCAAGACCTTCGGGCTGCCGCTGAGCAAGCGGATCATCACCTCCACCGAGGCCCTGGAGCTGGACCACACGCCTAAGTCCGCCATTGTGCTCGGCGGTGGTGTCATCGGCTCCGAGTTCGCCTCAGCCTGGAGCTCCTACGGGGTGGACGTCACCATCATCGAGGGTCTGCCCCACCTGGTGCCCAATGAGGACCCCAGCATCATCAAGCAGTTGGAGCGCTCCTTCAAGAAACGCGGCATCACGTTCAATCTGGGCACTTTCTTCAAGGAGGTCGAGGAGACCGCCGAGGGCGTCAAGGTCACCTTGGAGGACGGCAAGACCTTCGAAGCCGAGATCTGTCTGGTGGCCGTGGGCCGCGGCCCGGTCACCGAGGGACTGGGCTTCGATGAGCAGGGCGTCACCCTGGACCGCGGGTTCGTGATCACCGATGAGCGTCTGCACACCGGTGTGGGCAACATCTACGCGGTGGGCGACATCGTCCCCGGCCTGCAGCTGGCCCACCGCGGCTACCAGCAGGGCATCTTCGTAGCCGAGGAGATCGCCGGCAACAACCCGGTGATCGTTGAGGACATCAACATCCCCAAGGTCACCTTCACCGAGCCGGAGATCATGTCTGTGGGCTACACCCAGCCCAAGGCTGAGGAGAAGTTCGGCAAGGACCAGATCGAGGTCACCGAGTACAACCTGGCCGGCAACGGCAAGTCCTCCATCTTGGGTACCGGCGGCATTATCAAGATGGTTGGTGTCAAGGGCGGGCCCATTGTGGGTGTGCACGGCATCGGCTCCCGGATCGGTGAGCAGATCGGCGAGGCCCAGCTGATCGTCAACTGGGAGGCCTACCCGGAGGACGTGGCCACCCTCGTCCACGCCCATCCCACCCAGAACGAAGCGCTCGGAGAGGCCGCTATGGCACTCTTCGGGCATCCCCTCCACGGCTGAGCAGCCCACCCAAGAATTTACGAGTAGGAGCCGGACCAATGTCTGAGACCGTCAATCTTCCCGCACTCGGTGAATCCGTCACCGAAGGCACTGTCACCCGCTGGCTCGTCGAGGTCGGAGAGGAGGTGGAGGTCGACCAGCCCATCGTGGAGGTCTCCACCGATAAGGTCGACACCGAGGTCCCCTCCCCGGTAGCCGGCACCGTGGAGGAGCTGCTGGTCTCCGAGGACGAGACAGTGGAGGTCGGTGCCCCGCTCATCACTATCGGCGACGGCTCAGGCTCCGGCTCTGCCGATTCAGGCGACGAAGGCGCCGACGCCGAGGCTCAGGAGGAGGCTGCCACCGAGGCTGAGCAGCCCGAGGAGACCCAAGAGGCCACCGAGGAGGCCGGAGGAGCCGATTCTGATTCCGCCCCCACCCCTGCAGCCGGTGAGTCCGGCGGCGCTGAGACCACCCCGGAGGAGGACAGCCCCGCTCCTGAGACCGGCGGCGGTGAGGGCGAGGAAGTCACCCTCCCGGCTCTGGGTGAGTCCGTCACCGAGGGCACTGTCACCCGCTGGCTGGTTGAGGTCGGTGATGAGGTCCAGGTGGACCAGCCGCTGCTGGAGGTCTCCACCGATAAGGTCGACACCGAGGTGCCTTCGCCGGTGGCCGGTACTGTGCTTCAGCTGGAGGTCTCCGAAGATGAGACAGTGGAGGTCGGCGCCGTGCTGGCTGTGATCGGCTCCGGCGCTGCCCCTGAAGCAAAGGCGGAAGAACCTACCGAAGAGGCCCAGGAGGCGGCCGAGCCGGAGACATCAGCTGAGCAGCCCAAGGAAGAAGAGGCGCCGAAGCAGGAAGCTCCCAAGGAGGAGTCCACGCCTGAGCCTGAGCCTAAGGCAGCCGAGTCCAAGCCCGAACCCGCTGAGGACAGCTCTGCGGAGGGCTATGTCACTCCCCTGGTGCGCAAGCTCGCCAAGGACAAGGGGGTGGACCTTTCCAGCCTCAAGGGCACTGGTGTCGGTGGCCGCATCCGCAAGCAGGACGTGCTCGACGCCGCCGAAGCCGCCAAGTCCGAGACCCCTAAGCAGGACGCTGCTCCGGCAGCCAAGCCGGCACCTGAGGTGCAGGTGGACACCACGAAGCGCGGCAGCACTGAGAAGGCCCCGCGGATCCGCCAGGTCATCGCCCAGCGGATGAACGAGTCCCTGGACATCTCCGCACAGCTGACCCAGGTGCACGAGGTGGACATGACCCGCATCGTCAACCTGCGGGCCAAGGCCAAAGAGTCCTTCAAGGCCGCCAATGGTGCCAACCTCACCTACCTGGCGTTCATCGCTGTGGCTGCCACCGAGGCACTGAAGCAGCACCCGGTGCTCAACGCCGAGTACAACCAGGACTCCCAGGAGATCACCTATCACGACGCCGAACACCTGAGCTTCGCGGTGGACACGGAGAAGGGCCTGATGGTCCCGGTGATCGCCGATGCCGGTGACCTCTCGCTGGCAGGGATGGCCAAGAAGATCGCCGATGTGGCCAAGCGGACCCGGGAGAACAAGATCGGGCCCGACGAACTCTCCGGCGGCACCTTCACCATCACCAACCTGGGCAGCTTCGGGGCTCTGTTCGACACCCCCATCATCAACCAGCCGCAGGTGGCCATCCTGGGCCCGGGTGCAATCGTGAAGCGGCCCATGGTGGTCACCGACGAGGACGGCAATGAGTCCATCGGCATCCGGCACATGATGTACCTCTCGCTGACCTACGATCACCGGATCGTAGACGGCGCTGACGCCGGCCGTTTCCTCCAGACTCTGAAGAGCCGCTTGGAGAACGGCAACTTCGAAGTGTGAGCCGGCCCTGCTCCGGGCATGATCGTAGGCATCTCCATAACGGCGTGGTCATCGATGGTCGGCAGCAGGCTCAGCGGCTCAGGCTCTGCACAGGCATAGAGCTCTGCGGCGAACTCACCGGCCAGTGGGAGCTCGCCGGGCACCGAGCCGAGCGCTGACTCCAGCAGCTCCGCCAACTCGGTGGGGACTCCAGGCAGCAGACTCTGCAAGGGCGCCCGCAGTGCTGTGGCCGGGGGCTGACTGCCGGTCAGTGCCTCCCAGGCCACACCGGCCAGAGCCATCACGTCCTGCTCCGGGGTGCCGCCACGGGCGCCGGTGCCCAGCACTGCGGAGTCACCGAGGTCGCCCAGAGCCGGCTCTCCTTCTGGGGTGAGCAGGATATTTGCCGCACTGACATCGCCATGGGCGGCGCCCTGGGTGTGCAGGTGCTCCAGTGCCTGAGCCACCGGAGTCAGCGCTGTGACCAGCTCATTCGAGCTCAGCGGTCCCGCGCTGTGCAGCAGCTGCCCCAGCGAACCTGCGGTATAAGGCTGTAGGAGGATTCCGGTACTGCCCTGCGAGGTGCTCAGCACTCCCCAGGGCCGGACCAGATGGTCATGGACCAGCGGCAGCATGGCTTCCAGCTCCTGCTGCGCTGAGCGCAGGGATGGTGCGCTGCGCGCTCTGCTCAACGGCAGTTTCAGGGCGAGCTTCTGCGGCGGACCATCGCCCACCCAGGTGATGGTCCGGGCCGCAGCTGCGGTGCACTGCACCAGCCAGACAGCACTGCGACCACCCACCCCCAGCAGCCTCAGCGGCGCCAAGCCGGGTATCCGTGGTGGAGGGAGCGTGGCGGCGTCGTCATGTTCCATACCGCTCAGCATGCACCGGTTCCAAAAATCTCGCAGAAAGTTTTCCACAGCCGATTGAGCCGAGTGCAGACACGAGCCTGCCCGCAGTGCGGACAACCGTCTAAGACGTGCAGAACTCGGTGAGGCGTAGGCTAGTGGCATGACCTCATTGCAGACTCGCTTCCTCGGCTTCGATCCTGATCTGGTGGACTACCGGGAGGCCTGGGAGACTCAGCGCTCACTGCACGCCCAGATCCTGGACGGTCAGGGCGAATCCACCCTGCTGCTGCTGGAACATGCCGATGTCTACACCGCAGGCAAGCGCACCGAGCCGGAGGATCTGCCGGCCGACGGCACGCCGGTGGTGAATGTGGACCGTGGCGGCAAGCTCACCTGGCACGGCCGCGGGCAGCTGGTGGGCTACCCCATCCTGCATCTGCGCGACCGGTCCCTGGTCAAGGACTATGTGTGCACCTTGGAGAAGGTGCTCATCAAAGTGCTCGCTGAGGAGTACGGGATTCAGGGCTCCCGCGTCGAGGGCCGCTCCGGGGTGTGGCTCACCGCCGAGCAGACCGGCGCGCCGGTGGATCAGAAGATCGCTGCGATCGGCATCCGGGTGCACCGCTCAGTGACCATGCACGGCTTCTCCCTGAACTGCTCCAATGAGCTCTCCCCCTTCGGGAACATCATTCCCTGCGGAATCTCTGATGCCGGGACCACCAGCATCTCCGAACAGCTGGGGCGCACCGTCACCCCGGCTGCGGCAGCACCGCTGATTGCCCAGGAATTGCAGGCGGTGCTGCCGCGTTATCTCACATCAGGGGCAGATACTGCCGGTCCGGACACCTCCGACCTGCTGTCTGCCTGCACACTGTCAGCGCCGAAGGAAGAGGTCTCACGTTGAGCGGATGCGCCCCCGCCGCAGCAGGAACTGGCACGATTGCTCCCGAGGGCCGCAGGATGCTGCGCGTGGAGGCGAAGAACGCCGCCGTCCCTGTGGAGCGCAAGCCGGAATGGATGCGCACCAAAGTCAAGATGGGCCCGGAGTTCGCCGAGATGAAGAAGCGGGTGGGATCCAAGGGCCTGCACACCGTCTGCGAGGAGGCCGGCTGCCCGAACATCTTCGAATGCTGGGAGGACCGTGAGGCCACATTCCTGATCGGCGGATCGGCCTGCACTCGGCGCTGCGACTTCTGTGAGATCGACACCGGCCGGCCGGCAGCCCTGGACGAGACCGAGCCGCTGCAGGTGGCCGAATCCGTGCGGGAGATGGAGCTGCGCTACGCCACCGTGACCGGCGTGGCCCGCGATGACCTGCCCGATGAGGGTGTGTGGCTCTACGCAGAGACCATCCGCAAGATCCATGAGCTCAACCCTGGCACCGGTGTGGAAATTCTGATTCCGGACTTCTCCGGCAAACCGGAGAACATCGCAGGAATCTGCGCAGCCGCCCCTGAGGTCTTCGCCCACAATGTGGAGACCGTGCCGCGCATCTTCCGCCGCATCCGCCCGGCCTTCCGCTATGAGCGTTCGCTGGACGTGCTCACCCAGGGCCGCAGCCACGGCATGATCACCAAGTCCAATCTGATCCTCGGTATGGGCGAGACCCGCAAGGAGATATCCGAGGCCCTACAGGATCTGCACGACGCCGGCTGCGACCTGATCACCATCACCCAGTACCTGCGCCCGACCCCGCGGCACCTGCCGGTGGACCGGTGGGTCAAGCCCCAGGAGTTCATGGAGATCTCCCAGGAGGCTGAGGAGATCGGGTTCCTGGGCGTGATGTCCGGACCGCTGGTCCGCTCCTCTTACCGGGCCGGCTCACTGTGGGCCAAGGCCATGCAGAAGAAAGGCTGGGAGATTCCGGCGGACCTGGCCCATATTGAGCCCTCCGGCCAGACCAAGCAGGAGGCTGCAACGCTGGTCGCCGCAGGGTTCTGAGTTGGTCCCGGCGGCGGGGGAACCCCGCTCGCCTCTCGGCCGCGTTGCCGCGGCCTTCACACCTAAAGTTGGTCCCGGCGGCGGGGGAACCCCGCTCGGTCCCTGACCTGGCCAGCTCACGCCGGCCTTCACGCCTGAAATCGCCGCATCGCTTCGCTTGCAACTCACAGGTTAGACTTAGCTCATCATGGCAGACTCCCAGATTACCAAGCAGCAGGCCAAGGCTGAGCTGAAGAAGCTCCGTCAGCAGCAGAAGCTCGAAAAGCAGCAGCGCAAGGCGAATAAGAAGGCCAAGAAGGCCTCGGGCGAAGGATTCTTCTCCCGCATCAAGCAGGTCTTCAACATGACCCGCTCCTATGACAAGAACATCATCTGGTGGATGTTGCTGGCCGGCATCGTCACCTTCGCGGTGACCTTCATCCTCATCTCACTGATCTTCCACTGGGTATTCGCCCTGCTGATGGCCCTGCCCTTCGGCCTGCTGGCCGCCATGATCGTGATGAACCGCCGCGCTGAGAAGGCCGCCTTCGCCCGTATCGAGGGGCGGCCCGGCGCCGCCGCTGCGGCGCTGAACACCCTGCGCCGCGGGTGGGTCGTTTCTGAGGAACCCATCCAGATCGACGCCAAGACCCAGGACGCCGTTTTCCGCGCCATCGGCAAACCCGGCGTAGTGCTGGTGACCGAGGGGCCTGCCGGACGGGCCCATAAGCTGGCCGCCAAGGCACAGAAGCGGCTGCGCCCCATTCTGCGCAACGAGGTGCCCATCCACGTGGTCCAGTCCGGCCGCGGCAAGGACCAGGTCCCGCTGCCCAAGCTCACCAAGCACATCAAGAAGCTGGACAAATCGCTGAACAAGCACGAGGTCCATGAGGTCGAGCGCAGGCTCTCCACCCTGCCGATCAGCAAGCCGCCGGTGCCTAAGGGCGTCGATCCCTGGCGAGCACGGCCGGACAGAAAGGCTCTCCGCGGCTGAGTGTGGCCCGCTGTGCGCGCCTTGTGGTAAGCTATTTCCTTGTCTGGCAGGCAGAAGCATGTCTTCTGCTGCAGTTCTCGAGCAACCGGCAGCTCGGACTCTCCTTTGGTTGATCTTTCGGAGGCCAGGTCGTGTCATGTCACCTGCCATGGCACATGAATAAAGAAATGCCGCAAGCAGAAAGAAGCATCATCTATGCCTAAGACTCCCTTGCGTGCGCGCCGTACCGTGAAGGCCTCCCGGGCCCTCGGCGTCGCCCTGACTCCCAAGGCCCAGAAGTACCTGGACCGCCGTCCCTACGGCCCCGGCCAGCACGGCCGCACCCGCCGCCGCACCGACTCCGACTACGCTGTCCGGCTGCGTGAGAAGCAGAAGCTGCGCGCCCAGTACGGCATCCGCGAGGCTCAGCTGACCCGCTACTACGAAGAGGCCAAGCGGATGAGCGAAGGCCTCACCGGTGAGAACCTCATCGAGCTGCTCGAGTCCCGTCTCGACGCCCTGGTGCTGCGTGCCGGCTTCGCCCGCACCATCGCCCAGGCCCGCCAGTTCGTGGTGCACCGCCACATCATGGTCAACGGCAAGCGGGTGGACCGGCCCTCCTTCCGGGTGAAGCCCGGCCAGGTCATCCAGGTCCACGAACGTTCCGAGAAGTTCGAGCCCTTCCAGATCGCCGCCGCCGGCGCCCACCAGGAGGTCCTGCCGGATGTGCCGGGCTACCTGAGTGTGGAGATCGACAAGCTGCAGGCCACTCTGGTCCGCAAGCCTGAGCGCGCTGAAGTTCCGATCACCTGCGAAGAGCAGCTGGTGGTCGAGTACTACGCACGCTGATCCTCGGATCAGCCGCTGATGCCCGCTGTATCCCACTGGGATACAGCGGGCATTTTACTTATCACCTAAAATTGACCGGTCACTATTCTGAACTGCAGGAGAGAACACCCACGATGAAGTCTCAGGACATCACGGAAACCTGGTATGACTACTTCACGGCCAAGGGCCACACCAAGGTGCCCTCAGCTTCGTTGGTCTCCCCTGAGCCCTCCCTGCTGTTCACCATCGCGGGCATGGTGCCTTTCATCCCCTACTTCACCGGTATGGAGACTCCCCCGTACCCCCGTGCGGTCTCAGTGCAGAAGTGCATCCGCACCGAGGACATCGAGGAGGTCGGTAAGACCGCCCGCCACGGCACGTTCTTCCAGATGTGCGGCAACTTCAGCTTCGGCGACTACTTCAAGGAGACCGCCATCCCGATGGCCTGGGAGCTGCTGACCACTCCTGTGGAGGGCAATCCGGAGACCGGCCTGCACGGCTACGGTCTGGACCCGCAGCGGCTCTGGGTAACCGTCTACGAGCACGACGACGAGGCCTACCAGATCTGGAAGGACGTCGTTGGGGTGCCTGAAGAGCGCATCCAGCGCTTCGGCCCCGAGGACAACTACTGGAACACCGGGCAGCCCGGCCCCGGCGGCCCCTGCTCCGAGATCTACTACGACCGCGGTCCCGCCTACGGTGCGGAGGGCGGCCCGGCCGCTGACGAGGACCGCTACGTGGAGATCTGGAACCTGGTCTTCATGCAGTACCGGCTCTCCGCGGTGCACTCGAAGTCCGAATTCGAGATCGCCGGCCCGCTGGAGAATAAGAACATCGACACCGGGCTCGGCCTGGAGCGTCTGGCGATGGTCCTGCAGGGCGTGGAGAACATGTACGAGACCGACCAGGTGCGCCCGGTGCTCGACCGTGCCGCACAGCTGGCCGGAGTCACCTACACGTCCACCGAGGATCCCGCCGATCCCCACCACACCACCGATGTGCGGCTGCGGATGATCGCTGATCACACCAGGTCTGCCCTGATGCTCATCGCAGACGGTGTGCGCCCCTCCAACGAGGGCGGGGGCTATATCCTGCGCCGGCTGATCCGCCGGGTCATCCTGGGCATGCGGCTGCTCGGGGTGGAGAAACCGGTCTTCGGAGATCTCATCACGGTGTCCAAAGACGCCATGAAGGGGGTCTACCCGGAGGTCGAGGAACGGTTCGAAACCATCCAGTCCGTCGCAGTGAAGGAGGAGCAGGCCTTCCTGCGCACCATCGGCGCCGGCACCGCCCGGCTGGAGGGAGCGGTCAAAGCTGCTCTGAGCTCCGGCGCCCCGCTGGCCGGGGACGATGCTTTCGCCCTGCACGACACCTACGGCTTCCCGATCGACCTCACCCTGGAAATGGCCGAGGAGGCCGGGGTCAGCGTGGACCATGAGACCTTCCGGGCGCTGATGGCCCAGCAGCGTCAGCGGGCCCAGGCCGATGCCCGGGCCAAGAAGTCCGGCCACGCGGACACAGAGATCTACCGGCAGCTGCTGGGCGAGTCCCCCACGCACTTCACCGGCTTCACCGAGCACACCACCGAGTCCCGTATCCGCGGCATTCTCGCCGGAGGCCGGTCCCGGAGCAGCGCGAGAGCCGGCGAGGAGATCGAGATCATCCTGGACGCCACCCCGTTCTATGCCGAGGCCGGCGGTCAGGCGGCCGACACCGGCCGGATCACCGGCGACGGCTATGTTCTGCAGGTCAAGGATGTGCAGTCCCCGGTCAAGGGCCTCTCCGTGCACAAGGCCAAGGTCATCTCCGGCGAGGTGGTGGTGGGCGCTGAAGCTCTGGGCGCCATCGACGTCCAGCGTCGGCTGGATGCCCAGAAGGCGCATTCGGCCACGCACATCATCCACGCTGCCCTGCACGATGTGCTGGGCCCGGAGGCCGTGCAGGCCGGCTCTTTCAACAAAGAGGGATATCTGCGCTTCGACTTCACCCACGACGACGCGCTCTCCCCCGCCGCCCGTCAGGAGCTGGAGGAGATCTCCAACCTGGTCATCCGAGACAACCATGCCGTGGAGACTAAGACTATGGCCTTGGACGAGGCCAAGGCGCTGGGGGCCATGATGCTCTTCGGCGAGAAGTACGGCGACAGTGTGCGCGTGGTGGAGCTCAATGGGCCCTGGTCCCGGGAGCTCTGCGGCGGCACCCATGTTTCCAGCACTGCGGAGATCGGCACCCTGGCACTGATGTCTGAGGCCTCGGTGGGCGCAGGCAATCGTCGGGTAGAGGCCCTGGTGGGCCTGGACGCCTTCAAGCACTTCGCCGCTGAGCGGACTCTGGTCAACCAGCTCACCGAGATGCTCAAGGTCCCTGCGGACCAGGTTCCAGACCGTATCTCAGCGACCCTGGCCAAGCTCAAGGAGACCGAACGAGAGCTCGAGCGGCTCCGGGCTGAGCAGCTGCGGGCGGCAGCCGGGCAGCTGCTGGACAATGCCGTGGATGCCGGCGGTGTCTCAGTGCTGACTCACCATGCCGGGGAAGCCGCAGGCGATGATCTGCGTCAGCTGGTGCTGGATCTGCGTGGCCGCTTCGGCGCCCGGGCCGCCGTGGTGGCCGCGGCTGGGGAGGCCAAGGGCCGTCCGGTCGTGGTCATCGGTGCCACTGAGGCCGCCCGCCAGGAGGGCCTCAGGGCCGGGGATCTCGTGAAGATCGCCACCGGTGTGCTCGGCGGAGGCGGCGGCGGCAAGCCCGATCTTGCCCAGGGCGGCGGTCAGGATGCCAGCAAGATTCCTGCGGCACTCGAGGCGGTCACCGCCGCAGTGCAGAACCGCTGAGCATGCGCGCAGGAGTCCGGCTGGCCGTAGACGTCGGCGAGGCCCGAGTAGGGCTGGCGGCCACCGACCCCGATGCTCTGGTGGCCACTCCAGTGATGACCTTGCGCCGGGACACTAACCGGGGCGGGGATCTGAAGATGCTGGTGAAGATCGCCCGGGATCGTGCCGCGAAGGTGATCTACGTCGGCTTGCCGCTCTCGCTCTCCGGAGCAGACACCTCTTCCACGCAGAAGGCCCGGGACTATGCCCGCCAGCTGGCTCAGCAGCTCAACGAGGCTGACCTGAGCACCGAGGTGCGGCTCATCGACGAGCGGCTCTCCACTGTCTCCGCCTCGGAGAAGATGCGCGCCTCAGGCCTCAGTGCCCGCCAGCAGAAGCCAGCCATCGACCAGGCTGCAGCCGTGGAAATTCTCAACCACGCCTTGGCGATGCGCACCGCCAGGGGTTCAGAGCCCGGTAAAGAAGTTATCCACAGCTGAGCGGTGAGGTGCTTGCGGGGAGTCTCCCCTCGGTGGACCATAACCTCATGGGACCATCATGTGACACCAAGAAGCATCAATGGATATTGCAGAGAATCTACCGGGAAGGGTATCCGTTCACCGCCTCAGAGCTGCAGGCTATGCAGGTCGAAGGCCTGCTGCGCCACGTGGTGCAGGATGTCTACGCTGAAGCCGGCCTGCCGGAGCAGCCGGAAATCCGGGCCGCAGCCGCCTATGCACTGCTCAGCCGGCGGCTGCGCACAACCGCCACACTCTGCGGGGAGACCGCAGCCTGGGTGCACACGGGCTGCTTCGCCCCGGATCGTGTTCAGGTGAGGGACAGCGCCACCTCAGCCGCGCAGCGCTCGGTCTTCACCGGGGCATGGCGGCTGCACCATATGCGCCTTCAGGCAGATGACAGCCAGCCGGTGGGACCGGTCCGCGTCACCACCGCGCTGCGCACTGCCGCCGATCTGTTCTGTGGGTTCGGTGTGGCCCGCTTCCCCCGAGCCCTGGACCGGATCCCTGCCCGGGGACGAGCAGAGGCGCTGCTGCAGCACTGGCCGGCAGCCCAGGAGCCGCTGGCCGGGCGCGATGAGGATCTCCTCAGCCTGGGTGAGCCGGACATCGAGACGGTGCGCCAGCGCTGGGAGCGCATCGCTGCACTGATGCATCACACCGGGGCCGGGCCCGATGAGCTGGCGGATACTGTGCTGGGCATCCTCTCCCGGACCAACTGGGACGCCAGGAGGCATCAGCGGATCGGTGAGCTGCTGGCTCAGTGCACCTCGCGTCGCTTGCCCACTGTGCGATAGACGTCATAGACCCCGTCGATGCGCCGCACCGAGTTCAGCACATGGTTGAGGTACCTCGGATCACCCATCTCGAAGCTGAACCTGGAGATCGCCACCCTGTCCCGGGACGTGTGCACGGTGGCGGAGAGAATGTTCACCTGGGATTCAGCCAGAGTGCGGGTGACATCGGAGAGCAGGGACTTGCGGTCCAGGGCCTCCACCTGAATCTCCACCAGGAACACCGAGGATTTGGTGGGCGCCCATTCCACCTCCACCAGCCGTCCGGGCTGCTCACGCAGCTGCTGGACGTTTCGGCAGTCCGCCCGGTGCACGCTGACCCCCTGGCCACGGGTCACGAAGCCTTCGATCTCATCCGGGGGCACTGGGGTGCAGCAGCGGGCCAGCTTGACCAGCACATTGCCGGCACCCTTGATCACCACCCCAGCATCGGAGTACGCGGAGGGCTTGGTGGCCGGAGAGGTGATCGGGGTGGTATCCAGCTCCTCGGACTCTTCCTCCTCGGTGTCGAAGAGTGCGTTGAGGTGTTCGAGCACATTCTGGGTGGAGACATGCTCCTCACCCACCCCCGCGTAGAGCCCGGAGATATCGGTGTAGTGCAGCTGCTCGGCCACGGTGAGCAGCACATCGGGGTTCATCACCTTCTGCAGCGGCAGATTGGATTTCCGGATGGCCTTGGTGAGCATGTCCTTGCCGCGCTCGATAGACTCCTCGCGGCGCTCCTTGGAGAACCAATGCCGAATCTTATTCCGCGCCCGGGCGGACTTCACGAACATCAGCCAGTCGTTGGAGGGTCCGGCGCCCTCTGCCTTGGAGGTGAAGATCTCCACCCAGTCACCGTGGTTGAGCTCGGAGCTCAGCGGCACCAGCCTTCCATTGACTCGGGCGCCGATGGTCTTATGCCCCACATCGGTATGGATGGCATAGGCGAAGTCCACCGGGGTGGCCCCGGCAGGAAGGGAGATCACCTCTCCCTTAGGCGTGTAGACGAATACTTCTCGGGTGTTGATCTCGTTGCGCAGCGACTCCAGGAACTCATCCGGGTCTTTAGTCTCAGACTGCCAGTCAACCAGGGAGCGCAGCCAGCCGATGTCCTCAGTGGCCTGGGACTGCTGGGTGGTTCCCCGGGTGGCGGGGGCGGCGTCGTCGTTGTTCTGCTGGGCGGCAGCAGCCCGCTGATTCTGCTTGTACTTCCAGTGCGCGGCCACCCCGTACTCCGCCCGCCGGTGCATCTCATGGGTGCGGATCTGAACCTCCACCGGTTTGCCCGCCGGGCCCAGCACGGTGGTGTGCAGGGACTGGTACATATTGAACTTGGGCATTGCGATATAGTCCTTGAACCGGCCGGGCAGCGGGTTCCAGCGGGCGTGGAGCGCACCGAGGGTGGCGTAGCAGTCGCGGACCGAGTCCACCAGCACCCGGATGCCCATCAGGTCGTGGATGTCGTCGAACTCTTTGCCGCGGACGATCATCTTCTGGTAGATCGAGTAGTAGTGCTTGGGCCGCCCGGTGATGGTGGCCCCGATATTGGATTCGTTGAGATCATCAGCGATGGTGCTGCGCACCTCGGCGAGGAACTTCTCCCGCTGCGGGGTGCGCTCCCCCACCAGACGCACGATCTCCTCATAGACCTTGGGGTAGAGCGCAGCGAAGGAGAGGTCCTCAAGCTCCCACTTGATGGTGTTCATGCCCAGCCGGTGGGCCAGCGGGGAGAAGATCTCAAGGGTCTCCTTGGCCTTCTTGGCGCTTTTCTCCGGGGGCACGTAGCGCCAGGTCCGGGCATTGTGCAGACGGTCGGCCAGTTTGATCATCAGCACCCGGATGTCCTTGGCCATGGCCAATACCATCTTGCGCACCGTCTCGGCCTGAGCGGCGTCGCCGAACTTCAGTTTGTCCAGCTTGGTGACCCCGTCCACCAGCAGAGAGATCTCAGCGCCGAAGTCAGCAGTGAGGTCCTCCAGGCTGTAGTCAGTGTCCTCCACCGTGTCGTGCAGCAGGGCTGCGGCCAGCGTGGACCCGTTGAGCCCAAGCTCGGCCAGAATGGTGGCCACCGCTACCGGGTGGGTGATATAGGGCTCGCCAGACTTGCGCTTCTGGTGCTGGTGGTGGTGGCCAGCAATCTCGAAGGCGCGGCGGATCAGGGGCAGGTCCTCATCGGCTCCATTGGCGCGGATGGCCCGCAGCAGCGGCTCCAGCAGCGGAGAGTCCGCGGTCTCAGCCAAAGTGCCCACAGCTCGCCAGCGGCGCGGCTCAGCCACGGCCTGCCCCGCCTCGGCAGTCCCTGCGGCCTCTACGCCCTGATTCTCCACGCTCGCGGTACTGCTCCTTAGTTCTGGGGTGCTGAAAATATGGGGAACAGTCTAACGCTGTTCTTCGCCCGGTGATTCCGGCGTGTCGCCGGCCAGCACAGCGTCCCAGTCCAGGATCTCGACGTCCTGCTCCTGGAGCTCATCCTCCTCCGGCTCGGGCAGCGGCGGGAAGGCCACCGGCTGGCCTTGGGCATCCAGCGGGGTGCCCGATGCAGTGATCCTCACGATGCCGGCCTGCTCCAGCCGTTCCGCCCGGAGTGCCAGCACCTCCTCGGTGTGGGCCCTGATTTCCGCATCCCCGCGGCGTATCCGGGCGTAGAGCGGGGCCTGGACGAAGATCGTCGCCAAGGTTCCCACGATGATGCCGGTGAACAGGGCCAGGGCGATATCGCGCAGGGTGCCGGCGCCAAGCAGGAAAGCGCCGATGAACAAGATGGATCCCACTGGCAGAATGCCCACCACCGAGGTGTTCACCGAGCGGACCAGGGTCTGGTTGATGGCCAGGTTCACCCTTTCGGTGAAGGTCTGGTCCTTCTGCTCCTGGAGCGGCGCAAGGTTCTCCCGGATCTTGTCGAAGACCACCATGGTGTCGTAGAGCGCATAGGAGAGGATGGTCAGGAACCCGATGATCGCACTCGGGGTGACCTCGAAGTTAGTGGCCGAGTATATGCCCTGGGTGACCACCACCACGAACCCGAGCCCGGCGATCGCCGCCGCGGACATCTTCCAGGTGCGGAAGTAGAAGGCCATGTAGAGGGTGACCAGGACCAGGAATACCACCAGGCCGATCAGCATCTGTTGGGTGATGTGCTCGCCCCAGACCGGTCCGATGAAGGTGGAGGAGACCTGATCGGCGCCGACCCCGTAGCCCTCCTGCAGAGCCTGTCCCACTTCCAGGGTCTCCTGATCATCCAGCTGCTCGGTCTGCACCCGAATAGTGCCCTCGGCGATATTGGTCACGGTGGCCTCCTGCCCGGAGACCTCCTGAACAGCTTCCTCACCGATGCTGATGTCGGTGTTCTGAGTCTGCGAGATGGTGAACTCGCTGCCGCCGGTGAACTCAATGCCAAAGTTGAACCCGCCGCGCAGGAAGGGAACGGCGATGGAGACGGCCACCAGCACGGCGGCCAGCAAGAACCACAGGTTGGAGCGCTGCACGAAGGGGTAGGCCCGTTCGCCGGTGTAGAGCTGGTTGCCTGCTTTGGCGAATCCTGCGGCCATCAGCGCTCACCTTCCTCGGTGGTCTCAGACGACGACGCCGCCAGGCTCGGGTTGCGCATCGACTCATCAGTCTCTGCCCGCTCGGCTTGCTGCCGAGCTTTACGCCGTTCGGCGATGGTCATACGGGCCCACTCCTCCTCGGGGATATCGGGCAGCTCTGCCTTCCGGTGAGTAGCCGCCGAGTCCGGTTCTACCTCGAGTTCGTCGATCTTCTGGGCTGTATTTGCGCCGTAGACCACATTGGCTCGCGCGAACCGCCCGGCGCCCTTGTAGAGCACGTCCACCCCGAGCTCCTTAGCGGACAGGCCGGAGAACCGCTTACCGGAGGCGAAGAACCTCCGGCGGGCCAACAGCTGCATCAGCGGGTGGGTGAAGAGGAAAACCAGGATCACATCGATCAGAGCAGTCAGGCCCAGGGTGAAGGCGAAACCGCGCACATTGCCCACCGCGACCATATAGAGCACCACTGCGGCCAGCACATTGACCGCTTTGGAGGCCAGGATGGTGCGCCGGGCCCGCGCCCAGCCGGACTCCACGGCGCCTGCCAGGGACCGGCCTTCACGCAGCTCGTCCTTGACCCGTTCGAAGTACACCACGAAGGAGTCGGCGGTCAGGCCGATGGAGAGGATCAGACCGGCGATGCCGGCCAGGGAGAGTCGGTAGCCGTCGGACCAGCCGAGCAGGCTGATGGCCCACCAGGTGATCAGTGCGACCACCACCAGGGAGGGGATGGTCACTGCCAGAGCCAGGGCCCGGTACTGGTAGATCGCGTAGCCGGCGGTGAGGATCAGACCGATGATGCCGGCCAGCAGACCCATTCTCAGCTGGTCTGCGCCCAGGGTCGCGGAGATCTGCTGCTCAGACTCGATCTGGAAGGAGATCGGCAGCGAGCCGTAGCGCAGCTGCTCGGCGAGGTTGCGGGCCTCGTCATCGGTATAGCCGCCGGTGACTCGTGCATTGCCGTCGGTGATCGGGCTGAGCATATTGGGGGCAACAATCACGTGACCGTCCAGCACAATGGCGAACCGGTTCTGCGGGCTGCCCTGCTCGTAGCTGTAGAGCCGGGTGGAGGCTTCGCGGAACAGCTCGGTGCCGGTGGAGTCGAAGTGGATGACCGTCTCGTAGTTGCCGGTGGGGTTTCCGGTGGGGCCGGTCTCGGTGCCCCAGCTGGCGTCATCGATGTAGTCGCCGTCCACGTCCACCGGACCCAGGAGGTAGACCTCGCCGGACTCAGGGTTGCAGGTGATCAGGGGCTGCTCAGGGTCCTGCGCCTGGCGGTCCTCGATGCTGATATCGGGGCGGCATTCGTAGTTATGGAAGTCAGCAGCCAGCTCAGGGGTGATCCAGTTGAGGTCGGAGTTGTGCTCCGGTTCGCCCTCCGGCTCAGGGAAGTCCTCTGGCAGGGCGGTCTCGCCCTCCTCGTACTCCTCGTCCTCGTAGAGGGCCTCGATCTGCTCCTCGATGGCGGCTCGGTCCTCATCGGAGAGATCAGGGTTCTCGGCGATGGCTCGCAGCTCGGCCTCCTGGGCGATCGCCGGGTCGCGGCGCACCTCCAACACTGGGCGGAACTCCATGGCGGCGCTGGCCTGGATGAGTTCGCGAGTCTGCTCATCGGGAACACCCGGCATGCCGACCACTACATTCTCCGCGCCCTGGACGGCGATCTCGGCCTCAGCCACGCCGGTGCCGTCCACACGCTGACGGATGATCTCCACAGCCTGGTTGAGCTGGTCGTCGTCGATCTGTTCGCCAGACTCAACCTGGGGGGAGAGCACCATCTGGGTGCCGCCCTCAAGGTCGAGGGCGAGCAGGGGCGCCCACTGGGCCTGGCTCTGCTGGACGCCGTAGGCCAGACCGCCGCCCATGCCCAGCAGCAGCAGGAAGAGGACTACGAGTGCGGCGCGAGCCTTCCGCACTGGTTTGGGGGGAGCCATGAGGCCTGCGGCTATTTCGGCTCGTTGCCGTCAGCGGCAGTGGGGTCGTTGCCGGGCTCCTGCGACCCCGGGGCAGGTTCGATGACCTGGTGCACAGCCTGCAGCAGGAAGTCTGCGCGATGCCCGTCGGAGAACTCCAGGGTGACCCGCTGCTTCTCCTCGTCGCGGCTGACCACTCGTCCCACGATGCCCCCGCCGGCCACTACTTCGGCGCCGACCACGGCGTTTGAGTGGGCCTGCCGGGCGTCCGCGCGCATCTTCTTGGACCGCCGCCAGGTGGTCACCACGAACAGCAGCAGGATGCCGAACATGAGGATGAGGAAGATGGCGGAGCCGTCGCCGGCTGCCTCGCCACCTTCTCCCCCGGCGAGGGGTGCCCGGGTGAGGGTGTGCAGGTGGAGTGTCAGGGAATCAATCACAACCGGCCATACTAGCAGTTGAGGCGGCTACTGCTCATCCCAGAGGGCCGGTGTCTCAGGGTCTGACGGAGGAGGCGTCAGACCCAGGTGCTGCCAGGCGGCCTCGGTGGCGATCCTCCCGCGGGGAGTGCGGGCCAGCAGGCCCTCACGCACTAGATAGGGCTCGGCGACGGTCTCCACAGTCTCGGTCTCCTCTCCCACCAGGATCGCCAGGGTGGAGAGTCCCACCGGGCCTCCCTTGAACTTGGTGCACAGGGCCTCCAGCACGGCACGGTCCAGTCGGTCCAGACCCAGAGAGTCGACCTCATAGGTATCCAGTGCCTGGGATGCTGCTTCCTTGTCCACCTGGTTGATCCCGTGCACCAGGGCCCAGTCGCGGACCCGGCGCAGCAGCCGGTTAGCGATCCGGGGGGTGCCGCGAGATCTGGAGGCAATCTCAGCGAAGCCTGCTTCACTGACCTTCATCCCCAGCATGCCGGCGGAGCGGCGCAGCACCTGCAGCAGTTCCTGGGCACTGTAGAACTCCAGATGTCCGGTGAACCCGAACCTGTCACGCAGCGGCCCGGGCAGCAGTCCGGCCCGGGTGGTGGCCCCAACCAAGGTGAAGGGCGGCAGCTCCAAAGGGATGGAGGTGGCTCCAGCACCTTTCCCCACGATGATGTCCACCCGGAAGTCCTCCATGGCCATGTAGAGCATCTCCTCGGCCGGACGGGACATCCGGTGGATCTCGTCGATGAACAGCACCTCCCCCTCGGTGAGCGAGGAGAGGATGGCGGCCAGATCCCCGGCGTGCTGGATCGCAGGTCCGGACGTGATGCGCAGAGCAGCGTTCATCTCCGCGGCGATGATCATTGACAGGGTGGTCTTGCCCAGTCCGGGCGGCCCGGAGAGCAGCACGTGGTCGGCGGCGGCGGAGCGCATCCGGGAGGACTGCAGCACCAGGGAGAGCTGACTGCGCACCTTGGCCTGGCCCACAAAATCCTCCAACGCCTTGGGACGCAGAGCGGCCTCCAGCGCTTTCTCCTCGGCTGCCGGTGCGGTGTTGACCAGCTCACGGCCGTCGATCTCCCGGGGGTCGGTGCTCACCGGCCGGCCCCCGCTTTGGCCGTGCCCAGGCTGCGCAGCACCGTGCGCAGCACCGTGGCAGTATCGGCATCGCCGAGCTCAGGATCAGCGGACAGGACTTCGTCTACGGCTTTACCCGCATCCTTCTCTGTCCAGCCCAAAGAGGTCAGCGCGGCACGGACCTCAGCTGTAGTGGTCTCAGCTGAGGTGGGCTGCGTCGTGCTCTGCTGTGCTGCCGGCTCTGCTTCGATCACCAGCTTTCCGGCCAGCTCCAACAGGATCCGCTGTGCGGTCTTCTTGCCGATACCGGGCACCTTGGTGAAGGCGGCGGTGTCCGTCTCGCGCACAGCGAGGCGGACTTCATCCGGGGTGTGCACGCTGAGCACCGCCAGGGCCAGACGCGGACCGATGCCGGAGATGCCCAGCAGGGTGGTGAATATCTCCCGCTCGGTGGTCTCGGCGAAGCCGAAGAGCAGCGGAGCCTCGTCCTGGCGCGGTACGAAGCTGGTGTGCAGGAAGGCCTGCTGACCGGTGCGCAGGGCACCCAGGGTCTGCTGGGTGGCCTGGACGGTGAGCCCAAACCCGGAGACCTCCACCACCGCATGGTCGAGTCCCAGGTGGAGCACCTCACCGCGGATGCTGGAGATCATCTCCTCTCCCTTCCCGTATTAGTACACATTTTCGACCAGCGTACCTGATGAGCTGATCAGCCCCGTGCGGCACGCCGTTCTGCCGCCAGCCAGGCCTGCTGGGCAGCCGTCATCCCGCTGCTGCGCTGGGCGGTCGCCTTCTCCAGTGCTGTGCGTGCCCCCTGATGGGTCTGGGTGCCTGCGGTCATGCTGAACTTGGCCCCCACCCCGGAGCGCCAGCCGTGGCAGATCGCCACTGCGTAGGCGTCGGTGGCATCCACTGGTTTGGGCAGACCGGGCAGCCCCAGGATGCGCGCTACCATCCGGGCCACCGCGTCCTTGTCTGCCCGGCCGTCATCGGTGACGGCGGCCTTGACCTCCGAGGGAGTGTGCCAGGCCACTGGGATTCCGCGGGCGGCGGCGGCGGCGATCACCACGCCGGAGGCCTGGGCGGTGGCGATAGCGGTGGGCGCATTGGAGGAGGAGAAGACCCGCTCAATGGCCAGCACGTCTGGTGCGTACTCATCCAGCAGCTTCTCGGCGGCGCGCTGGATGGCCAGTATGCGCACCGCTAAGTCTTCATCGCTGCGGGTGCCCTTGACCTCCACGTGCAGGGAGGCGCCGGTACGGTTGGGCTGCATCTGAACCACCGCGAACCCACAGCGGGTCAGCCCGGGGTCCACACCCATGATCCGCTGGGAGACCCGGGAGGTGCCTGCGGTGGAGGCAATGCGTTGCACAGGAGCTTGGACCTAGCTCTCGGCGTCCAGCGCGGCAAGGGTCTCCGCACTGAGGTCGGCATTGGTGTGGATGTTCTGCACATCGTCCAGGTCGTCCAGGGCATCGTGCAGGCGCAGGAACTTCTTGGCGTCCTCCAGCTCCAGATCGATCTTAATATCGGAAACGAAGGCCACTTCATCGGAGTCGTAGCTGATCCCGGCCTCATCCAGCCCTTTGGTGACCTCGTGGAGGTCAGCTGGCTCAGACTGGACCTCAAAATTGGTGTCCTGCTCCAGCAGGTCCTCCACTCCAGCCTCCAGCACCGCGGCGAGCACATCGTCCTCGGTGACGCCGTCGGTCTTGGCTACGGTGACCACACCTTTGCGCTGGAACATATAGGCCACCGAGCCGGGGTCGGCCACAGTGCCACCGGCGCGGGTGACCGCGGTGCGCACCTCAGCGGCAGCCCGGTTGCGGTTATCGGTCAGGCACTCCACCAGCAGGGCGGAGCCGGCCGGGCCGCGCACCTCGTAGGTGATCTCCTCGTACTCCACGGTGTCCCCGGTGAGTCCGGCCCCGCGCTTGATCGCCCGGTCGATATTGTCGTTGGGCACCGATTCCTTCTTGCCCTTCTGTACGGCCAGTGCCAGGGCAGGGTTGCCGTCGATGTCCGCACCGCCGTTGCGGGCGGCCACCTCGATCTGCTTGATGTAGCGGGCGTTGATCTTGGCTCGCTTGGCATCCACTGCGGCTTTGCGGTGCTTGGTGTTGGCCCATTTTGAGTGACCGGCCATGCTTCTCCTCGGCTCTGTCGATGCCGCCTGCGCGGCGATTTGGTTGCCTCAGACAACGGTTCGGTAGTCTGGTTCCAGGTTACTCGCTCGAAAGGACTTCCTGTGGCAGATTCGCCCGTCGTGGACACCCCCTGGACTCTCACCCTCGACTACAACTACCCGGATATGACCACGGTGGATGACGATGCCGCCTGGTCACCAGCACGGCGGGCAGCCTTGGCAGCCCAGCGTCAGCGGGTGGAGTCGATCGGTGCGGACACCGACCCGGCCACGGTGGAGAATGTGCTGCACGCTTTCGCCCTTTCCGGAACGGAGTTGGACCGGCTGATCCGCGCTTTCGGGGTGGTGGCTGCCGCCGACGGCACCGAGGCTCGTCAGCAGGTACGCGCTGAGGCGGCCCCGGAGATGGCCGCCCATACTGACTGGATCACCCTGCACCCGGGGCTCTTTGCCCGGTTCCGGCAGCTGCGCGAGCGGATCGCTGCCGGTGAGGTGGCGGCCACTGATGAACAGCAGTGGTTCCTGGAGCAACAGATCCTCAAAGCCACAGTGGCTGGCGCCGGGTTGGACAGCTCCGGGCAGGCCGAGCTCAAGGAGCTCAACCAGCGCCTGGCCGAGCTGGAGACCGCCTATTCCCGGCTGCAGGTTCGCGAAGCCGGCGAGGCCGCACTGCTGGTGGAGACCGCCGAGGAGCTGGCCGGGCTCAGCGATTCGCGCATCGCCTCAGCAAAGGCGGCTGCTGAGGCTGCCGGGCACAGCAGTGGATATCTGCTCAGCCTGACCATGCCGGTCCAGCAGCCCCTGCTGGGTTCGCTGGAGAATCGGGAGACCCGGTGGCGGCTGCACACCGCCTCGGTGACCCGCAGCAGCCTGAAAGACGAGCAGGGCCGCACCACCCGGGCGATCGGGGCTCAGATTGCGGTGCTGCGTGCCCGGAAGGCCCGGCTGCTGGGCTATGAGAACTTCCTGGAGTCGGTACTGCCGCTGCGCACCGCCCCCAGCCGGGAGGCGGTGGAGTCCATGCTGCGCAAACTGGCCTCCGGTGCTGCAGAACGAGCACGGGCCGAGACGGAGAAAGTCACCGAGCATCTGGGCTTCGTCCCTGAGCCCTGTGATCTCACCTTTGGGATTGAGCAGGTCCGCAAGACCCTGCCCGCCGGCGCAGCCGGTGCAGAGATCACCGTGGAGGAGGGCCTGCGGCGAGTCTTCGACGCCGCCCACCGCACCTATGGCATCACCGTGATGGAGCGCCAGGACCTGCCCAGCTATGTGCCCGGCGCGCGCAGCTTCGAGGTCTTCGACGGCGCAGCCGGTGAGCCCGGCACCGGGCTGGGACTGTTCCTGCTGGATCTCTACACCCGACCCACCAAGTCCGGTGGCGCGTGGATGAACGGATTCTCCGTGCCGTCCTCGCTGGCCGGGTCCAAGGCCGTGGTGACCAATAACCTCAATGTGGCCCCTCCGGCCGAGGGTCAGGAGCCGGTGCTGACCAAGGGCGAGCAGAAGACCCTTTTCCACGAGTTCGGTCATGCCCTGCACGCTCTGCTGGCCGACGCGGAGTTTCCGCAGCTCTCCGGCACCGCGGTGCCGCGGGACAATGTGGAGTTCCCCTCTCAGGTCAATGAGGTGTTCCAGGAGCTCTACCACAATCCCACTCCCCCGGGCGCGGTGCCTGACGATGATGCGCTCTGGGGCAAGGGCTCATCCACCGCTGAGCATGTGGCTGCGGTGGTGATTGACCTGGCGTGGCATACCCTGTCGCCGCAGCAGGCGGAAACCGCAGCGGAGGATCCGGCAGGCTTTGAGGCCCAGGTGCTGGCTGACTGGGGCCTGGACCTGCCGCTGGTGCCCCCGCGGTATCACGGCGGGTTCTTCAAGCACATCTTCGCCAGCGCCGGCTATGCCGCCGGGTACTACTCCTATCTGTGGGCCGAGGTGCTGGCCGCACACTCCAGTGAGTGGTTCCGTGAGGTGCTAGGGGACGACGTCGCCCTGGCTTCCCGGGGCGCCCATTTCCGTGCTGAGCTGCTGGCCCGCGGCAATACCCGCGATCCACTGGAGTCCTTCCGCGTGGCCCTGGGCACCGACCCCGACCCGGCGCACCTGCTGCGCAGCCTCGGCCTGGGCTGACGGAGCTTGAGGACGAGATCGGCACTCTGGCGGGTTGAAAGACACATCAAAATGGAACAAATATCCGATAATGTGTTGACTTAGCTCTCACTCGAATATATACTCGAATCATGGGTAAGGAACCACGGCAGGCGCACAGCGAGGGGTATGGCACCGCCGCTGATCCCGCTGTGGTGCCTCAGTCCCCTGCCCAGCCGCTGATGGCTCCCCGGGCTCTTCCTGGATGGCAGATGGAGCGGGATCTCCGCATCGCCCAGGCCGCCCAGTTCATCTGGATGCTTCACCTGCGCGACCAGTACGTGCGGGAGGCTGATGAAGCCAGCCGGCAGGAACTGGATTCCGCACTCAAACGGGAGGCCGGTTCGCATGAGATCCACTGGCTGAAGCACACAGCTCAGCACCGGGCGGGGGAAGCAGCGCGTGCCGCAGAGATGCACATCGCCCAAGCAGTGGGGCGCTCCGAATATGTAGTAGCCCAGCAGATCAACGCCGCTCAGCGGGCGAAGTCCCAGCTGCCCCGGGTCTGGCAGGCCTTCGCCACCGGGCGGATCTGCCAGCTGCGGCTGCACAGGATCACCACCACCCTCCAGAAGCTGAGAACCCCCGAAGCTGTAGAAAAGCTCGACGAACAAGCCCCGGAATATGCAGAAACCCACCGGTTGGGTCAGGTCAAGGACTGGCTGAGACGCTTCGAGCACATCGCAGAACCCATCCAGGCTGCCGAACGCTTCGCCGCAGCAGCCCGTAGCCGCAGCGTAAGAGTCACCGACGTCGACGACGGCATGAGCCTGCTCAGCGCACTGCTGCCGACGGTGACCGCTCACTTGATCAAACGCCAACTCGATGCCACCGCCCGGTCCGCTACCGAGCATGTGCCGCACAACCCGCTGATCGCCGAGTCCACCACCGAGCTTCAGCATCAGCGGAACGACCTGCATCTCGCCTGGGCCACCGGGGACCCGGAACAGGTCCCCATCGAGCAAGTCCCTGCAGAGCTGAACCACCCCGACGTCACCGCCGGGTTCAGCATCGGCGGCACCCAAGACGGCGAGCAGCTCCGAGCCCCGGCTCTGCACCTCCTTGACCACAGTCCCAATGACGATGCGGATGAACTGCCCTCAGCGATCGAGCCGCCCAGGAGATTCCACGAGCTGCCCACCGCACGTGAAGACGGTGACCCCCGGTCCATGGACCAGCGTGCCGCAGACGCTCTCTGCGCCTGGCTGCTGGCCGCCCAAACACCCGAGGAACTCCAGACTGCAGCCCAGATCGGCATCCTCGTCGACGAAGCCACCCTCACCGGTGCATCAGACCAGCCCGGATTCACCCGGGACGGCAAGATACCGATCCCTGCCCGCAACATCAGAGACTGGCTCATCGCTCAAACCGACCAGCTCGACTGGTACCAACTCATCCACCGACCGCCGCACACCCAGGACGACCTCGGAGCACTTCCCACCGGCAAGAATCTGCTGGCTATCCACTCCGAGGGCCGATATCCGCCCGAGCGGCTCCGAGTCGCGCTGTGGTTCCGTGACCGCACCTGCACCGCCTATGGGTGCAGTGTGCCCGCTGAGCACTGCGATGCCGACCACATGACCCCGTGGCCGGATGGAGAAACTCAGGCAGAGAACCTCCAACTGCTCTGCCGCAGACACCACCGCCTGAAATCCTGGGGCTACGAGGTTCACGCACCGCCGCTTCGCGCGGACTTCGTTCAGGCTGCCTGACTGGCCTGACGGACCACCGTGATGATGCGCTGGATGACGGTGACCAAAGACGCCGTGGCGAGCAGGGTCAGCACCACCAGCAGCACCAGCTCAGGCAGTCCCAGGCCCACGAACCCGGTGAACACCAGTGCTAAGACCATCCGCTCGGGACGCTCAGCGATGCCGGTGTTGGCGTCGTAGCCCTCGGACTCGGCCCGGGCACGGATATAGGAGACCAGCAGGCCGAGAATCATGCACACCGCGGCGGCGACTCCGATCCAGTAGTTCTCCCCGGCGCCGAAGAACCAGAACATCAGGCCCAGGAACACCGCACTGTCCTGCACCCGGTCGGAGACTGAGTCCAGGAACCCGCCGATCACGCTGGTCTTCTCACCCAGGCGAGCCATCAGTCCGTCGATGAGATCGCTGAACACGAACAGGGTGATGACCACTGTGCCCCAGAACAGCTCACCGAGGGGGTAGAAGATCAGTGCCCCCAGGCTCACCCCGGCAGTGCCGATGACGGTCACTGCATTGGGAGTGAGCCCGATGCGCAGCAGAAACCTGGCGATCGGGGTGAAGATGGCGGAGAAGAAAGCGCGGGCATGCTTAAGCATCGCGCCATGCCTCCGCTACCAGCCGCCGGATCTCTCCCAGGGTCACAGACAGTGCCTGGGTGCGGGCCACTATCGGCAGGAAGTTGGTGTCCCCGCTCCAGCGTGGGATCACATGCTGGTGCAGATGTGCGGCGATCCCGGCCCCGCCGACTTTGCCCTGGTTGATGCCTAGGTTGAACCCCGCCGGATTGGACTCTTCCCGTAAGGCGCGCATGGACTGCTGGCTCAGCGCAGTGAACTCCGCTGATTCCTCCTCTGTGAGATCCGTGAGGTCTGGTACGTGCCGGTAGGGGCAGACCAGCAGATGCCCGGGGTTGTAAGGATAGAGGTTGAGCAGCACGTAGCAGGTCTGTCCCCGAGCCACGATGAGGGAGTCCTCGTCGCTTCGCTCCGGGGCCGCGCAGAAGGGACAGTCGTGCTGGCCGGTGACCTGGTCCTGGCCCTTGGACTGATAGGCCTCGCGGTGCGGGGTCCACAGCCGCTGGAAGGCGTCAGGCACCCCGGGAAGCACAAAGTCATCGGTCTCCCAGGATGGCTCGTTCATTGGTTCTCGCGGCTCTCGATCGCCTTCAGGATCCGCTGCACAGCCTCATCGACCGGGATCTGGTTGTCCTGGCTGCCGTCACGGAACCGGAAGCTGACCGCCTCTGCCTCGGCGTCGTCCCCTCCAGCAATGAGCACGAACGGGATCTTGTCCTTAGAGGCGGTGCGGATCTTCTTGGGGAAGCGCTCGGTGCTGTCATCCAGCTCAGCACGGACTCCGCGGGCCTGCAGCTTCTGGATGACCTCGCCGAGGTAGTCATTGAACGGCTCAGCCACCGGAACCCCGCGCACCTGGACCGGGGCCAGCCAGGCCGGGAATGCCCCGGCGTAGTGCTCCAGCAGGATGGCGAAGAACCTCTCGATGGAGCCGAAGAGCGCACGGTGGATCATAATGGGCCGCTGCCTGGACCCGTCAGCAGCGGTGTACTCCAGCTCGAAGCGCTCGGGCAGGTTGGGGTCCACCTGCACGGTGGAGAGCTGCCATTTCCGACCAATCGCATCAGTGATCTTCAGGTCGATCTTGGGCCCGTAGAACGCCGCCTCGCCGGGGATCTCGGTCAGTTTGAGTCCAGAGCGCAGCGCCACATTGCGCAGTGCCTGGGTAGCGGATTCCCAGTACTGGTCAGAGCCCACCCATTTGGACTTCTCCTCATCGCGCATCGAGAGCTCCAGCTCGAAGGACTCCAAGCCGAAGTCACGCAGCAGGGAGACCACAAACTCCACCACCTTGGCAACCTCATCCTCCAACTGATCCGCTCGGACGAACAGATGCGAATCGTCCTGGGTGAAACCGCGCACCCGGGTCAGCCCGTGTAGGGCACCCGAGCGCTCGTTGCGGTAGACGGTGCCATTCTCCGCCAGCCGCAGCGGCAGATCCCGGTAACTGCGCCCGCGCTCCTTGTAGATGAGGATGTGCATGGGGCAGTTCATGGGTTTCAGATAGTAGTCCTGGCCCTGTTTGGTGATATTGCCAGCCTCGTCGCGCTCCTCATCCATGGAGATGGCCGGCCACATATCCTCCTTGTAGTTGGCCAGATGCCCGGAAGTCTCGAACAGATCAGCCTTGGAGATATGTGGGGTGTAGACGTAGGTATAGCCGGATTCCAGGTGGCGGGCCCGGGCGTGCTGCTCCATGATGCCGCGCACCAGCCCGCCCTTGGGGTGCCATACGGAGAGCCCGGAGCCGATCTCCTCAGGAAAGCTGAACAGGTCCAGCTCGCGGCCGAGTTTGCGGTGGTCGCGGCGCTCCGCCTCGGCCAGCCGGTCCTTATAGGCCTTGAGGTCCTCTTTGGTGGGCCAGGCGGTGCCGTAGATCCGCTGCAGCTGCGGATTGGTCTCCTTGCCCCGCCAGTAGGCGCCGGCCGCCCGCATCACCGCAAACGCATTGGCGATCAGTTTGGTGTGCGGCAGGTGGGGTCCGCGGCAGAGGTCGGCCCAGACCCGCTCCCCCTTGCGGTCCACATTGTGATAGATGGTGATCTCTGCTCCGCCGACCTCCACCGAGGCGCCTTCGGCATCATCGGAGCCGGCCAGCAGCTGAAGCTTGTAGGGCTCATCGGCCATCTGCCGCTTAGCCTCCTCCAGGTCCACCGCCTCGCGCTCGAAAGTCTGGGCCTGGTTGACGATCTTCTGCATCGTCTTCTCGATCTTCTTCAGATCATCGGGGGTGAACGGATTCTGCACATCAAAGTCGAAGTAGAAGCCGTCAGTGATATAGGGCCCGATGCCCAGCTTGGACTCCGGGAACAGCTGCTGGACGGCCTGGGCCATCACATGGGCGGTGGAGTGGCGCAGCACGTTGAGCCCCTCGGGCTCGGTGATGTCCACCGGCTGCACCTGGGCACCCTCGGGCAGCTGGCGGGAAAGATCCCAGAGTTCGCCGTTGACCCGCATCACTACCGTGGTGGCGGAGTCCTCGAACAGGGTGGTGCCTGTGGTGCCCGCCTCAAGGGTGGTTGGTGCGCCGTTGAGGGTGATGCTGATCTGCTCGGACACTTCTCTCGGAATCTCCTGGATCGGTGGTAATACTGACCAGCTGAGTCTACTGGAGTCAGCACAACGCCGCCGCTACCGCCGCTGGCAGCCGGGGCACCAGTAGAGCCGCCGCCCCTGCAGCTCACGCATTCGGATGCTCTCCCCGCAGCGCAGGCAGGGGGTGCCCTGATGCTGGTAGACCCAGTGCCTCCGCGGATTCCGGTCGGATCCGCGGGCGCCCAGCAGCGGATCCTCCGGCCGCAGGGTACGGATGATGCCCTCGGCCACCCCGGTGCGCAGCTGCCCGGTGAGCGTCTCCCAGAGGGAGGCGACCTGGGCGGCGTCGAGCTGCTGCACGGGGATATCGGGATCCAGCTGCTCCACGAACAGCGACTCGGCCCGGTAGATATTGCCCACCCCGGCAATCACCGCCTGGTCCATCAGGGCTGCGCCGATGCTGATCCGGCGGCGGTCGAGGTTGCCGCGGAACTGCTCCAGCAGCTGCTGGTCGGTCGCGCCCTCCGGCTGTCGCAGGGGGTCGGGGCCGAGCCTGACGATGACCGCCTGGTACTGCATCGGGTTGAGCACCTGACACTTGGCCGGGCCGCGCAGGTCCGCCCAGCCGTTGGGCACCTGGACGCGCGCCCGCACTGAGCCGGCCGGCGGGGCGGGGATGATCCACCCGGCGTCGTCGTACCGGGGCGTGTACTGCTCAGCCCGGCTGCGCGGGGCGCCCAGGGATGCGGCCCCGGTGAAGCTCTCGTCCCCGCGGAAGCTGAACGCCCCGTAGAGGCCCAGGTGCACCTGCCAGATATCACCCCCGAGGTGCACGAACAGCTGCTTGCCCCAGGCTTCGGCGCGTTCGGGCACCCGTTCGGTCAGCCGGGCGGCCCCGGCGCTGAACCGTCCCTGCGGGGAGCTGACCCGCCAGTGCCGGCCGGCGAAAAGCCGGTTGACCTGGGCGGCCAGGCGGTGGAGTGTGTGGCCTTCGGGCATTCAGTGAAGAATCTCGCCGGTGCTCTCGTAGTGAGCGATCTTCCCGAGCCGCCGGGTGTGGCGCTCCTCCCCGGACCAATCGGCGGTGAGGAAGGCCTCCACGATCTCGGTGGCCGTCTCGATGCTGTGCTGCCTGCCGCCGAGGCCCACCACATTGGCATTGTTGTGCTCGCGGGCCAGCCGGGCGGTCTCCAGGTTCCAGGCCAGGGCGGCCCGGATGCCGCTGACCTTGTTGGCCGCGATCTGCTCACCGTTGCCGGAGCCGCCGAGCACGATGCCCAGGGAGGGGGCGGTGCCGGGTTCCCAGGCGGCGTCGTTGTCTGCCCAGTCTGCGGCCACCGCCTCTGCCGCCCTCAGGCAGAATCCGGGGTAGTCGTCCTGCGCATCGTAGACGGTGGGACCGTGGTCAGTGACCTCATAGCCGGCGGCGCTCAGATGGGAGACCAGGTGGGCGGAGAGCTCCATCCCGGCGTGGTCGGTGGCGATGTGCACGCGCATAGACACCTCATCGGTTTGAACTTCAGGAACAAGCTGGGTCCATCCTATGCTGAAGGCACTATGACAGATCACGACGCCACCAACTCAGCTGGGAGGCCCAAGCTGCCGGAGTTTTCCCGCCGGCTGGGTGCCCCGATCGCCACGGTGAAGCCTGCCGGCAAGCCGCCCTCGGCGGTCAGTGGTCGCCCCGGTGCCCCGGATGGGCCCGCGGTGCCTCACCAGCCCGGCCCGCCGCGGCCTGCTGACCTGGGGTTCATGCCGGGGCCGGATGGCCGGCCGGTGCCACAGGATGAGAATCCAGAGGCGGTGGACCCGAACAGCTTCTACGCCCAGGTGGGCGGGCGTGAGACCTTCCAGAAGATTGTGGACGTGTTCTACGAGCAGGTGGCCGCCGACGAGGACTTCCAGGCGATGTACCCGGAGGAGGACCTGGAGCCGGCCAAGCGCCGGCTGCTGATGTTCCTGGAGCAGTACTGGGGCGGTCCGCGCCGCTACCAGACCGAGCGCGGCCACCCCCGGCTGCGGATGCGCCACCTGCCCTTCCGGGTCGACGCCGCGGCCCGGGACACCTGGCTGCGCTATATGCGCAAGGCGGTGGAGGCAGCGGAGCTGGCTCCCATGTATGAGGCCGAGCTCTGGGACTACCTGGAGCGTGCCGCCCACTCCATGGTCAACAGCTGAGCCGGGTAGGATGTACTGCTGGGCCTTGTCAAGGCCCATGCCCGAGTAGCTCAGGGGATAGAGCAGCGGCCTTCTAATCCGCCGGTCGGGGGTTCGAATCCCTCCTCGGGCACGGCATTGGTCCCGGCGGCGGGCACAGGTCCCGCTCGCAGCAGAGAGGAGCCCATGACAGGAGAGCCATCGCTGCGTATTGTGATGCTCAGCCTGCACACCTCTCCGCTGGCCCAGGCCGGCACCGGCGACGCCGGGGGGCTCAACGTCTACGTCAATGCGCTCTCCCACGCCCTGGCTGGGCGCAGCACCGCCACCGTAGACATCATCACCACCGATCTGGACGGTCAGTACGAGAACGCCGCAGGCCCCTCCACACCCCCAGGTGATTGCATCCGCACCCTGCACCCGGGGCTGCGCATTCACGTGCTGAGAGTCTGGGACAGCTGCCAGCAGGACAAGTCCCGGCTCATCGAATGTCTGGACGACTTGGCCGACCGTGCCGCGGTCAGCCTGCGCAGGGCCGGGGCGGCGCCGGTGAACCTGGTGCACTCGCACTACTGGATCTCCGGGCTGGCCGGGCTCACCCTTGCCCGACAGACCGGTGCTCCTCTGGTGCACACCATGCACACCATCGGAGCGGTCAAGCAGGAGCGTGATCCCTCCGCAGTGGAGGACCCACGCAGGCACCCTGCGGAGGAGCGGATCGCGGCAGCTGCTGCCGCACTGACCGCCAATACCCGACGAGAGGCCGCCGATCTGCAGCGCCATTTCGGAGTGGATGAGGAACGGATCGCCATGGTCCAGCCCGGCACCGACCTGAACACCTTCTACCCGCCCGCAGAGCAGGACCCCCGGCACATCCCGCCCGGTCAGCGGCCATTCCGGCTGACCTTCGCCGGCAGGCTGCAGCCGCATAAGGGACCCCATGTGGCCGTGGCCGCGGTGGGCGCACTACGACGGCTCAGCCCAGACCTGCCTGTCCAGCTGACGGTGGCCGGCCGGCAGTCGGGCCCGGATGCGGTGGATATCTCTGCCCTTGCGGAGGCCGAGGGAATTACGGACGTCGTCGAACTCAAGAAGCCGCTGCCGCATCCGGAGCTGGCTGAGCTGTTCCGCACCTCGGATGCGGTGCTGGTGCCCTCCTACAGTGAATCCTTCGGGCTGGTAGCCCTGGAGGCCAAGGCCTGCGGCACACCGGTGCTGGCTCATAATGTGGGCGGACTGGCCGAGCTGGTGGACCACGGCACCACCGGGATGCTCATCAACTCTCTGGATCCGGCTGACTGGGCTGCCGCCCTGCTGCGGCTGGCCGGGGACTGGGAGAGGTGGAAGGCCTACAGCACTGCCGCAGTGGAGCTGGCCCAGCGGTACTCCTGGCGGTCCACTGCCGCCCAGGCGATGGTCGCCTACCGGCGGGCTCAGTCCATGTAGCGGGAGCGCCAGGCAGTCTTGTACTTCTGATTGAGCTGCCTCTGCGCCCTTCCGGCATTGATTGCCCGCTTCTGCACGGTCTCCTGCAGCAACGGTTTGACCCCCTGCGGCGGGCGAATCATGCCCTCCTGGGCGGTGGAGGCCACCAACTGCCCGGACCGGGTGTAGATGGCCCCGTGGCTGAACCCCCGTGAGCTCTGTGCGGCTGGGGAGTCCTTGACGTAGAGCAGCCACTCATCGGCACGGGCGTGCCGATGCCACCACATGGCGTGGTCCAAAGAGGCCACCTTCAGTCCCGGCTTTGCCCAGTAGAAGCCGTGCTGGCGCAGCACCGGCTCCAGCAGTGTGTAGTCCGAGGCGTAGAGCAGTGCGGCTCGGTGAATATTGGGATCATCGGGCAGCGGGGTCCGGGTCTTCAGCCAGACTGCGGAAGTGGGCCGATGGTCCCGATCGGCCTCCAGGTAGATGGGCCGGTCGATATGCCGGATCTCAAAGGGACGCCCGCGCGCCCACTCCTGCATCACCGGATGTTTGACATGGCCCACCAGCTCCTCCGGGGCAGGCAGCTCCTCGGGATCGGGGATGCCCAGCGGCATAGGAGCCTGATGCTCCGGGCCGGCGGCGGGCTTCTGGAAGCTGGTGATCATCGACAGGATCGGTTTGCCGTCCTGGATGGCGTGCGATCGCCGGGCGGAGAAGGAGCCGCCGTCGCGCAGCCGCTCCACACTGACCTCGATCGGTTTGGTGGCATCGCCTGGCCGCAGGAAGTAGCCGTGCACCGAGTGCACCGCCCGCTCAGGGTCCACAGTGCGCATCGCTGCGGTGACCGCCTGGGCCAGCACCTGGCCGCCGAAGACCCGCCAGAACGCCTGCTCGAACACCGGGGCCAGGAACCGGTCCTCCCCGCCGTCACCGGGCAGGGCCTCCAGATCCAGCATGCCCACCAGCTGGCTGACCGCTTCCTCAGGGGTAGGGACTCGGTACTCGCGCTCGGCCACGTCCAGCTCCTTCAGTCTCGGGCGGTGCATGAAACAATATCCATCCTATGACCCAGTATCTGCACTTCGCCGAAGCCGCCGCACTTCAGGATCTCAGCACGTACATCAAACGTGGGCGCCGCATCAATGAGCATGGCATCCGGCTCCAGGCGGCCGGCACCGTACTGGCGGCCTGGCTGCCGGTAATGACGCCCTCCACGCTGACCTCGCGTATCCCTGCCGTGCTGGGACTGCGCACCATGGCACTGGCCGAGCCCTCCACTGCCGATGTCACCGTAGAGCTGGGCTCGATCAGTGAGCGGCTGGCCCGGATGAACCCGGTGGAAGTGCAGCTTGCCCTGCCGCCCAGCCGGATCAATGTGCCCTGGGCCGCGGTGACTCCTCCGCGCTCGGGCTGGGAGCCGGTGGGCACAGTACCTGATGCGCAGCTGCGTGCTGCGGCTGAGGCTGGGATCGCTGAGGTGGCTGAGACGGTGCCGCAGGCCGCCGGGGCCCATGTGGTGGAGCAGGTTCGAGAACGCATCTGGGCACGGCCGCTGGAGCACAGTATCCCGGCCGGAGCTGCCTTCGGGGCCCTCTCCCTGGGGTTCATCACAGATCACGACGACGACCGGCTGAACCAAGCGAAGACCGGAACTCGCCCCGAGCCTTCCCAGCCGACTGATGGGCGCGCCGGCACCGCAGTGCACCGCCACGGCAGATGGCTGCGGCTGACCTCCGCAGGCGGTTTCATCCTTACCCGCACCGCGTAGCGACCAGCCGGAAGTGCTGAGTCGGCTAGGCTGGTGACACTATGGCTGAGTTTATTTACCAAATGATCCAGGCCCGCAAGAAGGTGGGCGACAAAGTCATCCTGGATGACGTGACAATGAGCTTCTTCCCCGGGGCCAAGATCGGCGTAGTGGGTCCCAATGGAGCCGGTAAGTCCACCATCCTGAAGATCATGGCCGGACTCGACGAGCCCTCCAATGGTGAGGCCCGGCTCTCCCCCGGCTACTCGGTGGGAATCCTGCAGCAGGAGCCGCCGCTGAACGAGGAGAAGACCGTGCTGGGCAACGTCCAGGAGGGCGTGGGCGAGATTTACTCCAAGGTAGTCCGCTACAACGAGATCAGCGATGAGATGTCCAGTCCTGACGCCGACTTCGATGCCCTGATGGAGCAGATGGGCAAGCTCCAGGAGGATATCGACGCCGCCAATGCATGGGACCTGGACTCTCAGTTGGAGCAGGCCATGGATGCTCTGCGCTGCCCCCCGCCGGAGGAGCCGGTCACCCATCTCTCCGGAGGTGAGCGCCGCCGTGTGGCCCTGTGCAAGCTGCTGCTCTCTAAGCCGGACCTGCTGCTGCTGGACGAGCCCACCAACCACCTTGACGCCGAGTCCGTGCTCTGGCTCGAGCAGCACCTGGCCTCCTATGAGGGTGCCGTGCTGGCCGTGACCCACGACCGCTACTTCCTGGATCACGTAGCTGAATGGATCTGCGAGGTGGACCGCGGCCGGCTCTACCCCTATGAGGGCAATTACTCCACCTACCTGGAGAAGAAGCGCTCCCGCATGGAGATCCAAGGCAAGAAGGACGCCAAACTGGCCAAACGCCTGGCCGAAGAGCTCGAATGGGTGCGTTCCAGCGCCAAGGGCCGCCAGACTAAGTCCAAGGCCCGTCTGGCCCGCTACGAGGAGATGGCCGCCGAGGCCGAGCGCACCAAGAAGCTGGATCTGGAGGAGATCCAGATCCCGCCGGGCCCCCGCCTGGGCACCCAGGTGATCGAGGCCGAGAACCTGCAGAAGGGCTTCGGGGACCGCCGCCTCATCGACGGACTGTCCTTCTCTCTGCCCCGCAACGGCATTGTGGGCGTGATCGGCCCCAACGGCGTGGGAAAGTCCACCCTGTTCAAGACCATCGTGGGGCTCGATGAGCTCGACGCCGGGGAACTGATCATCGGCGAGTCGGTGAAGATCTCCTATGTGGACCAGAACCGCTCAAACCTCGACCCGGAGAAGAGTCTCTGGGAGGTGGTCTCCGACGGCCTGGACTTCATCCACGTGGGGGCAGTGGAGATGTCTTCACGCGCCTATGTCTCGGCCTTCGGGTTCAAGGGACCCGACCAGCAGAAGAAGGCCGGGGTGCTCTCCGGCGGTGAGCGCAACCGGCTGAATCTGGCCCTGACCCTCAAACAGGGCGGTAACCTGCTGCTGCTCGATGAGCCCACCAACGACCTCGACGTGGAAACCCTCGGATCCCTGGAGAACGCTCTGCTGGAGTTCCCCGGCTGTGCTGTGGTCATCTCCCACGACCGCTGGTTCCTGGACCGAGTAGCCACCCATGTACTCGCCTGGGAGGGCACCGAGGAGAACCCCGCCAACTGGTACTGGTTCGAGGGCAACTTCGAGGCCTACCAGAAGAACAAGGTGGAGCGACTCGGCCCAGAGGCAGCGCGTCCCAGCCGAGTCACCCACCGCCGTTTGACGCGCGGCTAAGCAGCCTGGCGTTCTAGGTCCGGCTCGCCCTCCCAGCGGGGATCGGCAGGCTGGTCCTGAACCGGCAGACCGGTGATCTCACCGGTCTCGGTGTCCACCTGTTCAGTCTCAGTTTGCCTGGTCTGAGGTTCTCGGTTGACCTTGGCAAAGCTGCTGCGGCCGTATTTGAGGTCGTGGCCCACGGTCTGGGCGTTGATCTCCACCTCGGTGCCAGTGCCACCCTCCTTGCCCTCCCAGGTGCGGATCTTGGGCCGGCCGACCACCACCACGGGATCGCCTTTGCTGATGGACTCGGCCACGTTATTGGCAAAGTTTCCGAAGGCGGCCACGGAGTACCAGTTGGTCTCCCCGGAGGCCCAGTCCCCGGTGGTGCTGTTACGCCAGCGCGGAGTGGAGGCCACCCGGAAGGTAGCCACCTCGGTTCCATTATTTGTCATCCGGACCTCGGGCTTGTTCCCGGCGTAGCCGCGTACGGTGATGGACTCAGACATCGCTGAGACCTCCTTGCTTCACGGCCTGCTGACGGGGGGGAGCCGGTGGCGGGCCGTGAGTATGCGCCATCGGCTCACAATCCTGAGTCTGCAGGGCGCGCTGCATGGTTAAGGCAGAAAAATGCCTGCCTGTGGAGAACCCGGCGTGTCCGTGGCCAGCAGGACTCGACTGGGGAAAACTCTGGCACACACTCTGGCTAGCGCAGCCTGGCGGCCACTCGCCGGTGCCCGGGCAACACATACAGGAACGGTGTCCAGGGGCGCAGCGCCACCAGTAGCACGGTAAGCACCAGAGCGGCTGTGGTCATCAGCAGCACCCGAGGCCCGTCGGCCAGCTGTAGGTGAGTGAACACCTGGTCGCGCAGCAGAATAATAATCGGGAAGTGCGCCACATAGACCACAATCGAACTGCGCCCGCACCATTCCACACACCGCACCAGCATCCCGCGTGGCAGGCGGGGCGCCAGCCATAGGAGCACAGCAATGCCGAGCACAGAGATCCCTGCCGCAGCCGGAGTGCCGATGCGCAGGCTGCGGTCATCCACGCCCATATTGGCCAGCCAGACAGCCACTAGCAGCAGAGGTACGACCACTCCCCAAGGGACTCTCACCCACCGAATCACCATATGTGCCGCCCAGGCACCTAAGAAGAAGAACGCCCCGTACCAGAAGGTAGAGCCGCTCAGCCCGCCATGCACCACATCAGTGCTGACGTAGGTGCCGATCATCGCCAGAAAGACCGCCAGGTACCCCCAGCTGTGCCCGGAGGGGAAACGCCGGGCCAGGGGCTTGAAAACCATGGCGGCCGCATAGCAGAGCAGCAGGCTCATCAGGAACCACAGGTAGTCGCCGGTGGCCAGGTAGTCCAGCAGGTCATCGGGGACTCCGATCCCGCTGCGGATGAAGAACCCGTAGAGGAACATCCACACCAGCAGCGGCCAGGCGATGGCAGCCATCTTGCCCCATATGTAGACCGGCAGCGGTTTGGCCAGGGAACGGTGCAGCAGCATCCCGGACATGAACATCAGCAGCGGCATCCGGAAAGGCGTCAGGTGCCGGTTGACATCGGTCCACCAGTCCACACTGGCCCCGGCGATATGGCTGGTGTTGGCGTGCAGCACCACCACCAGCAGCACCGCGATGCCGCGCAGGAAGTCCATCCACTGCATGCGTGGGACTTGAGATTTCACGATGGACAAGACTACTCCAGGTACTCAGTGCAGACCGGGTGATTGGGGATGTCACGGTGCATCACCCAAAGCCCGGCGTCGTCGGCGGTGAGGGTCTCGAAGCCCAGGCGCTCTGCTCGGGCGAAGGCCTCATCTGGGGTCAGCGGCTCGCTGCCGCCCAGCTCATCCTCAGTGGCGTCGATGATCAGCCAATTGACCCGGTCCTCGTCCAGGGTGCCGGCCAGCCCGGTGTAGCTGCGCTGAGTCAGGTGCGGTGCTGCGGTGTCAGCGGCCTCCACGCAGGCACCATCGGGAATCAGGTCCACCGCCCGCTGGTGAGCCTCGGCTCGCTCATCGGCCTGCCAGTTCTGCCCGGTGTAGGTCCAGTGCAGCGGGAAGATCTGCTGCTCCCGCTCAGTGGTGAAGTGCAGTACGGCCCCGCCTGCCAGGCTGAGCACAATAAGTCCCGCCGGCAAGACAGTCGCTGGACGGTACTCTCCCCTGCCCTTGCCTCGCCAGCGGCGGATCCGTCGCAGGGTGTCGAAGGCCGCCAACAGCAAGATCACGGCAATGATCGCATCGTAGTGATACACCAATCCCCAGACGGTCAGCCGGTCATTGAACAGCCGGGAGAGCAGCAGCGGAGCGGCAATCAGCGCATAGGGCGAGAGCAGCGGCAGCAGCCACAACGGAACCAGATGTGCGGTCAGCAGCGCGATCTTCAACGGGTGGTCCACCAGGATCGGCAGCGCGTTCCACGGCTGGGTGAGTAGAAACACCGCGGCAGCCCCGGCACTGGGCCCCAACGCGGTGTAGTCCCAGTAGGAGAACTCACCGTCCAGAGCGAAGTAGGGCACGACGACGCCCACCACCAGCCAGAAGCCCACCGCGCCGATGACTGCCAGCACGGCAGCCTGCACCCAGTGCCGCTTGATCGCCAGCACTGCCGCGACGGCCACCAGAACGGCTCCCATATCCTCCCTGACCAGGAGCAGGACGGAAGCCAGGATGACTGCTGTCCAGGGGCGGCGTCGTTCGATGGCCCAGATCACCCAGCCGATCAGGGGGACTCCGAAGGCAATCTCGTGGAAGTCCCAGTTGATGAAGGCTTGGAAGGGCCACCACAGCAGCATGGCGGTTGTCGCCAGCAGAGCGACGCGGTGGCTGAACCACTCGCGGACCACCAGGTAGGCCGGCAGCGCAGCGGAGACCAGCAGGACGATCAGTGCCAGGTTGATCATCCGGGGGTCGTCCCAGATCCAGTACAGCGGGGCCAGTACGGCGATGATCGGGTGGAAATGATCGCCCAGAAGGTGGAAGTCCTCGCCCTTGATAGGCACAATCGGTGCGTTGAACCGGGAGTACTGCCGGATCGCCTGGTCAAAGATGCCCAGATCGTAGCCGCGGGCCTCAAAATTGCCGAACCGCAGCAGCGAATGTGCCAGATAGAGCCCGGCGGCCGCAGCCATCACCGTGGCCAGGGTGAGCCAGTGCTTGAGCGGGATCATGACTCGGCGTCCTCAGTCCGGCGCGGTCGGTCGAACCAGCCGCGCCGCCAGACCCAGTGCACGCTGGGAAGCAGGGCAATAAGCACCATGCTGATCACCGAGGTGGTCAGGCTCAGCTGGAGCATCTGCTCATCCAGGTCCAGGAACGCCCAGACGCTCAGCTGGTCCTGAGCGCCGTAGCAGATGAAGAAGCCCACGGTGAAGATGACCCATCTGGTCTGCCAGTCGTTGCGAATGCCGATCACCGCGAACAGCGGCAGCAGCCAGAGCAGGTACCAGGGGTGGATGATCGGAGAGAGCACCACCAGGGCGGTGAAGGCCCAGGTCATCCGGTGCATCAGGTGCTTGTCCTCACCGATGAACATCAGTGCCAGCACAATCACCACGCTCAGCGCACGGCCGGTGACCCGGATGGTGTCCAGGGTCCAGGAGGCGTCCTGGCCGAAGGCGTGCAGGGTGTTGGTCAGCGCGTCATTGAGGATGCCCATCGGGGACCAGAAGCTGGCTCCGGTGTCTCCGGTGCCGGCCAGCACCATCACCCAGCGCAGCCCGTAGCCGTTGATCCATCCCACCGTCAGCAGAACGGCTGCTGCGATGCCGGCGGTCGCTGCCCAGCAGATGAACCGCCAGACCCAGGCATGCAGCTGCGGATACCGCTGGTAGAGGTGGGCGGCCCAGATCAGTCCGATGAACGGCAGCAGCACCATGGAGATGATCTTCATGCCGATCGAGACGGTCACCAGCACCGCGGCGGCCACTCCCCTGGACCAGTGCTTATCCGCAGTCACGGCGAAGTAGATCCCGGCCAGGGCGAAGCCCATCATCAGCGCGTCATTATGGGCGCTGGAGATGAAGCTGATGATGAACAGCGGGTTCGCACTGGCCAGCCACTGGGCCCGGCCGCCGTGGATCCCGAAGGCTTGGGCGATCTTGGGCAGGTAGAACATGATGAGCACCACCCCGGCCACGCAGGCCAGCCGGAAGAGGAACACGGCGGTGTCCACATGGTTGTTGGTGACCTGCATGACCACTGCTTCGATCCAGAGGAACATGGGCCCGTAGGGGGTTTCGGACTGGGCCCACATGGGGTCGGTGCCGAAGTGGAACCAGTTGTCCAGCTCGGAGACCCCGTCCTGGTAGGGGTCGCGGCCGGCCAGCACCAGCCGCCCCTGGTTCACGTAGGCATAGACGTCCCGGGAGAAGATCGGCAGGCAGAACAGGTGGGGCACCGACCAGATGGCGGTGGCGATGTTGACCACCCGCAGGCTGCCGGGCTGCCAGGCCTTCCGGTCAGCCTCGCGCAGTGCGCGGCCCAGCAAGAGCCAGGCGTGGAACATCACCCAGCAGCCCAGGGTCAGCATCACTGTGGAGAGGCTGACGCCGGCGGGCTCGGTGCGCAGCGGGATCACCCAGGACCACCGGTTGATGGCCGAGGCATTGGCCAACCAGCCGACTCCGAAGGAGCCGAAGAGCACCAGGAGCGATCCCGCAAACCCCTGGATCAGGGCGCGCAGGATTGGCGGGGAACTCAGGCTGGGCACCTAAGAGAAACTATCACCCGCGCCCGCTACACCTTGGGAAACTTGGGCGGTTCGGACTGCGCGATGTGCTCAAGGACACGCACCACCTGGGCGGAGTAGCCGAACTCGTTGTCGTACCAGACGTAGAGGATGGCCTGTTTGCCGTTGACGATGGTGGCCAGCCCGTCGACCACACCGGCGGCGGTGGAGCCCACGAAGTCTGTGGAGACCACCTCGGCGGAGTCGATGTAATCCACCTGGGAGTGCAGCGGCCCCTCCAGGGATTCCCGGCGCAGGAACCGGTTGAGTTCCTCCTTGGTGGTCTCCCGCTCAAGTTCCAGGTTAAGAATAGCCATGGAAACATCCGGGGTGGGCACCCGAATCGCGTTGCCGGAGAGCTTGCCGGCCAGTTCGGGCAGCGCCTTGGCCACTGCTTTGGCCGCCCCGGTCTCGGTGAGCACCATGTTCAGGGCAGCGGAACGGCCGCGCCGCTCACCCTTGTGGAAGTTGTCGATGAGATTCTGGTCGTTGGTGTAGGAGTGCACGGTTTCTACGTGCCCGTGATCGATGCCGTACTGGTCGGCCATGAGCTTAGCCACCGGGGTGATGGCGTTGGTGGTGCAGCTCGCCGCGGAAAGGAGGGTATCCGCGTTGTCGATCTGCCCATGGTTGACCCCGTAGACGATGTTCTTGATCTCTCCCTTGCCCGGAGCGGTGAGCAGCACCCGGCCCGCGCCCTTGGACTGCAAGTGTTGGCTGAGGCTCTCCTGATCACGCCAGATGCCGGTGTTGTCCACCACTACGGCATCGCTGATCCCGTGGGCGGTGTAGTCCACCTCCTGCGGGGAATTGGCATAGATCACCTTGATATAGGTGCCGTTGGCGATGATCGCGCTGTTCTCCTCATCCACCCGGATGGAGCCGGCGAAAGGTCCGTGCACCGAGTCCCGGCGCAGCAGGGAGGCCCGCTTGGCCAGGTCATTGCCCTTGCCCTGACGCACCACGATGGCGCGCAGCCGCAGCCCGGTGGCAGAGGAGGCGTGGCCCACCATGATCCGGGCCAGCAGGCGCCCGATGCGCCCAAAGCCGTAGAGCACCACATCCTGCGGCTCAGCACGGCCCTGGCCCTTCCTGCCCACCACCTCGGAGAGCTCCTCGCGGAGGAAGGCTTCGAGCACCGCGCTGCCTGAGGCTTTGAACTTACTGTTCAGCCGGGCCAGGTCGATGCTGGCGGCTCCGAGGTCCAGAGTGGTCAGGGCCTGCACCAGGGGGAGGGTCTCTGAGATGGGCAGCTCCACCTCGTCCACCTGGCGGGCGAACCGGTGCGCTTTGAGAATGTCGATGGCTGACTGGTTGACCAGCTGCCGGCCGTAGATGCCGGTGACTACATTGTTCTCCCGGTAGAGCCGCCCGATGAGCGGGATCATGGTCTCGGCCATCGCTTCGCGGTCGATCCATTCGTTGAGGTGCTTGCTCACTTCGGCCATGCGGGTCTGAGGTCCTTTCACAGAGACGTCGTTGTCTTCAAACGAACATGAGTCTACCCAAGGTCCTTGGGGTGGGGTTGCGGGGACGGGTCGGCCGGTAAGCCGGGTTCTGTCGCGGACCATCATCCATCTGGGTGCCGCGTTGCCGCTTCACCTCAAGCGGTCTACCCGGATGCTCGGGCGGGCAGCCCTCAAGCGCATCCTGCTCGACCTTGCTCCGGATGGGGTTTGCCGAGCCGCCGCAGTCACCTGCGGCGCTGGTGGGCTCTTACCCCACCGTTTCACCCTTACCCGCATGCTGCGGGCGGTCTGTTTTCTGTGGCACTGGCCTGCGGGTTTCCCCGAGTGGGCGTTACCCACCATCCTGCCCTGTGGAGCCCGGACTTTCCTCGACACGCTGCTGGTCTCCCAGCAGCATGCCGCGATGGTCTGGCCGACCCGTCCCTGGTGACGAGAGTACAGCGCCGAAGGTTGTTAGGGTATTCCGGTGCTGATCCTGCTCCCGCCCAGTGAGGGCAAGACCGCCCCAGAGAACGACGAGGCCCCGCCGCTGAACCTGGCGCAGCTGACTCTGCCTGGGCTCGCCAATGCCCGCAGGCAGGTGCTTCAAGCGCTGGTGGAGGCCTCCGGTCGACAGGACGCCCAGCAGGTGCTCAAAGTCGGCGCCAAGGTCTTGGCCGAAGTGGCGGCCAACCGTCAGCTCGGCCATGCCGCGGCAGCCCCTGCCTGGCAGATCTACACCGGGGTGCTCTACGAGAGTCTGGGGACGGCGTCGTTGTCTGCTGAGCAGCTGGAGCGGGCGGCCGAGCATGTGCTGATCTTCTCCGGGCTGTTCGGGGTCACCGGATTCACCGACCGGATTCCGGCCTACCGCTGCGCGATGGATGTGAAGCTGCCGCCGCTGGGGAACCTGGGCACGTTCTGGAAGAATCAGCTGGCCCAGCCCCTGGGCGAGCTGGCTGAGGACCGACTGCTGGTGGACTGCCGTTCAGGGTCCTATCAGAAGCCCTTCCCCGGGGATCGGTCCCGCAGACTGCAGGTCAACAGCTTCACCGAGCAGAACGGTCAGCGGAAGGTGGTCACCCACTTCGCCAAGGCCGCCCGCGGGGAGCTGACCGGGATGCTGCTGCAGGCTGGCACTGCGCCGGAGAGCATCGACGAGGTCGCCCACATCGCCTCCCGGCGATGGAGGGTCGAGGTTCGCCCCGCCGGGGGCAGAGACCCCCACCAGCTGGACCTGATCAGCTAAATGAACAGCGCAGGGTCCAGCTCGTAGTGAGCCGGGTCCACCAGCGGCTTATGCTCCTCCTCACGGCGCTTGCGGTCCTTGGCAGGCACGCCGATGAGCACCGAGTGAGCCGGTGCTGACTTCACCACCACTGCGTTGGCACCCACCGCTGAGTGCTCACCGATCTCCACCGGGCCCAGCACCTTGGCCCCAGCGCCGACGGTGACCCCGTCGCCGAGCGTGGGATGCCGCTTGGTCTGCTCCAGGGAGGTCCCGCCCAGGGTCACCCCCTGGTAGAGCATGCAGTCATCACCGATTTCAGCGGTCTCGCCGATCACCACCCCCATGCCGTGATCGATGAAGAAGCGCCGGCCGATAGTGGCCCCGGGATGGATTTCGATGCCGGTAAGCCCTCGGGCAATCTGGGAGACCACCCGTGCCGGGGTCTTCAGCGGCGGCACCTGCCACATCTTATTGGCCACCCGGTGCACCCAGACGGCATGCAGCCCTGAGTAGGCCAACACGATCTCGACGTCGGAACGGGCGGCGGGGTCGTGCTCACGGGCGGCGGTAATATCCTCACGCAGCCGCTTGATCATTTTTTTCATCCGCGAATGTCTTCATAGAGCAGGGTGGAGATGTAGCGTTCGCCGAAGTCTGCGGCGATGGTGACGATGAGCTTGTCAGCCATCTCCTCTCGCGCTGCGATCTTCAGCGCGGAGGCCACCATGGCGCCGGTGGAGATTCCGCCGAGGATTCCCTCCTCAGTGCCGAGCCGGCGCGCGGTGGAGATGGCATCCTCCAGATTGGCCTGGACCACCTCGTTGTAGATCTCGGTGTCGAGCACCTCGGGCACAAAGTTCGGCCCGATGCCCTGAATCTTATGCGGGCCTGCCGCCCCGCCGGAGAGGATCGGGGAGTCCTCGGGCTCCACAGCCACAATGTGCAGATCCGGGTTGTGCTCGCGCAGCTTCCGGCCGGCACCGGTGATGGTCCCGCCGGTGCCGATTCCAGAGACCAGCACACCCACGGTGCCGTCGGTGTCGCGCCAGATCTCCTCCCCAGTGGTGCTGTAGTGGATGGCGGGGTTGGCCTCATTGGCGAACTGCCGTGCCCAGATGGCGTTCTCGGTCTCTTCGACGATCTGCTTGGCCTTCTCCACCGCCCCGCGCATACCGTCTGCCCCGGAGGTCAGCACGATCTCAGCCCCGTAGGCACGCAACATGACCCGGCGCTCAGTGGACATCGTCTCAGGCATGGTGAGCACCACACGGTATCCTCGGGCTGCACCGACCATGGCCAGGGCGATGCCGGTGTTGCCGGAGGTGCCCTCCACGATGGTGCCCCCGGGTTTGAGCACCCCGGCGGCCTCGGCTGCGTCGATGATGGCCGCACCGATCCGGTCCTTCACGCTGGAGGCCGGGGAGTAGAACTCCAGTTTGACCGCCACATTGCCGGGCAGGTCAGCGTCGAGCTTATTGAGCTTGACCAGCGGGGTATTGCCGATGGCCTCGGTGATGTTCTTCAGCAGGGGCATTGGTGCAGTCCTTTCAGTGGACGGGCGCTGTGTGCATCTTCAGCTAAGACTATCGTTCAGACGGGGGTCTCTTGACCCAGCCATTGGCTCCAGCCGGCCCGAAGCTTGGCGATCTTGGGGTCGATGACAAAGTGACAGTAGCCCACCTCAGGACGGCGGGAGTGGAAGTCCTGGTGCTCCGGCTCGGCCTCAAAGACCTCTCCCAGGGGCTCCAGTGCGGTGACGATGGGCTTGCTGAAGAGGGGCTGGGCGGCGTCGATGGCTTCCTGGAACTCCTGTTTCTCCGCCTCAGAGGTGTAGAACATGGCAGAGCGGTAGTGGGTGCCCACATCGTGGCCCTGCCGGTTCAGGCTGGTGGGGTCGTGGGTGGAGAAGAAGATCTCATAGAGCACAGCCGTAGGAAGCTCATCGGGGGTGAAGGTGATCTCCACGGCTTCTGCGTGGCCGGTGGTGCCGGAACAGACTGCCATGTAGTTCGCCGGGCCGGTGCCGCCGGTGTAGACGGAACGAACCCCGCTGACTCCGCGCAGCTTGCGGGCGATGGAGTCCAGGCACCAGAAGCACCCTGCGGCCAGCACAACCGTGCGTTCACTCATACCGGTGCAAACTCAGCACCTGCGCGGTTCATTCCTGGTAGGCCGGACTGACTGGCACTAGATTGAGGAGCATGGTTCAGACTCCGACTCTGCAGGAGGTCCTCGACGTGGTCGAGGACCTGTGGCCCGCCAGCCTGGCTGAAGACTGGGACGCGGTGGGTCTGGTGACCGGGCGCCGAGACTCGCAGGTGGCCAAGATCCACTTTGCGGTGGACCCGGTCTCCGCCGTGGTGGAGGAGGCCTGCACTGCCGGAGCGGACCTGCTGATCACCCACCACCCGCTGCTGCTGCGCGGGGTGCACTCGGTGGAGGCCGGCACCTTCAAGGGCGAGGCAGTGCACCGGCTCATCGAGTCTGGCTGCGCCCTGCTGACCGCCCACACCAACGGGGACTCTGCCGTAGGCGGGGTCAATGATGTGCTCGGCGAGATCCTCGGCCTTCAGGATGCCCAGCCGCTGAAACCCACTGGGGACGGTCTTCCTGAGGAGGGGTTGGGACGCATCGGCAGCCTGCCCCAAGGCACCACCCTGGGCGAGTTCGCCGCCACGGTGTTCGGCATCCTGCCCGCAGTGGCCGGTGGTGTGCGGGTGGCTGGTGACCGGGATGCCATCGTTCAACGGGTTGCGCTCTGCGGCGGTGCGGGAGATTCCTTGCTGGCCGCAGCCCGTCAGGCTGAGGCCGATGTCTACATCACCGCGGATTTACGCCACCACCCGGCCTCTGAGGCCCGCGAGGCAGTGCGCGGAGGCCGTCCCTATCTGATTGATGTCTCCCACTTCGCCAGCGAATGGCTGTGGCTGCCGGCCGCAGCACAGACCCTGGACCGGGCCCTGAGTGACCGGGACTACCAGGTAGGGATCGCCGTCTCAGGCATCAACACCGACCCCTGGGATCTGGTCATCACGCCAGGCCATTGAGCTTATGGCGTGCCTACGGCACGCGCCCTTCTATCGGGTCTCCTCTGTGGCACAGGGTAAGGTTTCTCATCGTGACTGATCTGATTGTTGAGGCCGACGGCGGGTCCCGCGGCAACCCCGGGATCGCTGGGGCCGGTGCCCTGGTCCGTGATCCGCAGGGAGAGGTTCTGGCTGCCGCAGCGGTGCCGCTGGGCAGGCGGGCCAGCAATAATGTGGCTGAGTACACCGGGCTCATCGAAGGGCTCAAACTCGCCCGGGAGATCAACCCCGATGCCTATGTGGAGGTCCGCATGGACTCCAAGCTGGTGGTCGAGCAGATGAGCGGGCGCTGGAAGATCAAGCACGAGGACATGAAGCGGCTGGCTCAGGAGGCCAGCCAGATCCTCTCCCCGATGCAGGTCACCTACACCTGGATCCCCCGTGATGAGAACGGCGACGCCGACAGGCTCAGCAATGAGGCCATGGACGCCTCCGCAGCGGACACCGAATGGGATCCCGCCGTCAGTGCAATTCAGCCAGGCTGATCAGTAACTGGTCCCGCCGGCGCGCACATGGCGCACTCGGCTCCTCACACCTCGGTTTCGGTGCGGTCTTCAGACCAGCGGGTGTGGAAGGTACCAGGCTTATCGATGCGCTGATAGGTGTGGGCGCCGAAGTAGTCACGCAGCCCCTGGGTCAGTGCGGCCGGCAGCCGGTCCCGTCGCAGCGAGTCGTAGTAGGCCAGCGAGGAGCTGAACACCGGAGCAGGAACCCCGTAGGTGGCCGCCGCAGCCACCACCCGCCGCCAAGCCGGCAGGCACTCGCTGATCGCCTCAGTGAACTCTTCAGCCAGCAGCAGATTCGCCGGCTGCTGGTCCTGAGTCTCATAGGCCTTCATGATCGTATCCAGCAGATCCGCCCGGATGATGCACCCGGCCCGCCACAGCGAAGCGATAGTCCGCATATCCAGGCTCCAGCCGTACTCTGCCCCGGCGGCGGTGAGCATATCGAAGCCCTGAGCATAGGAGACCAGCTTGGAGGCATACAGCGCCTTGCGGATATCCTCCACAAAGTCCTGACGGGACTCCTCAGTGCCGTAGAACTCCTCAGCCGTGACCGCCTCATTGATACCGACGGGGAAGACATCAGTGGTGATCTCGCGCAGCTGAAGCTGCGAGGAGACCGAACGGGCGAAGACCGACTCCGCAATCGTGGTCACCGGGGAGCCGACCTCAAGACCAGAGATCACCGTCCACCGTCCGGTGCCCTTCTGCCCGGCAGCATCAACGATCACGTCCACCAGCGGACGGCCGGTCAGCTCGTCCTCCTGCTCCAAGACATCTGCAGTGATCGAAATCAGGTAGGAGGCCAGATCGGTGGTGTTCCACTCCCGGAAGACCTTTGCCTGAGCCTCGGGCTCAATCCCGGCCAGAGAGCGCATCAGGTCATAGGCCTCACCGATGACCTGCATATCGGCGTACTCGATCCCGTTGTGCACCATCTTCACGTAGTGCCCGGCCCCGTCAGTGCCCACCCACGCGCAGCAGGACTCACCGTTGTACTGTGCTGCGATCTTCTCCAGCATCGGGCCCAAGCTCCGGTAGGACTCCTCAGAGCCGCCGGGCATGATCGAAGGCCCGTTCAGGGCACCCTCTTCACCCCCGGAGACACCAACCCCTACAAAATGCAGGCCCTTCTCCCGTAGTGCAGCCTCCCGGCGGCGGGTCTCCTCGTAGAAGGAGTTACCGGCATCGATGACAATATCGCCTTCATCCAGCAGTGGGGTCAGCTCATCGATCACAGCATCCACCGGGGCACCAGCCTTGACCATGATCAGCACCCGGCGCGGCCGCTCCAGAGACTCCACCAATTCCGTCAGGGTCTCAGTGCGGACAAAATTCCCTTCGGCGGAATACGAGTTGATCAGCGCATCTGTGCGAGCCGCCGTCCGGTTGTGCAGAGCCACCGTATACCCGTTCCGGGCCAGATTCCGGGCCAGATTCGCACCCATCACGGCAAGGCCGGTCACTCCAATATCAGCACCCAATGGCATCTCCTATGTCGAGGTCTCTGTGATCCTCGACCCATCCTATCGGCCTAGTCGCCCACGGCATCGCGGCCGCGCTGAACGATCAGCGGGTCTGGCTCCCCCACCACCTCATGGTCCTTGCCCTCGTACTCGAACTGGGAGAGAAAGTACCGCATGGCATTGAGCCGGGCGCGCTTCTTGTCATTGGATTTGATGGTGATCCAGGGCGCATGGTCGGTGTCGGTGCGCAGGAACATCTCCTCCTTGGCCTCGGTGTAGGCCTCCCACCGGTCCAGGGACTCCAGGTCCATCGGTGAGAGCTTCCACTGCCGCACCGGGTCGATCTGCCGGATGGCGAACCGGGTGCGCTGTTCCTTCTGGGTCACCGAGAACCAGAACTTGGTCAGGTGGATGCCGGCGTCGATGAGCATCTTCTCGAATACCGGTGCCTGGTCCATGAAGGTCTCGTACTCCTCGTCGGTGCAAAAGCCCATCACCCGCTCCACCCCGGCTCGGTTGTACCAGGAGCGGTCGAAGAGCACCATCTCACCCGCCGTGGGCAGGTGGTAGATATAGCGCTGGAAGTACCACTGGCTCTTCTCCCGGTCGGAGGGTTTGTTCAGGGCTACCACTCGGGCGGTGCGCGGGTTGAGGTGCTCGGTGAAGCGTTTGATGGTTCCGCCCTTGCCGGCGGCGTCGCGCCCTTCGAACACCAGCACATGCTTGAGCCCGAAGTCCTCGGCCCAGTATTGGAACTTCAGCAGCTCCACCTGAAGGTGATACTTCTCGAGCTCGTAGAGGTCGCGGCTCAGCCGCTCCTGGTACGGGTAGTTCTCCTGCCAGGTCTCCACCGCATTGCCCTGCGGGTCAATGAGATCCGGGTCCGGGGTGTGGCCGTCCTCCACCGTGTACCCGCCCTCGAGCAGCTGGTCGATGAACTCACGCAGGTTCTGCCGGGGCTTATTGGCCTCGATGCCCTCCCAGAGGTCCTGTTTGACCACAGCTGTGCTCCTTCTCCCGGTGCCGATGACGCTGTTGTCATCGAACCAGGTCTGCGTAAATTCCAGATGAACTGTGACCTATCAGACTATCGCCTACAGAGCCTGCTCGCCCATCTGCCCGGCACGGGCCAGCGCGGTGAGTCGGGAGACAGTCCGGTAGTACTTCTTCATGTACCCGCCGGAGAGCATCTCGGCGGTGAACAGCTCATCGAAGGGCACCCCGGAGGCAATGATCTTCACGTCCTGGTCATAGAGCCGGTCGGCCAGCACCACAAACCGCAGTGCCAGTGACTGACCCTCAATGGTCTGCACATCCTTGAGCACCAGGACCTCCACCCCAGCGATCAGCTGCCGGTACCGGCTGGGATGAACCTTGCTGAGACGTTCGCACAGCGGGCCGAACTCATCAGCCACCCGGGTCTTCTCCGGATAGTGCTCAGCGGCGAAGGCCTCCAGCTGCCCGGTGCTCAGCGGGGGCGGCGCCTCAGGCAGTCCGCGGTGCCGGTAGTCCTCTCCGTCCACCCGGATCACCCGGAACTGACGGCTGAGCACCTGGATCTCGCGCTTGAAGTCGGTGGCGGCGAACCGGCCCTCACCCAGTGCTCCGGGCAGTGTGTTGGAGGTGGCAGCCAGCTTCACCCCGGCATCGGCCAGCTCGCGCAGCAGCCTCGACATCAGGGTGGTGTCCCCGGCGTCGTCGAGCTCGAATTCGTCGATGCATACCAGCTGGTAGTCACTGAGGACCTCCACGGTTTTGCGGAAGCTCAGTGCGCCCACCAGGTTGGTGTACTCCACAAAAGTGCCGAAGGCCCGCTTGTGCTCAGGCACTCCCCGCTCTCCTGCCGCGTGGTAGAGGGAGGCCAGCAGGTGGGTCTTGCCCACTCCGAACCCACCGTCTAAGTAGATCCCGGCCGGACCAGCCGGCTTGGACTTCCCTTTGAACAGCTTGCCCAGAAAAGACGACGACGTCTGCTGTCCCACGGTGCCGGAGAACTCGCGCAGTGCTGCCACCGCTTCAGCCTGGGAGGGGTGACCGGGATCGGGGATGTAGCTGTCGAAGGAGACTTCTGCGAACCGGAATGAGGGACGCAGTCCGGCCAGCAGGTCCTCCACGGTGACCTGGGGTGTTCGTTCAGCAAGTGGTGCGGCAGGATCAGATGGCATGGACTCCACCTTACGCCTGCCGGGCACTGCGGTTTGGGTAGTATCGAATGGGTGAGCAGACTTCCCGACTGGCTGACCGACCGCCCTATCACTCACCGTGGCCTGCATTCTGAGGACGTCCCGGAGAACTCCTTAGCCGCCTTTCAGGCCTCGATCGATGCCGGCCTGCCGATTGAGCTGGATGTCCAGCTGACTGCCGATGACCAGCTGGTGGTTCACCACGACGATCACCTGAAACGGCTCTTCGGCCGGGATGAGCTGGTGCGGGAGCTGACCCTGGGGGAGCTGACCGCACTGACCGTCACCGGTTCGGACCAGCAGCCGCTGAGCTTCGCCCAGACTCTGCAGTTTGTGGACGGCCGTGCACCGCTGCTGGTGGAGATCAAGACCGGGCAGCACCGGAATCTGCGCGCCCAGGCCACCGCCGCCGCGCTGCGGGACTATCAGGGAGAGTTCGCTGTGCAGTCCTTCGACCCGCTGATGATGGGCTGGTTCGCCAAGAACGCTCCTGAGCTGCTGCGCGGCCAGCTGGCCGGGAGCTTCGCGGAGAAGAAGGATATGTCGTGGGCGACCAAGAAGCTGCTGCAGAACCTGGGGCTGAACGGGATCTCCACACCGGATTTCGTGGCCTATGAGTACGGCTTCATCACCCCGCGTCGCGCCCACCTGATCTCTCGACGCTGGCCGCTGCTGCTGTGGACCATCACCAGCCAGCAGGATATGGACCGCGCCTATGAGCTGGGCGACAACGTGATCTTCGAGGGGTTCTCCCCGGCATGACGGTAGACCTAGCCGCGGTGTGGAGCTTCCTGGTCAGCATCTGGACTGAGCTGCTGATTGTGCTGATCGTGATCGGGCTCCGTGTGGTGGGGGTGGACTTCTACCCCAAGCTGCTGCTGGCCTTCGACTGGACCCGCACAGTGCTGCGCCGCGGGGTGGGCCGTCAGCGGCTGATCCTCTACACGGATGTGGATGATGCCGGGACCACCCGGATCAACCTCACCGAGGCACTCTCCGATGTGCTGGGCCCGCATCGGATCAGTGTGATCGGGCTGCGCAACCCGGAGGAGATCCTGCGCTACCACCTGCACCCCGCCCAGACCCGCGGGGTGGCGATCCTGCTGACCGATGTCACCATGCTCAGCACCAACCGGCGGATCCGGCAGAAGATCCAGACCAAGCTGCTGCGCTATGCCCAGAACGGCGGGATGCTGATGCTGGGCCATGACACCCTGTACCGGCGTAGCCGCAACCACCTGCTGCAGAATCTGGCCGGCGGCTCCCTGGAGGAGTTCCGGCCGATCGCGGAACCTGACAACGGCACACCTCGCCCCGGAGTGCAGTACCGGCTGAACCGTGCGGCCGCTGGGGAGCTTGGCGGTGAGTTTGCAGAACTCTTCGAGGAGCTTCCTGAGAATCCGCTGCTCGACGACGGCGAGTACGTCACCGGTACCTGGAATGAGGATGTGCTCTGGCTCTACACCACTGAGAAGCCTTTGGACGACGGCAGCACCATCACTATTCCTACGCTCACCTACCGCCCGGCAGGCCGTGGTGCAGTCTGCTGGCTGCATTCTGGTGACCATAAGGCCAATGGCGGGCCGCTGCCGATCAGCAAGCCTGATGAGAACTTCTTGGCGATCCTGCGTGCCCTGCTGCTCTATGCCCGGCCGCGGCATGGCTGGCGGGCCAAACGGTTGGCTAAGCAGCGCCAGGCTCAGGAAGAGCAAACAGCTCGGTGACCCAGTCGTAGACTGCTCTCTCCCAGCGCTGCGGGTCATAGTTCCACTCCCGGATGTGGTGGGCGCGGTGAAAGGGCACAAAGCTGACCAGGCTGTTGCGCTCGGCCAAGTCCCGGCTGGGCTGGTAGGGAACCACCTCGTCGTCGATGGTGTGCAGGATCAGGGTCCTGGTATGCAGCTGCTCGGAGCGGGAGACCCAGTTCAGCGCCTTGAGGTCCACCGGTGAGGCCAGTCCGGTGATTCGCCGCCCGGCCTCATGGGAGATCAGCCACTGGGCCAGTCGGCCCACCGGCTCCGGGATCCGATAGGACTTGGTCTGATAGCCCAGCACGTCCACCCAGTCGACCACCGGGCCGGTGAGCACCAGCCCTCGGATGCGTGTGGTCAGCGGGGACCGGTGGGCTGCCTGCAGGGCGATGGCCCCGCCCATGGACCAGCCGAAGAGCAGCACATCCTCGGCTCCGTTGTCCAGGGCGTACTGCACGGCCGCTTCGATGTCCTCCCACTCAGTCAGTCCCAGGGCGGAACGCCCATCCAGAGCGGTAGGGGCCTCCCCGTCATTGCGGTAGGAGACCACCAGGGAGTGCAGGCCCAAGTCAGCGGCGGCACCTAGCGCGTTGATGCCGTCCAGCCGGGTGCCGCTGCGCCCGTGCACCATCACTGCCCAGATGTTCCGGCCGGCCAACGGTGCCTGCTTCTTCTGCGGCGGCACGTACCATGCGGGGGCCTGACCCACCGGCATCTGCAGGATCACATCCTGATAGTCGTAGCCGGCCTCTGCTGGGTTGCGGTGCAGTGCATTGCTGATCGCTCCGTAGCGTGTACGGCGCAGGTCCCCGCCGCGCACGCTGAGCACTCGCCGGGTGACCGTGCCCTGCTTGGGCTCCAGGGAGGTGATCTCCCCGATCTGGGCCAGTGCTTCCCCGGTGTTGAACTGCAGCCCGTAGGTACCCTCGATCACGGTGTCATCGGTGACCGGCAGGATGACCTGGAAACCCTCTGAGTCTTCAATGACGGCCAGGATCTCCAGGTCCTCCACGCTCCGGTGGGCCGGGGTGACCACCATACGGGCCAGATAGGCCGAGGCGCTGGACATGATGCCGGCCAGCACCGTGCCTGCGGCCAGTCCAGTGGCCGCCCCCAGCAGCACGGATCGTATCCAGGGGGTGGGTTTGGGCTCCCGGCGGAGCCTGCGCAGCAGTTCCTCAGTGTCCATGGTCCTCCCACCGTGTTTGACCTGGCACTACTCTACGCCGGGCGCCTTGGTGCAGGCTTAGACTGGAACTATGAGTGATGATCCGTTCCGCAATAAGCTCAGCGACGTCGAGTTCCATGTGCTGCGTCAGGGGGGAACCGAGCGGCCCTACACCGGGGAATACTGGGACAATAAGGAGGCCGGCACATACTACTGCCGGGCCTGCGGGGACAAGCTGTTCGAGTCTGAGACGAAGTTCGACTCCCGCTGCGGCTGGCCCAGCTTCTACCAGCCTGCCGAGGGCTCCAATGTGACGTATCTGAAGGACACTTCGATGGGTATGCAGCGGATCGAGGTGCGCTGCGGCTCCTGTGAGTCCCATCTGGGGCATGTGTTCGAAGGTGAGGGGTTCTCCACCCCCACCGATCTGCGCTACTGCATCAATTCGGTCTCCATGACGTTCGAGCCGAAGAATGACGACGCCGGGAAGACGGCCTGAGTGGGAAAGCAGCGCGCCACAGGGGCTCACCTGGACCCCAGTTTCGCCTCTGATAATGTCTCAGGCATCTCCCCGGAAGTCCTTGAGGCGATCAGTGCTGCCAATACAGGTGCCGCCCTCCCCTACGGGGCCGATCCGGTCAGTGCAGAGCTGACTGACTGGGCCAAGGCCGAGTTCGGCCCGGCCGCAGAGATCTATCCGGTGTTCAATGGCACCGGGGCCAATGTGGTGGCCCTGCAGGGGCTTCTGCCCCGCTGGGGTGCGGCGATCTGCTCAGCCCAGGCCCATATCAACAATGATGAGGGTGCTGCCCCGGAGCGGGTAGGTGCGATGAAGCTGCTGCCCCGGCCCACCTCCGACGGCCGGCTGCGCCCGGAGGACATCACCGAGGAGCTGGGCGTACAGGGTTTTGTGCATGCTGCCCAGCCGCTGGCGGTCTCGCTCACCCAGTCCACTGAGCTGGGGACTCTCTATGCCCCGGAGCAGCTGTCGGCCCTGGCGAAGACCGCTCACGCCCACGGGCTGGCTGTGCACATTGACGGTTCCCGGATCGCCAATGCAGCCGCGGCCCTGAACACCAGTATCGGCGATCTGGTGGCCGGCACGGGAGCTGATGTGCTCAGCCTGGGCGGCACCAAGAACGGCGCCTTGGCTGCGGAGGCTGTGGTGGTGATCAACCCGGAGCGGGTCTCCGGGCTGGGCTATATCCGCAAGTTCTCCATGCAGCTGGCCTCCAAGCAGCGGTTTGTGGCTGCTCAGCTGCTGGCCCTGTTCGGCACTGAGACCTGGCGGCGCAATGCCGAGTGCGCCAATGCTCAGGCGCAGAAGCTGGGCGAGCAGCTGGCTGCTCTGGAGGGTGTCAGCGTCTCCGGGCAGACCCAGGTCAACGCGGTGTTTCCGGAGCTGCCGGTGCAGATGGCGCAGCGGATCCAAGCCAGGTATCTGGCACATATCTGGAACACGGCGTCGTCGGGGAATCCGGTGCTGCGTCTGATGTGCTCCTGGCAGACCACTGATGAGCAGATTCAGCAGCTGGTGAACACAGCGGCTGGAGCCTGAACCAGTCACGGGGGTATGCGGCGTGCCTGAAGCGCTGTCCGTGCGCTGCTCCATAGTCTGGACTGGTGAGCGTATTCGGCCCTCTGGCCGGCACCCCTGCCCGGCCGGCCTCCAGCATTGACAGTATGCCTGCCGCCTTCCGCGGTGCGCTCGATCAGCTGCGCTCTGCCCGGCCCCGCCCTGAGGCGGTGGTCTCCGAGGTTCCGGCCCCGGCCAAACTGGCGCCTTTTGCAGTGGCTCTGGGCGCTGAGATCGGTGAGGAGACGGGGGAGCATATCGCCACTGGGCGGTTCATCCTGCTGCATGATCCGGCTGGCCAGGAGTCCTGGGGCGGAACATTCCGGGTGGTGATCTATATCCGCGCGGAGCTGGAGCCGGAGATGGGGAATGATCCGCTGCTGGCCTCGGTGGCCTGGACCTGGCTGAGCGATTCGCTGGCCCAGCACGGGGTGCGGCATTCGCACGCCGGTGGTACGGCCACTCGCATTCTTTCTGAGTCTTTCGGCTCGCTGGAATCGCGGCGGGCCAGCAATGATGTGGAGCTGCGCGCCTCCTGGACTCCGCAGGGGGCCGCCTTCGGTGCGAACCTGGAAGCCTGGGCGGATATGGTCTGTTCCTTCGCTGGTCTGCCTCCGCTGCCCGATGGCGTGGTGGCCCTGCCCCATATCCGCCGGAGCTGATCATGGGAGATTCTGAGCTGCCGCTGTGTGCTGAGCCTGCTGGTGGTGTGCCCGCCGTCATTGATTCCCAGCGTGGGCTGCACCGGGCGGCTGAGTCACTGGCAGCAGGCGCCGGCCCGGTGGCGGTGGATGCTGAGCGGGCCTCGGGCATCCGGTACGGGCAGCGTGCTTTTCTGGTGCAGCTCAAGCGTGAGGGCGCGGGCATCTGGCTGATTGACCCCGAAGCGCTGGGCTCCTTGGAGCTTATTCAGCAGGCCCTGGGTGATGCGGAGTGGATTCTGCATGCGGCCACCCAGGACCTGCCCGGGTTGGCTGAGCTCGGGCTGACACCTCATGCGCTCTTCGACACGGAACTGGCCGCCCGAATGGCGGGCCTGCCTCGGGTGGGCCTGGGCTCGGTGGTGGAACAGCTGCTGGGTGTGCGGCTGGCCAAGGAGCATTCGGCCGCCGACTGGTCCAAGCGCCCGCTGCCCAAGGACTGGCTGCGCTATGCGGCCCTGGACGTGGAGCTGCTGATCCCGCTGCGGGAGAAGCTCTCCGTGCTGCTGGATGAGCAGGGCAAGACCGACTGGGCGGCCCAGGAGTTCGCCCATCTGTGCACTTTCACCCCTACGGTGGTCCCGCGTGCGGACCGTTGGCGGAAGACCTCCGGGCTGAGCAGGCTTAAGTCCCCGCGCAAGCTCGCGGTGCTGCGCGAACTCTGGGAGGCCCGGGAGTCACTGGCGCAGAAGCGCGATGTCGCCCCCGGGCAGCTATTGCCGGACTCGGCCCTGGTGGCTGCCGCGGAGGCTGGCCCACGTACTGTCCCTCAGCTGCTGGCGGTGCCGGGATTCCATGGCCGGGCTGCCAAGCGGGAGGCTCCGCGCTGGCTTCGCGCGGTGCAGGAGGGTGCGCGCACTGAGGATCTTCCCGGGCGTCCAAGCAGCACCGGAGTTCCTCCGCCGCCGCGGTCCTGGAAGGACCGCAACCCGGAGGCGTTCCGTCAGTTCCGCACTGCCCGGAACCGGCTGGCCCGCCGTGCTGAGGAGCTGGATCTGATGCCGGAGACCCTGCTGACCCCGGCGGTGCTCAAGCAGCTGTGCTGGACGCCCCCTGAGATAATCGACCCGGAGCATGTTGAAGCTGCGTTAGCCGAGCTGGGCGCTCGCCCCTGGCAGGTGGAGCAGACTGCCGCGATCATCACCGTGGCCATGCTGGACCCCGACCCTCTAGAGGATCTGTGATTTCAGCTTCAGCTCTGTCCTAATTGCTAATTATCAAGTTGATCGGGTTCTGCATCATCTTGGACTACTCTCACGTCATCTAAGCCGGTCGCAGCCTCGACACCTTCACGGTAGTTCTCAAGGTCATTATCTGGGATGCCCTCCCCTCCTGTGCGGATAGTGATGGTCATGCATTCATTGCTTGAGTCGTGACGTGCGGATGCGGACCACCCGCTACCTTCAATGTCCAACTCTTCCAGGGCGGCCACCTCAATGGACTGATCCCCCATTGCCTCGGGCGCTTCCTCAGGCAGCGGGACTCGGCACCAGATCCAGAGTCATCCCGATCTTGGATGCCCTCCTCACCGCACGCAGTCAGAGTGAGCAGAAGCACCGGGGGGGGGGGAACTGCCAGCGTGTGCCTCATTCTTCCGATCCTATCGAGATACCAGCATCAGCACTGAAATAGTCTGAAAGTCCTTGTACTGGAGTAATGAGCGAGCCGGTGTCGGAACCTCCTGTATGGGTAGCCAATGCTGTGTTCCCGCTAAACAGTTCTGCCAGATACCTCGAGAACTCTTCCGCTGGATTGAGAGCCTCCGATGGACCGTTCTCAACTAAGTGATGAACAACTGCGCCTTCTTCGTAACTTCCACTCGCGGTGGCCCCTGAAATCCCACTCGCGATAAGGAAAGTAACACCCGCACCGCACATTAGAGCCTTTCGTCCTGGTCCAACTCTGTTCGGCACGTCACGCATTACACTTTTTTCCTAACACACAGAACTCTCCGCCTGTGACGACGATATCCAGCGACGCTTTGCCGGCCGGCCCAGCAGCACCGGCACTCCCCCGCCGCCGCGGACTTGGAAAGACCGCAATCCGGAAGCCTTCCGGCAGTTCCGCACCACCCGGAACAGGTTCTTTTCATCTGGCAGTTTTCAGATCAGCTGATACGCATGTTGGTGACACGGAGGTGCCAGTTGCCGTCATTGTCAGAGCCTGCTTGTACAGCAGCCCCGTAGGCGGCGGCCCGTTCCTTGAGAATCTCAAGCCCGACACCAGCGGATGGGCTCTTTCGCTGACGTTCAGGATCGATCCTGTTCCTCACGCAGAGCTCGGCTCTGTCCTGCTCCACAGCGAATCGAATATGACACGTGGGCTCCTCTTGAGAGCGGGCTCCGTATTTGATGACGTTCGTCACTGCTTCTTGCAGCATGCGGTACAGCGCCACCTGAGCTGTGGAGCCCAGGATGTCTTCCCCATTGGTGGCTTCCACAGAGGTGGGTACCCCGGCAGAGCACAACTCCATCCGGAACCGCTCCAGGCCTTCTGAGACTGTCGGAAGCATCTTATGCTCCGAGCTCTCTAGGGGCTCTCCCCCTCTGAGCAGCGTGATGATCCGGCCCAGCTGATCGATGGTTCCGCCAGCTCTGGAACGGATGCTCTCCAGGCGGGCAACCAGGTCTTCATCGGGATATAGCAGCTTCAAATTCTCAGCGGATGTGGAAATGAGGCTCAGATCAGTGACCGCGCTGTCATGGAGCTCACGGGCCAACAGCGCACGTTCCGCATTCAGGGACTCATCCACGCGCCGGAGTTCTCCGCGCGTCTTGTCGCGGTCCAGCTGCAGCTTCCTGATCGTCCGCCCTGTCAAATACGCCAGGCCTACCAGCACTGTCACGACAGCAGCTCCCAACACTACGAGCTGGATATCATCACTGCTGAAGAGCGGGCTGCTGAGCCATGGCAGCGCGAGTGCCGCGTAGCACCGGCGGAGCAGTTTACCCCCATAGGTGGCAGCGACGCCGACCATGAGTATCATGAACAGTTCCTGCTCCAGAGACGCGTACCCAAGAATCAGCCGTGGAACTGCGGACGCAATGACCGCAGCTAATACTGCGTGCTGGACACCGAGCCATAAGACAGCACTGCTGATCAGCCACAGTGCGGCCCCAATGTAAAACCGCCGTGTCAAAGGTTCATCGGTCAAGAGCGGTTGAGTAAACGCAGTAAAGGCAGCGATTGACCCACCCAGAAAGAGCAGGCCCCAGATAAGAGCCTGCGGTGGCCGTGTGCCAGCGAAACCACGCCTAACCGAAGACAACCAAGGATGGTCGCTCAGACCTAGCAGTAGGCCGGAAACCCGATCTCGCAGAGCCGCTCCCTCCACCAAGAGTCAGGGGTAACCTCCAAAGTCACCACAACATACAATTCAGAGACCGCCGCAGACAGCCCCACGAGTTGGATTCCAAATTCAATCAGCATTTGTGCATCTCCCCTCATCGGTGGGGACATTTTATCTCTCGAACTATCCCGAGCCTTGTAGACAGTTCTTGACACTTTGACCAAACAGCGGGGCATATGGCGGCTCTTCCTGCGTACTGTGGACCAGAGAGCAGGAAAGGAACGCAGCAATGATTCGTGTGGGAGTGGTGGACGATCACCCGGTGATCCTTGAGATCCTCCAACAGTACATCGAGTCGGCTTCTGGTGTGGAGTGCGTGGGTACGGCCACCGACGGAGAGCAGGCCATCCAGCTGGCACAGCAGTTCCGGCCTGATGTGATGCTCATGGACCTGAACCTGCCTCGCCGGGACGGACTCAGCGCCACCTATGAGATCACCCGATCCACGGAGGTGCGTGTTCTGGTCTTCTCCGCTCTGGAGGCCGAAGAAGACGTAATCCGTGCACTGCACTGCGGGGCCAGCGGCTATATGACCAAACGGTCGGGCTCCAAGGAAGTAATTCATGCTCTGCATCGCATTCACCGAGGTGAGATCGCATTCTCACAGCCTGTGGCAGAACTCCTGGAGGTCAAACCCTCAGTCCGCAGAGATGACATCAAGAGCGTGCTCAAGCGCTGGACCAAGGGGCCCCACCTCGCGCCCAGGGAGCTGAGCATCCTCAAAGCCGCCTGCCGCGGCCTGACCAATGGGGAGATCGCCGCGGAACTGGTCATCGCGCAGAGCAGCGTCAACACCTACATATCCCGGATCTATGAGAAGCTCGGCGCAAACACTCGGATTGAGATGTATCAGGCTGCCATCAAGCACGGCCTGGTCCCCGCACCAACCACCTCGGTCAGCAGTGAAAGTTAGGCATCTGTGAAGTCACTACCGCGCCGGATGGCGACGACCCGCAGTACTATGCGACGTCATATTGGGAGTGCGCCTCCAGATTTCCCGAGTAGATCTTCTTCACCCGTGGAACGGTTTGCCGTTGACCTTCTGGCTGATGCCCTGCTGGTCCAGGTAGGGGGTGATGCCGCCGCGGTGGAAGGGCCAGCCGGCACCGAGGATCATGCACAGGTCGATGTCCTTGGCTGAGGCCACCACCTCGTCGGCAAGCATCAGCCCGATCTCCTCGGCCAGAGCATCCAGCACAGTGCTCAGCACCTGCTCCGAGGACTGCGGGGCCTGCCCGAACTCCAGCAGTTCCAGGGTGGAGTCCTTGATGTGCTTGTTCCCGACCTCATCGGTGGACCAGATCCCTTTGACGCCGTTGTCGATCAGCGTCTGCAGGTTCTTGGACACATAGAACCGGTCTCCGAAGCTGGCGTTCAGCGATTCGGTGACATGCTGTGCCACCGGGATGCCCACCATCGCCAGCAGGTCGAAGGGTGACATCGGCAGCCCCAGGGGTTTCAGCGCCTGGTCTGCTGTCTCAGCTGGGGTGCCCTGGTCAAAGGTCTTCTGCACCTCGGCCATCAGCCGCAGCAGCACCCGGTTGACCACGAACGCGGCGGTGTCCTTGGTCAGCACCGGGGTCTTACGCAGCTTGGCAGCCAGGTCGAAGGCGGTGGCGATCGGCTCATCGGCGGTCTCAGCGGTGCGGGCGATCTCCACCAGAGGCATCACCTGCACCGGGTTGAAGAAGTGGAATCCGATCACCCGCTCGGGGTGCTTGAGGTCTGCTGCCATTTCGGTCACCGACAGTGAGGAGGTGTTGGTGGCCAGGATGGCCTGCGGGGAGACGATCTCCTCCAGCTCGGCGAAGACCTGCTTCTTCACGCCGATCTCCTCGAACACCGCCTCGATGATGAAATCAGCTTCGGCGTAGACCGACTTATCGGTGGAGCCGGTGACCAGTCCGGTGAGGGCCTCAGCCTGCTGCTGGCTCAGCCGGCCCTTCTGCACCTGCTTGGCGTTCTGGGCTGCGATGTACTCCAACCCCTTGTCCACCCGGGCCTGTTCGATATCGGTGATCACCACCGGGACCTGCAGCTGCTGGGCGAAGACCAGGGCCAGCTGGGAGGCCATCAGGCCAGCACCGACGACGCCGATCCGGTCCAGAGTCCGCGGGGTCGCCTGGGGCACCCCGGCTGGCTTCTTGGCCCGCTTCTGCACCAGTTCCATGAAAGCGTAGACCGTGTTCTTGAACTCGGTGCTCACCAGCAGCTCACCGAGCGCCTCCACCTCAAGCTTGCGGTCCTCATCCCGTGAGTTCTGCGGCACCTGACGGAAGATCTCCAGGGCGCGCAGCGGCGCCGGGGCGGTCTCCCCGGTCTTGGCCGCCACCGTCTTCTCCGCCAGCTGCACGGCCCGGGTCCAGGCCTGATCACTGGTGTCATGATCACGGTGCTTCTCCAACTCTGCGGTGGTGGCGGCGTCGTGGTTCAGCACTTTGGCCGCCCAGGCCAGGGACTCCTGCTCAAAGCTGGATTCCTCGAAGAGCGCATCGGCGATGCCGAACTCGAAGACCTGCTGACCCTTGAGCGACTTATTGTTGTTCAGCGGGTTGGTGAAGATCACCTGGGCGGCGGCCTCAGGACCAATCAGCCGGGGCAGCCGGTAGATACCGCCCCAGCCGGGAACCAGGCCGAGGAAGGCCTCAGGCAGGCCGACCGCCTTGGTGGTAGCGGAAACAGTCCGGTAGTCGGCGGGCAGCGCGATCTCCAGCCCGCCGCCCAGTGCGGTGCCGTTGATAAAGGCGAAGGTGGGCACCGGGAAGTCCTCCACCAGGTTATAAGCGTCATGTCCGAGTTCGGCCAGCTCGATCCCGTGCTGGGATTCGGTGAGCTCCCTGGCTGAGACGATGTCTGCACCGGCGGCGAAAACTCCAGGCTTGCCGATGATGCCCAGTGATGCGATCTCTCCGGATTCGGCCCGTGCGTACTGGCTGAGGACCGCTTCACCGAAGGTGATGAGGGAGCCCGGGCCCAAGGTGTTGGGACGCTTGCCGAGCTGATTGTCCATGCGGATCAGCGCCATGGTGCCGGCACCCTCGGGCAGTTCGATGTCCTCCACCTGAGAGTGGGTGAGCTCCTCGTGGGGGAAGCTCTCGGTGAGGGGGCGGTAGCGGGAGAAATCAGTGGACAACGGCGGCCTCCTGTGCTCGGGGATGAACAATGCGTTCCGCATCACATCCTACCGATGAGTAACCAAAGTGGCTACCGGGCTTATTCGGGAGTACGCGGATTGAAGGGTAGTTGGGAGGCAAGCGGGTCTGTCCCAACACTGATGCTGCTTATTAGCACCTCTTGCTCGACGGTTTCCCAAACAGCTCTACCGGGAGCGGAAGACGGGTATCTCTCCGGTGGGGAGGTCCTCGCCGGGCAGCCGCCGGGCGAAGGGAACCTTGGTGCCCAGCACCTGGGCCACGGTGTCCTGGGCGATCTGGGCCGAGGTGAGTCCCACCCGCTCGAAGACCTGGCTGCGGGTGCCGTGGGCCAGGAACTCCACCGGCAGCCCCACCTCGTTCAGTGCGGTGTCCACTCCGGCCTCGCGCATCACCTGGCGGATCCGTGCCCCTACTCCCCCGGCCTTCACACCGTCCTCGATGCACACCACGATCCGGTGCCGGGCAGCCAGGGCCACCACCGACTCCGGGACTGGCAGCACCCAGCGGGGATCCACCACAGTGGCGGTGATCCCCTGGTCCTCCAGCCGACGGGCCAGGTCCAGGGACAGCTCTCCCATGGCGCCCACTGAGACGATCATCACGTCATTGGTGTAGGAGCCGTCGTGGTCCTTCTCACTGCTGGTGTAGAGCACATCCACACCGTCGGCCAGCCGCTCCAGGGCATCCAGCTCATCGTTGACCGAGCCTCTGGAGAACCGCACCACTGTGGGGGCATCTTCCACCGCCACGGCCTCGCGCAGTTCCTCGCGCAGCCGGGTGGAGTCCCGGGGGGCGGCGATCTGCAGGCCAGGGACCAGCTGCAGCAGGGAGAGATCCCAGACTCCGTGGTGGCTGGGACCGTCCGGACCGGTGACTCCGGCCCGGTCCAGCACAAAGGTCACCCCGGCCTTGTGCAGGGCCACGTCCATCAGCACCTGGTCGAAGGCCCGGTTGAGGAACGTCGCGTAGACCGCCACCACCGGATGCAGTCCGCCATAGGCCAGCCCGGCGGCAGAGGCCACAGCATGCTGTTCGGCAATCCCCACGTCCACCACCCGGTCCGGGTGCTTGGCGGCCAGGGTGCGCAGTCCCACCGGGATGACCATCGCACCGGTCAGGGCCACGATGTCCTCACGCTCATCGGCGATCGCGGCGATCTCTTCCTCAAACACTGAGGTCCAGGAGCGGGATGAACCGCGGGAGACTGGGTCTCCGGTCTCGGGGTCGATCACCCCCACGGCGTGGAACTGGTCGGCCTCATCGGCCCGGGCCGGGGCATAGCCGCGGCCCTTCTCGGTGATCACGTGGACGATCACCGGGCCCTCATAGCTGCGAGCATCCTCCAGGGCCTCCTCCAGGGCGCGCTGGTTATGGCCGTCCACCGGGCCGATGTACTTCATGCCCAGGTCTTCAAACAGGCCCTGCGGGGCCCAGAAGTCCTTAGCGCCCTTCTTCATGGCGTGCAGGCTGCGGTAGGCCATCTGGCTCATCGGCCCGCCGCTGACCAACCGTCGCTTAGTGCCGTCCATCACGGATTCGTAGACCGGGTGGGTGCGAACTTTGTCCAGGACTCCGCGGCGCAGTTTGGAGAGCTGGTTGGCGATCCCGCCCACCGTGGGCGCGTAGGAACGGCCGTTGTCATTGACCACAATCACCACCCGCCGGTGCTTATCGGCGGCAATGTTGTTCAGCGCCTCCCAGGCCATGCCTCCGGTCAGCGCCCCGTCACCGATGATCGGCACCACGTAACGGTCGCCCTCGCCCTTCAGCGCCCGGGCCCGGGAGATTCCATCCGCCCAGGCCAGCGAGCTGGAAGCGTGGGAGGACTCCACAATGTCATGAACAGACTCGGAGCGGTCAGGATAACCGGCCAGTCCACCCTGCTGGCGCAATGTGGTGAAGTTCTGGCGACCGGTAACCAACTTGTGCACATAGGACTGGTGTCCGGTGTCGAACACGATGGAGTCCCGCGGAGAGTCAAAGACCCGGTGCACAGCCAGAGTGAGTTCGACCACGCCGAGATTGGGGCCCAGATGCCCCCCGGTGGCGGAGACATGGGTGATCAGGAACTCGCGGATCTCCTCGCCCAGCCGGTCCAGCTGCTCGGCGCTGAGCTTGGACAGATCCTGTGGTGAGCGGATCGTGTGCAGTATGCTCATCTGATCAGTCTACCGAGCCTGGCAGCTCACGGCAGCGTGAGCTCTCCGGTGAAGTGCGGCCGCGCCTTCCGCGGGTTCCAGCCAGAGAACCGCTGGGTCTTCTCATCGATCTGCTCAGCGGCGAAGGCCACCTTGCCAGGAAGTGTCACCGGGGCAGAGAACTCGATGCTCCAACGGTGCCCGGCAGTCTCAGGCTCCCGGCCCTCCAACATCCGGGCTGCCGAATACATCCCGTGCACAATGGCCCGCTTCTGGCCCAGGGCCTTGGCGGTGATCCCGGTGAGGTGGATGGGGTTGTAGTCTCCGGAGACTGCCGCATATTCACGGCCGGCATCGGCACCCAGCGTCCACAGTGCGGTCTTGGCCGGTGGGAGGAACTCCTCCCGGGGCGCGGGGGCGGCCGCAGGCTTCTCGAACAGGTAGGTGCCGCGGCCCAAGTACACCGAAGTGCTGGTGTAGAGCACCTCACCCTCGGCGGAGACCTCCACCACGATGTCCACCTGTGTACCACGCCGGTGGGCGGTGAGATTCTCCGCCCGGGCCAGGATCTGCAGTGGCTGCCCGGCGGTGACCGGCTTACGGTGGTGGACCTGGTTGGACAGGTGCACCATGCCCAGCAGCGGCAGCGGGAAGTTGCGTTGGGACATCAGGGCCATCTGCACCGGGAACCCGGCGATGTGCACCAGTACTGAGGGCAGCGAGGTGCGGTGCACGCCGTCGAAGGCCTCGCCGTGCACCAGCTGGCGGTAGGCCTCGGCCTGCTCCTGGGTGATTCCAGGGTGGTCAGCCAGCACCGGCTGCTTCGGCAGGGCTTTGAGACTGCCGGTGGTGGAGAGTTTGGACTTCACGGCGTCCAGTACGGCTTTGCGGTAGAGCCTGCCGAGCTCGGGCAATGGGATCCGGCGGGGTTCTGTCACGGTGATCACGCCCCCACCAGGTTCTGCCCGCAGACCCGCAGGGTCAGCCCGGAGGTGCCGGCTGCGGCTGGGGAGACCAGATAGGCGATGGTCTCGGCTACATCCTCAGGGCGTCCGCCCTGGCTCAACGAGTTGAGCCTGCGGGCCACCTCGCGGGTGGCTACGGGCATTTTGGCGGTCATCTCGGTCTCGATGAACCCGGGGGCCACCGCGTTGATGGTGCCGTGCCGGGCTGCAAGCTGCGCCGAGGCCGCAGAGACCATGCCGATGACCCCGGCCTTGGAGGCGGCGTAGTTGGTCTGACCGCGGTTGCCGGCGATCCCCGAGGTGGAGGCCAGGGAGACGATGCGTGGACCCACCGTACCCTCAGTACGGCTGAACAGCTCGGAGTCCAGGAAGGCGCGGTTCATCCGCAGTTGGGATTCTATGTTCACCGCGATCACTGAGTTCCAGCGACCGGGGTCCATATTGGCAAGCAGCTTGTCCCGGGTGATGCCGGCGTTGTGCACCACGATGTCCAGTCGGCCGTAGTGCTGCTCGGCGTGGGTGAGGATCTTCTGACCGGCCTCATCCTCGGTGATATCCACCTGCAGGGCGGTGCCGGCGACTTCATTGGCCACTGCCGCCAGCTGTTCCCCTGCTGGGGGAATGTCTACCAGAATGACTTGGGCGCCGTCGCGGTACAGGGTGCGGGCGATGGCGGCACCGATCCCGCGGGCGGCGCCGGTGACCACAGCCACCTGTCCCGAAAGCGGTGCGGTCCAGTCCTCGGGCAGAGCACCATTGACCGAGTCCACGGTGATGAACTGCCCGGAGACGAAGGCCGAGCGCCCGGAGAGCAGAAAACGCAGAGCACCAGCCACTGAGGGTGCTGCAGTCGCTAAGTCCTCGTGCAGGATCAGCCCGTTGGCGGTGCCGCCGGCACGCATCTCATGCGCCAGGGAGCGGGTCAGGCCCTCGATCCCCTTCCGCGCGGCCCGAGCTGCCGGGTCTTCAGTGTGCGCGGGGTTACGGAACACGGTGATCACCCGGGCTGAGGGCTTGAGCTGTTTGAGCAGCCCGCCCAGTTCCAGCACAGTCTCGGAGAGCTCCGCCGGGGTGTGGGCGGAGTCGAACACTGCCACCACTGCGGCCACCTTCTCCTTGGGCCCTACATGGCGGCGTACGTCAAGATCCCAGCCCAGCAGGTGCTCGGCGATCAGATCGGAGGCTTCAGTGGCGCCCAGCAGCACCACCGGTCCCTCAATCAGCGGACCGGAGGGACTGTAGCGGCGCAGCTTGGCCGGCTGGGGCAGGCCCAGTGCTTTGGTGATCCTGCGGCCGAACCCGGTGTTGGCGAAATGGGTGTAGGAGTCCTTAGCCACTGGCCTCACCGTCCTTCGATGATCGCGGTGATGCCTTGTCCGCCGGCTGCGCAGACCGAGATGAAGCCGAGTTTTCCGGGCTTGCCGTGCAGCAGCTTGGCCAGGGTGGCCACGATCCGCCCGCCGGTGGCGGCGAAGGGGTGACCAGCGGCCAGTGAGGAGCCGGTCACGTTGAGCTTGGACCTATCGATGCTGCCCAGTGGAGCATCCAGGCCCAGCTTTCCTCGGCAGAACTCCTCGGACTCCCAGGCCTTGATCTGGGCCAGCACCGTGGAGGCGAAGGCCTCGTGGATCTCGAAGTATTCGAAGTCCGCGAAGCTGAGGTTATTGCGCTTCAGCAGCCGGGCGGCCGCGTAGGCCGGGGCCATCAGCAGCCCCTCGGCCCCGCCCACAAAGTCCACTGCGCCCTGCTCATAGTCCACAAAGTTCGCCAGCTTGGGCAGGTCATGCTCATCGGCCCACTCCTCGGTTCCCAGCAGCACCGCAGAGGCGCCGTCGGTCAGCGGGGTGGAGTTGGCCGCGGTCAGTGTGGCCTCCTCCCCTAAGTCCTTGCCGAAGACCGGGGAGAGCTTGGCCAGCTTCTCCACAGTGGAGTCACCGCGCATATTATTGTCCTTGGTCAGGCCCTTGAACGGGGTGACCAGATCGTCGAAGAAGCCTTCCTCATAGGCGGCGGCCAAGTTGCGGTGGCTGGCCACCGCCAGCTCGTCCTGCTCCCGGCGGGTGATCCCCCACTGGTGAGCGGTGATCGCCATATGCTCACCCATCGACAGTCCGGTGCGCGGCTCCCCGGTGCCGGGGGCCTGCGGAGCCAGGTGGCCGGGACGAATCTTGGCCAGGGCCTTCAGCCGGGCACCTAGACTCCTGGCCCGGTTGGCCTCCATGAGGATGCCGCGCAGCTCGTCGGTGACCACGATCGGGGCATCGGAGATGGAGTCCACTCCGCCGCCGATGGCCGAGTCGATCTGGCCCAGCCTGATCTTATTGGCCAGTGAGCCGATGGCCTCAGTGCCGGTGGCGCAGGCCATCTGCACATCGTAGGCCGGGGTCTTTGGGTCCAACGGGGTGCCCAGCACCGATTCGCGGGCTAAGTTGAAGTTCTTGGAGTGCTTGAGCACCGCACCGGCGGCCACTGCGCCCAGTTGCTGGCCCTGCAGCCCGTAGCGGGCCACCAGGCCGTTCAGCGCAGAGGTGAGCATGTCCTGGTTGGAGGACTTCGCATAGGCGCTGTGGGCACGGGCGAAGGGGATCCGGTTGCCGCCGATGATCACGGCGTCGCGCACTTTTTCTGCCATGGGGTGTCTCCTTCAGACTTGGCTTTATTACTCGTCAGTATCTTAGACTACTTGTGTTGACCATCACTGTCAGCCTCACAGTCTTTAAGGAGCACCCTATGGGAGAGTACGACGACGCCGCCACCGGACCCATCAGCACCGCCTCAGTAGACACCGCTCACCTGGAGGAGATCCTGCTGGGCCGCTGGGCGCAGACCAAGCGGACCGCCCGCGAGCTGCTGAAGGACCCGCAGTTCCACAAGGCGGAGAACCTCACCAAGGAAGACCACCGGGAGCGCACACTCAAGCAGTCCCACGCCCTGGTGGAGGCCAATGCCGTGCACCGGGCCTTCCCCGAGGAGTTCGGCGGCGAGGCCGACCACGGGGCCAATATCGCCGCTTTCGAGGAGCTGGTCACCGCTGACCCTTCCCTGCAGATCAAATCCGGGGTGCAGTGGGGGCTCTTCGGGGCTGCGGTGATGCACCTGGGATCCCATGAGCACCAGAAGAAGTGGCTGCCGTCGATCATGGACCTCTCCGTGCCGGGCGCCTACGCCATGACCGAGATCGGCCACGGCTCCGATGTGGCCTCCATCGGCACTACCGCCACCTACGACGACGCCACTGACGAGTTCATCATCCACACCCCCTTAGACGCTGCCGTGAAGCGGTTCCTGGGCAATGCTGCCCTGCACGCCACCGCAGCAGTGGTCTTCGCCCAGCTGATCACCAAAGGTGTCAACCACGGGGTGCACTGTTTCTATATGGAGATCCGGGATCCCGACGGCAATCCGCTGCCCGGGATCACCATTGAGGACGACGGCCATAAGGGCGGACTCAACGGTGTGGACAACGGCCGGATCCGGTTCCAGGAGGTGCGCATCCCGCGCACCAACCTGCTCAACCGCTACGGGGATGTGGCCGAGGGCGGGGAGTACAGCTCCCCCATCGAATCCCCCGGGCGGCGGTTCTTCACCATGCTGGGCACCCTGGTCCAGGGCCGGGTCTCGCTGACCGGGGCTGCGGTGGCGGCCGCCAAACTGGGCCTGATCGGGGCGATCACCTACGGCAACCAACGCCGCCAGTTCAACGCCACCTCCACCACGGAGGAGGAGGTGCTGCTGGACTATCAGCTGCACCAGCGCCGGCTGATCCCCCGCCTGGCCAAGACGGTGGCGCTGGGCTTCGCCCATGACAAGCTGCTGGCCAAGCTGGACGATGTCTTCTCCGGCAAGGATGACTCCGATGAGAACCGCCAGGAACTGGAGACTCTTGCTGCCACCATCAAGCCGGTGGCCACCTGGCACGCCCTGGACACCCTGCAGGAGGCCCGGGAGGCCTGCGGCGGGGCCGGGTTCATCTCAGAGAACCGGTTCACCTCGCTGCGTGCAGATCTGGACATCTATGTCACCTTTGAGGGCGATAACAATGTGCTGCTGCAGCTGGTGGCCAAACGGCTGCTGGCCGACTATGCCGCCGAGTTCAAGAACGCCGATGTGGGGGCCCTGGCCAGCTATGTGGCCAACCAGGCCGGTGACACCGTGATGCACCGGTTCGGCCTGCGCAAAGCTCTGCAGGGGGTCCAGGACACCGGGGACGAACGGCGCAGCGCCAACTGGTTCAAACAGTCCGAGGTGCAGCGGGAGCTGCTGGCCGGCCGGGTGCGCCAGATGGTGGCCGATGCCGCCGGGGAGCTGCGCCATGTGGCCAAGCTGCCCGCCGAGAAGCAGGCCACCGTCTTCAACGAGCACCAGTACCAGATCATCAGTGCCGCCAAGGCCCATGCCGACCTGCTGCTCTGGGAGGCCTTCACCGAGGGCCTGGAACAGGTGGAGCACCCGGGCACCCGCCAGGTGATGACCTGGCTGAGGGACATCTACGCGCTGAGCCGGATCGAGGAGACCCTGGACTGGTACCTGATCAACGGCCGGATCTCCACCCAGCGGGCCCGGACGCTGACCCCCTACATCAACCGGCTGGTCGCCCGGGTCCGTCCGCATGCCCAGGATGTGGTGGACAGCTTCGGCTATGCGCCTGAGCATGTGCGCATGGAGGTGGCCTCCAGGGCGGAGCAGTCCCGCCAGGAGGCGGCCAATGAGTACTACCGGAAGCTGCGGGCCTCCGCAGACGCCCCGGTGGAGGAGAAGACCCTCCTGGACCGGAAACGGGCCGAGGAGCGGGCCGCCCGCAAGAAGTCCTAATACACCGCGGGCTCACCAGCCTCACCCCACCTCCCGGGATTTGGTGTGTTGAAATCCTAAAAATGCCTGGTTACCTGACGCCATTCAGAGGAATTCAGCACACCAGATGTTCAACGAGCGGCGGCCTGGACGCGCAGGGCGCGCAGCAGGTGGTCCTGCTCCTCAAGGATCAGCCGGCGCAAGGCGGCCGGGGCCTCCGGGTGCTCGGCCAGCCACTGCTCAGTGCGCTCGGCGGCCGACTGTGACGGCTCCGGGAACAGGCCCTGCACCACACGAGTGGCCTGGCCCTGGGTCATCCGCTCCCATACATCGGTGAGCGCCGCAAAGTAGGCTTGGGTGTACTGCCCGGTCAGGCCGGTGGGATCGGCGTTGAATCCATCGATAGTGGCGGTCAGGTGGTCGTTGGAGAGCTCCATGCCCTCAGCATCATGCCCGGCCAGCGCCTGCTGGAAGGCTGCTGCCTTGACGGCCGGGTCAGGCCGGGAGGCCAGGGCCAACCGGTGGGCAATCATCCCCCGAGCGGTGGTGCGGCGACTGATCTCAGCCTCCAGATCCGCAGCGCTGGTCTTCCGGTGGGCGGCCAGCGCCTGCAGGAACAGCCAGCGTAGCTCCTCATCGGTCTCCGATTCCAGGCGATCGGCCAAAAAGTCCAGCTGGCTGCCGTGTCTGCGGGAGAGCAATGCGAGCACCCGAGTAGCAGCAAGGGACGCATCGGCTTTGGGCGCGGAATCAATGAACGCTGCTAGTCCAGCAGCCAACTGAGCCTCCAGCTCCTCGCGCCGCCCTGCCGGGGTATAGAGCTCACAGGCCTGGTTAGCCTGACGCAGCAGGGACTGGACCACCGCGACCTCGGGGATCTGCAGGCCCAGCCGCAGCACCGCCTCGACGAACCGGGCTGCCGGCAGCTGTGCGTCGCGGACCATGGACCACAGCGCCGCCCAGACGGTGGCCCGGGCCAGCGGGTCGCCCACCGGATAGGTCAAGGCCGCCTCTACGGACTCGGGGTCCAGCACCAGCTTGGCGTAGGTGAGGTCCTCGTCGTTGGGCAGGATCAGCCGAGGTGTCCCGGCCTGGGGGAGCTGCAGCCCCGGCACCGAGGTGAGCCCCTCCGGGGCCTCCGGGTCCAGCTCGGCGGGAACCGACTGAGCCCGGCTCAGGGTACCGGTGCCGTCCAGGGTGAACAGACCCACCTTGATCACATGTGGCCGGGCGATGGGCTGGCCGGTGGTGGGGTCAGTGCCGGTCTGGCGCACACTGATGGTGCCGGCGTCGTCGTGAACTGTTTCCAGCACCGGGATGCCCGCGGTCTGCAGCCAAGCGGCGGACCAGGCGCGCATGTTCTTGCCGGTGGCCTCCTGAAGCACGCCCAGGAAGTCCTCCAGGGTGGCGTTGCCGAAGGCGAAGCGTTGAAAATAGGTCCGGGCGGCCGCTCGGAACGCCTCGGCACCAGCATAGGCGGCCAACTGCTTGAGCACGCTGGCCCCCTTGGCGTAGGTGATCCCGTCGAAGTTCTGATCGGCGGCCTCCAGGTCAGGGATATCGGCCACGATCGGATGCGTGGTGGGCAGCTGGTCCTGCACATAGGCCCAGCCCTTGCGGGAGTTGGCGAAGGCCACCCAGGCGGTAGTGAACTCCGTGGCGGAGTCCACCCCGTAGGTGCCCATATAGTCGGCGAAGGACTCCTTGAGCCAGAGATCGTCCCACCAGTGCATGGTCACCAGATCGCCGAACCACATATGGGCCATCTCGTGCAGAATGGTGTTGGCCCGGGTTTCGTGCTGGGCCTCGGTGGCCCCGGTGTCGAACACATAGCGTTCCGTGAAGGTCACCAGCCCGGGGTTCTCCATCGCACCCAGGTTGTACTCGGGGACGAACACCTGATCGTATTTCCCGTTACCGCCGGCCCCGCGTCCCCAGGGATAGGGGTAGCCGAACTCGGCGTGGAAGAAGTCCAGGCCCTGTTGGGTGATCCGGAACAGCTCCGCAGCGTCCAGATGCTCGGCCAGCGAGGCCCGGCACAGCAGTGCCAGGTCAATGCTGAACTCATCACCGCCGGGTACACCGCCGCGCCAGGTGTCCTCCACCAGATGGTAGGGCCCAGCCAGCAGGGCGGTGATATAAGAGCTCATCACCTCAGTCTCAGCGAACTCCACCCGTACGACGCCGCTGGCCACCTCAGTCCGAGAGATCTCAGCTCCATTGGAGCGCAGCTGCCAGTCCGCCGGACCGGTGATGGAGAACTGGAACCGGGCTTTGAGGTCGGGCTGGTCGAAGACGGGGAACACCCGCCGACAGTCAGCAGGCTCGTACTGGGTGTAGAGATAGACAGCCCCGTCGCTGGGGTCGGTGAACCGGTGCAGCCCCTCCCCTGATCGGGAGAATGCGGAGTCCGAGCTGATCTCCACGATGTTCTGGCCCTCGACCAGTCCGGGAAGCGGGATCCGGGCGCCGTTGAACTCGGCGTCGTTGTGCTCTGTGCCGTTGATGCGCACTGACCTGACCGAAACACCCGCGTAATCCAGGAATGGCACACTTCCGTCACTGGCCGCCGAGCTGAAGGATAACTCCACACGGGTCTGGACCGGATAGGTGGTGGCACCTTCCTCGGCGGCCGATGAGAGATCCACATGGACCTGGTAGGAGGAGACGCTGATGCTCCAGGAGCGGGAAGCCGCCTCATCCCTGGTGAGGTTCAATTTTTCTGACATAGTGGTATTCAAACAGACCCGGACAGAACAGTAGGAATATGGCAGATCTCTTTACTGACTATCCGAAGGCGATGCAGCGCTCCACTGCCTTCGACGAGATGTTCTCCCGCGAGTCCGGTCTGCGTCCGGACTACTCCGGGGTCAATGATGTGCTGCAGTCGCTGAACCTCTCTGATGTATCCGCCCGGGCCGAGACCATGGCTCGGACCTTCCTGGACCGCGGGGTGACCTTTGACTTCGCCGGGGAGGAGCGGGCCTGGCCGTTGGACATTGTCCCGCGCATCATCCCCGGCGCGGAGTGGAACAGCCTCTCTGCCGGAGTGGCCCAGCGGGTCACCGCCCTGGAGATGTTCCTCAACGATGTCTATGACCGGATGGAGATCGTCCGCGACGGGGTGGTGCCGCGTTCGCTGATCACCACCAGCGCACATTTCCACCGCGAGGTGCACGGCTTCCCCACCCCCGGCGGGGTGCGGGTGCATATCTCCGGGATCGATTTGGTCAGGGACGACGCCGGCACCTTCCGGGTGCTGGAGGACAATGTGAGAGTGCCCAGCGGCGTCTCCTATGTGCTGGAGAACCGCCGGGCGATTGCCAAGGGGCTGCCGGAAGCGTTCACCGGCACCTCGATCCGTCCGGTGGAGGAGTACCCGCGCCGACTGCTCTCCGCGCTGCGGCGCACCGCCCCTGAAGGCGTGGATGACCCCACTGTGGTGGTGCTGACCCCCGGGGTGTACAACTCCGCCTACTTTGAGCACACCCTGCTGGCCGGGATGATGGGGGTGGAACTGGTGGAGGGCCGCGACCTGGTCTGCCGCGGCAACAGGGTCTATATGCGCACCACCGAGGGCGAGCAGCGGGTGGATGTCATCTACAAGCGGCTCGACGATGACTTCCTAGACCCTCTGCAGTTCCGGGCCGACTCGATGCTGGGGGTGCCCGGACTGGTCAATGCCGCCCGGGAGGGCAACGTGACCATCGCCAACGCGGTGGGCAACGGGGTGGCCGATGACAAACTGGTCTACACCTATGTGCCGGAGATCATCCGCTACTACCTGGGCGAAGACCCGATCATCCCGAATGTGGACACCTACCGGCTGGAGGAGCCGCAGGCACGTGAGGAGGTGATGGACCGGTTAGCGGATCTGGTGGTCAAGCCCGTGGACGGCTCCGGCGGCAAGGGTCTGGTGATCGGCCCGGCCGCCACGCCTGAGGAGCTGGAGGCGCTGCGCAAGAAGGTGCTGGCCGACCCGCGAGGCTGGATCGCCCAGCCGGTGCTGCAGCTGTCCACAGTGCCCACCCTGGACGGGGAGACCTTCGGACCCCGGCACGTGGATTTGCGTCCCTTCGCCGTCAACGACGGTGAGGAAGTCTGGGTGCTGCCCGGGGGGCTGACCCGAGTGGCGCTGACCGAAGGCTCCCTGGTGGTCAACTCTTCCCAGGGCGGCGGGTCCAAGGACACCTGGGTGGTGGACTCCGGCGGCAGCGAGCAGGCCCCGGCGGTACCCACCGCGGTGCCCTGGAGCACCCGGCGCAGCGCACGCTCCGCCCAGCGGGTCTGGCCCTCTGCCTTCCACAATCAGGGCAACCCCGCTGATCAGTACGACGAGCAGCAGCAACAGCAGAATCAGAGCTGTGTCGCGCCTTCGGCGCTCAAGCCAGCGTCGGGAAGGAGTTCTGATGCTCAGTCGGATCGCTGAGTCACTGTTCTGGATCGGACGCTATGTGGAGCGGGCCGATGGCACCGCACGGATCCTTGATGTGCACCTGGAGCGGCTGAATCAGCTGCCACTTGCCGAGCAGCGCACCGTTTCGGCCAATCTGCTGGCGGTGATGGGTGTGGACACTGAGGATGACGCCCCTGCTGGGCTGCCGCAGCTGCTGCGCAGGATGGCCTTTGACCTTGAGCAGGGAAACTCCATCGCCGGCTCGCTCTCCGCCGCCCGGGAGAACGCCCGGCGCGCCCGGGAGACCGTCTCCGCTCCAGTGTGGGAGTCGCTGAACGCCACCTGGAACGGGCTGACCAGTCACCGTCAGGACGTGGTGGGCACCTACCGGTTCTGCACCTGGGTGATTGAGCGCACCGCCACTGTGCAGGGCCTGGCCGACTCCACCATGAGCCGAGACGATTCCTGGCAGTTCATGGCCCTGGGCCGGGCCCTGGAACGGGCCGATATGACTGCCCGGATGCTGGCCACCGGTGATGAGGAGGCCTTCCGGCTCTCCTGGGCCAATATGCTGCGCTGCGCCGGAGCCTATGAGTCCTTCCTGCGCAGCCGCCGCGCCGCGTTCGGGGACTCCTACGCGGTGGAGTTCCTGCTGCTGGACCGGCTCTTCCCCCGCTCAGTGGTCTCCTCGCTGCGCCAGGTGGAGCAGGCGCTGATCGCCCTGGACCCGGAGTACACCCGCACCGGGAAGATGGACCAGGCCCGCAGGCTGGTAGGACAGGCCCGCACCTTCCTGGAGTATCACCACTCCCAGGACCTCATCGCAGAGCTTCCTGAGCACCTGGAGCGTGTCCAGGCCGCCTGCGCGGGGGCCTCCGATGCGATCACCAGCAAGTACTTCGCGCAGGCCGCTGAGCAGGCCTGGACAGGAGAGCAGGTATGACCCGGCTGCATGTCACCCACACCACCGACTATCGCTACGGGGCCCCGGCCACCGTCTCCTACAACGAGGCGCGGATGACCCCGCAGACCGATGCCGCCCAGGTGGTGCTGGAGACCGACCTGAAGATCTCCCCCTATGCCACCACCCTCTCCCACTACCGGGACTACTGGGGCACCAAAGTGCACACCTTCGACCTGCACTCCCGGCATGAGACGCTGCAGGTCACCGCCCAGGCCCTGGTGGAGGTTCACCGGTTTGAGAAGCCGCACGCTGCCGAGGGTCTGCTGGACTGGGCTGACCTGGCAGCTGATGAGAACTTTGAGCAGTTCAGCGACTATGTGCCGCAGTCCAAGCTCTCCGCTCCCGGGGACGAGCTTGCTGAGGCCGCACGTGACATTGCCTCCGGAAAGACCCCGCATGAGACCGCCCTGGCCCTGTTCGCCTGGCTGCGGGAGGAGATGGAGTACCAGCCCGGGCACAGTCAGGTCAGCTGGGACGCGGAGACATCCTTCAAGACGCGCAAGGGAGTCTGCCAGGACCTCTCCCATGTGGCAGTGGGCGCACTGCGCTCACTGGGGATGCCGGCCCGCTATATCTCCGGGTACATCCACCCGGACCCGGAGGCTGCGATCGGCACTGAGGTGGCCGGGCAATCGCATGCCTGGCTGGAGTGGTGGGACGGACGCTGGCACTCCTGGGACCCCACCAACCATAAACCTGCCGGAGAGCATCACATCCTGGTGGCACGGGGCCGGGACTATGCCGATGTCACCCCGTTGAAGGGCATTCTCTCCGGGGGCGGCCCGGAGACCACCCTCGAAGTCGATGTCAGGATTGTGCGTCAGGCCTGAGCAGCGCCTTCTGCCGGCGCTCCCTGCGTTTGTCGTTGAGTAGGCACAATCCGATGGCTACGGCGAAGAGCAGGGTCAGCGGGATCATGATGAAGAACATCGAGATCGCCATATCGCCGGGGGTGGCCAGGGCTGACATCACCGCGATCAGCATCACCACCCCCCGCCAGGAGCGCAGCACCTGCTGCCCGGTGATGATGCCCATCAAGTTGACCCCGACCAGGATCACCGGGATCACCATCGCGATCCCGCAGGCGATGAACAGGTGCAGCACAAAGGTGAAGTAGACATCCGGGGCAATAATGTTGGAGGTGCCCTCTGGGTTCAGGGAGAAGAAGAACTCCACCGCCCGCGGCAACAACGTATAGGCCATGAAGATCCCGGCCAGGAACAGCGGCACACTGGCGACGATGAACCCCATCGCATACCGCTTCTCCTTCTTCTTCAGCCCCGGCATGATGAAGGCCCAGATCTGATACAGCCACACCGGGGAGGAGATCACCAGACCCACGAACAGGGAGAGCCGGATCAGCAGATCCAGTGGCTGGCCGACAGCGTTGAACGCAATCGAGGTCAGCCGGGCATCCTCCCCACCACCATGCTCCAGCACTGGGGCAGCCAGGGTGGCCACCAGCCAGTCATAGAGAAAGAACCCAGCGACAGCACCCAGCACAATGCCAGCAACAGCGATCAGCAGCCGCCGGCGCAACTCGCGCAGATGATCCCTCAGCGACATCCGCCCCTCAGGATCACGCTTCTTCCGTCTGGATCCCCGCGGCGCCGGCCGCTCCCGTTCGGCCAGAGTCATGCAGGCTACGAATTATTGGGGTGGTCGCGGCGTTCCCGGCTCTTATGCACATCCGCGGTGGGATCGGTCTGCTCGATAGCCCGGGGCTCGGAGGCGCGGTCATCTGCAGGTTGGTCCTCCTCGCGGATGGTCTTCACCTCTGATTTGAAGATCCGAGCGGACTCGCCCAGCGAGCGGGCCAGCTTGGGCAGCTTGGTCGCGCCGAAGAGCAGCAGCAGGATACCGAGGATGATCAGCCACTGCCAGCCTTGAATTCCCATGAGAAAGTCCTTTCCTGATCCTGCACAAGGATACCTGGCCTGGCTCAGCGGGGGAAAACCAGCTGCTCCGCGGCACGCTGGGCGATCTCCCGGCGCAGATCCACCGGACGGATGAGCTCGATGTCCCCGCCGGCGCCCAGGCAGGTGCGGATGACTGCCTCACGGGTGCTGAAATGGGTGGAGATGGTCCGCGCACCGGTCCGCTTATCCGTATGCTGCCTGACGGGTTGGTACAAGGCAGCCTGGCCAGCGGCGAAGGGGGCGAAGCGCAGGATGACCTGCACTGAGCCCGCCGTGACCGGAACCTGCGGCCTAGGTGCCTCGCTGAGCTCGATCTGGGTGGCCTGCGCGGACTGCTCCTCATCAGCAAGGAGGTTCAGCTGCAGGATACGGTCCAGACGGAAGAACCGTTCGCCCTGCTCCCGGCGGCACCAGGCGCGCAGATAGGTATGCGGTCCGTCGTAGAGGATCTGCACCGGATCAATAGTCCTGTCTGAAGAGATGTTGCCGGAGGCGTCCTCATAGTCCAGGCTCACCGCGTGCTGGGCGGCGATGGCCTGCTGAGCGATGCGCAGCAGGCTGCCGTCGGCCGGGGTGCGGGCCAGTGACATGCTGTTCGCGGCCTGGGCGATGGACTCTGGAACAATATCGAGAATCTTTTGCTGGAGCTGCTCAGCGGCTGCCGCTATATGCTCCTCCCCCGGCGGGCAGACATCGATCAGTGCCTTCAGTGCGATCATCAGGCTCAGCGCCCCAGGTTTGGTCAGCGAGACCGGTTTGTCCAGGCTGTTAGTCCCGGCGCGGAGCACGATCGGCTCATCGGCTGCGAGATACTCGGCGACGAACAGCTCGTCATTGGGCTCCGGGTAGGGATGGAGGTCCAAGGTATCGGGGAACCCGTCGGTGTTGACCTGGGCGATGCTCAGCAGGTCACGCAGCAGCTGCGCAGGGGTGATGGCGTATTTGACCAGCAGCTGGCTGGGCGGCACACCCTCCGGCCTGGAGAGCAGCAGGGCCACCATGTTGATGACCCGTTCAGTCTTGGTGGCGGCGTCGTCCTTGCGCAGATTGGCCGGCAGGGTGGTGAGCTTGGGCAGGGTGTGCGGTGCTGTGCGCTGGTGGGCCTGCCTGGCGCCTTCCAGCGCTGCCCGGGCATCTGGGCGGCGTCCGGTGCTGTTCAACACTTCGCTGATATCCAGATCCTGGTAGAGCCCCTGCCGGATCTGTTCCAGCTGCACGGCATCTTCAGAACTGAGCCGGCTGCTGGGAAGCGTAGTGACCGAGCCGTGCACCCGGTCCAGTCGGTAGAGGCGGCGTTGACCCCGGTCCAGGTCATGGCCCACCAGATACCAATGGGCGCGGGCCCCGGTGCCCAGCGGCACCACCCGGCGGGGTTCGGCGGATTCTCGTCCGTAGCCGGTATAGCGAAAGGTCACCGGAGTCCCGGTGCCGCTCCGGGCCAGATCGATCAGTGTGGCAATCTCCGCATCGGAGCCGATGGAGGCCTGCAGGGCTTGGGGTTCATCAGCTGAGCTGATCCCCTCCGCATTCGGGTTGACCGCCCAGAGGGCGTGCTGCAGTCCGGCAATGTTGTTATTGGCAAACAGCAGCTGTGCCCGGTAGAGGGCCATCTGCTCCTCCGGACTGAGGCGGAGATCCGGCAGCCCGTACTGGCTGCGCGAGACCCGGTAGCGGTAGTCCTGCTCAGCGGTGGGTTCAGCCAACTCGATCCCGCAGCTGCGCAGGTGTTCCTTGTCATGTCCGAAGAGTTTGTCCAAGGCATCCTGTGCTCGCTGCCGCTCCGTGCCGTGCAGCTGCTCCAGGGCCTGGTGTCTGCTGCGGTAGAGCTCCACCTGCTCGAAGATCTCGGTGCGGGTCAGGCCGCCAGGCCGATTGAGCAGGGTGGCGGCCAGGGAGAGTGCACGGACCACACCGTCCTCGGCGTGGGCGGTCTGCTCGGGCCAGTACGGTTCGGCGTCCCCCTGCGGCATGCTGTCTAAGGTATCAGCCGGTCTTGTTCACCTTCACCAGATCCACAATGAAGATCAGGGTTTCGTTGGGCCCGATGGCAGCCCCGGCACCAGTTTCACCGTAGGCCAGGTGGGGTGGGATCTCTAGACGACGCCGGGCGCCCTCCTTCATGCCGATCAGGCCCTGGTCCCAGCCCTGGATGACTTGGCCGATGCCTGCAGTGAAGTCCAGGGGCGCACCGCGGTTCCAGGAGGCGTCGAACTCCTCACCGGTGGACCAGGAGACTCCTACATAGTGGCAGGAGATCTGGTCCCCGGGTGCTGCCTCAGGCCCGCCGCCGGGGATGATCTCTTCGATGACCAGCTCCTCGGGCGGGGTGTCGCCGGGGAAGTCCACCTCGGGACGGGTGCGGTCATAGCTGCGCTGTCCGAAACTCATCTGGCTCAGTCCTCGTCCTCTTCGGTGTCGCTGTCCTGGGGGTCGTCTTCGTCGCCGGCGTCGTTCTCCGGTTCCTCGCCCTGGAGGATGCCCTCCAGCTCCTCAATCGGGATCCCCATCTGTATGAACATCTCCAGCTCTTCCACCGAGACTCCGTGCTCCTGGGCGAGGTCCTCCAGTTCGGCGAGTTCCTCTTCGCTCAGCTCGGGGGCTACCGGCTGCTCCGGCTGCTGGGCGCCCATCTGAGCCTCGAGGTTGGCCATCATCGCCTCACCGTCGATGACCCGGACAATGTCGATCACAAAGATCAGGGTGCCGCCGGGGCTGCCTCCTTCGGTGAGGCCGGTCTCCTCATCATCGATCTCTCCATAAGCCTGCTCCGGGGGAACGATCAGCAGGATCCGGTCACCCACATGGTGGCCCTGCACGCCCTGGCTCCAGCCGTCGATGACACCGCGCTGCAGCATCTGCGCCAGCTCTTCTCCGACAGCGAACTCAAAGGGATTGCCGGCGGTGCCGTCATCGCTCCAGGAGGCATCGAACTCCTCCCCGTTGGTCCACTGCCAGCCACGGTACTGGGCGAAGACAAAGTCCTCAGGACCGATCTCCTCGCCCTCGCCGGCGATGAGCACCTCGGAGGTCAGCTCCTCGGGGGGCTCAGACTCGGGATCGTGGTCACCCAGCTCGGGGGCGGTGCCGATCTCCGAATCGATCTCCGGTAGGTCCCCGGACTGTTCCTGCTCCTCACCGTCGGCGTAGGTGGGGCTCTGGTCCAGGATCTCGAAGATGTACAGGGTGTCTGCGTTGACCCCCTCCGCCGGGTTGGCCAGAAGGTAGAAGGCCACCTCGGATCCGACGGTCACTCCTTGGGAGGTGAGCCCCTCGGCGAAGAACTGCTCGGTCTGCGCCTCGGAGGCGCTGAGTGCCGGCAGGGAGAGGAACGGGGCCAGCGGCTCCTCATGGGTGCTCTGCAGTACGGAGGCATCCTCAGGGTCCACCACGGTGAGGTGGTAGTCGATAAACCAGTCGTTGTTGAGCTGCTCGCCGCTGCCCTGGTTGACCACTTCGGCGGAGTTCTCGTCTGCCTCGAGCTCCTCGTAGATGGTGACCTCCGGCTGCTCACCGTCACCGGGGGCGTTGATCTCCAGGCTGTCGAAGACGCTGGTGTCCCCCAGGCCTCCTTCTGAGCCGGTCCCACCGTCCTCACCGCAGGCGGTGAGCAGCAGTGCTGCTGCGGCTGAGAGGGCGAGGGGGACTCTGGCGGTACGGTGGTTGTGCATCGGGGGAACTCTACTCTGCTGTCTGCTGATTTGTCAGATTACTGGGGGCTCGGCAGGCTCAGCCTGGGCGGCAAGGGCGTACTTATCACTCAGAGCCAGGCTCACTGCGCGCTGGCTGCGTTCCTGGATGCTCAGCTCACGCAGCTGGGTGCTGCGGTCGCCGAGCTTGTCCAGCAGGCTCTCCACGCGTTCATCGCGGACGGGGAAAGGGTCTTTGACCATCACGGCCTCCAAGGGCCGGTCAATGAGTTTGTGGTGCACCCAGTCCACCGTGGTCTCCGCACCGAAGGCCCGTGCGGTGGAGAGGAACTCCCCGCGCACCGCGGCCCGGGTGGACGGCGGGGTGATCAGCGCCTCCTCTACCTTCGCCTCGGTGAGGATCTCCTGGGCGCGTCGGCGGCGGACCAGCAGGTGGAAGAGTCCGCGCTCCGGATGTACATCGTGGTAGGCCATATCCAGCTGTTCTAGCCGCGGGTGGCCCATGGCCAACCCGCGCTGGGCGGCGACTTCGTCCACCAGTCGCTTTTTGATGGCCCAATCAATTTCGGTATCGATCAGATGGTGTTCGCCGGTCTCCACCGCGGTCAGGGCCCGTTCCCAGAGCTCCAGGACCTGCCCCACGTGCTCGTGGTGGTCGCCCTGTTCGGCCACGAAGCGCTGGATCCGTTCCAGCAGGCCACGCTGAATCTGCACCGCGGTCATCTCTTCCCCGCCGCGAATACGGACCCGGGCCTGACCGGTGAGGTCATGGCTGATCTGCCGGATGGCGCCGATCGGGTTCTCCAGCTCGAAATCCCCCACCGGGACACCGGCCTCAATCATCCGCAGCACCAGGTCGGTGGAGCCGTAGCGCAGCAGGCTGGTGGTGGAGGACATATTGGAGTCCCCGACGATCACGTGCAGCCTGCGGTGGGTGGCAGCGTCGGCGTGCGGCTCGTCCCTGGTATTGATGATCGGCCGGGAGCGGGTAGTGGCCGAGCTGATGCCCTCCCACATATGGTCTGCCCGCTGGCTGAAGGCGAAGTGCGGCGGCGTCTCCTCATCCCCCGGCACCACCCGGCCGGCCCCGGCGATGATCTGCCGGGTGATCAGGAAGGGCAGCAGGATGCCGGAGAGTCTGCGGAAGTGGGTGGTGCGCGGGATGAGGTAGTTCTCATGGCTGCCGTAGGAGTTGCCGGCGGAGTCCACATTATTCTTCAGCACGTAGACCTGGCCGGTGAACCCGTCGGCGGCGATGCGCTGCTCAGCGGCCAGCGCCAGGTGGTGCATGATCATCTCACCGGCCCGGTCGGAGGCGATGAGGTCGATCAGGTCATCACACTCAGCGGTGGCGTACTCCGGATGCGAGCCCACGTCCAGGTAGAGCCGTGAGCCGTTGGGGATGAAGATATTGGAACTGCGGCCAAACTCCACCACTGGGCGGAAGAGGTAACGGGCCAGCTCGTCCGGTGGCAGTCCTCGGCCGGGCAGCTGGTCGCTGGCTGGCCGGTGGATGAGGCCGAATTCGGTCTCGACCCCGTATATCCGGCGGTCCACGCCCTACTGGCCACCCTTCTGCACGAAGCCCTTGACGAACTCTTCGGCATTGGCCTCCAGAACGGTGTCGATCTCATCGAGCAGACTGTCCAGCTCCTGGGCCCGCTCGGCTGACTGCGGGTTTCCCTTGACCTGGCCAGAGTCTGCGGATTCGGGGGTCTCCTCCCCGCCGGGGCGGTTCGGCTGCTTCTGCGGCTGTGCTGACATGGTTCTATCTTATCGTGGGAAGGTGAACCTCAACTGAGCAGGTTCTGCAGGCCTGCCACCAGCTGTGCGTCCCCGGTGGCCTCGTTCAACACGGATTCGGCCTGTGCTCGGGTGCCGGAGAAGGGGTCGGAAAGATGCAGACGGACCGGCGGGGCGGCCGGGTCTGGTCGCAGCAGCACCTGGTCCCAGGAGGCCCCGGCCACTGCCTGGGAGTGCTGGCTGACCAGCTGACCGCGCAGCCAGGCTCGGGTCTCCTCCGGCGGATGCTGCGCGGCCCAGGCGATCTGATCATCGGTGAACAGCCGGCGCATCCGTCCGGCCCGGGCAAGCCGGTAGTAGAGCCCCTTCTCTTCCCGAAGGTCGTGGTACTGCAGGTCGATCATGCCCAATCGAGGCGAGTCCCAGTCCAGGCCGTCGCGCCGTCGGTAGGAGTCCAGCAGCTGCAGTTTGGCCACCCAGTCCACCCGGTCAGCCCCCAGAGCCGGATCCTGGCCCAGGTCGCTGAGCAGCTGCTGCCAGGCCTCAACCACCTCAGCAGTCTCAGTGTCCGGGGCGGTGGGCGGCAGCTGGTCCAGCACAGCTTCCAAATACTCCTGCTGAATCTGCAGTGCGGTCATCGCCCCGTGGTTGGTGTGCACCGTGGCGGTCAAGGTGGGGTCATGGGAGATGGTCCTCAGCGCCTGCACCGGATCGTAGAGGCGGATTCCGGGCGCCTTGCCCGCCTCGATGAGGTCAAGCACCAGGGCGGTGGTACCCACCCGCAGCCAGGCGGAGTACTCGCTCATATTGGCGTCGCCGATGATGACATGCAGCCGGCGCCAGGAGTCGAAGTGGGCGTGCGGTTCGTCCCTGGTGTTGATGATGGGGCGGCGCACCGTGGTCTCCAAGCCCACCTGCTCCTCGAAGAAGTCGGCCCGCTGACTGATCTGGTACCCGGTGACCTGGTTCCGCTGCCCGATGCCCACCCGGCCGGCGCCGCAGATGACCTGCCGGGTGGTGAAGAACGGCAGCAGCCCCTCCACCAGCTGGTCGAAAGGCAGGCTGCGCGGCACCAGATAGTTCTCATGCGCCCCGTAGGAGACGGATTTGTTGTCTGTGTTGTTCTTGTACAGCAGCACCTCAGGCGCCTCGGGCTCCTGGGAGAGCCGGGCAGCGGCAGCACGGGCTACGACGTCGCCGGCCACGTCATACAGCACAGCCCGCTTTGGGCCCACCGTCTCAGGGGCCGAGTACTCGGGGTGGGCGTGATCCACATAGAACCGGGCACCGTTGCCCAATACGAGATTCATCAGCAGCTGCGGCTGACCCTCTTTGAGCTCGAAGAAGTCTCCGCGCCAGTGGGCTGAGCCCGGCGGGTTGAACTCCTGCTCTGCTAAGTCGGCGGGGCTGGGGTCCCCGCCGGTGATATTGCCCAGCGCGTCCCGGATGGCATGCGGATCATCGGTGAGCTGGCTGGGGTGGGCGGCCGAACGCGGCAGCACCCAGCCGCGGGCGTCCACCAGCGGGGACTCCGACTGGTAATCCCATTCAGTGCCGGCCACCGCTCCCCCGGACTCGGTCACCTGGGCGGCATAGGCGTTGATCAGCTCGATGGACAGGGCCACATGGCTGGCCCGCGGGTTGGCTGGGGCATGGATTCCGTACTCGGTCTCCATGCCGATCAGGCGGCGCACGCTCACTGCGCCATCCCAATCCCGACGGCCATGGCGCGTTGCTCGGCAAGCTCCTGTTCGACGGCCTCGTGCAGGTGAGCCTCGGTGATTCCCTTGATCTCATTCTGCTCCGCACCGGCCAGGAACTCCTTGATGGCCAGCTTCTTGGCCCGGTCCACAATATTGCTCAGCACAGCCCCAGACATGAAACCGGCCTGCTCCGGGTAGAGTCGCTTCACCACCGTGTCGATCAGCGCACTGCGGGCCTCGGCGTGGCCGCCGTGCTGCTCTATCAGGGCTGGCCGCAGCGGCACCGAGGCCCCCAGGTGGATCTTCAGGATCTGGCGGGCACCATCTGCTGAGGGCCGCTGCACGCGGATCTTGACGTCCAGCCGCCCGGGCCGCAGGATGGCCGGGTCGATCATGTCCTCGCGGTTGGAGGCGCCGATGACAATCACATTGTCCAGGGACTCCACTCCGTCGATCTCGGCCAGCAGCTGGGGGACGATGGTGGTCTCCACATCGGAGCTGACTCCGGTGCCGCGGGTGCGGAAGAGAGCCTCCATCTCATCGAAGAACACCACCACCGGGGAGCCTTCGGAAGCCCGTTCCCGGGCCCGGGAGAAGATCACCCGGATATGCCGTTCGGTCTCTCCCACATATTTGTTGAGCAGCTCGGGGCCCTTGATGTTCAGGAAGAAGGCACCATTGCCGCTGTCATCCGCAAGGGAGGTGGCTACTGCCTTGGCGATCATGGTTTTGCCACAGCCGGGTGGCCCGTAGAGCAGAATGCCCTTGGGCGCTCGCAGCCCGTGCTCTCGGTAGAGCTCAGCATGCAGGAAGGGCAGCTCCACGGCATCGCGGATCTGCTCGATCTGCTCGGCCAGCCCGCCGATCTGCTGGTAGGAAATATCGGGAGTCTCCTCCAGCACCACATCCTCCACCTCGGAGAGCGGCACCACCTCGGTGGCGGTGCCTGTGCGCAGGTCCACCACTACCGCATCGCCGATCCGCACTGCCCGGTCCCCCTCGGCGGCCTGCACGGCTGCCGAGGAGAGCCGGACCACCCGCTCATCCTCACCGCGGGAGAGGATCACCAGGCGACCATCGGGCAGCACCTCCTTGACCCGGGCAATCTCACCGGTGCCCTCAGGCTCCAGCACCGCGATGATGGTGTAGTTCTCGTTGAGCAGCACCTCGTTGCCGGGGACCAGCTGCTCAGGCTTAATGAGCGGGGAGACCGAGACGCGCAGTTTGCGCCCGGAGTGCAGCACATCGCAGCCAGCGGCAGTGGCCGCGGCGATCTCCTTGCCCTCGGTGCGATCGCGGGCCTCCCGGTAGCCGATCACCGTGGCGAAGGTGAAGGGCGGCTGCCCGTCGGCCTCCAGTGCCTGCTTGAGCTGGTCGATCTGGCCGCGGGTGGCTTCCAGCAGGCCTTTCATCCGGTCGTTATTGCGTCCGGCAGCCTGAAGCTGATGATCCAGGTCCCGCTGGCGGGCACGCATGGTGTCTAACTGCCGGTGTGCCTGCTCCAGGCGGCTCTGCAGCGCTTCGGCGTCCTTCTGGGTGTCAGTGTCGGTCATCTGTGGGGACCTCCTTGGCTGCGTCAGCGTGCTTGATGGCGTTGGCGGCGGCGCGGCGGGCCTTCTTCTTGGATACCATGCGGGTCTTCAGGCTTTCTTCATCCCAGGTGGGTGGGGCGTCCTGATCAGCGGTGCCGGGCCAGGCTCGGGTGTCCTCCGGCGCCGGCTCGGAGACTTTCTCACGCCTCTTCAGCTCAAGCGGCAATTGGCTATCGGCCAGTCGGCGGGTCGAGAGCAGGAACCCGGTGTGGGCGACCATCCGGTGGTCGGGGCGCACGGCCAGACCGTCCAGGTGCCAGGTGCGCAGCATGGTCTCATGAGCTTCCGGCTCGGTGAAGCCTCCCGAGGAACGGATGGCCTCGGTGAGCCTGGAGAGCTGTGTCACGGTGGCCACGTAGCTGACCCATACCCCGCCGGGGGTCAGCACAGTCCGCACTGCATCCAGGCACTCCCAGGGGGTGAGCATATCAAGCACCACCCGGTCCACTCCCCCGGGGCTCTCAACCTCCAGGGGCTTCTGGGCGGCATCGCCGATGTGGATCTGCCAACCGGGGTGGGGCTGCCCGAAGAAGGCCTCCACGTTGCCGCGGGCGATCTCGGCGAACTCCTCGCGCAGCTCATAGGAGTTCAGGGTGCCGAAGTCCCCCACCGCACGCAGCAATGAGATGCTCAACGCCCCGGAGCCGACCCCTGCCTCCAGCACATGGGCACCGGGGAAGACATCGGCGACCTGCACAATCTGGGCGGAGTCCTTGGGATAGACCACTGTCGCCCCGCGCGGCATGGAGAGCACAAAGTCGTTCAGCAGCGGGCGCAGCACCTGGTACCGGTATCCCGCGCTGTTCTCCACCACGATGCCTTCTGGCTGGCCGATGAGCTGGTGGTGGTGCAGCACGCCTTGATGGGTGTGCCACTCACCGCCCTCAGTCAGAGTGATGGTGGACTTTCGGCCCTTGTAGTCGGTCAGCTGCACCCGCTGGCCGGCCTTCAGCGGCCCGGTGCGCATGTGCTTGCCGATGGGCCGCTGGCCCGTGTCCGATCCCCCGCTCATACGGCGGGAACCGGGTCGCGGACCAGCAGCTGGCGCAGATGCTCCACCCGGGCGCCGTCGAGGGTGTCGAAGACGTGCCACTGCCCAGTCTCCGGCAGCGGGGTGTAGTGCGGAATCGCGAGGGTGACCATGCCTGAGGCAGTTGCGGCAGCGGTGCCGGGCACGGAGTCCTCAATGGCGATGCAGCGGCTGCGCTGAAGCGGTGCACCGGTGCGCTCGGCGTGATCGGCGGCCATCTTGTCGAAGGCCAGGTGGTAGGCCTCGGGGTCCGGTTTGCCTGCGCTGACCATATCCCCGGTGACGATGAACTCCAGCTGCCCGGCCGGCAGTGCCTGGTGGATGGCCCGGGCCAGCGGGGTGAAGCTCATGGTCACCAGGGCCGCCCGGACCTGCTCGGCCTGCAGTTCGGCCAGCAGGTCACGGGCCCCGGGCCGCCAGGGAATGCTCTCAGCGCATTTAGCCACCACCTGGGCGGTGAGATGGTCGATGATCTGCTGGGCGCTCATCTGCACCCCGGCCTCCTGGAGGATGCCGGCGGAGTAGCTCAGCGCCTGGCCCACCAACAGGTGGGCTTTCTCCTCGTTCCACGTCCCGCCATGTGCTTTGACCAGCTTGTATTCGGATTCGATCCAGTAGGGCTCAGTATCGACCAGGGTGCCGTCCATATCCCAAAAAACGGCCTGCAGTTCTGACATGCCCACCATCGTACGCTTCCACCTGCCCGGTGTTCCTACTAGTGTGAGAAATGTGAGCGAGGATTACCGAGCATCGGACCCCACGGACCCAGACGCCCCCGCCGAGAGTGTGGACCGGGCGGAGCTGCTGGCCGCTCACCTGCGCAGACTCTCAGCGGCCAATGGTGATGCTGCAGGCAGGCCCACGGTGATGGTGCTGGCTTTTGAGGGCTGGAACGATGCCGGCGGTGCGGCCTCGGCTGCGGTGCGCACTGTGGCCCAGGCGTTCAGCTCTGAGCTGGTGGAGAAGCTCACCGATGAGGAGTACTACGATTTCCAGTTCTCCCGCCCCAAGGTGGTGCGCAACTCCAGCGGACGGGAGATCATCTGGCCCTCCACCACTATTCTGCATGCCGCTCTGCCCTCTGCCGAGTTCGATCTGCTGTTCGTCCATGGGGTAGAGCCCAGCTTTCGTTGGCAGGCCTATACTGCCGATCTGCTCACCAAAGCCGCGGAGCATAATGTAGCCGCTGTGGTGCTGGTGGGTGCCCTGCTGGCCGATGTGCCGCATACCCGGCCGATCCCGGCGTCGTTCTCCTCCGAGGACGCTGAGATCCAGGAGCTTCTAGAAGTTGACGAACCCACCTATGAGGGTCCGGTGGGGATTGTGGGGGTGCTGGCGCATACCGCTTACCAGGTGGGGATACCGTCGATCTCACTGTGGGCGGCCGTGCCGCACTATGTGGGTCAGGCACCCTCGCCCAAGGCGCAGCTGGCGCTGATGCGCAAACTCGAGGAGCTGCTCGGCGTTCCCCTGGACCCACAAGAGACCGAGGAAATCGCCGAAGACGCTGCGGCCTGGGAGCGCGGGGTGGATGATCTGGCCGAAGAGGACGCCGAGATCGCTGATTACGTCAAGCGCCTGGAGGAGGCCACTGACACCACTAATCTTCCGGAGGCCTCCGGGGAGGCGATCGCCGAGGAATTCGAGCGCTACCTGCGCCGCCGCAAGCCGCCTGAGCGGTGACTACCCGGGCTAGCTAGCGCTCTGCCAGGTCCAGACCCAGCAGTGCCAGCACGACGTCGCGGGCACGGGTGACGCTGGTGGCAGCGGCAAGGTGCCCGCTGGCCCACATATCCAGGGCGCCCAGGGCGGCCGGTGCGTTGAGATTATTGCCGAGAGCACTCATCAGGGCATACTGCAGGTCCTCAGGTGAGCCGGCGCCGTCGTGATTCTCTGGGGTATGAGTCAGTGCCTGCTTCCACCCTGCCAGCCGCTGTTGGGCCTGCTGCAGTTCGGACTCGGTGTAGTCCCAGTCCGCCCGCCAGTGGTGGGAGAGGATGAGAGTGCGGATCACCTGCGGGTCCACTCCACGCTCGCGCAGCCCGGAGACCAGCACCAGGTTGCCGCGGGACTTAGACATCTTCTCCCCCTGAAGCCCCACCATTCCGGTGTGCATATAGCGCTCTGCCAGTGGCACCCCATCAGCGGCGGTGGCATGTGCGGCGGAGAATTCATGATGCGGGAACCGCAGGTCCGATCCCCCGCCCTGCACCGTGAAGGGGGCAGGCAGATGACGCCGGGCGATCACGGAGCATTCGATATGCCAGCCGGGGCGGCCGGGCCCCAGCTCACCGCCGGGCCACTGCGGCTCCCCCGCACGGGCGGCGCGCCAGAGCAGCGGGTCCAACGGGTCGCGCTTACCGGGGCGCTGTGGATCACCGCCGCGCTGCGGGAAGAGTTCCTCCATGGTGGGTCGGTCGTAGCCGCCCACGCTGCCCAACCGCCATTCGGCGTGCTGCTGGGCTGCGGCGATGTCGAAGTAGTAGTCCGGGGTTCCAGCACCCTCGGCGTCAGCGGAGACCGGATAGGCCACACCCACCTCAACCAGCCTTTCCACGTCCTCCACTACGGCGGGGATCATCTCGACCGCGCCGAGGTAATGGGTGGGTGGGATCACGCGCAGCGCTTCCATGTCCTCACGGAAGAGCTGGACTTGGGATTCTGCCAACTGGCGCCAGTCCACTCTGGTGGCGGTGGCGCGCTCCAGCAGGGGGTCGTCGATGTCGGTGACGTTCTGTACGTACTGCACATCCAATCCGCAGGCCCGCCAGTAGCGCACCAGCAGGTCGAAGTGCACGTAGGTGTTGGCGTGTCCCAGGTGGGTGGCGTCATAGGGGGTGATTCCACAGACGTAGAGGGAGGCGATGCCGCCCCTGGAGGCGGTAGCTGCTGTGGTCCCGCTAGGGGTATCGTAGAGCTCGAGCGTTTCGGGCACCGGTGGCAGGTCGGGTACTGCAGGTAAGCTCCACGATTGCACGCATTGATCCTTTCACGGGCGGACGGTCCAATCAGGGGTCAACCCGCCCAAGCGGTGGATCATTCCTCGTCGAGGTCCTCTTCAAGATCATCGTCGAGGTCCTCATCTATATCCTCTGAGTCCTCGTCGTAGAGATCCAGGGGTGTGACTTCCCCGGTGGCGGCGAAGAGGGCATCCTCATAAGCCTCGAAGGCATCGGCGATGCCGTAGAAGGTGGTCTCCACCGCTGGGTCGTCCTCTCCGCGGCGGTTCACCGCAGCGGAGAGGTGTTCCTCGAGGGCGTCGGTGAGCGCATTGAGTGCGGTGCGAGGATCGATGTTCATAGCCTCACAGTATCAACGCCCCAGCCGCCACGGTACCCCTCGCTGGCACGGCTTCGGTGCGGAGCGCTTGACGGGTGTTTGTAAGGTGGTCTGCATGATCGAGACAGACACGCGCGGACGCACGTGGGAGTACCTGGTGATCACCTGCCAGCCGCGCGAGTCGCTGGCTGAGGCGCGCCGGAAGGTGATCGACCATGCCGAGTACGGCCGCTGGGAGCTGCGCCGCTCGGCGATCTACATGGGTGGGATTCGCAAGTACTGGCTGCGCCGCCGGATCATGAAGGTGGAACGGACGTTCTAGCTCACTGTTCCAGCAGGAAGCGGTGCAGGGTGCGGGCACCGAACTTCAGCGATTCGACGGGGACTCGCTCATCGACGCCGTGGAACATCCCGGTGAAGTCGAGATCTGCCGGCAGCTGCAGTGGGGCGAACCCGTAGCCGGTGATGCCGAGCTTGGCCAGGTGCTTATTGTCGGTGCCGCCGCCGAGCATATAGGGCACCACCACCGCCTCGGGGTCCTCTTCCTTGAGCGCCTGGATCATCTGCTCCACCAGGGTTCCGGAGAATGGGACCTCCAGGGCGGGGCCTTCGTTCATCAGTTGGAATTCCACGTTCTGCCCGGCAAGCTCCCGCAGTGTGGCGGCAACTTTCTCGTCCTGCTCGGGCAGGGTGCGGGCGTCCACCAGCGCCTCGGCCTGTCCGGGCACCACATTGTGCTTGTACCCGGCGGCCAGCAGGGTGGGGTTGGAGGTGTTGCGCAGTGTGGCGGCGATGAACTTCCCTGCCGAACCAGAGGCTTCGATGAGCTCGGAGGGGTCCTCCGGGTTGAAGGGGATGCCGGTGACCTCTGCAAGCTGCTCGAAGAGCGCCCGGGTGGTCTTGGTGTACTCGATGGGCCACTGATGGGCACCGATTGCCGCAACGGCCTCCGCCAGGTGCACCACAGGGTTGTCCCGGTGGATCGCTGAGCCGTGGCCCGCGGTGCCGTGGGCGATCATCTTGGTCCAGTGGATGCCCTTCTCCGCGGTCTGGATCAGGTAGGTCCTGGTACCGGCGATATCAGCTGAGAATCCGCCGACCTCGCTGATCGCCTCGGTGGCGCCGTCGAACACCTCGGGGTGGGTGTCGGTGAGCCAGCGGGCGCCGTAGCCGCCGTTGTCCTCCTCATCGGCGAAGAAGGCGAAGATGATGTCTCGTTTGGGCTGATGGCCGTCCTTGGCCATCTGCAGCAGGGAGGCGAGGATCATGGCGTCCATGTCCTTCATGTCCACTGCCCCGCGGCCCCAGATCATGCCGTCCACGATTTCTGCGGCGAAGGGGTCCACCTGCCAGTCGGCGGCCTGGGCGGGGACCACATCCAGGTGTCCGTGCACCACCAGTGCACCGGCCTCAGGGTCGGAGCCCTGCATACGCGCCACCACGTTGGTCCTGCCCGGCTTTCGCTCGTAGAGCTCCGGTTCAAGGCCTGCCTGACGCATGATGTCCGCGCAGTACTCGGCAGCGTCCCGCTCACCGTTCGACTTCCCCTCGCCCCAGTTCTGGGTGTCGAATCGGATCAGGTTCCGGCAGAATTCAACAACATTGTTCTCCATGCTTCTCACCTTATCTGGCCCAAGGGCGCTATTGAGTTGTCAAGCTGCGTGCCCGTGCCTGCCGTGGCAGGGGGCTGAGGAAGCGGTGGGGTCAGTGCTCTGACTGGGTGGGCAGCCTCGGGCAGCCTGAACCGGCACCCCTCCGGCTCACCAGGAGCGATGAAGGCGCAGGGATCAGACCGCTTCACCGAGTGCCCAGTCGGGAGGCCGGTCAGGCTGGGTGCCCTCCCTGTCGTGGCGGGTCGGTGTGGGTGAGGCCCGGGCTTGTTCCGGTTCCTCTGACCGATCAGTACTGGGCTGCAGTTCTGGGAGGAGTCCGTGGCTTTTCATCTCATGATGGTGGTGGCAGAGCACCTGAGCATTCGCGGCGTTGGTGGCACCACCGGTTTCGTAGCTGGTTTTGTGGTCGATGTCGGCCCGAAACCCGGGCTCGGTGCACCCGGCGGTTTGGCAATGCCCATCGCGCAGCAGCACTGCGGCACGCAGGTTACCGGTGACAAACCGGGAAACTGATTCTGCTTCTAGAAGGTTCTTGCCCTGAGTGAGCTTCCCGGCCAAGACCCGGGTGGTGGCCTCCGCGCACTCCGCGGCATCGAGGCCCTGCACCCCGGTCAGGGGGTTGGACTTACCGAGTTTCACGATCCGCACCGGCCGCGGCTTCCCCTCAGCGGTGGTCTTCGTGCCGGTGAGGTAGAAGGTCTTCTCCACCTCCGGGTCACCAGTGATCCGGCGTGCCTCAGCTGCGGGAAGGATGAACCGCCCATCAGTACTGACCGCGGGGGCATCCGAAGCGCCGGTGAGGGTGTCCAGGGGGATGGTGATATTGACGCCCGCAGCCTTGACCGGCGCACGCCTCCCCGCCCCACTCGTGATCCTCCCTGGGTCGGCGGTCTCTCCTTGTGCTCCGATGGTCAGCCAGTCGGCGAGAATATCGGCCATCCTGTTGTAGTAGGTGGCTTCCTGCGACTGCCCCTCGGCGTTCTCCCTTTTACGTGATGTGTTACCGGCCAGGGTATGCAGTTGCTGCTCCACCGGCTCCAGCACATCCCAGGACAGTTTGGCCTTCAGGGTGGTCATCCCGTCATCATGCCGGGTGAAAGACACATAACGTTTGGTCTTCGCGATCTCGTAGCGTCGCTGATGCCCCTCCGTGTCTAACCCTGCGACGGTGTTGCGGACTTTACGGGCCAGGGTGTTCCGGTTCTCCCCCGCTGTCACCTGGGCGCACTCGTCATCCAGGGCACCTGTAAGCTCCCGCTGCACATCAGGCTTACCAGTGTTGGTCTCGATCAGGTCCCGGACGCCCTCAGCAATCTTCTGAACCCGGTCCAGATCGATGCGCCCGGCCTGGTAGGCCTTCCAAGTCTTCGGCAACCATTCCTGGGCTGTTTCAGCGGTGGTGAGCATCCGGCGCACCTGCCCCTCGGGCACACCCAGCATCAAGGCAGCCTCACGGTGCACGGCCTTCAGAACAGCCTCCCGGCTGAAAGTGTGCTGCGGCTCCTCCTGAAGCAACCGACGCTCGCGATAGTCCACCAGCAGCTGGATCTTCCGAGCCTCAGCCCGACGGATGACCACCTCTTCCTCCCACGCGGCAACCAGTTCAGGCTCCCGGGTCAGGTGGGCATACCCCTCAGGCAACACTGGGCACACAGACGAGCCGACGTCGTCGTCATGTCCCCTCGACCCCGTACCCGTCCCAGGACCGCCGGGGGTTACCGGCATCTGGGGTGTTGTGGTGGGGCGTGTGTTCATGGGTCTATACTTTCGAATCTGTATGTGTTCTGTGTCTTTTGGTGTTGTGATATTTCTTATGTTCCAGTCTAGCGGCAGGCACGGAGACGCTAAATATCCGATAGAGCTCAGAGGGCGGCGTGGTACCTGAATCTCAAGAGAGCGCGAGGAAGCCTCTCCGCCTGATCACCCGCTGCGCCACCGGAAGCACCGGGAAGAGCCCCTGAATCCGCCGCGGATCTTGACCTGCCAGCTCAACACATCCTGCACAGCCGGACCACCGGAGACATACCTCGATCTAATGCATTGACCCCCACTACCGTCTTCGCCTTCATGCAGGCCATGGGCCTGATCAGCGACCACATCCAGGACTGCACCGTGCGCGCCGCTGTAGAAGATGCCGACGGCGGATTCACCCAGCCCTCGCGCTCCACTTCCAAACACCCACCAACCGCCAATAGGTTAAGCGAGGGATATGAAAGCTTCTCCCCATGATGGTGGCCACAGCACTTCCGCGCGAAGTGGAGGATGCCGATGGCCTGGTCCGTGCTCCGTCCGCAGCCGTTTGTGACACCCTTTGTGACATGCTGCAACGCCTGACGATCTATGTGCTGACGGGTGGAACGATGGCCCGGTGCTCCACCGGGGTTGAGTAGACCACGCTGGTCGAGACTGCCCCGAGTGTTGCCAGTTTTGCGTTCGTCCTTTCCAGCTCGGCCATGGAGGCGGCATGGACTTTGAGGATGAAGCAGTCCTCTCCGGTCACATGATGCGCCTCGGTGACCTGTGGCAGATTTTCCATCAGATCATAGAACGGCTTGTAGTACCCGGAGGGATAGCGCAGTCGCACGATGGCCAGGATGGGCAGCCCCACCGCCTCGGGGTCCACCACGGCACGGAATCCGCGAATCACTCCGCCCTCTGTCAGACGGCGCAGACGCTCGGCTGTGGAGCTGGCAGACAGGTTGATCCGCCGTGCCAGCTCTGCAGTGCTGATACGGCCGTCCTCCTGCAGAGCGTTGAGGATTCGGGAATCTGTCTCATCGAGCGCAGGGTAGGTATTCAACGGCATAATGTGGATACTAGCGGGGATTCCACGGCGTCAGAGCCCAACTTCCGTGCATTGGTTATTCATCCCGTGTAGCGTGAGTCATAGGGTTGAAACATGATGACTGCTGAAGAGTTTTTCCTTGCTTCCCTGGCCTTCAAGACCGACCCTTCGGATCTCGGTGAAGCGCGGATGAGGGGCGAGGGGCCCGTCGTCGTCGATGTGCGTAACCAAGCAGCCTGGGACCAGGGGCACATCCCAGGTGCGCTGCATATCCCGCGGGCTGAGATGCCTGACCGCCTACCTGCCCTAATCCCAGAGCAGAGCACCGAGATTGTTCTCTACTGCTGGGGGCCGGGCTGCAACGGCAGCACCAAGGCTGCGCTGGACCTCACCAGGGTGGGCTATACGAGCGTGAAGGAACTGCTGGGCGGCTACGAATACTGGGCCAGGGAGGGCCTTGCCATCGAAACAGCGAAGGGACGTACCCGCCGCCCCGTGGACGAGCTGACCGCCCCAGTGAGCTAGACGCCAGAAACCCGGTCTGGGCCAGGAAAAGTCCTGATCAGGCCGGGTTTAGCGGCTGTGCGCGGAGCGGGACTTGAACCCGCACCTCCGATAAGTTGGAGACTAGCACCTCAAGCTAGCGCGTCTACCTATTCCGCCACCCGCGCAGGTGGTTGGCTGCTCACTTCTGGAGCCAGGAAACTCTAGCACGTGAGCAGCCGATGAGCCGAACCGTCCGGCACAAACCTGAGCCGGCGGCGTCGTGCTCGGAAAGCTACTTCTTGCCGCCGAAGCCTGCGAAGCGCTTGTTGAACTTGTCCACACGCCCTGCGGAGTCCATGATGCGCTGCTTACCGGTGTAGAACGGGTGCGATGCGGCAGAGATCTCCACATCGATCACCGGGTAGGTGTTGCCGTCCTCCCACTCCATGGTCTTCTCAGAGGTGGCGGTGGAGCGGGTGAGCACCTTCTCGCCGGAGGAGAGGTCGTTGAAGATCACCAGCTGATAGGTCGGGTGAATGTCAGTCTTCATTAGTGTCAGTGTCCTTTTCTTGCGCCGCTGATCCCCGGAACCCCGAGGCTGCCAGAAGCTTGGGAGACATAAAAGTGTGCGGGCCGCAGCACGGCCAACGATCTATCCTACACGATGGTGAAGAGATTGTTGAGCATCACGCCCAGGGCCACTAGGCCTAGGGTGATGATCACTGCGCGCAGCACCAGCGGGGAGAGTCTTCGGCCAACCCAGGCGCCGATCAACCCACCCACAGTAGAACCCACCGCGATGATCGCCACCACACCCCAGAGAATCACCCGGTCATCGGGATCACGGATCAAATAATCAACCACCACATAGCTGATCGCCGCAATCAGGTTCACAAAGGCCACCAGCAGGTTCTTCACCCCATTGGCCTGCTGCATAGTCGCAGCCAGCAACACCCCCATAATCCCCATCAGCAGGATCCCCTGGGCAGCCACGAAATACCCACCATAGATCCCGGCCACAAACACCAGCAGAATCAACGGGGCACCCACCGAATCAGCAGCCTTACGTGCCACCACCTCCGGGGAATCCTCCTCCTGAGGAGTCGCCGGATCATCATCTTCGACCCGCTCAGCGGCCCGACGCCTGACCCAGGCCGAGAGCTTCGGCTGGACGATCACCAACCCCAGGGAGACCACAATGAGCGCCGGGGCCACCATCCCGAAAATCTCCTCCGGCAAAGTAATCAGCAACGTCGCCCCGATCACCCCGCCCAAAAACGAGGCAGGCACCAGTTTGGCCAGCACCGAACGGACCTGGACGATCTCCCGCCGATACCCCCAAGCCCCGGTGAAGTTCCCGGCGATCAGCCCCATCGCATTCGACACCGTCGCCGAAACCGGCGGCACCCCCATAGCCACCAACACCGGGAAAGTCACCAAGGTCCCAGAACCCACCACCGCATTAATCGCACCAGCCCACACCCCAGCCAACAGGATCAGCAGCAGCAGACCCAACCCCAAGCCATGCAGCTCAAACTCGAGAAGCGCCTCCACGTTCAGCTCTTCTTGAAGGCGCTGTAGCGGCCCTCGCGCTCCGTCAGCTCCAGCGGCAGATCGAAAGTCTCCGACAGGTTCTCAGAAGTCAGGGTCTCCCCCAGCGGGCCGGCGGCCACCAAATCACCGTCACGCAGCAGCAGCACATGGCTGAAGCCCGGCGGAATCTCCTCCAGATGGTGAGTGACCAGCACAGTGGCCGGGGCCTCCTCCCAGTCCACCAGCTCGGCGATCGAGGAGACCAGCTCCTCCCGTCCGGCCAGGTCAAGCCCGGCACCGGGTTCGTCCAGAAGCAGCAGCTCGGGATCAGTCATCAGCGCCCGGGCGATCTGCACCCGCTTGCGCTCCCCCTCACTGAGCGTGGAGAAGGGCCGGTCGAACACGGTGCCCACTCCCCAGGCGTTGAGCAGCCCGAAGGCGCGGCGCTCATCAAACCGTTCATAAGCCTCACGCCACCGCCCAGTCACCCCATAGGCGGCAGTGAGCACAGTGTTCAGCGCGGTCTCATGGCCGGGGATGGAGTTGGCCACCGCATTGGAGCACAGTCCGATCCGCGGGCGCAGCTCAAAGACATCCACCTTGCCGAGGGTCTCATCGAGCACCTGGGCACTACCAGTGGTGGGGAAGAGTCGGGCGGCAGCGATCTGCAGCAGGGTGGTCTTGCCCGCCCCGTTGGGGCCCAGGATCACCCAGCGCTGACCCTCCTCGATCTGGAAGCTGACGTTGTTCAGCAGCAGTTTGCGGCCGCGGCGCACGGTGACGCCCTGGAGATTCAGCACGGGACTCATGAGCTCAACACTACCGAACCGGTCCGGCGGATATAGGCTGAGACTCGCTATGCCTGATCTGCCTGCCGGAGCTGTGGCGATGATCGCCGCTGAGACGCTCAACCCCGCCCTGATCCGTTCCCTCACCGCTGAGTTCGAACGCCGCGGCCACATGCACGCCGCCCAGTCCGCCGAGTTCAGCACCGGCAGCGGTACTGTGCAGGCTGCCCGGTGGGCGGTCTCCATGGCGGACTATGACGATCCCTCCGGAAGTGACTGGCTGGGCTCCCTGCTGGAGACTGCCGCAGACCAGCTCGACGCCGCCACCGTCACCACCACTGTGGTGCCCGCCGCCCAGCGGCCTCCTTTAGGCGTGGACGCCGGGGCCACTGCACCCGGCCGAGAGCCGAGCGGGGTTTGCCCGCCGGCGGGACCGACGCCTCCCGCGATGCTCGTGATGGATGTGGACTCCACCCTCATCGACCAAGAGGTCATCGACCTACTCGCCGCCCATGCCGGGCGCCAGGCGGAGGTGGCTGAGGTCACCGAGCGGGCCATGCGCGGTGAGCTGGACTTCACCGAGAGCCTGCACGCCCGGGTGGCCACCCTGGGCGGGCTTCCGGAGTCGGTGCTCCAAGAGACCTTCCAGAAAGTGACCCCGACCTCAGGCGCCCGGGAGCTGATCAGCGCCTGGCGGCGTCGTTCCTGGCCGGTGTATGCGGTCTCCGGGGGGTTCGTGCAGATTCTGGCTCCGCTGGCCGCCGAGCTGGGTCTGACCGGCTTCCAGGCCAATACCCTTGAGCTGGCCGAGGGTCAGCTCACCGGGCGGGTCACCTCAGATGTGGTGGACCGCTCAGTCAAGCAACAGCGACTGCTGGAATGGGCTCAGCAGCACAGCGTCCCTGTTCAGAATGTGGTCGCGGTAGGCGATGGGGCCAATGACCTGGATATGGTGAGAACAGCCGGTATGGGAGTGGCGTTCTGCGCCAAGCCGGCCCTGGCCGAGCAGGCGGATCTGGTCATCAGGCACCGCAGTATGGAACTGATCAGCTACGCGCTCGGCTTAGCGCCGGACCAGGACTAAATCAGCGGCAGCCGGTAGGGTGGTGAGGGAGCTCACGGCACAAGGGTGTGCCTCCACCCCTGAGAGCCACTGCATATATGTCGAACACCACTTTGGAGGACATTCACCGTGACCGAAATCTTCACCGACCTCGACAAGAAGGCCGTGGACACCCTGCGGGTGCTGGCCGCAGACGCCGTCGAGAAAGTCGGATCCGGCCACCCCGGCACCGCGATGAGCCTGGCCCCGGCCGCCTACCTGCTGTTCCAGAAGGTCATGCGCCATGATCCCGCCGACCCAGAGTGGATCGGCCGTGACCGGTTCATCCTCTCCCCAGGTCACACCTCCCTGACCCTCTACCTGCAGCTGTACTTCTCCGGCTACGGGGTGGAGCTGGAGGATATTGAGGCGCTGCGCACCTGGGGCTCCAAGACCCCCGGCCACCCCGAGTACGGACACACCGACGGCGTGGAGATCACCACCGGGCCGCTGGGCCAGGGCCTGGCCTCCTCGGTGGGCTTCGCCTATGGGCAGCGCCGGCTGCGCGGGCTGCTGGACCCCGAGACGGCCCCGGGAGAATCACCCTTTGACCACCACGTGTGGGTGATCGCCTCTGACGGCGACCTGCAGGAGGGCGTGACCTCCGAGGCCTCTTCGCTGGCCGGGCACCAGGGCCTGGGCAACCTCAACGTGATCTGGGACGACAATAAGATCTCCATCGAGGACGACACAGACATCGCCTTCACCGAGGATGTGCTGGCCCGCTACGAGTCCTACGGCTGGCACGTGCAGCGAGTGGACTGGCTGAAGACCGGCAACTACGCGGAGGATGTGGCCGAACTCGCCCGCGCCCTGGCTGCGGCCAAGGCCGAGACCACCAGGCCCAGCCTGATCGACCTGCGCACCATCATCGGCTGGCCCGCTCCGGCTAAGCAGAACACCGGCGGCATCCACGGTTCCAAGCTGGGTGCTGAGGAACTGGCCGCCACCAAGGAGATACTCGGCTTCGACCCGCAGGCGCACTTCAACGTGGCTGATGAGGTCATCGCCCATGCCCGTGAGGTCAAGGCCCGCGGTGCGCAGGCCCGCGCCGAGTGGGAGAAGTCCTACCAGGGGTGGCGAAAGGACAACGACGCCGCCGCCCAACTTTTGGACCGCCTGCTCGAAGGTGCTCTGCCGGCCGACTGGGAGGAGTCCCTGCCTGAGTTCCCCGCCGGGGAGGCTGTGGCTACCCGCGCTGCCTCCGGCAAGGTGATCAATGCGGTGGCCCCGGTGCTGCCAGAGCTGTGGGGCGGCTCCGCCGACCTGGCCGGGTCCAACAACACACTGATCGCCGGTGAGGACTCCTTCGCCCCGGAGGGTCGGTCCACCAAGAAGTTCCCGGCCAACTCCTACGGGCGCAACCTGCACTTCGGCATCCGTGAGCACGCCGCTGCTGCGATCACCAACGGGATCCAGCTCTCCGTGCCGCTGCGCACCTACAACGGCACCTTTCTCATCTTCTCCGACTACCAGCGCCCGGCCGTCCGGCTGGCCGCGCTGATGGGCATAGGCTCCATCTTCGTCTGGACTCACGACTCCATCGGTCTGGGTGAAGACGGCCCCACCCACCAGCCGGTGGAGCAGCTGGCCAGCCTGCGCGCTATCCCCGGACTGGATGTGACCCGTCCGGCCGACGCCAATGAGGTAGCTGTGGTCTGGCGCGAGGTGCTCAAGCGCACCAAGAAGCCGGCCGGGATCGCCCTGACCCGTCAGGGCGTGCCGACCTTTGCCCGCGGCACGGGCGAGGCCACGGCAGAGGAGTTCGGCTCAGTGGAGGGAGCTGTCAAGGGCGCCTATGTGCTGGCAGAAGCGGTGGCCGACGGCGTCGTGGTCAATCCTGATGTGATCCTCATCGGCACCGGCTCCGAGGTGCAGCTGGCCGTACAGGCCCGTGAGACCCTGGCGGAGCAGGGTGTGGCCGCTCGGGTGGTCTCTGCGCCCTGCCTGGAGTGGTTCGCCGAACAGGACCAGACCTACCGCGAGCATGTGCTGCCCCCCGCTGTGAAAGCCCGGGTAGCGGTGGAGGCCGCCCACCCTCAGTCCTGGCACCAGTACGTAGGCGATGCCGGCCGGATCGTGGGACTGGACCATTTCGGCGGATCAGCCGACTACAAGGTGCTCTACGAACAGTTCGGCATCACAGCTGAGGCTGTCACCGCCGCCGCGCAGGAATCCATTGCTGCAGCCTCCAGCTGAGACCTCGAGATTTTACGACTATAGGAGCAACGATGACCGCCGAAACCACCACTACCGGCAACCCGAACACCAAGGCGCTCTCTGATGTGGGCGTCTCCATCTGGCTGGACGACCTCTCCCGGGAGCGACTTCATTCCGGGTCCCTGGCCAATCTCATTGAGTCCCACCACGTGGTGGGCGTGACCACCAACCCCACCATCTTCGAGTCCGCAGTGGGCTCCGGGGACTCCTACGAGGCCCAGCTGGCCGAGCTGGCTGCCAAGGGGGCCGACGCCGAGCAGGCAGTCTTCGAGATCACCACCAGCGATGTGCGCGAGGCCTGCGATGTCTTCGCCGGAGTCTACGCCGCCACTGACGGGGTGGACGGCAGGGTCTCCATCGAGGTGGACCCGCGGCTGGCCCGCAATGCCGATGCCACCATCAAAGAGGCCAAACGCCTCTACGAGGCGGTGGACCGAGAAAACGTGATGATCAAGATCCCCGCCACCGTGGAGGGGATCGAGGCGATCGCCGCAGTGCTGGCTGAGGGCATCAGCGTCAACGTGACCCTGGTGTTCTCCCTGGAGCGCTACCGCGCGGTGATCAACGCATTCATGCTGGGCTTGGAGAAGGCGCATGCCGACGGGCTGGACATCTCCAAGATCCACTCCGTGGCCAGCTTCTTCGTCTCCCGAGTGGACACCGAGGTGGACAAGCGCCTGGAGCTGGCCGCAGAGGAGGGCAAGCCCAGCACCGAGAAGCTGAAGTCCAAGGCGGCCATCGCCAACGCCCGGCTGGCCCACCAGATCGCCGCCGAGTCCTTCAGCTCTGAGCGCTGGCTGCTGCTGGCCGAACGCGGCGGGCGCCCCCAACGGCTGCTGCTGGCCTCCACCGGCACCAAGGACCCCAGCCTCTCCGACACCCTCTACGTCACCGAGCTGGCGGCGGCTGGGGTGGTCAACACCATGCCGGATAAGACCCTGAACGCCCTGGCTGACCACGGTGAGGTGGATGGGGACACCATGACCGACACCTATGTGGATTCCAACCGGGTGCTCGACGGGATCTCCGGTGCCGGGATCAGTTATCGCGGTGTGGTGGACACCCTGGAGTCCGAGGGCTTGGAGAAGTTCGTGAAGTCCTGGGAGGGGCTGCTGTCCACCGTCGATGAGGGACTCAAGCGCAACGCCTGAGGCTGTGGCCTGACACTGCTGTTCCTGCTGTTCCAATACTGCCCGAAGGGAAGAGAAGATGAGCTCGCTGGCACTGACCCTGTTCGGTGCGGCCCGTGAGGCCGCCGACACCCAGGTCCCTGGACTGGTGGATCATGAGTTCGCCTCACGGCTGGCCGCCAAGGACCACACGCTGTGGGGACCGAACGCTGAGGATGAGGCTGCCAAGCGGCTGGGCTGGGTGGCTCCCTTCGAGTCCTCTCGCCCGCTGGTGGACCAGATTCTTGCCCTGCGCAAGGAGCTGGCGGCTGAGGGCGTGGACCGGGTGGTGCTGGCCGGTATGGGCGGTTCCTCACTGGCCCCTGAGGTCATTGCCACCACTTATGGTGCGGACCTGGTGGTGCTGGACTCCACTGACCCCCAGCAGGTCTCCGCAGCCCTGACGGATCTTGGGCGCACCGTGCTGGTGGTGGCTTCCAAATCTGGATCCACGGTGGAGACCGACTCACAGCGCCAGATTGTGCAGCAGGCCTTCACCCAGGCCGGGATCGACGCTGCCACCCGCACCGTGGTGGTCACCGACCCCGGTTCCCCGCTGAACAGAGCCTCCCGGGAACAGGGCGTGCGCGCAGTGTTCGAGGCCGATCCTTCGGTGGGCGGACGCTACTCCGCGCTGACTGCCTTCGGGCTGGTTCCCTCGGGTCTGGCCGGGGTGGATATCGCGGCACTGCTGGATGAGGCCGAGTCCGCACTGGACCTGCTCACCGAGGACGACGCCGCCAACCCGGGTCTGCAGCTCGGTGCTGCCATCGGCGGCACCTCCCCCTTGCGCGACAAGCTGGTGATCGCCGATGCGGGCTCCCCGCTGGTGGGCATCGGCGCCTGGATCGAACAGCTGGTGGCCGAGTCCACCGGCAAGGAGGGCACCGGCCTGCTGCCGGTGATCGTGGCCGACGGGGAGCCGGAGCTGACCCGGGATGCCGATGATGCGCTGGTGGTGGAGATCGTCGACGCCGAAGCTGAGGAGGGCGCCTCAGTGGACGCCGATCCGGCCGAATCAGTGGTCTCTCCTCATATGGTGCGCACCGGGGGCAGCCTGGGCGCTCAGTTCCTGCTCTGGGAGTTCGCCACCGCAGTGGCAGGTTCCCTGCTGGGCATCAATCCCTTTGACCAGCCAGATGTGGAGTCCGCCAAGGTGGCCGCCCGCGGCCTGCTGGACTCCCCCGCCCCGGAGAGCGGGGAGGCTGTGGTGGACGGTGCGGTGGAGATCCGCACCTCCGGTGACGAGTCGCTGCTCACCAACGGTCAGGTCACTGTGGCCGAGGCGGTGCAGGCCCTGCTGGCCCGGGTACCGGATGTGGGCTACGTGGCGGTGATGGCTTATCTGGACCGCACCACTGAGGCCGAACTGGAGGATATCCGCCCCCAGCTGGCCGCACTCTCCGGACGTCCGGTGACTTTCGGCTGGGGCCCGCGGTTCCTGCATTCCACCGGACAGTTCCACAAGGGCGGACCTGCAGTGGGGGTCTTCTTGCAGGTCACCACTGCGGCAGCGGAGGACCTTCAGGTCCCAGAGCGCCCGTTCACCCTGAACCAGCTCATCTCCGCCCAGGCCAATGGCGACGCCGCAGTATTGGCTGAGCATGGCCGCCCGGTGCTGCAGCTGCATCTCACCGACCGGAAGGCCGGCCTGCAGCAGGTGCTCGATGCCGTGGCCTCTCTGGACTGATCGGGGCAGCGAAGACTGATGAGCAGCGCAGCGCACGGCGATCCCCTGGCGACAGCACTGGCCCGCCGGAGTTCCAGCAGCAACGGTTCCCGTCCGGCGGGTGACTGCACCATGGTGATGTTCGGCGTCACCGGTGACCTGGCCCGCAAGAAGCTCCTGCCGGCCCTCTACGACCTGGCCAACCGAGGCCGGCTGCCGGAGAGCTTCAGCCTAGTGGGCTTCGGCCGCCGCAACTGGGGTCATCAGGAGTTCGCGGAGCAGGTCAGGGAACATGTGGTGCAGCGGGCCCGCACTGACTTTGACGAGCAGGTCTGGCAGCGCCTGGCTGCCGGGCTGCGCTTCGTGCAGGCCGCCGGATTCGAAGACGATTCCGCCTATGAGCAGCTGGGCCAGGTGCTGGTGGATCTGCAGGATGAGCGCAGCACCGGCGGCAACCACGCCTTCTATCTTTCGATCCCGCCCAACAGCTTCGAGACGGTGAGCCAGAAGCTCTCCGTGCACGGGCTGGCCCGGCGCGCCAACTCCGCCGATGAGTCCTGGTCACGGGTGATCATTGAGAAGCCCTTCGGCCATGATGAGACCAGCGCCCATGAGCTCAATCAGGCGGTGGAGCGGGTCTTCGCCCCTGATGACGTGTTCCGGATCGACCATTATCTGGGTAAGGAAACGGTCCAGAACCTGCTGGCCCTGCGGTTCGCCAACCGACTGTTCGAACCGCTGTGGAACAACCAGCACATCGACCATGTGCAGATCACCATGGCCGAGGACATCGGCATCGAGGGCCGGGCCAGCTACTACGACGGCGTGGGCGCAGCCCGCGACGTGATCCAGAACCACCTGCTGCAGCTGCTGGCGCTGACCGCCATGGAGGAGCCGATCAGCTTCGACGCCGACCATCTGCGCCGGGAGAAGGAGAAGGTGCTGGAGGCCGTCCAGGTTCCAGAGGACCTCGGGGCGGCCAGCGCCCGCGGGCAGTACGCTGCGGGCACCCAGGATGGCCACGGCGTCGTCGGCTTCCTTCAGGAGGAGGGCTTCGATCCGAAGTCCACCACTGAGACCTATGCGGCGTTCAAGCTGGGCATCCATACCCGGCGCTGGGACTCAGTGCCGTTCTACCTGCGCAGCGGCAAGCGACTGGGTTCCCGGGTCACTGAGATCGTGGTGATGTTCAAGCGTGCCCCGAATCTGCTGTTCACCCAGGCTGATGAGCGGCAGTTCGGGCAGAACGCGCTGATCATCCGGATCCAGCCGAATGAAGGTGCTACGCTGCGGCTGGCCTCCAAGGTGCCGGGCACCGGGATGGAGATCCGGGATGTGGATATGGACTTCAGCTATGGCCGCTCCTTCACTGAGGAGTCCCCGGAGGCCTATGAGCGGCTGATCCTCGATGTGCTGCTGGGCGAGCCGCCGCTGTTCCCCAGGCACCGCGAGGTGGAGCTGTCTTGGCGGATTCTGGACCCGTTCATCAAGCGCTGGGAGTCCCTGGACTTACAGCCCGAGCCCTATGCGCCCGGGTCCTGGGGACCGGCTTCCGCCCATGAGCTGCTGGCTCGCGACGGCCGGGCGTGGAGGGTTCCATAAGTTGGCCACCCTACTCTGACTAGGGATAATAACGACGACGCCGGAGATGAGAGTGATTGCCATGGGAGTTCAGATCAATGCCGAGACTGCTGAGCCGCAGGTGGAGATCTTCGCAGACCGGCCCGCGGTGACCCATACCATTGCTGCCCGGCTGCTGGCGGTGCTGAAGGAGGCCGTGGATACTCAGGGCATCGCTCATGTGTCGCTGACCGGTGGCGGGGCCGGTATCGCGACCCTGGAGGCGATGGCTGAACTGGTCCGGAAAGGTGCTGAGGCGCCAGACTGGGCATCAGTGCACTTCTGGTGGGGCGATGAGCGGCTGCTCCCGGCCGGTGATGAGGACCGCAATGAGACCCAGGCTCGGGCTGCGCTGCTGGACTTTCTGGTGGCGGAGCAGGGGCTGCCGGCGGAGAATATCTGCGCGATGCCCACCTCTGAGGAGGCCGCGCATCCGGAGGCCGGTGCTCAGATCTATGCCCGGCAGCTGGAGACCCATGCGCCGGAGCATGGGATTGCCGGCCCGCACGGCAAGCTGATGATGCCGCGGTTCGATGTCATGCTGCTCGGCGTGGGCCCGGACGGGCATGTCAACAGCCTGTTCCCGGGCAAAGACTCACTGAACGTGACCGGTCAGGCCACCACTGGGGAGTCTGATGCACCGGCCGCGCTGGGCCCGCCGCTGAGGGTGACCCTGACCTTTGACGCGGTGCACACTGCCCGCCGGGTCTGGACCGGGGTGACCGGAGCGGATAAGGCAGAGGCCGCAGCTGCAGCGCTGACCCCCGGGGCTGATGTCGCCCAATACCCGGCGGCAAACGCCCGCGGCTCCGAGGAAACGATCTGGCACCTCGACAAACCTGCCGCCGCGAACCTGTCCTGAATCCACCCACGCTGCCCTCCGCCCTTGAGTGCGTGATCTGTGCAGTACTTTGACACCTGTGAGGGCAAAACTATTGCACAAATCACGCACTCAGCGATATGAGTCACTTACCTGGCACCTTCCGCTCCGGGTGCGTTACCTGCGTACCAATGGTCAGCAGCATCCTCTGATGGGCTGAGAACCGTTCGGCGCCCAAGTCAGTGGACTCCAGCTCCGTTATCGAGCGGTAGCCGCCGCTGACCTTCACCGTGCGTACATATCCGGCAGCTTCCAAAGCAGCAATATGCTTGCTCAGCAGCGATTTGGACAGTCCCAGAACCTCCAGGAACGTCGAATACGCCACCCGGTCAGACTCCTGCAGCGCAGCCAGGATCGTGTACCGGTGCGGATTGGTCAGCACCTTGTCCCAGGTCTGTTCACCCATCAGCAGCTGATTTCTGGATCCAGCGGCCGAAGAGCAGCCGCGGCAGCAGCGCGAGCCACCCAACTGCCGCCACCAGCAGGGCCCACCAGCCCACGCCTTCCTCCCATGCCTGAAGCTGATCACCGTCAGGCTGGATGAAGAGCACGTAGATCATGACCGCCGCAAAGAGTCCGGCACCTGTCCATTGCAGGGCTTTCGCTCCTTTCTCAGCACGGGCAGTCCCCCGTGGCATCCGGCGCCGCAGCTTGAGTTCGTCCTGCAGGGCGGGGTATTGAATCACGGCGAAGAGAAAGCACATCAACGCGATCGCCGGACCAGGTGTGCCGAACGCCAAGGCGATGCACATAATTCCGATACCGGCCATCTCGCTGCGGCTGTTGCGGAAGACCAGCCGACCATAGTCCCGCGGTGAGATCAACTGGATATTCTGCTTGGCCTGCTCGGCCATGGCCAGTGCTTCCTGCGCTGGTTCAGACTTCCTGCTCTCCATAACTGCTCACCCTTTTGCCCTGTGTACCATCCACTCATCGATCAGTTGAACTATTTTCAACCGTAGCAGCTGCCAGGGGCCTGTCAACCGCCGGCCCCATCGAGTGCGCAAGTTGTGCAGTACTTTCGGTGTTTTGGGGGCCAAACTGCTGCACAGATTGCGCAGTCAGCGGAGGGGTGACTCCGGGGAAGGGGCAGGCTGATCGGAGGGTCAGGTCGGCCGGCCCGGCGGAGGGGCAGGCTGGACTGCGAAGTGGAGGAGCAGACGGAACGGTTCACTGCTGGGAGGAGGGCCGGCGGGTGAGCAGGAAGGTGATTAGCGAAGCCGCCGCGGCGCCGGCGGCCGCGGCGAGCAGAAGTGCGCTGGTGGACCAGCCGGCAGGTTCTGCGCGGTCAGGGTCCGAGGCAGGCGGGGCGGCGTCGTCGGTTCCTTCAGCCTCGGCCGGGGCGCTGGGCACCTCATCCCGGCCCTCGGCCTCAGCTTCGGCGGTGGGATCCGGCTCCTCGGTGAGGGTGGGATCCTCGGGCTCGGGGACGGCGTCGTTGTTCTCCTCCTGCGGCTCGGGCAGAGACTCGAGGTGATCGTAGACCACCTGGCCGATATCGGTGACCACCGGGTTGCCGATCGCCGCCATCTCGGTGAAGTCCCAGGTGGTGGTCACCTCAGTCAGCACCACCACGGCGTGCTCGCGCCCGGGGACCAGGAAGTAGCCGATGTCATGGGTGTGGTTATCGATCTCCCCGGTCTTATGGGCCAGCGTGCCCTCCTGGGCCGGGATCTGGCCGAATTTGGTGCTGATGCGCTGGTCGAGCAGGGTCTCCAACAGAAATTCCCGGCTCTCTTCGCTGAGCAGGTCCTCATCCGTGTAGGCAGCGGTCAGCAGGGCCAGCAGCTCCTCAACCTCAGCGATGTTCTCTGCCTCAGTGACAGCAGGGTTCTGGGAATCGGCCACCCGGGTGTACCAGAGGTGTTCGGCGCCGAGGTCCGCAAAGAGCTGCTCGATGGGATCCAGCCCGATGTAGTAGACCAGGGTGTGCTGGGCGGTGTTGTCCGACTCGGTGATCATCAGATGTGCCAGCTCAGCCACTGTGGAGTTCAGCGGCAGCGGGCCCTGATCCAGATCGCCGGTGCCCGGCAGGCTCAGCTCCGGCGGCACGGTGACCGGGGCGTCCAAGCTGATCACTCCGGCGTCCACTTGGCGCAGCAGGGCGATCAGCACAGCAACTTTGACCGTGCTGGCCCCGTGGTAGGTCTCCCCCGCGTTGAACAGCAGCGGATCGGCATCCGGATCAGTGAGGTCCTGGACCCCTACTGAGACGTTGACGCCTTGAACCTCTGCTCGGGCAACCTCATCTTCAAGGGCCTGCTGCAGCTCAGCGTCTGTCTCTGCCTCAGCATCCGCGACCAGCGGTGCGGCTGCGCCCAGGCTCAGAGTTGCTGCGAGCAGAACTGCGAGTGTCAGCCTCCGCATAGCAGCCTGGGAGGTCGCAGCCTACCAGCTGCCAACGGTCTGGATGATCAGGGCCAGCGCCACGATGATCAGTCCCCAGACGATGCCCAACACAATGGTGAGCCGGGTGAGGTTGCGCTCAGCCACACCGGAGGAGCCCAGCGATGAGGTAATGCCGCCGCCGAACATATCCGACATGCCGCCGCCGCGACCCTTATGCAGCAGCACTAGCAGGATCAGCAGGAGGCTGAGCACCAGCAGGGCGATCTGGAGCCCGATGGTCAGTGTGGTCACGTGCGGCCTTTCAGAAACGTTCAACTTCGGATTGCGCGGCTACCAGCGTAGCAGGTGGCAGGCAGCTTCTGCGCAGACTCAGGCGGTGATGTGCTTCTCGAACTGGGCGATCTTGGCGAACTCCTCAGCATCCAGTGATGCACCGCCCACCAGGGCGCCGTCCACATCGGGGCCGGCCAGGATGGCAGCCACGTTCCCGGACTTCACTGAGCCTCCGTAGAGAATGCGGACTGAGTCTGCGAATTCCTGGGTGTAGAGTTCGGCCAGCTTGGCGCGGATAGCCTCAGCCAGCTCCTGAGCATCCTCCGGGCCGGCTGTCTTACCGGTGCCGATGGCCCACACCGGCTCATAGGCGATCACCAGCTGCGCCAGCTGCTCAGCAGTGAACCCTTCCAGGGCGGCAGCCACCTGGGCGAGGGTGTGCGAGACATGCTCGCCTGCTTCGCGGACTTCAAGCCCCTCCCCCACACACAGCACCGGAGCCAGCTCGTGGCGCAGCGCAGCCTCAATCTTGGAGCGGACGACGCCGTCCCCCTCACCGTGGATCTCACGGCGCTCCGAGTGGCCCACCAGCACCTGAGTGCAGTCCAGTTTGGCCAGGAAGGCGCCAGAGACGTCCCCGGTGTAGGCGCCCGAGTCCTGCGGAGAGAGGTCCTGGGCGCCGTAGTCGAGGCTCAGCTTGTCACCGGTGACCAGGGTCTGCACCCCGCGCAGGTCGGTGAATGGCGGAAACACGGAGACCTGGACACGCTGGTAGTCGTGAGTGGCGTCATCCAGCGTCCAGGCCAGCTTCTGGACCAGGGCGATCGCCTGCATATGGTCCATGTTCATCTTCCAATTTCCCGCAATGAGCGGGCGGCGCACAAAGCTACCGTCTTGCTTCAACGTCATATCTTTTCCTTTAGATGGAGGTGTGGAGGCTGGCTCCTCATATCAAGCGCCTAGGGCTTCGATCCCGGGCAGGTTCTTACCCTCCAAGTATTCCAGGGAGGCTCCGCCGCCAGTGGAGATGTGGCCGAAGGCGGTCTCGTCGAAGCCTAAGGTTCGCACTGCGGCCGCGGAGTCCCCGCCGCCGACCACGGTGAAGCCACTGGTCTCGGTCAGCGCCCGGGCCACCGCCTCAGTACCCTTGGCGAAGGGCTCCATCTCGAACACGCCCATCGGGCCGTTCCAGAACACGGTCTTCGAGGCCGCGATCTCCGCGGCGAACAGTGCGGCCGACTCCGGGCCGATGTCCAGGCCGAGCGCCTGGGCACCGTACGTCCCGGACTCGAGATCATCAACTGGGCGCACCTGGTGCTCAGCGTCCGCGGCGAAGCTGGCAGCCATCACGATGTCAGTGGGGAAGACCAGCTTAGTGCCGTGCTTCTGGGCCAGTTCCACCAGCCCGGTGACTGAAGGGGCGTCCAACAGATCCGTCTCCACCAGAGACTTGCCGATCGGATAGCCCATGATCGCCTTAGCCAGGGTGAAAACCATGCCGCCGCCGATAATGAGGGTGTCTGCCTTGGGGATGAGGTTCTCGATCACTGCGATCTTGTCCGAGACCTTGGAGCCGCCCAGCACCACCGTGTAGGGGCGCTGCGGGGACTCGGTGAGCCGCTGCAGCACCTTCAGTTCAGCGGCCACCAGGTCGCCCTGGTACGAAGGAAGCTTGGCAGCGACGTCATACACCGAGGCATGCTTGCGGTGTACCGCTCCGAAGGCGTCGTTGACATAGGCGCCGTTCTCCCCGGTGAGTGCGGCGAGCTCGCCGGCGAATTCTGCCCGGGCGGCGTCGTCCTTGGAGGTTTCGCGGGGATCGAAGCGGATGTTCTCCAGCATGAAGATCTCGCCCTCGGCCAGCTCCACCACTGCGGCACGGGCGGCCTCACCGGCCAGCGGCTCCCGGGAGTCGATGCCTTTGACTGGTGCGGAGATGAGCTGGCTCAGCCGCCAGGCCACCGGCTCCAGCGAGTACTGAGGGTCGAAGGCGCCCTTGGGACGGCCCAGGTGGGCGGCTACGATGACCCGGGCGCCTGCACCGGCCAGCTTCTCCAGCACCGGCAGGGAAGCCCGAATCCGGCCGTCATCGGTGACTTTGCCGTCTTTAAGCGGGACGTTGAGGTCGCTGCGGACCAGGACAGTCCTCCCAGAGACACCTTCTGACAATAAATCGTCCACAGTCTTAGCACTCATAGGTTCAGCCTATCTAAAAGTTCGGTGGCCCCGTACAACGACGTTTCGGGGCGAAAAGCCCGCAATACGTCGTCACATGAGACCACCGAACGGAGAACTGGGAATCAGCGCCGAGACAAACTCAGAGCTTGCCCGCCACGAACTCTGTCATCTTCACCAGCCGGGAGGAGTAGCCGTATTCGTTGTCGTACCAGGCGAAGACCTTCACCGTGCTGCCGATGACCTTGGTCAGCGGGGCGTCAAAGATGGAGGCGTGCGGGTCGCCCACAATATCGGTGGAGACGATCGGGTCCTCGTTGTAGGCCAGTGCGCCGGCCAGCGGGCCCTCAGCGGCGGCCTTGAATGCGGCGTTGACCTCTTCGACGGTCACACCATCCTTGGCTACGGTAACGGTGAGGTCGGTGCCCGAGCCGGTGATGGTGGGCACGCGCACCGCGAAGCCGTCCAGCTTGCCGTCCACCTCAGGGATGACCAGACCGATCGCAGCAGCTGCACCGGTGGAGGTGGGCACCATGTTTACCCCGGCGGCACGGGCGCGGCGGGCATCTTTGTGTGGGGCGTCGTGCAGACGCTGATCGCCGGTGTAGGCGTGGATGGTGGTCATCAGGCCCTCGACGATGCCGAACTCGTCATTGAGCACCTTGGCCAGGGGCGCCAGGCAGTTGGTGGTGCAGGAGGCGTTGGAGATCACGGTGTGGTTGGCGGGGTCGTAGTTGTCCTCGTTGATGCCCAGCACAAAGGTTCCGTCCACGCCCTTGGCGGGTGCCGAGACGATGACCTTCTTCGCGCCGGCTTCAAGGTGTTTGCCCGCCGATTCCTTGGTGGTGAAGAAGCCGGTGGATTCGATGACGATGTCTACCCCCAGCTCACCCCAGGGCAGGTTGGCCGGATCCTTATCGGAAAACAGCTTGATCCGGCGAGTACCGGCTACCAAAGTGTCCCCGTCCAAGGTGACTTCGCCGGGGAAGCGGCCCAGGATGGAGTCGTACTTGGTGAGGTTGACCAGGGCGGCCGGGTCGGTGAGATCGTTGATCGCCACGAGCTCCAGCTCTGAGCTGAAGTCTTCCAGGACACGAAGCACATTGCGTCCGATGCGTCCGAATCCATTGATTGCGATCTTGGCTGCCATGGGGTGTTTCCTTCCGTTTCCGGCTCAGGTGCCTGCAGTGCGGGTGATGGGGAAAAGGCCCTGAGAAACGAGTTGGGGATCAGCGGCGCGGAGTGCTCTCCTGCGCTGCCGACCCCCAACAACATCGTTGTTCTCAGGTGTATCTGCAGAACGTGTTCAGTTTTCTGTGGTTATTCTCTCACATGCTCAGGGCGTTACTAACTTGGCTGCGCCGGCCTGGGCGGCGGCGAAGCGGGCGGCCACATCCTCCCAGTTGACGATGTTCCAGAAGGCCTTCACGTAGTCGGGCTTGACGTTCTGGTAGTCCAGGTAGAAGGCATGCTCCCACATGTCCAGCATCAGCAGCGGGGTGGTGGCCACCGGCACACCGTTCTGCTGATCGTAGAACTGCTCGATGACCAGGTTCCCGCCGACCGGCTCGTAAGCGAGGATCGCCCAGCCGGAACCCTGGATAGTCAGGGCGGCCTGGGTGAACTGGTCGCGGAACTTTTCAAACCCTGCGAAGTACTCGTCAATGGCAGCGGCCAGCTCACCTTCGGGACGCCCCTGGCCATTGGGGGTCAGGTTCTTCCAGAAGATGGAGTGGTTGGTGTGCCCGCCCAGGTTGAACTGCAGGTTCTTCAGCAGCAGCGGGGTGGAAGCGTAGTCGCCCTTCTCCCGTGCCTCCGCCAGCTTCTCCAGGGCGGTGTTGGCCCCGCCCACATAGGTGTTGTGGTGCTTGGAGTGATGCAGCTCCATGATGCGACCAGAGATATACGGCTCCAGAGCGCCGTAATCATAGTCAAGCTCAGGAAGGGTGTACTCAGCCATGCTTTCCTCCTTATGACGGAATTGTCCGAGGTCAGTGCCTCGCTGACCACAATCCTATGCGCCTGTGCGGCTGTGCATAAGGGGGTGAACCTGTGTGACACCCCCTGTTCACAAATAGATGAACCCGCCGTCGGGGCTAATGAGGGTCCGCCGGCGGGTGCTGCCGTTTTGAGCATGTGCGGGGGTGTGTGCTGGGCAGGTCTGGCGGAGTGGAGCACATGGCGGGGGCATGTGTGACCGAGCCAGGCGCAGAACCAGGGCGTATCAGCGTACAGCCCAAGAGAGCGAGCCGGGGATCCGCGGTCTGGTGGGCGGTGGGAAGCGAGCGAACCAGGCATGACCTGTTGGTGGATCTCTAATGCAGCATGTCCTCGGTGACGTTGGCGTCGGTGCCGGGAATGCCCTTCTCCTGGGCGCACTTATCCGCCATTGCCAGCAGCCGGCGGATCCGGCCAGCGATGGCGTCCTTGGTCATCGGCGGGTCGGCCAGCCGGCCGAGCTCGTCCAAGGAGGCCTGCTTATGCTCCAGGCGCAGCTTTCCGGCGTACTCGAGATGCTCAGGCACCTCATCGGCCAGGATCTCCAATGCCCGCTCCACCCGGGCCCCGGCGGCCACTGCGGCCTGGGCAGACCTGCGCAGGTTGGCGTCGTCGAAGTTTGCCAGCCGGTTAGCAGAGGCCCGGTGCTCGCGGCGCTGGCGGCGCTCCTCCCACACTTTCAGCGTCCTATGGGCGCCCATGGCGGTGAGCAGCTTGGCGATGGACTCGGCATCGCGAATGACCACCCGGTCTGCATTGCGCACCTCCCGGGCCTTGGCCAGGATCTCCAGCCGACGGGCCGCACCCACCAGGGCCAAGGCAGCCTCCGGGCCGGGGCAGGTGACTTCCAGGGAGCAGGAGCGGCCGGGCTCGGTCAGTGACCCGTGGGCCAGGAACGCGCCGCGCCAGGCTGAGACCGCATCTGCCACTGAGCCGTTGACGATCACCGCGGGCAGTCCGCGCACCGGGCGGCCACGGCCGTCGATGAGGCCGGTCTGCCGGGCCAGAGCATCGCCTTCGCGCACCACGCGCACCACATAGCGGGAGCCGCGTTTGAGCCCGTTGCCGGCCACGACGATCACCTCGCAGCGATGGCCGTAGATCTCGGCCAGGGCGGTGCGCAGCCTGCGGGCGGTCTGGGCGTGATCGATCTCAGCCTCGATGACCACCCGCTTGGCCACCACGTGCAGTCCGCCGGAGAAACGCAGCATGGTGGAGACCTCGGCCTTGCGTTCGGAGGTGGTGGTGACCTCCACCCGGGAGAGTTCGTCTTTGACCGATTCGGTCAGCGCCATGGGTATCTGGTCCTCGTATGGGTCGTTGTGGTCAGCAGTGCTTGTGAGCGTGGGCCCTTAGAGTATCTCAGCCGTGGAACACCTCGCTGAAGGCAATAGCCAGGCGTAATGGATCATGCACATCAGGCTGGGACTCCCGGCGCACCTTGGCATAGGTGATGGTGGCGCCCAGGCGTGCAGCGGCAGCCTGGAAATCCTCCCGCTCGGACTCCGCCACTGACCGCGGGTCGGCGATCACCGCATCGATGTGCAGGCCCGGGGCATAGCGGGCCAGTGCATCCAGGTGGTCGGCAGGGCTCATGCCGAATGTCTCCTCAGTGTCCGGCTTGAGATTCATCGCCACACACCGTTTGGCCTCGGTCTCCTCCACTGCGCTGCGCAGCCCGGGCAGCAGCAGGTGCGGGAGCACTGAGGTGTACCAGGAGCCGGGGCCCAGAACTACCCAATCGGAGAGTTCGATGGCAGTGACCGCCTCTACGCTGGGCTCGGCCTCCTCGGGGTGCAGCCGCACATCGGTGAGCGCCCCGCGGTTCCCCGCCCGGGCCAGCTCAGCCTGAGAGGTGACCCGCAGCGGAGGCTGGCCGTCGTTGGGATGCACCAGCCCGGAGAGGGTCAGCGGTGTCCGCGACATCGGCAGCACCTGGCCGCGGGCTCCCAGCAGCGCCCCGGCCCAGCGCAGGCCGTCCACCGGATCGCCCAGCAGCTCCCAGAGCGCCACGATGAGCAGGTTTCCCATGGCATGGTCGTCCAGGGTGCCGGTCACGCCCTCCTTGGAGGTGAACCGGTGCTGCATCACATCAGCCCAGGTGCGCCCCCAGTCGGTGTCGTCGCAAAGGGCGGTCAGCGCCATCCTCAGGTCCCCCGGGGGCAGTACGTCCATGTCCTGGCGCAGCCGGCCGGAGGAGCCGCCGTCATCAGCCACCGTGCACACAGCGGTGAGGTGCTCGGCGGCCACGATCCGCAGCGCCTTCAGGGTTGCGGAGAGCCCGTGACCACCGCCCAGGGCGGTCACCCGGAACGATGAGCGACTCACCGGCGGCGCCACCGGCTGGGTAGAGGTGAAGGTGGGCAGCGGCCCGGTCATCTGGGTCATCTCAGCCTCAGCTGCTACTCGCGGCCCAGGTCCCGATGGACTACGTTGACCGTGGCCGAAGGCAGCTGGGCCAGTCGGCGGGCCAGCTCTTCGCTGATCGCCACCGACCGGTGCTTGCCCCCGGTGCAGCCCACCGCGAGGGTGGCGTAGTGCTTGTTCTCCCGCCGGTAGCCCTCCAGCACCGGTTTCAGCGCCTCCACGTAGCGATCCACGAACTCGCCGGCACCCTCATTGACCAGCACGTAGTCGCGGACCTTGGCATCCTGCCCGGTCAGCGGGCGCAGCTCGGGCACCCAGTGCGGGTTGGGGATGAACCGCACATCGGCCACGTAGTTGGCATCGGCGGGCACCCCGTATTTGAACCCGAAGCTCATCACGTTCAGCCGCAGGGTGATGGGCCCGTCCTCGTTGAACAGCTCGTTGATGGTGCTGGCCAGGCCGTGCACGTTCAGGTCGGTGGTGTCGATGACCATATCGGCCTGGTCCTTGACCGGTGCCAGCAGCTCCCGCTCGGCGTGGATGCCGTCCAGAATTCTCCCAGCGCCCTGCAGCGGGTGCGGGCGGCGGCCCTGTTCGAACCGGCGGACCAGCAGCTCATCGCTGGCTTCCAGGTAGAGCACCCGGTAGGTGATCCCGGCAGCGGCAATCTGGGCCAGCCCCTCCTGCATGGAGGAGTAGAGGCCGCGGCTGCGGGCATCGAGCACCACGGCTAGCTTCTGCACCGAGCCGGGGTTGCGGGCCACCAGGTCCATCATGGTGGAGATCAGCTCGGGTGGCAGGCCCTCCACCACGTACCAGCCGGTGTCCTCCAGTGCATGGGCGGCGGTGGTCCGCCCGGCCCCGGACATTCCGGTGACGATCAGCAGTTCGTTCTCAGGGGGCTTCACCGGTGACAGCTCGCTCATAGTCCAACCCTACTGTGCGCCGGGCTCGGCGCACAGATGCTCCAGGATGCGCTGGGCGGTTTCCAACCCGACGCCGGGGACTTCAGCGATCTGTTCAGCACTGGCCTTGGTGAGGTTCGCCACTGACCCGAAATGGGCGACGACGGCTGCTCGCCGCCTCGGTCCCAGGCCCGGCACCTCGTCCAGGGCGGAGGCGGTCATCTTCTTGGATCTGGCCGAACGGTGGTAGGCGATGGCGAAGCGGTGGGCCTCATCGCGGATCCGCTGCAGCATATAGAGCGCCTCAGAGGTGCGCGGCAGCACCAACGGAAAGTCGTCGTCGGGAAGCCAGACCTCTTCAAGCCGTTTGGCCAAGCCAACCACCGGCATCTCGGTCAGCCCCAGTTCGTCCAGGGCTTTCCGGGCAGTGTTGACCTGAGGCTGGCCGCCGTCCACCACCACCAGGGAGGGCGGATAGGCGAACTTCCCCGGCTCGTCCACATCTAACTCAGCCGATTCCTCCAGGTATTTGCGGAACCGGCGGGTGAGCACATCGTGCATGGCGGAGGTATCGTCCCGGGCGGCCTCGCCGCGGATGCTGAACCGCCGGTAGTCCCTCTTCTTGGGCAGCCCGTCCTCCAGCACCACCATGGAGGCGACCACATTGGTGCCGCCAGTATGCGAGATGTCAAAGCATTCAATCCGCAGCAGCGGCTCGGTGAGCTCCAAGTGTTCCTGGAGCTCACGCAGGGCGGCCGAACGGGTGGTGAGGTCGGAAGAGCGGCGGGCCTTGTGCAGGGCCAGCGCCGCCTCAGCGTTCTCCTCCACCGTGCCCAGCAGGGCTGCCTTGTCCCCGCGCTTGGGAACCCGCAGGCTGACCTTTGCTCCCCGCCGGGCGGAGAGCCATTGGGTGAGCTCGGTGAGGTTATCCGGAGACGCGGGCACCAGCACCTCCCTGGGGATGCGCTCAGTGTCCGGCATATCGCCGTAGACCTGCAGGAGCAGCTGCTCAGCCAGCCCGGCGTCGTCGGTCTCCTCCACCTTCTCGGAGATCCAGCCGCGCTGGCCGCGGATCCGGCCTTGGCGCACATGGAAGACCTGGGCGGAGACCTCCAGTTCGTCCTGGGCGAAGGCGAAGATGTCAGCCTCGGTCTCCTCGGCCAGCACCACCGCGTTGCGTTCGAAGACCCGGCGCAGCGCCTCCAGGTCGTCGCGGTGGCGAGCGGCGTCCTCATAGCGCAGCTCGGCCACCGCCTGCTTCATCTGCTCCTCGATGCGCCGCATATGCTTACCCGGCCGGCCGGCCATGACCTCCACGAACTCCTCGGCCAGCCTGCGGTGGTCCTCCACTGAGATGTTGCCTACGCAGGGGGCGGCACATTTGTCGATGTAGCCCAGCAGACAGGGCCGCCCGGAGGCCTCAGCGCGCTTGTAGACCCCCGCGGAGCAGGACCGCACCGGGAAGACCCGCAGCATGGTGTCCACAGTCTCCCGGATGGCTTTGGCCGGGTGGAAGGGCCCGAAGTACTTGACCCCTGGTTTCTTATCCCCGCGCATCACCTGAACCCGGGGGACCTTTTCGTTCATGGTGACGGCCAAATACGGATAGGACTTATCGTCCCGGTACATGATGTTGAACCGTGGGGTGTGCTGCTTGATCCAGGTGTACTCCAGCTGGATGGCCTCCAGCTCGGATCCCACCACGGTCCATTCCACGCTGGCGGCTGCGTGCACCATGGCGTAGGTCTTGGGGTGCAGCTGGTTGACCGAGGTGAAGTAGGAGTTCAGCCGGGCACGCAGGTTCTTGGCCTTGCCTACGTAGACCACGCGGCCGTGCGTGTCGATGAACCGGTAGACCCCGGGGCTGGTGGGGATCTCACCGGGTGCGGGCCGGTAGTTGGCTGGGTCAGCCATCGGCTTCCTTGGCAGGCCGGGCGTTGTACTCATCCACCCGCTCCTGCCCGGAAAGTGCGGCGATGGCGTCCATAACGGCGTTGGTGGCCTCTTTGCGGGGCTTCATCGAGTGCTTCTCGCCCAGCTTCTCGAACTGCAGGGGCTGCCCCACATGCATCTGGAACTTGGCCGGGCGCATCATGTTCTTATCCGGGTGCTGCAGCTTCTCAGTGCCGCGCAGTCCCACCGGAATCACCGGGGCACCGGTGGCCAGGGCCAGCCAGCCGACCCCGTTCTTTCCGCGGTAGAGCCGACCGTCGCGACTGCGGGTGCCCTCGGGGTAGATCCCCACGCCATGGCCGGAGCTGATGATGCTGGTCAGCTCGTAGAGTGCCTCCACGGCTCCGGACTGTTTGTCGCGATCTACCGGCACCGAGCCGAAGGACTCGAAGAAAAAGCGCATGCCCTTTCCACGCAGACCGGACTGGGTGAAGTATTCGGCCTTGGCGAAGAAGCTGACCGCCCGGGGGAAAATGCCCTGGATCAGCACAGAGTCAAGGAAGCTCAGGTGGTTGGAGGCCACAATGAACCCGCCGGTCTCCGGCACGTGCTCCAAGCCGATCACAGTGGGCCGGCAGAGCAGCCGCACGGTGCGTCCGCCGATGCGGCGAATCCGCTCCTGAGCCGCGGTGCGGCTTTCAACAACAGCAGTGGTGTCTGGAGTCTCCGGTGTGGTGTTCATCGCAGAATGAGCTTAGCAACTGCTGGGCGGAATCAGCTGATCAGGGGGGCCAGGAATCGGCCGGTGTGGGAACCGGTTTCTGAGTACGACGCCGCCAGCTGTTCCGGGGTGCCCTCAGCCACCACGGTGCCGCCTCCGGAGCCGCCCTCAGGGCCGAGGTCAATGATCCAGTCAGCGGATTTGATGACATCGAGGTTATGCTCGATGGTCAGCACAGTGTTGCCCTTCTCCACCAGGCCCTGCAGCACCTCCAATAGTTTGCGGATGTCCTCGAAGTGCAGTCCGGTGGTGGGCTCATCGAGCACGTAGACGGATCGGCCGTTGGAGCGTTTCTGCAGCTCGGAGGCCAGCTTGACCCGCTGCGCCTCGCCCCCGGAGAGGGTGGTGGCGGCCTGCCCCAGGCGCACATAGCCCAGGCCCACGTCCACCAGAGTGTTGAGATGGCGGGCGATGGGGGCGAAGGCGGAGAAGAACTCGGCGGCGTGCTCAATGGGCATATCCAGCACATCGGCGATGGACTTGCCCTTGTAGAGGATCTCCAGGGTCTCCCGGTTGTAGCGCGCACCCTGGCAGACCTCGCAGGGCACGTAGACATCGGGCAGGAAGTTCATCTCGATCTTCAGGGTGCCGTCACCGGAGCAGGCCTCGCAGCGCCCGCCCTTGATGTTGAAGCTGAACCGACCGGGCTGATAGCCGCGGGTCTTGGCCTCGGGCGTGGAGGCGAAGAGCTTGCGGATATGGTCGAAGACCCCGGTATAGGTGGCGGGGTTGGATCGCGGGGTGCGGCCGATGGGGCTCTGGTCCACCTGGATGATCTTGTCCAGGTGCTCCTGAACCCCCTGGATCCGGCGGTGCCGACCAGGCACCTGACGGGCGTTGTTGAGCTTATTGGCCAGCGCCTTGGAAAGGATCTCGTTGATCAGGGTCGATTTCCCGGAGCCGGAGACCCCGGTGACCGCAAGGAAGACTCCCAGTGGGATGTCCACGCTGACCTTGTGCAGATTATTCTCCTCGGCCTCCACCACCCGCAGCTTGCGTTTGGGGTCCACGGCCCGCCGTTGGGCGGGTATCGCGATGCTGCGCCGGCCGGCCAGATAGTCCCCGGTGATGGACTCGGTGTTGGCCCGCAGGTCCGCCACGGAGCCGGAGTGTACGATCTCACCACCTCGCTCCCCGGCCCCGGGACCGATGTCCACTGCCCAGTCAGCCTCGGCGATGGTGTCCTCGTCGTGCTCCACCACAATCAGCGTGTTGCCCAGGTCGCGCAGCCGGGTCAGGGTCTGGATCAGTCGAGTGTTGTCCCGCTGGTGGAGGCCGATGGAGGGCTCGTCGAGCACGTAGAGCACGCCCACCAGTCCGGAGCCGATCTGGGTGGCCAGCCGGATGCGCTGGGCCTCTCCGCCGGAGAGGGTGCCGGCGGCGCGTTCCAGGTTGAGATAGGTGAGTCCCACGTCCAGCAGGAACTGCAGCCGGGCGTCGATCTCCTTGAGCACCTGGTCGGCGATCTTGGCGTCCCGGGCGGAGAGCTCGAGCCGCTTGAAGAATGCCGCGCACTGGTCCAGGGGCAGCCGGGCCACCTCAGCGATGGACTTGCCGGCCACCAGCACGGAGAGCACGGCGGGGTTCAGCCGCTGTCCGTCGCAGGCCGGGCAGGGGATCTGGCGCATGTACTGCTCAAAGCGCTCCCGGGCGTTGTCAGACTCCACCTCGGTGTGCTTACGCTCGATATAGGAGATCACGCCCTCGAATCCGCTGGTGTACCGGCGCTCCCGGCCCCAGCGGTTGCGGTAGGAGACTTTGACCTTGAAGTTCCGCCCGTGCAGCAGTGCCTTCTGGATCTTCTTGGGCAGCTCCTTCCACGGGGTGCTGAGGTCGAAGTCCAGCTCCTCGGTGAGCCCCTCTACCATCCGCAGCCAGTACTTGCGGGTCTCCACACCCATTGACCAGGGAGCGATGGCGCCCTGCTGAAGGGTCAGCGAGTCGTCGGGGATCACCAGGTCAGGGTCCACCTCCAGCCGGGAGCCGATGCCGGAGCAGACCTCACAGGCGCCGAAGGGTGAGTTGAAGCTGAAGGTGCGCGGCTCGATCTCGTCAATCGGCAGCGGGTGCTCGTTGGGGCAGGCGAGGTTCTCGCTGAAAGCCCGGTATTTGGGTGGGCCTGCGGCGTCGTCGTCTTCTTTGACATCCACCAGGTCGATGACCACCCGGCCGTCGGCCTGCTTGAGGGCGGTCTCGATCGAGTCGGTGAGCCGCTGACGCATGCCTTCGCGGATCACCAGCCGGTCGATGACCACAGAGATGGTGTGCTTGTACTGCTTCTCCAGGGTGGGCGGATCGTTGAGCTGGATGAGCTCACCGTCCACTAAGGCACGGGAGAACCCGGCCCCGGCCAGTTCGCGGAAGAGGTCACGGAATTCGCCCTTGCGGTCGCGGACCACTGGGGCGAGCACCTGAAACCTGGTCTTCTCGCCCAAGCTGAGCACCTGGTCCACAATCTGCTGCGGGGTCTGCCGGTCGATCTTCTCCCCGCATTCGGGGCAGTGCGGCACTCCGATGCGCGCCCAGAGCAGGCGCAGGTAGTCGTGGATCTCAGTGACGGTGCCCACTGTGGAGCGGGGGTTGCGGGAGGTGGACTTCTGATCGATGGAGACCGCAGGCGAGAGTCCCTCAATAAAGTCGATATCCGGTTTGTCCACCCGGCCCAGGAACTGCCGGGCGTAGGCGGAGAGCGACTCCACATAGCGGCGCTGCCCCTCGGCGAAGATGGTGTCGAAGGCCAGCGAGGACTTCCCCGAGCCGGAGAGCCCGGTGAACACGATGAACGCATTGCGCGGCAGTTCCACGGCCACGTTCTTCAGATTGTGCTCCCGCGCCCCTTGGACGACGATGGTGGTGGCTTCAGCTCTGGTTTCAGGCACGCGCATAATCCTACGGCCGAACGTCAGTCGAATATGTGTTCGACACGCGCCGGATCAGGTTGCTGCACATACACTGGAGCACATGTCTGCGGAAAGTTCCCTGATCCACGACCTGCCCGCCGTGACCCTCCGGCGCATCGCCGTCAGCGAGATGAGCAATAACGTGTATCTGCTCACCGCCAAGAAATCAGGAGTCCAGGTGCTCATTGACGCCGCTGATGAGGCGGAGTCGATCCGGGAGATGATCGCCGAAGCGGCCTCAGACACCCCTTGCTCCGCCGGCCTGCAGGCGGTGCTGACCACCCACCAGCACTGGGATCACATCCGGGCACTGCCCCAGCTTGCCCAGACTGCCGGGGTCCAGTTGGCGGCAGGGAACGAGGACGCCGCGGCCATCGAGACTGAGAAGAACGTCACTGTTCACCGACGGCTCTCCCACGGGGATACGGTGAACTACAACGGGATCAGCCTGGAGGTGATCCAGCTGCGCGGGCACACCCCGGGTTCGGTGGCTTTTGTGTACCGAGTGGAGGACGACCCCACTCATATCTTCACCGGGGATTCGCTGTTCCCCGGCGGAGTGGGGAAAACCTGGAGCGATGAGGACTTCCGGCAGCTGATTGATGATGTGCAGGCCCGCCTGTTCGACCAGTTCCCCGATGACACGGTGATCCATCCGGGGCACGGGGATCCGACCACCCTGGGGGCGGAGCGGCCCAAGCTGCCCGAGTGGCGCGAGCGCGGCTGGTGAGCCCGCAGACCATGGCAGCACTTGCCCGGCTCGAGGTCCCCGGAAGCTGGGGCACGCCCAGCCCGGAACAGCTGTTCGAGGCCTTCACCTCCTGGGTGGAATCCCGAGGCATGCAGCTCTATCCCGCCCAGGAGGATGCGGTGGCCGAGCTGGCCGAAGGCCACCATGTGATCATGGCGACCCCCACCGGCTCCGGGAAGTCCATGGTGGCTCTGGCCGCGCATTTCTTCGCCCTGGCCCGGGGTGAGCGCACCGTGTACACCGCACCGATCAAGGCTCTGGTCAGTGAGAAGTTCTTCTCCCTGGTGGAGGTGTTCGGACCGGATAAAGTGGGCATGATCACTGGGGACTCATCGGTGAACGCTGGGGCGCCGATTATCTGCTGCACCGCGGAGATCCTGGCCAATGAGGCGCTGCGCGACGGTGCGGAGGCTGACCTGGGCCCGGTGGTGATGGATGAGTTCCACTTCTATGCTGATCCGCACCGTGGCTGGGCCTGGCAGGTGCCGCTGATCGAACTGGGCGGGCAGGGCGGCCAGCAGAGTACAGCCCAGTTCCTCTTGATGTCGGCCACTTTGGGTGACACGAGCCGGTTTGAGGCGCGTATTGCGGAGCGGACCGGCCGCGACGTCGTCGTGGTGTCTTCTGCCCAACGCCCGGTGCCGCTGAGCTTCGAGTACTCCACCACTCCCCTGGTGGAGAAGCTGCAGGAACTGGCGGAGAACAAGCTGGCTCCGGTGTATGTGGTGCACTTCTCCCAGCGGGCCGCCACCGAGCAGGCCGCCGGGCTGATGAGCCTGAACCTGCTATCCAAGGCGGAGCGCGAGCAGCTGGGCGAGAAGCTGAGAAGCTTCCGGTTCGCCAAGGGCTACGGGCAGACCCTGGCCCGGCTGTTGAAGTCCGGGGTGGGCGTGCATCACGCGGGGATGCTGCCCAAGTACCGGAGGCTGGTGGAGCAGCTGGCCCAACAGGGGCTGCTGAAAGTCATCTCCGGGACTGACACTCTGGGTGTGGGGATCAATGTGCCGATCCGCACCGTGCTGCTGACCGGGCTGTCCAAATATGACGGCACCCGGGTGCGCCAGCTCAATGCCCGTGAGTTCCATCAGATCGCCGGACGGGCGGGTCGTGCCGGATTCGACACTGAGGGCACCGTGGTGGTCCAGGCCCCGGAGCACGTGATCGAGAACCTGGCTGCGGAGCGGAAACTGGCGGCTAAGCACTCCGGGGATGAGGCCAAGCTCGCCCAGGCGCTGAAGTCTAAGCCGAAGAAGAAGCCGCTGGAGGGGTTTGTCTCCTGGAGCGAGAAGACCTTTGAGCGGCTGATTGAGGCTGAGCCGGAGCCGATGACCTCCAAGATGCAGGTCACCTATGCGATGGTGCTTCACCTGCTGAACCGGCCGGAGGATCCGGTGCGGGCGATGCGCCGGCTGATCACGTCATCGGATGAGTCCGGCCCCCGGCAGGCGATCCTGCAGCGCCGGGCCCTGGACATTCTGCGCGAGCTACTGGCCGCAGGAGTGCTGGAGCGGCTGGATGAGCCTGATGCCGATGGCCGCACCGTGGATCTGACCATTGATCTGCAGGATGATTTTGCGCTGAACCAGCCGCTGGCTCCGTTCGCGGTGGCGGCCCTGGAGCTGCTTGATCCAGACTCAGAGACCTACGCCCTGGATGTGATCAGCGTGATTGAGGCGATCCTGGACACCCCGTACCAGGTGACCGGCGCCCAGGTGAAGAAGATCAAGTCGGAGCGGCTGGCGGAACTGAAGGCAGAGGGGGTGGACTATACCGAGCGGATGCGGATCCTGGACGAGCTGACCCACCCGCAGCCGCTGGCTGAGCTGCTGGAACAGCAGTTCGAGATCTACCGCACCGCTGCACCCTGGGTGGCCGACCAGGGGCTGGCGCCCAAGTCGGTGGTCCGTGACATGGTGGAGCGGGCCTTCACCTTCATCGATGCGGTGAACTTCTACGGCCTGGCCCGCAGTGAAGGGGTGCTGCTGCGCTATCTCACCGATGCCTACCGTGCCCTGCGCCAGACAGTGCCTGCGGGCAAGGTCAGCGAGGAGCTGGAGGATCTCATCGAGTGGCTGGGCGAGGTGATCCGGCAGACTGATTCATCGCTGTTGGAGGAGTGGGAGCGTCTGGCTGCGGAGGACGATCCGGCCAAGCTGGCCGAGCTGGAGCGCAAGCAGCAGGAGAACGACGCCGCCGGCGCACCTGTTTCAGGGTTCACTTCCAATGAGCGGGCTTTCGCTGTGGTGGTGCGCAATGCGATGTTCCGCCGGGCTGAGCTGTTAGCCCGGGAGAAGGAGGGTGCGCTTGCTGCTCTGGAGCGTGAGCACGCTCCGGGCTCGGAGTGGGCTGACCCGGAACGTTGGAGCCAGGTGCTTGATGCGTTCTTCGACGAGTACCAGGACGTCTATGTGGACGCCAAGGCCCGCTCAGCCGAGTATTTCCGACTGGAGAAGAACCCCGCGGAGAGGCCGGGGTTCTGGCACGCGGTGCAGGTGCTGGATGATGACCAGGGCAACCACGATTGGGGTATCCGCGCCTGGGTGGACCTCGCTGCATCTGATGAGGCCGAGGCCGCTGTGATCGCAGTCCACCATGTGGGAGAGCTGTGAGAGCGCCCGACTAGCCACACTGGCGCTGGCTGCTATCGCCTGTGGTATGGGCTAGCTTGCATCGCCCGAGCCTTCAAGCCGCCTGCCGCTACGCCAGGTGCTACGGATTCCCGGTGTGGCACCTGACCTGACGGGGACCCCGACGTTCGTGCTCGCGCACAACATCCTCTACACCTACATAACACCCTTCCTCGCCCCACTCGGCATGGGCCAACGGGTGGACGCCGTGCTGCTGGCCTTTGGCCTCTCCTCAGGGGCCATCGTCGGAGAACCATCGGCGCACATCGACACGGATTTCCCGGCCAACAGTAGCGGCTGACACTCGAACGACCAGCATCAGAACCCCGGTGAAGAGGTGGAACCGCAATGCGGACCTGCGCAACTTATGCGAGCGATCGGTCGAGGCGCTGCGTGCAACCAGCGGCGCCGTTATCGACGGGAGTGGAGTCCGCGGCCACACCTCACACTGGGATGGCGCGGTCTGTCACGACGTGCTTCATCACCAGGGTCGAGTTCAGCCGCTGCACACCGGGCAGCGCCGCAAGCGTGTTGTCCTCCAGCTCAGCGTAGGCCGCGAGGTCGGCGGTGCGGACTCGGACGAGATAGTCGGGGTCGCCGAACAGCCGTTGTGCTTGCAACACGTTGGGGACGGCGGACAGAGCCTTCTCGAACCCGAGAAGGGTCTCTCTGTCTTCCTGCTTCATCGTGACGAAGACGAGAGCTTCGAAGGCCAAACCGACCGACTCCGGATCGACCAGTGCACGGTATCCCCGAATCGCACCCGTCTGTTCAAGCTCGCGCACACGCCGGTGGGTAGGCGAGACGCTCAATCCGATGCGATCAGCCAACTCGGTGACCGTAAGACGACCGTCACCTTGCAGCTCAGAGAGGATATTTCTATCGATCGCGTCCATAGTAGTAGATACTACTATCAATACGGCTCTGCGGCAGTAGAAACAGGAACACCTTCGGGATCATCGAGGATATCCTCGATCCCAGAGATCGTGGAGGTGATCGCCGTGAACATGACCCTGCTGCTGGCGTTCTGGGCAACTGCCGTCATGTTGATCGCGATCCCCGGACCTGACTGGGCGTTCATCCTCGCGATCGGGGCGCGCACGAGAGCGGTGGCTCCAGCGGTGATCGGCCTCGTGGTCGGCTACCTCGTTCTCACCGTGTTCGTGTCGGCCGGAGTCGGCGCGGTCGTTGCCCAGTCGGATGCACTGCTGACGGTGCTGACGAGTCTCGGCGCCGGCTATCTGGTCTTCCTCGGAGTGTCAGTCCTGAGGCACCCACCCTCCTGGGCTGCGGGCGACTCAATGGCACAACAATCCGCAGGCACCATCCGCTGGCGCACGCTGGCACTGCGAGGGACTGCAGTCAGCCTGCTGAACCCCAAGGGGCTCCTGATCTTGGTGGCGCTGCTGCCGCAGTTCGCAGATTCCGCTGCGTCGTGGCCACTGCCGGTGCAACTCGCTGTGCTGGGTTCCGTCTTTGCTGCTAGTTGCGGAATCTTCTATGCCGTGCTCGGCCGGAGTGCACACGCATTATTGAACACAAGGCCTCGGATCGCCCGTCTGATTTCGCGGCTCTCGGGCGTCGCACTCGTTGCACTGGGTGCATTGCTCGTGGCTGAAGGGCTCAGCGGGCTGTTATGACCGCAAGGACGCGCATCGACGCGCCGACGGCGTTCACCGCAGCGGCCCTCGCCGCCTTCGCCGGAGCCTTCATCCGACCAAGGAGCCGCGAACGTGCACCGATCCCGGTGCCATAAGCCTTTGAATCACCGGCCCCACGACAACGGCCAGACTCGCCATTTTCGCCTCAATATCCACCCACATTCTCTCTCCCCGATTTGGTCTCTGACCTGCGGGTCTCACCCACCTTCCACTCCTCCACTCCCAACTATCCACCCCGGCGGCGTTCTCTGCTCGGGGTAGCAGCGGTTCAGCGAGGAAGGCTGGTCGCTGTGATCGCGGCAGTGAGTTGCCACAGCCGCTCCGCACTCACGGCGTCGATGGCGTAGGGCTTCACACCACCCTCGTCGATCGAGTCACCGGGCTCCGACACATGCGTCACATCGCAGTCTTCGAGGTAGAGACCTCCACGGTTGTCGAGTATGGGAGTAGTTGCTGCCCAGAGACCGGTGGCGGCTCCCTGCGCTGGTGTCTTGAAGTCCTTGCCAATGACGTTCCCGTCCGGGTCAATCCACCCGAGTTCGACTTGTTCGGCGAGTGGCAGGTCGCGCTGCAGGCCGGTGATGATCTTCCCCGGATGCAGAGCGAATGCTCTCACCCCGTCATCGGCGCCGAGCCGATCAAGGTGAACTGCGAAGAGGCTGTTGGCGGTCTTCGACTGACCGTAAGCCTCCCATTTGTCATAGCCACGCAGAAAGTGCACGTCATCCCAGCGAATGTCGGAGACGTGGTGTCCTGCCGAGGAATAGACAATGACTCTTGCACCCCGCCGTACCAGGAGCCGGTAGAGCCGGCTGACCAGGGAGAAATGGCCGAGGTGGTTCACCGCGAACTGGTACTCCCAGCCGGGACCGATCCGGTGTAAAGGCGTTGCCATCACCCCCGCCGCCGCGATCATCAGATCGATCCCATCGCTGGCGACAGCGGCGATCCGGTCCGAAAGGCGGGCGAGGCTGCCCAGGTCGCTCAGGTCGACTCCGCCGATCACCTCGACCCGGCCCGTGCCTTTCCACGCGGTTTCGGGAAAGTCTGCACGTCGAGACAGTACGATCACCCGGGCACCAGCTGCCGCGAGCGACCTGGCGGTCTCCACACCGAGACCAGATGACCCGCCGGTGACCAAAGCGGTGTGTCCGGTCAGGTCGATGCCATTCATCACCTCATCGGCGGTGCTCGTCGCATCGAACGGGGACCCGAGGGGATGCTGATCGTGAACGCTCATAACTGCCATGCTGCAAGCTAGAGTGTCCTCTAGGTCAAGAGGGAGGGGACACATGGAAGCGGACAGCCGCAGGAGGTACACCATCGGTGAGGTCGCCCACGCCGTTGGTATGAGCGTCCACGCTTTACGGTTCTACGAGCGCGAGCAACTCCTGATCGGCCCGATCCAGCGCTCCGCCGGAGGGCAACGCCAGTACGGTGCCGTTGATATCGACTGGCTGGGCATCTGCACCCGACTGCGCGAATCTGGCATGCCCTTGGCCGAGCTGCGACGCTTCGCCGACCTCATCCGGCAGGGTCCTGGCAACGAGGCCGAACGGCTCCGCCTCCTCGACGCGCATCAGGCCCGCGTCGAGAAGCAGATCGCCGCGTTAGAGGAAGCCCGGGAGATCATCGCTTGGAAAACCAACGTGTACCAGCAGCACCTACGGGCTGGAGACGCAAGCGGCCTCTGGGACCCAACGGCCCCGCAAGACGACCAAGTAACGTGAACAAGAAGAGCAAAACCGGAAGAAGCAGACACGCTGTGAGTCTTGAGGTAGCTGGTCTGGGACTGGCTGGCGAGGATGGGAGTTGGTCGCTTCATTCCGGTCGTGACTCAAGACACGCTCGGCCACCTATCCGGGGTGCCCTGCTAGGGATC
>NZ_VWNF01000042.1 GCF_008711175.1 Nesterenkonia ebinurensis
TGATGTTCAGTTCGTGGCTGCCTTTGATGTTGATGATAAGAAGGTGGGTAAGGATCTCTCTGAGGCGATCCTGGCCAGTGAGAACAACACCATCCAGATCGCTGAGGTTCCTTATACCAGTGTGGATGTCCAGCGCGGACCCACGCTGGACGGTCTGGGTGACTACTACCGGGACACCATCAGTGAGTCGGCCTTTGATCCGGTGGATGTGGTGGCTGCTTTGAAAGAGGCCGCCGCTGAGGTGGTGGTCTGTTATCTACCGGTGGGTTCTGAGCAGGCTGCGAAGTTCTACGCCCAGGCGGCTATCGATGCCGGGTGTGCCTTTGTCAACGCGTTGCCGGTGTTCATCGCTAGCACCCAGGAGTGGGCGGATAAGTTCACTGCTGCGGGGTTGCCGATTGTTGGTGATGACATCAAGTCCCAGGTGGGAGCGACCATCACCCACCGGGAGCTGGCGCATCTGCTGGAGGACCGTGGGGTGCATCTGGATCGGACCTATCAGCTGAACTTCGGTGGGAATATGGACTTCATGAATATGCTCCAGCGTGACCGGCTGGAGTCGAAGAAGATCTCCAAGACCCAGGCGGTGACCTCTAATACCACTGCGAAGCTCGCTGACCGGGATGTGCATATCGGTCCTAGTGATTATGTGCCCTGGCTCGATGACCGTAAATGGGCTTATATCCGCCTGGAGGGCCGGAACTTCGGTGATGC
>NZ_VWNF01000043.1 GCF_008711175.1 Nesterenkonia ebinurensis
TATCAGACCCGGTAACCTCCAGCACCCCGGCAGCAGCCGGGACCACACTCACCTCAGCAGAAGCACTCTGACCACGATACTCAGCAGTGACCTCACGTTCCCCGATACCGACCACAGTGAGCTCACCGCCAGTGATCTCATCAGAATCCACAGAGGAAGTAATACCAGCATAATCAGTGACCTCACCAAGAGGCTCCCCATCAGCATCCAGGGCTGTCACCACCACAGGCAGCACCTCACGATCCACCGCCGTATCCGGGGCATCAACCGCCAGGGACTCCACCGCGGAAGTCACCTGGACATCCACCTCAGTGGTGATCTCCTGGCCATCCTCACCGGTATAGCTAAATATCAAGGTCCGGTCAGCCAGCTCAGGGGTGAAGACGAAGGTCACCTCGGCCTCCCGGACCCGGTCAGCCTCCACACTGGAGGTGATCTCGGTGTCGCTGGTGACCCAGCCGATCACATTGCCATAAGTATCCGAGGCCTGAACCCTATAGGAGACGGACTCCGTCTCGGTGACGCTGTGCGGGCCGCTGACTGCAATCGAGGCCGGGGCAGCCGGAACCACTGTGACCGTCACCGGGTCAGAGGACGAGGATTCGAAGTCGGTGGCACCGGTGTAGCGAACCACCAACTCATAGTCACCAGCCTCCGTCAGACCCTCAACTTCAACGCTCACCTCGCCATCAACCAATTCGC
>NZ_VWNF01000044.1 GCF_008711175.1 Nesterenkonia ebinurensis
GGATCCTTCTATGTTTGTCCAGTCATGGTCGTGGCGTTGAGGATCTTGTAGATCTGGCGCGCGAGGTAGCGTTTCAGGCATCGGCGAATCTCTTTGGTGGTGCGGCCTTCAGCGCGTCGCCTCTCGACGTAGGCCCGGGTTTCTGGGTCGTGGGTCATGCGGGTGAGGACGGCGATGTGCAAGGCCTGGTTCAGGCGCCTGTCACCGCCGCGGTTGAGCCGGTGGCGCACGGTGTTCCCCGAGGACGCAGGAATGGGGTTTACCCCGGCGAGAGAGGCAAACGCTGCCTCAGAACGCACCCGGCCATGATGGGACCAGGCAGTCAGGCAGATCGCAGCGGTCACGGACCCGATGCCGGTCTTTTCCAGCAGCGGTGCTGCCTGGCTGCCTTGGACGAGTTCATCCATGCGGGCACTGTTGGCGGCGATCTGCTCGTCGAGTTCGACCACCCGTTTTGCTAGTCGAATGGCCTCAGTCCGAGCAGTTGCAGTGCCGAGGTCTTCATCGCGAGATCGCCAGCGTGCCACCATTCCGATCTGAGTGTGGGTCGGGGGTCGACG
>NZ_VWNF01000047.1 GCF_008711175.1 Nesterenkonia ebinurensis
CGATCACATAATCGGTGTCCAGGTAGATAGTGGTGACGGTGATATGCCCCTCGGGCTCCGAGCCGCACAGCACGTTCGCACCGAGAATCATCACGTCGCCGACGTTGACGGGCTTCTGCCCGAACTCGCTGAACAAGATCGCCGAGCCCGACCTGATGACGATCACCTTCACACAGTCGTACGCCACCGGGCCGACCGGCGAATGGATCGTCCGCGTTCGCGCGAGGATCGGTGCGAAGCCGAGTTGTTCTTCCGTGCCAGCGCGTTCGGGTGCGAGGTACATGAGGGGGTGTCATCGGGTGTGCTGGCCTGGCCCCGGCCGGCGTGCGCGTGCCCGGCTCACGACATCGGTGGATGCCGGATTGGGCACGCGCACGGCGCGGGTGCGGGTCAACGTCAACTCAGGCTCCGGCGGGCTGGTTCGTGCGCGGGGTCTTGATGAACAGCGCCAGCACCGCGGCGGCGAGCACGGTGATGATGGCGACGGTGAATACCGTGTCGAGGGCGTTCAGGAACGTCAGATGCGCCGCCTGGATGACCTCGCCGGCGATGGGGTCACCGAGTTGTTCGCGGAGCTGTTCTTGGGCACCGGCGGGGAACCCCAGGGCGACGCTCTCCCGCAGCCCGCCGTCGCCACCGAGGTCCGCGGCGAGTTCAGCGGGTGCGCTGGTCGCCCGGACCGCCTGGGCGAAGGTCTGGGCGACGATCGAGGAGATGATGCTGCCGAAGACGGCAATGCCCAGGGTGCCGCCGAGCTGTTGGGTGGCTTGCTGGATGCCGGAGGCGACGCCTGACTGTGCTTCGGGGGCGCTGCCGACCACGAGGTTAATGGCCGGCACCAGCAGGAACCCGGCACCGGCGCCGGCGAGCAGCAGTGCGGGCGCCAGGCCCAGCACGGAAGAGTCGGTGTCGAGGCCGAGCAGGATGAGCAGCGAGCCTGTGATGGCTCCGGCCCCGATCAGGACGGTGCCGCGGCTGCCGAGGCGTTCGGTGGTCCATCCGGCTAGGGGTGAGGCGATGGTGAAGATCGCGGTCAGCGGGAGCATCGCCAGGCCGGTGGCGACGGCGGTCTTGCCCTGGACGCCTTGGAAGAAGAACGTCAGGTAGAACATGATCGCGAAGAACACGAACATGGTCACCACGCTGAGCACGCAGCCGATGGCGAAGGTCCGGTCACGAAACAGGGCCAGGGGCACCATCGGTCGGCGCGCCCGGGCCTCGATGAGGATGAACACTCCGAGCAGTACGAGCCCGGCGACGAGGAAGCCGATGGTGCTGGCGGTCCACCCGTTTTCCTGGATGGCGGTGATGCCCCAGATGACGGCGACCATCGAGGCCACCAGGGTGATCGCTCCGGCGAGGTCGAGCCGGTCGCGCGACTGGGGCGGGGAGTGCCGCAGCACCCGCGCACCGACCAGCACGGCCAGCAGTCCGAAAGGCAGGTTGACCAGGAACACCAGGTGCCAGCTCCCCAGCGCCATCAACGCCCCACCCAGCAACGGCCCCGAGGCCAGAGCGGCGGCAGTGACCGCACCAAAGACACCGAGCGCACGGGGCAGCGCGCCGGAGGGAAACGCGGTGCGGATCAGCGCGAGCCCGGCCGGGCCGATCGCGGCGGCGAAGACCGCTTGCAGGACGCGCCCGCCGATCAGCATCTCCACGCTCACCGATACCCCGCACACCAACGAGGCAAGGGTGAAGCCGCCGACGCCGATCAGGAAGACCCGCTTGTGCCCAAGCCGGTCGGCCACCGTGCCCGCGGGGATCAGCAGACCGGCGAAGACCAGCAGGTAACCGGTGGTGACCCACTGGATCTGAGCCGGGCTGGCGGCCAGGTCCGCGGCGATCGCGGGGTTGGCGACCGAGACGATCGTGCCGTCGAGCTGGATCACCATGATCCCCAGCGCGACCGCCAGCAGCGTCAGCCACGAACGTCTGCTCACCCGCTCGGGAGCGGTCGGTGGGCTGTCGTGGTCGGGTGAAGTCGTCATCACAATTCCTTTCTTGTGCACTGCGCAAGTCCTACTTGTGCACCGTACAGGAGACTTGCGCACCGCACAAGAAGGCTCGTAGAGTGGGGCTCGTGGCCACCGAACGACTCGACCGGAAGCGCGTCATCGACGCCGCCGTCACCCTCTTGGACGCCGAAGGCCTCGACGCGCTAAGCACCCGACGACTCGGGGCAGTGCTGGACGCCTCGGCAAACGCGATGTACTGGCACGTCGGGAACATGGACAACCTCGTCGGCCTCGCCGCCGACACCGTCTTCGCCGAACTCGAACTGACCAGCGGCAGCGAGTCGTGGCGGGATCGGCTCGCTGCCACCTCCCGCGAGCTGCGCGGACTGTTCACCCGCCACCCCTGGCTGACCGCCGCATTCAGCGCCAACCCCCGCATCCACGGACCAGGGATCGTGCGGTTCCAGGACCACCTGCTCCAGGTTTGCCACCAGGCCGGCTTCACCGGCTTCGACCTCGACTGGGCCGGCGCGACCGTGTTCTCCTACGTCATCGGCGACGCCTGGGGCCAAACCCCGCCCCCCGGCATCCAGTCGTCGGACACCGCGGCGGAGCTGGTGGAGCAGGTCAAGGACGACCTCGCCGACTACCCGCTGCTCCTGGAGCGCTACACCGCCCTCGCCAACGCTGACCCGGCCGACGTCAACGACGCCAGCTTCGAGTTCGGACTCCGCACCCTGCTCGACGGACTCCAGGCCCACCTCGACCGCTGAGGTGCGACCGCGTAGAAGGGAAGCCGGATTCGTGAGTCCTAGTGCGGCATGGTCATGACACCGAGGCCTTGCGCCGCCTGAAGTGGGAGGACGCCGTTTCCCAGGGCGGCGAGCTGCTGATTGTCGGTGAGTCCATGATCGGGGTTGGTGACCCAGCCTGGTTCGAGTCCCATGAGCCACTCCACGAACTCCGGCGCGGGCCGTGGCCCCTTCGCCTCGCTCAGGAGCGCTGGCGTTGGCGCGCGTCTTCCGGTGATGTGTTCCCATCGGGCGATGGCTGGGGCGTAGCGTCCCCAGCGGTGAAGATGTCCTCGATCAGGAACCACAGCCTCTCGGACTCGGCGCTCTGCCTCGGTGAGCCATCGGGTCCGTGCAGGGCGAGGTCGATGATTTGGTGCGACAGCGCGATCGTCCCGCGACGGGCTCGCACCTGTTCCAGGCTCTCGCCACCGCGGGAGGAGTCGGAGGCCAACGGTGTCCGGAACAGGACGGTCGGCGAGGACGAAGACACGGAACCGCTGATGCGGAGCGCCGATGGCGGATGCCGGTAGGCCGATCCATCGCGCATCGCGCCGCAGGTCGGCCAGGTCTCCCGCCACGGCGCCAAGCGCCCGGAGAGGTCGGGCTGGCTCGTCTCCCAGATGCCACGGGTCGGGTTCCACCTCGCGAAGGGTTGCGCTCGCTTCGTCGGCGGGGGTTGCGGTGGCGGGGTTGCTTCGGGCATCGGTTGCTCCTTCCGGGAGGTTGCGGACCGCTGGTGCGGAGAGCAGACCGCGCACGTTCTCGATCACCACGAACTCCGGCTGCAACGCCTCGATTGCTGCCGCCATGTGCGACCAGAGCCCCGAGCGAGTGCCGGGTGCGAGTCCGGCTTGCTTGCCCACGGTCGAGACGTCTTGACAAGGAAAGCCGCCGCAGAGGATGTCCACTGGTGGCACGGCGTTCCAGTCGATGGTGGCGATGTCGCCCAGGTTCGGGGCGTCGGGCCAGTGGTGGGCGAAGACTCGGGCGACGGGTTGGTTGAGTTCGGAGAACCAGATGGTCTCGGCGTTGAAGACGTGCTCGACGGCGAGGTCGAGGCCGCCGTATCCGGAGAACAGCGACCCGACCCGCAAGCGACGGCCATAAGACGGGGCGGCGTGGTCGTGCATGAGGGCTCCGGCAGTTCGGTGACCCCGGGCCCGAACCCCTCACGGAGCCCATCGCCGGGCTGATCACCTGCCAGGTGCACGAACTCGCTCAACTTCCGCTGATGCCTCGCTGACGAGACGCCGAAGCGCACACGCTTCCAACCGTCAGGCCAAGGCCGATCTGCCTCTCGCTCAGCCCGCCATCGGAGCTGCCACGCCTCTTGCAGGTCGAGGGGGAAGGTCCCGAATCAACGCAGAGTTGACAGTGCGGGCGGGTGCTGGGGTGTGAATGCCTCCGTGGTCCGTGTGGGCCTCGTTGTCCGTCAAAGGCATCGACGCGGTGTGGTAACTTCAGGTTGGCATTGTCTAATCAAAGTTTACCGTTGGAGTGGGGTTGTCGATCGAGGTTCCGGGGTCCGCGCACTTGGTGCTGGCTTCCGGCGTCGTGCATCTGGACGAGCAGGCGGCGGTGTTCGAGGCGATGCTGGTCGGCTGGGAGCGGCAGCAGAAGTCGCGGCTGCTGTCAGATGCGACGATCGAGCCGCGGATCGCGTTACTGCGGCGTTTCACCGAGTTCGCGGGGTCGTTCCCCTGGCAGTGGAACGCGGGCGACGTGGAGGACTTCACGGTCTCGCTGATGAGCGGCGGCGCGCGGCTGGCGCCGTCGACGATCCGCAGCTATCACCTGACGTTGCGGATGTTCTGCGACTATCTGCTCGACGGCCGCTACGGGTGGACGACCGAGTGCGAGCAGCGGTTCCGCGCGATCCCGTCGCAGGTCTGTCACGACTTCAACACGGTCGCGCATCTGAGCGAGTACGAAGGCCGCCCGGGCCGGCGGCCGTTCACCTACGACGAGTTGCAGCACCTGTTCGACTTCCTCGATACTCGCGTCGAGCGGGTGCAACGCTCGCGCCGCAAGGGCGCGTGGGCTGCGTTGCGGGACGCGCAGATGGTGAAGACCTGCTACGCCTACGGGTTGCGCCGCCGGGAGCTCTGCAACCTCGACGTTGCGGACCTGCGCCCGAACCCGCACATGCGCCAGTGGGGCAGCTACGGCGCGGTGCACGTCCGCTACGGCAAGGGCGTGCGCGGCGGCACACCGCGCCGGCGCACGGTGCTCACCGTCCCGGAGCTCGACTGGGCCGTCGACGGGCTGCGGCAGTGGGTCGAGCAGGCCCGTCCGCTGCTGGAGCCCGGTGCGAGGGGCGCGCTCTGGCTGACCGAGCGCGGGCAGCGGATTTCGGTGAAGACGATGGATCACCGCTTCGCCTGGCTGCGCGAGCAGGCCGGGCTCGATGCGGACCTGTCGCTGCACTGCCTGCGGCACTCGTATGTCACGCATCTGATCGAGTTCGGCTACCCAGAGCGGTTCGTCACCGAGCAGGTCGGCCACTCCCACGCCTCCACGACCGCGATCTATACGTCGGTATCGAACGACTTCAAGACCAAGACCCTCAAGGCCGCGCTCGCGCGCGTCTACGAACCACGGGAGGAACGATGACGAGGAAGCTGACGATGCTTTGGCATCTGCGCCAGCTCATGGCCGCGAAGGGCATGTTCCAGACCACCGACCTGATGGAGCCGCTGCACGAGCGCGGCATCGAGCTGTCCCGGCAGATGGTGCACCGGATCGTCACCAAGCCGCCACAACGGATCAACACCGACCTGCTTGCCGCGCTCTGCGACATCCTGGACTGCACCCCCTCCGACCTGCTCGAACTGCACGTCGACCAGCAGCGCCAGGCGCCCGCGGTGGGCGATCACGGACCGGGCATCGGCGATATCAGGCCAATCCGCGCCCGAGTGCGCCGCCCTGACGGCATCGACGAGTGACCGAGTCCCGGTTTCGGGAATGCGTGCGCTGCGGGCTGGTCGGCACGACGATGATGCTCCCGACCGGGCCGATCTGCTACCGCTGCCGACGCAACATCGCCTACCACCCCGCCGTCTGCCCGGAGTGCTTCGAGCTGCGCCCGATCGCCTACCCGTCGATGTCGAGCTACGGCGTTCTGGTCTGCGCTGGCTGCGCGGGTGAGGTCTCGGTGTTCGCCTGCGCCCAGTGCGGGAGCGAGGCTCACCCCTACGGGGCCATCCGCTGCGCACGCTGCATCCTCGCCGAACGCCTCACCGCACTGCTGACCGACCCTGCCACGGGCGCGGTCCACATCGGGCTGCGACCTCTCTATGACGAACTGGCCGCCGCGGCGCGCCCGCAGAGCGTGCTCACCTGGCTGAAGAAGCCGCCCGCGACCGGCGCGAGGCTCCTCGGGCTCATGGCCCGGGGCGAGCTGCCAATCAGCCACGACACGTTCCGGGAATTACCCGCGGACCGTTCGCACAACTACCTGCGCGATCTGCTCGCCGCAACCGGCGTCCTGCCGCTCTACCAGGCTCCTATCGAGCAGATGGAACGCTGGCTCGACATCGCTCTCGCGCCACTGGCCGCCGACGACTCCGGGCTGATCGGCCGCTACGCCCGCTGGCACCTGCTACGGCACCTGCGGCAGGTTGCCGAGCGCGGGAACCTGACCAAGACTGCCCTCTACGGCGCGCGCTCGAACGTCAACGCCGCGACTCGCCTCGCCCGCTGGGCCACCAACCACCACGCCACGATCGCGAGCCTGACCCAACCGCAGCTGGAGTCCTATCTCGCCGAGCGCCCCGGCGCCCGCAACAGCCTGCAAGGTTTCGTCGCCTGGCTCGGCCGGACCCGGGCCAATCCCCGCATCAGCATCCTCACCCGCAAGTCAACCTTGCCCGAGGTCATCGTCGCCGACGCTGACCGCTGGGAACAGATCGACCAGCTCCTCCACGACGAGCAGATCGCCCTCTACGCCCGCATCGGTGGCTTGTTCACGCTCCTGTTCGCCCAGCCGTTGCAGACCATCGTCGCGATGCGCGCCAACCAGATCACCATCAAAGAAGACGGCCGGGTCCTCGTCACCTTCGACACCATCCCGATCGAGATGCCACCCGGACTGGACGAGCTGATCCGCCGCTACCTCCGCAACCCGGCACCGGCTCGATCGCCGACCGAGACCACGGCTGGCTGTTCCCCGGCAGGCACCCCGGCCGTCACATGGTCAGAGAGAACTTCCGCGCCAAGCTCGTCGCCAACGGCATCCGCCCCGGCCGCTCCCGCCACTCCGCGACCTTCGCACTCGCCACCAGCATCCCCGCTCCTGTCCTCGCCAAGCTCGTCGGCATCACCGACGGAACCGCGGCACGCTGGGCCACCCTCGCCGCCCGTGACTGGAGCGGCTACATCAGCGACCGCGCCCGCTGACCCTACTTAGCGCAGCGCTTCGATCGCGTCGGCCAGCTCGCGGACCGGCAGACGCCCGTCCAGTTCGACAGTCGCCCCTCGCCGAAGGAGAGGTTCGACATCCACCACATACTGCCGAATCTCGGCCTGCTGGTCCGTCGAGCGCCCATACGGGTTGTTCGTCCGAGTCGCGGCGCGCTCGATCAGAACCTCGACCGGAGCGCTCAGCAGCACCACATGCTCGAACCGGTCATAGAAGCGGCCCTGGTTCTCGACGGTCCCCGAGACCACCACGTCATCGTGACGATCCAGCAGCGCGCTCATCCGAGGCTCATCCCATACCGCACCGGGCAACTCCCAACCGTCGTAGTCGGTGTCAACGGTCAGACGTCCACGTCGAGCAAGCTCCTCAAGCAGCGTCGACTTCCCCGCGCCCGACATGCCGGTGACGAGGATGCGAGCCATGACCCAAGCCTACGCGGCCACTACTCGGACCACTTGAATACGGCACCTGCACCAGCAAAGCGGGCTCTGCGGCGACACGACCGGAGGTCGCTGCCGCCGGATGTCCACACTTCCTGCCTACGCTTGAAGGCATGGCAGACCAGGACCAACAGCATCTGAGTTCGCTCAAGTCGTTCGTTCTGCGTGCTCGTCGCATCCGCGCTCACTCCCTGGCGAAGGACGCCCGGCTTCTCGTGAAGCTGCACAATCCGCAGTTCAAGGTTCTCTTCACGCCGGCCACCGGAGCGATGAAGGTCGTGCTGGAGCTTCCTCCTGAGGAGCAGGTTGAGAGCGCAGCGGCCCGTGTCCGCCCACTGATCCTCAACGACGAGGACACCTATCACGCCAAGGTGATGAACGCTCTTCTCCACTTTGGCCGGAAGGGCAACCTGCCGGAAGAGGACATCAAGGTGCTGCGGGGATGGAAGAAGGAGTGGGCCAAGGTCAACCCGAAGGGAAAGACTCTCGGCTTCTACGAGGTGAGAGTTCAGATGCCGGAAGAGGCCGAGGCCCGGATCAGCGACAACGCCTTGGCCTTTTCCTGGATCTATGGAGACGTGGTTCACGCTGATGCCGCCCGGCGCGAGGAGGGGCGGATCTACGGAGTTGAAGAGCGTTTCAGAGCAGCTGTCCCTGTGGTCGTCCGACTCATGACGCTCGCTATGGTGACGCTCACTATCACGGAACGGTTGAACGCTCGCGGAGTTCTGCCTGACCTGGGTGGCGTCTTCGACGAGGACGTCGTCGTATCTGACGAGGCTCAGGAGGTAGAGACTCGCGTCTATGTAGCCGAGTACGACGAGAACGGAAACATCCCTGCTCCACCAGCGATGGATGAGGAGTTTGGAGAGGGATGGAAGCCTTTCGCAGAGGTCTTTGGCGCCTTAGCGCCCGGCCAAGAAGGTAGTCGAGAAGAACCAGAGGAGGCTTCTCCCTCCACCTCGGATTGAGTTGCATCGGCGGAGCCTTCGCCGCATGGTGTGCCTCACGTGGAGCGGCGGCTTGCACCTAGCGTCATGACGGTCTCGATGAGGGTTATGTCGGCCGGCGATGGCTATAAGTACCTGCTGCGCTCGGTCGCCGCTGTAGACGGCGACCGCAGTCTCTCGACTCCTTTGACGAGGTACTACGCGGAGGCGGGAACACCGCCGGGCCAGTGGCTCGGTTCTGGTGTCGCCGCGCTCGGCCAAGGCCAGCTTGCAGTGGGCGATCGAGTGTCCGAGGCGCAGCTTCAGCTTTTGATGGGGATGGGCCGCGACCCCATCACCGGGGACCCCCTCGGGCTGGCGTTCCCGAGCTACAAGTACGTGGCCGAGCGGATCGACGCCCGCATCGCCGACCTCGACGCGAGCCTGAGTCCTGGAGCGAAGGGTGAGGCGGTGGCACGGATCGAGGTCGAGGAGACCGAGCGTGCGACGCGCCGGGCGGTGGCGGGGTTCGACTTCACCTTCTCGATTCCGAAGTCCGCCTCGGCGTTGTGGGCGGTCGCTGACGCCGGGACGCAGGCGTTGATCGGGGAGGCGCATCATGCGGCGGTTGCAGAGGTGGTTGCGTTCATGGAGCGCGAGGTTGCAGCCACCCGTACCGGTGCAACCGCCGGTGACGGGGCCGTTGCACAGGTCGATGTCACCGGGCTGGTGGCGACGGCGTTCGATCACTTCGACTCCCGCGCCGGCGACCCCCACCTGCACACCCACGTCGTCATCTCCAACAAAGTCCCGACCGCCCTCGACGGGAAGTGGCGGAGCCTGGATGGGCGTCCGATGCACGCCGCGGTGGTCGCGCTCTCGGAGCTGCATGAGGCGGTGTTCGCCGACCACATGACCCGCACCTTCGGTGTCGAATGGGAGGCCCGTGACATGGGCCGAGACCGCAACCCCGCCTGGGCGATCAGCACCGTCCCGGAGGAACTGGTGGCCGAGTTCTCCACCCGCGCAAGGCACATCGACACCGAGACCGACCGCCTCATCGCCAACTACGTGAGCAAGCACGGCCGACGTCCGTCCCCAGCGACGATCATGAAGCTCCGCGCCCAAGCCACGCTGTCCACGCGGCCCGAGAAGGAGGTCCGATCGCTGGCCGACCTCACCGCCGACTGGCGCACCCGCGCCACCGGGGTGCTCGGCCGCGACGCCACCACCTGGGCACGTGAGGTGACCGAAAACGGCAAGCCGTTGCTGCTGCGAGCCGATGACGTACCGCTCGATGCCATCGGCGAACTCGGGCAGACCGTGGTCGAGGTGGTCGGTGAGAAACGGTCCACCTGGCGGCGGTGGAACCTGATGGCGGAGGCGTCGCGACAGACGATGGGCTGGCGCTTCGCCACCATTCAAGATCGCGAAGCCGTCGTGGGGATGATCGCCGACGCCGCCGAACAGGCCTCGTTGCGGTTGACGCCGCCCGATCTTGCGACCTCACCCGTGGCGTTCCGGCGGGTGGACGGCACGAGCGTGTTCCGCCCGAAGCACTCGACTGTGTTCTCCTCCGAGCTGCTGCTCGACGCCGAGGATCGACTGCTCGACCGCTCCCGCACAATGACCGCACCCACCGTGCCTGTAGCAGCGGTCGAGAAGACCACCGCACGGCCCGATGCCGAGGGACGGATGCTCGGTGAGGACCAGGCCGACGCTCTAATGAAGATCGCCATCTCCGGCCGCGTCGTCGATGTGCTCGTCGGCCCAGCCGGCGCGGGGAAGACGACGGCAATGTCGGCGTTGCGGCAGGCGTGGGAGAAGGAACACGGCGCCGGATCCGTGGTTGGACTCGCACCGTCTGCGGTCGCGGCGCAGGTCCTCGCAGACGACCTCCGGATCGCGACGGAGAACACCGCGAAGTGGTGGCAGAACCACCTCGTCCACGGCGAGGACTTCCGGGCCGGTCAGCTCGTCATCATCGACGAAGCCTCCCTCGCAGGCACCCTCTCGTTGGACCGGATCACGCACCTGGCCGAACGAGCTGGGGCGAAGGTGCTGCTGGTCGGTGACTACGCCCAGCTCCAGTCCGTGGATGCCGGCGGCGCGTTCGGGCTCCTCGTCGGTGACCGGGACGATGCGCCCGAGCTGGTCGACGTGCACCGCTTCGCCAACGCCTGGGAGAAGACCGCCTCCCTCGCATTGCGGCACGGACGCACGCAGGTGATCGACACCTACCTCGACCACGACCGCGTCCACGACGGTGACGCCGAGGCGATGACCGACGCCGCCTACATCGCCTGGCGCGCCGACCGGGAGCGCGGTTTGGTGTCGGTGCTGGTTGCTGAGACCCGCGACCACGTGACCACCCTCAACCAGCGCGCCCGTGCCGATCTGATCCTCGAGGGCACGTTGAAGCCCGGTCGGGAGGTCGAGTTGAACGACGGCACCATCTCCGGGGTGGGGGACACGATCATCACCCGACGTAACGACCGCCGCCTACGCAACGGGACGACCTGGGTGCGCAACGGTGACACCTGGACCATCACCGACGTCCGTGACGACGGGTCGGTCACGATCCGCAAGACCGGCCGCCGGTTCGGTGGCTCCATCGTCCTCCCCGCCTCCTATGTGACCGATCACGTTGATCTTGGTTACGCGATCACCGCCCACCGCGCACAGGGCGTCACCGTCGATACCGCGCACGTCCTGGTGGAGCCGACCACCACGCGGGAGAACCTCTACGTCGCGATGACTCGCGGCAAGCACTCCAACCGCGCCTACGTGATCCTCGACCGCGCCGACGAGCACGCCCACCCGCATCCCGCTGACGACCCCGACGCCACCGGCAGGTCGGTGCTCTACGGCGTCCTGCACCATGTGGGTGCCGAACTGTCCGCGCACGAGACCGTCACCGCCGAACACGAGCAGTGGGGCACGATCGCCCAGCTCGCCGCGGAGTACGAGACCATCGCCGGCGCAGCCCAACACGACCGCTGGGTGACTCTTGTCCGCGCCGCCGGCCTCACGTCGGAGCAGGCCGAGGCGGTCGTGGAGTCGGAGACCTTCGGTGCGCTCACCGCCGAGCTGCGCAGGGCGGAGGCCAACCACCACGACCTGGACCGGTTGTTCCCGCGCCTGGTCGCCGCGCGCGACCTCGCCGACGCTGACGACCTCGCCTCGGTCCTGCACCACCGGCTCGCCCGCGCCACCACTCGCCCGGCCGGGTCCGGGCGCGCCCGCAAGAGCCCCAGGCTGATCGCTGGGCTCATCCCGCCTGCCCAGGGCAAGATGAGCGACGACATGCGTCACGCCCTCGATGAGCGGCGTGACCTGATCGAGCACCGAGCCGATACCGTCCTCGACACCGCTCTCGACCAGGGCGCCGCCTGGATCACACCCCTTGGGACACCGCCGCGGACGGCAGCCCAGCGGCGGGCATGGCGCCGGCAGGCCAGGACGGTCGCGGCCTACCGCGACCGATACGGCATCACCGACGACACACCCCTGGGTGCTCTGCCCGCGTCGACCGCGCAGAAGATCGACGCCGCCCGCGCGAAGATCGCCCTCGACCACGCCAGCCGAATCATCAACAGCGCGCATGAGCCCACGACGCGTCGCACGCAGGAGCGGGACCCGCTCAGTCTGTAATCACATGAACCTGAAGCAGGCTTGGCCGATCCACAAGACCCGCACCACGCAGGTCCAGCCTCTGAGCGACCGTCTCGATCACAGGCCCGTCACGGTGCCGTCGATGGAGACGGGGGCTGGGTCGGGTTCGTTCACGTAGACCTGCGGCGGGGTCCAGGCGGCCCGCAGACGTCGCGCGCCCTGGTGGGAGGGGCCGAGCGCGAACGAGTCGATCCTGGACGCGGCCTGGTCGGTGATCAGCTTCTCGGCGAACAGCAGGCGCGCCACCGGCCGCAGGACGCTGTCGTCCAGGCCCAGTCCCCGCAGTGGCGCCAGGGGATCGATCGGCCGCGCCATCCACCCCATCTGTTGACCGAGCAGCGAGGTGCCGAAGAGCCCGTCGGACAGCGCCCGCTGCCCGACCTCGTCGGCCGATATCCCATTGATGGAGGCGCGCATGGTCGAGCCTCGCTGCTCCTGGGTGACCAACGTCAGCCGCTCCTCATGACCGATCGTCGAGACGGTCCTAGTGGATAGCTCCACGATCTGCACCGGCAGCGCGGTATGAGGGGAGGCGAACGGGACACCGCCGGCCCGGTTGTCCCGCAGCCGCACCAGCTCGGCATGGACCGCGTCGCTGCGCACCGCCGCGGTGAGCGAGATCGTCTTCCCGTCGTTGGTGATCTCCCGCGCACGAAACAGCGTCCGGCCCGCCCGCACCCACGGCGCCAGCTCCTCCGCAGCCAAGTCCTCCAGACGACGCCGCACCCGCCGACCGAGGTCGTCCGGGTCACTCCACGGACTCGTCGTGTACAGGTTGCGGGCACCCTGGATCAGATCGCGCTGCGCACCATCCATCTCCCCGCCGGTCTCGCCGTGCACGAACAGGCACAGCCGCAAGCCGTTGCGCTCGGCCTCCAAGAACTCAGCATGCGTGGCCGAGTACCCGTCGGGCATCCGCACGCCGTAACGCGAACCCCACATGCCCACGTAGACCTCGGAGCTGCGAACCCCGGAGAGGTAGGCCTGCTCGGCCGAGATGTCCTGCGCTCCGAGATCCTCGAACATCACCGCCATCGCCCCGACCGACTCGATCGCTGCCCGCACCGCGGCCCGCTCGTCGGGCATGTCGGTGATCAGGCTGGACACGAACACTCGCCGCCCGCTCGCCCACGCCCGCACATCCTCCCCGGCGGCAGCCAGGGAGGCCGAGCGCTGGTCGATCAGCAACGACGCATCATCCATGCCTCAAGTCCACCACGGACACGCCCAGACGCGGAGCGCACACGCGAGCCGCACACCCAGCGAGGGCGGGCGCCAGGTCACCTTCGCCTCTTCCCGGTGTCTGCGCGGCGTCGTAAAGTAGTTCCTGAGGCGGCCTCTTATGCGGCGCTGTCGCTCCTCGCGACGGTATGACCTTCCCGGGAACGGGCGGTCCTTTCAGGTTCTTGTCGCCGAACCCTTGAAGAGGTCTGTCCATGTTCCGACTTATCTGGGCTCTCAGCGTCCACACCCGCTACTTCCTGCGCCGCTACATGCCCACCAACGTCCTGCTCGACGCCATCCGCACCCGCCGCGGACTGCGCTGGGGCCTGCCGGCGATGCTGCTGACCATCTCGTACCTGTACGCCGTGAACCTCTGCGTGCAACTCATCGCCGGCGGCGGTCCCGGGTGGCTGCACCTGCTCGTGCTGCTGTTCATCTACAACGCGATGAAGTTCGCCATCATGGGACCGGTCAGCCTCGTCCTCCTGCTCCGCGCCCGCCTCCGCGAGCACGCCGCCCGCCGCCGCGAGCAGCGTGCCGACCACCGGCCTATGGTCGCCGCGTAGGAGCGGGTGTGTGATGGGCGCGTACGTGAAAAGACCGCCCGGCGCCGCTACGACAGTTCACCGTCCGCGCGGTGCCCCGTGACCCGCCCGACCTGCACAAGCTCTGCGAAGCCCTGATCCGCCTCACCCTGCAAGAGGTCGGCCAGTCACGGGCGCACCGCCGCGCAGATGAGGCTCCCGAGACCTACCGGAGCCCAGGACAGCCGGACTCAGCACGAGAGAATGACTGAGCCCCGGCGACGTGACCGAGGTCAGAGGTCCACGGGGGCTTGCGGTGTTCAGGGTAGCCGCGGTGTCGGCGAGGCTCGCTAGCCTCAGAGCCGCCGCCGGTAAAGTAGTCAGCAAACGATGACGGGCAACTGAGGGAGGCAGACCATGGCGCGTGCGGACCTGCTTCTGGACCTCGTCGAGGCCGAGCGCCGTGGCGATCGCGACCGCTTCCGCGTCCTCGTCGAAGCAGTCATCGCTGAGGAGCGAGCCAACCAGCATCATCTCGTCGCCGACCGCCTCTCCGAGCTGATCACCACCACCGGACAGAGCGCCCCGCGTGATGACCGCGCCGCAGCCATGCGTGACCTGGTGCAGGAGATCGTTCCTCATCGGCGCCTGGACGAGTTGGAGCTTGCTCCGGTACCGCACCGGGTCGTCACCGAGCTGATCGAAGAGCAGAAGCGCGCCGAGCTGCTGCGCAGCTACGGGATCGAGCCCCGCAATCGACTGCTGCTGTCCGGCCCGCCGGGCAACGGCAAGACCAGCGTCGCCGAGGCCATCGCCTCGGAGCTGATGCTGCCGTTCTACGTCATCCGCTACGAGGGGGTTGTATCCAGCTTCCTGGGCGAGACCGCCGCACGGCTCGACAACGCCTTCGAGTTCGCCCGCACCCGCCGCTGCGTGCTGTTCTTCGACGAACTCGACACCATCGCCAAAGAGCGATCAGACGAGCACGAGACCGGGGAGATCAAGCGGGTGGTCTCGACCCTGCTGCTCCAGATCGACCAGCTTCCCCCACATGTGCTGCTGGTCGGAGCGACCAACCACAGCGAACTTCTCGACCGGGCCGCGTGGCGACGCTTCCAGATTCGCGCTGAACTCGAACCGCCCAGTCGTGCACAGGCCACCCGCTTCCTGGAACGCCTCGCCGCCCGCTTGGGCGGCGACCTCGGATTCGCCCCCCGGACCCTGGCGGACAAGCTCGCGGGAGCGAGCTTCTCCGAGCTGGAGGAGTTCGCGTTGGACGTGCGCCGCAGAGCCGTGCTCGACCTGCCCGACAGCAACCTCCGGCGGATCGTCCAGGAGCGTCTTGAGCACAGGCGAGATCAGGCGGCGGGGTGACCGCGGAGCGCCGGCCGCTCCTGGCGTTCGGGTTGCCAACGGTGGTAGATCGGCCCAAACAAGGGACACCGAATATGCCGCGCGTGTCCAGACCCAGCGCCGGTCGGCAGGCGCAGCGGCTGACGCCGCAGTTTGGTGAGCTGAGCGCAGCGTTCGATGCCGAGCGGGCGCGTCTTTCCGCTGACACACCCGACGAGGTCGACCCGGCGCTGGTGGTCGTCTTCGACCTCGCCGGCAGCATCAAGGACTTCCGCAACGCGATCGACCAGATCGACGGACTGGAGTTCCTGTCCGAGCTGATCGGAGATCAGTCCGACCCAGACGACGACTTCCACATGACCAAGTCCGAGAGCGGCCGCACGGACAAGCCCGTCCAGCACTCCCTGTACTTGATGATGTCGAATGCCAAGGCGATCGACGAACTCCTGCGCCTGTTCACCGCCTGGCAAGCAGACCCGTCAGCGAAATTCGCCTACGGCTTGGGCAAGTTCAAGAACGCGTTCCAGCAGCTCACCGCGATCCGACGGTGGGGACCAGAAGATCGCATCCGAGAGACCGGCCTGCGCGAGCAGTGGCAGGAGAACCTCGACGTGGTCGGTCAGTCCGTCAGCACCGTGATGGTCGAAGTCGAGCTGTGGTACCGCCGCGACGCCACACAGCGCACCACAGCACAAGCACACGTCGAGCAGGTCATCTCCGACAGTGGCGGCCGTGTGCTCGACCGCTCCCAGATCGGCGAGATCAGCTACCACGCCCTGCTCGCGGAGCTGCCGATCCAACAGGTTCACTCGCTGCTGGCCTACGGGGCCGCGTCGATCCGGCTGCTGACCACCGACGAAGTCATGTTCGTCAACCCGTTCACTCCCATGAGCGTCGCACCGCCGACCACAGAACCGGTCAGCGAGGTTCGCCTGCCACCCGGAGAACGCACCGACGGCCGGCCCAGAGTCGCCCTGCTGGACGGATTGCCGTTTCCCAACCACGACGCCCTCGCCGGCCGGCTGGTCGTCGACGACCCCGACGGGCTCGGCGAGAACTACCCGCTGGCCGCGCGCCACCACGGCACCGCGATGGCCTCCCTGATCATCCACGGTGACCTCTCCGCCGACGGCGAACCGCTCGACCGGCCACTATATGTCCGGCCCATCATGCGACCCCACGAGTTCATGACAGGACACGAGCAGATCCTCCCGGACCGGCTGCTCACCGATCTGCTGCACCGCGCGGTGAAACGAATCGTCGAAGGAGAGGCCGGTCGGGGTCCGGTCGCGCCAAGCGTGCGCATCATCAACCTCTCCATCGGTGCGCAAGCCCGAGCGCTCGTGCGCCGGATGAGCCCTGTCGGACGGCTACTCGACTGGCTGGCCCACTCCTACAACCTGCTGTTCATCGTCAGCGCCGGCAACCACCTCGGCCCGCTCACGATCCCAGCCGATGCCACCAGTAACGCCGACGCGGCACGATCCGCCGCGCTCCGGTCCGTCTACGACACCGCACTGCTGCGGGGCATCCTCCCTCCAGGCGACGCCCTCAACGCCCTGACCATCGGCGCCACCCACAGCGATGGACTCGGCGACATCGACGTGCCGGACACCGCCTGGGACATCACCCACCAGGACGGCCCAGCCCACTACGGCGCGACCGGCCCCGGGGTCGACCGCTCGGTCAAGCCCGACCTTCATTACATCGGAGGCAGGGCGCTCTACGCCCGCCCTGTCACACCGCCGGGCGGGCAGGCAACCGTCGCGGTGGAACTGGCTCAGACCGCAACCACCGGTCCAGGCCTGCAAGTAGCCGCGCCCGGGCGAGCGGGCGCAACCAACAACACCGTCTTCACCATCGGCACGAGCAACGCCACCGCGTTGGTGGCCCGCGAAGCCAGCCGCCTGTACGACATCCTCGAAGCCGGCTCCGACGATCCCGAAGACGTGCCGCTGCCGGACCCGCAGTACCACCCGCTGCTCGTGAGAGCACTCCTCGCCCACGCCAGCAGTTGGGGCGAATGGGAGGCGCGACTGCGCCGCGAACTCGGCCTCACCAACCAGCAAGCCCGCCGCCACCTGACCGCGCTCCTGGGGTACGGCCGGCTCGACACTGACCGGCTCGGAACCGCAGCCACGAACAGGGCAGTGCTGGTCGGCGGGGGACTGATCGCACGCGACCAACGCCACACCTACGAGTTGCCGCTGCCGCCTTCGCTACGTGCACGCGCAGAGTGGCACCGCTTCACCATCACCCTCGCCTACATGGTCCCCACCGTCGGCCAGCTCAACCGCTACCGGGGCGCCAAGGTCTACTTCGCCACGCCAGACATGCAACTCGCCGGCGGCGACCGGATCGATGCCGAACACAACTCGGTCAGACGCGGAAGCCTCCAACATGAGATCGTGCAGGGCACACGCACGATGGTGTTCGGCGACGATGGCACCTTCCCGATCCACGTCGAGTGCATGGACGATGCCCAACGGCTCGGCGCCGGCAAGACCGTGCGATACGCGCTCGTGGTGTCCGTAGAGACCGCGGAGCAGACATCGACCACCATCCATGACGAGGTACGGGCGAGACTGCGCCAGCAGGTTCGCGATCGCGCACGCGGTCGGGTGCAGAGCTGATGCGCCCGCGAAGCGAGCGGGCGCTGCTCACACATTTGCGAAGCGAGTCGCTGTGAACACCGACGATGCAGACTTCGACGCACGTCTGGCGCACTCAACAGGGATGATCCGGTCGTTCGGTGCATTTGCAGTCATCGGCGCGGGCCTCTCCGCTGGTGGATACCCCATGACGGCCCAACTTCCCCCGCTACTTTGGCAGGCAATCGAGACTGTCCCCGACGCTCTTACTGCGCTACGCGAAAATTCGGGCACCCCCGGTAGTGCGAAAGAGATCCTGTCCTCAGATGGCAATGCATTGCAGGAGGGGTGGCGACTAGTCCGAGCATTTCCCCTTGTTAGGAAAGCGTTCCAGGAGGCGTTCACCGCACTTGACGCTGACCGCGAGCCGTCTAGCGCACACTTCGATCTTGCCCGTCTCATCAATAGCAGGCACGTGGAGGGAGTGGTGTCCTTCAACTGGGACACCTGTCTGGAGCGAGCACACGAGCGCATGTTCGGAGTCGGACTGGCTCCCGGAATACTTCACAAGCCGCACGGCGACGCGGCCCATCCAGAAGGTGAATGGGTGCTCCCAGACGAGGAGGGGCAAGTTCCCGCCGGCGTGCTCAGCCACGTTGTCCAGTTGTCAGATCGGCCGCGAACGCTCCTTGTGCTCGGGTACAGCGGCAGCGACGCAGCGGTTGTGGAGTCGCTGCTAGCTCCACTGGAGGAGCGATGGCCCGTTGTGCGAATTAGTCCTTCTGCCTCGGGAGAGGGAGCACTCCGCGGCACGGCGGATGCCATCCTCTCCTCTGTCACATCGCAACTTGCTCCTCCAGACCCGCTCAGTGGTTGGAAGTACGTCACTTTCCTACGGAGCAGAAGTTTCCTCGCGGCACTGCGAGGCGAGCGCCTTCGCCCCACAGACGTGAACGCCTGCCCCGAGCTGCCTGCTGTTTCGAGGCTCGCGGAGCGATTGTCAACTTCAAGGTTCGCAACTCTGTCGGGCTCAAGCGGTACCGGTAAGTCCATCACCGCATTTCACGCTGCGCGCCGCCTCAACCGCGACGGCTGGAAGGTGCTCGAACTGAAGCAGGCCGGAGTCGCCACCACGACTGACGTTGACGAATTCACTCGGCTGCGCGGTCCTGTACTTGCGGTCGTCGATGATGCTCAAGCGATAGACCGAAGCGTAATCGCACTTCTCGAGTCATCTGTCGACGACGATCATGCGGTCCTGTTGGTCTCAACTGAACGGCTTGAAGCACGCGACGGCGAGACCCTTCTCGCAAGCCAGGCCGTAGAAGTCCTGAATGCATACTGCCGATCCAATATCGCTGACGTCGGTCCACTGCTAACTCAACTTGACGATCGAGTGCGGTGGTCCGTGTTCTCCGACACCCCGGAACAGCGGCTCGAACTCGCGGTCCGCACAGGCACGGAACCTTGGCTGTATATGTTCGTAGCGTCCGGTGGTGAACGTCGCATTACAGGTTCGCTCGATCGCGCAGTTGAAGACATCGATGCTGCCCTCGTACTTGCCTTCATCTGCGTAGCGCAGATGACATCGCGCGATGCTGGGGTCACGAGAGGGGAACTCGAATCGACCGCAGGGAAACTCGCGCCAACGCGCTTCTCCATGGACGGCTCGCTTGGGACCGATCGCATTGATCGCGCCCTCCTGTTCCTCGCCAACGACAGACTCATCCGCGAACATGACGGCCGTATTCGCGCTTCGCACATTCGCGTCGCTGAGCGGGCTCTACAGAACTTGGGCCAACGGGAAGACTCGGGAATCGGGTCGATTGTGCGTCAGTGCGTACGTGCGGCTCTTCTTGACGAGAAGATAGACGCAGCAGGGAAATTCTGGCTTCTTCGAGTGTTCGACCGGATCGACGTTTACCGCTATCGCTGGGCTAGCGTCATCCTCGACGAGGAAGTCTCGTCAACTCTAGTGGAACAGTGCTTAAGTGCCGACCCAGGGAGTGACCGCGGCGTCGCGCTCAACCTGGTTTGGACTTCGGAGTGGTTTCATGAACTGTCCGAGACGGCCGCAGAGGAGCTTGCCAGCGGCATCATCGACTGGTTACCGGCGATGACGTCTGAAGAAGCCAACGGTTACAGATGGATTCTCAGCGGACTTCGTTCGCACCACGAAGCCGCCTACGAACGCATCCGCGACGCCATCCCAGCGCGTTTGATTGCTGCGAGGCTGTCGATGGCTGGAAATCGCCGGGCTGCGATGGACTGGACCCATGTTATCCAGGAACTCTGTCCAGACTGGCGAACCGGAAATCTACATACTTGGAGCGATGAGTTCGAGGGAGCTATCGACTCTGATGCCCTCGCGCGGTGGTTGTCTGATCGCGATTCACGCTCGCACCCACTTGAGGTTTACGACCTCATCGATGCGCTCGCCTCCATTGCTCCTCGGACGGCAGGAACGGTGTTTGCGGTCTGTGCCGATGAGATCCGTGATGCGATGGAGCATGACCTCGCTGATGCGGCCAGCAACTTCGCTGATTGGGTGTTCGGCACGATGCTTATCGTTGCCATGCTCGCAGATGCGCCATCAGCAAGAGATGCCGAAGATTACGAGGATGAGCGCGAAGCTCACGAATCTGATGGCGCTCGTGCAGATTTCATGGAAGCCAAGGAGCCCGCCCTTCGTGAACTCGCTGATGCTGTCCTCCGTGTGATGCAGAAGGTCGATTGGAGGACTGCCGCGAGGTCTCTTGAGTCGAAGAGGAAGTACCAGCTTCACAATCTGGACATGCTGCTCGGCTGGCTCTCTTACCTGTCGACCGACATCACGGACGAGATAGCGACGAACCTGTCGACCGAATGGCTCCTAAGTATTGTTGCCGCAGCGCGGCAAGAGGAATGGCCGAAGGGCCGTCCGTTCGGCGCCATTGACCACCTGCTTCATCATCTCTCGTTCGGAAAACAAGGAGCGGCCGTGGTGCGTGGGTTCCTGATGGAACACGAGAACGAGATCGAACCGTTCCCCTCCACGCTCGTGCGGCTCTACCCCGACCTTGCAGTCCGGTGGCTCCGCCAGGGGCGCCTCGTAGAGGTTCACGGTCCGCGAGGTTCCGGGTGGAGCCGCCTCACCGCTGACTTGGAGACCGTCGCGTCGATTGATCGCGACGTTGCAGCGAGCTGGCTCGATCAGATGTCTGATGAGTTGCTCGCCGCGCTCAACCAACCGCAGAAGCATGACTTGGCCGGGGTGGCACGCTTTGTCTCCCTTGCGGACGATCTGAATTCGTCCGCGCTCGACTCGGTCATTGCACGACTCGATAGCGAGATCACGCAGAAGAGTTGGCCAGCGAGATGGGAAGACTCGCGCGATGCTCTACGCCCCGTGCTCCAGCGAGTCTCGAGAGTTGACTGCCCCGAGGCCGACCGAGCGTTGACGCTACTGCGTGATGAGGAGTCTGCCACGATAGCTGGCGGAGACGGCTGAGGGGATGCGGTCGAACTTGTCGCACCAGTGGCTGCGGGCGAAGTGGACCAATGAGGTGACCAACAGCTTGCAAACCCTGCAAGACGAGACATCCAGAGCAATCGGCTGAAACGCAAAACCCCAGGTCAGGGGCGGGAGGGTCGTCGATTCCGGCACCTGGGGGATAAGGGGTACAAGCCCCCCGCCAGTCGGCCCGAACAACTGAATATGAACGTCACGGGCTGTGGCGCAGCTTGGTAGCGCACATGACTGGGGGTCACGGGGTTCAGGAAGCCGAATCGGTCTGGCTTCTCGGGCCGGCAGCTGAGCACGGCGCAGAAGATCGACCAGGCCTGAGCATAGGCTGCGTTCCGCCAGCTCGCTCCCGAGTCGGAAGCCCGCCAGCATCACCAGTCCGCCCCAGTACACTCGTGATCCAGCTTGTATGCCCCGCCGTGACCGGCGAGTCAGGGGCACTATCGAGTCAGGGTCGCGAACACACGTATCAGTCGACTGGCGTGTTCACAGCGAGAGGCCATCGCGCCCACCGGTGCAGCGGGCATGGTCACGAGAGAGCGTCGAACCGAGCGGCGGGCGCTGCGGACTTTCGAGGAGAGCTTCCCGCATGTGGAGCATGTTGATGATTTCTCCGGCGTGAGTGACGATCCGCGCCCGCTGCTCGCCAATGAGCTGGTGAGGGCCCGCACTGGCGGCGCTGGTCACCGCACCAGGCACCGCGCCGACATTGCGATCCAGCTCGTGAGCTTGCCGGGCGGTGTGCCGGGCACCAGAGCGTGCCCCCGCCTCGACCACGACGGTCGTGTTCGACAACGCGGCCAGAAGCCTGCCCCGTGCCAAGAACCGGTGCCGGGTCGGCGACGCACCCGGCGGCGTCTCACTGACCAGCAGCCCGACCCCAGCGATCTGATCGAGAAGGTCACGATGCCCTGCCGGGTAGGACCGATCGATACCGCCGGCGAGGATTGCGATCGTATCTCCGCCGGCAGCCAGTGCGGCGCGGTGCGCAGCACCCTCGATCCCGTACGCACCACCGGCGACGACCACCCGCCCATCGCGGGCCAGATCAGTGGCGATCTCCCCGGCAACACGCTCACCGTATGAGGTGGCGGCTCGGGAACCGGTGATCGTCAGTAGGTCCGTCACCGGACGCGACAGGAACGACGCTGCCCCGCGCGTCCACAGCACGAACGGTTCCCGGTCATACAGGTCTCCCAGTGACGCCGGCCAGTCCCGGTCGCCGGGGACCACTACACCAGTCCCGGACGCCTCGACAGCGCGGAGGCGCCCGGCCAGCTCGTCGGGCCGTGACGCCGCGCTCAACCGGTCGCGCCAGACCTGCGCATCGACCCGGCCCATGCCCGGTACCTTCCCCTCGCTCTCCAGGAGCCCCAGCATTTCCACCCCACCCAGGCGAGACAGCAACCGCCCCGTCACTGCATCGTCGGGCTCAGCCAGCATCGATAACATCATCCGCGCCGTGCGGTCATCCTTCGCAAGATTGCTGAACGAGGTCATGATCGGGGTCCTCTCGGTGAGACGTCACCGAGGAGGTACGCGCGTAGCGACGGGGTTCCGCATGTCCGCTGTCGGGAGTAAAGTGGAAACAAGTAGAGGCGACTTTCATCAATGTGTCGCCGTCGCCCCCAGCGCGACGGCACGACCGCCCGGAACCACCTCGGGTAGTCCTTCAAGGTTCTTTGTCGCCAGAACTGTGGAGAGGACTGCCGTCATGTTCCGACTCATCTGGGCCGCCAGCGTTCACACCCGGTACTTCCTGCGCCGGTATATGCCCACCAACATCTTGCTTGATGCCATCCGCACCCGTCGCGGCCTCAAGTGGGGCGTGCCCGTCATGCTTCTGGCGATCCCGTATCTCTACGTCGCCGGCATCCTCACCGTGGTCATCCGGGACGGCGGACCCGGATGGCTCAACCTGCTGGTGATCCTCGCTATCTGGAACGCTTTGAAGATGATCTGGATCGGCCCGATCAGCCTTGTCCTCTTGGTGCGTGCACGTCTTCGAGAGCTAAGTGAGCGCCGCGCGTCGTGGGCATCCGCCTCATCGGCCGGTGAGAGCCAGAACCTCGCCGACGCTGCAGTCGGGGCGCACTAAGACTGTCCGCACAGCGACCCTGCCTGTCAGTCGACGGACTCAGACAGCTCTAGCCACCGCTCCTCCAACTGCGCCACTTCGGCCTCCATCTCGCGCAGTTCGTCAGTGTGATGCTGTAGGCCTTCATAGTCGCTCTGGTCGTGCTCGGCCAGGCGCCGGTGTACCGTCTCGATGCTGCCTGACACCTTCTCTAGCCGGCGCTCGATCGCGCTGATCTCCTTCTGGGCCGCTCGGCGCTCCGCACCGGACAACCCCGACGCGTCCTCAGGCTCAGTTGACGTCGTCGCGAGGTCGGGCCTGTCGGTCGGCGTGCTCGCCTGCTCCTGCCGCAGCCGCAAGTACTCATCGACCCCGCCCGGCACATGCCGCAGCCGACCGTCCAAGATCGCATACTGCTGATCGGTGACCCGCTCCAACAGGTACCGGTCATGGGACACCACGATCAACGTTCCTGGCCAGGAATCCAGCAGATCCTCCATCGCGGTGAGCATCTGAGAATCAACGTCGTTCGTAGGTTCATCTAGAGCGATGAGATTAGGTTCGCTCAGCAGCAACAGCAGTAGTTGCAGCCGCCGCTTCTGGCCTCCGGAGAGATCGTCGACGCGCGCGGAGAGATGTTCACGAGCGAAACCAAGACGTTCGAGCAACTGCGCCGGGGTGTGGTCCTTGCCGTCGATCGTGAACGTGGTCTTGGTCCGGGCCAGCACCTCACGTACTCGGTCGCCCTTGATCTCGTCGAGTTGGGAGAACTGCTGGTCCAGCACACCGACACGAACCGTCTTGCCGACCTTGACCCGCCCGGTCGTCGGCTGGAGGGTGTCGCAGATCAATCCCAACAGGGTCGACTTGCCCGCCCCGTTCGCCCCCAGGATGCCGGTGCGCTCACCGGGCGCGAGCCGCCAGGTGATGTCCCGCAGCACCTCATGGTCACCGAAGCTCACCGAGACGTCCTCGATGTCCACCACATCCTTGCCCAGCCGGGCCACGGCAAGGCGCTGCAACTCGATCGGGTTGCGCACCGGGGGAACGTCCTCGATCAACTGGTTCGCCGCATCGATGCGGAACTTCGGCTTGGATGTACGGGCCGGCGCGCCGCGGCGCAGCCACGCCAGTTCCTTGCGCATGAGGTTCTGCCGCTTCGCCTCGGTCGCCGCGGCCATCCGGTCGCGTTCGACCCGCTGGAGCACATAGGAGGCGTACCCGCCCTCGAACGGCTCCACGATCCCGTCATGGACCTCCCACGTCTCAGTGCACACCTCGTCCAGGAACCACCGGTCGTGGGTGATCACCAGCAGGCCACCGGTGTTCTTCGCCCACCGGCGCTTCAGGTGCTCGGCCAGCCAGGCGACGCCCTCCACGTCCAAGTGGTTCGTCGGCTCGTCCAGCGCGATCAGGTCCCAGTCGCTCACCAGCAGCGCGGCCAGGGCGACCCGGCGCCGCTGCCCACCGCTCAGCTCGCCGATCTTCGCCTCCCACGGGATATCGGAGGCCAAGCCGCCGATCACGTCGCGGATGCGCGCATCACGCGCCCACTCGTGTTCCGGCCCATCGCCCACGATCGAGCGGCCGACCGTCTCATCGGCGTCGAGGTCGTCGCGCTGATCCAGCACCCCGAACCGCACGCCACTTCGACGTGTCACCCGGCCCGCGTTCGGCTCGATCTGTCCCGACAACATCCCCAGCAGGCTCGACTTGCCGTCACCGTTGCGACCGACGATCCCGATCCGATCGCCCTCCTCCAACCCAAGAGTCAACGACTCGAACACCACCCGCGTCGGGTACTCCAAGCTGAGCCCCTCGGCTCCAAGCAGATGCGCCGCCATCAGGCCACCCCCACCCGATCGCCGGCCCCACGACCACGATCACGACTACCTCCGCACTGTCCGAATCGCCCGCTCAGCCGGGAAATCCGCGCCTCACAGCGGTAAGATGAAGGAGTCCGATCCCAATACCCTGTCGGAGTGTTCGGCTCATCGAGCATCAGCACGTTCGGTTCTCCGGTGAGCAGCTTCAGCAGCTGCAGCCGGCGGCGCTCCCCGCCGGAGAGATCACCCACCGGGGTCCACTGCCGGGACCGGCTGAAGCCGAGGGTCTCCAGCAGCTGGGCCCCAGAAAGCTCCTTGCCACCGACGTCGAACACAGACTTCTCCTCGGTCATGACCTCCAGGGTGCGCATATGTTCACGCTCACGCAGTTCGGTGACCTCCTGAGTGAGGATCGCGGTGCGTACCGTCTTGCCCCGCTTGACCCGGCCCTCTGTCGGCTCCAGCTGGCCGTCGAGCAGACGCAGCAGGGTGGACTTGCCGGCCCCGTTGACCCCGACGACGCCGACCCGCTCACCAGGGCCAAGCCGGAACGTGACATTGTCGAACAGCAGCGGACCGGACTCACCGGCTCGATAGGTGATCTCTTCCAGATCGAGAACATCCTTGCCGAGCCGGGCGGTGGCCATCTTCTTCAGCTGGACCTCATCGCGGTGGACGGGAACATCGTTGATCAGAGTGTTGGCGGCATCGATCCGGAACTTGGCCTTAGTGGTGCGTGCCGGTGCGCCGCGGCGCAGCCAGGCCAGCTCCTTCTTCACCAGCTGCTGACGCTTCTGCTCCTCCACGGCTGCGGCCCGGTCTCGCTCGGCCCGGGCCAGGGTATAGGCGGCGTACCCACCCTCGAAGTGGTCCACCGCGGCGTCGTGCACCTCCCAGGTGCTGGTGCAGACCTCGTCCAGGAACCAGCGGTCGTGGGTGACCACCAGGAAAGCCGTTTGCTCCCCTCCCGAGCCGCGCCGCGCGCGCCTCGGTGCCCCGGTCGCTCTCTTATGACCTGCTGGTGTTCGAGACTTTATATGCTCTGCCAACCAGGCCACCCCCTCCACATCCAGGTGGTTGGTGGGTTCGTCCAGCATGATCACCTCATGCTCGGCCATCAGCAGCGCCGCCAGCGCTACCCTGCGCCGCTGGCCGCCGGAGAGCGCCCCAACCTCGGTTTCCCAGCCGAGTCCGCCCAGCAGTCCCTCAGCAACGTCCCGCTTGGCCGGGTCGGTGGCCCACTGGTGGTCGGCGGCGTCACCCAGCACCGCGGTACGAACGGTGCTGAGGTGGTCCAATGTGTCCTGCTGGTCGAGGAACCCCACGGAGACCCCGCCGCGCCAAGTGACCCTGCCTGCATCGGGCTCGGCGGTCCTGGCCAGGATCCGCATCAAAGTGGACTTACCGTCACCGTTGCGGCCCACAATGCCGATCCGGGCCCCGGAGTCGATCCCGAGGGTAATGCTCTCAAGTACTTTGCGTGTGCCGAAGGAGATGGAGACGCCTTCAGCACCGAGGAGATGAGCCATAGGGGTCCAGCCTACCCAGACCCGCCCGGGTATGGTCATAGTCAACAGCGCTACTCCCCAAGCAGCAGACCCGCGGCAGCGGTGGTCTGGCAGGTGTCCTGCAGGAAACCGTCCCTGCGCATCCGCATCCTGTTGCCGGTCTCACTACTGTGGCGGCGATAGGCTTGGCCGATATGGAGATCATCGCCGGGATCATGGTGCTGCTGGTGGTCGCCTCTATCCTGCAGCGGGTCACCGGGATGGGCTTCGCCCTGCTGCTGGCCCCGTTTCTGGCGGTGATGGTAGGCCCGCACTCCGGGGTGATCCTCACCAATGCGCTGAGCTTCCTTGCCCCGCTGCTGATGATCGCCGCGGTGTGGAAGGACATCGACTGGCGGCGTCTGGCGGTCATCGTCCCGGCGGCCCTGCTGGTGATGCCGCCCTTCGGCTGGGTGATGGCCAATACGCCCCAGGGGCCGCTCTACATTGTGGTGGGCTCGATTGTGATCCTGGCGCTGGCGGTGACCCTGTGGCTGAATCGGATTGATGTGCACGCCGACGGTAAGGGGCTCTTGGTGGCCACTGGTGTGGGTACCGGCGGCGGAGTGGTGCTGGCCGGGGTCGGTGCACCGGCGATGACCTCCTATGCTGTGCTGGCCCGTTGGAACATCACCAGTTTTGCCGCCTCCCTGCAGCCGCTGTGGGCGCTGACAGCCCTGACCGCCTTCGGGGTGAACTACTTCTACAGCGGTGAATCGCTGCCGAGCTTCCCTTGGTGGTTCTGGCCGCTGTGCGTGCCAGTGATCCTGGTGGGGATGTGGGCCGGCGGAGGTGTGCGCAAGCTGGTCAGCGAGTCACTGGTGCGCAAGCTGGTCATCGGCCTGGCGCTGTTCGGCGGCCTACTTTCGCTGATCACCGGCATCCGCGATGTCGCAGGACTGTGATCCTCTAGCGCAGCCTGGCACCGGGGGCGGGGCCGTGCAACGGAATAGCCCAGACATCCAGGCGCTCCTGCAGGCCGGTGGCCAGCTGAGCGGCCGCGGCGGCATCGCGGGCTAGGAACATCACAGTGGGACCGGAGCCGGAGACCATGCCCTGCATGGCGCCCTCTGCCATCCCGGCGTCCATCATGTCATCCAGATCAGGCAGCATGCTCACCGCCGGGGCCTGCAGGTCGTTGGCCATCAGAGTGGCCACCAGCTCAGCATCCCCGGTGCAGGCGGCCCGTACCAGGTCATTGTCCAGGTCCGGGTTCTCCTCCTGAAGCCCGGCCTCGGCGCGCATCTGATCAAGCTTCTGATACACCGCGGGTGTGGACAGCCCGGTGCTGGCGGGCACAATCACCAGGTGCAGCTCCCCGCGGGTCAGCAGCGGAGAGAGAGTCTCCCCCGCCCCTTGGCCCACAGCTGCCCCGCCGAGGATCGCGAAGGGCACATCGGCACCGAGCTTCGCACCCAGCTCGGCCAGCTGCTCCTTGGTGAGCCCGGCCTCCCAGAGCGCGGAACAGGCCATCAGCGCAGCGGCGGCGTCGGCCGACCCCCCACCCATACCCCCGGCCACTGGCACGTTCTTGGTGATGGTCAGGTCAACCCCGTAGCTGGGCGATTCTGTCCCGGGGAAGGTGAGCACCGCGGCGTCTCGCTCTCGTAGGGCATCACGCAGCAGGGCGGCGGCCCGGTAGGCCAGGTTGTGCTCGTCCACAGGGATCTGGCTGGTGATGATCTCCCCGGACTCCGGGTCGGTATGCGTGGTGCCGGTGAAGCTGGAGCGCTCGGAGACTGAGACGGTGATGGCGCTGTCCTGACGCGGAGCGGCGGTAACTTCTTCGAAGAGTGAGACCGCGTAGTAGAGGGATGCCACCGAGTGGTAGCCGTCGGCGCGCAGCGGACCGACCCGCAGGCTCAGGTTCACCTTGCCGGGGGCCACTGCCGTCACATGGCCGAAAAACTCGCTGTCTCTCACAGCTTCTACACTAGCCCCGGGGTAGAAGATCACAGTCCACCACCACGGATAGACTGAGCTGCTGTGAGTGATGCTGCTGTGATCCCCGGACAGACCCCTGCCGCGTATCAGCCTGGTGAAATGGCTTCGGCTGAGGATGCTGGCGGGCCGGCGCGCAGCCAAACGGAGGCGAAGTCCAAGAAGAAGCGCCGTCTGGAGTACCCGCCGGCTCCTCAGCCGCTGCCCGTGCCGGTGATCGACAACCACGCACATCTGGACTTCCGCGACGGGCAGGTCCAGGTCTCGGTGGCGCAGCATCTGGACACTGCTGAGGCACTCGGTGTGGCTGGGGCAGTTCTGGTGGGGTACGACGTCGCCAGTTCCGAGTTCTCGGTGGCCGCCGCCCAGTCCGAGCCGCGCGCCAAGGCCGCAGTAGCCCTGCATCCCAATGACGCACCCCGGTTGAACGAACAGGGCCAGTACGACGCCGCCTTCGCCCGGATCGCCGAACTTACCACCCAGCCCGAGGTAGTGGCCGTGGGCGAGACCGGTCTGGATTATTTCCGCACCGGGGACTGGGGTCGGGACTTCCAGCGCCGCAGCTTCTACGACCACATTGCCCTAGCTGAGCAGCGCGGTCTGGCCCTTCAGATCCACGACCGCGAGGCCCACAACGATGTGGTCTCCGTGCTGAAGGATACCCCTGAGCTGCCGCGCTCAGTAGTCTTCCACTGCTTCTCCGGGGATGCTGAGCTGGCCAGAATCTGCAATGCCAACGGCTGGTACATGAGCTTCGCCGGGACAGTGACCTTCAAGAACTCGGCCGGACTCCGGGAAGCGCTGGCGGTGGCCGATCCCCAGCTGATTCTGGCGGAGACCGACTCTCCGTTCCTCACCCCGCACCCTTACCGGGGGCAGCCCAACGCTCCGTATCTGATCCCGCAGACCATGCGGCTGATGGCAGAGGTGCGCGGTGCTGAGCTGGGTCAGTTCTGCCAGCAGATCATGTTTAACACCCACCAGGCCTACGGACACTGGGTATGACCGACGCTGCCGCCACCTCATCCCAGGGACTGCCCGAGCTGCTCTCTGCCGCTCATGTCAGAGACCTGGCAGGGGCGCTGAGCATCCGGCCCACTAAGCAGTGGGGGCAGAACTTTGTGATCGATCCCAATACAATCCGCCGGATTGTGGGCCTGGCTGAACTGGACGGGAGCGAACATGTGCTGGAGGTTGGCCCGGGCTTGGGCTCACTGACCCTGGGGCTGCTGGATGAGGCAGCGCAGGTCACCGCGGTGGAGATCGATCCCAAACTGGCCGCTCAGTTGCCGGAGACCGTGCAGCTGATGCGCCCGGAGAAGGCCCAGAACCTCACCGTGGTGCGTCAGGACGCGCTGAAGATCGGTGCCGGAGAGCTCACCGGCAGGGTGATCGGTGCCGATAGTTCTCGCGGTGATGCCGCGGCTCGAACCGGTGAAGTCCCGCCGCAGCTCGGGGAGCCCTCCGTACTGGTCGCCAACCTGCCGTACAACGTGGCGGTGCCGGTGGTGCTGCATCTGCTGCAGGTGCTTCCCAGCCTCACCAAGGGTTTGGTGATGGTGCAGGAGGAGGTGGCCGACCGGCTGGCCGCCAAGCCCGGCTCAAAGATCTACGGGGTGCCCAGTGTCAAAATGGCCTGGGACACCACAGTCCGCAAAGTCGGCGTAGTAGGGAAAAAGGTGTTCTGGCCCGAGCCGCGGATCTCCTCAGGGCTGGTGCGCTTCGACCGCGGTGATCCGGCTGGACTGAGATCAGGGTCCTGTGCAGATTCGGCAGACTCCGTGGCGGCCGCGTCTGGGAGGTTGCCAGTTTCCCGTCAGGAGGTCTTTGCCGTGATTGATGCCGCCTTCGCTCAGCGCCGCAAGACTCTGCGTGCGGCCCTCAGCGGCCTGGCTGGCTCCGGTGTCGCCGCCGAGCAGGCACTCCGCACTGCTGGGGTGGACCCTCAAGCTCGGGGCGAGACTTTGGACATCCACGCCTTCACCCGTATCGCCGCTGCCCTGGCCTGCACCTCAACCACCTCGAGTGCATGATTTGTGCAGTGCTTTGGGGCTTCTGAGGTCAAGAATGCTGCACAAATCATGCACTCAGCGAAGACGTTAGGTCAAGGGCCCTTGACAAGGGCCGCAGAGACAAGGACTGCAGACAACGAGAGCCGTAGAGTTTTCCCCAGGGGCGGGGGCGGTGGGGCGACGCGCCCGAGGAATCCACAGAAGCGGCACGGGTCTGCTCCAGGGCCGCGATCAGCCCGCATGCTGGGGCTATGCGCCGAACAGCTACCCGAACATCACCAAGACGCCGTCCGCCCTGGCCCAGCCCAGTCCTGCCACCCAGACCGTCCCGGCGCACCGAAGAATCGGAGCCCTTCCTCCCGGAAAAGCCCCTACCCGCTAAGCGGTCGCGGCGGAACCTGCAGCACCGACGGCCACCACTGCCGCACACCGGCGCACTCTTCCCTGCGCGCCGTACCCGTGGCGCAGCGACCCGTGAGAAACCGAAGCCTGCGTTGCGGCCAGCCCAACCCCAGCCGGGCACCCGGCGAACCCCCAAGCCGCCCCAAGTGCGGCGGCGGCTCAAGCCCGGCGGGCTGTACCGACGGGTCCGGCGATTCCGCATCCCGCTGGCCGCAGTCCTGGCAGTCTGCGCCGGGCTGGCCGCGCTGCTCGCCGGAGAACACTCTGACACCGAGACCACCGCAGCAGTGCGGGTGACCACCGATGTAGCAGCCGGTGAGGTGCTCAGCACCGCTGTGTTGGAGGAGACTGAAATCGACGCCGCGGCGGTTCCCGAGGGCCAGCCCGCCCCGTTGGAAGATCTCCTGGGCGAAACCCTGGCGGTGGCCCTGCCGGCTGGAGCGCTGGTGCACCATACCCAGTTAGTGGGCCCCGGGCTTCTGGAAGGCTATCCTCCCGGCACCGTGGCAGTGCCGGTACGCCCATCCGATACCGCTATCATCGGGCTGCTCACCCCCGGCCAGCGAGTAGCCGTCACGGCCTCGTCCGATGCTCCTGAGGCTCAGGAGGGCCCACAGCGGATCGCTGAGGCAGCGCCGGTGCTGTGGATTCCGCAGGATGAGTCGGAGAACTGGCTGGGTACCTCCAGTCAGGACCGCAATGTGGTGATCTTGGCGGTGGACTCTGCCACCGCCGCGCAGATCGCCGAGGCCGGCCATTCAGGGCGGCTGCATCTGAGCCTGGTGTCCAGCTCGGAATAGCCGCCCCGACCGGACGACTCAGCTGGCCGAGGCTGCGGGGGTCTTGGCAGTGCTGCTGGAGCTGGATGAGGATCCCGAATCGCCGGGGCCTGAGGACTTGGCGGAGTCTGCGGAACTGCCGCTGGTGCTCTCTGAGCTCTTGGCCCCGGAGTCACCGCCGGAGGTCGCGGAGGAGGAAGACCCCCGGGAGTCGGTCCGGTAGAAGCCGGAACCCTTGAAGGTCACTCCCACATTGCCGAACTTCTTGCGCAGCTGTCCGCCGCACTGCCGGCATTCGGTCAGTGAGTCATCGGAGAAGGACTGCACAATATCGAAGGCATGACCGCAGGCCTTGCAGACATAGGCGTAGGTGGGCATCGGCGAGAATCTCCTGGGTCGGTGCTAGCACTCAGAGCTGTCGAGTGCTAATTCTATACCTGCTCGCCGCCGAGCTCATCACCGCCCAGTACGACGACGCCGGCCTCAGTCACTGCCCGCCCCAGCCTCAGGTCATGCTCCTCCACCGGGAAGGAGCCGACCGGCAGAATCTCTTCGCTGTGCACCACGGCCCAGATGTGCAACGCTTCGTGCGTGAAGTCCGCGGCAACGCGGCCGAGGCGGAGTCCTGGGAACCCGTGCCACCGCGAAACGGCTGTGCGGGCCGCCTCAGGGAGTAAGCGGGCGACCCGAGTAAGCCGAGGGAAGAATCGTGCTTGCCCACGATCTTCCGCGGCGATTGAGGATTGCGTGCCGCCAGGCACGCCGCTACCGCTGAAGAGAGCATCGTAATAGCCGCCGCCCTGGCCCAGCCGAGCGCCCTTGCCGTCAACTGCCAATGCTGGCACGAGCAGTGCCACAGGTGCTGAGGCGGTGGAGATGAGCTGATCCATGCTGAAGCGCTCGCCGGTCGGCTCGAAGACAGGAGCATGCCGACTACGGCGCAGCTCAGCCTCCGGGCTCCAGCTGGTCCAGAGCAGGCGCCGGGCTGCGGGATCGGCGACCACCGGCACCCACACCTCTCCCCCGCGCTCAGTATGCGCTGCAAGAAAAGGCCGCAGGTCCGGCTCCCCGGGCATGGGCAGAAAACCCAGCACTATGGCCTGCGCGCCTTCGGCGCTTACACCCTCAATCGCCTCGGGATACCCCGCGCAAGCGTGGGTCTCCGCTCGGCTCAATCGGGCCCCGTCCACTACTTCTAGAAGCACATGTTTCAGCAGTTCGCCGCGACGGTCGAGCTCCTGCTGGGACAGCTGGGCGCGAGCAGCGCGGAGACGCTGCCGAACCTGGGCTTTGCTGGGGGGACTCATCAGATCCAGGATTGCAGCCACATGCGCAGCCGCCATTGGTCGTAGGAGATGAACTCCGCAGTCCAGACGGGCCAGAAGAACACGGAGACCGCCACTGCCAGCAGCACGAAGCAGATCACCAGCACGGTGTTGCGCTGCTGGGCGGAGACAATCTGCTTCTGGGTCCGTTCCTTGCCTGAGGCCGTCACTGATCCGGTGCCGATGCGCAGCACCAGGGCGGCCAGCACCACCAGTGTCAGGATCACAAACGGGTGATAGCTGATGGTGTAGAAGAAGAACATGGTGCGGTCCGGGAAGGCCAGCCAGACCGCAAAGCCCGCGGCGAATCCGGAGAGGATGGCCCCGTGGCGCCAGTCACGGCGACCGATCCAGAGCAGCAGCACGATGACCAGGCCCAGCATCCCGGCCCACCAGATCAGCGGATTGGCCAGATCCAGTACTGCTGAGGAGCAGGAGGTGTACGCGCAGGTCTCCCCGGTGTGCTCGTAGACCTCTCCCTGGTCGCGGCCCTGGTAGTGCATGGAAACCGGCCGGCCCATGAACAGCCAGGTCCATGGGTGGGAGGCGTATTCGTGCTCAGAGTCCAATCCGGTGTGGAACTCGGTGGCCGAGCTGTGGTAGTTCCACAGGGCGCGCAGCGGTGCCGGAAGCAGCCCGATCAGACCTGAGCCCTCCGCATTGTCCCGGCCCCACCCACCGGAGCTGGCCAGCCATCCTGACCAGGTGACGATATAGGTAGCGGCCACCACCGGCAGCACAGTGACCACCGCGAGCAGCCCGTCATAGAGCAGGCCAGCGCTGCACCAGCGGCGGATCCCCACGGCACGCCGTGCATTGACATCCCAGAGCACCACCATGAGGCCGAAGACTGCGATGAATGCCAGGCCGGAGAATTTGACCCCCACCGAGCAGCCCAGCAGCACGGCGGCTGCCAACCGCCAAGGCCGCCAGAGCAGCAGCGGGCCCCAATCCCACTCCCTAGAATCTGCCGAGGCGCGGGCAGCCCAGGCAGCCAGGCGGCGGCGTCCGCTGTACCGGTCGGCCAGCAGGGCGCCGAAGGCGGCGAGCACGAACAGCATCAGGAAGATATCGAGCAGGGCGACCCGGGACATCACCAGGTGGTGGCCGTCCACCGCAGTGAGCACCCCGGCCACCGCACCTAGGAACACTGAGCGGAACATGCGCTGGGCGATCAGAGCGATCAGCAGCACCCCCAAGGCGCCGGCCACCGCAGAGGAGACCCGCCAGCCCAGGGCATCCTCAATGCCGAAGACCGCGATGCCCGGTGCGATCAGCCATTTTCCCAGCGGCGGATGCACCACATAGGAGCCTTCATCCAGTGGCTGCGGGTTTCCGGCCTCCCATTGGTCGTTGGCGTCCTCGGGCCACTCCAGCTCATAGCCAGCCTGCAGCAGGGCATAGGCGTCCTTGGCGTAGTAGGTTTCGTCGAAGATCAGCGCGTGCGGGTTGCTCAGCCCGTCCAGTCGCAGCGCCAGGGCCACCGCTGTCACGGCCAGCGGCACCAGCCAGCCCCAGAGCCCGGCGCGGAATCGGTCAGCACCCAGACGCAGCTCGAGTCGGCTGCGAGTCAGGGTGTCGGTCACCCTGGATATGCTACTTGCCAGGGAACAGACGACCAGGGAGGCCGAGGCCGTGAGCTGCGAACAAAGTGATGCAGCGAATTCAGGCGTGAAATCCGGCAAGGCTCTGCCGGACGAGAGCGGCGGCGACATGTGCGCCGCCAGCGGGACCAGCCCTGACTGGCTGTGGGAGACCCCGCTGGTACTGGCCGCCACGCCTATCGGGAATCTGGCCGATGCCACGCAGCGGCTGCGGATGCTGATCCGCACCGCCGAAGTCATTGCCTGCGAGGACACCCGCAACACCCGTCACCTGATCCGGAGACTGGGCGAGCAGACCCCGGCCAGGCTGGTCAGCCTGCACGAGCATAATGAGGCATCCCGCTCCGCAGAGCTGGTGGAGCAGGCCGCGGCCGGCACCCGGATCCTGGTGGTCTCCGATGCGGGAATGCCAGGAGTCTCCGATCCGGGGCTACGGCTGGTGCGCGCGGCGATTGATGCCGGAGTGCAGGTCACCGCGGCCCCAGGAGCCTCAGCGGTACCCACTGCCCTGGCCCTTTCCGGACTGGCCAGTGACCGGTTCAGCTTCGCCGGATTTGTGCCGCGTAAGAAGTCTGAACGCACTGCCCTGCTGGACCGGCTGCGCGGCGATGCCTGGACCACTGTGCTCTTTGAGTCTCCGCACCGGGTTGCGGCCACGGCGCGCGAGTTCGCTGAAGTCCTCGGCGCGAACCGGCCTGCGGCGGTGGCCCGGGAGCTGACCAAGAAACACGAGGAGATCCTCCGCGGAAGTCTGGGCGAGCTGGCCGATACATTGGCTGCCCGGCAGACGGGCTCAGGGCCGACTCGCTCAGGGCTGAAGGGCGAGTTTGTGCTGGTGGTGGGGGGAGCCTCCACCGGTGACGGTGAGCCGGGCACCCAGAAGACAATGGGGATGGAAGCCGCCGCGGACCTCGTCATACGCCGTGCCGAACAGGGCGAGCGCCTCAAAATCGTGGCCAAGGAGATCGCCGCAGCCCATGGTCTGAACACCAGTGAGCTCTACGACTCGGCTAACCGGCTGCGCAGCCGGGCGCGTTAGATCCTGCTTGATCGCCGGAATCACAGGGCGAGCTGTGGTTAGACTGGCCAAGTGACTACCACCGCTGAGACCACTGACGCTGAAACCATCCGTGAGACCACTACTGAGCTGATTGCCCGGATCAGCGATGACGTCAATGTGACCCACGGGGTGCTGGCTCTGGCTGAGGCCCAGCCTGACCAGCCGGTCTACGCGGTGCGCAATGGTGCCGGCGGCTGGCTGGATGTGACCATCAGCAGCTTCCTGGATCAGGTGCGCGCGGTGGCCAAGGGGCTGATCGGACTCGGCGTGGAACCTGGCAGCAAGGTGGCGGTGATGTCTGCCACCAGCTACTCCTGGGCCGTGGTGGACCAGGCCATCTGGTTTGCCGGCGGGATCTCGGTGCCGATCTACGAGACCAGCTCCGCCCATCAGATCGCCCACCTGCTGGCCGACTCTGAGGCCAAGCTGGTGCTGATCGGTGATGAGGCGCTGCGCACCAAGGTGCAGTCCGGGGCGAATATGGCCCACGGCAAGAACTCCGGGCTGGAGATCTACTCGATGGCCACTGCCGCGGATCTGGAGGAGATCGCGGCCAACGCCACCAATGTGACCGGCTCCCAGCTGGAGGCAGCGCGGAAGACCGCAGCAGCCGACGACGTCGCCACCCTGGTCTACACCTCCGGCACCACCGGCAAGCCCAAAGGGGTCAGGATCACCCACCGCAATCTGGCTGAGGGGGCCGCCAATATTGCGCCCTTCGCCTCCGACATTCTCGGCGAGGGTGAATCGCGCACGCTGCTGTTTCTGCCGCTGGCCCATGTACTGGCCCGGGCGGTGCAGCTGATCTGTCTGCACCGGGGTATTCAGGTGGCCCATACCGGAGACACCACTACCCTGCTTGACGATCTGGGCAGCTTCCGGCCCACCTGGCTGCTGGCTGTGCCCCGGGTTTTCGAGAAGGTCTACCACTCTGCGGCCGCCAAGGCTGAGACAGACGGCAAGGGCCGGATCTTCGAGGCCGCCCGGGCCACTGCAGTGGCCTACTCCAAGGCACTGCAGTCCGCTGCTTCCGGCTCCGGTCCGGGTCTTGGGCTTCGGGCCAAGCATGGGCTGTTCTCTCGGCTGGTCTACGGCAAGCTGCTGGAGAAGCTGGGCGGCGAGGTGACGCATATGGTCTCCGGGGCCTCCCCGCTGAGCCCGGAGATCGCGCATTTCTTCACCGGGATCGGGGTCCCGATCCAAGAGGGCTATGGACTCACCGAGTCCACTGCGCCGATCACCCTGAACATCCCAGGTGCCACCCGGATCGGTTCGGTGGGACTGCCGGTGCCGGGCAATACGGTGAAGATCGCTGAGGACGGCGAGGTGCTGCTGAAGGGGCCGGTGATCTTCGACGGCTACCACAATAATCCGCAGGCGACTGCTGAAGCGTTCGACTTCAGCGACACACCCGGAGAGCGCTCTCCTAATCCAGATGGCGGATTAGGGCCCGGGCGTGGCATGGGATACTTCCGCTCCGGGGACCTGGGTTCCCTGGACGCCGATGGGTTCCTCACCATCACCGGGCGGAAGAAGGAGCTGATCGTCACCGCCGGTGGGAAGAACGTGTACCCCACTCCGATGGAGGAGTCGGTGCGCAGTCATCCGCTGATCGCCCAGACTGTGGTGGCCGGGGATAACAGACCCTTCGTCTCCGCGCTGATCTTCCCTGACGCTGAAGCCGTAGCCGCCTGGGCACAGCGCAAGGGATACGGCGAGGAACTCACCGTGACAGAGGTGCTGGCCCATGAGGAGTCCGGGACTGCGCTGCGTGCGGAGGTCCAGCAGGCAGTCCAGGCGGCTAATGAGCTGGTCTCCCGGGCTGAGTCGATCCGGGAGTTCAGGATCATCGACGCCGCAATCTCCGAGTCCTCAGGGCATCTGACGCCTTCGCTGAAGCTGATCCGCGGCAAGGTGCTCAAAGATTACGCTGAGACTCTGGAGGAGATCTACCAGTAGCCGTATGCTGTGCCCTCACTGCCGTGCCTAGAGCTGTTGACACCGCCGAGAGTTATAGCTCTAGGCAACGCAATCAGCTCTAGGCAAATGAGTGGCAGACTCCCCAGCAGGACGGCGGTCTGGGCTTGTGCGCAATTGGCCCACTGCCGGTTCACCAGTGGGGTGGCCGTTCGGACTTCATCCACTCGTCCAGGGAGTCCCCTTCGGGCTGCTCAGCGCTGCTCTGCCGAATCTTCTGGAGCGGATCGTAGACCTCCGCTTCCAACTCCTCGGGCTGACCCGAGGTGCCTGGTGCGGTGACCCGGCGGTTTCCCCGTCGGCGGGGCTGCTGCTGGGCGGGGCGGGCGCCGTCGGCCTGGTGATCGGTCACGGCTGGAAGCGACGCTGGTCAGGGGCCGGGTACTGCTTATTGCGGCGGTGGGCATCCTCATCCTCCGTGTCAGCTGCCCCGCCGTAGCGGATCTGGCCGGTGCTGCTGCTCAGCACAGCGCGTCCATGCTGGGCGAACTCAGGGCCCGCGCCGAGTCCCACCTTCTCGGCGACCAGCTCAGTGGTAGCGCCGGGATCACTGAAGACCTCAATGGTCCATAGCACCAGGAAGTCCCAGCCCAGTTCCTCGAATCGGTCCGGGCGCAGCCGGGATCGCTCACGCACCGGCAGCTGGGCATAGTGTTCGGTGCCATCGGAGACCATGGCCACCGGTGTCACCGGGGTCTCTGCGGTGATCCGCCGTGGGCAGGCTGCCAAGTCCAGAGTGCCGCGGAAGCCATCCTCCACCCGGCCGCCGCGAGCGCGAATCCGGTCCACCAGGTCAAGCACCAGTGGATCGGTGAGCTCCGCGGAGCTGGAAGGGTTGGACTCCAGCCCGCCGGCTCCGAGCCTGAGCAGGTCGTGGACCAATACGGCGCCCTGCTGCAGCCGGGAGCGGTCCAGATCCTCCGGACCGATAGAGCTGACCACGGTGAGTCGGCCACGGGCACGGGTCACCGCTTGGGCGAAGTACTGACGACCGCGCGAACCGGAGAGCTCGCCCAGCTCGTGGGCCGGCTCCCCCTTCACACTGCGGCCATAGCCCACTGAGAAGATCACATCATCACGGACCACCCCGTGGGCACGTTCCACCGGAGCCACCACAAAGCTCTCGCCGGTGCCGGCGCCGGCCGCCCCGGAGCCTGATCCGCCGGGGACTCCGGCGGCACCATGCTCAAAGAACGGCGCTGCCCACTGGTGGTTGGCCAGGTGCAGCCTGATGGCATCGGCCACCCGTTTGGCGTGCCATTCCGATCCGGTGACTACCGCCAGCGAGCGGTTGCGGCTGCGCCGGATATGGTCGAACACCAAGTCCACCACCCGGTTGACCTCTGCAGTGGGCGATTCCACCGGCTCCCGGCCCCCGGCGCCTGTGACCTGCTCCAGACTCAGCCGGCGGCCCTGCCCAGTCAGCTGGGCGGCGTCGGGCAGGCGGAACAGCCTCCCCTCATAGAGCGCCTCAGAGAGCAGCTCCGTCAGCTCCTGGTCCACCCCACGGTGCACCTGGCGCAGCCGGTACTCCGGAAGAATCCGGGCCAGCTCCGCGTAGATGGACGCAGGCACCTGTGCCTCAGCCTCCCGGGCAATGGGATCGGCGGAGACGATCATCGGCTTGGGTACACCGGAGGCAGGGTCGCCGAAGACCACCACCTGCTCAGCCCGGGCGAGCGCGCCGAGGGCCGCCGGGACAGCCAGAGTCTCGCCATCCAGCAGGATCACCGCATCAAAGCTGGGCTTCTCTCCGGCGGGCGGGAAATGCGTGGCCAGCCCCAGGGGGGAGGTGGCCCAGACCGGGACCAGCGGCTGGGTCAGTTCCCGGTCCGCTGATTCCAGAGCGGCCACTGTGGGCCGGGACTCCCGCAGCAGGCTGCGCAGTTGGACGGCAGCCTGGGGATTGGCTTCCACAGCGGACTTCCACCGTACGGCCAGCGTGTGGTTGAGCCGCTGGGAACCTGAGGCGATATGGGCGGCGTCAGCCTTTCTGAACTCAGACTCGATGCTGCGCATGTTCTCTCCGGAGGTCATCGCCAAGTAGTCATCCCCGGAGATCATCGCCTCCAGGGCGGACTGCCACCAAGCAAGCTCCAGCTCATCGGCCACCCGATCTGCCGGCACCTGGCGTGCGGCCAGATCCTCTAGCAGCTCAGTGAAGCCCTGCTCTCGCAGCTGTTCGAAGACCAGAGTGCGCTCCGGCAGGGTCTGCAGGGAGCGTTCGTCCTCTGCGAGCACCTCCACGACGGCGAAGAGCTGCTCGGCGGGCACGTCGAACAAAGTAGTGCCGGCCTCATCCGCCGGGACCAGCACGGTCACCAGCTTCTCCAGCCGTGTCTGGACCTGACCCACCCGATCCACCAGGGCATCGAGATGGCGGGGCACTTTGGGCAGCGAGTTGTTGACCGCGCGGGAGACCCACTCCTCGCGCTCGGACTGGACATCCACCAGGGATCCGTGCAGATCGCTGATCGAGGCTCCAGGGCGGAGGTACTCCTTGGCCACCCGGCGCAGCCGGGAGCGGGCCATCGAGCTCATCTCCACACTGTGCTGCCGGCGCCACCAGCCCGGTGCGGTGGCTGCGATGAGATCGTCCACGTCCCAGGCGTAGATATCGTGGCTGAACCGGCCCAGCGACTCCTGGACCCGCTGGAAGAGCAGCACCTGGGCATGCCAGTCGGCGAAGCTGTCTCCGGGGCGGACCTCCACGGACTCGCAGGCGGTGACCAGCTGCTCGCGCAGCTGCGGAAGCTCAGTGCGCAGTTCGGTCACCAGCTGCTGGGCGTCACGGGTCTCCTGCCGGTTGGAGAGCTTGGCGCCGAACCAGGGGCTGTTCCGAGTCTCTGCGGAAAACTCGCCCAGCTCAGCAATCCGCTTCAGCTTCACCGCTGCCGGGGAGCGGTCCACCGTATTGTCCAGCACCGAGCGCTTCAGCCGCACGGAGGTGCCCGGCGCAGGGTTGAGACTGGTCAGCGCGGCCAGGGCCTGCATGGCCTGGTAGGGGGAGCAGCTCCACCGCTGGCGCACTTTGTGCAGGCTGGCCACGTGATCGCTGAGCTGCAGGCGCCGCTCGGTGAGTTTCTTATGCAGTTCGGCCAGCCGGGGCGGCTCGGCGCGCTCAGCACGTTTGATCGCCCGAATCACCTGGGCTTTGAGCTCCTCAGGGGACGACGCCCCTGAGGTCACAGTTGCTGCCAGGGTGCCCGCCTTGGCTGCTGAGAGCCGCTGGTTGAACTCAGTGAGCGTGGCAGTGCGCTCGGCCACCACCAGCACTCGCTTGCCGGACCAGGCCAGGCCGGCGGCAGCGTTGACCGCAGTCTGGGTCTGCCCAGTCCCCGGCGGGGCTGAGATAACGGCGGAGACCCCGGAGAGCACGGCGTCCAGAGCTTCCTGCTGGTCCTTATCAGCATCAAGGACCAAGCGCTCGGAGGCCGGAGAACGTTCGTTGAGCGGAGGCATGGCTGCCGCTGCGGCCAGTGCCTCATCCTGGTCCCACTCTTCGCCGGAGGCCAGCCCCTGCAGCAACGGGTGGTCCAGATGCAGGGCGGCGGGATTCCCCAGATCGGCGATATCGGCGAAGGTGGAGACATAGAGCTGCTTCCAGACCTGCAGGCTGCCCAGCGGGGAACCGGGTTCCTCTTCGGTGACCTCGGCGGCGACTCGGACCAGCAGATCGGCGGTACGGGCGGGGTCAAACCGAGCAGTGGCATAGCCGGCCTGGTGAAACGCCTGCGGATCAAGGGTGACCCCGTGGGTCTGAGCCAGGTGACGGGCCAGGGCAGGGTTGAGGCCTGCGGGGCCGGTGAACTGCAGCTCATAGTCAGTAGTGGCCGAGCGCGCCTCAGAGCGGTGCCGCAGGCTGACCGGGATGAGCATCACCGGGGCGGTGAAGGACTCGGTGCCAGCCCCTGTGGTCTCGGTCCAGGAGGCGATGCCGGCGGCCAGATACCCCACTTCGATGCCGCGCTCCTCGGAGAGCTCGCGGATCTTAGCCCGGATGTTGGCCGCCGCCTTGGCCCCGGGGTCGAACACACTGGGATCGTTGAGCAGGGTGGAGAGCCGGGTGCGGCGGCCCCCGAAAAGCTGCATGATCCCGGATGAGTTGGCCTCGGTGAGGTCGATGCTGTTGTGCTGACTAGGGGTGAAGCGCAGCATCGTGTCATTCTCGGTCCCGGTGCCGTGAGACTCGATCCAGCTGACGATGGGCGCTGTGGTGTGCTGAGCGGCGTCGGGTGACTCTGCACCGGGAGCAGGGTCTGGGCTCTCTGGCGAAGCCACGGCGTCGGGGGATTCGGCACTCATGCCGGACTCTGCTCGGCTCAGTCGGGCACCGTCTTCAAAGTCCTCGTGGACAGGGGACTCCGCCGAAGATGCGGATGTTTTCTCAGGCACCGATTCCCTCCACAACACTTACAGGTCTGGAAGGCAGGGTACCGCTACTCCCACTCGATCGTCCCCGGTGGTTTCGAGGTCACGTCGAGGGTTACCCGGTTGATCTGCTCCACCTCGTTGGTGATCCGATTCGAGATGGTGGCCAGCAGATCGTAGGGCAGCCGGGACCAGTCGGCGGTCATCGCGTCCTCGGAGCTGACCGGGCGCAGCACCACCGGATGGCCGTAGGTGCGGCCGTCGCCCTGGACACCCACGGAGTGCACATCAGCCAGCAGTACCACCGGCATCTGCCAAACCTCGGCGTCCAGGCCGGAGTTGGTGAGCTCCTCACGGGCGATGGCATCAGCAGCCCGGAGGATCTCCAGACGTTCCTCGGTGACCTCGCCGATGATCCGGATGCCCAGCCCTGGGCCGGGGAAGGGGTGGCGCTGGACGATCTCGGCGGGCAGACCCAGCTCGGCTCCCACTGCGCGAACCTCGTCCTTGAACAAGGCGCGCAGCGGCTCCACCAGCTTGAACTGGAGGTCCTCGGGCAATCCGCCCACGTTGTGGTGGGATTTGATATTGGCTGCGCCCTCTCCCCCGCCGGATTCGACCACATCCGGGTAGAGAGTGCCCTGGACCAGGAACTCAACCTTGGCACCGTCTGCCTCGGCCTCCTCCAGGATATTGCGCTCGGCCTCCTCGAAGGCGCGGATGAATTCGCGGCCGATGATTTTGCGCTTCTGCTCCGGCTCGGTGACCCCGGCCAGCGCGGAGAGGAACCGCTTCTTCTCGTCAGCCACATAGAGCTTGGCACCGGTAGCAGCTACGAAATCGCGCTCCACCTGCTCGGCCTCACCTTCGCGCATCAAACCGTGGTCGACGAACACGCAGGTCAGCTGCTCGCCGATGGCTTTCTGGACCAGGGCTGCGGCCACTGCGGAGTCCACTCCGCCGGAGAGTCCGCAGATGGCCCGGGCGTCACCGACCTGGGCGCGGATGGCGGCCACCTGTTCTTCGACGATATTGCCGGTGGTCCATTCCGGGATGAGCCCGGCGCCGTCGTATAGGAAGTTCTCGATGACCCGCTGGCCCTGTGGGGAGTGCTTGACCTCGGGGTGCCACTGGACCCCGTAGAGCCGGCGGTCCTCATCGGCGAAACAGGCCACCGAAGCACCCGAGACGGCCAGCACCTCGAAGCCCTCAGGAGCCTCAGTCACCGCATCACCGTGGGACATCCAGGTGGTCTGGACCGGGTCGGTGCCATCGAGCAGCCCGTATGGCGCCGTGGTGCTGCGCACCTCGGTCTTGCCGTATTCGCGGTCTCCGGTGTGAGCCACTGTGCCGCCCAGTGCATAGGCCATCACCTGGAAGCCGTAGCAGATGCCCAGGACTGGAACACCGGCCTCGAAAAGCTCGCGCTCTACCGCGGGGGCGCCCTCAGCATAGACGCTGGCCGGCCCCCCGGAGAGGATGACAGCGGCGGGTTTACGGGCGATGATCTCGGCGGTAGGCAGGGTGTGCGGAACCACCTCGGAGTAGACGCGGGCCTCACGGACCCGGCGGGCGATCAGCTGGGCGTACTGGGCGCCGTAGTCCACCACCAGCACAGTCTGCGCGGCATGGTCGGGGCGCTCGGCGGCAGGGGCTTGAGAAGTCACTTAGCCATTCTACTGACGCTGGTCCCGGTGCCGGGTATGCCACGAGGTGGCCCGCACCACCGCCGCACACTGGCACAGGTCCCTGACCTCGTGGTTTCCATCCTGGCCCCTCTCGGCAGTCTTAGGTCAGCTCACACCTGAAGCTGATGTCTTCGGCGCGCTCAATACCTCGGAGCGGCGTCGGGATGGGCTTCCACGTCTGTGCGAACCAGGTGGGAGACCTTGCGCTCCACGAAGAAGCTGAAGAACGGCACCAGGCCGCCGGAGATGATCAGTGCCAGCCGGCCCGAGCCCCAGCGGATCATGTACCAGAGCCGGAACCCGGTCACCAGGTAGATGATGTAGGCAACCCCATGGGCCTGGGCGATCATCGTGGAGGTTGACCGTGCATCCTGCAGCGAGTCCGCCGGGTAGAAGCCGATGGCGTTGGAATCCCCGTCCACTGTGGTGCCGCCGATGTAGAGCTCATAGCCGTCCCAGAAGGTCCAGCCGAACAGAGAGCCCGAGATCAGGATCTTGGCCACCATGATCAGCAGAAAGATGCCGGTGATGATGGCCATCACCCGGTAGAAGCTCAGTGCGCTGCGGATCTGAGCGTGGGTGCCATAGAACCGTTTGGCGTTCTTCCCCGGCCGGGGAGGCGGCACAGTGTTAGTCCCGCTGGCGGCGCGTGCCACGACCTGGCCCCCACCAACGCTGTCGCGTTCGCGCGGGTCCCTGACGTCGCGGTTCCCGCCGCCGCTCTCATCGGCGTTGCCGCTGACTTCACGCCCAAAGTCGGCTCGCTCGCTGCGCTGGCGAGCCTCAGTGTCATCCATCACTTTCGCTCCTGTTCTCCTGCTGCTTGGCCAGCTGCTCGCGCCGCCACTGTGCTTCCCACTCGGCATCCAGTCGAGCTTCCTCCACCTGACGCTGCTGGGCATCGCGCACCATTCTCCACCAGAAGTAGAAGGCGAACCCGGCGAAGACCACCCATTCCACCGCGTAGAAGAGGTTGAGCCAGTTGATGCTGCTGCCCTCAGGCTGGGTGCCCACCCAGACGCTTTCAAGGGACGACGACGCCTGCTCCCCGGCATCATCACCAGCACCTGCCTCGCCGCTGAAGTCCACCAGAAAGCCGGAGTAGGAGTCCTCATCCCACAGGTTGATCAGCTCCGCCACCGACAGAGTGGCCAGCAGTGGGTAAGGAAGCTCGCGCGGACCCGGGGCAGGGGCCTCGGTGGGCAGCAGCCTGCCCTGGAGGGTGAGCTGCCCCTCGGGAGGCAAGCCGACGTGGTCGTAATCTTCTGCCCATCCACGCACCACGGGAATCACCTCATCATCCGGGGCGCCATCGACTCGGAAGGCGGCCACCGCCCAGTAGCCCTGCACACCCTCACGGAGGCGCTCAACAATGAAGACCTGGGTATCCGGAACGAACTCACCGGTGACATCCACAATGCGGTCAGCCTCATGGACCGTGATGGAGCGAGCCGGCTCGTAGATGTCGGTGAGCTCCACGGGAGTCTCAGTGTCCTCATGCTGGACGGCCTCACTGCGGGATGCTCCGAACTGCCAGGCCGAGAGCACCACGAACACGGTGGCCAGCACCAGGGCGAGGACCAGCATGGCGATCCACTTGGGCTGACGGGCAACGGCCCAGAAAGTCGGCGGGTGAGGCACCGTACCAGGATACGCGGGTGCGAGGCGGAGTTCTACGCGAGGTAGAACTCCGCTGCGTCATCTCGATTTCGGGTATCCCGGCTCCCGGTGTGAAGATAGGGGCATGATGCGACTGGATCACGTCTCGTTCGCCGTAGGTCCCGATGGCATGGACGCCACGGTGGACCGGATCACCGAAGCCCTGGGCGTCGAGCGGGTCAAGGGCGGCATACATCCCAGATTCGGCACTGCCAATGCGATCATTCCGCTGGCTGGGCAGCAGTACCTGGAGATTGTGGAAGTGCTGGACCATCCCTCTGCCGATAAGGCGCCGTTCGGGCAGGCGGTGCGGAACCGCTCACAGATCGGCGGCGGCTGGATGGGCTGGTGCGTCACGGTGGATGACCTGGAGCCTTTTGAGCAGCGGCTGGGCCGGCGGTCAGTGCCCGGCAACCGCAAATTCCCCGACGGCCAGGAGCTGACCTGGCAGCAGATCGGCATCAAGGGGCTGATCGCCGATCCGCAGGTGCCCTACCTGCTGCGCTGGGATGAGGGCACCGAACACCTGCACCCTTCCCGCGCCTATAAGCCTGAGGCCAAGCTGGAGAAGCTGTCGATTGCCGGCTCGCCGCAACGGGTGGCGGACTGGCTGGGTTCCCCCGAGGCAGACCCGTTCGACGACGTGGAGGTCGAGTGGGTGGCCCCCTCCGGCACACCAGGAATCATGAGCGTCACCTTCCAGACCCCCAAAGGAAACATCACGATCTAAGCAGCTGTTCGGGATTTCAGGGCTCTCAAGCGAAGAGCCAGAGCACCAGGGCCAGCAGTGCGGTGTAGACGGGCATCATGAGGATCGGCACGTAGCCGGTCCAGCGCACAGAATTGGCCCGGCGGATCACCGCTTCCTCATCCTCCAGCGGCGTGGATACCATATCTTCGGTGAGGCTGACGCTCCTCATGCGCAGCACACCCCACACTGTGGCCACGGTCAGCATGACTGCACCGAAGATCAGCATCGGCACTGGGGACAACTCCATTACTGGGGCCTGCAGCAGCCATACCGCGAGCACCATCAGCCCCACCAGTGCAACGCCAGAGAGGACTGCGACTACGGGGCGGCGCAGAACGAACTGCACGAACTTCAGCACCCGCCAGGTCATCAGCACGATGGCGGTGAAGACGATGCCCAGCAGGGCAATCTGTCCGGTGCGGATCACGACCTCCTGACCCTGGGACAAGGCAGGCAGCGCCCACAGGACCGGAAGCATGCCGAGGATCTGTCCCAAGATCGGTACAACGGTCATCAGCTGAGAGCCTTCCTGCTGCTGAGGTGCGGGCAGCTCCAGCTCCTGGGCATACTCTGCAGGCGAGCCGAATGCCTCGGCCGCGGACTCTCCGGAGTCAGCGCAGTATGAATCCACCTCGGCAAGCGCCTCACCGATCGTCTCCCCCGAGGCTCCTCGGAGCCGCAGCTCCACGGTGAGCTCCTGCGCCCATACGGGGTCCACATGGGGAGCAAGTTCTTGTTCAAACCGGTATTTCCGCGGTGCACGTATTCTGCTCATCGCTCCTCCTCAGGTTCCGCTCCTCGGTCAAGGATCTGGTCTATGACATGGGCAAAGCTCTGCCAGTGCTGAGTCAGCTCCTGAAGGGCGCGGCTGCCGTCCTCGGTGAGCACGTAGTATTTTCGGCCCGGTCCGCCCTCGCCGGGCCGCCACTCGATGTCCACTCTGCCCGAGGCCTCAAACCGCTTGAGCATCGGGTAGAGCGTGCCGCCTTTGACCGTGCCGAGACCGCTGGCTGCCAACCGGGCAGAGACCTGGTACCCGTAGGTCGGGCCGTCTGCCAGGATCCGCAGTGTGCAGAGCTCCAAGACTCCCCGTAGCCATTCACTGGGCCACTGCTGTTCTGAACTCATAACTAGATCGTATGTCTATCTAGTTATTTTTTCAAACTAGATCCTGGATTAAACCAGAATGTACATCGTCACCGGTGTGCGGCTGCCGCTAGCCTGGAACTGTGAAGATTCAGGATTCCGCCGATGAACCTCCGCTGGAGGGCTCAGAGGTGCTGGCACGATCACCCCTTACAGAGCTTGTGCAGGATGCCTTCGTCTTTGGCGCCGCACGCCAGACTCTCACCCGGCAGTACCTGCGGCACAAGAGCGCCGTGGGCATTCTGGCAGTGAACGACGCCGATCAGATCCTGCTGGTGCGCCAGTACCGGCATCCGGTACGCGCTCACCTCTGGGAGATTCCGACGGGACTCCTGGACTCTGAGGGCGAATCGATGCTTCAGACTGCCCAACGCGAGCTGGCCGAGGAGGCGGACCTGTCAGCTGAGAGCTGGCATACCCTGGTGGACTTCTTCACCACGCCTGGAATCTCTGATGAAGCGATGCGCGTATACCTGGCCCGGGACCTTCATGCGGTGCCGATGAATGAGCGGCACATCCGTGAGGATGAGGAAGCGGAGTTTGAGTTCGCTTGGATCACCTTCGAAGAAGCTCTCCAAGCCGTCATGAGCGGGGTAATCCGTAACCCAGCAACCGTCACCGGGCTGTTGGCCCTGCATGCAGTCCGCACCGGGGCTGGCAAGCTCAGAGACCCAACGTCACCGTGGCCCCTTCACCCCCGCAGCATCAGCCCCTAGCTGACCCCGTGTGGCGTGCTCTCATGTCAGGCCCCGCTGCGGGACCTCGGCATGTCCTAAGGTAAGGAACAAGGAATGCTGTTCAGGAGCGCTGACGACACGACCAGTCTTATCTATCAGCCTCTGGCGGCTTCCTCTTCGAGCTCCTGGCGGGCCTTGGCCAGCTTACGGTCACGGACCTCGGCAAGGCGGGCGGCACGGCGCTCACGGCGGCGCCTGGTAGGCCAGGTGATCAGGATGGTGATCAGGCTCATCAGCAGCAGCAGGCCGGCCAGCCAAATACCTGCATCGATCCAGAACTGCTCCGGGTAGAGTCGGATCAGTGCCGACTCCGAGGAGAAGGCCCAGTTGCCCTGCGGGAAGAAAAGGTTGTGGAACTCGGTGAAGAATCGTTCCCAGCCGATGATGAACGGGACAGCCACTCCGGCTGCCATCAGGCCGATAGTGGCCCAAGCACCAGCGAAGAGGCCGCGGGCGAAGCCTCCGGGCCGCCAGGCCCGCAGCAGCAGTGCGAGCAGCAGGGTAATCAGCAGCAGCCCGACGCCGATGATCATTGCATACCAGACCAGGATCTTCACATCTGCCATATGTGAGACTTCTGCCTCGGTGAACAGTGGCTCCCCGCCCGGGGCGAGTTCAGCCAGGTAGCGGGAATCTGCGGCGTTCAGCAGGAAGTCGGTGCCGTAGGAGCCGTAGAGCAGGCGCTCAGGCAGCTCCCATCCACCTGGATCCTCCGGGAAGCCGGGCCGCCAGTAGGTGGCCATCAGGAACAGCGGGCTGGCCACCAACCGAATGGCCAGCACAATGAACATGAGCGGAGTGAAGATGGCGATCAGCACGGTGAAGAAGCGGGAGACGCCTCGTTTGTCCTTCTCCACAAGTTCCTGAAGCTCACTGTCATCAGCCAGCTCAGTCGGGTGCTCATGGCGGACGGGCGGAGATGGGGTCACAGGGTCGCTGCTGAGCTCCGGGAAGCCGGCCGACTGGGGTGAGGCGGCTGTCCCGGGCGACGTGCTGCGCACCGGGGCGGCAGCACCGGCCTTCTCCTCGCGGGGCAGGGTGGCAGTGGCCTGCTCTTGAGGCATTGGCAGCGCGGTAGTGGACTGTTCCTCCGGAGACGGCGCTGAGGCGGCAGCCGGGCTCTGCGGAGTTCGCTCAGCAGACTTTCCACGGCCGCTGACTGGGGGGACGATCGCTGTGGGCTGGGAGTCATCATCTGCAGTGCCTTGGGCAAAGCCGGCCGGGGCGGCGGCGTCGCTCCGCTCACTCTCCTCAATCGCCTCGGGAGACTCCTCGCCAGCGCGGGTCTCCACTCGACTCAGTCGGGCGTCCTCTGCCTTGTCGTCAAGGTGGTCCTCGGGGAAGTCAGGCTCATCGGAGACGAAGGCGCCGTAGTCCAGGCCGGACTCGAACTCCTTCTCCTCCGCCGAACTCTGGCGGTTGTCCTCAGGATTCTGGCTCATTATTCGCCTCTCGACACGCATTACTGGCCAGAATCAACACTAGAGCCCGGAAGTGCCGCTAGGCCGGAACGCGCCCGGCAAGTTGCGGAATTGGTGCAGGATCTCAGTCGGCGGGCAAGCTAGGTCAGGCCGTCAGCTCATGGTTGCCGGAGTCGTAACGCCCCAGGTCGCCAGTGACCCCAGCCAGATAAGCACGGCGCCCCAACAGCAAGGTGTAGACCCAGTAGGCGCCCAGCACCAGTGCACCGATGCCGATACGCAGCCAGTCCGGCCAGGGGGCGGGGGTGACAAAGCCCTCCACAACACCAGAGACCAGCAGCACCAGGCACAGCCCCAGCGCCACGGTGATCAGCCGCCGGGCCTCTTCCGCCACGGAGGTCAGCCGTTTCTTCTGCCCCGGGGCCACCCAGGCCCAGAAGATGCGCAGCCCGGCGGCGGCAGCCACAAACACCGCGGTCATCTCCATCAGACCATGCGGCAGGATATTGACCCAGAAGGACTGGGCAGCCTCTTGTTCATACATCACCCCTGCGGCGACACCCACGTTGATCGAGTTGAGCCCCAGAATCCAGACTGGCCAGATCCCGGTGACGCCGAATGCCACGCACTGGGCGGCGATCCACGCATTATTGGTCCACACCTGGGAGGCGAATGCGGAGCTGGGGTGCTCGGAGTAGTAGTTGACGAAGTCTTCCTGGGCGTACTGCTGCCGGGCCGCCTCCGGCATGATCAGGTCAATCTGCGGATGGTGATAGACCCAGTAGCCGGTGGCTGCAGCAAGTCCGATGAACCCCACTGCAATGATCAGAGTCAGCCAGCGCAGCCGGTAGAAGGCCACCGGGAGCGCCTGGGCGAAGAAATAGGCGATTGAGGTGAAGACGTTCTCCCCTGCCCCAGTCAGATGGGCTCGGGCCCGGCCGATCCGGGCTGAGAGCTGGGCGGCAACCGGAGAGTCAGGCTCCACCGCTTGGATCATCGACAGATGAGTGGAGGCGCGCTGGTAGAGCACCAGCATCTGATCAGCCTCAGCCGCGCTCAGCCGGCGCCTGGTGGCAAGCTGGTCGAGGCGGTCCCACTGCGGCTGATGCACCGCGATAAAGGCGTCGATGTCCACGGTCACCACACTAGCAACAGCGTAGCGGCGTCAGGCCACTATTTCCCCGCCACGAATCACCGTGCGGGAACGTGTGGTGTCCCACAGGACTTGCGGTTGAATGAGCGGGTCATCGCGGAGTATCAGCAAGTCTGCTGGTGTTCCGGGGGCTAAGGTTCCCAACTCCGGTGCGCCGATGAGTTCCGCGTTGATCGTAGTCAGTGAACGCAACAACTCTAGAGGCTTCTGGACTTCAGCTTGCAGGGCGATGCCGCACAGTTGGTCGTCTTCTAAGTCACCCATCAGATCACTGCCAAAGCCGATCTGCACCCCGGCCGCAGCGGCCATCTGGATGGCATGCTTCCCAGCGTCGAGCACTTCGACGTTCTTCTTCTTACCCTCCGTGGAGAGCCCCACCGCATCACCTCGCCGGTTCATCGCATCATAGGCGACTAGGGTAGGCACCAAATAGGTCCCGCGCTCTGCCATGATCTCTGCGGCTTGAGTATCGATGAGATTGCCGTGCTCCACCGAGAGCACCCCGTTGGTCACCGCGTGGATGACGGCATCGGCTGTGTAAGTGTGGGCGGCCACGTAGCTGCCGCGCCGGGTCGCCTCGTCGCATGCAGCTGCGATTTCCTCGGGTGAGTACTGCGGGATGCGCAGCGGGTCGGTGGGCGAGACTACCCCGCCAGAGGCCATGATCTTGATGCAGTGGACACCGATGCGGAACCGTTCACGCACCGCCCGGCGGATGTCGTCGATGCCGTCGACCACCTCACCGAGATGTCCGTGGTTGAGGCAGATGTCATACTCGGCTGGGCGCGCGTCACCATGCCCGCCAGTTTGACTCAGAGCAGGTCCCGTAAAGAGATACCGACAGGCCGGTTCCTCTCCGATCTCAAGAGCCTGCTGGAGGCCCAGGTCACCGCCAGCAACGTCACGAATGGTTGTGAATCCGCGACGCAGGGCCTTGCGCAATCTGCGCATGCCGTTGATAGCCACATAGCTTAGATGCCGTGTCTCTAGCTCGGGTCCGCCGATGGTGTGGGCGTAGGCATGGAAGTGCGCGTCGATGAGTCCTGGAATCACCGTCTGGCCAGTGACGTCGAGTTCGGTATCGAAACCTCCTCGGACGTTCTCGACTGGGATAATCATTCCGTCTGCCACGCCAAGATTCTCTTGAACGCTTTCTCCACTGAGAGGGTCCAGCAGGTGCCCTCCGCGCAGTAGCAGTGTGTTCGATGCGCTCATGGTTGTTTCTTCTCTCCCCCGCGGTCGCGCACCAGGGTGCGCAGGTAGGTAAACGTCTTGCCTGAGCTGATCCCGTCGTGCTCGAGCTCGTTGGTCACCCAGGCCTGGGAGTTGCCAATCCTGCTGAGGGTATCCAGCTGCAGGTGTGCGTCGACGAACATATCGTCGTAATAGACGGCCGCAGCCACGGGGATGTCATTGGCCGCCAGCCTGGAGTAGTCATAGATCTTCGAGTAGTCACTCCGGTTATGGAGGGCGCTGACCGCCGCAGCGGCGGGTTTCAGTGCTCGGATTTCGTTGAACATCCACGGGAATGCCATTTCTCCGGTGAAGAGCAGCGGACGTGCATCTTCTGCGAACTGGGAGTGCTTGTCTCGTTCGGCTTGGGCCGCCCAGCCGGTGGACCCGGAGTCTGGGTCTCCGTAGATAGCTTCCTGCAGACCCCAATAGATGGGGCCGTCGACGGCGGAAGTGATGTTCATGGTGTTGGCGAGGAACCGTTCGGAGAGACGGCCGGGGCGGGCGAAGGCGGTTTCGATCAGCCAGTGCACCTGCTCGAAACCGGGCTTCATCCCGAAGTCCTTGCCGAGTGCCTGGAAGCGGCGCACGGTAAGCCGGTCGCCGTCGGGCAGCCGGATATCTTCCCTGGCCAGCAGGTCGGCGATCTCAGCGACCACCGGCTCGTCTTGCGGGAAGCGGCGGTAGTACTCGGCGGTCTTGGCTCCCGCCCGGGGGAACGTTCTACGGTAGACCGCCGCGGCCCGCGGCGGAGTGCCAGGGATACCGCCGCAGATGTAACAGGCGGTCAGTGCCTCCGGGGCGGCGGAGAGGTACGTCAGTGTCAACCACCCGCCGTAGCTCTGCCCGAGTGTGGTCCACTTCCGGCCGCCGTAGAGTTCGGCCCGAATGTGTTCCATATCCTGGATAATTGAGTCAGCCCGGAAGTGCATCAGGTAGTCAGCGCCTTTTTCGGCTGAACCCCGGGCAGCGACGTCGCGGGCCTCCAGTGGCGTGGACTTACCCGTGCCACGCTGATCTACAAGGACTATCCGATAGTGCGGCAGGGCCTCGGCGATCCATCCAGTAGGTTCCAACGGGCGTGGACTGGCTCCCCCAGGTCCGCCTTGAAGGTAGGTCAGCAGCGGAAGTTCGGCGTCCTTTTTGTCCGGGTCAACAATTTCACGCACGAAGAGCTGGAGAGATTCCCCTCCGGGATCCTTCCAGTCCAGCGGCACAGTGGTAGTGTGCTCGGTGACCCACAAACCAGGAATTGGGTAACCCAATATAACCCTTTCTCTTGATGTGCTGTCCTGGGAGGGCCTGCGCTTTCCCAAATAAAGAACCTATTGTGCAATTTTACATCTTACAGAATCAGCGCCTCGCTTATGGGCCAGACAGTTAGATAGTGGTGCGCAGGGGTTCCTCAGGCATCAGTGCATTAGCAAGAACGGCTGGGATCGTCGCACATGCGCCTACTAAGAAGACGGTACCAGCAGCCTCGGCGTATACAGGATCGCCGCTTCCGACCGTGGGCGCAGCCACCGCGAGCCCACCGACCTGTAGTGCCATGACGGAGCCGAGCACAGAGTTCCAGCTCGCCGCACCGAAGGTTCGGGAAAAGGAAATGATCGAGCTGGCCTGCCCCACCTGAGCTACTTGGACGGTATTCTGTACGGCAAGCATGAGGTTCTGCATCTGGGCCCCGAATCCCAGCCCGATAAGAAACAGAATCACAGCCACCTCCCAGGTAGCGGCGGCCCCTGCCACGAGAGAGAGCCCGAAGAACGAAACCGTCAGTATGACTGCTCCGCCAATAAGCCACCCCTTCCAACGGCCTGTACGGGCGATGAGCCGCCCGCTGATCGTTGTGGAAACTAGATTTCCGCCGATCAGCGGAACCAGCATCAGTCCCGCTTCTGTGGGACTGAGTCCCCGACCCAATTGTAGGTACTGCATCAAATAGGGCGGCAGCGCCCCCAAAGCTACTGCGATCGAAACCGAGGAGATCACAGCCAGGAAGGTGACACGATTGGTGAGCATACGCAGGTGGATCACAGGCTCACGGCTGTGTCGCTCCACTACTACGAACACAATCAACAGCACAGCTACCGAACCCAGCAGCACCGCAGACTGCCAGGAAGTCCACGGGAAAAACTCCTCCAGTCCTGCAAGGGACAGCCAAATCGTCACCGCGGATACGACGGTCACCAGCAACGCTGCACCCATCACATCGAGCTTGACCTGCCGTCTAACGGCCTGAAGCTTCAGCATGACGGAGAAGACCACCAGCGAGACGAGGGTCATCGGCACCCCGGTGAGAAAGCACCATCGCCAACCGATCGTGTCGACGATAAGCCCGCCGATTAGTGGTCCACCCATCGTAGAGGTCGTCATGCACAGGCCCAGCCACCCCGCATAGCGCCCGCGCCGTCTAGGGGAGATTAGAGAGGCGATAATGGCCATGGTGAGAGTAAGCACCCCGCCCATAGCCACGCCTTGGAACAGGCGTCCGAGCAGGAGTATTTCCATGGTCGGAGCGAATCCGGCGATCAGGCAGGCAAGGATGAAAATGACACCGGCGGCCTGGAAGAGCTTCTTCTTCGAGACCGTATCTGCCAGCTTGCCCCAGATAGGAGTCGAAGAGGCATTGGCGAGCAGGTTGATAATCACGACCCAGGAGTACTGAATCTGGTTGCCGTCCAGTTCCCCGACAATCACCGGCAACGCTGTAAGGACGATGTTCATGGACAGTCCCACGGTGAAAAACACCGAGAGCAGCCCGGCTATGGCCCAGTTCACCTGTCTCCGGGTCATGCCCTCCGGGATATCGTCAAAATCTGCCGTCGACTGACTCACGGCGCTTTGAGCGGCCTCGTCTGAGCTCGGCTCTCCGCGAGGTCAGATAGCCGCACGGGAGCGGCGAGTGGGCGCTTCGCCACTGCTCGGGCGGCTTGCTCCTTTCTTTGATCACCGGAGCTCTTTGCGAGGCAGATGGCAGCGGCACCGCATATCCGCCCCTGGCACCAGCCCATCCCAGTCCGGGTGGTGCCCTTCAGCCCGCGCGGCTCCTGAGCCGAGAGAGTCTCGGTGGATTCACGGATCCGATGGTAGGGCACCTCCTCGCAGCGGCATACCGTGGTCTCCTCCTGCATCCAAGACTCCCAACCAGCCGGCAGCGGATGGGCAGTATGCATGGCGCGGGCGAAAGCCCGGTGGTTGGCACGTAGGATCTTGTCCCGCTGCGCTGCGGCTGCTTGGCGAGCGCCACGCACCCGATACCCGGCCATCCACGCCGCAGCGTATCCGGCGATTCGCCCCTCGGCCACTGCTGCAGTGGCACCTGCCACGCCGGTGATCTCCCCGGCCAGGTACAGTCCCTCCACGCTGGAGTGCTGGCGGGTGTCCACCACGCCAATGAGCGAGCCGTCGATGTCGATCCGGGTTTGCGCGCCGAACTGGACCACCAGTTCCGACTGGGGCACGAACCCCCAACCGAGTCCGACGAGGTCGACGTCGTTGAAGTGCTTCTCCGTACCTGCCACCACAGCACCGTGCCGGTCGAGACGCGATACCGTGACCTTTTCCGCCCTCTGTTCTCCGTGAATGGCGGTTACTGCGGTGCGCCGTAAGTACGGCACCCGGTGCTTGGCAAGCAAGCTGATGTACTCAGCTCCCTCAAGACCTTTGGAGGGCACCAAGGCCGCAGCCACCCCGTGGGGCACCCAGCCGGTGAGATCAGCGGCTTCACACACGGCCGCGACTTCTCCCCCCGCTTGAATGACGGAGGCAGCGGCCGAGAGCAGGAACGGACCAGTCCCGGCGAGCACAGCCCTGCGGCCAGGGGCTGCTCCCTGAGTCTTGATGAACGCCTGCACACCGCCAGCAGCCATGACCCCGGGCAAGGTCCACCCCGGCACAGGCAGCTGACGGTCATAGGCTCCGGGACAGAGCACCACCGCGGGTGCCTCAACCGTGATGAGCCCGCGGACACCGTCAGCGAGCTCCGGAACCGGCTGGACAGTCAGCCCCAGCCCGGTGCCAGTACGCTCCCCAGTGAGCACGTGGTGCCCGGAGAGGTGCTCAACCCGTCCGGTGCCAATGGCCCGCTCCAGCACCTTGGCGAGTTGGGTGTAGGTGTTCCAGCCGTGGTGCCAGCGCCCGGGATCGGCGTCGTGCTCTTCACTGGCGTGACGCCAGAATTGGCCGCCCGGGCGGAGAGATTGGTCGATCAGCAGCACCTGCGCCCCGGCGCCAGAGGCCTGGGATGCTGCAGCTAGTCCGGCGGGCCCGGCACCGATGACGACGACGTCGCAGTGCTTCTGCCTCACGGAATTTTCCTTGCTCACCGGGTGCCCCTCTCTGAGGTTTCGATGACCATGCCGTCTTCAGCCGGGATGAGGCAGGCCCGTAGGGAGGCTTCCCCGTTGACAGTGACGAGGCAGTCAAAGCACACTCCGATCCCGCAGAAGAGCCCGCGGGGTTCGTTGTTGAACCGTGTACGCCGCCAGGCGGGACGTTCAGCCGCCAGCATGAGCGCGGCGGCGACGGTCCGCTTGGGCTCTATGGTGATCTCTTCGCCGTCGACAGACAGGGTGATCGTCTCGCTCATGCGGCCACCTCTGTCAGTTCGCCGAACCGAGTCGGGGAGAAAACCTCAAGGGACAGGTCGGTATCCTCGCCGGCCACCGCCTGAGAGATAATCTTGCCAGTGCCCACCGAGAGCCCGATGCCAGCCCCTTCGTGCCCGCAAGCGTGCCAGAGCCCCGGGGCGCGGGGGTCCGGACCGATGACCGGCACGTGGTCGGGCACATAGGGGCGGAAGCCGAAGTAGTACCGCAGGACGCGAGTCTCAGCCAGGAATGGGAAGAGCTTTACCGCATTCGTCGCAATCCGTCCGATCGCCTCTGGGTTGAAAGTGGTGTCAAATCCGCCCCTTTCCCGAGAGGACCCGATGAGGACGGATCCTGCCGGGGTGCCTTCGACCACTGGGGAGGCTTGGAGCCCGCCGTCGGAAGAACCAACGTTGTCGATGTACTCGGCCGCATAGACCTTACGGAAAATCTTCGGCTCCATCGGCTCGGTGACCAGCACATATCCGCGGCGAGGTTCGACCGGCACGTTGACCCCGGCAAGCCTGGCCAGCTGGCCACCCCACGGCCCGGCGGCATTGATCACGGCGTCGGCCCAAAAGCTGCCGCGAGCAGTGATGACGCCTCGGACCTCATCACCGCTGCGGAGGAGGCCGGTGACTTCGGTATATGGCCACATGTGAGCACCGGCCTCGGAGGCCATGCGCATCAGGTGTGCAGTGACCAGCATGGGCATGACCTGGGAGTCATCAGGGTAGAACGCGGCGCCGACGGCCTCGTCGGTGACGTTGGGTTCGTAACGTTTCAGCTCGGCGACGTCGATCTCCTCGACCCGAATGCCGTGTTCACGCTGAACGCGCAGAGCCCGCTGCAAGGAAGCCATCGAGGACTCCTGGGAGGCAACGATGATCCCACCCTTGTTCTCGAACTCCCAGAGGTGGGAGTGCTCGGCGAGCTCTCCCTGCCAAAGCTTTAGGGAGTAGTTGGCCAGGTCAAGCTCGGGGCCATGTTCCTTGTCCGAAACCAGCAGATTTCCCTCACACTTCGATGAGGTGCCTGAGCCAACTGCTCCTGAGTCCACTACCGCGACCGAGAGTCCCCGGAGGGCACAGAAGTATGCGATAGCCGCACCCACTGCACCGGAGCCAATGACGAGCACATCGGAGGCATTCACCGCAGGCACCACAATGATCAAGAGCTCTCAGGTGAAGGTTTAGCGATGTCGTGCAGCAGGATAGGAGTGATGTGGGTTGTGCTCTGCCCCTCAGTGCCCTGGGACCACAGCTGGGAGGCATGACCCAGGTGGCGCATGATGACTTCGTAGGCACCCTCAGCGTCGCCCTCCTCCAGCTTGTTGAGCAGAATAACGTGTTCATAGGCGGAATGGATGAGCTGCCCGTTATCCACCAGAGTGCGCAGAGCCTTAAGCCGCGTGCGCCCGCGCAGCTGTGTACAGAGGATGACCAAGTGCGAGTTGCCGGTGTGTTTGAGGATCTCGGCATGGAAGACGCGGTCCTCGGCTAGGTAGGTGCGCAAGTCGCCCTCAGCGGCAGCCGCGTTGATTTGGTCGGCCTTGGCGCGCAGGGCTGGGAACTCCTCGGCGGGGATGTGCCCGGTGACCGCGTGGACGGCTGGACCTTCGAGCAGCTGCCGCACCGCGGTCATCTCACGAAGGTCTTCCGGAGTCATGACGGTCACCCTGAAGCCCTTGTTTTTCACCGGAGACACAAGACCTTCATTGGTCAGGTCCATCATTGCTTCACGAACTGGGGTGGCTGACACTCCGAGCGGCTCGGCCAGCGCCGGGGCGGAGTACAGTTCCCCTTCTTCGAGGTCGCCCACGATAATCGCGGTGCGCAGCGCCTCAGTGACGGTGCTGCGCAGGCTCTTGTACTGCTGGATTGTGCTCAGCGGAATATCGTGTGCGGCCATCTCTTCTGCTCTTCTCTGTTCCTGGGGACTGGGGCGTCACATGTTTCGGTGCAGTGTGACATAGCAGATTTTACAGCTCAAAACCCTCCGGATAAGGATCGGTGGGATCTAGGAAGAACTGAGCTGTCCCAGTGATCCAGGCCCGACCGGTAACCATGGGTACCACGGCATGGTAATCCCCCACTCTGGTTTCCTCTGTGAGCCGCCCGATGAACCGGGACCCGATAAAAGACTCGTTAATGAAATCCTCGCCAAGGGCAAGCTCACCTTTGACGTGCAGCTGCGCCATCCGCGCGCTAGTCCCGGTGCCGCAGGGGGAGCGATCAAACCAGCCAGGATGAATCGCCATGGCATGCCGAGAATGCTGGGCTGTGGATCCCGGCGCTTGCAGGTAGACATGGTGACAGCCACGGATATCAGGACGAACCGGATGGACCGGCTCATCGGCCTGGTTGATCGCCGCCATAATCTTCAAGCCTGCCTGCAGCAGGAGATCTTTGCGTGACTTCTCAAATGGCAATCCCAGCAACTCAAGCTCAACTATGGCATAGAAGTTTCCACCGAAAGCAAGGTCATAGGTGACTTCACCGTAGCCAGGGACCTCCACCGTGGCTGCAGTGCGCAGATGGAAGGCCGGCACATTGGTTATCGTGACCGATTCAGCTTGTCCCTCACGCACAGCCACTTCGGCGGTGACCAGTCCAGCCGGAGTGTCGAGCCTGATCGTCGTCCTGGGTTCGGTGACCTCCACCATGCCAGTCTCCACCAGCACGGTGCAGACACCGATGGCGCCATGACCGCACATCGGCAGCAGCCCGGACACTTCAATGAAAAGAACGCCCCAGTCAGCATCATCGCGGGTGGTGGGCTGGAGAATGGCTCCACTCATCGCACTGTGCCCGCGGGGTTCACGCATTAGCAGGTTGCGCAGGTGGTCTCGATGCTCCATGAACCACAAACGGCGCTGAGCCATGGTGGCCCCAGGAATGGGGGCGACTCCACCGGTGATGACCCTCGTGGGCATCCCCTCAGTGTGGGAGTCAACTGTGTGGTAGACGTGATGGGTACGCACAGAGCGAGCCTACTTGTAGCCTTTGGCGAGGGCAGCTTCAGTATCCCGCGTGATCGCCTGGTGCATCCAGCCCGCCAAAGGTCCACGCGGGGGCCGGCATTGACCACCTTTCAATCCAACGATGTCCATTGAGAGCTTGATGGCCTGCACGAACTCAGTCTTTGTATCCCACCTTAGCAGTGGGTGCAGTTCCGCGTAGAGCTCCTTAGCCTTCAGCAGGCCCTCAGGCTCCCCTGAGGTCGACAGCTGGTAAAGCTCCACTGTCGTCTGCGGAATCGCATTCGGATACCCCGAAACCCAACCTACTGCACCAGCCAAACCAACCTCCAATACCGTGTCATCGGTACCAATAATGATGTCCATCTCGGGAGCAAGCTCTTTAATCTCATAGGCCCGGCGGACATCACCGGAGAACTCTTTGACTCCCACCATGTTTCCTTCCTCATGGATGCGGGCGATCAGCCGCGGGTGCAGATCTACCTTGGTGTCAATCGGGTTGTTGTATCCCACCACCGGGAGGCCCACCTTACCGACATGACGGTAGTGGTCTACCACCTCATCATCATTGGCCCGGTAGGAGTTTGGAGGAAGCAGCATCAAACAATCGGCACCTGCCTCCGCGGCGTGCTCAGCCCACCTCTGAGATTCAAAGGCGCCATAGGCGCCGACTCCAGCCATCACATTGAAGCCTTCAGGTGCTGCTTCCACTGCAGTCTCAATGACTTTGGCTCGCTCTTCATCGGTGAGCACTTGGTACTCCCCCAACGAACCGTTCGGGGCAACGCCGTCACAGCCATTCTCAGCAAGCCACACGATGTGCTTCGCGAAGGCATCGAAATCAATTTTAAGGTCATCGGTGTAGGGAAGTGCTGTCGCGACGATTACGCCGTGCCACGGCTTGGACTCTGCCATTTTCAAGGTGCTCCTTACCCAGGTTGGTAGTGCAGCAGCGCATCGAACTCTGCCGCATGCAATTCTTTCGCAATAAATCTAATATGTCAACTGTAACATTTCACCGTGTACTGTCTCTGCGAGGTTTCACCGTCCAACTGCATAGCCCTGACTTCCACGTGGGTTGGCTGCTGCTCGGAAGAAATCTTTCTCCCTCGCCACAGCACTCAGCCGGCCTTCCGACCATCCGTCCCCAACGACAAGTTCGTGCCCTCGCCGCCGCAAATCGTCCAGCACGTCCTGTGAGAACCGGTCCTCGATCATGATCTGGGCTGGGAAGGATTCCCGGGGATAGAACGAGCTGGGTACATGGGTCGAGTGGAAAGCCGGAGCATCAATCGCTTCCTGGAGGTTCATCTGTCCATGCACCACGTTGAGGAAGAACTGCAGTTGCCATTGGTCCTGGGAGTCACCGCCTGGACTACCGAAAGCCATCCAAGGTCTACCGTCCCTCAAAGCAAGGGAGGGAGTGAGCGTGGTTCTAGGACAAGCACCGGGACGCAGCGAATTCGGCAGGCCCTCCTCAAGCCAGAACATCTGCCCGCGGGTACTCAGCGGAAATCCTAGGCCAGGAATGGTAGGGGAAGCCTGGAACCATCCACCGCTTGGCGTGGCGGAGATCATCATGCCGTTACGGTCTACGACATCGACATGGCAGGTGTCTCCCCGGGTCTCACCTGTCTTGGCAACAGTAGGCTCCCCGATGCCCGCTGGCAGGCTGACCTGACTGGCATCTGGGCACTTCGGGAGGCGTGGAGTGCGCCCTCCTGGACTTCCCGGCAACAGCTCCTGGGAGGCGTTCTCCCCGATCAAGGAGCGTCGCTTCTCGGTATATTCGGGAGAAAGTAGGTCCTCAACCGGGACATCGGTGAATCGTGGGTCGCCGTACCACGCTTCTCGGTCAGCGAAGGCCAATTTGCCGCACTCGACGATTAGGTGGACCCAATCAGCAGAACCTGGCTGAAGGGACCCCAAGTCGAAATCCTCCAAGAGTGCCAGTTGCTGGAGCATCACGGGACCCTGCCCCCAAGGGCCAGTCTTGCAGACGGTGTAGTTTCCGTAGTCCAGGCTCAATGGCTCTTCAACGGAGGCTCGCCACTGTGCGAGATCATCAGCTCTCAACAGTCCTGCGTGCCTTCTACCCGAGGTGTCCAGGACTTCCTGCGTGGTGCAGAAGTGGTCGATCGCCTCCGCTACGAAGCCTTCATACCAAGCGAGCCGCGCAGCTTCGATCTGCGCATCACGGTCTCGACCCGCAGACTCCGCCTCTTCTGCAATGCGTTGGTATGTTGCTGCCAGTACCGGGTTTTTCATCAGACTTCCTGCACCAGGAACTTTTCCCTGGGGTAGCCAGGTATCAGCCGAGCTCGGCCACTCTGTGGTGAAGAGTTCTTGCATCGTCCCTAGAGCGGCAGAGACGCGTTTGAGCACGGGATGACCGGTACCCGCGTAGTGTATGACAGGCTCCAGCACCTCGCTGACACTCATCGTCCCGTGCCGTTGTAGCAGGCTAAGCCATGCGTCGAAAGCCCCTGGGACAACTGTCGGAAGCAACCCGGTCCCGGGCATGATGTCAAGACCCAAATCGTTCAGCTTCTTGGGCTCAGCCAATGCGGGGGCTACCCCCTGGCCGTTAATCACCTCAGGCTTCTGGTTCTCCTCCGACCAGACGATGATGGGCACTTCCCCGCCGGGGCCGTTGAGATGAGGCTCCAGCACCTGCAGCACAAAGCCGGAGGCTACCGCCGCGTCCGCAGCATTGCCTCCACGGTCCAGGATGCTCATCCCCACAGAGGAGGCGATCCAGTGGGTGGAAGCCACCATCCCGATATTGCCCAGCAGCTCCGGGCGTGTGGTTTCCAGCATATGTTCTCGCCTCCTACCCCGCTTGCCGAGCAGCTTCCCAGGATGGGTCGACCTGAGGAACTGCTGCCAGCAGGGACTGTGTGTACTCGTGCCGCGGTGCATCGAAGATCGCCTCACGGGATCCCTGTTCAACGATCTCGCCGCTCTTCATGACGGCAACCTTATGAGCGATCTGACGGACCACAGCCAGATCATGAGCGATGAAGATGTATGACAGGTTCAGGTCCCGCTGGAGGTCTCGCAGCAGGTCCAGCACCTGGGCCTGTACGGAGACATCAAGGGCAGACACTGCCTCGTCGCAGATCACCAGCTGAGGCTCGACGACCAGGGCACGGGCGATGCCGATCCGCTGCGCCTGGCCTCCTGAGAACTGTGCCGGATAGCGGCCGGAGTGATCGGGATTGAGTCCCACCCGCTCCATGGACTCCTTCACTACGCGACGGCGGCCGCCCAGAACCTTCCTCCCCTGATAGAGCAGCGGCGCCGAGATCACCTGCTCCACCGTGTGCCGGGGGTTCAGCGAGGAATAGGGGTCCTGGAAGACCACCTGGACGCCCCCGCGGAAGTCACGCAGGGCCTTGCCAGCCTTATAGGTGACGTCGACGCCGTCGAACTCAAGCAGTCCCTCTGTGGGCTCGATGAGCTTCGCGGCCATCCTCGCGGTAGTCGACTTCCCCGACCCGGATTCGCCGACGATCCCGAGAGTCTCCCTGCGCGCCACATCGAAGGACACGCCTTTGACAGCGCGGAAAATGGTACGGGGCCCGGTGCGGAAATCTCTGACAAGATTCTCGGCTCTCAGCAGCGGCTGCCGCGTCATGAGTCCTCACTTCCAACTGGGGTCAGAATCGGCTCGGGAAGGTCCACCTGGTCGTCGAGCCGCGGTGTGGCGGCCAGCAGCTGACGGGTATAGTCATTGCTGGGCCGGGAGAAGATCTGTTCTGCTGTTCCCTGCTCGACGGTGCGCCCGTGGCGCATCACTGTGATCCGGTCCGAGACCTGACTGACGACTGCCAGGTCGTGGGTGATGAAGAGCATGCCGGCCCCGGTGCTCTGCTGGACTTCGGCCAGCAGCTCCAGAATCTGGGCCTGCACGGTGACGTCCAGAGCCGTGGTCGGCTCATCGGCGATGATCAGCTCCGGTTCGCAGACCAAAGCCATGGCGATCATGACACGCTGCCGCATACCGCCCGAGAATTGATGCGGGTAGTGGTTAACTCGCTTATCGGCATCCACGATCTTGACCCGGTCCATGGCTTCCACTGCGCGTCGGAGTCCAGCTCGCCGGGATCCCCCTCGGTGTGCACGGTATGCCTCTGCGATCTGGAATCCGACCGTGTAGTAGGGATTCAGGGAGGAGAGCGGGTCCTGGAAGATCATCGCCATGCGGTCGCCGCGCAGTCTGCGCATCTGTCGGTCAGACCGGCCCAGGAGCTCCTCGTCCATAAAGCTGATCCGGCCCGTGGTCCGGGCCTCTCGCGGCAGCAGTCCCATCACGGCCAAGGACGTCATGGACTTTCCTGAGCCGGATTCCCCGACCAGCCCCATCGTCCCGCCCTGCGGGATCTCAAAGCTAACCTGGTCCACAACAGCGGCAGTGGGGAAGGCGATCGTCAGGTCAACCACCTGGAGCATTGGCTTGTCTGTCATTTGGTGCTCTCTCTCACCCGGGGGTCGAGGGCGGTGTAGGTCAGGTCGACCACGATGTTCGCGATGATGACAGCGAAGGCTGCCAGCAGCGTGACCCCCATGATGACAGGCTGATCGTTGGTCCCGATGGCGTTGTACGCCCATCGCCCGACACCGTTGAGCCCGAAGACCGTCTCTGTGATCAGGGCTCCTCCCAGGAGGGTGGCGAAGTCCATGCCCAACAGGGTGACAACTGGAGTGAGAGACGGCCGCAGACCATGGCGGAGCATGATCGGCGCGGGGCGCAGTCCCTTGGCGTGCGCAGTCCGCATGAAGTTCTCACCAAGGGTGTCGATCATGTTGGTCCGGGTCAGTCTGGCGTACATCGACGCATACATTAGCGCCAAAACTGTCCAGGGCATGATGTAGGTCTGGAACCATCGGGTCGGATCGTCGGTGAATCCGACTACCGCGGGGAAGGGCAGCCACTGCAGCTGAACCACGAGCAGGTACTGCAGGACCAGCGCGACGAAGTAGTTGGGCAACGAGACGCCGGCCAGTGCAAACATCATCGCACCGCGGTCCCACCAGGTGCCCTGCTTCACTGCACTGATCACACCGGCTGCGACTCCGGAGAGGATCCAAAGCACTGCTGCGCCCACTGCAATGGTGATGGTCACCGGGAGCCTGTCGACGATACCGTCGAAGACGTCGGTGCGGTACTGGAATGAGTACCCGAGACAGGGGGCAGAACAGTAGATCTCTGCGGCTGTTCCTTCCCCGTAGGTCCGACCAACGAATATGCCGGAGAGAAAGGCCCAGAATTGCACGAAGAAGGGCTCCTCCAGTCCGAGTTGACGTCGGATCTGAACGATGGTGTCAGGCGTGCATGCGTCGCCGCAGATGCTCGCTGCAGGATCGGGCGTGAGATAGAAGAAGATGATGAACGTGAAGAAGATCACGGCCAGCATCGTGACGACAGCGCCGAGTAACCGCTTGAGGATGTAGCTGATCATGACCGGCCTCCGCTCGCCCAGACCTTCTGAAGGTTGTCACCGAGGATGGTAAAGGAGAAGACCGTCAGGAATAGGAAGATTCCAGGGACGGCGAAGAACAGCGGGTGGCTGGCATACCACGGTACCGCCTGAGCGATCATCTGTCCCCAGGAAGGCGTCGGCGGGATCACACCCACACCCAAGAACGACAATCCGGCCTCGGTAGCGATGAACGTTGGCACGGCAAGAGTTGCCATAACGATGACAGTTCCGGAGAGATTGGGCAGCACCTCTTTGAACACGAGAGTCATTCGTCCTGCTCCTGATGCGCGCGCCGCTTCGACGAATTCGCGGTTGGTAATCGACATTGCCTGTCCTCGGACCACGCGAGCGGTCTGCGGCCAGCTGAAGAGGCTGAGAACCAGGACCAACAGCAGAGGCCGGTTGCCCTGAGGTACGGCCGAGAGGACTGCGATCATGAAGATCAGTGCCGGGAATGCCATCAGGAAGTCCATCAGTCGTGAGATCACAGCATCCACCCATCCGCCGGCGAATCCTGCCAGCATTCCCAGGGTCACACCGATCAGCATGGTCAGGGCCGTGGCGCAGATGGCGATGAGCATAGAGACCCGAGCGCCGTAGACAATGCGGGCGAAGATGTCTCGCCCATTCTGGGGCTCGACGCCGAACCAGTGGTCCGCACTGATTCCTCCCCAGGGGCCGAGGGGCAAACCGCCGGTGGAGGAGTCAACGGCTGACTCATCGAACTGCAGTGGACCCCATCCGCTGAGCTGGGTCACCCAGGGGGCGAAGACTGCCATACCTGTCACGATGAGCAGGAAGGCCAGGGAGAAAATGACCGACGGCTTGCGGAGGATTGTCTTCAGGGCCGAGGCACCCGGAGGCTTTGATCCGCCTCCGGGTGCCTGCCCGTCAACCTCCTCAAGCTGCGCTGAGGAAGGTACTGCCAAGGTGCTTATTCCTCTGGATCCAGCAGCCCGACGTGGCTGTAGTCGATGTAGCCGGTGCGTGCTGGGTTGGCGAATGCGCCTCCGACGTTCTCACCGACCATCTGAAGGTCCGCGATGAGCAGGAGGGGAACTACCGGGGCGTCCTCCATGATCATCCGGTTGATTTCGGAGTACCGGGCGTTCTGCTCGTCGATGTCCTCCATAGCAGCTGCCTCGTCGAGAGCCTGGTTGGTCTCTTCGGAGTCGTACTGGGAGTGGTTGAGGTTGCCGGACTCTGCGATGCGGTTGCCGTGGAACCGGTTCTCCAGTGCGATCTGTCCGGTGAGCCAGCCACGAGTGCAGACGCCGGTGATGGCCAGGTCGCCCAGCTGGCTGGGGGTGCCAATGACGTCGTAGTAGCTCGCGGCATCCAGCACGTTCAAGGTCACGTCGACACCGGCTTCGGCGTAGGACTGCTGAACCGCTTCAGCCATGGACTGCCACATGGGCAGGTTGCGCACGTCCATCGTCAGCTCGAGGCCGTCCTCATATCCGGCTTCGGCCAGCATCTCAGCGGCCAGTTCGGGATCTCCGGCATCACCCTCCGTCTCATAGAGGTTGAACTCTTCCCGGCCGTCGATCATCGGCAGGAGCATGTCGTGGGTGATGTCGGCCAGTGCCTCGCCTCCTGCCGCGTTCTGTACGCTGGTCTTGTCGAGCGCATAGTTCAGAGCCTGCCGGACCTCGAGGTTGTCCAGATCTGGATTGTCCATGTTGAAAGCCATGTACCAGACGCAGGTGGGTTCGGTGCGGACGGTGCGGCCAACCATATCGGGGTTGGACTGGACCTGCTGCAGATTGGCAGGCTGCAGCGGGTTCGCAGCAGTCTGCACTGCGTCGGCGTCGTCGCCCTGACCCGCCATCATGCGCTGATCGATGGTGGAGTTGTCCAGATTGAGCAGGAACTCGAAGCCGTCCGCGTAAGCCGCACGAATGGGATCGGTATCAGCATTCCAGTGCTCGTTGCGCTCCAGGGTCAGACGTTCGCCTTCCTGGTACTCGGCAATCCGGTAGGGTCCCGAAGCAATGGGCGCATCCGCGATCTGACCGGGAGTCTCCACTTGGTCGGCAGGAAAAGGTGTTGATGGCGGGGTTCCCATGATGTAGGGGAACCCTGCTACGGGATCACCGGTGTGGAACTCGATAGTGCGTTCATCGATAACCACAATGGAGTCCAGCCCATCGGAATCTTCGAAGATTCCTTCATAGTCTGCGGCACCCTCAATCGCGTTACGCATCAGTTGATCGCCGATTCGGACGGAGGGGTCCAAAGCGCGCTCGACACCGAACTTCACATCTTCTGCGGTGATCGGAGAGCCGTCCTCGAAATAGATATCTTCCTTCAGCGTGAAGGTCCAAACAGTGGAGTCATCATTAGACTCCCAACTCTCAGCAAGATCGCCGACCAGTTCCATTTCACCGGTTTCGATGTCATAGGTGTACTCAGTCAGGAATCGGTACAGCAAGGTGTATAGGTTGCGCACCCCGCCATCGACTCCGATTGCGGGGTCAAAGCTAGCGAAATCGACGCCACCCAACACTGTAACAGTCCCACCTTCCTGAGGATCACCAGTGTAGAGAGCCCACCCGTCGTCGGTGAGTATCCTCTCGGTGGTGCCGAGACCCTCATCTCCTGCTGTCTCAGGCTCAGTCTCGCCGTTTCCGCAGGCAGAGACCAGTGCAAGTACTGCGACGCTGGTGGCCGCAAGGCTGAGGCGTACTTGACGCTTCATGATGCCTTCCCCTCATCTAGGTGATGTGACATTTCACAGTTTACATTACATATGTTGTGTGTCATATAGGTAACTTCTTGTTTCATCCGCGTGAACAGCCAAGGAGAAGGGAGCTTCATTGCAGCTTTTCGGTTGGTACGCCAGCTCTGCCACTAATGAACCGAATGATCTCTGCTTCCAGCGCCTTCAGGGAAGTGACCCCAAAGAGAGCACTCTGTCACGAAAGTCGGGAATGCTGAATTTCTCCCCCAGCTCAGCCTAGGCCTAGGCCTAGGCGCACAGTTTCGCAATGATCAACTGCCCCAAGTAATGGGCGCACATCTGTCCGGGCTAGGAAATATACCGGTCGATTTCAGTGACGATCTCAAGTTCAGCGATTTCAGGTTCAACCGCAGAAAATTCCAGTTTCGTGAGCAATCTCCACCTATCTCCGCCTTGATCTTGACTGCTGTACTCCAGCCCGATCTGATGGATTTCCTCAACGGTGTAGTCGGTAGGTGAAGTCCCGCAGTTGGGAGGCGTAAAATGCCTCACCCTCAGGCTGGTCGTAGGTGTCGATGGATTCGGGGCTTGGCCCAGCCGGAGCCGAGCTCAGTCTGCCGCCACTCCCATTCTGGGGTGTACAACCCTCTGAAGACCCTGCCTGGCTCAGCTATCACGTATTTCTTCTCACGTGTGACTTCTACTTCTGTCATGCGCCTCCCCCCACCACGTACTGCACAGGTTGTTTTCGCATGCAACCATCCTCAAGGTACCATGTGAAATGTCACTCAATACCATCTGGAGCAAGAACGAGCGCCGTCGATACCATGAAAGGGGCACATTGCTATGACCACACTGCCTGATGCCACCCACCACTCCCTCATTGCCGGGGAACCTGCAAAAGGTACTGACGGCGTGGTGCGAGCCATTGACCCCGCTCGCAATGAGGAAACTGGACCAGAATTCACCACCCTGGCTGAATCCCAGGAGCAGGCTGCTGCCGAGGCCGCCGCCGAGGCCTTCGGCATCTACCGGAAGCTGACCGACGCAGACCGCGCCGCGTTCCTCACCACGGTTGCTGAGAACATCAACGCCGCCGGAGAAGAGATCATCGCTACCGCGATGACTGAGACTGGACTTCCGCAGCAACGGTTGACCGGCGAGCTGGCCCGCACGGTCAACCAGCTAAAGATGTTTGCCAAGCTGGTGGCCAACGGTGATCACCACAGCGTTCGGACGGAGCCGGCGCTGCCGGACCGCACTCCCCTGCCACGTCCAGACCTGCGCCAGAGGAAGTTGCCTCTGGGGCCGGTAGTGGTCTTCGGAGCCTCCAACTTCCCGCTGGCCTTCTCTACCGCTGGCGGGGACACAGCCTCCGCCCTGGCCGCCGGCTGCCCGGTCATCTTCAAGGCTCACCTGGCCCACCCGGGCACAGGGCTGCTCGTCGCCCAGGCAATCGCCAAGGCCGTCGCCGATCACAACCTCCCGGCGGGAGTCTTCTCGCTGGTCTACGGTCGGGGCACCACGGTCGGCCAGTCCCTGGTGAAGCACCCCGCCATCAAGGCGGTGGGCTTTACAGGTTCCCGCTTCGGGGGCACCTCGATCATGGCCACTGCCGCGGCACGCCCTGAGCCCATACCGGTCTACGCTGAAATGAGCTCGGTAAACCCGGTGATGGTTCTCGATTCGGCCATCAAGGGAGACTCCACCGCCCTGGCTGAAGGGTTCATCACCTCACTCAACGGCTCGGCGGGCCAGCTGTGCACCGTTCCGGGGTTGATCTTCGTACCGGGAGACGAGACCGGGGATACATTCCTTGCCAATGTAAAGAATGCACTGGCCGAGACTGCTGGAGTCACCATGCTCACCCCCGGGATCTGCTCCTCCCGCGTGCAGGGGGAGAAGCGGCTCACCTCCATGCCTGGTGTGACCGAAGTCGGCCGCGGTACGGATGGCCAGACGGCGAACGCCCTGGGACCAGCGGTGTTCTCCACCGATGTGGAGACCTTCCTCACCCACAAGGAGCTTTCCGAGGAGATCTTCGGGGCCACCTGCTTGGCGGTGCGCTACGCTTCCGCCGGTGAACTGCAGAAGGTAGCCAGCCGGATTGAAGGCCAGCTGACCGCCACTCTGCACCTGGACACCGAGGACCCTGGCGACGTAGCGCTGGCCGCGGATCTGGTCGAGCTGCTCGAGCTGAAGGCCGGGCGGGTACTCGTCAACGGGTGGCCCACCGGAGTCGACGTGGGGGACGCAATTGTCCACGGCGGGCCCTTCCCCGCGACCTCCGATGGCCGCTCCACCTCAGTGGGGACTGCGGCTATCGACCGGTTCCAGCGCCTGGTGGCCTACCAGAACCTGCCGGCTGCGCTACATCCGGCCCCAGTGCACGAGGACAACCCTTGGGATGTGCCCCAGCGCACTGATTTCCTGTCCCAGCTGAGATAAAACCGACCAACCGGCTTAGACGCAACGCCCGGACTTTATACGTCACCACACTATAGGGTGGAAAGAGAGCGAGCCGGTCCCTACGGCTCAATGCGCAGCTGTGAGACGGGAGGTGAGCCAACGTGCGTCATGTGGTCACCGGAGAGGCCGTCAGCCTCGACCTGCCTTCGGTCTCCCTGATCACCCGGGGCGCCTCCCTGCTGGTGGACATCCTGCTCTACTGGATCACCCTGCTGCTGATCTTCATCGGTCTGGGCTACTTCGGCGCCCAGGCGCAGCTGCAGATGAACCCGGCGGCCGCCGCGGCCATCAGCCTCACTGTGGTAGTCGGGGTGCTGGTCATCGCCCCTATCACCATCGAGACGTTGAGCAGGGGGCGTTCGCTGGGCAAGCTGATCTTCGGGGTGCGCGTGGTCCGCGATGACGGCGGTTCTGTCCGGCTCCGGCACTGTCTGATCCGTGGTTTGGCAGGATTCGCAGAGATATACCTGACGCTCGGGCTGCTTCCGCTGCTGACCGGGATGTTCACTGAGCGGGGCAAGCGGCTGGGCGATGTGATGGCCGGGACATACGCGATCCGTGTCCGGCATCCGCGAGTGCGCCCGATGATGCTGCCGGTGCCCCCGCATATGGCCGCTTGGGCTCAGATTGCCGATATCGGCAGAATCCCCGACGACGTGTCCGCCCGGGCCGCCCGGCTGCTGCGCACTGTGGAGAACGGCAGGAAAGTGGATCTGCCGGCGGTCAGTGCCATCGGCGAACGGCTGGCGGCCGAGATCGTGCAGTACGTCACCCCGATGCCGCCGACCACCTCAGCCTTGGAGTTCCTGGCCGCTGTCATGGGTGAGCGGCGCAACCGGGAATACCAGCGGGTGCGCGCCCAACAGGAACGCGCCGAGCACCTACACCGCCGCATCCACGCCCTGCCCTATGCCTGAGCTGCGGCGGGTCGCAGCAGGGTGTGCGCTGGGAGCGAAGCGATCCAGCGACTTCAGGTGTGAAGGCAGGCAGGCCTATGCCTGCGGAGAGGCGAGCGAGGCACCCGCCACCGGAGGCCCCCTGACGTCTGGGACCCGTGCAGACACAGAGTAGCTGCGAGGGCAACGTCAGGGACTAATACCGGTAGTGGTTGGGCTTGTAGGGACCGGCGACGTCGACCCCCAGGTACTCGGCCTGCTGCTTGGTGAGCTGAGTCAGTTTGACACCCAGTGCGTCCAGGTGGAGCCGGGCTACCTTCTCATCGAGCAGCTTGGGCAGCACGTAGACCTCAGTCTGATAGGCATCGTGGCCCTCATACCCGGTCTTATGCGATTTGGCGAAGAGTTCGATCTGCGCCATGACTTGGTTGGTGAAGCTGGAGGACATCACAAAGCTGGGGTGCCCAGTGGCGTTGCCGAGGTTGAGCAGCCGGCCTTCGGAGAGCACGATAATGGAGCGCCCGCCGCTGTCCGGGAAGACCCATTCGTGCACCTGGGGTTTGATCTCAACCTTCTGGATTCCGGGGATCGCAGCTAGCCCGGCCATATCGATCTCATTGTCGAAGTGGCCCACATTGCCCACTATGGCCTTGTCCTTCATCCGCTGCATCTGGGCCGCGGTGATGATGTCCTTGCCTCCGGTGGTGGTGATGAAGATATCCCCGCTCTCCAGCACCTCATCGAGGGTGACCACCTGATAACCGTCCATCGCGGCCTGCAGGGCGTTGATCGGATCGATCTCAGTAACCACCACCCGTGCGCCCTGGCCGCGCAGCGCCTCTGCGGAGCCCTTGCCCACATCCCCGTAGCCGCACACCACTGCGGTCTTACCAGCAATCAGCACATCGGTGGCCCGCATGATGCCGTCAGGCAGGGAGTGCCGAATACCGTATTTGTTGTCGAATTTGGACTTGGTGACCGAGTCGTTGACGTTGATCGCGGGGAAGAGTAGCTGTTTTTCTCTGGCCAGCTGGTAGAGCCGGTTGACCCCGGTGGTGGTCTCCTCGGTGACACCGGCGATCTGGTCGGCGATGCCGGTCCAACGCCGGGGGTTCTCCGCATGGGAGTTCCGCAGGGTCTCCAGGATGATGCTGTACTCGTGGGGATCCTCAGCGGTGGCTGAGGGGACTGCACCTGCGGCCTCGAACTCTGCGCCTTTGTGCACCAACAGGGTGGCGTCTCCGCCGTCGTCGAGAATCATATTGGGGCCTCGGGAGGGGTCCTCATCCACGCCCGGCCAGGCAAAGATCTGCGAGGCGGTCCACCAGTATTCTTCGAGGGTCTCGTTCTTCCAGGCGAAGACCGGCACCCCCTGGATGTCCTGCGCAGTGCCGTCTGGCCCCACCACCACGGCTGCGGCGGCCTCGTCCTGGGTGGAGAAGATATTGCAGCTGGCCCAGCGCACCTCAGCGCCCAGGGCCACCAGGGTTTCGATCAGCACTGCGGTCTGCACAGTCATATGCAGCGAACCGGCGATCCGGGCCCCGGCCAGCGGTTGGGACTCGGCGTACTCCTCGCGCAGGCTCATCAGCCCGGGCATCTCATGTTCAGCCAGCCGGATCTGGTGGCGTCCCGCCTCGTGCAGGGAGATATCGGCGATTTTGTAGTCGAAGCTCATTCAGTGTCCTTGAGAAGTGTGGGGACTCCGCGCGCAATGCGGTAGCAGCGGGTTTCATCGTTGATGGCCACCAGCTCATCGCCCTGCAGGCGCAGCCGGCTGCCGGTGGCCGGGCAGCGCAGAATCTCCAGGACGGCGGGGGCGATCACCGGGGTATCGGGCATGGGTTCCAGACTACCTGGAGATGACGACGACGCCCGACTGAGCCGGGATGAGGCTGGAAGCTGACTCCGAGTCTGCCAAGGCGACTGAGGAGCGCTAGCGAAGCGCCGGCCTCGCCGGGGTTGGTTCTGGGCAGGCACCTTATTCACGGATGAGACGGAGATGGCCTCGGGATATTCCGGAGCCGGATTCAGGGGCGGTCAGCGGCGCGGGAGCCTGCCGAGCTGCTGCGGACACCGCTGGCTCACGGGGTTCGCGCACAGCTTCGGCCAGGGCCAGCAGGTCGCCATCGTCATTCTGCGCTCTGGCGTAGTCCAGCCGGAGCACCTCCCATCCGCGTGGTGCGCTCACGGCGTCTGCGTGGGCGGTGCAGAGGTCGTAGGTGTGCGGTTCGGCGTAGACGCTGATCGGTCCGACCGCCACGGTGGAGTCGGCGTAGGAGTAGGTCAGCGTGGCTGCCGCGGGTGCTTCACAGCTGGCTTTGGTGCAACGGCGTTTGGAGTCCACGGTGACTGAGCCTACCCAGGTTTCGCTCAGAATCCTGGGATTTTCGACCGGTTGTCAGGGGTCGAGTCTGAACGGGACGTGCTGGCTGATGGGGGTGATCGGGTGCAGTGCGCCGATGCTGAAGCGCCCTTCTCCATCAGTGCTGAGAGCACTTCCGTAGGCTTCACCCTCGGTGCGCACCACCAGCACCGCATAGACGTCCTCCAGATCCGCGGACTCGGCCCGGTCCAGCAGTTCCTCGTAGGGCACCTCCACTGAGGCTCCACCCTCAGCCTCTGCCACCAGATCCTGGGAGGCGCGGCCCTGACTGTCGAAGAGCCGGTAGGTGATCTCAGCCTGGTCCTGTCCGGGCGTGGCGAAGAAGCGTAGCTCGGTGCTGAACCCTTCTGGTAGCAGCGCGCCTGAGCCGGGGGCAATCGGTTCCCCAGCGGTGGCCCAGCTGAAGTCCGGGGCGGGGTCGGTCTGCTGCTCTTCGGTCTCAGGCTCTAGCTGCTCGCCGGTCCAGGGGTCAGTCTCCGGTTCCAGCTCCACCTCTACAGTGACTTCTTCGCCGGTGCCGGCGCTGCGCACGGCGGCTAGGGCTGGCTGGTCGGTGGTCATGGCGACGTCGTATGTTCCCGGTTCCAGTCCGGTCAGTCCCACCGCGGAGACGCGGCCGGGCTCGAGACTGAAAACCCCGGGCGTCTCGGTGATCACCTGACCTTCGGTACTGAAGACCTGCAATTCTACAGTCACCGGATCGGTGCCCGGGGCGTAGAACCACAGCTGGGGGCTCTGGTCGGCTCCGGCGGGCACCCCCACGGCATAGTGCTCCTGGCGCAGGGCAGCCATAGGACTCAGCTGCTCCACTCCCAGTCCACTGCCGGCGGCGCTGAATGCTGACTGCAGGTGGGCGGTGACCGGCGCTCCACTGGCCTGCACATGCACGGCCAGCTGGGCATCCCTTTCGGTGAGGGCGGCCAGGTTAACGGTGCGCACCGTGTTCTCCGGGACCAGCAGGGTGGTGGCGCCCAGCGCGCCGGTCTCCCCTTCCTCACTGTAGGTGGTGATCTCCACGGTGGCGTCGCGGCTGTGCGGGTTGGCCAAGGTCAGCAGTGAGTCGGAGCCGATGCCGGTCTCCGGGCCCAGGAACCACTGGCTGCGCTGTGGCGCGGTACACCCTGTGGTGGCCAGTCCTGCCACGGCCCCTTCTTCGGCATAGTAGGTGAACTCGGCCGCAGCCGCCGGGGCCTGTGAGGGGCTGGGTCCTTCAACGGGCTGGATCTCCAGCAGGGCGGGGCTGAATCCCTCTCCCCGGGTTCCGGTGACCAGGTGGCGTTCGGCCAGTCCACCGCCTGCGGATTCGCCGGCCTCCTCAGGACCGATGAGCTGCTCCGGCTCGCCCCGGCCTTCCTGGCCCAGCGTCACCCAGTCTGTGCCGGGCAGCCGTCCGTCGGCGGCGGCGAATATGGCAGCACTGCGCATTGCGGAGGCAGCACTGTCTCGCTCGGCGTACTCCAGTACGCCCTGCTCGGACAGGGAGTCTGGCTGGCCGGGCATCGCCGGGCAGACCAGCCGTTCAGTCACGGCGGGAGCTGGTACGGCGTAGGCGGGCTGCTGCAGCAGTGCCGGTTGCGGGTCGGGGTCAGTGATGTGCAGCCAGGCTGAGCCGATTCCGGCAGCTACCAGGCCCAATCCCACCAGGACAGCGGCGGCGCGGGTCGCACTACGTGTCTCTGCCGGATGTTCAGTCGCTGCGGCGTGGCGGGCACCGGCCCTGGGCGTCTGCTCAGTCTCCTCGGCATGCCAGGCCTGGCGTTTGACTGCCCGTTCCTGAGCTTTCTGAGCTTTGCGCCGTGCTCGGCGCTGGGTGCGGATATACTTTTTGACGGAGCTCATCGGCTCACCTCCGTGCCAGCTGCCAGTTGCTGGTCGGGGATCAGCGGGAGGATCCGCCAGCTGCGCGGCAGCGGCAGGGCGACCAGCAGGAAGATCAGCACCAGCAGGCCGGTGCTGATCAGGATGGGGTACTGGAACTGGGAGCTGTGGCTGACCCTCAGCTGACCTTCCGGCTGCTCGGCGAAGGAAGAAGGCAGGTGGAACTGACGGCTCCACTGCATTTCTTCTGGCTCAATGTCCAGGCTGTTGGCGGTGACCCGGCGCAGGCTCTGCCCGTCCAGCTCGGCCTCCCATCCCACAGCTCGCTCAGCGGCCAGCTCCACATAGTACTCAGTGCCGGGGTCCAGCTCCAGGACTGCGCCGCTGCGGTCCTGCAGTTGGCCGAGGTCCAGGTGGATGCGGTGGTAGCTGCTGGGCAGCAGGGCCACCGGTTCGCCCGCCTCGGTGACTATACGCGCCCAGGCGGTGGAGGTTCCGGAGATCCCGCCGGCGGCCGGCAGCTCCTCAGCGGCTGTCTCCACCCGCCAGAGGGCACCGAACTCAGTGTCCCCCACTGGGCTGAGGCCACCTGCGGTATCGGCGGCCTCCCGCAGGGCGGTGCCCTGGGTGACCAGTACATAGCCGATGCCCAGCTCTGCAGCCAGGTCAGCTACATGCTCAGATCCTGGGGCGACGATGCCGGCCACCAGCTCGCCCAGCCGCTGCTGAGAGTCGCTGAGCTCTCCGGCAGGAAGATGGTCGTTCTGGGGACCGACCATACCCAGCCAGCTGGCGGGGGCTTCCGGGGTGGCCCAGAGCGGTAAGTCCTGGGCTGCGGCGGCCGTACGGCGAGCGTCTAGCGTACTACCGTGGCGGGCCCGAATCTCGGCGGTGACGCCCTGAGATGAGGAGGAGAGCACCAGAGTGCGGGCTGCGGCCGGGCCGGTGCCCAGGTCCGCCGCAGTTGCCGGCAGGCTGCGCACAGTGCCTGGTTCGATGAGCACGCGTTCGGTGTTGACTGTGCTGATGGTCTTCTCGGCCAGCTCGGTCCCGGGCATCATGCGCGGTGCGGCCCAGAAGACTCCAGCGGTGAACACGGCCAGCACCAGCAGGGTGGAAGCCACCGGGGCGAAGACTCCGCCCAAGGCTGATCCGGCAGCCTGGGAGGTGGCCAGGCCGCTGACTGCTGCTGCGATCAGGCACAGGGCCAGCACTGAGACCAGCGGGCCGATATGTGCGCCCACAACCTCGGAGCCGGCGGTGCCGGCCGCCAGGCGGCTGGCCAGGGCGGAATAGCCCAAAATGCCCAGACCGATGAATCCGCAGCTGAGCACCACTGCCCGGCGTCCCACGGCCAGCAGGGCGAGCACAGCAATGATCAGCAGGGGCGCGCCAATGGTCAGGGCAAGCCGCAGCGCCCAGAAATCCTCAGCTAACACGTCGGGCAGCCAGGCCACGGTCTCCGAATTGGTGGCCCCTGGCAGACCGCCCGTCGAGTCGAAGGCCTGGGAGAAGCCCAGCAGCTGCTGCCACAGGGGTGCGGAGGCCCCTGCCTCTGCAATACTGACAGCCCTGCCTGGTTCGGAGATCAGTACAGCCACCAGGTTGGCCCGGCGGTCCAGGGTGGAGATGAGCATCGGGGCGAAGACGGCCAGTGCGGGGATCGGCAGCAGCCAAAGCACCTTGCCGGCCCTTCGCAGGACCAGGGCCGCGATCACACAGCTGAGCACTGCCGGGACCAGCAGCACCGGGGCGGAGGCGGTGACCACCGCCATCAGCAGGGCGGCCCCGGCGGCCGTTTCCCAGCCTGCAGTCAGCCGCAGCGCCGCCACCCGCCCTGCGGTGACCCGGTGCCGGCCGTGGGCGCGCACTGCCCGTACAGCGGCCAGCACCAGCACAGGCAGCAGGATGTGGGCGATCACCGCGCCGATCCGTCCTTGTCCCACTGCACTGTGCAGGGCCGGCAGCAGCGCCCAGATCAGTGCTGCGATCAGTCGGTGGAAGGCCTTTGGGCTCCAGAGTCCGGCCGCCCACCACGCGGTGAGCGCGCTCAGCGGGGCGGACAGGATCACAACCCACAGCAGCACCGTTGAGGCATGGCCGAAGCTGAGCGCGGAGAGAATCAGCAGCACCAGGTTGAAGGGGTCTGCGGCGGCGCGCTCGCCCAGGGAGTCGGTGACCAGGAAGGACAGGGTGTGCTGCCAGACCTCGGCCACTGACCCGGAGACCGGCAGTGCCGCACCGCCGGCTAGGGCGGGGGCGGTGAGTAGTTGGCGGAATCCGACCAGGGAGACCCCGGTCAGCGCGACCAGCAGCAGGAACAGTCCCAGCCTGTCCTCAGAGCGGCGTGCCGGCATCTGGTCGAATTCGCCGCCGTCGGAACCGATCTCAGTCAGTTCCCCGGCCTCATCGCCAGTACCTTCCCCGGAGATTCCTACGGTCTCTGCAGTGGTGTCACGACGGCGCTGCTCGCGCAGCTGACTGCCAGTCACCAGGTTCTCCCGGACTCTGCGGCGGCCGGCGGCCAAGGTCTGCTTGGCGCTGTCACCGGCGCGATGGGGCCTGGACAGTGCCGCGATTCGGCCTTCCCGGCGATGCTGGCGCAGATGGACCAGGGCTGCGATATTGCACAGTCCGGCTGCGGCATGGCGCAGCTGAGCTAACCCGGCGTCGGGTGCTTTGCAGACGAACAGGGTCACGGTTCGCAGCAGGGCGACCAGCCACATGAGCACCCAGAGCGGGGGCACCGCGAGCGGGCTGGCCTGAGCCAGTCGGGTGCGGATCTGGCTGCGCCGGTGATCCTCAGGCAGCAGCAGCCCTCCAGCTAGTCGGTGCACCATCTCTCGCTGGGCAGGCTGGATCCGGCGCACTGCGGCAGTGGGTTCCAGCACGGTGCGGGCACCGACCTCACGGGCACGGGCACAGAATTCAGCGGCCGCGTAATCGGCCTCCAGCACGGGGCTGAAGCCACCCAGGTCGCCGAAGAGACTGGCCCGGACCAGCATTCCGTGTGCAGAGACGGCGGGCACCTCATCGCGCCCGTCGTACTGGCCCTGGTCGAACTCCTTGGGCTCGGTGAGTGTGACCACCTCTCCTGAGCGGGCGGTCCAGAGCCCGGCGTTGAGCAGTCTGGGCTCCTCGATGCCGGCGATCCACTGTTTGGCACCCACCACTTCCACTTCCTGGTGGGTGTCCTCATCCTTGACGGTGAACAGCCGCTCCTCTAGGTGCTCCAGTGCCTCCGGCTCCGGGACAGCATCTGCTGGGAGGATCCACAGCCACTGGTATCTGGGGGAGAATCCGTCACCGAGATGCCGCTCCAGGCTGCGCCAGAGCGAGGTAGTTTTCACTCCGCCGGGCCCGGTGGAGAGGGTCTTCTTGGCTTTGCGCCGGTCCTCCAGCAGCTTCGAGCGCAGTGAACGGGAGAGATCCTGCGGTCCGGCGTAGCTGCCGGCGCTGAGTTCGATCACGGTGTCCGGGGCCCGGGTCTGCCATTCCAAGCCGGCGGTCAGGTTCAGTGCTCGGCCGTGGGTGTCCCACTGTGGGGACGCAAAACCGCCGCCGTCGCGCATCACGACAGCGGCGATATGGAGCTGGGCCCCCGAGGTGCTCACCGGCGGGCTCCCATACGCGGGGTGTTGGTCACCTATCGGGCTCGCCTCTTGAGCTTTCTGCGCTCCCGCTCGGACAGCCCGCCCCAGATGCCGAAGCGTTCATCATTGGCCAGTGCATAGTCCAGGCATTCTTGCTTGACGGTGCAGGCTCCGCAGACTTTCTTGGCGTCCCGGGTGGAGCCGCCCTTCTCCGGGAAGAAGGCCTCAGGGTCGGTCTGGGCGCAGAGCGCGTCGACCTGCCAGGCCAGCTCACCTTCGATCTGCTCGGCGGGGATCAGAGTGGGGATGCCCAGCCATACAGACTCAGAGTCCTCCTGGGCGGTGTCGGACTGGGTGCGGCGGGAAGGCGCCTCACTCAGTGCGGTCACGGTGCCCTCGGTCCTGGCCACGGCCGCCTCGGCTGCGGCCAGGAATGCGGTGGCCTGGTCCTCCAGCGCCTTACCGTGCTCCAGCTTCTCGGCGGCGGTGGGGTCGGCGGGGTCTACGAACCAGTCGTTGGGCACATTCAGGCCGCTGCTGCGCACTGGTGCCTGCTCCTGTTCGGGACTGATGTCACTCAGCCGCTGTGCCTTCCCCATAGTGTGGGCCTCCCCGGCGCTTGTTAGGCGCTTGCTTCAGTTCGTCACGGTCAATGTCTGACCCTAATTACACTGGTGTGAGTAAACATTCGTCAAGTGCGTCCGGCGAGTCGCTCAGGGTGCACCAGAGCTTCATCACACCAACGACGACGCCGTGACCAGTACCTTTTTGGGAAGGACATCTCCTCATGTGCCCGCTGAGCTTGGGAAACTCGTCAGCAAAAGTTCCCACAGAATTTACAGAACTGCTGGAGTTCTTAGGCTCCAGGCCCCAGCCGGCGGTGGTCTTCTATGCCCCAGACGGTGCTCGCATTGAGCTTTCGGGCCGAGTGCTCGGCAATTGGGCCGCCAAGCTGATCGGCTTGTTCGCTGATGAGCCGGGGCTTGCTCCTGGTGAGCAAGTGGTGCTGGACACCGCGGTGCATTGGAAGGCCGCAGCTGTGCTCCTTGCCGCCGGCACGATGGGCACAGGGGTCAGCCTGGGCGCAGAGAACGACGACGCCGTCCTGGTGATCACCGACCGGCCGGGTGAGTGGACCAGCAGCCAGACCCTGGGGGATGCCGAATTAGCTGCACTCAGCCACGGGATGCTAGACGTCTCGTTCGAGGAGGCCACCGGTGAGCAGCTGGAAGCCTGGGTACTGGACATCTCCGCAGAGGTGCGCCAGCAGCCTGATCAGCTGATGTTTCCACTGCCTTCGACTCCTCTACCAGAGACTGCTGGAACAGGAGATCCGCTGCTGGTCACCCAGTGGACCGCGGAAACCTATCCCCAGATGCTGGGCACCTGGGCGGCCGGCGGCGTCGTTGTACTGTGCGATGGTGAGCCCAGCGGTGAACTGCGCAAGCAGATCCGCCGCAACGAGGGGATTTAACGTCTAGGTTTCATCGGCGTTTTTAGGCGTGAGAGCCGGTCCTGCCTCCGGTCGAGAGCCGAACGGGGTCTCCTGACCTGGCCCGCCGGCGGGACCAGCACTGTCGGTGTAGGGCGCGGCTTGGGCTGCGGCTTTGACTGTGTCAGCGTCGCCGGTCCCGGTGAAGACCCAGAACTTATAGGCCACGAACCGGAAGACCATAGCCAGGCCCATGCCGATGATCGAGCCGGAGACGAAGGAGGCCAGCTCGCTGGTCAGGCCCAGGATGTAGTAGCTGAAGGCCACGCAGCCGGACATGATGAGCAGCCCGATCAGATTCATCAGGATGAACATCGTCAGTTCGCGCATCCGGGTGCGGGTGCGCTGGTGCCGGAAGGTCCAGTAGCGGTTGCCCAGCCAGGAGAAGACGGTGGCCACGGCCACCGAGATGGCCTTGGACTTCACGTGGGAGTCATCCATGGGCCCGGTGATCAGCCAGATGAAGATGGCGGAGTCAATCACGAAAGCCACCGCGCCCACAGTGCCGAATCTGGCCAGTTCCCGCCACAGCAGGCGGAACAGGCCCACTCCGCGGTCCCACAAGGATTTGATCACCGGGCGATGTTACCAGTGTTGGTGGTGCGCTTTCCGCCGGCATGCTCGGCTTCGCCTCGCACCTCACCCAGCGGAACAGTCACCATTGGTGCTGGCGGCCTGCTCCAGGATGCCGGTCTCGCCGCGCTGCTGGGCCTCGATGAGGTACACCTCGGTCAGCGGCGAGCCGTCGGGCTGGGTGAGCTCAACCGGGTCTGCGGTCTCCTGCTCCCCGGGCTCGTCCTCCGCCACGGCCTCATCGGTATGCTCCGGGGTGGGACCGGGCGGCGCGCCCTCCGGGTCAACGGCCTCCTCCGGGGAGTCGGGCTCGGTCTGGGCCTCGGGCTCCTCGGCGGTCGGGGCCTCGTCGTGATCTCCCTCATTGGCCATCAGTTCATCCAGCCGGGCATAAATCTGGTCGAAATCCGGGTAGGTGGAGAACAGCTCCCCAGCGGTGCCGAAATCGGGCGCGCCCAAGGTCAGCCGCTGCGGAGTGTGCTGCTGGGCGTCCGCAGCAAGATCAAGCAGGCTGCCCAGCTGAGCCTGAGGCAGGTCAGTCTCCACGATGTTCTCCCCGGCCCCCATGATTTCGGTGAACCGGGTGAGCAGTGTCTGCGGGGTGAACTGCCCGATCATCGCCTGCTGAACACACTGCTGGCGCTGGATGCGGTTGAAGTCGTTGCTGTAGTCGCGGGAACGGGCAAAGGAAAGAGCATCCGTTCCGTCCAGCTCCAGAGTGCCAGGCTCGAACCAGCGATTACCCCATTGGTTGGTCTCCGGGTGGCGGCCCCGGTAGGGCACCCAACCGCCCGACTCCACGGTGATCCCGCCCATCGCGTCAATGAGCTCGGAGAACCCGCCCATATCCACCATCACATAGCCGTGGATGGCCAGGTCCAGGGTACCGGAGGCGGCGTCCATCATGGCGGCCGCACCGGGATCCTGGGCCTCCGGATAGAGGTGGCTGTAACTGTTGTGCACCTCGGTGTAGAGGAAGTTGATGATGCACTCATTGCCGCAGTTGTAGCCGTTGGGGTAGATATCCCGCATCGGGGAGCCTTCGGCGAACTGGGCGTTCTGGAAGTTGCGCGGGATGGAGACGATGATGGTCTCGGAGGTGGCCTGGTTGACCGAGACCACGTGGATGGAGTCCGGGCGCAGGCCCTCCCGGCCCTCGCCCGCATCGGCGCCCAGCAGCAGGAAGTTGTAGCGGCCATCCTCAGCCTCCACCGCTGAGCCTGCTCCGAAGATTCCGGCCAGGGCGTGCCGGGCGTCGTTGAGCATATGGGCGGCATAGGCCAGTCCGCCTGAGGTCAGCGTGGTGAACAGGATCAGCAGCACCGCGATGATTGGTTTGAAACCGGGTGCCAGCTGGCCGAAGCGGATGAGCCGAAAGGTGTCCAGCCACAGGATCAGCCAGCCGATCGCCAGGGCGACCAGGATGATGGAGCCGGCCCACATGATGAACGGCTGGGTCAGGGCGGTCAGCAGCACTGAGCGCATGGTGAAGTACATGGTGATGCCCAGCAGCAGGGTGAACCAGCAGCCCACGGTGACCGCCAGCGCCAGTCGGCCCAGGCCACGGGAGCCGGCGGCGATCTGTGCTCCACCGGGGATGAACAGGGTCAGCGCGGTGAGGATGGACGCGCGCTTGGTGCGCTCACGAGCGCTGGCGGCCCGCGGGTTGCGCAGCACATCATTCTGGCCACGGAACTCGTGATAGGTGATGGTGGGAGCGATCATCTCCGCGGACGGCAGCCCTTCATCTCAGCCGCTTCGGCGCGCAGGGCCTCTCCTTTGGCGTGGGCTTGGGCGGAAAGCTCGGCCTGAAAATCTATCAGTTGGGCACGGAGCTGCGCTGCGGCGTCGTCGTTTCCTGCCGCCAGAGTGCGTACGGCCAGCAGACCTGCGTTGCGGGCCCCACCCACCGAGACAGTGGCCACCGGCACGCCTGCGGGCATCTGCACAATCGAGAGCAGCGAATCCATCCCGTCCAGATGTTTCAGAGGCACTGGTACACCAATCACCGGAAGCGGGGTGACTGAGGCCAGCATGCCGGGCAGGTGCGCTGCTCCCCCGGCGCCGGCAATGATCACCCGCAGGCCGCGGGTGTGGGCCTGCTTGCCGTAGTCGATCATCTCGGCGGCCATCCGGTGGGCGGAGACCACGTCGGCCTCAAAGGGGATGCCGAACTCTTCCAGTGCCTCGGCGGCGGCTTTCATCACCGGCCAGTCGGAGTTGGAGCCCATCACGAGCCCGACCTGGGGCGCGGTGCCCGTCTTTGTAGCTGTCCCTGGGGCTGCGGTATCTGCGCTCATTCTTCCTCCTCGCCTTCGGTGAGGATCTGAGCCACCTCTGCGGCAGTCTGGCGGACCCGGTGCAGCCGGCTGCGGGTGGCCTCAAAACTCTCGTGGGGGTTGGTGGTCTGGGAGAGAATATTCACGTGCCCGATCTTGCGGCCGGGCTTGGGCTCCTTGCCGTAGAGGTGAATCTTGGAGACCCCGGATCGGCGCATCGCGGCGTGGACCGCAGAGTGCAGGTCCTGATTGACTCCGCCGAGCAGGTTCTTCATCACCACATAGCCGCCGGCCCCGCCAGCCACTGAGGTCGCGCCCAGGGGCAGGTTGAGCACCGCCCGCAGGTGCTGCTCGAACTGGCTGGTCACTGAGCCGTCGATGGTCCAGTGTCCGGAGTTGTGCGGACGCATGGCCAGTTCGTTGACGTAGAGTCCAGCAGGCATATCGGTGCTGGTGTCAGTCTCAGAGACTTCAAAAAGCTCCACGGCCAGCATCCCGGTGACTCCGAGCTTCTCGGCGATGGTGGTGGCAATGCGCTCGGCCTCGGCCAGATGGGCCGGTGAGGTGCGCGGAGCCGGAGCGATCACCTCATCGCAGACCCCATCGGTCTGGTTTGATTCCACCACCGGGTAGGCCGCGGTGGAGCCTGAGGCCCGGCGGGCCACCTGGGCGGAGAGTTCCCGGGTGCAGGGCACCCTCTGTTCGGCGAGCAGGCCGGTGCCAGCGTCCTTGGCGCGCTGGAACCAACTGGCGACGTCGTCAGAACCCGTGGCGGCCGCGGCGTCCTCGATGAGCATCACACCTTTGCCGTCGTAGCCGCCGCGCGGGGTTTTGAGCACCACCGGCCAGCCCACGGAGTTCCCCAAGCTGATCAGGTCATCGGGGGTGTGCACCTGCGCCCACTGCGGGTTGGGCAGGCCGAGGTCCTCCACCGCACGGCGCATGGCCAGCTTGTCCTGGGCGTAAATGAGCGCCTCGGGGGTGGGATTCATGGTGATTCCGGCTTCGGCGAGCACAGAGAGCACCTCAGCGGGGACATGCTCGTGGTCGAAGGTGATGGCGTCCAGGCCTTCAGCAAAGGCCAGCACGTCCTGAGGGCTGCGGTAGTCGCCGATAGTGGTGTGCGGGATGACCTGGGCGGCCGATGCAGTCTCGGAGCCGGCCAGCAGGTGCAGCTCGATGCCGAGCTCCACGGCGGCCGGGGCCATCATGCGGGCCAGCTGGCCGTCGCCGAGCACGCCCACCTTGGGCACAGTTCCGGACCCTTCGGCGCGTGTATGCGTCGCCGTCTCTCGGCCGGCTGCTGTGGCGCTGGCCTTCACACCTGAAGTATTCACAGTCCCCCATTATGCGCGCTGAGACTGATCACCTGCTAAAGCGCAACGCCACCAGGGACCGCACTCGGCGAATACGCAGACTCCGAGGCTACTGTGGTGAGGGCGGTCGCCAGTCGAGGAAGGAAGGATCAACCATGGCACGGTTCGTGGTGACATTCGACACCCCGGATACGTCAGTGCTGCAGGACGAGGCCCCAGGGCTGCTCAGCTCACATGGCTTCTCCACGGAGACCTACTTCCCCCGCCTGGGCATCGGCGTGGTGGAGGGGGAGTCCGGGCAGCTGGAGTCTTTCAGCACCCGATGCCGGGAGCAGAACCGCCCGATGAGCTTCGCCCCGGAGCTGACCTACTACGCCATCACTGACTCTGCTGTCAGGCAGTTTACCGACACCGCGGAACTGACCTGGGGGCTGCAGGCCATCGGGATCACCACCGCGCAGGAAGCCGGGCACGCCGGCGCCGGGGTGCGGGTGGCAGTGCTGGACACCGGCTTCGACGCTGACCACCCGGACTTCGCCACCAGGAGTGTGGTCGCAGAGTCTTTTGTGGACGGTGAGGGGCCGGCCGACGCCCATGGCCACGGAACCCACTGCATCGGCACTGCCTGCGGCCCCTGGCGGCCGGAGACCGGACCGGGGTACGGGGTGGCTTCGGAAGCTGAGATCTACTCGGGCAAGGTGCTCGGTGATGATGGATCCGGCTCGGACACTTCGATCCTGGCTGGCATCGACTGGGCTCTGCAGCACGACTGCCAGATCATCTCCATGTCGCTGGGCGCTGATGTGCCTGAGGTGCACCCGCCCTATGTGGCCGCCGGACGCCGTGCGTTGGAGAGCGGGTCGCTGATCATCGCTGCCGCCGGGAACAACGCGCAACGCAGCGCGGGCGACTACGGGTTCGTCGGGGCGCCGGCGAACAGTCCGCACATCATGGCCGTGGCGGCTGTGGACGCGCAGCTGCGCACTGCTGACTTCTCCGCCCGCTCACTCCCCGAGGAGGGAGGTGAGGTGAATCTCGCAGCTCCCGGTGTGGAGGTTCATTCCGCCTGGCCCGGCGCAGAGCGCCACCGCAGCATCAGCGGCACTTCGATGGCCACTCCCCATGTGGCAGGCATCGCCGCTCTGATCTGCGGGGTCAGTGAGCTCCGCGGGGAGGAGCTGTGGGAGCGACTGGTCGATCACGCCGCAGCGCTCGATGATGAGGCCGCCGAGGATATCGGGGCCGGGCTGGCCAGGGTTCCGGACGGGCAGGACTGACCAGGAGCGCTCAGGGGCACCGGATATGGCCGAGCAGGAATGGGTGATCACCGTGGCGGATGCTGACCTCTATCGTATCGACGAGGTGGTTGCTGAGCTGGCGGCCGCAGGACTGAAGGTCGAGCGCGTGCTGTCCGCTCTGGGCCAGGTCACCGGGCGCACAGAGCTGACGGGCCAGGCCGAGGGCTCGACCCGTCAGATGCTTGCCGCTGTCGACGGCATCGCCTCGGTCGACGTCTCCAGGCGTCACCGTCTCAGACCGCCCGACTCGGAGGTGCAGTAGGTTACTCGCCTGTGGTCCCGTCGAGGGATTCGCGGATGAGGTCGGCGTGGCCGTTGTGGCGGGCGTACTCCTCGATCATATGGATGAGGATCCAGCGCAGGGAGACCTGTCCGCCGCTGTGCATCTGACGCACCGCCAGCTGCTCCAGGCCGCCGTCAGCGAGCGCCTCCTCCAGCAGTTGGCGGGAACGGAGGACGGCGCGCTCCCACAGGTCGAACAGTTCCTCAGGGCTGTTCTCGACGGCGGAGTTCCAGTCCCAGTCCGCATCGGATCCCCAGTCCACATCTTTCCAGTACTCCGCGTCTGGGTTGCCGTGCAGAACCACAGAGAACCAGTTGTCCTCCACCAGGGCCAGGTGCTTGAGCATCCCGGCCAGGGTCATACTGCTGGGCGGCAGCGGCGTGTTCAGCTGATCACCGGTGAGTCCACTGCACTTGATGGTCAGGGTCTGCCGGTGGAACTCCAAGAAGCCGGTCAGCAGCTCCAGCTCTGTTCCGGAATGCGGGAGATGTGTTCGCTCAGGTGCCTGCGTCATGCCCCCCAACTCTATAGTGGCGGCTCGTTGGAGAGTATGCGCCAGAGGCGGATCTCCGTGAGTGCCCTGTCGCTGTCAGGGGCGAACCTGCAGGATGCCTGCAACACTCAGCCAGCCGCGATGAGCCGATCAGCGAGTTCCGTACGCTCGTAGAGGACGTATCTCCCGAATCGGCTCGTCTGGAGAAGCCCCGCACGGGCCAGAGCCCGCAGGTGCTGATTCACTGCAGCGGTCGTGACGCCCATGAACAGGGCGATCGCAGTAGACGACGTGCAGCTGATCAGCAACGGGGTCCGCCAGAATCACTTCCTCAATGCCGGAGCTCTTCCGGACCGTGCCGGAGACCGAGGACGTGAGGCACCTGAAGTTCGTCACCCGCGCCGGCATCGAGAGCTTCCAGACCACGTTCCCCGAGCTAACGTTCCACTACTGCGGCAGCACCTTCAACCGCCTACTGGAAATTGCCCGCGACAGCGTCGCCGTCCGCTTCCACGTCGAGAACATGGGCGCGGTGATCGCCCTGGACAGCCCTGCTCGGGATCAAGGGATAACATCAACGTACCGCCGATCAGACGAAACAAGAGCCTCGAGGATCTTCGAATCGTAGGTGGCCAGCACCGCGTTATGGGTGACAGCGAGATTAATGAGCTGGAAGTCTGTGACCTGGCGGAAACCGCGCACTTGGCTCAGATTGACCCGAGCTTTTCGCAGGGTTCCCGTATCCGGGAGAAACTGTACTCTGGCGTCGGTGAACAGCCCTTGCACCAAATCAACGGCCTCGGCGAAGGTGCGGTCTCCGGTAGCTGGATTCATCAGCAGACGGATAGTTCCGGATTCAGTAACAGGCGTAGTAGCGAAGCGCTCGACAGATTCCAGCCAGGCATGGGCACGGGCGTTGCCCTCGTGCTCGGGATTCAGCAGGGGCAGCAGAACGTTGACATCAGGAATGTAGAGCGTGGACACGCGAGGTCAGTAGTCGATCTCGTCCAGAGCCTCTTCGACCATCTGGTGCGTCACCTTGTGACCAGGGCGAGGTTCCATCATGGGGAATCCACGGTGACGCGCGCGGACAACCGGGTCGTCTTCGACGTCGATGGCGAACCGGGTCAGATAGGAGATGGCCTCATCCACACTTATGCCGCGTGACGCCGCATACCGGCGGGCTGCCACCAGAGTAGGCTCATCGATATCCAGCGTGGTCTTCATGACACCTAGTATACTTCCACGGCCTAAACGTCTCGAGTGCCCAACGGACCAAGGGCCTGCATCAGATCCACTGGAACCGTTCGCTGCGTGCCCATATCAGGCAGTCTATCCAGTGACTTCTCGGGGCTTGACCTGCCCTTGAAACGAGTGACCTTTTTATCAGCCCACGTCACGCTCTTCAATATCCCTACAACAGAAAAGTCGAGACGGTGACTCTCATCAGGGTGCTCGCACCTGCAAAGCACTCACCAGGAAGTTACGCGGGCCCTTGTGGAGTCCGTGATGAGCCGATCTCTAAAGATCGATGCTGTGAATACGGCGGAAAGTTCCGGGAAATAACGCCCTGACCCGGGGCGATACTCCCTACCTGGTATACGACTCCCACTTCCTCCGATGGTGCTCGGCCTCTACGATCCGCACGGTTCCGGACTTGGAGCGCATCACCATCGACTGGGTGGACACATGGTCGCCCTGATAGCGAACACCGCGCAGCAGGTCGCCATCGGTGATACCGGTAGCGGCGAAATAGCAGTTGTCGGAGGTGACCAGTTCATCGGTGGTGAGGATCTGGTCCACGTTGTGCCCGGCGTCGATGGCTTTCTGCTTCTCCTCATCATCCTTAGGCGCCAACCGGCCCTGGATGACCCCGCCGATAGCCTTGATCGCGCAGGCGGCCACGATCCCCTCCGGGGTGCCGCCGGCACCCATCAGCACATCCACCCCGGTACCGGGCCGAGCTGCGGCGATGGCCCCAGCCACATCCCCGTCCATAATGAACCGGGTGCGCGCTCCAGCGGCACGGATCTCCTCCACCAGTTTGGCGTGCCGAGGGCGGTCCAGCACACACACGTTGAGCTGATCCACGCTCTTGCCCGTGGCCTTGGCGATCAGGTGCAGGTTCTGCTTGACCGGCAACCGCAGGTCCACCATATCGGCGGCCTCCGGACCGGTCACCAGCTTGTCCATATAGAACACCGCAGAGGGGTCGAACATGGAGCCGCGTTCAGCCACTGCCAGCACGGCCAGCGCGTTGTCATAGCCCAGAGCGGTCAGCCTGGTGCCGTCAATGGGGTCTACGGCCACATCGGCCTCCGGGCCGGCGCCGTTGCCCACGTGCTCACCGTTGAACAGCATAGGGGCTTCGTCCTTCTCGCCCTCACCGATGACCACCACGCCGTTGAGGTTGACCGTGTCCAGCAGCGAGCGCATGGCATCCACCGCCGCGCCGTCGGCACCGTTCTTATCACCCTTGCCCACCCAGGCGCCACCGGCTATCGCAGCGGCCTCAGTGACCCGGACCAGTTCCAGGGCCAGGTTGCGGTCCGGTTCGTCATCGCCCACCGCCAGCCGAGGGTTCAGGTGGGAGAAGTCGTCGTCCTGGTGGGCAGTCTCTGTGGTGCCTGCGGTCATCGTCTGTGTTCACCTTCCGCTTACCGGTACGCCGCTGACCTCGTTGTCGCAGCTGGACCTCCAGCATATCGGGCACCGCATGGCGCCTGCAGCAAGCGCCAAAAGTGAGAGAATGGGCCCGTGAGTCAGCAAGCCCCCGAACGAGCCACTGAGCAGGCACCCCAGTCCGACGCTGTTCAGATCACCGAGTCCCAGGCCAAGCGGCTGCGCACCCCGCTGATGGGCATGGTCATCACTATGGTCGTACTGTGCGGGATTCTGGCGGTGATGTGGTTCGCCAACCCTGAGCCGAACACCCCCTACACCCGTGACGAGGACGTTCAAGAGGCTGCAGTCTGGACCAACAGTGTCACCGAGTACTCCCCCATCTCCCCGGAGGTCCCCGAGGGATGGACCGCCAATTACGCCCGCTGGGACACCCGCGCCGAGCACAGTGTGGACGTCTGGGAGGTCGGCTACACCACCGCCGAGGTGAACTTCGTGGGCTTCGCGCAGACCGATGAGGCGACCCCCGGCTGGGTGAACTCCGAGACCAATCTGGCTGATCCCACCGGCACCACCACCATCAGCGGCCTGGAGTTCGAGACCCGGGAGGCCGCCGGGCGCCAGTACTTTGTGCTGGAGGCGGAGAACAACACTATTGACGGCACCACGGTGGTGATCAGCAGTGACGCTGAGCCGGAGGAGCTGCAGGCCGGTCTGGATGCCATCATCGATTCCATCGGTGCCGAGCTGCCTGACCCGGTAGGGGACGACGACGCAGAGTGGATGGAGATCACCGAGGATCCGGAGAGTGCCGATGAGTGAGGAAGCCCATAAGCAACCAACCCCGGCAGAGGCCTGGCAGCTGTTGAAAGAGGGCAACCAGCGCTTTGTCAGCGGGGAGGTCCGCCATCCGAATCAGAATGCGGCCCGCCGCTCCTCACTGACTGAGTCCCAGCACCCGATGGCGGCGATCTTCGGCTGTTCTGACTCCCGGCTGGCCGCCGAGATCATCTTCGACGTGGGCCTCGGCGACGTGTTCGTGGTCCGCACTGCCGGACAGGTGATCGACGATGCGGTGATGGGTTCCCTGGAGTTCAGCGTGGATGTGCTGAAGGTCCCGCTGATCGTTGTGCTCGGGCACGACTCCTGCGGAGCGGTGCAGGCTGCGGTCCGCTCGGCTGAGACCGGTGAGCTGCCCGGCGGCTATGTGCGTGACCTGGTGGAGCGGATCTTCCCCTCTGTGCTTGCGGCCAACCGGGCCGGCGCGCTGAGCATCAACGAGACCGTGGAGGAGCACGTCAAGCAGACCGCTGAACGGATGACCAGCCACTCCCGGGTGCTCTTCGATGCAGTGGACGCCGGCCGTACCGCGGTGGTCGGGGTGACCTACCGGCTGGCCGAAGGTGCTACAGATGTGGTCTCCAAGATCGGAGCGCTGGAGAGCTGACGTGTTCTCTCTGATCGGTCAGCTGCTCACCTCCGGATCTGCCGCACAGATCGTGGCCGCAGTACTGCTGTTAGCCGGCGGGGCAGCCTTCGCAGTATGCGGCACTGCTCTGGCGTTCATCGACCTCAACCAGCACCGGCTGCCCAACCGGATCATCTACCCCTGGGCAGGGTGCACCTTCGGACTGCTGGTGCTGGTGACCTTTCTGCTCACCGATATCGCCGCCCTGGGCCGAGCGGTGACCGCAGGGCTTTCCTGGGGCCTGCTGTTCCTGATGGTCCGGCTGCTCCACCCGCCCTCACTCGGCATGGGAGATGTGAAATTAGCCGTGGTGCTGGGCATGTACACCGGGTTTATCAGCTGGGAGACGTTCGCCGGCGGGGTCGTACTCTCCTTCCTGCTCGGCGGACTGGTCTCACTCTGGCTGCTGCTGACCCGCCGCGCCACCAGCACCAGCCGGATCGCCTTCGGCCCGTTCCTGATCCTCGGTGCGGCCGGGGCGCTGATCCTCAGCTGAGACGGTAGTGTGGCAAGAGAGCGAGCCGGAGCCCGGCTTAGCGCGACGCGATGAGAGGGGAAGCGAGCGAACGTGCCGACTCCGGAGTACATCAAGGACCTGCGCAAAGACATCGGGCACAGGGAGCTCTTCCTTCCAGGGGTGACTGCTGTGGTGGTGCGACGCGCCGACGACGACGGGAGAGAGCTTCCTGTGCCCCAGGTGCTGTTGGTGAAGCGCTCGGACAACGGGAACTGGGGCGCGACCTCAGGGATCATGGAACCGGGCGAGGAACCCGGGGCCGCCGCAGTGCGTGAGGTGGCGGAAGAGACGGGGGTGACCACCCGGCCGGTGCGGGTCACCGGGGTCTCCGACCACGGGCTGGTGGTCTACCCCAATGGGGACCGCTGTCGGTTCACTGATATTTCCTTTGAGATGGAGTACGTCTCAGGCAAGCCTGTGGTGGCTGATGATGAGTCCACCCAGGTCGGCTGGTTCCCCGCGAACGCCCTGCCAGAGCCCTTCACCAGGCAGCACACCGAACGCATCGACTGGGCGCTGGAAACCGGCGCTCCGGCCCGCTTCAGGAGCTGAAAATCGTCCAGTGCATGATTTGTGCAGTATCTCCGGGTGTTGTAAGGCCAAACTACTGCACAAATCATGCACTCAGCGGGGACGGGCTGTGGCTGCGGCGCGCCGGACCACCAGTTCGGCGTGGCGGATGAGCGGGCCGTCGATCATCGCACCGCGGAACTGGAAGACCCCCGCGCCGTGCTTATCGACCTCGGCCAGCAGGGCGCGGGCATACTCGAGCTCATCCTCAGTGGGCCGGTAGGCCTGCCGGATGGTCTGCACCTGCGCCGGGTGGATGCAGGCTTTGGCGGCGAACCCGCTGCCCACCGCATCTGCTGCCTCAGCAGCCAGCCCCTCAGCATCAGCGATATCGGCATAGATCGAGTCCACCGCGGCCTTGCCCCGGGAGGCTGCAGCTAACAGCACCGTGGAGCGCACATACCGGGCAATGTCCCGGTATGTGCCGTCAGTGTGCCGAGATGAGGTGCCTCCCAGGGAGACGATCAGGTCCTCCGCACCCCACATGACCGCGGCAGTGGCCGGATGCTCAGCGATCTCATAGGCGGCCGCCGCCCCGGCGGCGGTCTCCACCAGGGCAATCACCTGGGCCTGCGGCAGCCGGGCGTGCATGGCCTGAATGTCCGCCCCGCTCTGCGTCTTGGCCAACATGACATATTGGGGAAGATGCTCATCCAGCACACCCAAATCAGCCTCGAAGTCCTCAGTGCCGGCGGGGTTGACCCGCACCACCGTGCGCTCCACCAGCTTCTGGTCAGCGCTGGAGAAGTGTTCGGCCAGCGCCTGCCGGGCTCCCGGTTTGTCCCCACAAGCCACCGCATCCTCCAGGTCCAGGATCACCGCATCAGCACGTTCCGCGGCCTTCGCATACCGCTCGGGACGGTCCGCCGGGCAGAACAGCAGTGCGGGCCCCAGCGTGAATGAGGGCCCGTTGAAGGGATGGGTGGTGGTCATGGGCTCTGTCTCCCTCAGGCGGCGTGGCGCGCTCACGCGCGCCTACCCTCAATCGGCTCGGAAGACTCTGAGGCAGCTCCGGTCTTCTCCTGAGTCAATCGGGCACCGTTGTCGTGGTGGTCTTTCATCCACAACATCACATTCCGGGTACACTGCGCCACTACAGTGCCCTGCTGGTTGCGCCCGGTGTGCTTGATGGTGACGATCCCCTGCCCCGGCCGGGAGGCGGACTCCCGCTTGGCCAGGATCTCCGACTCTGAGTACAGGGTGTCGCCATGGTAGAGCGGGTGCGGGAAGTTCACCGACCCGAAGCCCAGGTTGGCCACGATGGTGCCCTGGGTCAGCTGTGCCACCGAGGCGCCCACCAGAGTGGCCAGGGTGAACATGGAGTTCACCAGCGGCTGGCCGAAAGGCTGATCGGCTGCCCAGTGCGCATCCAGGTGCAGGGACTGGGTGTTCATGGTCAGGGTGGTGAACAGTACGTTGTCGGCCTCAGTGACGGTGCGCCCGGGGGCGTGCTTGAACACGGTGCCGACCTCGAGCTCATCGAAGTACAGTCCGCGCTGTTGGATGACCCTATGCGCGTTCTGCGGCTGGTTGTCAGTCATGATCAGTCCAGCCCCAGGGAGCGTGCGATGAGCATCAGCTGGACTTCGGTGGTGCCCTCACCGACCTCCAGGATCTTGGAGTCGCGGTAGTGGCGGGCCACGGTGTACTCGTTGATGAATCCGTAGCCGCCGAAGATCTGGGTGGCGTCGCGGGCGTTGTCCATGGCGGCCTCCCCGGCCACCAGCTTGGCGATAGAGGCCTGGGTCTTGAACGGTTTGCCCGCCGCTATCAACTGGGCCGCTTGGTAGTAGGCCAGCCGGGCGGTATGCGCCCGGGCCTGCATACGGGCGATCTTGAAGCTGATGCCCTGGTAGCTGCTGATCGGGGAGCCGAAGGTCTTACGCTCCTTGGCGTACCGCACCGCCTGATCCACGCAGCCCTGCGCAGCCCCGGTAGCCAGGGCCGCGATGGCCACCCTGCCCTCATCCAAAATGCCCAGAAAATTGGCGTAGCCGCGGCCCCGCTCGCCCAGCAGGTGTTCCTGAGGCACCCGAGCCTCGGTAAAGCTCAGCGGGTGAGTGTCAGAGGCGTTCCAGCCGACTTTGTCATAGCCTGCGCCCACCGCGAACCCCGGGGTGCCACTGGGCACAATAATCGTGGAGATCTCCTTTGTGGTGGACCCGTCCGTTGCCTTGCTGGTGCCGGTGACCGCGGTGACGGTGACCAGGGAGGTGATGTCGGTGCCGGAATTGGTGATGAATTCCTTGGTGCCATCGATCACCCATGTCCCGTCCACCAGCTTGGCGGTGGTCCTGGTCCCTGAGGCGTCTGAGCCGGCGTCGGACTCAGTGAGCCCGAACCCGGCCAATCGCTTGGCTGAGAGCAGGTCCGGCAGCCACTTCTGCTTCTGCTCTTCAGTCCCATAACGGTAGATGGGCATCGCGCCCAGCCCCACCCCGGCCTCCAGGGTGATCGCCACCGACTGGTCGACCTTGGCGATCTCTTCCAAGGCCAGGCAGAAGGCCAGGTAGTCCCCGCCCTCTCCTCCGTACTCCTCGTCGAAGGGCAGGCCGAACAGGCCCATACTGCCCATCTGGGCGATGATCTCGTAGGGGAAGCTGTGCTCGGCGTCGTGCTTGGCCGAGACCGGGGCGATCACCTGTTCAGCGAACTCGCGGACCGATTCAGCCAGTGCCTGGTGCTCTTCGGATAGCAGCGTGGTCATCAGATGTCCTTACTCTCGGGTTCTTCAGCGTCAGCCTCTACAGCGGCGAGCACCTGGCCCAGCTTCACGGTCTGGCCCTCGGTCACGTGGATCCGTGCTGTGCCGCCCAGCGGTGCGGGGAGCTGGTGCTCCATCTTCATCGCTTCAATCGTGACCAGCACCTGCCCGGCGATGACTGCAGAACCGCCGACGACGCCCACACTTACCACGGTGCCTGGCATCGGCGCGGTGAGCTCTGGTGCAGCCTCAGTGTGCTCGGCGTCAATCTGGCTAAGGTGGCGCAGCACCTGGGCCTGGTGGTCCAGCACGGTGAACGCCCCAGCGTAGTCCTGGGTGTGGATCCAGACCTCAGCGCCTTCCCGCGAGGACGAAGCCACCGCACTGAACACATTCTCCCCTGAGCAGATCGGGTCCTCCACGGTCACGGTGAAGGGTTCCGCCTCCGGGGCAGCCCCGGCGGGAATGACCTGATACCGGGCGGGGACGGCCTGGCCGATTCGCCAGCCGTCAAGACGCCAGGACTCGGGGGGACCGTGGGGATCTTGAGGTGCAGTGGCCGGGATCTGCCTGAGGTGGCCCGCACGGCTTCGAGATCCGCGCAGGATCTGCCCGCCGAGGGGACTAGCACTGATCACTGCGATTTGAGCATGATGCGGCTTGGGGGCCGGGAATTCCATCTCGGGCAGCCTGCGCTCAATGAGGGTGGTGTCCATCTGCCCGGCCCGCACCTGGGGGTCGGCAGCCAACAGCTTGAGGAAGCTGATGTTGGTGGTCACCCCGAGGATCACGGTCTCGCCCAGGGCCTGTTCCAGGCGGGCGAAGGCCTGCTCCCGGTCGGCCCCGGTAGCGATGATCTTGGCCAACATGGGGTCATAGCCGGTGCCGATTTCCTGCCCGTGCTCAATCCCGGAGTCGATGCGAATGCCTGTACCTTCCGGCTCGCGGTAGTGCAGGATCTTTCCGGTGCTGGGCATGAAACCGGCACCGGGATCCTCAGCATAGACCCTGGCCTCCACCGAGTGACCGGTGAGGGCCACGTCGCCTCGCTCATGCTTCTCAATCGCCTCGGAAGAGCCGGAGCCAGCTCCGGGCTTGGCTCGGCTCAATCGGGTCTCGTTCTGGCTCACCTCCAGTGACAGTCCAGCGGCGATCCGGATCTGCTGGGCCACCAAGTCGATTCCGGTGATCTGCTCAGTCACCGGGTGTTCCACCTGCAGCCGGGTGTTCATCTCCATGAAGTAGAACGTCTCCGGAGCATCTGCGGGCACCAGGAACTCCACGGTGCCAGCACCCCGGTAGTCCACGCTGCGCGCAGTCTCGCAGGCCGCAGCTCCGATCCGGGCCCGGGTGGCTTCGTCCAGCAGCACAGAGGGCGCTTCCTCAATGACCTTCTGGTGGCGGCGTTGCAGGGAGCATTCCCGCTCCCCCAGATGGATCACATTGCCATGGGCATCGGCGAGGATCTGCACCTCGATATGCCTCGGTGAGCGGATGAGCTGCTCGATGAGCAGGGTGTCATCGCCGAAAGCCGCCTTGGCCACCCGTCGGGCGGTCCTCAGAGTCTCGGGCAGTGCCTCCGGTGCCTCCACCACGTGCATGCCTTTGCCCCCGCCGCCGGCTGAGGGTTTGATCAGCACCGGGTAGGTCATCCCCTGGGCTGCGACGATGAGCTGCTCGTCGCTCAGTCCTGGCTCGCTGATGCCCTCCACCAGCGGCACTCCTGCGGCGGCCACATGGTTCTTGGCCCGGATCTTATCCCCCATCACCTCCAGGGCATGAGGATCTGGTCCGATGAAGGTGATACCGGCCTCAGCGCAGGCACGGGCGAAGGCCGGGTTCTCAGAGAGGAACCCGTAGCCGGGATGAATGGCCTCAGCCCCGGTCTGCTGGGCAGCGCCGATGATCGCCTCAATATCCAGGTAGGCCCTGGACGCGGCCCGCACTGATTCCCTCGAATCTGCACCGGTGCCAGACGCCAGAGTCCCCAACGCCCCGGCCGGGCCGATGCAGACCGCCAGGTCGGCCTCCTGCACATGCGGCCCGCGGTCGCCTTCAGCATAGACCGCCGCCGATCGGATGCCCAGTGCACGCAGGGTGCGGATCACCCGGCGGGCGATCTCACCGCGATTAGCAACGAGAACTGTAGAGAACATTCCCCTCACATCCTGAACAGAACGAACCGTGCTGGTCCCGGCGGCGGGCGCATGTCCCGCCGCCTCTCGGCCGGTTGCAGCGGCGCCGGCCTTCGCGCCTAAAGACGAAACCATGTCCATCACATCCTGAACAGCCCGAAGCTGGTGTCCGGCAGTGGGGATCGGGAGCAGGTTTCCAGGGCCATACCAAGAACCCGGCGGGTGTCAGCCGGGTCGATGATCCCGTCGTCCCAGAGCCGGGCGGTGGAGTAGTAGGGCTGGCCCTGCGCCTCGTACTTCTCACGGATCGGCGCTTTGAAGTTCTCTTCCTCCTCAGTCGGCCACTCCTCATCGGCGGCTTCCAACTGATCCCGTTTGACTGTGGCCAGCACGGAGGCTGCCTGGTTCCCGCCCATCACCGAGATCCGGGCATTGGGCCACATGAACAGGAAGCGGGGTGAGTAGGCACGCCCGCACATGGAGTAGTTCCCCGCACCAAAAGAGCCGCCGATGATCACGGTCAGCTTAGGCACCCGGGTACTGGCCACCGCGGTGACCATCTTGGCCCCGTGCTTGGCGATCCCGCCGGCCTCATAGTCCCGGCCCACCATGAAGCCTGAGATGTTCTGCAGGAAAAGCAGCGGGATACCACGCTGGTCGCAGAGCTCAATGAAGTGGGATCCCTTCAGCGATGACTCGGAGAACAGGATGCCGTTATTGGCCACAATCCCCACCGGGTGGCCGTCGATATGGGCGAATCCGGTGACCAGTGTGGTGCCGTAGTCGGGTTTGAACTCGTGGAAGGCGCTGTCGTCCACAATGCGGGCGATCACCTCGCGGACCTCGAAGGGCTGATTCACATCCGGGGGGATGATCCCGTAGAGCTCCTGGGCATCCTGCCGCGGAGGTACGGGGACCTGCACCGTCCAGGCCCGGGGCTCAGGTGCCGGCAGGGTGGCCACAATATCGCGGATGATCTGCAGGGCATGGTCGTCATTCTCTGCAATGTGGTCAGCCACCCCAGACTCCGCGGTGTGCACCTTCGCCCCGCCCAGCTCCTCTGCGGTGACCTCCTCCCCGGTGGCGGCCTTCACCAGGGGTGGACCGCCTAGGAAGATGGTGCCCTGGTTGCGCACGATGACGCATTCATCGCTCATCGCCGGCACATAGGCACCGCCTGCGGTGCAGGAGCCGAGCACTGCCGCGACCTGCGGGATCTTTTTGGCCGAAAGATTCGCCTGGTTGTAGAAGATCCGACCGAAGTGGTCCTTATCTGGGAACACCTCGTCCTGCATGGGCAGGAAGGCCCCGCCGGAGTCCACCAGGTAGATGCAGGGCAGTCGGTTGGCCTCAGCGATCTCCTGGGCACGCAGATGCTTTTTCACGGTCATCGGGAAGTATGTGCCGCCTTTGACCGTGGAGTCGTTGCACACCACCATGACCTGTCTACCGTGCACCAGCCCGATCCCGGTGATGATCCCGGTCCCGGGGGCGACGTCGCTTCGCTCACGCCCCTCAGCCGCCTCGGAAGACTCGGAGCCGGCTCCAGGCCTCTCTCGGCTCAATCGGGCGTCATCATAGAGCCCATGGGCCGCCAGGGCACCGATCTCCAGGAAGGGGCTCCCCTCATCCAGCAGCCGGTTGACCCGTTGACGCGGCAGCAGCCTGCCACGGTCCAGATGACGGCGCCGCGAGCGCTCCGGTCCGCCCAGGGCCGCCCTGGTGAGGTGCTCACGCAACTGCCCGGCCAGCTGCCGGTTGTGCCGGTCATTGGCTTCGAAGTCCTGGGACTGGGTGTCAATCACACTGTTGAGCGACTGCACAGCTGCCTTCCTGATGGATGCCTGGAACCCAACTTAGCGGTGAGGTCACGGGTGAACAATGGCGGGCGGCTCAGAGCAGCATCACCTTGGGATCGGCGAGCGCCCGGCCGATATCGCTGAGGAACAGGGCCATCTCCTTGCCGTCCAGGATGCGGTGGTCTGCTGACACTGCCAGGGTGGTCACCTGGCGCAACGCGATCTGGTCCTGGTGCTCCCAGGGGATTCTGCGGATCCGTCCGAAGGCCACGATCGCGGACTCTCCCGGGTTGAGGATCGGGGTGCCGCTGTCTACGCCGAAGACCCCCACATTGGTGATGGTCAGGGTGCCGTCCTTCATCTCTGCAGGTGTTGTCTTTCCCTCTCTGGCGCGTTCGGTCAGCGCGGCCAGGGCCTCGGCCAGCTGGACCAGGGACATCTGCTGAGCGCTCTTGATGTTCGGCACGATCAGCCCGCGCTCGGTGGCTGCGGCAATACCCAGGTTCACCTCCGGGGAGAGGATGATCTGCTCCTCGGTGAATCTGCCGTTGACCATCGGATTGCGCCCGACTGCCCAGCAGACCGCCCGGGCCAGCAGCAGCATCGGGGTGATCTTCACATGGGCCAGGACGGGTTCCTGTTTGAGCTCGGCGAGGAACTCGAGGCTTTCGGTGACGTCCACGTCCAAGAAGACGGTGACGTGCGGGGCAGTGAAGGCGGAGGAGACCATGGCTGCGGCAGTGGCCTTGCGCACTCCGGCCACCGGGATCCGGGTCTCCTCCTTAGTCTGACTGGTCTGGGCGCTGCTGGTGGGCTGGGCAGTGGCAGGGACCTGTTGGGCGGGCTGCCGCCGCTGATGGTAGTCCAGGAGGTCCTGGCGGGTGACGTTGCCGCGCAGGCCGGTGGGCGGGACCTCACGCAGATCGATCCCCAGATCCTTGGCCAGTTTCCGCACCGGCGGGGAGGCCAGGGCCGGGCCGGACCGGGCACCCGTCTCTGCGCCGGGCCGGTCATGATCAGCACGTCCGGCGGGGCCGGGTGAAGAATCGGGCTCGCTGGGAGTCTGCCGAGGTGGTTGAGGCTCGCGCCCCCTGCGCCGCCGGGCACGACGCCGCTCAGCCGAGGCTCCGTAGCCCACCAGGGTGTTGCCGGTCTTCTCCTCCCCTTGCTGCTCCTGGGCGGGGGTCTCGGCACTGGTGCCGTCCTCCTGAGGGGGTGCCGCGTCGTCGTTCGCTCCCTCACCGGCGAACCGGACGATGGGGGTACCCACCTGCACCGTCTGGCCCGCTTCGGCCAGCAGAGCTTCAATGACCCCGGCCTGCGGGCTGGGCAGCTCCACCAGGGCCTTGGCGGTCTCGATCTCCACCAACACCTGGTTGACCGTCACGGTGTCGCCTACGGCGACCTTCCAGCTGGCGATATCGGCCTCGGTGAGTCCCTCCCCCACATCAGGGAGCTTGAACTCGGCAGCCTCAGTGGGTGCGGTACTCAATGTGTCATCACCTCTTCCACGGCGTCCAGCATCCGGTCCAGGTCCGGCAGGTAGTGCTCCTCTAAGCGGGAGGGCGGGTAGGGCAGGTGGAACCCGCCCACCCGGGCGATAGGTGCCTCCAAGTGGTAGAAGGCCCGTTCCACCATGCGGGCGGAGAGCTCGGCACCCATCCCCAGGAAGGTGGGCGCCTCGTGGCCGATCACCAGCCGGCCGGTGCGCTTCACGGAATCTTCCAGCAGGTCAAGGCCCAGCGGGTTCAGCGAGAGTAGGTCCACCAGTTCCACGGAGATGCCCAGCTTCTCAGCCTGCTCCACCACGGTCTGGGCTACCGGGGTCAGCGGCCCGTAGGTGACCAGGGTGACGTCGGTTCCCTCGGCGAGGATCCGTGCTGCCCCCAGGGGGGTGCCGGCTTCGGTGTCCACCTGCCCGCGCATCCAGTAGCGGCGTTTGGGCTCGAAGACGATCACCGGGTCATCGGATCTGATCGCCTCCTGTATCACCCAATAGGCGCTGTGCGGGTCGGAGGCGGTCATCAGCCGCAGCCCGGCATGGTGGCCGAAGACCGCCTCCGGGCTCTCCGAGTGGTGTTCGGGCGAGCCGATGCCTCCGCCGTAGGGGATACGGATGGTCACCGGCAGCGGCTGTGTTCCGCCGGTGCGGGAGTGGATCTTGGCCAGCTGGGTGACGATCTGGTCGTAGGCGGGGAAGACGAAGGCGTCGAACTGGATCTCCACCACGGGCCGGTAGCCGCTGATTGCCAGGCCGATGGCGGTGCCCACGATCCCGGATTCGGCCAAGGGCGTATCGATGACCCGGTGCTCGCCGAAGTCCTTCTGCAGTCCCTCAGTGATCCGGAAGACCCCGCCGAGTTTGCCGATGTCCTCCCCCATCAGAAGCACCTTGGGGTCCTGTTCCATACTGGTGCGCAGGCTGGTGTTCAGCGCTGCGGCCATGGTCATGGTTTTAACTGCCTGGCTCACTGCTCATCCTCCTCGTCCAGGGAGGCGAGATAGGCCAGGTAGTTCTCCTGCTCCTCCTGAACCAGCAGGTGGGGTTCGCGGTAGGCGTGGGAGAACATATCCGCCGGGGCGGGGTCGGGCATCGCCTTGCAGGCTTCACGCACCTCGGCGGCGAACTGCTCGGCCCGTTCTTCCAGCTCAGTCTCAGCGGCGTCGTCGATGATGCCCTCCCGTGACAGGTAGCGCTGCATGCGCAGGATCGGGTCGCGCCGCTCCCAGGCCTCCACCTCGGCTCCGGAGCGGTATTTGGTGGGATCATCTGCGGTGGTGTGCGGTCCGCGCCGGTAGGTGTAGGCCTCAATGAATAACGGGCCGGCCCCGCTGCGGACCTTCTCCAGGGCGGTCTGCGCCACAGCCCAGCAGGCCAGCACATCGTTGCCGTCCACCCTGATCCCGGGGATGCCGAAACCTTCTCCGCGCCGGTAGAGGTCTGCAGAGGTCTGAGTGTGCACCGGCTCAGAGATGGCCCATTGGTTGTTCTGGCAGTAGAACAGCACTGGTGCGTGATAGGCCCCGGCGAAGGTCAGCGCCTCGGAGACATCACCCTGCGAGGTGGCGCCATCGCCGAAACAGGTGACAGTGGCGACATCGCGCTCTGGGTCCTGGTTGCCCACTCTGCCCTGCAGGTTCATGCCCATGGCGTAGCCGGTGGCGTGCAAGGTCTGAGTGCCGATCACGATGGCGTAGGTGTGGAAACGGTGCTTCTGCGGGTCCCAGCCGCCGTGGCTGGTGCCGCGGAAGACTCCGAGCAGATCGGCCGGCTGCAGTCCCCGGGAGAAGGCCACGCCGTGTTCGCGGTAGGAACCGAAGACGAAGTCCTGGGGCCGCAGCGCCTGGCCCAAGCCGATCTGGGCGGCTTCCTGGCCCAGGCTGGGTGGCCAGAGGCCGAGCTCACCCTGACGTTGTAAGGCAGTGGCCTGGGTGTCGAAGCGGCGCAGCAACACCATGTCCTGGTACATCCGCCTGAGATCGGCAGCACCGAGGGTGCTCAGGGCGTCGTCGTACTCGGGACAGGGGGTACGGTTGCCCTCGGCGTCCAGCGCCTGCACCATCTCGACCTCAGTCGCAGTGATCTGTGCCATACACAATATGATCAGCGTCACACACGGATTGAAGCAATAGTGTGCAGCTGAATTGAACAGAATGGCAGATCAAGCCCTGGCTATCTGCGCTAGGGTAGTCACTATGACCAATAAAGTGACCCAGAGCACATTCCTGGATGCCACGGATAAGCAGATCCTGCGCGCCCTGGATCAGGACCCGCGAGCCACTATCGCGTTCCTGGCCCAATCCCTGGGACTGGCCCGGGGTACGGTCCATGCTCGGATGCAGAAGCTCTATGGGCCCCAGGAGCTGCTGGCAGCCGAGACCATCAAAGTGCCGCCTTCGGCTGTGGGCAGGCCGCTGCGGGCGATTATCACCGCGCAGGTGGAACAGTCCCAGTTCGACGAGCTGGTGGAAGATGTCTCAGAGATTCACGAGGTGGTCGAATGCCTCGGCGTCTCCGGCAACCACGACCTGCATATTGAAGTGGTGGCCGCAGATGCCGATGACATCTACCGGGTGACCCAGCGGCTGATGATGTGCCGCGGAGTCACCCGGACCTCCACGATGCTTGTGCTGCGCGAAGTCATCCCCCGTCGCATGTCTCAGCTGCTTCGCTGAGTGGCTGCTGGATTAGCGGGCGGCGAAGACTGCGCTGATGGCTGGGGCGACGTCGCGGTAGGTGTGGATGGTGCGGAAGATTCCCAGGCCTTTCGCGGCAAGTTCGCGGCCAAGTTCGATGTCCTTCTCGCCGGATGAATCCAGCAAGACGTCGAGCCTTGGCAGCTGGGCCGCGAGCGGCCGTGGGTCCGGGCCCGCGTTGTGCACACAGTCCGAAAGCAGGATGACCCTGGTGTCGCGGACTGGAACCTGGCTGAGCTGCTTGGCTGCCAGTTGCAAGGGGAAGGCAACATTGGTCAGCCCTTTGGCTGGCAGTCGCAACAGATTGTCTAGGAGTTCAGCCGAACGGACTGACTGGCCAGGCTCCAAGAGCACGGCGGCATCGGACCAGAAGGCGATGACGCCGAGGTTGTCGCGAGCGAGTTCTCCGGCCAACGCACCGACTGCGGCTGCGGCGGTGCGGACGCGCTCTCCACGCATCGAACCGGAGACATCGACCAACAGCACCACGGAACGGGTAGTCCGCGTTCGGTCTCGGACGATGATGTCCTCGTCTTCCGGAACAGGCCGTTCGGTGAGCATCTCGAGTGTTCGGTCGAGGTCGATATCGTCGCTGCCACCGCGGTACGGAAGGCTGCCGAGCTCCCCAGCACCTCGGACCGCGGTCGTTTCAAGCCGCGGACGGGGCACGGAGAGTCGGGCCGCGATCTGCTGAGCTCGTGCCCGCACTATGGGGTCAAGCCCAGATGTCTCTTCTACAAGATCTACCAGTTCACCCTGTTCGTTGGTGAATCCCGTGCCGTTGGAACCTGGCTTGTTCGGTTTGCCACCTGCTGTACGTCCTGCTGAGGATGCTTGCAGGATGAGGCCACCGGCGCCGCCTGACACTTCGAACAGGGTGGGCGGGGCGTCCAGTTGTTTGGGCTTCCGGTGCAGGGGGCGAGCTTTGCGGGTCTTTCGTGATTCCCGCTGCAGAGGCGAGTCGGCCTCGATCTCTTTTCAACCGGGTGCCGCAGCTCGGGGCTCCAGAATGAATCGGTCTTCCCAGATTTCGCGCAGTACGTGTTCCGGGACCAGTTCTGATGCCTCGTCCACGTGGATTCGCCCGGAGAGTGCGACGATCATGGCGTCGAACACCAGACCGCTGTATGCATCACCCTCCGGGGAAGACACATCACGGAGCTCGGCCAGCTGGAGGGCGACCAGCGTGAGGTCAATGGCGCCTCGCACACTGGAGCCCTGGCGCACTTCAGGGTGCCTTCGGGTCGCACGCGTCACTGCGACTGAATCGCTGATCAGCTGTTCCCCGAGTTGACCAGAGGCGTTGGTGCGCAGTGCGACGATCCGCTCTTCGGCATCCGCGTCTTGGTAATCGACGGCCAGACGGTTGAGCCGGTCGTGGACACTGTTGGAGAGACGGGTGGTTCCCACGTTGTCGTAGGGGTTCATCGAGGCGATAACCCTGAACGTGGGTAAGGCGTTGATCTTTCCGACACGAGGCACCGAGATCGCCCGGTCAGCCATTGCTGTCAGCAACGTATTCAATGTGTCTTCAGGTGCTCGGTTGAACTCCTCGATGTATAGGAATCCGCCCTGCTGCATGGCATCGACCAGTGGGCCTGCCACAAAGTTGTCCTCACTGTAGTCCTCTTTGAGCACGCGGGAAGGGTTGTGGTGGCCGACGAGCTTAGCAGGCGTGAGGTCGGCGTTACCCTCCACAAAGAGCAGCGGGATCCCCCACTCCTGGGTGATAGCTGTTAAGAGGGTGGTTTTACTGGTGCCCGGCGGTCCCTCCAGCAGCATGTCCCGCCCAGCGGCAACGGCAGCGAGCGTCAGCTCAAGCTCACGCTCACGGCCCACCACCTTCTGCGCGATCCGCTGCCGACGCTCCCCTACACTCCTCAACACACCATTGCTCACGTCACCTGTCACTTGATAGTCACTCCGGCATCCACGGGGAGCGTGACGCCGGTGACGTAACGGCCTTCATCAGAAGACAGCCACACGAGCGCGTTGGAGATATCCACGGGCTCCACCCACGGGATCGGCAAGGCATTCATCTGTAGTCCGACTTCTCCGAGACTCTCCCGAGTGGGGTTGTCGAGGTCTGGCCTGAAGAGTTGATACATGGCGTCATGCATGATCATCGGGGTGTCAACCATCGTCGGATGAAGGCTGTTGACCCTAATCTTCTCGGGTGCCAGCTCAAGCGCCAGCGTCCGCATGAGCCCGACGACACCATGTTTAGCTGCAACGTAGTGGGCAATGTTCTCGTTGGCTTGCAGTCCTGCCCCGGAACTAGTCAGAACAATGGATCCACCATTGCCAGCAGCTTTCATATGAGGGATGGCAGCTTTGCATGTGCGCCAAACTCCGGTCAGATTTATCTCCTGCATGTCGACGAAATCTTCGTCGGGAATCTCATGGGCACGATTCGGAGTGCCGAGGATGCCGGCGTTGCCAGCGACAATGTCAAGCCTGCCGCCCAATTCCGCAACACCCTTGTCAACGACTCTTTTGATTTGGTCGAAGTCTCTTACGTCGGCCTTGTCGACGACGATTCTCCGGTCGAGGCCCTCGACCTGGCGAATGGTCTCCTGCAGGTCCTCCTCTGTGGCTCCGGGCGCGGAGTCCGTTGAAACGCCTTCACAAATATCAAAGGCGATGATGTCTGTACCTTCTTCTGCCAGGCGTACCGCATGCGAGCGCCCTTGCCCACGTGCGGCGCCGGAAATCAGCGCGACTTTTCCTTCCAAACGTGCCATCTTGCTTTTCCTTTCGCAGAGTTCGTACGGAGTCTTACTTGAGGAAGTTCCCACCATCGACAGGGAGTGTCACCCCAGTGATGTAGCGGCCCTCCTCGGAGGAGAGGAACAGCAGAGCGTTTGAGATATCGACCGCCTCCACCCAGGGGATTGGCAGTGCAATGACGCTTTGCGACGCTTCAGCGAACTCCTCTTTGGTGGCGTTCTCCTTGCCGGTAAAGAGGTTGTAGACCGTCTGATGCTGGATCATGTCCGTATCGACCTGAGTCGGATGAATGCTGTTGACACGAATCATGTCTGGCGCGAGCTCGAGGGCTAATGTGCGCATGAGCCCCACAACAGCGTGTTTGGCCGCAACGTAATGGGACATGTTGTAGTAGCCGCGAATGCCTGCCTCGGAACTTGTGATGACTACCGAGCCACCTCCCCCGGATTCCTTGATATGCGGAATGGCAGCCTTACAGGTCCGCCAGACACCGTTGAGGTTGATCTCTTGCATGATGACGAATTCATCGTCCGGGATCTCCTCAGCAACGTTCGGTCTTCCGGCGATCCCGGCATTGGCTGCGACGATGTCTAGGCGACCTAACTCAGATACTCCTTGGTCGACGACAGCCTTGACCTGCTCGTAGTTTCGGACGTCGGCCACACCTGAAACTATTCTGCGGTCTAGAGCTTCAACCTGCCGCACAGTCTCCGCAAGGTCCTCTTCAGTCGCTGGCGGTGCGGAGTTACTGGGCACCGCCTCGCAGACGTCGAACGCAATGATGTCTGCGCCCTCTTCAGCTAAACGGATCGCGTGTGAGCGTCCTTGCCCACGTGCGGCGCCGGAAATCAGCGCCACCTTTCCTTCCACTCGTCCCATTGGGACCTCCTTGATCTTTGAATTTGATGAAGGCTTCGGAAATCAGTAACTCGTCATGCCGCCGTCTACCGCCAGGGTGTGGCCAGTGACCCAGGTCGATTCATCGGAAGCAAGGTAGAGAACGGCATTCGAGATCTCTCGCGGCGGCATCGAGCCAGGGAACCACTGTGTGAACATGCCCATTAGATCCGGATTCTCCTTGCTGAACCCGTCAAAGAGCTCCATTGCTCCAGCAGCCATATCTGTATCGACACCACCAGGGTGAACGCTGTTTACGCGCACCTTGTCCTTTGCTAGCTCCATCGCGAACGATTTGGCCAGTGCCGTGACACCGAACTTCGCAGCGTTGTAGGGCACATGGAATGGCACCGGTTTTATCCCGGCGGCCGAACTTGTCAGAATGATCGATCCCCCACCACCGGAGACCAGATGCCCCACCCCGGACATGATGGTGTTCCAGACTCCGGTGAGGTTGATGTCGATGGTGTCCTGAAAAATCTCTGGAGTGATATCACGCCAAATGGCCGGAATGTCGATGCCGGCATTCCCGATAATCACGTCCAATCGCCCCAACTCGGCGACCCCTTTGTCAACCACTGACTTGAGGTCTGAAAGACTCCGGACATCAGCCTTCTCAGCAACGATCCTTCGATCCAGCGCCTCGACCTGCTGTACGGTTTCCGCGAGGTCATCTTCAGTAGCACCCGGGTAGGGCGTACCAGGAATGGCTTCACAGATATCCACCGCGACGATGTCAGCGCCCTCCTCTGCCAACCGCAGGGCATGAGAGCGTCCTTGCCCTCTGGCCGCTCCGGTAATGAATGCCACTTTTCCTTCTACACGTCCCATGACAAGGTCCTTTCGATGCGAGAGGAATATTGGCGCAACAGTCGCGCAGGTGATTATTGTGATGTTCGCCACATTAGTGGCACTGAGTGCCGTTGTCTAGAGAATCTGGAAACTTTCTCGAAATATTTATACCGCTCATTGCAAATACAAAAAGACCCTCCAACCCGAGAGCATTACACTCTCAGGAAAGGGTCTTTATCAGAAAATCTTAGGCTAAGTCTGCGCCATCACCTCATCAGCAGGGCTGACCATCTTCGAATCACAGAGCACCCGGATCGCGGTCAGGTACTGCTCCACGGAGTCTTCCTCAACCCCCGCGGCCAGCACTGCAGCCCACGCACTGGGCTGGGACCCCAACGATTCGACAATCCGCAGCAGTGTCTTGTCCTTCAAGAAGGACAACTTTCGCGTACCAAAGTGATAGAGCAGCGCACCAAAAGGCTCCGGCCGCACTGCGACCCGCTCACTGAGCCGATAGGGCTGATCTGGATCGAAGGACATATCTGCCGATCAGTAGACTCCACACATGCCATCGATGGAGACCTCCTCCACCAAGGCATCCTCCTGAACACCGGCATCCACGGTAGCCTGATCCTCTCGATCAGCCTCTGCCTGCTGCTTAGGATCGAACTCTGACATCTGTCTCATCTCCTCAACGGCGGGGCAACCTCAACCCGCCCAATAGTGGCGATATTGTCTATCACCGACCATGATGGTCGTCAGTGATCCACATCATAATAGTGGCACTCGGTGCCGAATGGAAGAGTAGAGTTTGAGAACTGACGTTGATGCCATGACGATCGCTGAGAGCAGCAGGAGTTCCCCCCGGGGCCGCACCCCGCTGACCAGCAAGGCAACTCTGAGCCGCATCGGCTTGGAGCTGTTCATCGAGCGCGGCTTCGATCAGGTGACAGTGGATGACATCGCTGAAGCTGCCGGCATCGGTCGCCGCACCTTCTTCCGGTACTTCCCCTCCAAGAACGATCTGCCCTGGGGTGACTTTGAAGCACTCCTAGACCAACTCGAGTCCCACCTCGACACCGTCGACCATGAGGTACCCCTCTTCGACGCCCTGAGAACCGCGGTCAGCGAGTTCAATCGATTCCCCGGCGATGACCACGGACTGCACCGCAAACGGATGGAGCTGCTGCTTAAGAATCCGACACTCGTCGCGCACTCCACTATCCGATACGAGGCATGGCGTGCCGTCATCGCAGACTTCGCCGGCCGCCGTCTCGACAAGCCCGCCGATCACCTCCAGCCCAAGACCATCGGCCAGATCTGCCTGGGCATCAGCGTCTCCGCCCACTACGAATGGCTCGAGCAAGAGGACCAGAGCCTGCCCGAACTCATTGACTCCGGATTCCGACTGGCTAGAGACGTCTTCTTGAGGTGAAGTACGACGTAGTCATAGTCGGAGGCGGCACTGCAGGTTCCGTGCTTGCCGCCAGACTCAGCGAGAACCCAGAGCGTTCGGTCCTGCTGCTCGAGGCGGGACCCGCGCCGCGGAGCCGCTCAGAAATCGACGACGCCGCCGCCAACGGTACCTCGCTTCACGCAGCCAGCACCGCCAGCTCACTCACCTGGCAATTTCCTGCACGGCTCACCGCCTCACGCAGCGTTACTGCTGTAAGGGGAAAGATTCTCGGCGGATCATCGGCCATCAATGGGGGCTACTTCGTCCGCGCCAGACCGGAGGACTTCGACTATTGGTCAGCTGTCGGCGACACCACATGGTCCTACGACCAAGCACTGCCTCTTCTAGGCCGAATGGAGACGGACCTCGACTTCGGGAACCACCCTCAGCACGGAGCCAGTGGACCCATGCTGATCAAGCGAGCCTGGACAGCGGTTCCCGCAGAAGGGCTGAACGCAGTTTTCGCCGCGGCCGCTAGAGCAGCGGGACACACCTATAACGCGGACCTCAACGATGCGGCGTCGCACGGTGTTGGTCCCGTCCCCTCTACTGTGGTCAACGGTGTGCGCCACAACGCAGCGATGCAGTACCTCTTTCCTGTCCTGGACCGACCCAATCTCAAAGTGATAGGGGCAACACGAGCGCTGAGTGTGAAAATCCGCAAGGGGAAAGCCGTGGGAGTGGAATGTGCGGTCGACTCGGGCTCCAGACAGAGCTTCTTCGAGGCGGGGGAGGTTGTGCTCTCCGCTGGTGCACTGTCCACCCCTCAGCTGTTGATGCTCTCTGGCATCGGGGTTCCCGATCAGCTCCGCAGCATCAGCGTAGCACCGGTTGTCGAGACACGCGGCGTCGGGCGCGGCCTGAGCGACCACCCCGACCTTGCACTGAACCTAGAGGTTTCGGCTCGAGCGCTGTGTTCCACGCCTCAGGGCAGCCAGCCTGGGCCAGGCTTCAGCGCCGCGCTGCACTTCTCAGCGGAGACCACCGGCACAGCACACGAGCTCGAGCTCCTCATCGCTACCACCCCTAGCCATGAACTGTTCGGCGGTGAGGCTCGTCAGGACGAAGTTCAGGAACACCTGTTGATGCTTGGCCTGATGACACCGACATTTCGAGGAAGCCTGCGACTGCGCTCGGCTGATCCACTACAGATGCCAAGCATCGACTACAACTACCTTCACACTGCTGCTGACTGGGCCGCGCTGCGAGCGGGAGTGCGCAGAACATTCCAGTTGCTCGGCCAGCCGGCAATGCAGGAGGTTCTCCTCCGCACGCCTCGGCTCGAGCGCAACCGATCCAATCAGAACGTTTTGGACAACGAGCACCTGCTCGATGCATGGATTGCCAACCACATCGGTACCCGCTTCCATACCAGCGGCGGGGCGCAAATGGGACCCGAAGACGACCCAGAGTCTGTCGTCGATACCCAAGGGCGAGTTCACCAAGTCCAGGGGCTGAGAGTCGCAGATCTCTCCATACTCCCAAAAGTTCCGCGCCGGGGAACCGCAAATACCGCAGTGTTCATTGGTGAGCTGATCAGCGATTTCATGAAATGAACCGACTGAACATCTGGACAATGGCACTCAGTGCCACTAATGTGGGGCATGTCACAAGTCTAGCCTAGTGAAGGGAATCTCATGACGGCAGAAGCCCTGGCCCCGCCCGAGACTCAACCGGCAGAGAGTCCGCAGCGGCAGCCCGCGCGCCTTGTGGACCACTTCGAATATGGGCTCGATGCCCCGATCTGCCTGACCTGGGAGCTGACCTACGCCTGCAACCTCACCTGTACACACTGCCTCTCCAGCTCTGGCCGCCGAGACCCCCGTGAGTTGTCGACTGAGGAGTGCAAAGCAATCATTGATGAGCTGCAGAAGATGCAGGTCTTCTACGTGAACATCGGTGGCGGCGAGCCCACCGTCCGCAGTGATTTCTGGGAGCTTGTGGACTATGCCACCAGCCACAACGTGGGCGTGAAGTTCTCCACCAACGGCGTGAAGATCACTCCGGAGGTTGCCAAAGATCTCGCCGCCAACAACTACGTGGATGTTCAGATCTCGTTGGACGGTGCCACTGCGGAGGTCAATGACTACATCCGATCCAAGGGCTCCTATGACATGGCGATCCGAGCCATGGAGAACCTCCAGGCCGCTGGCATGGCGAACTTCAAACTGTCCGTGGTCTGCACTCGATGGAACATCCCGCAGCTAGATGATTTCAAGGCGATCGCAAACCGCTACGACGCCCAGCTGCGGCTGACTCGACTGCGCCCCTCAGGCCGCGCAGTGGATGTCTGGGATGATCTGCACCCCACTCAAGAGCAGCAGAAGCAGCTCTACGACTGGTTGATGGAGCATGGGGATGAGGTACTGACCGGAGACTCATTCTTCCATCTCTCAGCGTACGGAGAGTCGCTGCCCGGACTGAACCTCTGTGGAGCCGGCCGGGTGGTGTGCCTCATCGACCCCATTGGGGAGGTCTACGCTTGCCCGTTCGCCATCCATGACGAGTTTCTGGCCGGAAACGTCCGCGAACCCGGTGGGTTCGAGAAGGTCTGGAAGGAATCTGCCCTGTTCCAAGACCTGCGCGAACCGCAGTCAGGAGGCGCCTGCTCCTCATGCTACTTCTTCGACACCTGCAAGGGCGGTTGCATGGCGGCAAAATTCTTCACCGGCCTGCCCCTGAACGGCCCGGATCCTGAGTGCGTGCGCGGTTTCGGCAAAGAGCTACTCAAGAAGCGCGACGGGACAGCTCTGCCCAAACCCTCAGGCGATCATTCACACCGCACCTCGCCTCCGCGGCCCCGCCCCAAGACCAACCGAAAAGTGCCGGTCACCATCCAGTCAGGACCGCCGTCACCCAGCGCACCGCCCGTCTCGGCCTGCAATGAGAGCCCCCTGGCCGGCTTCTCGCCCGATCAGGCGCTCCAGCAGAACCGGGCGCGGTAGTCATGGCCGGTGGATGGTTTGAGACCGTCGCAGTAGCCCAACAGCGCGCCAAGCGCCGCCTACCACCTTCAGTCTACGGCGCACTGGTAGCTGGATCAGAGAAGGGCATCACCATTGCCCAGAACCAGGCCGCTTTCGGCGAGATCGGGTTCTCCCCACACGTTGCCGGGCATAAGCCGGACCGAGACCTGGCCACCAAGGTCATGGGCATTCCCGTCTCTATACCGGTACTGATTTCACCCACCGGTGTCCAGGCCGTTCATCCTGAAGGAGAACTGGCGGTGGCACAGGCTGCAGCCAATCGCGGCACCATTATGGGTCTGAGCTCCTTCGCCTCTAAACCCGTGGAGGCCGTGGTTGAGGCCAATCCGAACACCTTGTTCCAGATCTATTGGTGCGGCACCCGGGATCAGATCCTGCAGCGGTTGGAACGCGCCAAGGGCGCCGGAGCCAAGGGCATCATCGCGACCTTGGACTGGTCCTTTTCCAACGGCCGAGACTGGGGCAGCCCTTGGATCCCAGAGAAGCTGACCGTCAAGGCGGCCGCAAAGTTCGCCCCGCAGGCCCTGCGCAGGCCCAGCTGGCTGTTGAACTTCGTCCGCTCTGGCCGCATCCCAGACCTCACAGCCCCCAACCTGCAGGAGCCCGGCGGCGAGACCCCCACATTCTTCGGCGCCTACGGCGAGTGGATGAACACGCCCCCACCCACCTGGGAAGACGTCGCCTGGCTACGCGAGCAGTGGGACGGACCGTTCATGCTCAAAGGTGTAGTCCGGGTGGATGACGCCAAGCGCGCTGTCGATTCCGGGGTCACCGCCATCTCTGTGTCCAACCACGGCGGCAATAACCTAGACACGACTCCAGCCAGCATCCGAGTGCTTCCCGGCATTGCCGAGGCAGTCGGTGAGCAGATCGAGGTGCTCCTAGACGGCGGCATCCGCCGCGGCTCCGACGTTGCGAAGGCTATCGCCCTAGGCGCCAAAGCTGTCATGATAGGCCGCGCCTACCTCTGGGGACTGGCCGCCAACGGGCAGGCCGGAGTGGAGAACGTACTGGACATCCTGCGCGGCGGACTGGACTCTGCTGTACTGGGACAAGGAAAAAACTCCATCCACGAGCTGCGCGCCGAGGACCTCGTCGCCCCGGACGGATTCTTCCTCAGACTCGGAGAGGACGGACTCGATGACCGAGCCACCCAGCACGGAGATCCGGCCCCCGAGGCCGTCCGCTCTTGAGCACAAAACCTGGCCGGAACTGACCGGACGACCGGTGACAGTCTTACTGCCGTTGGGCTCCACCGAGCAGCACGGTCCGCACCTTCCCCTGGACACAGACACTGTCATCGCTGCCGCAGTTGCCCAGGCACTAGCTGAGAATCTCACCAACAAAAAGTACGACGCCGCCGTGGCACCGCCCCTGCCCTATGGGTCCAGTGGGGAGCACCAACAGTTTCCAGGAACTATCTCGATCGGCCAGGCAGCACTGGAGACTGTGCTGGTCGAGTACGGCCGTTCGGCCCTGGAGTGGGCCTCACAACTGATCATCATCAATGGTCACGGCGGCAATCTGGACCCAGTCCGCAAGGCAGTGAACACGCTGCGCTACGAACAGCGCAACGTGAATTGGGTCGCCTGCTCCACACCTGAACCAGACCCTTGCGATACCCACGCTGGTCACATTGAGACCTCGCTGATGCTGTACCTGCAGCCGGAACATGTCCGGATGAGCGAAGCCGCTCACGGAAACACCGAGCCCCTGAACGCACTGCTCCCGGAACTGCGTGAGAACGGCGTGATTGCGGTTAGCAGCAACGGGGCGTTAGGCGATCCGCGAAACGCCAGTGCCGAAAACGGCCATGTCATCTTTGACCAGATGGTCCAGGCAGCTCTAAACCAGCTTGCCGAGACCACTAGGGGTGCTGTCGGTGCCTGACTCGGAGGCAGCCGCGCCCTGGATCCCCTACGGGACGGAGATCCGTCTCAACAGGCACACCCATATGCTGGGCACAAACGTGCTGATGGGCGGATCACCCTCCCTGGTCATGACGCTGAGTCCCCGCGCTGCCGAACTTCTGAAACGCAGAAGCTTCACAGTCACAGACGAGCTCTCAGCCGGCCTCGCTGAACGGCTGATCACCACAGGCATCGCTGACCCTAGTCCTGAGACTCTTCCCGCGCTGGACACCTCACAAATCACCGTAGTGATCCCGGTGTACCGGCGCCCCGAACAGTTAAGGCGGCTGTTGACCAGCGTGAACCTCTGCCTTCCGGATCACCATGTCATTGTCATAGACGATGCCTCCGGCGAGGACAGCGAAGCTATCGCCCAGCACACTGATAACTACGCAGCACGGTATCTCCTTCTGGACAAGAACCGTGGACCGGGCGAAGCCCGCAATGCAGGATTGACCGAGGTCAGCACCCCTTTCGTGCTCTTCGTGGATACCGATGTGGTGCTGCAGCCGGGCAGTATCAACCTGCTGCTGAGACACTTCATCGACCCGGAGCTGGCCGCGGTCACACCTCGGGTGCTGGGCCTGCCCGGCAACAACTGCGGATGGGTCACCGACTATGAGGATGCCCGATCCTCGCTCGACCACGGGCCTGATGCCGGGCTGGTCCGGCCACACTCACCGATGTCCTGGGTCTCCACGACCTGCATCCTGGCACGAACTGAGGCGCTAACTACGGGCTTCAGCCCTGGAATGCGCGTAGCTGAGGATGTCGATCTCGTGTGGCGGCTCAGCGCGGCTGGCTGGCGCGTCCGCTATGAGCCGTCCAACAGGATCTACCACGAACACCGAACGACCGCCCAGCAGTGGCTCATACGGAAGTACGTCTATGGCACTGGCGCTGCCGACCTGGCGCAGCGACACGGCAACCTGGTGGCCCCAGCAGTACTCGCACCCTGGGCCGGCGCGGTCCTGATGTGTGTTGCCGTGCAGCGCCGATGGAGTCTGGCCATCGCAGTCGGACTGACCGGCTGGGCCTACAGCTCCACGGTCCGGAAACTGCGCGGTCTGAGCATCGGACACCGAAAGCGCTACCTCATGGCGGGACGGCTGGTCGGTTTCGGGCTGACCACTGCAGCAGGGCAGGGAGTTGCCCTGATGGTGCGGCACTGGGCCCCTGGCATCGTCGTTGGTTCTCTCTTTTCAAGCCGAGCGCGTCGACTGCTGCTAGTCAGCGCCACAGCGGACACGGTGTGGGAGTACGCCCGCCTCAAACCAGAGATGAGCCCAGCCAAGTTCGCATTGGCCCGCCGGCTCGATGACCTCGCCTACAGCCTCGGCGTGTGGAAGTCGGCACTGTGCTCAGGATCCCTGCGCACAGCTCTGCGGACGCTTGCTCCCACGCGACCGACTCGTCGCACCTGATTAACCAGGGTGGGTCATACTCATGACGTCGAGAGCGGAGTCCAGCTGCTTCTCGGTGAGCTCGCCGCGCTCCAGATAGCCCAGCTCCACCACGGCCTCGCGCACAGTGACCTTGTTCTTCACTGCGTGCTTGGCGATCTCAGCGGCGGCCTCGTAGCCGATGTATTTGTTCAGCGGGGTGACCACTGAGGGGGATGCTCCTGCCAAGAAGGCGGCGCGCTCCTTATTGGCGGTCAGGCCTTTGATCATCTTGTCGGCCATCACCCGGGAGGTGTTGGTGAGCAGGCGGATGGACTCCAGCAGGTTCTGGGCCATCACGGGGATGCCCACGTTGAGCTCGAAGGCTCCGTTGGTGGAGCTCAGTGCCACGGTGGTGTCGTTGCCGATGACCTGGGCGCAGACCTGGATGGCGGATTCGCAGATTACCGGGTTGACCTTGCCGGGCATGATGGATGAGCCGGGCTGCAGGTCCGGGATGGCGATCTCACCCAGGCCGGTGTTGGGGCCTGAGCCCATCCAGCGCAGGTCGTTGTTGATCTTCATCAGCGAGTAGGCGATAGTGCGCAGCTGCCCGGAGGCTTCCACCAGGCCGTCGCGGTTGGCCTGGGCCTCGAAGTGATCACGGGCCTCGGTCAGCGGCAAGCCGGTGTCCTCGGCGAGGTTGGCGATGGCTTTCTCCGCGAAGCCCAGCGGGGTGTTGATGCCGGTGCCTACTGCGGTGCCGCCCAGGGGAACCTCGGCGACCCGGGGCATGGCGGCGTCGATCCTTTCAATGCCGTAGCGGACTTGGGCGGCGTAGCCGGAGAACTCCTGGCCCAGGGTGACCGGGGTGGCGTCCATCAGGTGGGTGCGCCCGGACTTGACCACTTCGGCGAACTCCCCGGCCTTCTCCTCCAGAGCCTCAGCCAGGTAAGCAAGGGCTGGCTTAAGGTGGTTGATCAGCGCGCCGGTAGCGGCCACATGCACGGAGGTGGGGAACACGTCGTTGGAGGACTGGGAGGCGTTGACGTGGTCGTTGGGGTGGACTTCTTTGTCCGAGCCCTTCTCCTCGAGGTGGCGGTTGGCCAGGGTGGCCAGCACCTCGTTGGTGTTCATGTTGGAGCTGGTGCCTGAACCGGTCTGGAACACGTCGATGGGGAAATGCTCGTTGAGCTGACCGGTCTCCACCTGCTCAGCGGCGGCCACGATGGCCTCAGCCAGCTCAGCGTCCAGCACGCCGAGCTCGGCATTAGCCTTGGCGGCGGCCTTCTTCACCCGACCCAGGGCCTCGATGTGCGCCGGTTCCAGGGTACGCCCGGAGATCGGGAAGTTCTCCACCGCACGCTGGGTCTGGGCACGGTAGAGCGCCTCGGCAGGCACCTTCACCTCGCCCATGGTGTCGCGCTCAATACGGTACTGGGTCTCTGAAGTCTCAGTCACGTTCACTCGCTTCCTTGTCTCGCGATTCTCGCGAGCCAGGATCCGGCTCGCTCTCTTACAAGTCATCCTAACGTCAGAATCGGGGCAGGATCAGGGCAGACTCAGGGGGACATGACGTCGTGGGTTTCCGTACCATGGGGTATATGGCTTCCAGCGACTCAGCACATTCGATCGGCGGGGACTTCCTTGCTGCACTCAAACGGACTTTTGTGCCGGTGATCCTGCCGCTGGCCGCGATGTGGGTGATGTTTGTGCTCTCGCTGGTCTTGGGCAACTGGTTCAACCGGACGCTGGCGCTCAACGCCCGGGACTTCGGCGGGCTGATCGGGATCATCTTCATGCCCCTGCTGCATGGTGGGTTCGGCCACCTGCTGGGCAATACGATGTCCTGGCTGATTCTGGGCGGAATGACCTCAATGCTGACCAAGCGGTTCACCACGGTGATGGTCTCGTTGTGGCTGCTATCCGGGGCGATCCTGTGGGTCATCGGGACTCCGTGGGTGTGCCACGCCCCGGCCGCCAGCGGATGCGTGGTCAACCATATTGGCGCCTCGACGGTGATCTACGGGTTCGCGGCATTCATTGTGACCTATGCGATCCTGGCCCGCAAGTTCCTGGCGATGATCTTCGGGATCTTCGTGGCCTTCATCTACGGGATCTCGATGCTGATCGGGATGCTTCCGATCACCCCCGGGGTCTCCTGGACCGGTCACCTGGCCGGGGTGATCGCCGGCGTGTTGGTGGCGTTCTTCCTCACCAAGGAGGCGCGTGCTCAGCGCCTGGTGGGCAAGTCCTCGGCCGTTGCTCCCGCCCTGGATGCCCCCGAGCAGCGCGGCCGGGGCGGCAGGAACAAGAAGAAGGGCGACGCCGCAGACGGCATGAGCATCGACTACTCCAAGTACACCTGAGGCCGGTCAGCTCAGAGCTACGACCTCGGCTCGGTGGCCTGGCGTATTGGCGAGCTTGAAGTCCGTAGTGATCAAGGGGGCATCGAGACTCTCCGCCATGGCTATATACAAGGCATCGTAAGCAGACATATTGTCTCTGAGCGCCCAGGCCCTAGGAAGCAGAGGGTAGTGCGGCAATCTCGCCACTGGCAGCAGCTCGAGAGAGTGGACGGCTTCGTCAGCTTGCTGAACTTCGATCAGCCCCTGGTTCAGCATCCGCCTGATGGCGCTGAGCACCTCAGCATCCATCAGATGGGGACAGACTGCGCGAGCAGAATGCTCAGAGAGTATTCGGCGCACCTCTGCTGCAGGTTGTGCATTGGTCAGCATGTCGGTGATGGCCGAGGCGTCAAGGATAATCATCCTTGTGCGTCACGGTCTGCCCGCACGGCCTGAGCCCCCGGACTGCCCTTGAGCGTGGGGTAGCGAGACAACTTCTCTAACAGTTCATCCAGATCTGGGCGCTGCAGTGAGCGCGCGAGCTCCTCAGTGGCATAGTCGGAAAGCGTCTTACCCCGGCGCGCGGCCCGCGCCTTGAGCTCGCGATGCATCTCCTCGGGCACATTGCGCAACTGGATCATGGACATGTTTCTACGATAACTTCATCCCGATCACATGTGAAGAGTTGGGAGCTGATGCGCTCTCCAGCAGGATCACGAGCTGCAACATGTTCACCTGGGCGCGGCCATAGAGTGCGTTCTTCTCCTTCCTGGCCCTCTGGTGAACGACGACGCCGGCGGCGGCACCGAGATCGACTAGATACGTCCGGCCGCCTAGGCGCTGCCGGGCCAGAGTGCGGCGAGGAGTGGCTCGAACGCGCGGAAATCCGACAGGTTGTCAGTCATGACCGGGACACCATAGCTATATGCCTGGGCCGCGATCAGAGCATCCTTATCTCTGAGCTTCGAGCCTCTGAGCCCGCGGGTCCGTGCATGCTCGGCGATAGTTCCGTACACCGTGGTGCACGGCAGCTCCAGCCAGGCCAAGACGCATCCAGGGCAGCCAACCGCCTGCGCCGACGCTCAGTAACATCGGGACTCGGGGCACGCAGCAGCCCGGCATCCGGTACGGATCACCAATGACTACCTCGGAATCCCAGGATATGCACCGGCTCACAGACCTCACGACAGTTCTCCAGCGTCACGAGCTCTTGCTGCTCTTCGCTTTCTGGCTCACACTCCCCCGTGACCCCGCAGTCATCATCATTGTCACCCGTGCTCGGTGGAGCATCGGGGACTTCAGCCTCATCGACGATCACAACGGCAATCTCTACGGACAAGCCGTCGTCGGTTTCATATAGGTACGCGAGTTGCCCCGGAGCTCCGACGCTAGTGTGGTGGGGCGTCCGCCCCCGCAGATCATCACCTCTCAACGCGATCAATTCCCACCCACCGAAGCTCCCATCGTCCGAAATCCACATTGACTTATGAGTTTCGGAAGAACCTTCCTGATTGAATCCGTAATAGCGCCCCTCCGCGTCGGCCCCAACCGCGGACCAACATCGTACGTAGCTGGAGCACTCAACGCGTTCCGCTGGCCAGTCGCCCTCTTGAGGCTGCTCCAGCAATTCTCCAGTGACCGGGTCCAGTCTCCAAAGATTGTGATCATAGAGATCTTCAGGCTGACCCTGAAGCATCCCAGAGAAGACCACGTGGCCACTTCCCGGGACTACAAGACGGGAGATAAGGTACTCATGCTGCCGCCCAGGTTGCGTGGAGAATGGGCCGAACACTTCCCCCGACAGAAGATCAAGCGTGACCACATTAGAGACGTCAAGAATGTGCAAGGCGCTCTCATCGGGCGCAAAGTACAGGTGCTCCTGCCAGTAGAGTGGGTTGAGCGAGTCCAGCTGAACATCGCTGAGCTCAAAGGTCTCCAAGGTCTCCAAACTGGCTGCGTCCAGCACCCAAACGTGGATGGTGGGCTCAGAGTCCTCCGTTGATGGACAGTCACTGTCCTCCCCATGAGCAAGTTCTTCGACTGCTCCGACGACAACTACCTGGCCGCTCGCTGGTCGCATTGCTAGTCCCAAGTTATTCGCCGAACTGCAGGCACCCAGTTCAATGCGCCCTTCCTGTTCAATCTCCAGGGCCCCAATTTTCTGTGCATTAATGTGAATGTGCGTCTCGTCATCCTGGGTCCCGAGAGTCGGCAAATAGACGATTCGATGACGGGCATCATCGACATCCCAGCGCCCGGAAGGGAATCCTGTGGTTCCATGTAGAGGGGTTTCCGATACTATGGACGCCCCGTCTCCAGCAATCTCATAAATGAAGTCAGCCCGCGGCTGCCAATTCTCCGTCCTATGTGCGCCGGCTATGTAAAATCTGCCAGTATTCTCACCGTGGTGAATCCGGCTCCCCACAGACCAGACATCGTCGGGCAGCGGCACATGTCGGACAACTGCAGTGTTCCCCAGTTCAGCGGGACCTTCAAAGGGCGGTTCGTCCTCCGGAGGTGGAGGGTCTGATGGATCCTCGTCGGCGTCGTCGTCCTCTTCACGGGTGTGGCTGAGCTCGTAGAGGGTGCCCCGGCGCTCGAACCGAATGATGTCGTTGACCTCAAGAATGGTCCGGTTGATGATCGGTACACGGAATCTCATGCCGGCGGAAGCAGTACGCTCGGCATAGATTTCAAAAGATGCCGATTCGATGGCGGCTTCACCAACGTTGAATTCGACTTCTCCGTCCATTCCGATGGCAGCACCGAGGCCGACTTCTGGACCGACGACGCCGTAGAGCTTGGTGCTCATCGCCACGTTTAGCCCGACACTGGCATCGGCTTCGATGCTCGCTGTGGCAGAGAAGTCCTCCCCCACTGTGGTGGGGAAGCTCCACTGCGGGGTCGGGTTCACAGCATTGAACCGTCCGTTGCGGTAACGGAAACCCACGTCCTGACTGCGTACAGCGGTGTAATTGACCTCCGCGCTGCCTTCGACCGACCATGCGGCGGTGAAGTCTATTCCTGCTTCCATGGTCAGGGTTACCGGAACCGGCCCGATGGCAAAGTTGACCGGCGGCAGGTGCATAGTGAACAGACGCAGCCGTTCCCTGTCGCTGATGGCGTAGTTCACACCCAGCGTGTTGTCGAACGCGGTGTACGAGCTGACCACAAAGTCGAAGCGAGTCACCTCAACCCCTGTCGGTACACGGAAGGTCCGCTGCAGCTCGATGGTCAGTCCGAAAGTCAGCGTGATGCAATGGGTGATGTCTGATTCAACGGCGATCCCGCCGTTGCCAAGAATTTCTGCGCGCTTATCCCGGAACTCGGTTTCGGCGCTGGCCATATTGAACTTCGCCCCGTCACTATCCATCGCGAACTTGGGATTCATGTTCACACACTGCTGATGCCGGTTATTCAGACTGAAACCTGCCGGCATCGGCTGGCTGTAGGGGCTGATCAAGGAGGACACCGCCCCGGAGTGGGAGAAGGGCGCCAAAGAGGTAGCGGCGGGTTCAGCGGAATCCGATGGTCCGGGTAGCCCTTCTGGTGCTTCCACCACCTCAACGAAGATATCCCCGTCATCGACAATCTCGACGTCTCCGGCCTCCGGACCCTCAGAGTGCTGCTCAAACTCGAGACCCTCAACCCCGGTCCAGAGAATCTCACTTTCCACATCAGCCTGCAGGATCGCTTCATCCAGGGTGGCCCAGTCGGTGTGCACGACCCAGCCTTCGTCGTTCTCGTCCACGGAAATCACCCGGCGCAGGAACCCTTCCTCAGCGCCCTCCACAGAGCCGGAGACCAGGATTTCGCCTGGTTCAGCCTCCGGCGCCTCAGCCAGGATCACATAGTCGTCGGTCAGCTCGTAGACAACGGCATGCTCTTCCTGGATCACGGTATCGGGATGAATCAGGATCTCGTCCTCATCAGGGATCACCAGTTCCATGTTCAGCGACTGGCTGTCAGCGGCACCGCTGCGGTCCACCGCCTCAACAGTGATCGCGTAGGAGTCCGATGCCGGAGCGCCGGTGGTGAACCTCCAGATGACAGTGTCACCGGAGTAGTCCAGCTCGGCGGCACCGATCTGCTCGCCGTCCACCGTGATGACGACAGACTCAGCAGCAGAAGACGAGGCCACCGTTCCCTCCAGCACGGTGACTGCATCCTCACCCAGTTCGACAGTTCCGCCGTCGGTGTGGGAGGTGATGGTTAGCTCAGGGCCTCCGGAAGCCCCTTCGGCCCCCGCTGAGAGGAAACTGCCCAGGGGCAGGACAGCGGCGTCTACATCACCTCGCCGGGAGATGAGCGCAGCCTCCTCAGCGTCCAGCACGGCAAGCTGGGCTGAAGCGCCCATCACGGGGTCCACGAAGATCCCGGAGCCGCGCAGCTCAGCGTCGAGGTCGTCCCCGAGGAACGTGGGCTGTTCCCCCGGCTGAGCTGAGACGAGTACGACGACGCTCTCCGCATCGGTATAGCTGGCAGAGGGCAGCTCTGCGGGGGCCTCGTCACTGATCATCAGGTCCTGGGACTCACCGCCCAGCTCAGGGACAAAGCCCCCCTGGACGTTCGCAGCTTGTGCATTCTGCGGTGCCTCGGGCGACCAGCCGCGGACATCCACGTGGAGATCTGCTTCTCCCCCGGTGAAGGCAAAGGGCACAGAGCCTGCCTGAACTGGCACCACAGTGGTCAGCGTCGTCGTGCCCTGTGGGAGGCTCGCCTGTTGGGGGCCGATGCTGAGCTCACCGGCGGAATCGGTCTGGACCGTGGCGGTCAGCCATACTGAGCGTACTCCAGTGGAAGGCACTCCACCTTGTCCGGTGACTCCGACTTCGGTGATATCGACGCTCAGGCTCTCTCCGGCAAGTCCCTGGGCAGTCTGAGCACGGGTGACTGGTTCGGTCAGCGCAATCGTGGCCCCCGGAGCCGATTCGTCTCCGGCGAAGCTGGCCAGCAGTTCGACACGAGCGTCGATCTCGGCATCCGAGCCCAGCTCCATGGACCCCTCCACCAGCGGAACCAGCACCGTGGTGGAGGCCGAGGCTCCCGCAGCCACGCTCAGGGCGGGTGCGCCTGCCGCCGAAACGGTGGTGTCCTCGGCGGCGTCGAAGCCGGTGAGGCGAACGAGGGCGGCGTCGTGCCCTTCTGGAACTCCCGGAAAATCAACCGCCTGGGTGCCCTCGCCCAGCTGTGTGCCGTGGCCGGCTGCGGAATCCGCTGCAGGCAGACGGTGGTAGGATGTCTCGATGCTGATCGCCGCCGGCACCGCTGTCAGTGAATAGATCTCCCCCGGCAAGTCCTCCTCAGCCTGCACCGGGGCAGTTGCAGTGAGCAGCATAGCCGCCGAAACGGTGGCTGTGAGCAGTACCTGGGCTGTGCGTCGGAGGTTCACAGCGCCCCTCCCTTCCGGGTACGGCCTGCGTAGGCGAGACCAGCACCGCCGAGAAGCAGCAGAGCGGCCCCGGCAACGGCCCAGGCAATCACGGTTCCGGTTGCGGCGAGCCCACCTTCATCCTCTGCCTCGTCCTCAGGCTCATCAGAGGGGCTTTCACTGGTAGTACCAACGGCAGTGGGCGTCCCAGACTCAGTGGGAGTGGGCGACGTCGTCGGTGTTGGGGAGTCTGAAGGTGATGGGCTCTGCGTGGGTGAGGGCGTCTCACCCTCCTGTGGTGCCGCACTCAGTACTTCGCTGCTGGTCTGGGAGCTGAGAATATTGCTCGCCTCATCGGTGAAGGCGATGTAAAGCTCAGTCTCCAGGTCCTGAGCCACCTCCAGCTCCAGGACCGCATCCCCGGGTGAGACCTCGGTGACCGCGGTAACTCCCAGGATGGTGTCCCGGAAGTCCAGCTCTGCTCCGTCCAGGCTTCCGGTGACCACCTCTGCTGCGGCCTCCGCCGACTCCAGGTCTACCCAGAGACTGGTAGCTGATTCCGGGACAGTCAGCTCAGCGGTATAGTCCCCTTCTTCAGCCGGGACGGCGGACAGCGGCAATAGCCCGGCACCCGCCAGGACGGCGAGCGCCCCTTCAAAGTGATTCACGCAGCTCTCTCTTCACACAGTGCGAGGACCACAGCCGCCGCGGCACAGTTCTCCCTCAGAAGTCACGGCGGTGCGGCGCTACCCGGATCAGGCAGCTGCATATGAGCTTAGAGAGTCCCGGAGTGTTCCGAGGCGTTTCCGGCCCGGAACCGGAAAACCGGAACGGCATACCGTGCATACAGGGGGACGCCGGCCGGTCAATTCAGCAGGCGTCCGTCCCTTCCTTTGTCAGCGCGACTCTGCCGCCAGCTCAGCCCTCCTCCAGCAGCTCCGTGACCAGTGCCGCGATCCGGGAGCGCTCGGAGCGGGTCAGGGTGATGTGCCCGAAGAGCGGGTTGTCCTTGAGGATCTCCACCACCGCGGCCACCCCGTCATGCCGGCCCACACGCAGGTTGTCGCGCTGGGCCACATCGTGGGTGAGGACGATCTTGGAGTTCTGGCCCATCCGGGACATCACGGTCAGCAGCACGTTCTTCTCCAGGGACTGGGCCTCGTCCACCACCACCCAGGCATCGTGCAGGGAGCGGCCGCGGATATGGGTCAGCGGCAGCACCTCCAGCAGACCACGGGCCATGATCTCCTCCAGCACGTTCTCGCTCACCAGGGCGCCGAGGGTGTCGTAGACCGCCTGCCCCCAGGGGTTCATCTTCTCCGCCTCAGTGCCGGGCAGGTAGCCCAGCTCCTGGCCACCCACCGCGTAGAGCGGACGAAAGACGATGATCTTCTTATGCTCGCGGCGCTCCAGCACCGCCTCCAGCCCTGCGCACAGAGCCAACGCGGACTTACCGGTCCCGGCCCGACCACCCATCGAGACAATCCCGATCTCGCGGTCCATGAGCATATCGATGGCCAGGCGCTGCTCAGCAGACCTGCCGTGCAGCCCGAACACCTCGCGATCCCCGCGCACCACCTGCACATACTTCTTAGAGGTGGCGTCAATCTTGACCCGGCCCAATGCTGAGCCATGCCCGGAGGAGATGACCAGCCCGGTGTTGGTGGGCAGCCCTGCCACGCTTCCCGGAGACATCAGAGATGTCCCCGGGTCCCCGGCGTGTCGGTCATCGGCGGCGTCGAGCTCGATCCGCTCACCGTCGTAGAGTTCGCCCACCTGCTCCTCACTGGCGGTGATCTCCGCAACCCCGGTCCAGCCGGAGTCGGTGACCCACTCATTGCGGTACTCATCAGCAGACAAACCCATGGCGGAGGCCTTCACTCGCATCGGCAGATCCTTGGAGACCACCGTGATCTCCCGGCCCTCATCGGCGAAGGACTTAGCCACCGCCAGGATCCGGGAGTCGTTGTCCCCGTGCCGGAACCCGGCAGGAAGGACCTGTTCGTTGATGTGGTTGAGCTCCACCAACAGATGCCCACCCTGGTCGTTGAGCGGGATCGGCTGGTTCAGCGCACCGTGGTTCACACGCAGTTCGTCCAACAGCCGCAGGGCGGAGCGGGCGTAGTAGCCCAGCTCGGAGTCATGGCGCTTCTTCTCCAGCTCGGAGATCACCACGATCGGGATGATCACCTGATGCTCGGCGAAGCGCAGCACCGCTTTGGGGTCGGAGAGCAGGACCGAGGTGTCGAGGACATAAGACCTCTGCGCCAACTCGGCGGCAACGGCGGTGTCGAGGTCCTCAGCGGGTGCAGTGGTGTTCAAGGAGGCCACAGTATCTCCAAACAGGGTTTCGCCGTGACGGGAAGAGAAAAGGCCCCGCAGCTGAGCAGAGGTGGGCGGCGTCGTCGTAATCTTCCTCATCTTCGGGCTCGCTCTCTTCCCCAAGCGCGAGCTCGATGTCGAGGTCATCGACGTCGTCTGGCGAGAACCAGCGGTTCTCGCAGTCCTCAATCACCTCGGAAGACTCGAAGCAGGCTTCAGTCTCCACTCGGTTCAATCGGACACCCCATTCCGCAGCTGCAGGACCTGATGCATCCCCGCAACGGTTCTCGGTGGGTGGTCGGTCGACCCTCTGCCAGCTGCCTGGCCAGGGACCGAACCGGCCCCCTCTGCCATGTGGCGTCAAGCTGTGGGCCTTCCGGTCAGTGTTCTGACAATCCCCAATGTAGACCCGCAGAAGCGGTCAGCCCGGACAAAACACGGAACTTACTGTGACATCTAGGTAAATAACAGTTAACGACGCCGCGGTGACGACTCACTGCCCAAAGCGGCACTGGCGGGCGGCGGCGTGAAGGCCGCGGCAACGCGGCCGAGGCGGACCCGGCCTCAGGGACCCGTGCCGACGTCTGACGTTGATGCGGGCCACGGCGGGGAGCGAGCCGGACGTGCACCCACCATCGGGAGCACCTCAACTTCCGAACCGTCTCTGACGGTTCGCGTAGTCACGGAGTGCTCTAAGGAAGTCCACTCGCCGGAAGTCAGGCCATAGCGCCTCGGCGAAGTAGAACTCCGAGTATGCCGACTGCCACATCAGGAACCCAGAGAGCCGCTGCTCCCCGGAGGTGCGGATGATCAGGTCGGGGTCCGGCTGGCCCCGGGTGTAGAGCCAGTCACTGATCTGTGCCGTGCTAAGTTCCTCGGCGACCTCGGCCAGAGCTTTGCCCTGCTTGGCCGCGTCACGAAGCAGGTCTTTGACAGCATCCACGATCTCCTGCCTTCCGCCGTAACCCACCGCCACGTTGACATGCACGCAAGGAGCCTCCCCCGCCGGCTCACCGTCGGGCCTCACCCGCGGGATGATCCCGGTGGCGGTGGTGACGTCCCAGAGCTTGGTGGCCAGCGGCTCGGGCAGCAGCTCCGGCTGACCCACCGGGTTCACCCGCACCGGTCTGCCGCCGGGGCGGGACTCAGCGAGCCGGTCCAGGGTGTCGCCGATGATCTCCATGAGCTGGTCCAACTCGGCCTCAGAGCGGTTCATATTGTCAGTGGAGAGCATGTAGAGGGTGATTGTAGGGATGCCCAGCTCCGCACACCAACCGATGAACTCCACGATCTTGTCCGCCCCGGCCCGGTGCCCGTCTGCGGTCGGCGTGCCGGCCAGCTTGGCCCAGCGGCGGTTGCCGTCCACCATCACACCGATGTGCTCCGGGATGCGCTCGGGCTTGAGCTCAGTACGCAGCCGCCGCTCATAGACCGCATAGGCCACATCGGTCAGCCCGAGCAGCGAACGCTTGAGAGGTCCCCGTGCAGTCACAGGCTCCACTGTAGGGGATGAACATCATGACGCCACCCAACCATCCAAGTTACTTGCCAGTCACCTAGAGTTGTAAACTGGTCCAATGGGAAATCCCCCACACTCCCCACAGGATGCCCTCTCACCTGCCGAACCTTCCTCTGAAGTCCGAGTCGAGCAGACCCGCACCGCCTCAGCTGGCCAACTTTTCGATACTGATGTGCCGCTCAAGCCCCGCATGCGCGGCTGGCTGCACGCGGGGATGGTGCCGCTGGCGCTGGCTGCCGGGATCGTGGTGATCGCCCTCTCCCCCACTGCTGGGCTGCGGATCGCCTCGGCGGTCTACGCGATGACCGGTCTGCTGCTCTTCACGGTCTCGGCCACCTACCACCTGGGCCGCTGGTCGCCGAAGACTGCCCTGGTGCTCAAGCGGCTGGACCATACCAACATCATGCTGATCATCGCCGGAACCTACACTCCGCTGACCCTGGCGCTGCTGGAGGACCCCTCTCGGACCATCCTGCTCACCGGGGTGTGGACCGGGGCGCTGCTGGGGGTGGCGTTCCGGGTGTTCTGGACCTCGGCTCCGCGGTGGCTCTACACCCCTATTTACATTGTGCTGGGGCTTTCTGCGGTGTGGTTCATCGATGAGTTCTTCGCGGTCAGCATCCCCGCAGCAGTGCTGATCTGCGTCGGTGGAGCCGCCTACATCACCGGTGCGGTGTTCTACGCCCTGAAGCGGCCGAACATCTCGCTGCACTGGTTCGGCTTCCACGAGCTCTTCCACGCCTGCACCCTGGTCGGTTTCATCACCCATTACATCGCGATCATGTTCGGGATACTGTCCTACTGACTCCGACCGTGATCGCGGGTAAGGACCCAATCGCCCGGCAGGATCCCGCTGAACCGCCTCGCGTTTCTGGGGGCCGGGCGTGGAGAGTATTTGGCGTGCTGTCCTTCAGCTGAGCTGGACCAGCGCTTCCTCAGCAGTGGGCTGCGGGGCCAGGCACATCCCCCCGGAGATGCTGTTGAGACAGATGCTCACCTGCAGCTGCTGCTCCGGAGAGGGTACGACGCCGTCCCCCAAAGGCTCCACCGGGATTCCCAGCAGAGTGCCCGCTCGCCGCACCTCAGCTATGTCCTCTGCTCTGCCGCTGAGGATCCGGAACGCTGGCGAACCCAGTGCTGCCCGGCGCGCAGCCAGCAGCGATCCGCCCACGGCGATGGGGGCTTGGGGGCCGATGAGGGTGAGGTGGTGCAGCAGGTCGGCCGGCTGCAGCGGAAGCCAGGCGTCCTCCTTCTCTGGGTGCGGGTCCGGTTTCACCCAGGGCAGTGCGGTGATCAGCCCCAGCGCCTCCGCCTGCTGGAGCGCCTGCGCCAGCGCTGCGATACTGCTGGGCTCGGGGCCGTCCACCGGTGTGGCATCGGCGGCTCCGCCCTGCAGAGCAGACAGCAGGCCATCCTGATCCAGGGAGTCCAGTACGCGCAGCGACGCGTCCGCACGGCTGGCCGTGATGAACTCGTTGAGCACGAATCTCAGCACACTGATTCCCCGGTCCTGCCAGGTGGGACCGTGTGCCCCGGCGCTCACCAGTGCGAAGCACATGCCGGCGGTGTGTGCGTGATCAGCAAGGGTGCCGAGCCCGGTGCCGCGCGCAGCATCATAAGAGGTGCGGAAGATCTTTGCGGAAACCCCGGCTTCACTCTGCGCACTGACCCATCCGGCGCGCAGCTCATCCAGTCGACCCTCGGCAGTGCGGGGCGGATCGCTGTGATGGACTTCTGCGTGAAGCTCCCAGAGCCGTTCTGCGATGGTTTCGGCCAGCTTCAGCAGCTCAGGTTCATTCCACAGTGCGGCGGCTTCTGCGAGAGATCGCACAGCTTGGGCGTTCCAAGCGGCCACCACTTTGTCATCCCGCGCAGGCTGGGGCCGGTCCGCGCGCGCCCCTCGCAGCTGGGACAGCGCCTGCTCCCAGAGCTCAAGGTCTGTTCCGCTCAACGGCTCGTCGAAGTGAATGGTCCGGGGCGTCTGTGCCGTAATGTTCAGCGGTACCCCGGAGCGCAGTGCGTGCTCATCGGCAGACAGCCCATGATTGAGTTCGGCAAGCCGCTGGGTCTGCCTCTCATCCAGTCCAGCGTCCCGTCCCGCCTGGATCAGCTGCTCATCGCTGAACAGATAGGTGGCGCCCTCTTCCCGTCTGCCGTCGGTCCCGATAGTGTCGGCATCCAAGGATGAGGCAAGCAGCCCTTGGCTGGTGAGCATCCGGCGCTGCAGCCAGTCGATGGTCATCCGAGCCGCCCGCCGGGCGGTCTCCTGTGTCTCGGCCTCAGCTGCCGGATGCACCGACAGTCGTGCGTAGGCACCGAGCAGCTGGCCGTTGTCGTAGAGCATCTTCTCGAAGTGCGGCAGCTGCCAGGCCCGGTCCACCGTGTAGCGGGCGAACCCACCCTCCACCTGGTCGAACAGTGCGGAACGGGCCATCGCCTCCATGGTGTGCACGGACAGCCCGCCGGCGCGCTCTGCAACCTCCTGACCAGCACCCTCCTGCCCAGCCTGACCGCCCCGCAAGCCCCAGGCACCTTCCTCCAGCAGCCAGTCCAGCAGCGGAGAGGGCGGGAACTTGGGCGCGGCCCCGAACCCGCCGTGCACAGTGTCTTCCTGTCCTATCAACTGCTCGAGCACCTGCTGAGCGAGCGCTGCGTAGCTCGCCCTGTCCAGCACTGATGGCTGGAGGTTGTTGTTGTCTGGCTGCACTGCGGTGGCCAACTGGCCCTGGCGGCGTCGTTGGTCCCCCAGTGCTTCGGCAATCTTGGCCGCCTGCTCCGCTACCTGGCTCCGCCGCTGGACCCAGGCCTCGTGCACTGCGTGCAATACCTCAGTGAAGGAGGGGATCTGGCCTAAGCGATGCGGGGGGAAGTAGGTCCCGGCGTGAAAGACCCGGCCGTCGGGGAGGGTGAACACGCTCATCGGCCAGCCGCCCTGCCCGGTGAGTGCCTGGGTGGCGGCCATATAGGCGTCATCGACTTCCGGGTGCTCTTCCCGGTCCACCTTGATGCTGACAAACCAGTCGTTGAGGAGGGCTGCGGCGTCGGGATCCTCGAAGCTCTCATGCGCCATCACATGGCACCAGTGACAGGCCGCGTAGCCGATCGAGACGAACACCGGCACATCGCGGTCCGCCGCCTCCGCGAAGGCAGAACTCTCCCAGGGCCGCCAGTCCACCGGGTTCTCGGCGTGCTGGCGCAGGTAGGCCGACTGCGCGCTGCTGAGACGATTGCCCATATCTCCACCGTACGGCACTGCGCGGCAGCCGTCTCAACCCCGTGCTCCAGCCTCGGCACAGGCACCCACCCTGAGCGCCACCTCCGACTCCGGAGTGCCCGCCACCCGACCTTGAGTCGCCCGCCCCCGCTCCCGCCCTTGGGAATCACTCGTCCGGCCCCAAATCGCCCTTTTAAGAAGTTTCTGTACCGGATCCTGGCGATATTCCGGACTTTTCCAGGCTGATAACACCGACATCTGGCACATCAACTGCCAGCATCAGCGGATACGATGACGAGCGATGGACAATATGCGACGACACTTTGCACGCTGGACTCGGAGGGCGAAAGGTCGAGACGCCCGGCCTGGCGAGTACCTCGAAAGCTACGTGACCTATATATACCAATCGCTGCTCGTACGTCATGCTCAGAATCTTCGAGTGACGAACCGCGCGAAGGTGCCGGACAAGCGTGGAAACAAGTACGAGATCGATGTGTTCTTCGAGTTCGAGATCGCAGACATCCAGCATCGCGTTGCGATTGAGTGTAAAGATCACCAGCGCCCGGTCACCCGCGATGAGGTCATCGCGTTTCACGGAAAAATCACCGATATGCCAAGCACGATCGGCGTCTTCGTATCGCAGAACGGCTTCCAGCAAGGAGCCAAAACTTATCTCGAGGAACACGGCGTCAAGTACTTTGACGGTACATCGCTGCCGACCTTCGGCAACGCCGTCACATCTTGGCTGCAGCCGGTAATGCTCCCGAACGAATCAGCGATCGGCCAGCCATTCTGGACAATCATGCCAGCCCAAGATCGAGAGCCAACCGGCTCGTGGCTAATCATCCCGTTGGATAAGGGTTCGCACACCGGTCGGATGGAACAAGACGGAGCCGTACCACTCTTTTGGTCAAAGCCTGAAGCATTGCGCTATCAAAAGTTTGCTCTTACGGATGACGACCCATCCTGTGTGCGAGGTCTAGAACAGCCCGCCTTGCGGGCCATGATCGGTCTCGCTGATCTGGTCGGAATTCGCTTTGCGACTATGTCGCCGTTCGTACATGATGGACGTCGTCTCTATGAGTGCACTTCCTGGAACCCACAGGACCTTGCTGACGAGTTCGTGTCAGTCGGCGTTACGAACCGGTAGCCGACGTCCCGTAAACACACTCACCTGTGGTCATGCGCGTAAACCAAACGAGCCCGTTGTGTCCGAGATGTGTTGGTACCCGAGTGTCCGAGATCTCCTGAGACATGACACATGCCTGTATTCCTGTGTCAGCGCGGCGTTTGGGTGACGTCTCATCGCGCTGGGTACCACCGAAAGCGCCACCGACCTACGAGTGCGGCCACAATGAGGACGACGCCGAGGAAGAGCAACGGCATGACCACGTCGCCGAACGGATCCCCAACCCAGGCGTGTTGAGCCGCTTCCACGAACCAGCGAACCGGCGAGTATTGGATGATCCGCTGAATGCCCTCTGGCAGTACTGCCAAGGGTGTGAATGCCCCAGATGTGAGCATGAGCAGAATCATGAGGACGTTCCCCATGCCCGTTGCGGCCGAGGTTGAGGGATAGACAGCGGCAAGGGCGCAGCCCACTGCGAGGAAGGTGCTGAGTCCGATAACGCACACGGCGAGGACGCCGCCAACGTTGCTTGGCATGGATACCCCGAAGACTCCGATCCCGATGGCCAGGGCAGCGAGCATCCCTGTGATGCCCACAAGGAAGTGGACTGTGAGGCTAGCTGCCATGAAGGTCGATCGGCGCAAGGGCGTCAGGCTCAGCCGTTGCAGGGCTCCGGAGTCACGCAAGGTGAGCATCGCCACTGGCACCTGGAGCACTCCGGTCATCGCGAGAACAAGGGAAGCGAATGCAGGCAGAGTTGCGTCGAGGAACCCCTGCCCCTCGAACTCCGGGCGAGGGGCATTGCCGAAGATTGTCCCAAGGGCGAGGACGAGGACAGGAGCGAAAGCGAAGGAGAAGAACAGCCCTACAGGGTCGCGGCGCTGAGAGCGCCAAAGGGCAGTGACGAGGCCTCGGTAGGCGTTCACGCAGTATGCTCCTCCGTGGTGATGTGACGGCCGGTGAGAGCGAGGAAGACGTCTTCCAGTCCAGGGCTGGTCGCGGTCATGCTCGTGACGGTGAGGCCGCGTGCCGAGAGCGCAGCGAGGACGGCCTGCAGGCTGTCCGCCGCGCCGTGAAGGGTCAGCTCATGTCCTTCGATATGGGCTCCAGTTACACCGGCAACGCCGGAAAGATCGAGTTCTTGATTGGGTGCCGTGGAGAGCGTAAGCCGGGCGGTGGTGTCACCGGCATGGTCTCGGATCAGTGCGGGCACGGTGTCCAAGGCCACGAGACGACCGTGGTCGAGGATGGCAACTCGATCACAGAGCCGCTCAGCTTCCTCCATGTAGTGGGTGGTGAGGACCACAGTGGCACCCTCATCCCGAACATGTTCCACGGTGTCCCACATGTTGCGACGTGACTGTGGGTCGAGGGCGGTGGTGAGCTCATCAAGGAAAGCCAGCTCGGGGCGGTTGATCAAGGCAAGTGCGACGAAGACCCGCTGCCGCTCGCCTCCGGACAGCCGGTCGACCCGCGCTCCGGCCTTGTCCCCGATGTCGAGGTTGGTGAGCAGCTCGCGCCACGAACGCGGGCGCTCATAAAGGGCGGAGTAGAGCTCCATGGCGTCCTGAACGGTGAGTCGGGGCGGGAGTGCGGCGCTCTGCAACTGGACTCCCACTCGCTGGGCTAGCGAGCGCTGCTCCCTGATCGGATCAAGGCCGAGCACCTCGACCCGCCCGCGCTCGGACGGTCAAGCCCCTCCAGGCAGTTGAGCAGGGTCGTCTTCGCCGCAATTCCACTTACATTTTCTCTCACCGTTTGTGCGTCTGCCCAGGGGCTTCTCTAGAAGTGAGCTTCGACAACCCACCGGCTTCTACGAGCTTGACGACCCGGGTGAGAATTCAGGTAGCGCCCTGTGTAGACGCAACAGGGGCCGCACTTAAACGACACGCCCTCACTATAGGGTCGCTGTCACCGGCTTGGAATCATGTGGCTCATGAGCGTACTCAAGGATCAGCCTCCACAGCTAAGCTTGCGTCTTGATCTTGTACGAGCAGAATCGCCGCGTTACTGGAGGGTGGTCATCTGGATTGACTCCGTGGAGGACTCGGGCTGAGCGCCCTGAAGACATCGCGGATATTCGCGCGATCAACCTGGCGGCATTCCCCAGTGATGAAGAAGCCAATCTCGTTGAGGCACTTCGCGCTGACCCCGAAGCATGGATTGATGGGCTCTCGATTGTCACCCTCGACAGCAGCGGCACCCCAATTGGCCACGCTCTACTCACTCGCTGCAGTGTCGGCCAAGAACCAGCCCTGGCGTTGGCCCCATGCGCAGTCCATCCTGAGTATCAACATCAAGGCGTAGGTAGCGCAGCAATCAGAGCAGGCCTCAACGCTGCAAGAGAACGCGAAGAGAACCTCATCGTGGTCCTTGGACACGCTGATTACTACCCCCGCTTCGGCTTCTCCCCCGCCTCACAGTTCGGAGTCACCGCCCCCTTCGATGTGCCAGACGATTCATTCCTAGCTCTCGTATTGGATACCACCCGTGAAACCCCACGTGGTGAAATCCAATACCCTGCCGCGTTCGGAGTATGAACCGCGGACCTCATCAACAACGGCCAGGCGTGGCTTCCCCGTCCCGCACCCACTACCCATCGCGGCCTAGAAATATATGGGACGCCTGACCTCGCAAGAACTCGCTTCTCGACGATGAGCAGACCGGGCCCGTCACGTGATCAAACACCCTTGGGTCCGAATACATTCTGGCCATCCGAAAGACGACCCTGCTCCCCCAGCAGGTGAAGATATGTGCCGCACTGCCCCAAAGCTGCGATCCACTAGAGTGCAAAACGCGACATGCGGTACTCGCCACAATTCCACCCACATTTTCTCTCACCGATATGCCCTTTGACCTGCTGTTTCACCAGAAGACGAACTCCACTTACCCCATAGGATCTCGCGCATCTCCCACTCCCAACAAGCCACTCGGTGGCGTTCCTTCTTCTGCGTAGTACCTCGCCAGCGGTGTGGACAGGCTGCGATCGCCATCACCGGCGGCGACCGTGCGCATCAGATACCGCACACCATCGCCCGCACTGAGCACCCGCATTGAAACCGTCACACACGGTGGGTGAGCCACCGCCCCGCCACGAGTACGCGACCATCATCGTGGATCAGATCGTGGTGCGCCCGCTGACCCAGGCCGCCCAGCACAAGGTGATCCGCACGGGCTGATTCCACGGCCGAGGCCATGTCACACCTGGTGCCGGTCAATAATTGGTGGCAGATGACCGTCTCGAACGACACAGACTTCCCACCCATCCGTCCGGTCGGCGCATGCAGGTCCGTTGCTTGCCGCGATCGCGGGCATCTCGGTCGAGTACTACACCCGCCTCGAACAAGGACGCGCGTCCCGCCCCTCGCGGGAGATACTCACCGCACTGGCGCGGGCATTCCGACTCTCGAACGCCGAGCGGGATCACCTGTTCCGGCTCGCCGACGAGCGACCTCCGCAGCCCCGAGCACCCGCCGCAGAAATCCGACCGGGGCTCCAACAGCTGCTCGACAGCCTGGACGACACCGTGCCGGTCACCATCCACGACGGCCGGCTCGACATGCTGGCCTTCAACTCTGCCGCGACGGATCTGTTTGGGCCCATCTTCAACGACGGGCCCTATGGCCACAACATCGTCTACCAGGCCTTCACGTCGGCAGGACTCCGCATAGTGCTCGGGAACGAAGGAGCGGAGCAATTGGCCCGAGTGGCCACCGCCGAACTCCGCAAAGCACTCAGTCTCTACCCGGAGGACGAACTCCTTCGTTCCTTGTTCCGTGAGCTGTTGAGGAGCAGCTCCGAGTTCAGCCGCCACTGGGAGCGAGGAGAAATCGGAACATGGAGCTCCGCAATGAAGCACATCAACCATCCGACTCAAGGTTTGCTCGCCTTCGACAGCCAGATGCTGCACGATCCCGAGAGCGACCACTGGGTCATACTCTTCACCCCCGCCGCGGTGACAGCCACCAACCTTCCTTACTGAACCGCCGACCCCGGCGACAAGCACGCCGCCAGCAAAATCCAAGCGCTTCACACCTCCAATCGGTTCGCCCAGTCCCGCAACCGGTCGGCGTACTCGGGAGGCGAAGCGCTGATGACGGGTTCGCCTGACATCCCGACCGCGATCACCGCCCAGTCCATGGAGTCGGCGTCAATCTCGACCCGGCACCGATCGGCCTCGACGCCGGTCACCTCGACCCAGCGGCCGACGGCTCGGCGGACCCGCTCGGCGGGCGCGGCCAGTTCGGCTACGACCTTGACGGCGTGGCGGCCACGGATTCCCGCCTCGACGAACTCGGCCGCGTCGCCACCGGGTAGGTCTCGTCTCCGGAACCGGTCGCGGGTGCTGTCGACTCGCGTCATCCTGTCGAACCGGAAACTGCGCCAGTCGCAGCGGTCCAGGTCGTAACCGACCAGGTACCAACGTCGGCCCAGAGAGACGAGCTGGTGAGGCTCCACTCGGCGGCTCGTCCGCTCGCCGTCGGCGGCGGTGTAGTCGAAGGTGACGCGTTCGTCGTCTCGGCACGCTTGAGCGACCGTCACCAGCTGTTCGGAGTCGGTCCCTTGAGCCGCCCACGGGGTGTCGGCAGAGACGGTCACTGCGCGAAGGGCCTCGACCCGACGCCGCAGCCGCTGTGGCATCACCTGAATGACCTTGGCCAGTGCGCGTACCGAGGTCTCAGCGATGTCGGTGATCGAGGTGTGGGCCGAGCTCAGTAGGCCGACCGCGAGCGCGACCGCCTCGTCGTCGTCGAGCACCAGCGGCGGCAGTGACGCGCCCGGGGCGAGCTGATAGCCGCCGCCGACGCCGCGGTCAGACCGTACCGGATAGCCAAGGTCCCTCAACCGGTCGATGTCACGACGCAGTGTCCTCAGTGAGACGTCCAGCCGGTCAGCGAGTTCGGTACCGATCCAGAACCGGTGGTTCTGCAGAAGGGACAACAGCCGCAGGGTTCGAGAGCTTGTGCTTGCCATGAATTGATTGTCGCGCAGATTCTTCGCGATTAGTGACAATAACTGTCACTAATAGTCGATAGCGTGTGGGTACCTGACCACGAACGATAGAGGAACCACTCATGTCAAGCACCGGTGACCATGTGACCATGGACCAAGAGCGGGCCGATCTGCTGTCGAGCCTGGCTCACGCGCGAGGCTTCCTGCGGTTTACCGCACGTGATCTCACCACCGAGCAGGCCTCGGAACGCACGACCGTGAGCACCCTGACCCTCGGCGGGCTGATCAAGCACGTCACGGGAGCCGAGAAGGGTTGGGCGGAGTTCATCGTGGCCGGTGCCGCATCGATGGAGAAGGGCTTCTCGGAATGGACCGAGGACGACTTTGCCGAACGGGAGAAGGAGTTCCAGATGCAGCCCGGCGAGACCCTCGACGGTGTGATGGCCGCCTACGACAAGGTGGCCGCCGGAACCGACGAGTTGGTGCGCACGCTGCCGTCCCTGGACGTCGTGCACAAGCTGCCGGAGGCGCCGTGGAACATCGAGCAGGCGTGGTCGGTCCGTCGGGTTTTCCAGCACATCATCGCCGAGACCGCGCAGCACGCCGGCCACGGCGACATCATTCGCGAATCCCTTGACGGAGCCAAGTCGATGGGGTGACCGCTATGTCGATCGAGCCCGACGGTAAATGCCCCACGCTGCGAATGGAATCACGACCACGGTGCCGATGATGGTCCACACAGCCATCTGTTACCTGAAGGTACCCACCATCACCGCGACCATGGTCAAGGTGAGCGCGATCGCTCCGACGACGAAGGCGGCGACCTGAAGCGGTGGCAGCCCGTAGTACCGGACGTCCCAGAATCCGAACAACGCGCCAGTGATCACGGCAGCTCACGGATGCGAAACCCATCGCGTCGACGAGCGCAGCAGGACACCGCGAAACCCGATCTCCTCCCCCAAGGCCCCCAGCCCGACCGCGGACACCCGTCGCGGCTCACACTTGGTGCTCCGTAGCGGCGGTACTGGATCAGGGTGACACCTTCGTGAACCGTTGCGTCCAGCGCTGCGCCACCGCGGCCGGCTAGCGGGCCAGTCACGATCTCCGGTAAGTGGCTTCGGGTCACGGTGTGGGCCTCTCATGCCACGTTCCCAGTCTGGAGCAAGGGAGCGATCGCCACCCATCCTAGGGAGGAGAGGCCCGCCAGCCTTACTACTGGTGGCTTGTCTAACCCCATTACCGATGTCGAGTGGGAAGAGACGCGCGGGCTCAATGCCCTGATAGATGCCCACCGACAGGACCCGGAGTTCGTGTACCGTACCTAGCCGATAAGACTGAAGAAGCCGGCTACCCCATGACTACCAGAATCGCCTTCCCAATGACCCTTACCAGGCGTATTGTTCGAGCTGAGCCAAGACGGCCAGATGCTACAGGCCTATACCGGCCTTGAACCAGCAGCTACGACGATCTGACGCCTCGCTGAAATCGGTACCGATGCTTCACAGTGGGCCGGCCCCGGTTATCCTCGCCAATCTTCGCTCGTTAACTGGGACCTGAGAATGTCGATTAAGGTCTCGGTGGTGGACAGTCCCAGAAGGCGAGCTTCGTCAAGCATGGGAGTGAGGTAGTTCGCTACGAAGTTCCGGCACCGCTCAGTAAGGATGGCTTCTCGGGCACCAGCGGCTACGAACGTTCCAAGACCTCGGCGTTTCACCAGGAGACCTCGCTCTACCAGTCGGTCGATACCTTTTGCTGCGGTCGCTGGGCTGACCTTGAAGTACGACCCGAGCTGCGGGCTAGAAGGAACACGCCCTCCCTCAGATAGCCACCCGTCAAGCATGCTTTCCTGAAGCTGGTCTGCGACCTCGACGAAGAGCGGAGGTTCCTCGTTCAGGTGCTTGGTTTCCCGTGGTGGCACCTCGCCGGTGGGAGGCTCTTCGGGTGAACCCGACATTTCTTGACTCATCTGGTGTACCTCCTGACAGGCACTTCGGACGTGGTGACCACCGCGGGGTTGTTACGCCGGTGCCACTTGTCCCACAGGGTCAGCAAGCTTGGGAGCACTACCGTTGCGGCAAGTAGGGCGAAGCCGACTGCGTAGATGGTCACCAGTCCGAGCTGGTGGAAGGGCGTGAATGTGGAGGTAGTGAGTATGCCGAAGGCCGCGCAATTGGTGATCGCTGCCCCGGCCAGGGCACCTCCTGTGTGTCGCATGGTTGAGCGGATTGCGTCGGCGGTGCTGGCGTGACGCAATCGGTCTTCCTGGAAACGGTTTGTTACGTGGATGGTGTAGGGTACCCCGGCACCGATTGCGAGTCCGGTGATTGTGGCCGTGACTGGCCCCAAGGGGATGCCGGTGGCCCCCATGGCCGCGAAAGTCCACAGCACTACCAATCCGACCGGCAGCACCGTGATGACACCCAGCATCGGCCGACGATTCCGGAACCCGTAGGTCACAACCAACAGCACCAAAACCGCACCCACGGCCATTAACAACGTGATGATTTGTGACTCGGTCAGTGCTGTAACAATCTCATCGTCGATGATCCGCTCGCTGGTGGCTACGACCTCAACGCCTGTCGAGACAAGCGGCGCCAACGCTTCATCGAGGTTCTCCCGCAGCTCCCCGACACCAGACTCCCCGGCACTGGTCTGAATTGACATGCGGATCATCTCGAAGGAGCCGGCATCGTTACGTGCAAGTACGCGTTCTGCCTCGTCAGGCGCGACAATAAGCAGCGTGTCGTAGAGCTCGGCAACGTTCGCACCGGGATCGACGGTGAGATCCTCCCCGAGCCCCGCGGCCTCGGCGGCTTCAACCAGAGCCTCCGGTGGGGAGTCTTGGTCGGCAGAGGTGAGCAGTGTTGTCAGCAGCCCCACTGGCGAGTCCGCCTGAGCAGTACCCCCGAAGGTTTGGACATCGGGAACCTCGGAGAGTTCGTCCAAGGTACTGACCAGTGCATTGTGGACCTCCGGTGTTGCCACATCACCGGTGATCAGCACGTCGGTCGTCTCATCAACGCGGTCGAACCGGTCGGTTAGCTGGTTATACACAGCCATCGCAGGGGTATCGTCCTGCACGAAGTCGGTCACGCTGAAACGAACCTCGAGCTGATTCTGGCCCCACACACCGATCGAGCCACCCAGCCCGAGCGTGACAAGCAGGGTCAGTACCGGCGCTCGCGCCGCCAGGCCCGCGACTCGAGCCATGATTCCCGGCAGCAGCCTCTCCCTGCCACGGCCGAATGCTTGCCGTGGCAGTGTCCCGCGCGGCTCCGCGCGACGGTCGATCAGGTACCGCGTCGCAGGCACGAACGTCATCATCAGTAAGAACGATGAGACGATGCCGACCGCGGCCAGGACACCAAAGTCGACCAGCGCTGGCACAGGGTTGAACACGCCCGTCAGGAACCCCACAGCGGTGGTGACAGTCGCCAGCACAAGAGCAACGCCTACGGTGCGCACCGCGCGGACGAGCGCATCGCCGACGCTGCGTCCGGCCGCCAACTCCTCGCGGTAGCGACTAGTGAGGTGGATCGCGTAATCGATGCCGAGAGCGATCAATAGCACTGGCACGATCATGCTGACATCGTTCATCGGCCCGATCCAGTCGAGGTAGCCGGGTCCGAGCAGCACCCCGATGCCATTCATCCAGATGATCGCCATCACCACGGTCACCAGCGTGAGCAGCACATCGGCGATGGTGCGCCGGATTCCCGGCACGATCCGGCTTCCCATACCTGGTTTGACCCAATACACGAACCCGAGCAGGACAAAGATGACCAGAAACGCGGCCCCGAACAACTGGACGAGCTCGGTTTCGACCTGGCTTGGGTCGCCGACCAGCAACGCAACACTGAATGTCTCAGCCGTGTAGCCTTCCGGCAGCTCCGTCCCATCCACGGCCTCTGCGACCTGGGTGTCTATTGCCAGTTTTGCCTCCTCCTGCTCGGCATCAGTAAGGTTCTCAGGCACTGCTTGGTCGAGTTGAAGGAACACGAGCAGTAGTCCGCTATCCGCCTGTGGCGAGGAACCGAGCGAGGCATCACTGGGCAGCAGACTCGTAGTGAAGTCCGCCTGTTCGGCTGGCATCGACTCGAGAGCCTCGGAGAAGATTTGGCTTACGGTGGCGTCATCGGCCTGGTGCGGGTCGATCTCCTGCTCAGCCAGTGCGACCTGGACCGCAGACAACCAGTGCACAATAGCGGGCCGCTCTGCGGTAGCGGAGAGTTCCACCTCGGCAGGCAGAGCCGCCTCGATGGAGTCCATGATGCTCTCAGCGGCGGTGAGCCCGTCGGCACCGATTACGTCATCCCCGTCAACCAGCACCTGGAGAACAGCTTCGCCAGACTCGTCGAACCGCTTCGCGATCGTCTCGCTTGCCAGCACCTCAGGGTTGTCCGGCGCGAGTCCCTCGTTGCCGGTCGCGGACTGGGCTTCGCCGGAAAGGGCGGCGAACAAGGCGGTGAGCACCAAGGCGATCAGGAGCATCGTCGTGGAAACGGCAACGCCACGTCGCGACCGCCGACCGGAGAGTCCGGTCTTGTCCTCGGTCCTGCCGAGGTGTCCCGGGGTTGTCATGCTGTTATTCCTCTCCGTGGTTAGTTGCTGAGGATCGGCGGCGCCTCAGGGCGCCGGTGCGAAGTGACGCAAGAATTGTGGTGGATTTACTGTGCATGCTCAGTATGCACAGTTGAATCTGGAGCTGTCAACTGTGAGTGATAAACGAGGTATTTCAGCCGGGGTTATCTTCCGATTCCCATTCCCAAGTGGCGAGCAGGCAATGCGGATCCCGGTAGCGATCTGGTGCTGACTGGCCCCAAGGAATGCTGTCTTTGTCCCAGGTGGGTATCAGTACTCTTGTTTCACGATGTCGATCAGCTCATCGCGGGTGATGGCCAAGTCGCGGTAGAAACGGGCATCGTGGCGAAAGCGTTCGACGGCGAAGGTGTGGCGCTTGGCTGTCAATCCGTCCCTGGGGTGAGGAGAGACGAATGCCCCTTTGCCAGGCCTGGTGTAGATGAGATCGTCGGCCTCCAGCAGTTCCCAGGCCTTCTTGATGGTGATGACGCTAATGCCGAGCTCTCGGGCGACGGTTCGGATGGAAGGCAGCATCGAGCTGGGTTCCAGGCGACCATTGAGGATCTGCGCGGCGAGCTGGACATGAATCTGCTCATAGATCGGGGTGTCGCTTCGCTCAGCTATAACGATGTCCACGGAACAATCCTGCCCTTTACAGGTTCACGCGGTCGAACCGGCCCACCGAGAGCCGATATGAGGTCGCGGTAAGCACGAGGTAGGCAACTGCACCAATGGCTAGGACGACCAGCTGCAGGCCAGCGTCGGCTGGATCGAGCGTGTCAAGGACATCACTTGCCCCTGGGATGACATTGATGAGCAGCTCGAATATTCCATAAGAGACAAAGAAGGTGATTGCCGCGAGCACTCCGGACCGGCCGGTCTTGTACCCAGTACTGAAATACCCTGGCAAGAAGATCACGTTAAACAGCCCGGCTGAGACAAGCACTAGCCCGAAGAAGGCGTAGTTGCCATCCATGCCAATGACGTTGCCGTCAGGGGTAATCAGCGCGGCAAAGACCGCCACGATGGCCAAGGCAGCGAACTGGACCAGCTCGAGGGCCGCGACGCTGAGGTGCTTGGCGAGCACCACACGGTTACGGGAAACCGGCAAAGCGATAGTGAACTCGTGGTCTTTGTTCGCGTTCGCCTCAGAGAATGCGATGAACAGAGCCAGGATGAAGTAGGAGGCTCCGATGATCATCGGGTAGTGCGGAATGAGGTTGAACAGTGTCAGAGCCGCGGTAAGCAGGTAGGTTGGCGGAAGGAACAGCCGAACCTCTTTGCGCAACAAGGTGATAGTACTCATCGGGCTTCTTCCAGGTCGTAGTACAGCATCAGCGACTCCAAATCTGGCGCTTCGGTCTGCCAGGATCCCGCACCACTGTGGCCAGCCAAATCCGCGGTTCGCGCCAGACCAGTGAACCCATAGGCATGTCGCTTATAACTGATCAGCCGTCGCTGCAACTCGTCGGTAAGGTCTGCGTGACTCCCTTTCACGACGATGTGATTCGCAATCAGGTCATCTTTGGTGTCACGGGCGATGATCTCGCCGTCGCGAATAAAGACGATGTAGTCAGCACACTTGTCCAGGTCGCTGGTGATGTGCGTAGAAAAAAGGACAGCCCGCTCACCGTCTTCAACCACTTCCTGGATCAGGTCCAGCAGCTCGTCCCGGGCCACCGGGTCCAGCCCGCTGGTGGGCTCATCCAACAGCAACAGTTGCGCATCATGGGACAGCGCCATGGCCACTCCCAGTTTCACCCGCATCCCGGTAGACAGCTCACTGATCTTCTTACGATCATCGATCCTGAACCGGTCCAGATAGCCGGCGAACGCCTCGTCGTCCCAGTGCTCGTAGAAGCGTCGGTAGACGTCCATGACAGTGCGGACCGGAAACTTGGGGTAAAAATCGACGGGGCCGAGCAGGAAGCCGATCCGCTGCTTAGCCTGGGCTTGGTGCTCATGCAGGTCACGGCCCTCAAACGTGACGGATCCGGCATCGGGGCGCACGATGTTCATAATGGACTTTAGAGTTGTCGTTTTACCGGCACCGTTGGCTCCGATGAACCCCGTGATGAAACCTGCTGGCACCTCGAACGAGACATCCTGCAGCGAAAATGACGGATATGCCTTGACCAGGCCATCTACAACGAGCATAAATACCTCCGAGAGCAACTGTGTATGTCAAGTAAACACAGTCCTTGAAGTCGCGTCAACCCGGTAGCCGACCGCAGCCATCGTTCAGCGGCTGCAGAGATACCGTCGGTCGCCTTGAGAGCCGTTCCGCCGACCGTCACGATGACCGAGTACAGGCCCACCGGCCGACGTGTCACATAACTTCCCGTGCCGGCACCTGGAGCCCTCACGCTGGGCATCACGTGGGCGGATCTCAGAAGCAACAACCACACTTTACGAGCGGTGCCTGAACTTCATGAGCCCATTGGTCCAGTCAGCCAGTCTGAGACAAAACGAGTCGCCACCGCATGCGCAACGTCCAGCGCTGCGACCGGTCGGAATTGAAGGACTCCACCGTCGAGGCGGCAAGTTCCGGGTTCGAGGTGCGAGCGACGGTAGTCACGTTTCTATCGTTGAATGAGCAGGTGAAGGTTCTGAACGCCTTGCCGACCAGAAAATAGGTCGTCATCGCAACCACAACTTCAATACCGACCAAGGTGCGGAGTGCCGTCAGCGCTCGCAGTGATACAACCTCCATTCTCGAGGGTGGCGAGCTGCTGGTCGTCGGTAAGTCTGTGGACCGGATCGGTGAGAACGTCTCGACTGACCTCTCAGTCGATCGCGCCATGTGACGGACGCTCATTGACACACTCCAGCGTCAGCGTCGTGTCAGATGCAGGAAGGGTTGGCGACGCACCAGCGGAACCACGGCCCTGCTTGTCGATGTACCGTGAGAGCGTCGATAACGACCGCTCTTCGATGCGAGCAACAAGCCGGGATTCTCCTAGGCCCCTTGAGCCAGATGCCTGCCCTGTGAGATCACCTGGCGCCACGAGATGAGGGCTTGGACGATCGCGAATGCGATCAGGACGGTGAACAGCAGCCAGTACCCGAACTGCACGATGATCCACCCCACGGCGAGGGGAGAGGCGAGAATCGCGGTCTGGAAGACAAGGCCAGCGATCGGAAGCACCTGGGGTGCAACCGAGTCCGTGGAAACCGCGACAACGTGCGCCTGGGTGGCGGGTAGGGCCAGTCCGTATCCCAGCCCCATGGCTGCGGAGGCGGTCGCGTATGCGAGAGGGTTGGATCCGACGACCAGGAAGGATGCGACCGCGATCAGCATGACGGTGATCGAGATGGCGATCACGCGGACCTGGTCGAACCGCCTGACCCAAGGTGCGACAAGGAACCGGACCGCGATGACGGCGATGGTGTAGGCGACGTAGAAGAGTGAGTAGTCGAGACCCTGGGTGTTGGCGAAGGTGGTCTGGAACTGGGTCATGGTCGTGAACAAGCAGGCGAACAGTGCGATCACCAGCAACCACGGCCCGACGGGGGGCCTGACCAACGTGGCACTCGTGCGCAGTAGGCTCAGTTGTCGTTCGCCGCCTCGGTCGGGCGAAGTGGCTCTACGACGGTCAGGCGTCAGCGCTGCTGCGACCACGGTGGAGACCGCGGCAGCCGCGCAGACCAGGCCCGCGACGATGAATGTTCCGCGGAAGCCAAGCGAGGTGTGGGACATCCACCCGGCCAGCACCGGGCCGGCGCCGATACCCAGCTGCTGAGTGCCTGTCAGATACCCGAAGTAGGTCACCCGCCCGGAATCGGTGACCATCTCGTTCATCACCATCGGCATCACGGTGTAGACCACCGCCCAGGCCGTGCCCAGCAGGAGACCCACGACGGCCAGGGGTTCCCAACCGCCAGTCACGGTTGAGGTCGCGGCAGCGCCGGCACCGAACACGGTGATCGCCAGCACCAGCACCCACTGCGGGCGTAACGCCTCTGGATGGCTGCTAAGGACGATCAGACTCAGGACTGCGGGGATCACCGCCGCTGACAGTACGAGACCGAAGCTGGCCACGCTGCCGCCGAGGTCTTGTACGTACAACGGCAGCAGGAGCAGCATGCCGAAGCTGGTCGAGATACCCAGGGCCGACAGCAACACGGCGACGACAGCCGCTGCCCCCACGCCGGGACGCAAAGCGTCCGGTCGGCCATGTGAGTCCACTACTTCACCAGGTTTCGTTCCCATGCATATATCATCGAACATAAGAACGCCGATCAACATGTACATGTGAAGGTAGTGAAGCCATAATGGTTGATGACTCGAAGACCAAAAGCTCTTTTCGGCTACAGAACGGATCCACGTCTCTCGACGAGGTTAACTGTCGAATCCTCAGCGTCTTGGCAGACGAACCGCGACTCAGCACTTCGGCGCTGGCGCGCAAGGTCGCCATGTCGACACCTGCGGTGCGGGAACGCGTGAAGCGACTCGAAGAGGTTGGCGTGATCCGCGGCTACCACCTCGACATCGACCCCGCTGCCATCGGACTGCCCGTCGCCGCATGGGTCAGGGTTCGTCCCGGCCCAGGACAACTGCCCAAGATCGCCAAACTCGCGGAGGCGGTCCCACAAGTCAGCGAGTGCCACCGCATCTCCGGCGAGGACTGCTTCCTGCTCAAGGTGCACGTACCCCGGATCGAAGACCTGGAAGGCGTGCTCGACCGATTTCTCCTCTACGGACAGACGACCAGTTCCCTGATCGTCTCCTCGCCCGTACTACCCAGACCCGTTCTTCCCGCAGCCGCGGAATAGCACTCTTCTGAACCGTTCTGGGTTTTGTGGAGAGTTTGGTGTGTTCCGGGTTTGGTGGTGTCGGGATTTCTTGGGTTCTCATGCCGCGGTGATGATGCGATGGCGTTCGTCTTCTACTGGGGTGACCCACCCCAGCCGGCCATGGCGACGTTTGCGGTTGTGCCAGATTTCGAGGTATTCGAAGATGGCGTTGGCGAGTTCGATTCGGGTGTTCCAGATCAGGGTATCGAGAAGTTCAACCTGCATCCGGGACCAGAACGCCTCGATCATGGAGTGGTCATAGCAGTCCCCGACCGATCCCATTGAGGGGAGTCGCCCGGCAGCTTTGGCCCGTGTGGTGAAGGCCCAGGAACCAAACTGAACACCTTGGTCAGAATGGATTACTGTTCCTGGTTCAGCGTTCGCCCCTAAACGTGTGTCGATAGCCATCCCTAACGCGTTGGTCGCCAGGGCAGCAGTAGGTGAGGAGTCGATGGACCATCCCACCACCCGGCGAGAGAAGGTATCTAGCACCACGCAGCAGAAGACCTTGTCTTCGCGAGTGCGATGTTCGGTGAGATCGGTAACCCATAGCCGGTTTGGTTCCTGGCGGGGGAAATTGCGTTTCACCAGGTCTGTAGAGATCTGGTCGGGAAGGATCCGTTTCCACCTGCGCCGTCCCGTCAGGCCTTTCAGTCCGGCGCGCTGCATCAACAGGCCCACCTGCAGATGATCAACGCTGATGCCTTTACCCAAGGTGAGTTCGGCATGGACACGTCGGATGCCGTATCGGCCGTGAGAAGCCGCATGGACCTCGGTGATGACCTCGGTCAGCCACGCGTGTCGGATCTGCCGTTGGGAGGGCGCCCGATGGCGTTGAGCATAGTAACCGGACTCCGCCACCGACAGGACTCGGCACGCGACCTGGACCGGTAGCCCCTGGGCAGCGATCATCTCGACCGCCGCATGCCGCCTTTTGGGTCGGCGTCGGCCTTGAGCGCCTCCACCGCCTTTGTTGTCACAGCAAGCTGGACCTCTAGCTCGGCGATCCGTTTCTTCGCCGCACGCAGCTCAGCTTTCTCCGCAGTACTCAGCCCTACGATCAGGCCTCGGTCGATTCTGTCCTGGCGGCGCCAGGCGTAGATGGTTTGGTCACTGACCCCCAAGTCATGAGCGATGCTCGCAACGCTGCGCCCAGCGTTGAGCAGGTCCAGAACTCTACGTCGGAACTCGGCTGGATATCCTCTTCGTCCCATATGGCACTCCAATGCTCAGGACACCAGAATCCACGAAATTCAAACTCCTCGGAACCCAAGACACACCAGCCTCCATCAAACAGTGAAAATGGAATAGAGGACTTCGGGAGGGGTCTGGCTTCCTATCAAACTGACGCACTCTCCAGCGGTGTTGTCCTGCCTGGGACCCGTCGATTCCTCCCGGAGTCCTCGCTCAACGGCCTGGATGCCCAGATCGAGCAGGGATGTGACTTCATAGGACCCTGTGCAACGAGACCCGTCACTGTTGTGTCCTCCCAACCCGGTCTAGAGTCATCCAGCGCGAAGCCCTCGCGAAGGAGACGATCTCACCATGACGGTTCCATCTCTTGTCAGTCAAGAAATTGTTGTCGCCGGAATCGATGCCCATCAGGACACCCATCACGTTGCGGTACTCACCCATACCGGCACCCTTCTCAGGCATCAGCAGTTTCCCGCCACCGGACCCGGATACATAGCCCTGCTGGACTGGGTCGCCGCATTCGGACTCATCGACAGGATCGGTGTGGAATCGACGGGATCCTACGCCGCTGGTCTGACTCGATTCCTCACCGCGCAGGGCATCGATGTACGAGAAGTCAATATGCCCCACACCCATACCAAGGCACGCCGCGGCAAGAGCGACGCAATCGACGCCGAGGCGGCCGCCCGCAAAACCCTCGCTGGTGACGCTACAGCGGTGCCAAAGATGACCACAGGTCTCATCGAGTCCATTCGCTATCTGACACTGGCCAGGCAGTCTGCGGTCGAAGCCCGTTCAAGCGCGCTGGTGCAGCTGCAGGCGCTGCTGATCACCGCCCCGAATAGTGTGCGTGAGCGAATCACCGCGTCATCAGGTGCCGGCAAAGCCGTTCAATGTCTGAGATTGCGTGCGGACGTAGGTCGACTGGATGAACCGACACACGCCGCGAAGCTGGTTCTGCGCACATTGGCTGTGCGTATCAGAGGCTTCGACGAGGAGATCGCAACCCTGGACACCCACCTGGCTGGCATGGTCCAAGATGCCGCACCCACGCTTCTGAACCGGGTCGGGATCAGCACCGGCCATGCCGCCCAATTGTTGATCACGGCTGGGGAGAACATCGACAGGTTGCATTCGGAGGCAGCATTCGCACGTTTGTGCGGCGTTGCTCCGATCCCGGTGTCCTCGGGCAAATCTCACCGCATGCGCCTGCATCGAGGCGGTGACCGGCAAGCGAATAGAGCCCTACATATGATTGCAGTCTGCCGACTCCGGTACGACCCCAGAACCCGTGCCTACATGCAGCGGCGCCAGAGTGAGGGGCTCTCGAAGAAGGACGTTCTGCGATGCCTCAAGCGGTTCATCGCAAGAGAGGTCTACAACGACCTCAAAACCGACCTCGGGGTCCCTTGACGCTCTATAGGACCGTCCCAGGGCGGTTCACCTCCGATAACCCGCAACGTTAAGCCGAGGAATCCCTACCGACCCGTAGCACCACGAACCAGCAGCAAATTCCTCGGCTTAACGAAAACCTCGGCATAATCCGAATGTGCCACCAGCTGCCCGCGTTCGACGGGGTGGCCCTCGCGTCCTCGCTGCCACAGGCCCATGCGCAGGGGCAGGTCCACCAGCTCGGTGGCCTTGATGGTATCGGCGTGCCAGCCGATGATCCGCTGGGCGAAGACATCGACGATGAAGGCCACGTAGACAAACCCGGCCCAGGTGCGCACATATGTGAAGTCCGCGACCCAGACCCGGTTCGGCGCCGCGGCGGTGAAGTCACGATTGAGCAGATCCCCAGCCCGTGTGTCGTCCTTAGCCGGGATGGTGGTGCGCGCGGCCTTACCCCGGCGGACTCCGGCCAGGCCCAGGGTCCTCATGGCCCGATCCACCGCACCCGGGGTGGCCCCGGGCAGGCGACGGCGAATGGCCGCGGTCATCTTCCTGCGCCCGTAGAGGCCCTCAGCGGTGCGTTTGATGGTGCCGCCCTCCTTGCGCTTATAGGCCAGAGAGCGGATGGCATCTTCGACCATCGCGTCGGTGATGGTCCTGGTTGCCGGCTGGTGGTGGGCCTGTTTCCAGGCTCGGTAGGTCCTTGCCGCGACCGGCGTCCCCTCAGCGGTGAGGATGGCGCAGATCGACTCGACGGCATGACCATCAGAGCGCAGCTGATCGATGAAAGCGCTGATCAGCGGGATCGGGGGTCGAGTTCCCCCGCGAAGAAAATCGAGGCCTTACGCAGAATCTCGTTGGTCTCCTTCAACCGCTTGTTCTCGGCCTTCAACCGGCGAATCTCTTCGAGCTCACCGGTGGAGGTTCCCTCGCGGGTGCCGTGGTCGATCTCGTGCTGGGTGATCCATCGGCGCAAGGAGTCCCGGCCGACGCCCAGCTGGGCGGAGACGGCCTTGATGGCCGCGGTGCGGGAGGAGTACTCCGACTGGTGGTCCAGCACCAGACGGACGGCCCGCTGCTTCAGAGCGGGATCGGTGATTCGAGGCATGACTGCATCCTTTCAGCTTAAAAAGATGCGGCATCAAACCTGAGGCGCTTCAGATTCTGGCTAAACTGTGTTGCGTTGTAATGAGGAACTCTCATTCAACAAAAGAGCGAAATGAAGCTTCTGCAGATGTTCCCCCGCGAAAGTGCCCCCAGTGATCCGTTCTAATTTACGGATCCTGGTATACAACGTTGTGCGGCTGAGACCGAGTTCACGTGCCAAGTCTGCCTTATTATTGCCCGTACGGGCTGCCGCATAGACCAACTCTCTTAGATCTTGGGCATGTACTCCTGTCAGGCCATAACTGTACTTTTCTCGGAACCAGTCAAGGTCTGGATTGGTCGTCAGGTGCGCGATCACAGCCTCGGTGCCGAGATCTTCGGCCATCACGTACCCTCGCTTCTGCGACTCCGAGTGTGGACTCAGGACTGTAGGTAGGCGAGCAGCAGATCTAACTATGCCCGCAGCTCTTCCTAGACTGGGTAGGACCTCGTCAAGTCGGCTGAGACGATCGTCAACGCCTATCAAATGACGAGGAATGAGATTGTATGTGCGTCTCCGAGCTACCTCTTCACGCATGGAGCTCACCATCGATCCAACCTTCTTATGCAGAATATTTTCACTTGACGAGGAAGGCATGGAGACCAATACAAAGATTTCCCGCCCTGCTCCTGAGGCCACTAGAACGGGGAATCGGGCATGAAATGCTGCTTCGCGGATAAGACCTGCGAAGCGAGGCAAACGTTCCTCAGCCAAGTCCGAGGAAGTCTCATGAACCCGAAGCACCATCGCTACATACTTGCTGTCCCGTGGCATCCCCAAGACAGCTGCACGGTCCTCCAATTCTTGGGCGGAGAGCCCACCGGGGGCCTTTAAATCATCAAGTAGGTTAGTCGTGGCGCTCACGATTGGATCCCATCGGCCAGATGGATCTTGAAAGTTCATCTGTCGCGAGATTACTTCCCGGTGCAAACATTCAGTGATGTCTATGAATCTCACTTCACGTGAGAACCGAAGCAACGGGACAAGGTTTTTGGCATCTACCCGTGATTCGCGTTCCAGAGCCACTGAAGCAAGGGCCTTGAGAAGGCGGGGACGATCCTCGTGAACTTCCACGATAAACCCGGCGGCTGAAGCGGCATCTAGCTGGTCGAGGAAGGAGGAAAGCGCCTCTTCGAGGTCTGGGCGTCGCTCGGTATATCGGGCCAGCGTGGAAAGTACAAGTTCCCCACCATCAAGTAAGTCACGAGGGTGCTCATCAGCGGTGTTGTGAGTCCAGCGAACAGATCGGCTAAGGGTTGCACTGGGAGTTAATAACTTGGGGTTCCCAAACGCCACAGGGCGCATTCTGAGCGCTTCTTCTACAGTGAGTGTCCTCGGGGACCCGCCGGAAGACTCTTGAGCGAACCACATCTCAGCATGAGCCATACACCTCATCCTAGGGATGGTGTGTATCCAGAATGTAAAGCTTGCACAACGATGGTTTTACGTCCTGGGGCGGTTTCTACCGGTGCAGCCACCGGTAGAAACCGCCCCAGGACACGTCACAGAATTGAACCCACTACGGTTCAACGCAGGCGTAACACCATCGGAAACACTAACTTGACATTGTATTCAGAAGTTCTCTTGAAATTGGACATGCTGAGTCCTTCACAAGTGGGCCGTAGCAGTGAAACTTAATGCATGGCGAAAACGATGCACGCACCTTCATTTCCTGACACCTCTCAGTCCAGCTCTGCGCAACGGGTTACTGCCGAGCAGATCGAAGCCGGCCGAGTAGGTAAGACGCTCGACAAGCAACACGTGTTCCATACCTGGAGCGCACAAGACAAGATCAACCCGATGGTGATTCTCGACGCTGAGGGATCCTGGGTATGGGATGGGGAAGGCAACAGGCTGCTCGATCTGACCAGTCAGTTGATGTACACCAACGCCGGTCATAAGCATCCGAAAATCCTGGCAGCCATCAAAGAGCAGGCTGACAAGCTATGCACTGTCGCGCCGCAGCATTCCAATGAGACTCGTTCGGAAGCCGCCAGACTTATTACCGAACTCCTGCCGGCAGACATTAATCACGTGCTCTTCACGAATGGTGGCGCGGACGCCAACGAACATTCCGTTCGTATGGCACGCCTCCACACGGGGCGTCGTAAAGTGCTCTCTGCTTATCGCTCCTACCATGGCGGAACCCAGTTGGCCGTGAACATCACTGGCAACCCCAAGAGGCGAGTGCCGAACGATGACCAGTATGGAATCGTTCACTTCCTGCCGCCGTACGCGTATCAAAGCCACTTCCACTCTGACTCAGAAGAGCAAGAGGCCGAAAGGGCCCTGGCGCACCTTCGCGAAATCGTCGTATTTGAAGGGCCCGAGCAGGTCGCAGCGATCCTCTTCGAAGGTATCCCGGGGACGGCTGGAATCTACAAGTACCCAGTAAGTTACATGCAGGGTGTTCGTGAGCTATGTGACGAGTACGGCATCGTACTGATCATCGATGAAGTGATGGCTGGCTTCGGCCGATCAGGAAAGTGGTTTTCACATGAACACTACGGAATTGAACCCGACATCGTGACCTTTGCTAAAGGGGTCAACAGCGGCTACGTGCCAATGGGCGGCGTAGCCATGGACGACAAAATATTCGATTCGTTCAGAGAAGAAACGTATCCAGGTGGCCTGACCTACTCGGGGCACCCGCTAGCGGCGGCGGCGGCGATCGCGAATATCCACGCACTGCGGAACGAAAAAATGGTGGAGAACGCTGCTCGTGTTGGCCAAGAAGTTATAGGCCCTCGACTCGAGCAGATCAAGAACGGCCATCCTGCAGTGGGTGATGTTCGCGGTGTAGGGGTTTTTTGGGCCATCGAGCTGGTCAAAGACAAGGCAACGCGAGAGCCCCTAGCTCCCTACGGACAGGTTCCGCCTTGCGTTCCCCGGATGGTGGCCGCCGCCAAGGATAGAGGGGTACTTCCTTGGAGCGCGATGAACCGCGTCCAGATCTGCCCACCCCTCAACGTGAGTGACGAAGAGATGCACTTCGGTCTTGACGTTCTCGACGAAGTTTTAGCGATTGCTGATGAGGAGAGGGAGAGCGACGCATGACGGAATGGCGACTAGCAATTGATGTCGGTGGAACTTTTACTGACTTTGCCCTGGTCCACCCCATCCGGAAGAAAATCGAGGTAGGGAAAGTCTTGACAACTCCCGACGATCCTTCGACTGCCATCCTCAGTGGCGCTCGAGACCTCCTCGATCGGCACGGCGTGGAGCTCGATGAGGTGGGCTCGATCGTCCACGCCACTACAATCGCGCCCAACACCATTATCCAGGCTGCTGGGGCAAAAGTAGGCCTAGTCGTAACACATGGCTTCCGGGATGTCATGTTCATGGGGCGCCCCACCCGGTATAACACCTACAGCATTCTCGAGTTGGAACGTCACAAGCCGCTCCTGGAGCGGAAACATGTCTATGAGGCAACTGAACGAACAGCCGCCGATGGCATAATTCTCACCACGCCTGACCAGGAGGAGCTTAAAGACCTTTGTCTACGGATGGCAAAGGACGGCATCGAATCAGTCGCGGTCGCGTTCATCAACTCATACGCCAATCCTTCTAACGAACTACAGACAGCAGAATCGATTCAGCAGTACTTGCCCGGAGTCCCAGTCACTACATCCGCATCGTTGACTCGAATGGCCGCTGAGTACGAGCGTTTCAGCACCTGCGTCGCCAACGCTTATGTCAAGCCAAAGTTTCAGGCCTATATCGACCGGCTGACGTCCGGACTCAAGAACTTAGGGTTCACCGGAGATATCCACATGATGCAGTCCAACGGTGGTTTCACTCCGCCAGAGGCGTTGGTACAGAAACCACTGGTCGCGGTAGAGGCAGGACCTGCAGGCGGAATCATCGCCGCACGAGCTTTTGCTCAAGCTTCCAATGAGAACCACATTATCGCTTTCGACATGGGGGGGACCACGGCCAAAGTTTGCCTGGTAGAACCGGGTCCTCTGCCGGTCGGAACAAGCATTGAGATCGACCGCGAGCAGCTGAGAGACGGCACTGGAATTCCTCTTCGGGTGCCGAGTGTCGACGTCATCGAGATCGGAGCCGGCGGCGGCAGCATTGCCCAACCTCGTCTTGGAATGGTACAAGTCGGTCCAAAGAGCGCTGGTGCAGACCCAGGGCCCGCCTGTTATGCACGGGGAGGGACCCAAGCGACGGTCACCGATGCGAATATCACTTTGGGCTACCTGGCAGCAGAGGATTTCGCGTCGGACGAGCTGGCACTGAGTGTGGGGGCCGCAAGAGCTGCTATCTCCGACGAGATCGGATCGGAACTAGGGCTCACCACCGACGCCGCTGCCTGGGCCATTCACGATGCCGTGACCCTCAACATGGAGCACGCTCTTCGGGCCGCGAGTGTGGATCGGGGCAAAGACCCCCGCGGATTCGCTCTAGTCGCAACTGGCGGGGCCGCACCTACCCATGCGAGCCGGCTGGCCCGGCGTCTCGGCATGGCTAAGGTCATCATTCCACCTTATGCGGGTGTTGCCTCCTCCTTGGGTTTTCTGGAGGCAGACTTTCGACAGGATGTGACCGTCCATATCAATGAGAGTTTCGATGAAAACACCTGGCAGTCTCTTGAGAACCGAATCGAAGAAACCAAAAAAGACCCAACGCTTCGTGAGGCCGAGACCACGTCAGAAGAGAGCCGGTCCTATTACGAGACCTTCGCCCGCATGTCGTGCAAAGGCCAGGGCAGTGACCTAGAGATCTCGTTGATGGGTCTCTCCAGCGCGGCAGAAGTGCTGCACCAGTTTAAGCACCAGTACGAGGATCTTTACGGATCCATGCCGCCTGCAGGTCCGGTCACCGTCACCAGCATCCGGGTGGCTCGCGTTACTGAATCTGGTTCCAAGGTCAGTGAGGCAGCGACTCATGCGGATACCACAGCGAATCCGACCGATAGTGGCAAAACCCGTGAGGTGTACTTCCCAGAAGTGAGGGGCAGAGTGAGGTGTGCTGTGTACACACGGGAACAATTGCGGGGCGCCCCAATCCCTGGTCCAGTCGTGATCGTGGACTCGGAGTGCAGCACGCTGGTACTGCCCGGGGACAAGGTGCATGTGGACGCTTTCGGAAGCGTCATCATCGACGTAAATCAGAAACAACCCGAAGATGAGGTGGTCTAAGTGGCGGACACAATGACGAGAGCCGTGGTCTGGCGCGGCCTGATTGCTGCAGCTAATGACGCCGGCCGGGTCCTGAAACGTACTGCTTTCTCGGGGGCTATACAAGAAGGACAGGACTTCTCGATCGGGGTCTTCGACGAACAAGGAAGAATGATCGTTCAGGGGGATTTCAGCCCGGGCCACCTGGGAGCCATGCCCTCGGTGATTAAACACGTAGAAGACTACTTTCCAAGAGGTTCCCTCAGTGCGGGCGACGCCGTTCTACTGAATGACCTCTTTATGGGGTCGGGCCACCTTTTGGATTTCTTCTTGGCCACTCCTGTTTTCGTAGAGAAGGAGTTCATGGGGTACGCAGTCAGCTGTGCTCACATGGCTGATGTAGGAGGCGCCTCCCCCGGTTCTCAGCAAGTGGAAGGAATATTCGACTTCTATCAGGAAGGAATTCGTTTTCTTCCAACACTGATGTGGCACGAAGGCGAAGCGGTGGGCGACGTCCATCGGATCCTCGCAGCAAATGTGCGGGTGCCAGACACTGTGCTGGGGGATATTCAAGCGATGCGAAACGCTAATTTAGTGGTTGAAAAGAGATTTAGCGAACTTGTGATGAACCAAGGGAAAGCGGCGTTTCGCCAAGTCTGTGATGAGGTACTCAGCATTTCCGAGGCGGCGATGCGCGCTGAGATCTCCAAGTGGCCGAATGGAGTCTACTCTGCAACGGACTATTACGATGACTTCGGACCCGGCACTGATTCGCTGAAGATTTCGGTTCAGGTCACAGTTAACGATGATTCAGTTGACTTTGATTTTTCCAACAGTAGTCCTCAAACTCGCTCTGGAATTAATGCTGTCAGAAACTATCTTGACTCTTACACACTCTTCAGCGTCAAGTCGATGGCCGACGATGGTCAGGTTCCACAAAATGCAGGCTCCATGGCGCCCATTAATATTACCTGTACCCCGGGGACAGTTGTTAGCGCTATTCCGCCGGCCGGAGGTGGAGCTCGGGCGATTATGCAGCAGCGTATTGTGGACGTGATTTTTCAAGCCATGGCGGAGGCAATACCAGATCGAGTCTTAGCGCCCTCATCCCATTGGGCGAATCCCATTATCGGCGGCTACGACCCAGAAACCGGCAAGCAATTCGTGAACTACGAAATCGTGGTCGGAGGATTCGGAGGACGACCAGATCGCGACGGCGTTGAGGCAATGTCGGCTTCGTTCAATATTGACACCGTGCCAGTGGAGATCGCCGAAGCAGCTGCTCCACTTCGCGTACTTCGTCACTCATTCATCCAGGACTCTGCGGGCGTCGGACAGTTCAGGGGCGGATTCGGGGTGCGGAAGGACATCCAGTTCTTCGGCAAGGACATGACCCTCACGAATTTGGGAGAGCGGCATGTCTTCCAACCTCCCGGAATACTTGGCGGTGAACCAGGCATTTCGGCTTCGACGGTGCTCAATCCGGACAAGGAGACAGCGAAGGAACTCCATTCCAAAGGAACGTACTTCCTGGACTACGCGGACGTGGTCTCCTTCAGGCTCTCGGGCGGAGGAGGCTACGGTTCTGCTAGTGAACGTTCCGCGAAGGCAGTCGCTGCAGATGTTGAAGCCGGCTTGGTGACTGAGAGTGCCGCCCTGGCGAACTATCCCGCTTACCGTGAATCACAGCCTCTCAAAACGCGCAAGGAGGCAAAGTGAGGACGATCGATAACATCATTGGGTCGGTTCCTGGGGTTGGTGGAAAGGAGCACGTAAGTCTCTATCACTCCTACACAGGAAAGCAGACGGCTCAGGTTGCTTTAGCGACCACGGAGAACGTGACCAGCGCACTTGTGGCCGCGGATGGTGCTCGGGCGGAACTCGCGAATTATCCAGCACACAAGCGGGCTACGTTGCTCCGGCAATTCAGTGAGCGTATCGAGGGTCAATTTCAGGTTCTGGTCGACGGAATCGTGGCGGATGTGGGAAAACCACGCTCCGAGGCGCAGCTCGAGGTTCATCGTTCGATAGAAGTGGCGCGGCTTACCGCTGACGCTCTGCTGGGCCTCTCTGGTGAGGTCGTTGCCATGGGGGCGAGTGCTTCGGCAGCAGGAAAAGCCGGATTCGAGTATCGAGTCCCGGCCGGCGTCGTAGTTGCCATAACACCATTCAACGCGCCTCTGAACCTGTCGGTCTCCAAAGTCGTCGCTGCCTTGGGAGCGGGGTGCCCTGTAATTCTCAAACCGCCGCTTAATGCCGCCCAAGCGCCCACGACTGCGATGCGTGAGCTCATCCAACTCGATTGGCCAACTGGTGCTATCTCCGTGGTCCAGGGAGGGAGCGATGCCGGAGAGCAACTCGTTAGCTCCGACATTCCGCGTGTTGTGACTTTCACCGGAAGCTTGGCGGCGGCACAGGCCATCACCAAGGTTTCCGGGGTAAAGAAGCTGGTCTTGGAACTGGGTTCCATGGCACCGACGATCGTTTGTGACGACGCTGATCTCGACGATGCTGCGAATCGTCTACTCCGAGGTGGTTTTGGGACCGCCGGCCAAGCATGCATCGCAACTCAGCGCGTCCTTGTTCAAGAGCAAGTATGGGATGACTTTGTCGCTTCCTATGTTCCCCGCGTTAAGGATCTGTGTGTCGGTGACCCCGATAATTTGAATACTGTGGTCGGGCCCATGATTGATGAAGACGCCGCGCAGCGGGTGCACGATTGGATCCAAGAAGCTCAGGCATCGGGAGCTTCTATCCTTTGCGGGGGGGACCGACTTGCTCCTCGTATCGTTGAGCCCACCGTTTTAGCAAACGTACCTCAGAACGTGAAGCTGGCGACCAGGGAGGTATTTGGCCCTGTAGTGGAACTGATTCCCTTCCGAACAGACCAAGAGGCTGTGGATATTTCTAATAGTACCCCTTATGGTCTCCAAGCAGGTGTTTTCACTAGCACTATTGACCGCGCGTTCTCTTTCTTCACCGCGCTTGAATTCGGTGGCGTACAAATCAACGAGTCAAGCCGAGTGCGGCACGACCTTCATGCATTCGGCGGCCGAAAGGGGAGCGGTCTTGGTTCTGAGGGAGTAAAGCACGCCCTTGAGGAAATGACAGAAATAAAGTTCATGGGTGTCCGCCTGAAAGCGGATTATCCGTACTGATATCAAGAGGGGAAGCTAATGAACAGCAGGTCACAGACTGGACGAACTCGCAAATCAACAGGCGCTGCAATTCTTGTGCTGGTGGCAATGGCGGGTCTCGCCGCATGCGGCGGGGGTAACGGCGGCGAAGACAATGGTGGTGACGAGGAACAGACTCTGCGTTTCGGACACTACCAGGCTCGTGGCCCAGCGGTTGAGGGTGAAGGCAGGCTGGCCGATGCTATTACCGAATCGGAGAACAACAGCTTGACCATCGACGTGGGCTGGTCGGAATCTTATGGTGCAGCGGGCGAACTCGCCGATCTCGTGCAAGCTGGAGCACTGGACATCGGGCTTGTAGTTACTCACTACGGCGTTGAAGGTTTTCCTATTCATGCTCTCCAAACGGCCGGGTTCTGGACCTCAGATTCAGTTGAGGGACTCGAAACTCAACGGGAACTTGTCAATGAGGTTTTCAATAGTGATCCCTTTGAGGAGGAACTCGAGAGTCACAACCAAGTCGGGTTGCTTCACCAGGCACTCGCTCCTTATTACCTGGTGTCCCCCGAACCAGGTTGTTCGTTGGAGGACCTTCAAGGTGCACGAGTACGGTCACTCGGTGAGACCTATCCGGCCGCCTTAGGAGCTATCGGAGCGACGCCTGTTTCGCTGACTGCCGCTGAATTCTACGAATCGATCGAACGAGGGAATGTCGACTATCTAACAGTGGCCGCGGCGCACATCGTGTCACAGGATTTACATGAAGTGGCTCCCTACGCTTGCGGTCCCATCTTCTGGTTAGGGAATGGGCACACGACCACGATGAATCTTGATGTCTGGAACAGTCTGAGTGAAGAGGAGCAGGAGGATATTCTGTCCATCGCGGAAGAGACCCAGGACTGGTATTTCGAGAACGCTATCCAGGAAGAAGAAAACCTCGTCGAGGAACTGTCGTCTGAGGGCATGACCTTCGAGTCCTTTCCAGAGAAAGACCTCCAAGAATGGATCGAACAAGCACCGGATTCTATTGAGTGGTGGAGCAGCCTCGTCGAGGATTCTCACCCGGACCTAGACGTCGGTGCGCTTGCGGAACAGGTCCGGGAGATCACCGAATTCTAACGAGAGTGTGCCATGTCTCCTGACAATAAATCGAGCGATGGCGTGGGGCGGGGTCGACTACTTGTCGACCGCGCCCTACGCCGGATCACCAGTGCGATGTCGATCACCCTTCTGTGCTTAGTGGCCACCGCCCTGTCGGTGAGTTTGATCATCAGCGCAACGGATGCGATCAGTGGTCGGTTGCTGAGTCAGCCGATCACTGGGGCCCTAGAGATGCGCGCTAACCTGCTGCCGGTTATTGGGTTCGGGGGATTGGCCTACGTACAGCACCGCAAGGAGCACATTAAAGTTGAACTCCTTACCTTCTTCTTGGGGGCTCGACTGCGCACTTATGCTTCAGTTCTAGCTCTGCTGATTATGGCCACCTTCGCAGTGCTGCTCATGCTGGCCACGTGGGAGGCCGCAGTACAAAGTTGGCAGATCGGACAGACGACCCCCGGCGCGGTTCAATTCCCCGTTTATCCCACGAAGTTCGCCATCTCATTTTCTCTTGGCGTACTGGCTCTTCAGTTCGTATTGGACGCGATTCGCGATATCGTTCGCCCCCCTGAAGCTGAACCGATGAACGACACCGGAACTGAAGTACCCCAGGGGCCCGTGGTCTGAGCACGTGTTCTTAGAGACTTAATTATATGCAAGGAGAACTCCCATGGATCCCATAGCAGGTGGCATTATCGCCTTATGTCTGGCGCTCCTTCTGCTGGGTGTGCACGTCGGGTTTGCCCTCTTGATTTCGGGAGGAGTCGGCCTCTTCCTATTGGCAGGCTTCGATACGGCTTGGGCCCAACTGTCGGCCATGCCTTATAGTGCGTCAGCAATAGAATCCCTTTCGGTTATTCCGTTGTTTATTCTTATGGGGATGGTTTTTTACCGGGCCGATTATACCAAAGAAATCTTCGATGTGGCCTTCCGCTGGGTTGGAGGGCTTAGAGGCGGAAGTGTGAATGCCACGACCTTGGCAAGTGGTATCTTCGGGGCTATTACCGGTTCGTCCGTGGCAGCGGCTGGTGTATTCAGCAAGGTAGCGCTTCCTGAAATGGTTCGACGTGGGGTAGATAAGCGTCTCGCAGCTGGAAGCATCGCAGCTGCAGGCACCGTTGCCAGCATGATTCCTCCCAGTATGTTGTTGGTGATGTACGGCATCATCACGGAGTCTTCTGTGGCGATGCTGCTAACTGCTGGACTGCTCCCGGGTCTTCTGACAATCCTTGTTTACTGCGTGGGCGTGAACCTCGGAGTGAGGCTCAAACCCGAACTTGCGCCGACAAATGATGAACGGTACTCCTGGTGGGAGCGCATCTCCTCGATGCGCAGTCTTTGGGGAATCGTCGTGATTTTCGCAATCGTCATGGGCGGAATATACCAAGGTTTCTTTACGGTAACTCAAGCTGCAGCTGTGGGATCGGCGGCTGCGATTCTCCTAGCAGTTGTCCAACAAAAACTTAAAGTAAAAGGACTACGCAATAGCTTTGTCGACGCTGCTGCTCAGACCAGCTCATTGATGATCATCATCGTAGGTGGAGCAGTATTCGCTCGATTCCTCAGCTATTCAGGACTCGTCTCGGTCGTATCCAGGACCCTTGAAGATGCCGGACTTCCCAGTTGGGTTTATCTCCTGATATACATCCTTCTCTTCATCGCCTTAGGGATGTTCCTCGAGGGATACTCGATGATGGTGCTTGCTTTGCCAATCATGTTCCCCTTGATGATGAACCTAGGTTTCGACCCCATTTGGCTTGGAATCATCACCGTGAAGCTCGCAGAGATCGGGTTGATGACCCCACCAGTGGGATTGAACGTCTTTGTTGTGAAAAGTTCCTCCCCAGTTCCTATCACGCTGAAGGAGACGTTCAGCGGAGTCTGGCCGTTCCTCGTCCTGGAGCTGGTAACTCTCACCATCCTGGTGCTCTTCCCGGCTATCGCACTGTTTCTGCCCGAAACAGCATCCTCATGATTCTCGGACCATAAAAGTATGACCACAGAAGCACCTACTCACAACGAGGGGACATTTCGGATTCAGCTCAGTTTAATTTCTTTGGGTGTGGCGGTCTTCACGCAAATTTACGCCATTCAGGGAGTGCTTCCGGAAGTGGCCCGAGATCTTGACATCACACCGGCTGATGCCGCGTTGACCATGTCGTTTGCTACTTCGGGAATCGCCGTAGGCGTTCTACCCTGGGCGTGGGCTGGGGACCGTTTCGGTCGTTTGCAGAGCATGCTTACCGCCGTCGGCGTTTCGACTGCGTTAGGATTGATTTCCCCCTTTTCACCGAATTTAGAGATCCTTCTATGTCTGCGCTTCTTGACTGGCGCCACAATGGCCGGAGTTCCCGTACTGACAGTCGCATATGTCCGAGAAAGCTTTTCGGGCCGCCGCGCTGCAACCGGGGCGGGCGCATATGTGGCCGGTATGGCAGTGGGCGGTGCGAGCGGGCGAGTTATTGCCGGACCACTGGGTCCGGAATTAGGGTGGAGGGGAGCAATCTTCATTCCGGCTTTAGTAGGATTGCTTGCAGCGATGATATTCGTATTTGCGATCCCTAAAGTTTTTTCGTCTCCGGCTTCACCGGGATTATCCCAGTTTAGGCGTTTAGGTTCGGCCTTGCGTGTACCGCAGCTTTGGATCCTCTACCTTCAAGCACTGCTCGTAACTGGCGTTTTTATCACCGTCTACAACTACCTGGGGTTCAGAGTGCAGTCGCCGCCATTCTCACTGTCCTCCACGGGTGCAGCGTTGCTGTTCCTTGCATATTTCTCTGGGATGATATCGTCCCGTTTCACGCCTGGGTTCTTGACCAAACATGGGCATCAAGCGACCCTGCTCATAGGTGCCTTGGGAATGTTTATTGGCTTAGGAGGTATGCTCACGCACATGCTGTGGCTGGTCGCCTGCGGGCTTGTACTTTACACCGCGTGTTTCTTTGTCGCACATGGAGCAGGATTAGCCACATTGGGGGAGGTTGCCGAAGCGTCCTATCGCTCCCAGGCCAGTGCCTTGTTCACCATCTGCTTCTATATTGGCGCAAGTTTCCAAGGATGGGTTCTGGGGATTGTTTTCGAGAGGTACGGCTGGAGTGCCATGAGCGCAGGAATTGCAGGTGCTCTTCTAGTCTGTCTCGCTATCTCTTTTGTGGGCCGGGGCTCTCGTAGCCCGTCATTTGCCCAATGGAGTCAGTAAATGCGTATATCGAGCATAAGTGTTACCCCTTTCAATATCCCGTATCACAGCCCGTTCGTTATGGCGAGTGGCGTCCTTACGGAAGCATCCCATGTTCTGATTGAAGTTTTTACGGACGAGGGAATTTCGGGTGTGGCGGAAGCGTCTTCCCGTCCAATGATCTACGGTGAATCTCAGTCCTCCATCCTTACCGCTATAAAACAGTGGTTTGAGCCGGCAATTGTAGGACTAAGCCCTTATGCCACTGGCGTGATTTGGGAGCGTATCTCCCGTGTGGCAGCCAATAACACCGCAAAAGGGGCGCTCGACATTGCTCTTCATGACCTTCGAGGAAAGGCTTCCTGCACTTCCACATGGAAGCTGTTGGGAGGCACCTCGCCTGAAGTGCGTGTTACTCGCATGCTCAGTCTGTCCTCTCCCCAAGAGACCGCCGAGGAAGTATGCGAAGCCATTGAGATGTTCGGTATCACATCATTCAAAGTAAAAGTCGATCACCATGTTCAAGCGTCACTCAAGACCGTAGCTGCTGTGAGGGAGGCGGCGGGAGTCGAGGCCCACATTTACGTTGACGGGAACCAGAGTATGAAGCCGGTGGAGGCTCTGTCATTGGCGCGAGGTCTTAAAGAACTAGGTATTGAACTGTTCGAAGAACCAATCGGTGCTACGGATTTCAGAGGACGAAACCGACTCACCGCCCATGGCATTATCGTTGCGGCCGACGAAAGCGGGCCTGACGTTCAAACAGCTCTGCTTCAGCTCAGGGAAGGTGGATGTACGGCAGCGATTGTCAAACCCGCACGCACCGGGTACACAGAAACGATGCGCATCTCGGCGGTTGCCCATGCTCTGGGGGCGAGGGTTCTCGTGGGAAGCCAGTCCGATTCGGCGGTCGGAACGATTACCAGTGCCACATTCGCCGGAGGTCTGGTGGAGACCGCGGGTGAACCAGCGGAGCTAGATTTTTTTACTCGACTGACAGATCAAGTGACAGTGGAACCTCCTTCTATCAAACAGGGACGCATTCACGTGAATACAGAAGCGTCCGGCAACGGGGTAACCATAGATCAGGAGAAGCTCGAGTTCTATTCACGCTGATCAGCTGCGACTCCCTGCCACCCTAGAGGAACTGCGGGCCCCGATTCTACGGTTTCGGGTGCACTACAACGCCTGGCGGACCAGCAAGCAGTGAATCCCGGCTACGGCCTGGGATCTGCTGGAGCATACCCCGGCCGCCGAGCCCATCGCCATGGAGGTGTTAGAAGCCAAAGCGGCTCATCGCAGATGACCCTTCTATAGATGTCAAGTGGTGTTTGGAGTCGGGTGTGCGCCGCTGAGTATTCGGTAGATTCTCCGGGCGAGGTAGCGTTTGAGGCATCTACGGATCTCTTTGGTCGTGCGTCCTTCAGCAACGCGTTTGGCGACGTAGGCGCTGGTCTCGACGTCATGGGCCATGCGGTTGATCGACACCATGTGCAAGGCCTTGTTCAAGCGGCGGTCTCCGCCGCGATTGAGGCGATGTCGGCGGGTATTTCCCGAGGATGCCGGGATCGGGTTGACGCCGGCCAATGACGCGAATGCCGCCTCGGAACGCACCCTGCCGGGATGTGACCAGGCGGTCAGGCAGATTGCCGCGGTGACTGGGCCGAATCCTTTCTCTGCTAGCAGTGGTGCGGCCTCGCTGACCTCGACGAGTTCCGTGATCTGGGTGAGGTTCGCAGTAAGGGTCTCATCGAGTTCGATGATGTGCCCAACGAGCCGGACCGCCTCCGTGCGAGCAACAGACAGGGCCAGGTCTTCGGCACGAGACCGCCACCGGGAGACCTCCGTGATCAGAGCACCGGTCAGTGACTTGCGGGCGTCAATGCCGAGATCGTTAGCGCGCAGCAGCGCGGTCAGTGTGTTCACCATCCGGGTGCGCTCATCGGTCATAGTCTCCCTGGCAGAGACGAGTACGCGAAGAGCCTGGCGGACGCCTTCGTTCAGGCGAGCTCGGCGTAGCTGCTCCTCGGTCAGCGGCAGGACGGCGGTGGCGATCCGGTGCGCATCGAGCGCATCGGACTTCCCGACCCCGCGGCGAGCTCGAGCACTCATCCGGGCAGCCTCAGCAACCGGGTAGCCCTGAGCGGTGATGGCCCCTGCGAGCACGGCCCCGTAAGTGGCGGCACCCTCGATCACCCACAGCGTGTCGGCATCACCTCCGGTACGGCGGCTCGCCCATGAGACGGCGCGGTTGATGCCCGCGCTGGTGGTCGGGAACTCACGAGTATCCAACAGCTCGCCGGTCGTGGTGATGACGGCGTAGACGTGGTTACGGGCATGGGTGTCGACGCCGACGACAAACGGATGTGAATGCGCGACGATAGTCATAGCGGTCGTAGCCTTCCTCTATCGGGACATACGGTCATGGCCACTGACGGCCTGTGCCAGTCTGGGAAGAGGTCACTTCGGAACAGCTCTGTGTCATCTGCGAGGCACCGCTACGGGGCCAAAGGGTGTATGAGTCACAACCACAGGACGGAACGGCCAGTACCTACCCTGCCAGCCAGTCCCAGACCAGCCACCACCAAGATGAACCGCCCTGGGTTTCTTGGAGACTCTGGTGTGTTCCGGGTTTGGTGGTGTGCCCGGGTTCGGCGGCGTCTCCGGTCAATACAGCTAGCAGACGGCGGGCGTAGCGACCCGCTGCCGAACACCTCGGTTTGGCCTCTGGTGGTCCACCTCCTTCACGGGAGGTGACACCGTGACCGAACACACTTCACCCGCCGGAAGCAACGATGCTCCGACACAAACTGGCTCGGCCAGTCAGGATCTCGATACCCCAGAGAGACTGAGCAGTTCGCGGTCGGCGTCGAGCCTGACTGCGAGACCGACGCGCGCCGTCTGATCCTTAGCGGATGTGATGCGGGTGAAGGGGCTGAGGGTGATCTGCTCGAACGCTGCAAGCACCGCCTCCTCCACAAGGCTTTGGATTTCAGTGGCGCGGATCGAACGGTGACACCCGCCCCGCACGGTCTGCACACACTGGTACACCCCGCCCCGGTGAATTATCGCCCGCCCACAGTCAGAGCAGCGAATCAGGCCCGAGAACGGATACAGCCGCTTCGCAACGCCGCTGCCGGGCTGATGGAAGTTCCTGACCTTCTTCCGAGCGTCGAAGACATCGGAGACGTGCTGCCAGGTGTCCTCGTCCAGGATCGCGGGCCACACCGCCTCGACCTGCATCTGCGAGGTCTTGGAGCGAGTGCCGTCCGGGAGGATCGGACGGTACTCACGTACGCCTTTGATGGAGGGGTTGCGGAGCATCAGTTTGGGTGCCCTGTCCGACCATGCGCATCCGTGGGTGGTGAGGATGCCGCGCCCGAGTCCGTACGAATCCGATACAGCGACTCACCCGCCAGCACCCGCTGAGCTGCCTCGGCTACCATCGGCCCGGTCACCGAGTCGATGACGAGAGCACCGCTGACGGCGCGGTAACCGAAGGGCACACGACCACCGTGCCAGGTGCCCTCAATGGCCTGCTGCTTCGCCGCCCGCGGGGCTGATGCAGGAACGGGTGACAGGTTGACCTGCCCTATGGTTTGGTTACCTAAGGTCATGTAGCGCTCAGGCCATGAGGGGTGTCACGGTTGAGCGTAGTTCAAAGTCCGCAGGGCAGAGGTAACCCAGCCCTGAGTGCCGGCGCTTGCGGTTATGAAATATCTCGATGTAATCGAAGATCGCGTTGGCCAGTTCGATCCGAGTTCTCCATCGCTGCCGGTTCAGCAGCTCGATCTGCATCGAAGACCAGAAGCTTTCCATCATGGCGTTGTCCAGCCCATCACCGATGGTGCCGAAGGAAGGCATGAGCCCGGCCTGGCGGATTTTCTCCCCGAAGGCCCAGGATGTGAATTGGGTACCGTGATCGGCGTGAACGATGCCACCAGGGCCCGGCGTCCGCGCTTTGAGCGCCATGTCCAGAGCATTGAGCACCAGGGTCGTGTTCTGCTGGCTGTCGATGGACCAGCCCACGACTTTTCTGCTGTAAGTGTCCATCACCGCACAGCAGTAAATCTTGCCCTCAGCCGTGGGGTGTTCAGTGATGTCGGTGACCCAGAGCTCATTGGGCTGGATGCGGTGGAACTTCCGGTTGACCAGGTCATCTGCGGTCACCACCCCACGTAGTCGTTTCGTTCTTACCGGGCCAGGAAGCCCGTAGATCCCTGCGTTGTGCATCAATTTGAAGACCAGTCGTGAACTGACGGAGACGCTCATTCCCATGGTCAATTCCGCGTGGACGCGCCGGTAGCCGTAAGTGCCTCGAGAGGCGGTGTGAACTTCTCGGATGAGGCCGGTGAGCCATTCTCGTCGCATCTGCGAAGGCGCAGTAGGACGACGTAGGTACCTGTAGTAGCCAGGCTTGCTGACGCCGAGGATGCGGCAACAGGTGAGCACGGGGAACCCGGCGGCGACCAGGGTATCGATCACCGGGTGAACCCTTTTGGGTGGGGTGCCTCCTCACCCAAGAACTTTGAAGCGATCTTCAGGATTTCAAGTTCTTGTTCCAACTCGCGGATGCGTTTACGAGCCTTGCGCAGCTCGGCACTCTCCGCGGTGGCGATACCGGGGATCTCTCCCTTGTCGATTCGGTCCTGACGGACCCAACGCCGCAGCACAGCATCACTGATCTGAAGATCAGCTGCCACCACAGGGACTTTTCGGCCCGCACGCACTAGCGCGATCGCACGGTGGCGGAACTCAGCAGGATAGGCTTTCGGCATTTCTCAGATCCTTCCGATGAGGACCTGAACGCTACACCTGAAGTGGTAACCCCCGGGTAGGGCAGGTCATAGCGAGTCAACCACCCCTGCATCAGCCCCGGCGGATCACCCGCCGCACCCGCCGCACCCGCTCATCCGCTCATCCGCTCATCCGATGGCAGCGTGGTCGTGCGCTGCTTGAACGCCGAGGTGTCGTTCTTTCGGAACACCACCATTACTTCCCACCCGTGGGCGGCGGCGTAGGCACGGCAGTCGGCCTCCTGCCGGTCAACCCCACGCTCTGTGCCCCCAGGGTCATCGCTGATCCGCACATACACCGCCGCCCGCGCTGACAACGCCGATCCCATAGCCTGTTCGTGCTGTTCGTGGCCCATCTCTGGCCCCACCTTCCTACTCGTGTGAGAGGTAGGTGCGTTTACAGAACCTCGGCTAGTTTGCTGTACCGGATTCCGGTGCTGTTTCCGGGCTGCGCGAGATTTTAGCGACGATATCGGGCACATCAACTGCGTAGCTAGTCAGGAAAAGAGACGACGACGCCGGGGAGAGGCGGAGTCAGAGGGAGCGAGCCGGGCACCGCCGCAACACCTGGCGCAGGAAGCAGCGGGGCTGTGACAAAGCCCCAGCACGCCGAGAGAGCGGAGGCTGCTGAGAAAGCGCACAAGAAGAAAGGAGGGGCGTCCGCCGCAGCCTGAGACCGGGGATGCACCACGGGGCAAGGCGCGTTAGGCAGGAAGGGACGAGGGCGCCCTTCTAGGAGCGGGACTGCTGGGCAGAGTGCGGGTCAGCGGCGGGCTCGGCGTCCACGGCTGTCTCAGGATCAGCAGCCGGGCCGAAACGGGCTTCGGCCGCGGCAGTGCGCGCATGCTGCTGGGCCTCAGAGATGCTCGCCGGGGTGATCTCACCGGGGAACTCAGGCTCCTCCTCGGCCAGCTCGGCCTCCACCTGACTGCGGTACTTCATCTTCCGGGCCCGCTTAGCCATATCCCGGACCACAAAGATCAGCAGCACAACCACCAGCAGGGTGAACAGGAAGCCCTCGATGCCGGGAGAGATCTGCTCCTCGGTGAGCCCATCGCGCAGGTCCGGGGTCTCACCGCCGCCGCCGCCGGGCCACCACTGGGTGCCGGCGGAGATCAGCGCATCGAAGGAAAGAGCCACAGACCCAGTCTACTCGCTTTGCGCGGTGCTATGCGGGGCCCTCTGAGGCAGGGGACCGACACCTGATATCTGGGTCCCACTCAAACGCATTGCGTCTGTGTGGGCCATGTCAGGCAGGGAGAGAAGCCGCGCCAGAAAGCCCAGCGACCGAGCCGAACACCGAACCAGTGCCTGCGCAGCTCAGCGCAGCCCGCTGAAGAGATCGTACTCGGGGAAGGCCGTCTCAACCTTGGAGTCCACCAGCACGAAGTCGTCATAGGGCCAGACCTCGCGCAGGAAGTCATTGGGGGTGGCGAAGAAGAATCCTTCCGGCTCCACCTGGGTGCGGTGGGCGCGCAGTGCGGCGTCGCGGGCCTCCAGATAGTCACCCACCGGCACCTGAGTGGTGACCTCGTGGGTAGTCAGCCAGTCCGGACGGTCGCCCTCCTCCCAACGAACCAGCCGCTCCTCATAGGGAGATTCGATGCCAGCCTCCACCAGCGCCCAGTGCAGGGCGCGCAGCCGCCCGGGATTGAAGGCGCGGTCGTAGTAGAGCTTCTGGGGTGCCCAAGGCTCACCGCAGCCCGGGTAACGCTCCAGGTCGCCAGCGGCGTGGTAGGCCTCCACCGCGATCCGGTGGCTCATAATGTGGTCGGGATGCGGGTAACCGCCGGATTCGTCGTAGCAGGTAACCACATGCGGCCGGAGCCTGCGGATCAGCCGTACCAGGGGCGCTGTGGCCTGCTCCAGCGGCAGGGTGGCGAAGGACCCGAACGGCAGCGGGGGCATGGGGTCGCCCTCCGGCAGCCCGGAGTCACAGAACCCCAGCCACACATGTTCAATACCCAGTGCCTGCGCCGCCTCAGCCATCTCCACCCGGCGCACCCCGGGGAGGTCCCGGTGGCACTGCTGGATCTCTCCGGCCGCGGGATTCAGCAGGCTGCCCTCCTCGCCCCCGGTGGCGGTGGCCACCATGACCTGGGCGCCGGCCTCCACATAGGCGGCCATCATCGCCGCCCCCTTGGAGGACTCGTCATCAGGGTGGGCGTGCACCGCCAGCAGCCGCAGCCCTGCGGAGTCCGGCACCCGGCCGGGCACCTGGGGCGCCTGCCGGGCCAGCTCAGCGGTGGCGGCATCGTGCTGGGAGCCTCCGGCCGGAACGGAGACGGCATCGTTGTGCGGCAGCGTGGTCTCTGACATGAACACCTAGAATAGTGCTTTGTGAGCCTCTCCGATTCCACCGGTCACACTGGGACCTCTGACCTTGCTACCCGATACGGCGCTGGCCGGGGCAAGATGTCCCCTGCGGTGCAGAGACTGCTGGTGATCGGCGCCCTGGCGGTGGCTGTGGCGACCACGGTGTGGTTCACCATCAGCATGAACGTGGGGCGCCTGGAATACCAGGAGGTGGGCTACACGATCGAGTCCGACACCCGCGCCAGCGTGGACTTCGAGGTGACCAAGGACTTCGAGGCCACCGCCCAGTGCATGCTGCATGTGCTGGACGACTCCTATGCGATTGTCGGCGCCCGCATTGTGACTCTTGGCCCGCATGAAGGCAGCTCTGAGGCTGACCGCAGCCAGTACTACAGCTCTCAGCTGCGCACCGAGTACCGGGGTGTCACCGGGATCGTGGACTCCTGCTGGTTGGTTGACTAGAAAGTACGACGACGACGCCTGCTCAACTGCCTGCCCGGGCACCTGCCTGCTGTTCACAATGGGCGCAATACTGCTTGGACCGTTGAGATTCCGGGCCAGCAGGCCTAGTATGTTTCAACATGCAACTACCCCGCCAGGGATACCCCGGCGGGGTCTGTATTTAGAGAAGGCCCTAGGAGAATCTGTCGTGGCGACTAACACCCCCGAAGCTGAAGAGACTGGCCAGTGGCTCTCACAGGAGGCCTATGACCGCCTCTCTGCGGAGCTGGAGCAGCTCAAGGGCCCCGGCCGGCAGGAAGTGGTTGACCGGATCGCCTCTGCCCGGGAGGAAGGCGATCTGAAGGAGAACGGCGGGTACCACGCCGCCAAGGAGGAGCAGGGCAAGATCGAGGCGCGGATCGCCTATCTCTCACACCTGCTGGAAAACGCCAATGTGGGCGGTACTCCCCCCGACGACGGGGTGGTGGAGCCTGGCATGCTGGTCAAAGCTAAGGTGGCTGGCCGGGAGATGGAGTTCATCTTCGGCAACCGGGAGATCGCCGGGGACACCGATCTGGCTGTCTACTCCGATGCCTCCCCCATGGGTGAGGCGATCGGCGGCGCCAAGGAAGGCGATAAGGTCAGCTACACCGCCCCCAACGGCAGTGAGATCGAAGTCGAAATCCTCTCCGCACAGCCATACACCGGATAAAACTCAGCTGGGAGCGAAGCAGGAGCCCTGACCTGACCTCAGGACCCCGTCCAAACGCCCTGCGGTTGGGCAGACCACCTCAGCAAGCAGCGCCTTCAGCGCGAACGGCGCAGCCGCCGGGACAAACTCAGTTCATGACCAAAGGCTCGTAGCCCTCGGCGCGCAGAGAGTTGAGCACCAGGGCGGAGTGCTCAGTGCCCTTGGTCTCCATGTTGATCACGATGGAGACATCGCCCATGGAGAGCTCCCCGCCGATCCGTGAGTGATCCACGCCGATGACATTGGCGTCGGTATCGGCGATGATCCGCGAGATGATGGCCAGTTCCCCGGGCCGGTCCTTAAGCATGAGCTTCACGGTGAGGAAGCGATCGGCAGCCGAAAGTCCGTGCTGGATCACCCGGAGCATGAGCATGGGGTCGATATTTCCCCCGGAGAGCACAGCCACCACGCTCTCAGGCCGGATGCCCAGTGTCTCAAGCTTGCCCTCCATCAGAGCGGCCACACCCACCGCTCCGGCCGGCTCGACCACCAGCTTGGAGCGTTCCAGCAGGAAGATCAGCGCTTTGGCGATGGCATCCTCACTGACGGTGACCACTTCATCGACCAGCTCTTTGATGATCTCGAAGGGGATCTCACCGGGCCGGCCCACGGCGATGCCGTCAGCAATGGTGCGCACCACCTGCAAGGGCACCAGCGCGTCTGCGGCCAAGGAGGGCGGATAGGCGGCGGCGTTTTCAGCCTGCACACCGACCAGCTTGATCTCGCGCCCCTGTCGGGCGGCCTCCTGCTTGAGCGCCACAGCTGAGCCGGCCAGCAGGCCACCGCCGCCGATACCCATAATCACCGTGTCTACATCGGGCTGCTGTTCGAGGATCTCCAGGCCGATGGTTCCCTGGCCGGCCACCACATCGGTGTGGTTGAACGGGTGGATGAACACCGCACCGGACTCATCCGAGAATTTCTGGGCCGCAGCCAGGGCCTCATCCACATTGGAGCCGTGCAGCACCACCTCAGCGCCGTGGTCCCGAGTAGCAGCCAGCTTGGGCAGCGCCACACCCCGGGGCATGTAGATAGTGGCCTTCACGCCGAGTTTCTTGGCCGCCAGCGCCACACCCTGGGCGTGATTGCCGGCGGAGGCCGCCACCACTCCGCGGGCTTTCTCCTCCTCGGTGAGCCGGGCCATGCGCACATAGGCACCACGTACTTTGAAAGAGCCGGCCCGCTGCAGGTTCTCGGCTTTGAGATGGACCGTGGCCCCCAGCATCCGGCCCAGCGCCCGGGAGTGTTCCATCGGAGTATCGACGATCACCCCTTCGAGCAGTTCACGAGCAGAGCGCAAATCCTCCAGCTGGACGCTGAGCTGGCGGCCCGGGCGGACATCGGCGGCAGCATCAGTCATCGTCTGCGGGGCTCCTCCTGCTCCGGGGCTTCAGGACTCGCAGCGGATTCTGTGCGGTCCTCGGCGGCGGGCACCGGAGCAGCCGCCAGCTCAGGCTCATCGGCGTCGTCGTGATCAGTGCTCTTGCTGCGCCCGAAGCCGTGCTTACCCGGATCCAGGCCGGGGATGGTGTCGAAGATGCGCTCCTTGAGGGTGCGCAGGCTGGCCTGCTCCTCGGCCTCGATGATCTCACGCTGGGCAGCTCGGCGCAGGGCCTCCTCCTTCAGTGCGCTCTCCATCTCAAGGGCCTCGGAGTCCCCGCGCCACTCCTCCTTATTCAGGTACTCAATGGCTCGTTTGATGAAGGCCAGCACCGGCACTGCGAACAATGCTCCGATGATGCCCAGCAGGGTGGTGCCTGCGGTCACTGCGAGCACCACGGCGAGCGGGTGGAGCTTGACGGCCTTGCCCATGATGATCGGCTGGAGCACGTTGGACTCCAGCTGCTGGACGGCGATGACCACCGCGAGCATCCAGAACGCGGTGATGAAGTCATGGGCCACCCAGGCCAGCAGCACAGCGACTGCGCCGGTGACCACCGCACCGACGACTGGGATGAATCCGCCGAAGAACACCAGCACTGCGATGGGCAGAGCCAGCGGGACGTCCAGGATCACCGCGCCGATGTAGATGCCGACGGCGTCCACAAAGGCCACAAACACCTGGACCCGCATGAAGGTGCCCACTGACTTCCAGCCGCGGCGGCCGGCGCCGTGGATGGCGGGGCGGTGCTTGGCGGGGGCGAAGAGCACCAGGGAGTTCCAGATGGTCCGCCCGTCGGAGAGGAAGAAGATCAAGGTGAACAGCACCAGCACGGCACCTACGCCGAAGTTGGTGGCCGCGGAGCCGAAAGCCCCGGCTGAGGACATGATGGTGTCCTGGTTGTCCTGGACCCAGGCGATCAATTCGTCGATGGCCTGGTTGAACTCATCGGCGGAGACCTCGATGCCGAAGTCCTGGAGGGTCTGGTCGGCCCAGTCGATGAGCTCGTAGATACCGGTCTCAATCTGCTCAGCCATTTCGGCGAAGCCTTCGACGATCACATTGCCGACCTGGACCAGGATGGCCGTCACCGCGCCGAGGAAGACCACAATGGTGGTCATGGCCGCCAGGATCCGCGGGAATTTGATCTTGACGAAGACATTGTGCAGCGGCTTCAGCAGAGTGGAGAGCAGCCCGGCGATCAGCAGCGGGATCAGCAGCAGCATCACATGGCCGAGCAGCCAGATGGCTACACCGGCTGCGATGAGGATGATGATGATCCGCCATGACCATTCGGCCGCGATCCGCACTCCCCAGGGGATGTCCTCGCGCATACGCTGTTCGTCGGCCTCTTTGGAGGGAGCCAGGGCGCCCTCGCTGACTGGAGGAACGGACTCCTCGGCAGGCGGCTGGGCGGCAGCGTAGGTGGTAGTGGATTCGCCGGTGCTCTCCGGCGCAGAACCAGTGCTCATAGGCCCTATCTTGTCACGGTTGAGGCAGCAAATACGTCAGAAGCGGTCCGCCGGAGACCGGCGGACCGCTTCTTTGCGCAGAAAGGATCAATCCGCCATAGAGCGGACAATCGCGATAATGCGGAGGATCTCGATGTAGAGCCAGACCAGGGAAACAGTCAGGCCGAAGGCTGCTGCCCAGCCGAACTTCTGCTCCACACCTGCCTTGACGCCCTCGTCGATGTTGGTGAAGTCAAGCACCAGGGAGTAGGTAGCCAGCAGGATGGCGAAGGCGCCGATGGCGATGCCGATCCAGGGGCTAAACTCGGTGCGCAGACCGAACATGGAGCTGGTGCCGCCGAAGAGCATCAGCCCGAAGTTGAACAGTGCGAAGATCAGGTAGGCGCCCAGAGCGATCATGAACATCTTGTTCAGCTTGGGAGTGGCGCGGATCTTGCCGGATTTGAAGGCCACCAGCACGCAGCCGAAGACGATCAGCGTGGCGGCCACAGCCTGGAAGGCGATGCCGGGGAACTGCAGCTCCAGCACCCAGGTGATCGCACCCAGGAAGAAGCCCTGGGTGGCGGAGTAGGCCAGGATCAGACCGGGGTTGGGCTCACGCTTGAAAGCGTTGACCAGCCCGAGCACCAGGCCGGCCAGCACGGCGACGATGGCCAGTCCCATCACCACACCGGGCATCATGGTGGCCAGGGTGACAGCTGCACCGGCACCCAGGAGCACCACGGCGAAGGAAGTCACCGTCTTGCGGATGACGTCGTCGTAGGTCATCGGGGTGCCCTCGAGGCCAGCGTGAGCAGGCATGTTGTACTGCTGCTGGAGCTGGTCGGGACCGGGCACTCCGTGCTGCTGGGCGTAGGTCTGCTGGGTCTCTTCACGCACGGTGCCGGCGTTGGAGTCCATGTAGAACCGGCGGCGCTTATCCGCGTTGAACTGGTCAGGCATAGCCCCGGACCGGAAGACCGGGTTGGACGAGTTGCCGAATTGCATGGCCATATGGGTTCCGCTCTCTTTCTGTGGGTTCGTCAGTGACGGCGAATCCGTAGCTTGCACCTAGTCTAACGGAATTCAGACCTGGTCGATTCCGCGGGCGCTCAGCGCGCGTCCGGTATCCCTGGCCCGCTCCACCGCACCCAACAGCAGCGGTACGGTGCGCGCCCGCAGACTGCGCTCCAGCCCACGGGCGGCGGCCTGCTGCCCGGCCTGGTGGAACTGGTCGGCCAGGAAGGGGATGGAGCGCAGCATGATCAAGGCTGCCAGTGCTGCCCTGCCGGGACGAACACCGAAGATCTTCAGCGGGGTCAGCAGCACCCGAAGCACTCCGACCAGTTCTACCGGCTCGGTGGTGAGAATCAGCAGCTGGGCAGCCAGCAGGGCGGCCAGGATTCGGCTGAGCACCTCAACCGCGGTAAGCGGGTCGTTGAGCAGCATCTGCAGGACGATCAGCACCAGCAGCAGGAGCCAGAGCCGGCGCAGCAGCGCAAGCAGCATCCGCAGCGGCACCTGGACTGCCAGGGCAGTGAGCAGAACCAGAACGACGCCGCCGGCACTCACCACTGGTTCCCGGACCACCAGAATCACTGCAGTGAAGACGGCAAGAGCAGCGACCTTCAGTCCTGCCGGGCTGCGGTGCAGGAGCCCGCTTCCCGGGGCGCGGCGACCCAGCACCTGCTCCCTGGCACGGAGTCGCCGTGGACGGCGTCGTACTCTCATGCTGTGCTGCGACTGCGGTAGGCGGTGATGATCTGCTCCGGCTCTCCGTCTGCCGCGATTCTGCCGTCCTCGACCAGCAGGGTGCGTTCGGCACCAGCGGCCAGCTCCAGGTCGTGGGTGGCGGTGATGGTGCAAATGCCGTGGGCGTCCTCGAGTCTGCTGACCATGCTGGTGAACCGTGCTGCATTGGCCAGATCAAGCAGAGTGGTGGGTTCGTCCAGCAGCAGGATCTGGGGCTTGAACACCAGCACGGTGGCCAGGGCCACCAGCTGCTGCTGACCGGAGGAGAGCTCCTGGGAGCTGCGAGCGGCCAGATCAGCAATGCCCAGTCCGACCAGGCAGTCCTGGGCGATACGACGGCGCTGGTCAGCGTGACCGATGCTGCGGCGCAGGGAGAGCTCCACATCCTCCAGCGGGGTGGGCATCACCAGCTGAGCGGCCGGGTTGGAGAAGACGAATCCGGCGCGCTGGCGGACCTGCCGCCCGTGCTCCACGGTGTCCAGCCCATCAGTGGTGACGTAACCCTCGGTGGGTTCGACCAGGCCGTTGACTAGCTGCAGCAGGGTGGATTTTCCGCCTCCGTTGGGGCCGATCACGCTGATCCGCTGCTCACTGAGATCCAGCTGCGGGACCTCCAGCAGCAGCCGGCCGGCTGCCAGGACGCGGACGTCCCGGAAGCTGATGGTCTGCGGGGACTCTGTCACGGCAGAAGACTCTATACCGGCGGCTGAGCTCACCTACCGCACCAGGATCCAGGGTGCGGCCCGATGGACCAGGGCAGCGGCTGCGGCAGCGGTGAGAGACTTCACCACATCGCCAGGCCAGAAGACGATGTCCATGAAGAAGGCCTCCTGCAGGCTGACCTGCAGATTGAGGCTCATCCCGAGGATTCCGGCAGGATGGGTGACGAGGATGCTGCCTCCGATCGCGGCAACGAACAGCAGCGGCACCCACCAGCGCGGCGCCGCCCGGCGCACTACGACCCGAGCGATGAATCCGGTGACCAGTGCGGTGATCGGGAAAGCCAGAAGATAGCCCGCCGAAGGGCCGGCGAGCACTCCGAAGCCGCCGGCGAATCCGGCGAAGATCGGCAGCCCCAGAAGTCCCAGCACCACATAGAGCCCTGCGGCGGCCAGCCCGCGCCAGGGACCCAGCGCCAAGCCTGTCAGCGCCACGCCCATGGTCTGCAGAGTGATCGGCACCCCGAAGCTGCCCACCGGGATGGGCGGGGCGAAGGCGAGCACGGCGATCAGTGCAGCGAAGACTCCGATCAGCGCGATGTCCTGAGCGGAGTTTCCGCCACGGGTGCGGCGCTGCGGGTGCTTGCTCTCGGCTGCGGAGATCACAGTGTCAGCGCTCTGCGGCTGCATCATGGCTCAAAGTCCTCTCATAGGCCAACTGTGGAATATCCTCAAGCCTAATACTTTTTGAACACTGTTCAAACTACTACTGAGGGCAGGCTGCCCCAGGTTTACCCAGCACTTGTTTCATCTCGGCGGCATTATTTGGGCTTGAATGAAACACCTGGTGGGTAAAGTTGTGAGGTGCTGCTCAGCTCGCAGCCAAGCAGTTTGCGCAGCCCGGCAGCGTAGAGCTCCTCAGCATTCTCCCCCGCTGTGCCGAAGAGCTGGGCGTTCTGCTCCACCGCCAAGGCGCCCAGAGCATAGCGCATGAGCTGTCCGGCAGTCGCCTGGGCTGCGGCGGCGTCGTACCCGGTGCTCGCCAGCGCCGACTGGAGTGCCTGAACTGGGGGCAGCTGTGGATCCAAGGCATAGGCGATCAGCACAAGGTCCGCGCCGTCACGGACGGGCAGCACGGCCTCGCGGAGCCGGTGCATCAGGACCATGGGTGCGGCTTGGGCCTCGCGGAGGGGCTCCAGCATACGGTGCGCCACCCGGTGCAGCAGCTCCTGCTTACTGGGTACGTGGTAGTACAGGGCACCAGGTGCCACGTCGAGCTCTTTGGCCACCCGGCGCATGGAGACATCCTGGAGCCCGTAGTCCCCCACCAACTGATGGGCAGTCTCCACGATCTCCGCCGCCGTCAGTGCCATCCCTCCAGCATACGGGCGCGTTCACACCGGGTTGGCCCTGCTCTACGGGGGCTTTACATGGCCCGGCCCAGACTGGAACCACGATCTGCCGGGATGACTCTGCGGCAGCACGGATGAGGAGGGCCTCCGGTAGTAACTCGATACAGCATGACTACGGGAGCGGACGCGCTCAGTCTCCCGGCGACCGGCTGCGGCGGGCCGGCAGACGACAGTAACGGCACAGATTACCCGACTACAGAGGCCGCTGCCTCGCCTCATAAGGTCGACGACGCTGCACAGGAAGCTGGTGATGCCCCCTGAGCCTCACATACGGCGTACGCCCGCCGCCGGAAGTGAACGGTCCCCCTGGTGGGACTCGAACCCACACTGTATCGATTTTAAGTCGACTGCCTCTGCCGATTGGGCTACAGGGGGTTGACGGCCCTGTGCGGGCATCTGTCTGCGCTCACCTCGGTCGCTGGCCCACGATGGCCGCTTCCCTCAGCTCGCTTGGCAGCTACCCCACTCAGAACCGCCGAAACTTGCCTATTTCTTTGCTTTCTTCTTGCCGCCGCCGGCGGCCTCGAAGAACGCCTTGGTGGGGTTCTCCAGATCGCGCAGCGGAGTGACGTCGCGGCCGAAGACCAGCTCGTTGACCCATCCGCCGACCACCCGAGCCTTGCGCTCGATGGTGGGGATGGCCATTCCGTGGTAGCCGCGGTGTGCGGCCCAGGCCAGACAACCCTTGAGTTTGACGCCCATCGGATTGCCCACGCCTTTGTAGAGGCCCAACCCGGCCACTGCACCCAGCGACTCGTGCTTGTACTCAGCCACCTCTCCGGTGCCGTAGCGCACGGCGAAGAGGTTCTTGGCCAGCACCTTGGCCTGTCGGGAAGCGTGCTGGGCGTTAGGCACGCAGAACCCGCCGGGGCCTGCACCGGTGAGGTCCGGGATGGCGGAGATATCCCCCGCGGTCCAGGCGCCCTCGACGACGTCGCCCTCCTCGTTGAGGATCTGCAGAGTGGCTGAGCCGGTGATCCGGCCGCGTTCGTCCACCGGGAAGGACGAGCTGCGGGCCACTGCGTTGGCAGCCACACCGGCGGTCCACACCAGGGTGTCGGTGCCGAACTTATCCACCTCGGACTTATCCGCCATGGAGATCAGGGTCAGCTCGCCGTCCACTGCTGAGCTGAGCGAGGTGTTCAACAGCACCTCGATGCCTCGGGCGCGCAGATGCTCCACCACACCCACCGCCTGGTCCTCGGAGACCTCCGGCATGATCCGGCCCATAGCCTCCACCAGCACGATGCGCACATCGGACTGGCTCAGCCGGGGGTTCTGACTGACCGAGGCGCGAATGATGTCTTCCATCTCGGCGATGCACTCGATGCCGGCGAATCCGCCGCCGACCACAGTGAAGGTCAGCGCACGGCGTTTGGCCGCCTCATCAGTAAGCGCCGAGGCGGTCTCCAGCCGCTCCAGGATGTGGTTGCGCAGCCCGAGTGCCTCTTCGATGGTCTTCAGACCGATGCCGTTCTCGGCCAGGCCCTCGATGGGGAAGGTGCGGGTGGTGGCCCCGGCTGCCATCACGATGTCCTGGTAGGGGATCTCCACCGATTCGCCCTCGTCGAGTCCCACCACGGCGGTCTTGGCCTCGTGATCCACCGAGGTCACCTTGCCGGTGATCACTTCGGTGTCCTTCAGGTGGCGCCGGTGCGGGACCACCGCGTGGCGGGCCTCGATGTGCCCGCCGACCACCTCGGGGAGGAAAGGCTGGTAGGTCATATAGGGCAGTGGGTCCACCAGGGTGACCACACCACCGGTGGCCTTGACCTTCTTCTGCAGCTGCTGGGCCACAATGAGGCCGACGTAGCCGCCGCCGACGATCAGAACACGGGGTTTCTCTGAGAGCTTGAGTGCCATGGGCTCCATCCTATAGGGGTTCGGGTCAGGACTGACTGCGTCGGGAGATCAGATGAATTGCGGCCAGTGTCATCAGGATGACCACCACCATGCCGCCGGCTGCCAGGGTCACCGGCCCGGCCCAGTCCTGCACGGAGCGGACCTCAGCGGCCCTGGGCAGCTCGCGGGGCTCACCTTCGGGCCCAGCGATCACCTCGGAGTCCTCAGGGATATCGGCACCATTGCCGTTCTCGCCGCCCTCGGCGCGGCGGTGCACCCTGATCCAGTCAGCCAGGGTGTCATAGTCGTCTGCGTTGAACTCCGGAACATCGCCGTTGACGGCTTCGCCCACGTTGAGCACACCGTAGCCGTATTCGGGGTCGATCCCTTCAGCCCCCTCGGAGTCTGCCGAGGTCAGCAGCCGGTGCTTGACCTCCGAGGCGGAGAGCTCGGGGTGTGCGGCCATCACCAGTGCGGCGGCCCCGGCCACGATGGGGGTGGCGCCGGAGGTGCCGGTCCAGGTGGCATACCCCTCCTCCGGCACCGCCCCGACCAGTGGTTCGGAGGCGGCAGCGATATCCACCGCGATGCCTTGTGAGGAGGAGTCCTCACTGATGTTGCGGTTCTCATCCACCCCGGCCACAGTCAGTACCCCGGGGATGGTGGCCGGGGCCCCGACCGACCAGTGCCCTGCCGCGCGGTTGCCTGCGGCAGCGATCACCAGCACATCGTTCTCCTCGGCGTGCATGAAGGCCTCGTCCCAGCTCTCCGGCCAGTCCTGGACCCCGGAGCCGATGGACATATTGATGATGTCTGCCCCGTTGTCCACCGCCCAGACCACGGCCTGGGCAATCTGCTCCTCGGTGCCTGGCCCGTGGGGGTTGGGGTCCTCCAGCACCAGTGAGGCGGAGATGATGGTGGCCTCCGGAGCCACACCGACCACACCCACCGGGCGTTCGTTCCAGGGCACATCGGGGGCTTCGGGCTCCTCCGGCTCCTCGATCTCGAGCTCATCCTCCATGCCGGGGAAGGTGCGCTCCTCGTAGAACTCGTCGAGCAGGTCCTCGTCGATGACCTCTTCCCAGTCCTCCCCGTACATCTCCTCCAGGTCGGCCATGAACTCGTCGAACCATTCATCCCATTCCTCCTGGGACATATCGTCAAAGCTCTCCGGCTCGATCACCTCCGGGGCAGGGAACTCCTCACCCCGGCCCACCGCCAGTGAGGCGACCAGAGTGCCGTGCTCGGTGCTGGTCTGCTCCACCGGCCCCCCGGATCCGTCACCGCCGCCGGAGACATCAGTTCCCCCGGTCATCGCCCCGTTGAACCCCGGGTGGGAGCTGTCCACTCCGGTGTCGAGGACCGCGATGGTCACGCCCTCACCGCGGGTGGTCTCCCAGGCCTCGGTGACCCCGTAGTCCTCCAGCCAGTACTGGTGCTCGCGCACCTCCACAGCATGGGCGGGTGCGGCCATCAGCGGCGAGAGGACCAAAGCCGCCGCGAGACCAACAGCAGGGAGACGGCGACCGATGGAGCCGAGCGAAGACTCGTGCTCACGCGGAGTCTTCCGAGACCCTACTGAGCCGAATGAAATGCGGCGCTTGCGGCGCAATTTCTGAGGCGACTGAGGGTTGCCCCCAATGTGAGCAGGCGATTGAGGGAATGAGCACCGAAGGTGCGAACGCCGTCTGCTCATTTCTCTGCCCCCGTATTCTCCAACTGTGTTTGGGCCACTGACATGGCAAGCCCGTCAAGGATGTCGTGCTCCGAGGCGATTGCGGTGGTCACTCGGTTGTCGGTGATTTTATTGATGTAGTCCAGAATGGTTCCCCAGATCAGTGCGCCGGCGCCGATCACGTCTACCCGACCCGGATGCATGAACGGCATAGTGGTTCGCTGGGTGCGGGTGCTGTGCACCAGTTGGTCCACCGATTGGTGCACGGTGTCCAGCAGGAGCTCGGTGCCGTTGATGGTCTCGGCGTCGTAGTCCTCAAGCTTCAGAGCATGGGCGGTGACCGTGGTGACCGTGCCGGCCACCCCCACCACTGCCTCAGTCTCATGCAGCGGCATCACCTGGGCCACGTCCTCTAAGAAGCTGAGGGTCTCGAAAACAGCCATGGAGCATTCGGTCTCCGCGGGCGGGTCTGAGCGCATATGCCGCTCGGTGAACCGTACACAGCCCATATCGGTGGAGATGGCGTGCTCAGCTCCGGCGGAGGTACCCAACACGAACTCGGTGGAACCGCCGCCAAGATCCACCACCAGCACCTTGCGCTCCTCGTCCCAGTTCAGCACGCTGGCTGCACCGGCAAAGGAGAGTCCGGCCTCCTCGGAGCCGCGGATGACCTCAGGCTCCACGCCCAGCCGGTCCTTGACACCTGCGATGAACGCCTCGCGGTTGCTCACATCTCGGGAGGCCGAGGTGGCCACGAACCGTACCGCCTGCACCTGGTGGCGGCGGATCAGTTCGGCATAGTCCTCCACTGCGGCGAAGGTGCGCTGAAGCGCCTGGGCGGAGAACTCCCCGGTCTTATCCACCCCTTCACCCAGCCGTACTACGGTCATTCGGCGCACCACATCGGTGACCGACCCGCTGCCAGGCAGGTCCACCTCGGCGATGAGCAGGCGGATGGAGTTGGTGCCGCAATCAATGGCGGCCACACGTTGTGGGGCCTGGGCTGGCTCACTCATGGGATTTCTTCTCTCTCCTGGAGGTGGCGCACATGGCGGGAGAGGTCCTCGGTGGGGATCTCGGCGCTGTGGTCCCAGGCCGTCTCACATGTGCAGGTCTGCGGGGTCCACTCAGAACTGATCCGCTCCAGGGTCTCATCCCCCAGGGGGTTGACGCCCGGGCCGGCGGCCAGGGCGTGCGCGGCCAGCACATGGAGGCATTTGACCCGCTCAGGCATCCCCCCGGCACTGATTCCTTCGATCTCCCACACCGGGTCCAGCCCCGCCTTGCCGCGGATCCGCTCCCGCTCCGCCAGATAGTGCTGGTGAGCCTGCCGGTACTGGCCGGCCAGGGCGTCGTCGTCCTTCAGCCGCTGGGTCATCTCAGCCATCACCCCAGCTGCCTCGAGCCGGGAAGCAGCGGCTGTGAGAGTGGGATGAGTGAGGTAGAAGGTGGTGGGGAACGGGATGCCGTTGGACAGTCGCGGTGCTGTGGCGGCCACCAAGGGACTGCCACAACGGCAGCGGGCGGGAATCTCCACCACATCGCGCACCGGACGGCCCAGCTGCAGGCTGAGCGTCTCGAGGTCCTCACTTGTGGGGATCGACGGGTCGGCGGCAGGGGCGCGGTTCACAGCAGGTAAGTCTACTGGTCAGCAGATTCGACCACGGACTCCCAGAGCTGCTCAGTCCAGTCGGTGTCCTCGCTGGCCTCCTCAGCAGAGTCAGTCGCCACCTCTGCTTCGGTGAGGTCACCAATGACGTGGTATCTACGCTCACCGGGCAGCACCAGGTTGATCCTCTCGCGGGCCTGCTGCTGGACGAACTGCGGGTCATCCCAGCGGGCCAGCTCGGAGTACAGCTGGTCCTGCAGCTGTTCCTCGGCGACGATCTGTTCCTGGAGGGCGGCCAGTTCGGCACGCTGCTGCAGATAGGTACGCACGGTGGGCACCAGAAAGGAGATCACCACCAGGGTGACGATGGTCAGTACGATCATCCGTCCGGAGAAGGTGCGCTCCGGGACCAGGGTGCGGGCTGATACGGGGGTTTTGCGGGATGGCCTTTGGGCGTGCTTCTGCGGCTTATCCGCTCGGCGAGCGCGACGTGCGGTGATCTCGTCAGGGGTGCGGATCTGCCCGGAGACCTGCTCACGTTCGGCCAACCGGCGGTGTTCGGCCTTCTCCGCGCGCGCTAGGGCACGGCGCTGCCGGGCGGGGGGCTCTTCAGACTCGGCAGCGGAGACGGAGGTGCGGGCATGTCGCGCCACAGGCTCATCACCGCCTTAGCTAGGTATGCCCCGGCGGTCCGGTGATAAGCGCCGGACCGCCGAGCACACCACTGATGGGAAGCGTTCAGTTACAGAACCTCACCCTAGTGGCGGGGCAGTATAAGCGAGCCCCAGGACACGCCAAATGTCGAAAACTTCCCCTCGGGACGGTCGCTGGGAGGCACGGTCAGCCCAAGGCGGTTCTGTGCGGGATGAGATGCAAGGGACGGGAGGGAATCGGTAAGGTACCGCGACCGACCGGAGCGCGGCAGATCGCCCGCACGGAACCGCTCAGAAACGAGGGAAGGCGTTCTTCCCGGCGTAGCGGGCGGCGTCGCCGAGCTCCTCCTCGATACGCAGCAGCTGGTTGTACTTGGCCACGCGCTCGGAGCGTGCCGGGGCGCCGGTTTTGATCTGGCCGGCGTTGACCGCCACGGAGATGTCGGCGATGGTGACGTCCTCAGTCTCACCCGATCGGTGGCTGATCATGGTGGTGTACCGGCTGCGCTGGGCGAGGCTGATGGCGTCCAGGGTCTCGGTGAGCGAGCCGATCTGATTGACCTTGACCAGCAGGGAGTTGGCGGTGTCGGCCTCGATGCCCTTGGCCAGCCGGTCGGGGTTGGTGACGAACAGGTCGTCACCTACCAGCTGAACCTGGCTGCCGATGGCTTCGGTGAGGGTCTTCCAGCCGGCCCAGTCGTCCTCGTCCAGGGGGTCCTCGATGGAGACCAGCGGGTAGGCCTCCACCAGCTCCTTGTAGTAGTCACTCATCTGCTCAGGGGTGCGGGACTCGCCCTCGAAGGTGTAGGCCCCATCGGAGTAGAACTCGGTGGCGGCCACGTCCAGGGCCAGGGCCACGTCCTGGCCGGGGGTGTAGCCGGCGCGGGTGATGGCTTCGGAGATCAGGTCCAGGGCGGCCCGGTTGGACGGCAGGTCAGGGGCGAAGCCGCCCTCATCGCCGAGCCCAGTGGAGAGCCCCTTCTCCTTCAGCAGGGCCTTCAGCGCGTGGTAGACCTCCACCCCGGCACGCAGCGCCTCGGAGAAGGTGGCAGCACCGATGGGCGCGATCATGAACTCCTGGATGTCCACATTGGAGTCGGCGTGGCTGCCGCCGTTGAGGATGTTCATCATCGGCACCGGCAGCAGGTGGGCGTTGGGGCCTCCGAGGTACTTGTACAGCGGCAGGTCGGAGGCATCAGCTGCGGCCTTGGCCACGGCCAGGGAGACACCTAGGATGGCGTTGGCACCCAGGGAGCCCTTGTTCTCGGTGCCGTCGAGATCCAGCAGCACCTGGTCGATGACGCGCTGCTCGGTGGCGTCCAGGCCCTCCAGGGCGGGGGCGATGATCTCGTTGACGGCCTTGACCGCCTCGCTCACGCCCTTGCCCAGGTAGCGGGACTTGTCGCCGTCGCGGCGCTCCACCGCCTCGAAGGCGCCGGTGGAGGCCCCGGAGGGCACGGCGGCCTGGCCGAGACTGCCGTCGTCGAGCAGGACGTCGACCTCTACGGTCGGGTTTCCGCGGGAGTCGAGGATTTCGCGGCCGAAAACGCTGGCGATCAGGGACATGGGTGATGCTCCTTGCTTGGGAGGGGATGATGGGACATCGGTCACCATTGACTCGCCTCCAGCCTAGTCCAGTTCAGCTTTTTCCTCTGCTTTGATCCGGTTCCAGGCGGCATCGATCTCCTCCACGGTGGCCGGCTTGGGGTTCAGGGTCCCGTCGGGCTCGAATACATGGGGGTTGCGGCGGATGAGCTTGGCGGTGATCGCCTCGGCCACCCCGTCGAGGTCGAACTGGTCACGCTCGGCGGCGATGGCGGCGTGCAGCACCACCTGCAGCAGGATGTCGCCCAGTTCCTTGCGCAGCGGCTCCCCGGTGATGCCGGCACCGATCTCCTCAGCGACCTCCTGGGCCTCCTCAATGAGGTAGGGGGTCAGCGACTCATGGGTGAGCTGGGCCGTCCACGGGCAGTGCTCGCGCAGCTGGGCGATGACGGTGACCAGCCGGTGCATATTCGGCAGGGGCTGCTGGGAGGACTCCTCAGTCATTCCACGCTTCCAGCACGGCGGCGGTGAGCGCCTGGCGGTCTTCGTAGTCCAGGAAACTGGCCTCGATGGCGTTGACCTGGAAGTCGGCCAGCTCAGCCAGGCTGTAGTCGAAGGCCTCCGCCAATGCGGCCAGCTCCCCGCTGAGGGTCACCCCGGAGACCAGTCGGTTATCGGTGTTGACCCCAATGTTGAAACCGAGCTGGTAGAGCATGTCGAAGGGGTGCTGGTCCATACCACTGTCAGCATTTCCGGTCAGTGCGGTCACCGCGCCGGTCTGCAGGTTGGAGGTCGGGGAGGCCTCCAGGTGGATCTGCCGGTCGCGCACCCAGCGGGCCACCGGGCCCAGCTGGACCTCCACCAGATTCTCTCCCCCGTCCCCGGTTTTGGAGCGGGACTCCGGGCCGGTGGTCACGGTGATGTCCTCAGCCACCCGGATGCCGTGGCCCAGCCGCTGGGCCCGGCCATGGACCAGGGCGTCGCGGACTGATTCGATGCCATCGGCCTCACCGGCATGCACAGTGGCCGGCAGCATCTGCTCGGCTAGGCGGGTGAAGCTGGAGACGAATTTGGAGGGCGGGAACCCGGCCTCTGGCCCGGCGATGTCGAAGCCGACTACGCCATGCTCCCGGTGCCGCAGGGCCAGCTCCACGATCTCGGCGGCCTTGTCGTTCTGCCGCATCGCGGAGACCAGCTGGCCGACTGCGATGGCGCCGTCGGCTGCCGCCACGGCCTCAGTGCCCTCTTCCAGGCCGGCCTGGACAGCTTCCACGGCCTCATCCAGGCTCAGCCCGCCCGCCACATGCTGCTCGGGGGCCCAGCGGACCTCGGCGTAGACGATCCCGTCGGCGGCTAGATCCTCCACATACTCCCGGGCCACGCGGCGCAGGTTCGCCTCGCTCTGCATCACCGCAGTGGTGTGCGCGAAGGCCTCCAGGTACTTCACCAAATCCCCGGAGTTGGCGTTGGTGCGGAAGATCTCCTGCAGCTGCTCGGGATCGCTGCTGGGCAGTTCGTGGCCGATCTCAGCGGCCAGTTCAATGAGGGTAATCGGACGCAGTGAGCCGTCCAGGTGATCATGCAGGGAAACTTTGGGCAGTTCGCGCAGCTGGGCTTCAAAACCCTCGTAGGTGCTCATGGCACCTAGCCTACGTGCTATGCCTGCGGCCGGGAGCCTGCATCGTCATCTTTGTCTCGGCGGCGGCGACGCAGGTGGATGGGCGGTTCCACCGGCACCTCGCCGATGTCCTGGTAGCCCTCCGGGTCCAGGTGCACCCCTCGGCTGTCCAACCAGCGGGTGAGCAGGTTGAACAGCCGCTCGCAGCCCAGACCCACCAGGATCGCCACCCCGATGCCGACCGCCATGGCCAGCAGCATGTTCCCGAAGATCGCTTCCCCGGCCATCCCCAGTCCGAGCAGCCAGCTGGCCCAGAGCATGGATGCGGCAGCATCAATGAGCAGGAACCGGCGCAGCGAATAACCGGTGGAGCCGGCCACGAAGTTGATACCCACCCGGGCGCCGGGGACGAAGCGGCCCACGAAGATCACCAGCACCCCGCGGCGGTCCAGTCCGTGGCGGGCCCAGGTCAGGGTGCGCTGCATGGCCGGCCGGCGCATCCAGCCGAAGCGTTCGGTGCCGATGGCTCGGCCGAACCGGTAGGCGATGAAGTCTCCCAGCAGCGCAGCCGTACCGGCGGTGAGGATCACCCAGGGCCACCAGGGAGTGCCGGGCTCGTCCTGCACCGAGCCCAGGGCGATGATCAGCGAATCAGAGGGCAGCGGCGGGAAGAACCCGTTGACGGTGACGAAGCCGAAGAGCCCCAGCAGGGTCCACCAGCCGGAGGCAGCCTCCAGCACCAATTCGTCAAGCGAACTGAAGAACTCAGGCACTGTAGATCACCAACCCGTCCTTCAGGCGCGAAGATCGGCTGAATCCGGCCGGGTGGTGAGCGGGGTTCGGTGACCTGGCGCACCCCGCTGATCCGTATCCGCGCGGGGCCCAGAGGTCAGGGGCCTGTCACCGCCGCTGGGGCCAACACAGTCCTGATGATCGATCCGGGTCTTGATCAGCGGCTCTGGCACCACGGCCTCATCACCAATCGCCCAGGCTCCTACGAGCGCTTCCTCGGCCCGGGCGATGCGCTCGGGCTCATCGGTGCACAGAGTGATCAGCGGAGCCCCTGCGGTCACCGTGTCTCCCGGTTTGGCGTGCAATCTGACTCCCGCGGCGGCCTGGACCGGATCCTCCTTCCGGGCCCGTCCGGCGCCCAGCCGCCAGGCGGCGATGCCCACGGCATAGGCGTCCAGCCGGGTGAGCGTCCCGGAGGCTTCTGCGGTGATGGTGTGAGTGTGCTTGGGCTGCGCCAGCGGGGCCTCGGAGTCCCCGCCCTGGGCGGCGATCATTACCCGCCAGGAGTCCATGGCCTTGCCGTTGCGCAGGTTCTCCGCGGGGTCAACACCGGTGAGGCCCACGCCGGTAAGCATCTCGGCGGCCAGTGCCACGGTGAGATCGACGACGTCGCCCGGCCCGCCTCCGGCCAGCACCTCCAGCGACTCCTCCACCTCCACGGCGTTTCCGGCGGTCAGCCCCAGCGGGGTGGACATCTCGGTGAGCAGGGCAGTGGTGCGCACCCCGGCGTCGGTGCCCAGGGCGACCATGGTGCGAGCCAGCTCGGCGGCGTCGTCGTAGGTCTTCATGAACGCTCCGGTGCCGACTTTGACGTCCAGGACCAGGGCGTCGGTGCCCTCAGCGATCTTCTTGGACATGATCGAGCTGGCGATCAGCGGGATGGACTCCACGGTGCCGGTGACATCACGCAGCGCATAGAGCTTCTTGTCTGCCGGGGCGAGCCCGGCGCCAGCGGCGCAGATCACCGCGCCCACGGCGTCCAGCTGGTCCAGGATCTCCTGGTTGGACAGCTGGGCACGCCAACCGGGGATGGCCTCGAGCTTGTCCAGGGTGCCTCCGGTGTGGCCCAGTCCGCGGCCGGAGAGCTGGGGCACCGGAACCCCGTAGCTGGCCACCAGAGGGGCCAGCGGCAGGGTGATCTTATCCCCCACTCCTCCGGTGGAGTGCTTGTCGGCGGTGAGCCGCCGGGTGCCGTCGGCACGGGTCAGGGGGCTGAAGTCCATCCGTTCGCCGGTACTGATCATCGCTGCGGTCCACTGGGCGATCTCCTCCCGGCTCATCCCGCGCAGCAGGATGGCCATGGCCATCGCACTCATCTGCTCCTCTGCCACCGCACCGCGGGTGTAGGCGTGGATGAGCCAGTCGATCTGCTCCCGGGTGAGGGTGCCTCCGTCGCGCTTGGAGCGGATGAGGTCGACGGCGTCGTGGGAGCTGGTCACTCAGACCACCTCGGCAAGGTCCTGGGGACCGAAGGCCTGGGGAAGGATGCCTGCCATGCCGGTGATGCCCTGCGGGGTGAGGATCTGAAAGCTGGGAGCCGCGAACTCGTGGAGCAGCTGGCGGCAGCGGCCGCAGGGCATGATGGTGTCTCCCTTGGCGTTGACACAGGTGAACGCGGCGATGCTTCCGCCGCCGGTTATGTGGAGCTGGCCGATCAGGGTGTTCTCGGCGCACTGGCCCAGTCCGTAGCTGGCGTTCTCCACATTGCAGCCGGTGACCAGCCGGCCGTCCTCGGTCAGGGCGGCGGCTCCCACCGGATAGGCGGAATAGGGGGCATAGGCCTGCTCGGCCGCTGAGCGGGCGGCCTGGGTCAGGGCCGCGAAATCAACCTCTGGCATAAGCCTCAGTCTACTGAGCCGCAATACAGGCCCGGGCCACAGCGACCATGACCTTCACCCCCACGGCGATGGCCCGCTCATCGGGGATGTAGTCACCGCGGTGCAGGTCGTAGGACTCTCCGCCCGGGGTCTTGGTGCCCAGCCGGAACATGGAGCCGGGGACCTCTTGGGTCATCCAGCCGAAGTCTTCGCCACCCATGGACTGCTCTGCCAGGGTCAGAGAGTTCTCGCCCAGGGCGCGTTTGGCGGCCCGGTCCACGATGCCGGTGCAGCCTTCGTCATTGACCACCGGGGGCACCCCGCGCATATGGTCGAGATTCACATCCACTCCGTAGGCGGCTGCGGCCTGCTGCACGATGGGGGCAAGCACTCCGCCGGCCTCCTTCCAGGCATCGGCGTCCAGGATGCGCATAGTCCCGTGCAGAGTGCCCTCGGAGGGAATCGCATTGGCGGCGTTGCCGGCATGGATATGGCCCCACACCAGGGAGACACCGCTGCGGGCATCGATCCGCCGGGCCAGTACGGTCGGGACGATCGTGGCAATATGCCCCAGGGCACCCACCACATCCTCGGTCAGATGCGGCCGAGAGGTGTGCCCACCGCGGCCGGTGACCTCAACCCGCACCAGGTCGGAGGCTGAGGTGATCGGCCCGATCCGGGTCCCAATGGCCCCTACGGTCAGTTTAGGGTCGCAGTGCAGGGCGAAGATCCGCGGTACGCCCTCCAGCACGCCCTGCTTGACCACTTCCTGGGCGCCGCCGGGGAACTGCTCCTCGGCGGGCTGGAAGATGATCCGCACCCGGGACCCCAGGCCGGCGTCGTCGTTCTGTGCGACCCGCTGGGTGTGCATGTGCTGGAGGGTCCAAGCCAGTCCGAGCATCACGGTGGTGTGGATGTCATGCCCGCAGGAGTGGGCCACCCCCTCGTTGGCGGAGGCGTAATCCAGGCCGGTGGTCTCAATGATCGGCAGGGCATCGATGTCCCCGCGGAACGCTGCTGCGATGGGGGCATCAGCCGGACCCACATCCACATAGCAGCCGGTGGTCTCCGGCAGCAGCACCGGGTCCAGGCCGGCCTCACGCAGCTTGGCAGCGATCTGCCAGGTGGTGCGCTCCTCCTGCCATGAGAGTTCCGGATGGCCGTGGATGTCACGCCGGAAGGCAATCAGAGCCTCCTCCAGCTCGGCGATGATCTCCGCGGCAGTGGCCTCAGGGGCGGTGGCGCGGTCCACCTCGGCGTCTACCCGCGCGGTGACATCGGCGACCTCGGCCTCGGGCTCAGAGGACATCAGAATCTCCCTTCTCCTTCAGCGCCTCCACCGCTTGCTTCACGTTCTGGGCGTGATCGGTGGTGGTCACCAAGAGTGCATCCTCAGTGTCTACCACAACGATGTTCTCCACGCCGATCAGTGCTACGACACGTTGGGTATCTGAGACCACCACCCCGGAGGAGCTCTCGGAGTAGACCCGGGCCTGGGAGCCCAGCACGGTCATCGACTCCTGCTGAGCAGCCGGGTTCAGCCGGGCGATGGCGGCGAAGTCGCCCACATCGTCCCAAGTGAAGTAGCCGGGGATCACAGCCACGTCCCCGGCATCGGCGGCCGGTTCGGCCACCGCGTAGTCGATGGCGGTCTTGGGCAGGGTGGGCCATATCCTGATCAGAGTCTCCTGCTGGGCGGTGGTCCCCCAGCGGGATGCGATCTCGGTGAGTCCGGCGTGCAGCTCGGGCTCGGCAGCGGCCAGGTGGTCCAGGATCAGCGCCACCGGGGCGACGAACATCCCGGCGTTCCAGAGGTAGTTCCCGCTGGCGACGTACTCCTCGGCCACGGCCTCCCCGGGCTTCTCCACGAATTCCACCACATGGTGGGCATGCGGGGCGCCGTCGACGTCGTACTTCTCCCCCTGCCGGATGTAGCCGAACCCGGTGGAGGGGTGGGTGGGCTTGATGCCGATGGTCACAATCTTGCCGGTGGCCGCGGTGGCCACTGCCTCCCGCACCGCGCCTTGGAACACCGAGTCCGGGGCGATGACGTGGTCAGCAGCGAAGGACCCCATGATGGTACCGGCCTGCCCTGTGCGCCCTGCGGCCTGATCCCTGACGTGCAGGATGGCCGCGGCCAGACCGATGGCGGCGGCGGAGTCCTTAGGCTCGGGCTCGAGCACCAGGTCCGCCTCGGCCAGCTCAGGAATCTGCCCGGTGACCGCGGTGCGGTGCGATTCCCCGGTGACAACCATCACATTGTTTCTGGCCAGCGGAAGCAGCCGTTCGTAGGTGGACCGGATCAGGGTGGTGCCCGAACCGGTGAGGTCGTGCAGGAACTTGGGCGCAGCTGCACGGGAGAGCGGCCACAGCCGGGTTCCCACCCCACCAGCGGGGATCACGGCATGGAACCTGGCCAACGCGGCAGTCAGCGAATCAGAGGGTGAGGTCACTGGACCTAGGGTAGCCCCAACCTGGGATATCCGTTCACCGCACAGCGATCTTCTGCGACCGATTGAGCCGAGTGCAGAGTCCGGCCCCCGGTCGAGATTCTGCCGAGGCTGTTGAGGGAGAGAAAACGGCCAAGCCTGTTTTCTACAGCTTGTAGAAAACACCTCCGGCGCCAAAACATTAGGATGGTGCGCAACGGACATGCGACGACGCATCGAAAGGTAAACCCAAGTGACGCAGACAAAAAGCACCCCGGGCGGAAGGGGGACGCTCTATAAGGGCCGCGAAGGCATGTGGTCCTGGGTGGGGCACCGGATCACCGGCGTAGGCATCTTCTTCTTCCTCCTGGTTCACGTCCTGGACACCTCGCTGGTCCGCGTCTCCCCCGAGGCCTACAACGCGGTCATCGGCGCCTATAAGCACCCCATCATGATCCTCGGGGAGATCGGCCTGGTCGGGGCTATCGTGTTCCACGCGTTTAATGGGCTGCGGATCATTCTGGTGGACTTCTGGAAGCAGGGCACCCGCTACCACCGCCAGATGCTGTGGGCTGTGCTCATCCTGTGGCTGGTGACCATGGTGGCCTTCTCGGTGCGCCATCTGATGATCTTCTTCGAAGGCTGGGAGGGTTTCTAAGCGATGACTGCTACCAACTCTGAGGCAACACTGCCGGCCCAGGGCATCGAGGCCCCCCGCTCAGGCCGCATCGACCCCAAGTACCTGCGCTCCAACCCGTCCAAGGGCGCCTTCGAAATGTGGGCCTGGCTGTTCATGCGGATCTCCGGAGCCGCCCTGGTCATCCTGATCTTCGTGCACCTGTGGACCAACCTGATGGTCGGCGATGGCATCCACCAAATCGACTTCGCCTTCGTGGCCGGCAAATGGGCCAATCCGGTCTGGCAGTTCTGGGACTTGACCATGCTCTGGCTGGCCATGCTGCACGGCACCAACGGCATGCGCACCATCATCAACGACTACGCGGAGAAGGACTCCACCCGGCTGGCGCTGAAGTCCATCCTCTACCTGGCCGCGGCGGTCATCATCATCCTGGGCACCCTGGTGATCTTCACCTTCGAGCCCTGCCTGGTAGACGAGTCCGGCGCGCTGCTGGAGTACGCACCCAGCTTCTGCGAGACCGTGGTGAACTAGATGGCGACGACGCCGCAGCGCTCCTAGCTGCGCACCAGCACCCAAGCACTCCAACGCACCTAAGAAAAGAGAGCCGAAGAAGAACATGCAGGTTCATAAGTACGACGTTGTGATCGTCGGCGCCGGCGGCGCCGGGATGCGCGCCGCCATTGAGTCTGGCCAGCGCGCACGCACTGCAGTGCTGACCAAGCTCTATCCCACCCGCTCCCACACCGGCGCCGCCCAGGGCGGCATGTGTGCCGCACTGGCCAATGTCGAGGAAGACAACTGGGAATGGCACACCTTCGACACCGTCAAGGGCGGTGACTACCTGGTGGACCAGGATGCCGCGGAGGTGATGGCCAAGGAGGCCATCGACGCCGTGCTCGACCTGGAGAAGATGGGCCTGCCCTTCAACCGCACCCCTGAGGGCAAGATCGACCAGCGCCGGTTCGGCGGCCACACCCGCGACCACGGCAAGGCCGCCGTGCGCCGGGCCTGCTACGCCGCGGACCGCACCGGCCACATGATTCTGCAGACGCTCTATCAGAACTGTGTGAAGCACAATGTCGAGTTCTACAACGAGTACTACGTGCTGGACCTCATCACGGTAGAGGAGGAGGCCACCGGCGAGGACGGAAGCACCTACAAGCAGAAGCGGGTCGCCGGCGTGGTCTCCTATGACCTGGCCTCCGGCGAGCTGCACATCTTCCAGGCCAAGTCCGTGGTCTTCGCCTCCGGCGGTCTGGGCAAGATCTTCAAGACCACCTCCAACGCGCACACCCTGACCGGTGACGGTATGGCCATCGCCTACCGGGCCGGCATCCCGCTGGAGGATATGGAGTTCGTGCAGTTCCACCCCACCGGCCTGGCCGGGCTCGGTGTGCTGCTCTCCGAGGCGGCCCGCGGTGAGGGCGGCATCCTGCGCAACTCCGAGGGTGAGCGCTTCATGGAGCGCTATGCACCCACCATCAAGGATCTGGCCCCGCGTGACATCGTGGCCCGCTCGATGGCCCAGGAGGTCCGCGAGGGTCGCGGCTGCGGCCCGAACAAGGACTACGTGCTGCTGGACCTGACCCACCTGGAGCCGGAGCACATCGATGCCAAGCTGCCGGACATCACCGAGTTCGCCCGCACCTACCTGGCGGTGGAGCCACACACCGAGCCGGTGCCGGTGTTCCCTACCTGCCACTACGCCATGGGCGGGATCCCCACTAACATCAAGGCCGAAGTGCTCCAGGACAACGACACCGTGGTGCCGGGCCTCTACGCCGCCGGCGAGGTAGCCTGCGTGTCCGTGCACGGCTCCAACCGGCTGGGCACTAACTCGCTGCTGGACATCAATGTCTTCGGCAAGCGCGCCGGAATCTACGCCGCTGAATACGCCAACGGAGCAGAGTTTTTAGAGATCCCAGAGACCCCGGAGACCTTCGTCACCGAACAGCTGACCATGCTGCGCGAGGCCACCGGCTCCGAGCGGGTAGGCGCCATCCGCGCCGAGCTGCAGGACACCATGGACCTGAACATGCAGGTGTTCCGCTCCGAGGAGACCATCAAGGAGGCCCTGGACAAGATCGGCGAGCTGAAGGAGCGGTACAAGCAGATCACCGTGCAGGACAAGGGCCGCCGGTTCAACCTGGACCTGCTGGAGGCCGTGGAGCTGGGCTTCCTGCTGGACATGGCCGAGGTGATGACTGTCTCCGCCCTGCACCGCAAGGAGTCCCGCGGCGGTCACTACCGGGAGGACTACCCTGACCGCGACGACGAGAACTTCATGCTGCACTCGATGCTGTACAAGGATCCCGACGCCGAGACCGAGGGTGTGCGCGGAATCCGCTTCGACACCAAGCCGGTCACCTTCACCCGCTACGAGCCGATGGAGCGTAAGTACTGATGAGCACTGCAACACTTGAGCAAGAGCCAGCCTCCAAGGTGGACCTGGCCGAGTCCGGCGAGGGCGCCGGGGCCATCCAGGAGTTCAACATCACCCTGAAGGTCCGCCGCTACGATCCCGAGCGCTCCGAGGACGCCTGGTGGGACGAGTGGCAGCTGACCATGTTCGGCACCGACCGCGTACTGGACGCCCTGCACAAGGTCAAATGGGACATCGACGGCACCCTGACTTTCCGCCGCTCCTGCGCCCACGGGATCTGCGGATCGGACGCGATGCGGATCAACGGCCGGAACCGGCTGGCCTGCAAGACCCTGCTGAAAGACCTGGACACCTCCAAGCCAATCGTGGTGGAGGCCATCAAGGGCCTGCCGGTGGAGAAGGACCTGATCGTGGACATGGAGCCGTTCTTCCAGTCCTACCGGGAGATCATGCCCTTCCTGATCAACAACTCCCCGGCACCCACCGCTGAGCGGCTGCAGTCCCCGGAGGATCGGGCCCGGTTCGACGACACCACCAAGTGCATCCTGTGTGCCGCCTGCACCAGCTCCTGCCCGGTGTTCTGGACCGATGGCCAGTACTTCGGGCCGGCAGCCATCGTCAACGCCCACCGGTTCATCTTCGACTCCCGCGACGACGCCGGCGATATGCGTCTGGAGGTCCTCAACGACAAAGAGGGCGTGTGGCGCTGCCGCACCACCTTCAACTGCTCCGAGGCCTGCCCCCGCGGCATCGAGGTCACCAAGGCCATCCAAGAAGTCAAGACTGCGATCATTTCCAGGTCACTCTGATTTGATGGGCGGCGCCGTGTGGGCGCCTGGCTTCGCTTTGGTCGGTCGCGGTACCTTACGGTTTGTACCGCTTCCCTCCATCCCGCAACAGCGCCGCTCTCTGTTTAACCCTTGGAGGAGCGGTGGGCGTGGTCGGAGGCGGCGACCGCACCCCAGGCTGAGGAACTCCGTTAGCGCGAGCCTGCACTCTTTAAGTGCAGGTTGTTGTGTTTTGGCAATTTCATGGGCCGATACCACCACATCAATGGGGGGAGTATCGCTAAGCCAAGCGTCGCGAACAGAGCTATGCCCGGAATCCACCCCTGCCACCAGAAGACTCCGAAAGCGCTGCATAGCACCACCGCACCAGCACCTCCGACTGCACAAATCACCATGCGAGACTGCAGCTTATGAGCAGATGCGCACAGATCCGCCACAGTTGCCGCTAGCAGGTAGATGCAGATGAGCGGCAAGACCAAAGTCGCCACACTGATAAATGGATGGCGCAGCAGCAGCAGGACCTCGGCCCAAGGATTGTCATAGATGACCAAGGTCCACCCTAGGTATCCTGCCACACCTAAGAGAGCTGAGGTAAGAGCTACCACGCCGATTCGCCCCGGATCTAGGCGCCGGGAGTCGAATCGGAGCGGATGCCCCACTACCCGTTCATGACGTTCCATGCGAACTGATCCCATTCCAGGTTTGCAAGCGCTCGGTGTACTGGAGTGTTGTACCTAGCCGGTATGCCTCGTGCAGTAACTACAAGCTCCTCAGAGTGCCGGAAAGAGAAATCGATCGTTGCACCTGCACCGTAAATATGATTAGCGGTGCTAGTGAATCGGAAGTAAAAGATTTAGCTTGGCCGCAGGACTATACAGCTTTTGTAACGCGAACCGAAATCACATCCTTACATTTATTATGATGCGCGTTATGTAAACACCATATGCATGAAGGGCAAATTGTGCAAGGACACGACGAGACTCATGGAAAGTCCCCGCGTAGTCAGGGGCCGTGCCTCATAGAAAAGTCCCCGGCAAATATCGGGAGCAGGGGGTCAGCAACGATGAGGTATGCCAGATAAGGATGTCTCGTTGGCCACCAGGGTCGAGATCACCAAAAACTACGGCACCACCGGCTCGGGAGCGAATGACAGAGTGCGGAGACGCCAACTGCGCTGCCGGAGCGCGCACCCCAATAGACCCTCAACCCCGCTAGCTCGAGGAGTGGGCGTGGTCGGAGGCGGCGACGGCACCCCAGGCTGAGGCCATCAGGTAGACCAGGCTGAAGAGGTAGAAGTAGAAGAACAGGCCCAGCACGGTGGCGAAGGGGGCCAGCACCGGGTTCTCAGTGTCGGCGAAGTTGTTCAGCAGCGTGGTGGAGCCCAGGCGCAGCAGTGAGGCCCCGATTCCGGCGATCAGTGCCGACTGCCACAGTGCGGAGACCGGCATCACCAGCCGGGAGGCCACCCGCATCAGCAGCACCGCCACCAACATGTCAAGAATCAACGAGAAGCCGAGTGTAGCCCCTCGTGCCAGCCGCCGCGCAATACCTTCATCATCCCAACCCAGGAAGTCCCAGATCTCCTCGATGAACAAGGTACTGGCCACGCCCAGCACGGCGGTGGTGAGGATAATCAGGCCCAGGCACAGCATCAGCAGCAGGTCACGAGACTTGACCAGGACAATATTCTCCGCCATCAGCGGCCGTTCCCAGATACTGCGGATCCCGGAACGCAGCCCGTGCATCCAGGACAGCGAGGTGATCACGGTCAAGGCCAGGGAGACCGCCAGACCAATGCCGAACCCACTTGTGGCAAAGAGCTCGCTGGGTGAGGCCAGGTCGTTCTCCCCGTAGCCGATCAACCCCGGGATCATAGTGTCCACGGCTTCGACAATCAGCGCCTGGTAGCGCTCGTTGCCGCCGATGATCAGCCCGGCGATGGAGAAGGAGGCGAACAGCATGGCCGCCACCGAGAAGAACATCATATAGGCGGCACCGGCGGCCATCACCGTGCCGTAGCGGAAGAAGAACAGGTTGAATGCCCGCAGGAATCGGGTGCGATTCAGCCGGGCCAACCACCAGCCCAACAGCGGCCCCAGCAGCTTGACCCCGCTGCGTCCCTGACGCCGGGCCCGCCCGTAGGCCATGCGTGCCTGCAGCTCGTCCTGCTTCAGACGCTCGATGTTCAGCGGGTTGACCTTGGCCTTGACCTCGCGCCTGCTGTCCAGCTTCTCCACCCGGGCCTTGGCGGCCTCCAGGATCCCGTTGCTCTCATGCTGCTGGTTCCCCGGACCACCGTTCTGGGTCCGGGGTCGCAGGCGGGAGGGGTAGGCCATCGGACTCAGCCGCCAGCAGCAGGCAGGAAGCCCACCTTCTGGTACACCTCGGCAAGAGTCGACGACGCCGTCTCACGCGCCTTGGCAGCCCCTTTGGCCAGCAACGTGTCCAGCTCACCGGGATCGTTGAGCAGCTCAGCGGTGCGGTCACGGACCGGCCCCAGGGTGGCCACTGCCAGTTCGGCGAGATCCACTTTGAGGTGACCGTACATCTTGTCCGCGTATTCGGCCTCCAGCTCGGGGATGCTTTTGCCGCCCAGCACCGAGTAGATACTCAGCAGGCTGGAGATCCCCGGCTTGACGGCCGGATCGTAGCGGATCTCAGCGCCGTCGTCGGTCACTGCGGATTTGATCTTCTTGGCGATCTTCTTATCCGTGTCGGTCAGCAGCAGCACCCCGTTGGGAGAGGAGGCCGATTTGCTCATCTTGGCCGTGGGGTCCTGCAGGTCGTAGATCCGAGCTCCCTGCTCCGGGATCAGCGGTTTAGGGATCCGGAAGGTCTCGCCGAACCGGTGGTTGAACCGCTGGGCGAGGTCGCGGGTCAGCTCAATGTGCTGCTTCTGATCCTCGCCCACCGGCACCCCGTAGGGCTGGTAGAGCAGGATGTCGGCGGCCTGCAGGATCGGATAGGTGAACAGTCCGACCCCGGCGTGTTCGGAACCCTCTTTGGCGGACTTGTCCTTGAACTGGGTCATCCGGGCGGCCTCACCCATGCCAGTCTGGGTCATCAGCACCCAGGCCAGCTGGGCATGCTCGGGCACATGGGACTGCACAAATGGTGTGCTGCGGTCCGGGTCGATCCCACCGGCGATGTACTGCGCTGCGGTGCGGCGGGTGGCCTCGCGCAGTGCTGCCGGGTCCTGCGGCATGGTGATGGCGTGCAGGTCCACGATCATGAAGTAGGCATCGTGCTGCTCCTGCATCCGCACCCAGTTCAGCAGCGCGCCCACATAGTTGCCCAGGTGCAGGGAGTCGCCGGTGGGCTGCATGCCCGAAAGTACGCGTTCAGCCACAACCAGTCCTTTGCTTCAGTTCAGTGCGAGTGACGCGTTCATTCTACGTCCCTTGTCAGTTCAGTCCCCGCCCAGGGCGAAGCCTGCCTCCAGGTCCCGCTGGGAGAAGGTCCGGAAGGCGACCATTGTCTCGGTGCTGTGGATGGTCCCGGCCTTTGAGATCTTCCCCGGCACAAGCTCACTGAGGTCCTCGAAATCCGGAACCTTGACCATCACCACCAGGTCCCAGGCGCCGGTGACCGAGTACACAGCCTCGACCTCCTCAATGGCGGCAATCTCCTGGGCGGTCTCCGGGATCCTATGCGGATCAGTCTTAATCATGGTGATAGCAGTAATCATGGTGAGCTCCTAGTAAGTCGTTCGTGGCGAGGGAGCACTGCGCGAACTCCCCACTGATAATGTAACGAGATGTCTGAGCCAGCTCCTGGGGAAAGGTCCTCCCCGCACTCTATGCCAGTCTCCCCGATCCCCCCGCACCGCGATCTGCTGCTGACCGTCTTCGGTCTCTACGGCCGGGCGGCTGACGGCTGGATCCCAGTAGCCCATCTGGTGCAGATGCTCTCTGACGTCGGCGCTGACCCCTCGGGGGTACGGGCCTCCATCTCCAGACTCACCAAGAAGGGGACACTGGTCAACCGACGGAAGGGACGCCGCTCCGAGTACCGGCTGAGCCCCGGACTCTACGGCGCATTCTCCGCTGGCGACCGGCGCATCTTCCAGCCCCGCCAGACCTCGCTGAGCGACGCCTGGCTGCTGGCCACGTTCAGCCTCTCGGAGTCTCAGCGGGCACTGCGGCACAAGATCCGCAGCGGCCTGACCCGGCTCGGCTTCGGCACGGTGAGCCCCGGCCTCTGGATCGCTCCTGCCCATCTGGAGGAGGAGACCCTGGAGTACTTTGAGCGGCACAGGCTGGCTGAGCACACCATCTTCTTCCGGGCTGAGCTGACCGCAGACCAGCAACCACAAGCCACCTGGTGGAATCTGAAGCTGCTGCAGGAGCGCTACGAGCGATTCGTGACGCGCTATGCTCCGCTACTGGAGCAAGTCAAGCCGCGGAAGGTCTCCGGCAGTGAAGCTTTCGCCCTGTACATACCGATGCTCACTGAGTGGCGCGGCCTGCCGTATCTGGACCCCGGCCTCCCGGAAGAGATCCTGCCACCCCAGTGGCACGGTCAGAGGGCCCGATCAGTGTTCGCTGAGCTGCACGAGCTGCTTTCCGCCAGGGCCGCCGAGCACGCTCATCAGGTGCTAGGCCACTGAACCTCCACCTGAGTCCTCAGCGGGACTGGATCACCGCCACGCCCTGAATCTCGACCACGGCCGCCTTCTGCCACAGTTGGGAGACTCCGATGCCGGCCATCGCGGGATATCGCTTGCCCACCATCTCTCGCCAAATCTGTCCGATCTCATGGCCACGGGCCATGTAGTCGTCCACGTCGGTCAGATAGATCGTCAGGGTGACCAGGTCATCCGGCTGCCCGCCGGCCTCACGGAGGGTCTCCAGTACATTGCTCAGCGCTTGGCGGAACTGGTCCACCACGGTGCCCTCAACAATCTTCCCCTCCTTGTTCAGCGCGGTCTGACCGCCCAGGTAAACGGTGTCGCCGGCTTTGACCCCGTGGGAGAAGCCTTTTGCCGGTGCCAGGCTGTCCGGGACGATGATCTCGTTGATGAACATGTCGTGCTCCAATTCGCTGAGGGGTCTAAAGATTTCATGCCGCCTGTGGCACAGAACATATCTGTATGTGTTAGGTTCTATCTTACATATTCATGACGGACGTTACGTAAGTAATATGCATGAAACATTTGCTGACTAGTCTCGTGACTGTCAACCTGCTCGGGGCTGGTCCACGAGGCATATGAGGAGTGAGATGAAGCTCGCCACCATCCGCCTGAAGCCGGATCCGGAGACTGACCGCGCCGTCGCGGACAGCGGCTTCGGCTGGTCGCTGCTGCCGACAAATATCTCCTCGGTCTCGGACCTGCTCAGGACACCGGGCTGGGCGGAGATCGTAGCCCAACAGAGGACTGCCGTGGCCGAGGATGAGATCGCCAGCTTTGAGAACCCTCTCCCCGAGCCGGCCAAAGTGATCTGCTGCGGACTGAACTACCGCCACCACATCCTGGAGATGGGCCGGGATCTGCCTGAGTTCCCCACGCTCTTCGCCAAGTACGCCGACACTCTGATCGGCCCCAGCGATGAGATCCGCACCCACGTGCACGCCAGGCTAGACTGGGAGGCCGAGCTCGCCGTGGTCATCGGCTCCGACCTGCACCGCGCTTCGCGCCAGCAGGCGCAGCAGGGCATCGCCGGCTACACGATTAGCAACGACATCTCCATGCGCGACTGGCAGCGCCGGACCCTGCAGTGGTTCCAGGGCAAAGCCCACGACGCCACCACCCCGGTGGGACCGGTCGTGGTCACCGCCGACGCCCTGGACCCCGAGCAGGGGCTGCGCATCACCTGCGCGGTCAACCGCGAGACCGTCCAGGACTCCTCCACCGACCAGCTGGTCTTCGACTGCGCCGATCTGGTCGCCTACATCTCCGGCTTCACCCGCCTGCGCCCGGGCGACCTGGTGCTCACCGGAACCCCGGGCGGGGTCGGCATGGGTATGGAGCCGCCCCGGTTCCTGAACGACGGCGACATCGTCACCACCTCTGTGGAAGGCATCGGAACTCTCACCAACACCGTCGTGTTCGCCTAAGCACTTCTCTACTCACTACGTAAAGGAACCAGACATGACAGACAGAGCATCCGAAGAACTCGTCCGCGAAGCTGCGGCCGGGTCCGTGCCCGTGGTGACCCGAGCCGGGGGGGAGGACACTAACACCAGCCAGTCCGGCGGTGCTGTCCGCATTTCTGGCGTCTCCGTCCAACACACCCCTGCCACCAAGATCTGGTTCGGCCAGGTCTCCAACGTCCCAGGCTATCGCTCCCTGCCCCACCACCACGGTGAGGCTGAGACCGGCGGCTACGTGCTCAAGGGCCACGGCCGCATCTACTTCGGCGAGGACTACAGCGAATACCTGGATATGAAGGAGGGCGACTGGGTGTTCGTGCCGCCGTATATGCCGCATGTGGAGGCCAATATGTCCGTCACTGAGGATCTGGTCTGGCTGACCACCCGTACTCCGGAGAACATCGTGATCAACCTTGAGGATGTTCCGGACGAGACGTTGGAGGGCTTCCGCCGAGCATGAGCACCGAGGACCAGATCCCTGCCAACTCTCCAGACAGCGACCGTATGCTCGCCGCGCTGGAGCTGACCCCTGCCGCAGCCGTGGATAACGACGCCGCGGTCTCAGCCTACACCGCCCGCACGCAGTATGTGCCCTGGCCCAAGGCCTACGGCGGGGATCTGGTCGCCCAGGGAGTGCGCGCCATGCAGGCTTCCTTCGCCCCCAGTTCCGGCAAGGCGCTGCACTCTGCGCACAGCTACTTCATGCGCCCCGGCGACGTCGGCGCAGAGATCCGCTACGAGGTGGAGCATCTGCGCGACGGCCGCGGCTACTCCACACGTCAGGTGCGGGCTTACCAGGGCGGGAAGATCATCTACACAGGCCTGGGCTCCTTCTCAGTGTCGGCCGAGGGGCCGGAGTATGCGCCTGCCCTGGAGGACGCCGTCGGCGGAGAGCTGCCCGCCCCGGAGGATGTGCCCAGCACCGCTGAGGCGCTGCAGTCCGCTGGGGTGCTGGGCACCTCGGGGGCGCAGCCGGACGGGATCCCGGAGTCCCTGCGCAAAGCAGCCGACTACTGGGCCTACGGGCGCAGCTTCGACATCCGCCATGTGCCCGGACCGGTCTACCTGCAGACCGATGAGACCCACACCCCTCGGCAGGCGATCTGGCTGAAGACCTTTGCGCTGCTGCCCAGTGGCGACCCGCAGCTGCACCAGGCGGCACTGGCCTATGTCTGTGACTACACCATCCTGGAGCCCTCACTGCGCGCGGTGGGCATGCACTGGACGGCTGAGGGCTTCGTCTCTGCCTCACTGGACCACTCCATGTGGTTCCACCGGCCCGCGCGGGTGGACGAATGGCTACTCTACCTCAGCGAATCACGGAACGTCTCCAACCAGCGCGGCCTCTCCAACGGCGCCTTCTACACCCGTGACGGCACTCTGGTGGCCTCCCTGGCCCAAGAGGGCATGATCCGGATGCCGAGCTGACCCCTGCAGATGATCTAAGGACACACCATGAATCTCTCACCCAGCGCCCACCAGGACACATTCTGCCGAGACAGCCTCCCGCCAGAGGAGCTGTGGCCCACTTTGGAGTTCCCCGTGCCGGAGGTCCAGTACCCGGAGCGGCTCAACGCCGGCAAGGTACTGATCGACGACGCCGTGGCCCAGTTCGGTTACGACAAGGCCGATACTCCCCGTCCGGCACTCCGCACCCCCGACGGCACGGTGATCACCTATCCGGAGCTGCAGCGGCGTGCTGATCAGGTCGCTCATATGCTGACCCAGGAACTCGGCGTCGTCCCTGGCAATCGGGTCATGCTGCGCGCTCCGAACAACCCGTGGCTGGTGGCCTGCTGGCTGGGCGTACTGAAGGCCGGCGCAGTGGTGGTGACCATTATGCCGATCCTGCGGCACAACGAGGTGGCGAACCTGGTGGAACTGACCAAGCCCACCGTGGCGCTGATCGACGACCGCTTCCTAGAGGGCATCGACGTCGAGGCCCTCGGCGTGCCGGTGGTGCCGGTAGCCGGTTCCGGAACAGCCGCCGAGCAGGATGAGCTCACCCAGCGTGCGAGCAAGTACGCCGAGCCGTTCGAGGCAGTGGACACCGCAGCCGACGACGTCGCCCTGCTGGGCCCCACCTCCGGTTCCACCGGCATCCCGAAGATCACCATGCACTTCCACCGGGACATCCTGGCCAATGCGGACACCTTCTCCCACTACCGGCTGCAGCCGACCAAAGAGGACATCTTCGCCGGGTCTCCCCCGCTGGCCTTCACCTTCGGGCTGGGCGGACTGGTGGTCTTCCCGCTGCGCGTGGGCGCTTCCTCGCTGCTGACGGAGCGGGCGACTCCGCTGCAGCTGGCCGAACTGGCCGCCGAGCATCAGGTCACAGTGCTGTTCACCGCACCGACCGCCTACCGGGCCATCGTCAAGGAGGGCAGGGGCGAGCTGCTGCACGGCCTGCGGGTGGGCGTCTCGGCCGGTGAACACCTGCCGGCGACCACCTGGCAGGAGGTGTATGAGGCCACCGGGGTGAAGCTGCTCAACGGCATCGGCGCCACCGAGCTGCTACATGTCTTCGTCTCCACCGATCTGGGCGCCGACTCCCCGGGCAAGACCGGCAAGCCGGTACCGGGCTATCGGGCCAGGATCATCGACGAGGACGGTAACGATGTTCCCCAGGGGGAGACCGGCCGGCTCGCGGTAATCGGACCCACCGGGTGCCGCTACCTCAACGACGTGCGCCAGAAGAAGTACGTCTTCGACGGGTGGAACATCACCGGGGACACCTTCTATCAGGACACGGACGGGGACTTCGTCTACAAGGCCCGCTCCGACTCGATGATCATCTCCTCCGGGTACAACATCGGTGCCCCGGAGGTGGAGGAGGCCATCAACACCCACCCGGCAGTCTGGGAGTCGGGGGTGGTCGGCAAGCCTGACTCCGAGCGAGGGAACATCGTCTGCGCCTTCGTAGTGCTGCGCGAAGGGGAGACTCCCAGTGATGAGCTGAAGAAGGTCATCCAGGACCACGTCAAGGCCACGATCGCCCCGTACAAGTACCCGCGCGAAGTGCATTTCATCGAGGCTCTGCCCAAGAATCCCTCGGGCAAGACCCAGCACTTCCTGCTGCGCGACCTGGCAGCCGCCTGAGCATCTGAAGAATTTCTACTGAGGAGACAAACGGAACTATGAAGATCGCAGTCATCGGCGGAGGGCCGGGCGGCCTGTACTTCGCCGCACTGATGAAGCAGCTGAGCCCCCACCATGAGGTCAGGCTGTGGGAGCAGAACGCTGCCACGGATACTTTCGGCTTCGGCGTCGTCTTCTCCGACGAGACGCTCGGGGGGATCGCCACCGCGGACGAGGTGGTGGCCGCTGGGATGGAGCAGCGCTTCGCCCGGTGGACGGATATGGACGTCTACTACCGGGGCGAGCGGCACACTGTGGGAGGCCAGGGGTTCGCGGCGATGGGTCGCGGTGAGCTGCTGAAGCTCCTGCAGGAGCGTTGCGAGAGCCTGGGCGTGGACATCAGCTTCTCCACTCAGGCCCCGGACGTGGATCAGCTGGCCGCCGAGTACGACCTGGTGCTGGCCGCGGACGGGCTGAACTCACGGGTCCGCAAGCGCTATGAGGAGGTCTTCAAGCCCTCTCTGGACCTGCGGCAGAACAAGTACATGTGGTTGGGCACCGACAAGGTCTTCGAGGCCTTCACCTTCCACATCAAGGAGACCGAGTGGGGGGTCATGCAGATCCACGGCTACCCCTACTCCGCTGAGCGCTCCACGTTCATCGTGGAGATGCACGAGGATGTCTGGCGCCGCTCCGGCTTCGACGCCACGGAGCAGGAGGTCTTCCCACCAGGAGTGAATGACGAATACGCCATCGGCAGGATCCGGGAGATCTTCGCCGAGGAGTTGGGCGGGCATCAGGTGCTGGCGAACAACTCCAAGTGGCTGAACTTCACCACGGTGCGCAACGAGACCTGGCGCAAGGACAACATCGTGCTGCTGGGCGACGCCGCCCACACCGCGCACTTCTCCATCGGCTCGGGCACCAAACTGGCCATGGAGGACTCCCTGGCCCTGGCCGCCTGCCTCCATGAGCACGCGGACGTGGAGACTGCGTTGGAGGCCTATGAGGAGGAGCGCCGCCCGGTGGTGGCCTCCACCCAGCGCGCCGCCCAGGCCTCCCTGGAGTGGTTTGAGAACATCGGCCAGTATGTGGGGCAAGACCCTGAGCAGTTCACGTTCAACCTGCTGACCCGCTCCCGCCGCATCACTCAGGAGAACATGCGGGAGCGCGACGCCGACTACGCCGAGTTCATCGACAGGTACTACGCGGAGAAGACCGGCAGCGGCCAGGTGGTCCCAGCCATGTTCCAGCCCGGCAGCATCGGGGGCCTGGAGCTGAAGAACCGGGTTATCGTCTCGGCGATGGACATGTACTCGGCCGAAGACGGGGTGGCGGGGAACTTCCACCTGGTCCACCTGGGCTCCAAGGCGCTCGGCGGTGCGGGACTGGTGATGACCGAGATGGTGTGCGTCTCCCCCGAGGGGCGGATCACCCCCGGCTGCTCCGGGCTGTGGAATCAGGAGCATGTGGAGAGCTGGCGAGAGGTCACCGAGTTCGTGCACAGCTTCACCGATGCCAAGATCGGCGTGCAGCTGGGCCACTCAGGGCGCAAGGGCTCCACCAAGCTGATGTGGGAGGGTATCGACGATCTGCTGGAGGAGGGCGGCTGGCCGATCATGGGGCCCTCGGCCCTCCCCTACGGGCCTCAGTCCCAGGTGCCGCGGGAGATGACCCGCGAGGACATACTGCAGGTCAAGGAGGAGTTCGTTGCTGCCGCGGAGCGGGCAGCGGAGGCCGACTTCGACCTGCTGGAGCTGCACTGTGCCCACGGCTACCTGCTCTCCAGCTTCCTCTCCCCCCTGGCCAACCAGCGCACTGACGAGTTCGGCGGCTCCCTGGAGAACCGGCTGCGCTACCCGCTGGAGGTCTTCGACGCCGTGCGCGCGGCCTGGCCGGAGGACAGGCCGATGATGGTGCGCATCTCCGCCACCGACTGGCACGAGAGCGGCAACACCGGGAACGAGGCGGTGCAGATCGCCCGTGCGTTCGTCGAGCGCGGGGCAGCGGCTATTGATGTCTCCACCGGGCAGGTCACCAAGGCGGAGCAGCCGGCCTACGGGCGCAGCTACCAGACCCCTTTCGCCGACAGGATCCGCAATGAGGTGGCAGCCCCGGCAGGGACGAAAGTCATCGCAGTGGGCGCCATCGCCTCCTACGACGACGTCAACTCCATCCTGCTGGCCGGGCGGGCTGACTTCTGCGCCCTGGGCCGTCCGCATCTGTACAATCCCAATTGGTCGCTCAACGCCGCTGCGGAGCAGGAGGTCAATGAGATCCCAGGGGCCACCTGGCCCAAGCAGTTCCGCGCCGGGCGCCGCAAGCCGCCCAGCTCCCGCACGGACGCGGTGCGTCCGCGGCTCTCCCTGGTCCGGCAGGACCAGGAGGGGCTGCCCACCCATCTGCGGTGGCGCCCGCAGCTCAACAGCGGCGTCGCCAATACCATAGAGAAGGAGCCGGTCGCCCCATGACTCATTCAGCAGAGCTTTCTGAGACTGTCGCCGACGCCGTAGGCCGCACTTTGGCTGAGCTGGGTGTCCAGCACGCTTTCGGCGTGGTGGGCAGCGGGAACTTCGCCATGACGAACGCACTACGAAAGCACGGGGTCAGATGGACTGCGGCTCGGCACGAGGGTGGTGCCGCCACCATGGCAGATGCCTACGGCCGGGTCAGCGGAACGGTGCCGGTGGTCTCCACCCACCAGGGCTGCGGGCTGACCAACGCCATGACCGGTCTCGGCGAAGCCGCCAAGTCCCGGACTCCGATGATCGTTCTGACTGCGGACACCGGAACTTCTGCTGTTCTCTCCAACTTCCGAATCGATCAAGACGCCCTTGCCAGATCAGTGGGGGCGGTGGCCGAGCGGGTGCACACCCCAACTTCAGCGGTGCAGGACACGGTGCGGGCTTTCCGCACCGCGGTGCTGGACCGGCGAACGGTGGTGCTCTCCGTGCCCACCGACGTTCAGGCTTCCCCGGTTCCGGCAGCGGTTGACGCTCCGCTGGTCCCGGTACCGCAGAAAGTGCGGCCGGCAGCGGAGGCAGTGGCAGCAGTGACTGATGCGTTTGAGAGGGCTGAGCGTCCAGTGATCATTGCTGGACGTGGCGGCCGTGAAGCCGGCGCAGAGGTTCTAGCTCTGGCCGAAACAGCTGGTGCACTCACCGCAACCTCAGCGGCCGGGCACGGCTTGTTCCGTTCTGATCCGTTCAGCCTGGGGATCTCCGGCGGCTTCTCCTCGAACTTCACTGCCGAAACCATCCGGAGCTCGGACCTGATTGTGGCTTTCGGATGCGCGCTGAACATGTGGACCATGCGCCACGGCTCGCTCATCGGGGCCGAGACCACAGTCATCCAGGTCGATCTTGAGCAGAGTTCCCTAGGTGCCCACCGTCCGGTGGATCTGGGAGTGTTGGGAGACTCTGCTGAGACAGCCGCGGCGGTGCGCGCGGAGTTACTGAGGCGTGGCCCAACTCAAGCGAAGCAGCGCACACCACAGATGCGCGAACAGATCGCCGCTCAGTCTCGGAAGAACAGTGAGGTTTTCGAGGATCTGAGCCGGAACGGGACTGTGGACCCCAGGCTGCTGAGCATCGAGTTGGACAAGGCACTGCCGCAAGAACGCAGCGTCGCCATCGATTCCGGAAACTTCATGGGCTATCCGGCGGCGTATTTGCAGGTACCTGATGAGGCTGGGTTCTGCATGACCCAGGCTTTCCAGTCCATCGGGCTGGGCCTCTACACCGCAATCGGAGTGGCCACAGCCGCCCCACACAGACTAACCGTGCTGGGCACCGGCGATGGCGGTTTCTTGATGAGCATCGCCGAGCTGGAAACCGCCATCCGAGAGCAGCTGGCCATAGTGGTGATCGTTTACAACGATTCCGCTTATGGCGCTGAGGTCCACCACTTCGACGCTTCCCCGGAGGAGTTGGAGGTCGTCGAATTTCCACCCACTGATATTGCTTCCATCGCTCGGGGCTTCGGTGCCGAGGCCATGACAGTCCGCGGTCACGATGACTTAACAGCGGTCTCTGCACGAGTCGCCCAGGGCGTGGACTCCGTGCTTGTCATCGATGCCAAGATCGCCTCCGACGGCGGCTCCTGGTGGTTGGCCGAAGCGTTCAGAGGACACTGACTCAACACCCTACAAAAAACCGTACCTCAACAACAGGAGAGAATATGTCTACCATCAGCACCTTGTCCGAGAACTTGGCCGGCGGAAAAGTCAGCATCATTGATCTGACGAACACCCTCTCTGCCACTACACCTACACTCCGATTGCCTGACCCGTTTACGAACCTGATCGACTTCAGTTTGGAAGAGGTCAGTGCCTACAACGAGCCTGGACCGTTCTGGAAGCACCACAACATCCACACAGGTGAGCACATCGGCACCCACATTGATGCCCCAGTGCACTGGGCCTCCGGGCGCGAGGGCAAGGATGTCTCCCAGATCGAGCCGGAGCGCCTGATCGGACCTGCAGCGGTGCTCGATGTCACTGCTGAGGTGGAGAAGAACCCGGACTTCCTGCTGGAGATCGAGCACGTAAAGGTGTGGGAGGCCGAGCACGGCGCCCTGCCGAAGAACGGCTGGCTGCTGCTGCGCACCGGTTGGGATAAGTACTCCGATGACCAGGAGGCTTTCCTCAACGCCGATGAGACCGGGTCCCATACTCCGGGGATCTCCCCCGAGTGCGCCAAGTGGCTCGCTGAGGAGACTGAGATCTCCGGCTTCGGAGTGGAGACTGTAGGCATCGACCAGGGCAACGCCGCCCAGCTGGATCCGCCGTTCCCGGCACACTACTTCCTGCTGGGCAACGATAAGTACGGTATTACTTCCCTGCAGAATCTGGACAAACTTCCACCCACAGGCGCGTTGCTTGTCGTCGCCCCGCTGCCGATCGTCGGCGGAACCGGCAGCCCTAGCCGTGTCTACGCTCTGCTAGATGCCTAAAACCGTGCCCGCAAATCTCAGTTGTTAGGAGGTGTCACAGCGACGATGTACTCCGCGGTTTCCTCATGAACATTCACGTACCTGTGAGGCAGCCGAGAATCAAAGCGGCAGCTGTCGCCGGGGCGGAGCTCGTGGGAGACACCATTGACTTCCACCGTCAGAGTCCCCTTAGCCACCACAATGCACTCCTCAGAGGCATGAGTCCATGGTGCTTTGTGCGAGGCTCCGCCCGGCAGCATCTTGCCCAACAGAACTTCAAGCTCACCGCCGGAGGTAAATTTTTCGCATATGCCAAATCACCGCCAGGTGAAGTGATAGTGGTCTCCTGACCGCTCCTGATCACCTCAACCTGAAACGACTCCTCTTCGACCACAAACAAGCTGAAGATCGGGACCTGAAGCACACGCGCAATCTCTCGCAATGTGGCTAGGCTGGGGTCTACCCGACCCCGTTCTACTTGACTCAGAAACGGAGCAGAGACGCCGGCCTCCCAGGCCACTTCCCCGATCGTCATTACCAGGCACTTGCAGATCTCCCTGATGCGCAACTGACTCATTACATCCTTCCCTCGGTCCACCGAATAATCGCCTTGCATTCCAAATTTTTCAGCACAGTAAATTATTCGCAGAAATGATTGTTATGCCAATTTTTATCGCTAAGCTCACAGGACTACCACTAAGCCGAGCGACACAACTCGGGCGCCTCAGCCTATCCCCATCAGAAAGGACCCATGTTCACCCCTCCCTCCGTCACGCCACCCCACCGGGTCATGATTTTCGGTGCCTGCCGAGAGGCCTGGTACGCAGCGACCGATACCCAACGAGCAGACGAAGCACTGCCTGCGCTCAAGCAACTTGTGGACGCGTGGAAAGAACGAGGGATGCGAGTCCTGGAGTCTTTCGACGACGACTTCTTTCTCGTAGGTCAGCCCGGCTCTATGCAGTTCGCTTTTTTCATCATCGCTGAAGTGCCCTCACTCGAGGCCTTGGTGGACATGATGAATGTCGCACGCACAAGCAGCAACGGCCTACGCGCCGACCGCTGGTTCCGTTTTGAGTCACGTCTAGGACGCCGACTCTTCATTCTCGACGAGTAAACCCACACCCATTCAGATAACAATAACAAGCACCTTGGAGAAGCAATGACCGGAGAAAAACCCCTTGAGTTCAGAATAGGTATCTTAGGTGCCTTTATCGCACCCTTAGTATTCTTGATTGGAGCGACAGCCCACTTCGTCTACTTCAGAGCGTTCGACATGACGGCTCTGACGATGTCAGCCATTGTGGGGTTGCTGCTGGCGTCCATGCTAGCGAAGAACTATCACCTGTTCTGGGACCGGGCCGTTGCTGGGCTGGCCTCTCCCATTGCCATGACAGTAGTCATGATTCTCTTCGTCGTCGGCCCTTTCGCTTCGTTGTTGGAAACAACAGGGATATCTCAGGGTTTCGTCTGGCTCGCCAGTGAGATGGGCGTTTCCAGCGGACTCTTCATCGCCGTGGTCTTCGCCGCCACATGTGCCATGTCCGTGTCGACAGGCACCTCCTTAGGAACTATGTTCACAGCGTTCCCCATCTTCTATCCCGCCGGGGCGGCTCTTGACGCTAATGCCGTGCTACTGGCTGGAGCGATCTTCTCCGGTGCTATGTTCGGTGACAACCTCGCCCCCATCTCAGACACGACAGTGGTGTCTTCCTCCACTCAGAAGTACCGCTCCCGCGAAGGCACAGCCGAGGTTGCCGGCGTCGTCGCCTCACGTTTGAAGTACTCCCTGACAACTGCAGGAATCTGTTTCGTCCTTTTCCTCGTCTTCGGCTACGTGTTCCCCGGAGCGGGCCTGCAGAGTGACATTGATGCTTCAGGCGCTTCACCTCAAGGGCTGATCATGATTGTGCCGGTCATTGCTTTGATTACGGTGGCTTTTTGGAAGCGAAACCTCTTCCTGGCCATCACTGTAGGGCTTGTTGTCGGCATCGTGACCGGTATGGCCTCAGGACTTTTGAACCTGAACAGCATCGTCTCGGTGGAAGACGGGGCACCTGTCGGATTCATCTTCGATGGTGTGAACGGCATGCTCCCGCTGATCGGACTGACCCTTGGTGTCTTCGGCATGATGGGTGTTCTGCGCGGAGCGGGCATCTTCGACCTCATTATTGAGAAGCTCAGCAACGCCCGCTGGTCCAGGGGTCCGCGCGGTGCAGAGATCGCCATCGGTGCAGGGCAGACAGCCACCACCACCCTGTTCGCCGGAGTGGTCGGCCCCTCCATCGTTACTTTTGGTCCGGTCGCCGACGAGCTCGGGGCCCGGGCCGGCCTGCACCCCTACCGGCGGGCCAATGTCATGGAGTGCTTCGGTATGGGACTGGCCTGTATGGTGCCGGCTTTCAGCGCTTTCCTCTTCATCATTAGCCAACTCACAGAAGGCCACGAAGGCATGCCTGCATTGGCTCCGATGGAAGTAGCCGTTGCAGCTTTCTACCCCATCGTACTCTTCCTGGTCATGACGATCTCCGTCATCACCGGCTGGGGCCGTGTCTTCGAAGGTGAGGACGGTACCCCGACTAAGACCCACACGCTATCTCAACCAGAAAGCATCACCGCATGAGCACCACATCAACACACGACGCAGCCACCGCGCGCCTGATGGCAGAATCAGCAGCCGAAACCGATATCGACCTGAGCATCGGTGAGCCTGACCAGAAAGCCCCTGCCCGGATCGTGGAGGCCACTATGGCTGCACTCCAGTCCGGTGCCACTGGCTATACGGCTAAACCAGGTCTGTTAGAACTCCGAGAGGCTCTCACAGATGATGTAGAAACCTCCACAGGAGTACGTCCGTCAACAGCAGATGTCACCATCACGATTGGTGGCAGCGAAGCAGTAGCGATTGCGATCATGGCTGTATGCTCCGCCCAAGACGGGATCCTCATCCCTGATCCGGCGTGGCCCAACTACCGGCTGGTCGCCGAAGACCTGGGCTACCCCATCCACTACTATGCCCAAGGGCCCTCCGGAGACGATTTCATCGACCTCGACGGAGTGGAAAGAGGGTTGCAGGCCGGGGCGAAGCTGGTTGTTGTGAACTCACCCTCTAACCCCACCGCTGCAGTGGCAGATCGATCTGTACTGCAGTCCCTGGCTGAACTATTGGAAAAATACGATGCCCATGCCCTCTCCGATGAGGCATACGAGTCAATCGTCTTCAACGGCAATCGAGCGCCCTCGCTATACAGTGCATCTCCACACCGCACATTCGTTGTCCGCACTTTTTCCAAGACGTACTCCATGACTGGGTTCCGGGTCGGGTGCCTCATCACCCCCGAGCCGTTTCATCATAGGATTGGTTCGTTGCATGGAACCGTCACCGGTTGTGCTATGGCGGCTGCTCAACACGCCGCAATAGTCGCACTACGCGAACTTCCAGACCGAGGAAAGGAACTCTCCACCATCTACGGACAGCGGTTTTCTCAAGCCGCAGAGATCCTGGGACCATGGATGCCGCCAAGCAATCCGGAAGAGCTAGGCGGCTTCTATCTCTGGATAGATGGGCGCGAATCAGGATTGAGCTCCGCTGAGCTCTCTGAAAGACTCGCTCAGCGGGGGATCATCGTCTCCATCGGCCTGGTGTACACCCAGACCGATGGGTTCATCAGACTCTCACTGGGGGCTCCCGACCAAGACCTCCACACTGCGCTCCGAGTCCTTCGGGAGACTCTCGACTCAACCAAGAAAACAAGGATCTCAACATGAGCATGAATTTTCGTCAGCGCCTCCTCAATGGGGAGTCTCTCGTGGGCACTTTTTGTGCAATTCCTCATCCAGCAGCCACTGAGATGGTTGCCTCTGCTGGGTTCGACTTCCTTTGTCTGGACAGTGAGCACGCAGCGATTGACCGAGAGACTGCGGAGAATATGCTCCGCGCAGCTTCCGTCTGGTCCATTCCTGCCCTCGTACGAGTCGCTGGAAATACCCCTGAGCTTATCGGAGCCGCTCTTGATGGAGGGGCCGCCGGTGTGCTGGTACCACGAGTCAATACTGCAGAAGAGGCCCGGGCGGCTGTTGATGCCTCCCGGTACCCCCCGCACGGGAGTCGTGGTGCTGGCCCGGGGCGCGCCTCCTCCTACGGAGGGGGATTGAGCGGGTACCTCGGCAGCGCCAATGATGACATAGTCGTCGCAGTCCAAATCGAATCAGTGGAAGCGGTGCAGCACGTCGCAGAAATCGCGGCCGTAGAAGGCTTAGACATGCTCTTCATCGGCCCTGGCGATCTCTCCGTTTCTCTGGGCGCCACTGGTGGTACGGAACACGACACGAAGAGCTTGCAGGATGCCATCAGCTCAGTGGTCGAAATCGCCAAACAGCTGTCTCAGAATATTGGCCTTTTCCGCCTGTCCACAGACGATGTTGCACACTGGGCGGACTTAGGTGTCTCACTGTTCATCGTCAGTTCCGAGAGCATGATGATGATGGCTTTTATGTCAGATACCGCCTCAAAAGCGCAATCTAATCTCAAAAAGTATTAAATTAATAGAATAAAATTTATCTAATATATATTGAAATAGCATAAATATTAATGTTATTTTCTAGGCCTAGAGGCGCTCTTAGTGAGCCGCCGGCAGAGGATGCCAAGGTGGCTGCAGCAGTGCTGGAGGCGCTGGGCGCGGAGAGGTGAGGAGGTTGATGATGAGGATTGTGGTGTTGGTTAAGGAGGTGCCGGATTCCTACGGGGAGCGCAGGCTGAA
>NZ_VWNF01000046.1 GCF_008711175.1 Nesterenkonia ebinurensis
CAAGTCAACATACTGACCCACCCCACCCAGCACATCACCATCAGCATCCAATGCATCCACTCTCACGGTGATGACCTCATCAACCTCAACCTCTGCCGGAGCATCGACCACCAGGGACTCCACCGCGGAAGTCACCTGGACATCCACCTCAGTGGTGATCTCCTGGCCATCCTCACCGGTATAGCTAAACCTCAAGGTCCGGTCAGCCAGCTCAGGGGTGAAGACGAAGGTCACCTCGTTGCCCTCAACCTCATCAGCCTCCACACTGGAGGTGATCTCGGTGTCGCTGGTGACCCAGCCGATCACATTGGCGTACTCATCCGAAGCCTGCACCCTATAGGAGACGGACTCCGTCTCGGTGACGCTGTGCGGGCCGCTGACTGCAATCGAGGCCGGGGCAGCCGGAACCACCGTCACCGTCACCGGGTCAGAGGACGAGGATTCGAAGTCGGTGGCACCGGTGTAGCGAACCACCAACTCATAGTCACCAGCCTCCGTCAGACCCTCAACTTCAACGCTCACCTCGCCATCAACCAATTCGC
>NZ_VWNF01000048.1 GCF_008711175.1 Nesterenkonia ebinurensis
ACCGGGAAGGGCCGAGCACGCTGGGCCACCCGCTGGAAGCCAGCCCTAAACGCCTTCGCCATCACCTTCGAAGGACGCCTCAACTAAAAAAGCGCCAGACCAGATACACCGTTAATCAGACACTCCCTACCTCGAGACCACACCGAATGTAGAACCCCGCTCTCAATGTCCTTGCATCCCTAGTAAAACCTGGCGGTCGCGGAGTGGAGTGGGAGGAGACCGTTACCCAGGGCGATGTTCTGTTGAATGAGGGATGAGTTCGTCAGTGGGGTCGACGACCCACGTGGTGGCACACCCATGAACCATTCAAGTAGATGATCAGGTGGAGTCTCGGTCGATCAGTTGCGGGCGCAGCGTGGTCTTGGAGAGGGCATTGGTGGGCTTCCGCATGCGCTCGCGCAGGAGCCGGAGTCCTTCAGCACCGCTGTGGGAGAGCGGTTGGCTGATGGTGGTCAGTTTGAGGGCGTCTGCTGTCTCGGTGTCGTCGTAACCGATGACGGCGAGGTCGCCGGGCACAGATAGGCCGAGTTGGTGTGCCGCGTGGATGACTGCGGCGGCCAGCAGATCGTCTGAGGCGAAGACGGCGCTTGGCTTCTCGGGATGGTCAAGGAGTTCTCGTGCGGTTCTTCGGGCTGCGTGGAGGTCTCGGGGAGCCCAACGAGTCAGCTCAGATTCGAGGCTGCACCCATTATCGCGCAGTGCCTGGCGGTAGCCGTTGAGTCTGCGGCGGGCAGGAGGGGTGTAGGCGTCTTCCGTCTGTGCTTCGCCGAGGAACGCCAGGCGACCATGTCCGAGTTCGAGAAGGTGGTTCCCGGCGAGCTTGCCGCCGGCTTCGTCGTCGATAGTCACAGAACTGAGCCGTTCATGTTCAGTGTCGATCAGGACGGCCGGAAGTTCGAGCGCGATGATGCGCTCGATGATCACGTCATCGAGCGGCAGACTCACGATGAGCAGACCGTCCAGACGCCCGGTGCGCGGCAATCCGGCCAACAGCGGGGCAGGACTCGTCGCGGCTGAGGGCTCATCGAAGACTACGACGTCCACAGACTCACCTCTGGCTTTGGTGAGGATGCCGGACAGTCGTTGCATCGCAGCCGGATAGCTGGCGAACGGGCCGATGACGCCCACACGTTTCGCGCTGCGCCGAGCGCGGGCGATCGCCTGCTCCTTGGGAACGAACGACAAAGCGTCGGATACGGCCAGAACACGTTCCCGGGTGGCGGCACTGACGCGATCGGGGTGATTCAGCGCGAGTGAAACCGTGGACACGCTCACCCCGGCTCGTGCCGCCACGTCCCGGATAGTGATTTTCCTACTTGGCCGAATCATGCCGTTAGACTAGCATTCGAACTGTTTCGATCGAAGTGAGGACTCATTCGGAGATGAAGAGAAGTGGCGCGACTCATGCGTGGCCTGCTGCGGTAGCGTTCGCGGTCAACGGCGGTCTTTACGGCGGGATGCTGAGCCGCTACGCCGAGATCGCCGCAGGCGCCCACGCCGAGGCGGTCGCCTTCGGGGTGGCGTTGACTACAGGGGCGCTCGGCGGGCTGGCCGGGTCGATCCTGGCACCGCTGGTCATGCGAGTCTGCAGCGAGCAGATCACTATGGTGATGGTGGGTCTGGCCTATGCGGTGTTCAGCGTGGCGCTTCCGCTTGCGCCCAACCCAAGTGTGCTGGCGGCGGCGTTCTTCATGATTGGCGCCGCTGACGGTGCCCATGACGTGTCGATGAACGCGCTGACGGTGCGTTATCAGCAGCGACTCCGACTGCCGTTGATGGGACGCTTGCATGCCCTGTGGTCGCTGGCCCTGGCCGCCGGGGCGGCCCTTGGCGCCGCTGCAGCAGCGCTCGGCGTCGCCCCGGCCCTGCATCTGGGGATCGCTGCGGCGATTCTCGGCACCACTCAACTACTCGCTAGCCGTTCCACACGCTGCACCGGCAGCATCATCGATGAACCCGGCGCGGCCATAGAGCCCGGGGCAGGCAATGCTCACCGTTTCACTCTGGCGGGCGCACGCGGGCTGCTCGTCATGATCGTCGTGGCCGCGATCGCTGCCAGCTACATTGAAGGACCGGGGCAGGACTGGAGCGCCATCGTCCTTGCCGATGCCTTTGCCGCTGACACCGGGACCGCTGCAGCTGCCCCGTTTGCATTCTCTCTGGGACTCCTCATCTCTCGGCTCCTGCTAGACCCCCTACGCCGCCGTTTCAGCGCATCACGGATCGCGACCGCTGCCGCGGCTTTGGTAGCCGTAGGCGGTCTCAACGGACTTCTCGCCGCTCACCTGCACGCACCCGCACCGCTCGCCCTAGCGACACTGGTGCTGATCGGGTTCGGCGCCGGACCCATCTATCCGATGCTCTTCGACACCGCCAACACTCTCGGCTCACGCCACCGCATCAGCCCGGCGACCACCGCCGGCATCATTTCCACCTGTTCTCGCATCGGCGCTATCACCGCGCCCGTCCTCGTCGGCCAACTTGCCCACACCGCTGGCCTCGGGGTCGTCCTGACCGTCATCGCAACAGCCGGCATCCTCTCCCTCATCACACTTCCACGAGCCCTACGCCCTTGACGCAACAAGGACGGCAATCAACCACTGAACCGCTCCGTTTGGCGGAGACTCTCCACAAACCCCGGCGCGGTTCACACAGTGAATACTGCGAGCACTCACATCCCATCAGGCGCATGCACCCGCCTTTAGAATCGGTTGGTGAGCGGACCGAACCCCATGCACTTCGAAAGCGTCGCTGTTGAGTACGCAGCAGCTAGGCCGCCGTACCCGGCGTCGCTGTGGCGAGACGTCATGTCAACCGGTCTGGTCGCGCCCGGCCGCCGAACTCTTGATCTCGGTGCCGGCAGCGGACAGGTCACGAAAGTGCTGCTAGAGCATGGGATGGATGTCGTTGCGGTTGAGCCTGGCGCCAATTTGGCGGCGATCATCAGGCAAGAGCTCCCGCGCGCAGCGGTGATCCAAGCACGCGCCGAGGACATCGAGCTCGAAAGCGAGTCGTTCGATCTTGTCACTGCCGCAACTGCGGTGCATTGGATGGATCTGCGCATCGTTTTGCCGACAGTCCACAATTCGCTGCGGCACGGCGGTCGACTACTCGTGTGGCGCAACGTATTCGGTGATGCTTCGGCCCAGGTCACCCCGTTCCGCCGCGAGATGCAGCGCATTATCGAAGGCCGCAAGGCACCGCGAGCAGGCAAGCCTGACGATGCCCAGGCAAATGCAGACGCGATTGCTCAGACGGGACTGTTCACGGTTGAGCGGGTCATCCGGTACAGGTGGGTGGTCGAGCTCACGACGGATCAAGTCAGTGCCTTGTTCGGCACCTTCAGCGATTGGACAGCGGCTGAGGTGGAGGAGGTGGCCTCTGCCGCGGACCGGCTCGGTGGATCCGTGTGGGAGCATTACACTTCCTGGCTCATTTCGGCCGCCCCTCGACGGTCTCAGTAGACTCCGCACCTCCAGCCGGAACAACCGGACGCCGCCGAAGAACTTCAGAACCAAGGCCGCGTCAACGGACGTGCTCTACGCACTGGGGAGAATCGGCAGCCTGAGAGTTTCATTGCGGTATCCAGGCAAACGCGTGGCACAGCAAAAGTACACCTGCTTTTCACAAGTACACGGCGTTATATGGACGTGTAGATGTGATTTCGGGGTGTAGTTGTGGCTGGTTCCGTGCAGACTCAGCGGGTCTGGCTGATCTCGGAGAACTCCAGGCGCTTACCGCGCGGGAACTGGGCCTGCTCATCCTCGGGGTTCGGAGCGTGGCCCACGTTGACCACGGCAATGGCCTTCCAACCGTTCTCAGTGTGGAAGGCGGCATCGATCCCTGCGGCGTCGATCCCGGTCATCGGACCAACCTCCAGGCCGTAGGCGCGCAGGGCCAGCAGCAGGTAGCCGAACTGGATGAACGCATTGTCCCGGCCCATCGCATGCCGATTCTCCGGCTGGGAAGCCAGGTTCTCCCTCACCCCAGGTACCGCAGGGAACAGCTCGTCCATGTTCAGGTGCCAATCGGGGTCATAGGCCACCACAATGCTCAGCGGGGCCGCCTCAGTCTTGGCCTTGTTCCCGTCCATCATGTGCTCCACCAACTTCAGCCGGGGCTGCCCCTTCTCCACCAGGGTGAGCCGCAGCGGCTGGGAGTTCATGGAGATCGGGGCGAAGCGGGCGTCGTCGTAGGCTGCCTGCACCAGCTTGGCATCTACCGGAATGTCGGTGAAGGTGTTGGTGGTGTGCCGACCGGCGAACAGGGAATCAAGGGCTCGGCGGTCAAGAGTCTTCTGCACAGTCTGAGTGGTCACAGGTGCTCCTTCATCAGGGACGTCAGGGGGTCACCACTGCGAACTTCAGCAGTTGCCCGGTTCTTCCGCAGTGTCAGCAGGATCACAACGACGCCGCCCCTGCCCTAGCTCTACCGGTAGGCGCGTTCATACTGGCCGGGAAGGTAGTCCGGCTTATAGCCCAAGTGCTGGGCAGCGTGCAGCGCGAAGTGCGGATCGCGCAGTGCTTCCCGCCCGATCAACACCACATCGGCCTGGCCGGTGAAGACGATGTGCTCAGCCTGGGTGGGATCGGTGATCAGCCCGACGGCTGCCACGGGAATCCCTGCCTGTTCTCTGATGCTGGTAGCCAGCGGCACCTGGTAGCCGGGGCCGATGGGGAACCGTACCGGGGCGTTGCCCCCGGAGGAGACATCGATCAGGTCTACGCCGCGGTCCTTGAGCCAGCCCACCACCTGTACGGTCTCACCGAGGCTGAGACCCTGCTCAGTCCAGTCAGTGGCTGAGACCCGCACCAGCAGCGGGATTTCCTCCCCGATGCGGGCGCGGACCGCTTGGCTGACTTCCAGCAGGAACCTGGCCCGGTTCTCCAGGGAACCACCGTAGGAGTCAGTCCGCTGGTTGCTCAGCGGAGAGAGGAACTCGTGGAGCAGATACCCGTGTGCGGCGTGGATCTCGATCAGGTCAAAGCCGGCCTGAACGGCACGTTCGGCAGAGTCGGCAAAAGCCTGGGTGATGGCGGATATTCCTTCCGGGCCCAGTGCCTGGGGCTCGGCGAGTCCGGGGTAGGCCACAACCGAGGGCCCCACGGTGGTCCAGCCGCCCTGGTCCTGCGGGACATTGCCTGATTCCTGCGCAAAGGGCCGGTAGGTGGAGGCTTTGCGTCCGGCATGGGCCAGCTGGATACCGGCTGCCGCGCCCTGGGAGTGCATGAAATCCACAATCCTGGCCAGAGCCTGGGCCTGCGCATCGTCCCACAAACCCAGGTCCTCCGGGGAGATCCGCCCCTCCGGACTCACACCGGTGGCCTCCACAATCACTGCCCCGGCCCCTCCCCGGGCGAAGGTACCCAGATGCGCAAGGTGCCAGTCGGTGGCCACCCCGTCCCGGTCTGCAGCCGAATACTGACACATCGGCGGGATCCAGATCCGGTTGCGCACAGTGAGACTGCGCAGGGTCAGCGGCTCAAACAGTGCAGGCACAGAGTGCATCGCAGAGTGCTCCTTCCGTCTTGGGGCTCCACCCAGGTCTAATCGCCTCCGTGCTGTCTGCATTCCCGGGCGGAAAGCTCAGAACCTTCGAGCAGCCGGCAAACGGCTGGCGCAACCTGGTCGGTGAGCAGCGGAGCCAGATCCTCGGCCGGGGCCAGCTCAGCCAGAGGAATCCAGCGCAGCTGGGCAATCTCGGCAGCCGGCTGCAGCTGGTTCAGGAGGTCGGTAGCGGCGTCGTCGTACTTCACCAGAAAGTTGCGGCAGACCACAGTGGTGTCCGATTCGTTGGCTGCCGGGGCGGTGAACTCTCCCATATCGGTGAGCTGGTACGGTGCGATGGTCAGCCCGATCTCCTCGGCCACCTCGCGGAGAGCAGTCTGGGGCGCGGACTCCCCCGGCTCGGGCTTGCCGCCAGGCTGCATGAACCGCTGTGTGCCACGTTTGCGGACGGTGAGCACCCGATGGCTGCGGTCCAGAATGATGACTGCTGCCACAGTGACTGTCTTCTGCTCTGCCGGCGGCGCCATCTACAGCCCCTGGCCGGCGTCCCAGAGGCGCTCAGAGGTGCCGGTGAGCAGGGCGTCCAGGGAGGTGGCCTGAGCGTCGGTGAGCGAGGCCACGTAGTCGATGATGCCCCGGCCCACTGCCTGGCGGCGCAGGGTGGGCTCATCGGCGGCGTCCAGCAGCTCAGGGGACTGACGGCGAAGGCGGAAGATATCCAGCTCGGCCAGCTCTACCAGGTCCAGGAGCCGGCGGGGTGCGCGGCGGATATCGTGGGAGTCCTCCAACCAAGCAGAAAAGCCGCGGACGATGCGCTCCAGCAGGCGTGCCTGGCCGCGCTGATACACGGTGAGATCGGGCCGGTCCAGGATGAACCGCTCATGCAGGAACTTCAGTACCGCCACCTCATGCCAGGCCGCCTGGCTGAGTCTGATGTGCCCGGAACGCACATGCGGTTCGGCATGGACCTCCACCGAGCTCTGCAGGCGGTTGATCCAGGTGGCGGTGAAGGCGCCCAGCGCCCGCTCCGACTCCCGGGACCCGTCGAAGGTGACCGGCAGCAGACCCTCCACCACATCTTCGTTGACCTTCTCCACCGCTGCCGCGAAGGCCTCCGGATCAGCGATCCAACCATCCTTGGTGTGCAGCCGACGCCAGAGCAGCTCCAGGGAGCGGCCGGGGATCCGCATAGTGCGCACCAGCTCAGCGCGTTCCAGCACAGCAAGCTCGCTGCTCTCAGTACGCCAAGCCTTGAACTCTGCGGAAATCGCGGCCTGGTTGAGGAGTCCGGCCCGATAGAAATCGTCCAGGTCGTGCAGGGAGTAGGCGATGTCATCGGCGATGTCCATCACTGAGCACTCCACGGTCTGCTGGTGTTCGCTGATACTGGGATAGGCGGAGCGGGCCTGAAGCATCTGATGCCGGTCCAAGGTGTAGCAGGAGAACTTCCGCGCCCCGGCCTCATCTGGGGAGAGCCCCCGCTCGGTCTGCGGGCCCTCAGCACGGCCGATGCCCTCGGCACGGATCCACGGGTACTTCAGCACCGCAGAACGCACCGCAGCAGTGAGGTTCAGCCCGGCATCCGCCCGGTGGTGCTGGTCCAGCCGGGTCAGGATCCGGAAAGACTGGGCGTTGCCCTCGAAGCCCTCGGAGAGCCCGAACAGCTCCCGGGCCAGCCGATCCAGGGTCTGCTCCCCCAAGTGCCCGAACGGTGGGTGCCCCACATCATGGGCACAGGCCGCAGCTTGGACCACCACCGGGTGGCAGCCGCCCAGAGCGTTGAGGATCTCACTGGTCTTGCTCTGCGCAGCCGAGAGTGAGACGGCGACCGCCCGGGCTACTGCGGCCACCTTCAGCGAATGGGTCAGACGGTTATGGATGGCCAGCCCAGCACCAGTCTGCGAGATAACCTGAGTGACTGCTGAGAGCCGTGAGAAGTACGGGGAGAACCGGATCCGTTCCAAGTCGGCGCGGAACTCCGGGAGGCGCTCCACACGCTGCAGCTCATCAAGAGTCTCCGGAATATGCCGGGCAAGGCGGGCATCACTGTGCTGATCACTCATCACCTCACGAGTCTATGCGCTGCCCCCTGTGCTGCTGGATGTCTGGCTACTGTAGATCCATGGGACAGCGAATCTACGTGGAGACTCTCATCCGTGCCCCGCTGGAGCAGCTCTGGGAGCACACCCAGGACCCTGCCGTGCACGCCCAGTGGGATCTGCGGTTCGGCCAGATCGTCCCGACCGGGCACGACGCCGCCGGGCAGAAGCATTTCAGGTATGCCACCACTGTGCTGCCAGGAGTCACTGTGGCCGGTACCGGTGTTCACGCTGGCCAGCGCCGCAAGCCCGATGGTTCCGCCACCTCAGCTCTGCGCTTCGGCTCCGAGCAGCGGCTCTGCCTCATCAAGTCCGGCTCAGGGTACTGGCGGTACATCCCGCAGCACGAGGAAGCGGTGAGTTTTCTGACCGGGTACGACTACACACCCCGCTGGGGGTGGGCCGGAGAGCTGATCGACTCGATGATATTCCGGCCGACCATCGGCTGGGCCACCGCATTCAGCTTCGACCGGCTGCGGCTCTGGCTGGAGTGTGGGATAACACCTACGCGCTCGCGCAACCAGGCAGTGGCTGAGGCTGCAGCACGGGCGCTGGTAGTGGGCGGCGTCGTCCTTCTCATCAATTGGAAGGTGGGACTGGCGGCTGGTGCTGCCGCGGTACTGGTGCCGCCACTGCCCAGCACTGCGGCGGCGAGGAGGTGCCGGCGCAGACCGACAGGACAGGAGCCGAGGGTGGATGTCTCTGCTTTGGGCAAGGATGGGAAGGGCGCGGGAGAGGAACGGAAATGACATCAGCAGATGCTGCATCTATGTTCGAGCGAGTGATGGGCGCTGAGTTCTATCGGCTGCATCCGCAGCTGCAGCGCCGGTTCTCGGTGGGCCTGGGCTCCGGCGTTGCTGGGATCGGCACTGGGGTGATGGAGGAGGTCTGGCATACCGCCGGGTGGGTGCGGCCCTTTCTGCTGCTGGGCGCCACCAGGAATATTCTGGCCCCGCGGCGCGGCAAGAATGTGCCGTTCCAGATTGAGAACGTGCCCTATACCGACAGCTTCGGGCGGGAGACGGTGAGCTTTGTGCGCACCTTCGGCTATCCGCGAGGCACCAAACGGTTCGACGCCCAAATGGTGATTGCTCCCGAGCAGACGCACATCATCGACTATCTGGGCACCCATCAGCATCTGGAGACTCCCCTGTACTTCTCTGCGGAGGAGGACGGGTCACTGACCATCCGATCGCAGGGGCTGCGCTTCCGCGAAGGCCCGGTGGATGTCACAGTGCCCGGATTCATCTCCGCCGACGCGACGATCCGCGAGCAGTTCGAGGAGCAGACCGGGCGGCTCAGGATCTCGGTCACCGTGGCCAATGACCGGATAGGACCGCTGTTCGGCTACCGGGGCTGGTTCGAACAGGAGTACTTCGAGGTGGCCAAACTCAAGGTGCGCCCGGGGCTGCGGCCCAAGCGGGAGCATAACCCCACTGATCGGTGGTGAAACATACCGGGAATCCCGGCTATGGGAGCATGAACGGATGACTGAGATGTATGTGGGCTCTGAGGTGGGCCAGCTGCGGCAGGTGATAGTGCACCGGCCGGGCACTGAACTGCTGCGGCTGACTCCGGAGACCAAGGATCAGCTGCTCTTCGACGATCTGCTGTGGGTACGCCGGGCCCAGGAGGAGCATGACCAGTTCTCTGCGGCACTGGAGTCCGCCGGGGCTGAGGTGCTGCATCTGGATGCCCTGCTTCGCCAGACACTTGCAGTGGCTGAAGCTAAGGACTTTGTGCTCGACCACACCTTTGACGAACGGATCTACGGGCCGGCTGCCGCACCGCTGCTGCGCCAGGTGGCCGCCAGACTCGACGACGCCGCCCTGGCTGAGCTGGTCATCGGCGGTCTCACCAAGCGAGAGCTGCTGGAGCTGACCGACGAACCACGCTCAGTGATGCTGCACTCCCTGGGCCCAGATGATCTGGTGGTGGCCCCGCTGCCCAACCACCTCTTTGCTCGTGACGCCTCCTGCTGGATCTATGACGGGGTAGCGGTGAACTCCATGCAGAAGCCGGTCCGGATGCGGGAGGCAATCACCTATGAGGCGGTCTACCGGTGGCATCCGCAGTTCGCCGCAGCAGAGTTTGCTCGCTGGTCCGATGGGCTCAACGATGGGCAAGCCACGGTGGAGGGCGGCGATGTACTAGTGCTGGGCAACGGTGCGGTGCTGGTGGGAATGAGCGAGCGCACCACCCCGCAGGGTGTGGAGCGCCTGGCCAAGCAACTCTTCGCCGCAGGCTCCGCGGACCGGGTAGTTGCCCTGGATCTGCCCAAGGCACGGTCCTTCATGCATCTGGACACAGTGATGACCATGGTGGATAAGCGTTCCTTCATCGAGTACGCCGGGCTGGGTGAGCTGGCCTCCTACACGCTGACCCCGCGCAACGGGCAGGCTGATCCGCAGCAGGTGGAGCTCAATATTGCCGATCATCCACCTGGCGGAGCGCACCGGGCGATCGCGGAGGCGCTGGGGTTGCACGGGCTGCGGATCCTCACCGCGGAGCAGGATGTGCATTCTGCCGCCCGGGAACAGTGGGATGACGGCTGCAATGCCCTGGCAGTAGCCCCAGGAGCAGTGATCACCTATGACCGCACACCAACCTCGAATGCATTCCTGCGCGAATCCGGGATCGAGGTCATTGAGGTACCCGGCGGGGAGCTGGGGCGCGGGCGCGGCGGTCCTCGGTGCATGAGCTGTCCTACTCTGCGCGAGCCGCTGAAGTGAGAAACCACGCAGATTCACAGTAAAGTCACAGAAACTAAGATCACAGGATGATAACGCCCTTGGATCCCTGTGATTCCGGGGTTCTTGTGGTTTCCACCGAGTCTCCTGCACAGTTGACGTGATCATTTTGAGACTCTTTACTGGACTGCGGACATTCCGAAGTGATGTTTATGTGACCTTCCCGTCGCGTCACAAGCACCACTCAGCAGTTTCAACAACCTCAGTGAGGAACCAAAGACTTATGAAGAACACCAAGACTTTCAAGAAGCTTCTGGGCAGCTCCGTGGCCGCCGCGGCTCTGGCCGGCGGCGCCGTAGTGGCCCAGGCTCCCATGGCCAATGCCTCCAGCGACTGGGACCGGCTGGCCCAGTGCGAGTCCGGCGGAAACTGGTCCATCAACACCGGCAACGGCTTCTACGGCGGACTGCAGTTCATGAAGGCCACCTGGGATTCCATGGGCGGCCAGCAGTACGCCGAGTACCCGCACCAGGCAACCCGGGACCAGCAGATCGCTGTGGCCACTGAGCTGCAGGCGCGCTACGGCTGGGGCCAGTGGCCGGCATGCTCGGCCAGCCTGGGTCTCTCCGGCAGCCCGAACAGCGGCGGCAGCAGCACTCCCGCCCCGCAGCCTCAGCAGCAGGAGACTCAGCAGTCCCAGCCGCAGCAGCAGGAGACTCAGCAGTCTCAGCCTCAGCAGCAGCAGTCCCAGCCTGCCCCGCAGTCAGCACCTGAACCTGAGCCGGAGCCGGAGACCCCCTCCTGGCAGTGGGCCGGGGCTTACTCCGCTGAGCCCAACACCGATGTGGAGGTCTCTGAGGAGACCTACGAAGTGGAGTCCGGTGACTCCCTGGCATCCATCGCTGAAGAGCTGGAGATCGACTGGGAAGACCTGTGGGGTGCGAACTACGATGAGATCGAAGACCCCAACCTCATCTATGTGGGTGACGAGCTCAAGCTCCCGGTCCTTGATGATGAGGATGACGAAGACGACGAGTCCGAGGAGGGCTGAGCCCTCACCGGCTGATTGACTCAGCCTCCAGCAGCCCCTCACCGGTCAGGCTGAAGACCACGGTGCCGTGCAGATCGGTGCGGTACACCGAGGCTTCCAGCTGGTGGAGCATCTGGAGAATCTCCTCTGCCGGATGTCCGTAGCTGTTCTCTTGGCCCACCCCCATCAGAGCAGCGCCAGGGGCTGTGTGCTCCAGCACCTCAGTGCCGCCGTTGGCCGCCCCATGGTGGGCCACCTTCAGCACATCGACATGCTGAGGGAGCCCGTTCCGGGAGACCATCAGCCCAGCGATCTCTTCTTCGAGATCACCCAGTGCCAGCAGGCGCAGCGGATTGTTCGCGGATCCGACTGCGCCTGCTGGCATCTGTACATCCCAGAGCTCAAAGACCACTACCAGTGAATTGTCATTGGGGTTGCGGTGATAGTCCGGCGCTGACCACACAGTCCAGCTGACCGGATAGCGGCCCTGGTGCTGGCCGGTCTGGCCCAGCTGGGCTCGGTGCTCAGACACATCGAGAACACTGTCCGCTGTCTCCTCCACCGCCTCCAGGACGCTCCAGCCTGCTGTACCTGAGTAGAGAATCTGGTGGGTCTGGGCGGCGTCGTACACCCCCGGGGTCCCACCGTAGTGGTCCAGATGGTCGTGGGTGATCATGAGAGTCTCCACCTGCTCGATCTCCAGGTGCTGCAGGCACTGGGCAGCAGCCTGGGGTTCCTCCCCGGCGTCCACCACCACTGCGGCGTTCTGAGCGGTGCGGATCACCAGCATGTCGCCCTGGTCCACATCGCAGAGGGCGAATCTCCAGTCCTCCGGCACTGCGCCGGCTGTCAACCAGGCCCAGACTGCGGTGCTGGGGATGATCACGGCGGTCAGCCCGCCGCAGGCCGCACTCAGCAGCAGGCTCTCCCCTGCTGCCGGACGCCGCCGGGAAGCGATCACCAGCCGGCAGAGCACCACCGCTGCTGCGGTGTACAGCCCTGCAAGCGCCCATCCCCATTGCCCCTGAGGCCAGGGGGCCAGCGCCTGAGGAAGGGCTGCAGCAGCTCTGCCCACCACAGCGATCCCGGCTGCCGGGAAACCGGCCAGCCACAGCAGACTGAGGGAGAGCCAGGGCAGGGCGGTGGAGACCACCGCAGCTAAAGTGCCGGGCACAGTGACCAGAGGAAGCAGCGGGCCGGCCAGAATATTGGCCGGGATGCTGTAGAGAGTCACTCCCTCAGCCACCGGCAGCAGCACCGGTGTGACGAACAGTTGGGCCGAGACGGCCAGGGCCAGCGGCCCGGAGACGAATCCGGGCAGCTTCTGCTTGAACCACTCGTTGAGCCGGGCACCGATGAGCACAATGCCTAAGGTGGCTGCCACCGAGAGCTGGAATGCCGCCTGCACCGCGAACCAGGGTGAAGCGATGAGCAGGATGATCACGGTGAGGAACAGCAGTGCCGAAGAGGCCCTGCCGCGGCCGGCGAAGACAGCCAGGGCGCCGATCGCCCCCATCACCGAGGCGCGGATGACACTGGGCGCTGGCTGCACCAGCATCACGAAGAGCACCAGCCCGGCCAGCAGCAGCGGTACAGTCCCCCAGCGGGGCATCCGCAGTATACGGGCGATACCCAGCAGGGCACCAAGGACCAAAGAAGTATGGGTTCCGCTGACTACGGTGAGATGTGTGAGCCCAGAGACCCGCATGGCTTCGGTCAGTTCTTGGCTCATCCCGGACCGGTCGCCCAGGATCACCCCGGGCAGCAGAGCCGGTGACTCACCGATACTGTGCCTGGATTGGTCCCTGGTCGCACTGCGCAGCTGATTGAACAGCTCATGTGCCCGACTGCGAGCATCTGGGGGCAGCTGCTCGATGTGCCCAGCCCCGAGACTGCGCAGCAGAGCTGTGCTGCGGTCTCCCGCATCGGTGGGCGAGGCGGTGACCAGTGCCCGGTAACGCTGCCCGGCCTGCAGCTCAGTCTCAGTGAAGATGGTCACCTCGGCCCTGACAGCCTTTTCCTGACCGGCGGCTGGGCTGCGATGGGTATGCACCACGGCCTCGGTGCGATAGTGCTGTGGCTGCTCACCCCGGGGAGCAAAAGGGTGAGGGTCGCGGGTCACCCGGAAAGTGACCTCCATCGGGGCTTCAGATTCCACTGCGGCGTTCCAGCCGGAGGCCTGATGACTGTGCTGGGTATGGACTGCCGAGAGCACCACCGCCGCGGCGAGGCCAGCACAGAGCAGAATCTGCAGCAGCACTGCGCTAAGCCGTTTTCGCCTTCTGCCCAGGGGTAGGCAGAGCAGGCCCAGAACGGCTGCGGCTGCCAACCCAGCTGCCGTCTGAAGAGCGCCGGAGGCTGTGCTGTGCACCACCAGCAGGGCTGCCGTCCAGCAGGTGATGGCAGCCGGCAGCAGGCGCAGGTCCAGGGGCTCTCGCTGGAGGGTCATCACCAAGTGACCTGATCGGCGATGTTCTCAAGGATGGCCGGGCCGATCCCGCTGACCGCCGCGAGCTCCTCCAAAGAGCTGAACTCCCCGTTGGCCTGCCGGTAGGTGATGATCCGCTCTGCCAGCGCTGGACCGATGCCCGGCAGCTTCTCCAACTGGGCAGCCTCGGCGGTGTTGAGGTTGATCAGCTCGGCTTGGCCTGCTTCCCCCGACTGGTCCTCCCCGTTGCCGGTGGCCGGTGGGTGGTCTCCGGATTCCAGCTCCTGCTCCGTGGGCACATAGATCAGGGAGCCGTCCTGGACCTCAGCCGCCAAGTTGATACCGTGCCGAGCGGCCTCATCAGTCAGTCCCCCGGCAGCATCCACAGCATCGGCAGCCCGGGCACCGGGAACCAGCTCCACCACCTGGGGCTCTGTCACTGCCCCGGCCACGTGGACCATCACCGTGCTGGGTGCCTGCGTTCCATCTTCGCTACTGTCTGCTCCAGCATTTCCGGGATGCTCCCGGGGCCTGATCTCTGAGGAGCTATCCAAGCCCGGCGGATCAGGCAGCGGCTCGGTGCCACCACGCCCGGTCACCCAGGAGACAGAGGTCCAGCTGAGAGCGGCAACAACCACCACGGCGACTGCACCGGCGCGCAGGCCGATGCGTGCCGGTGCAGCATGATCACGCATCCGCTCGGCACGCAGCCGGTCACGACGAGTCAGCAGTTGGCCAGAATCAGGATCTGCAGCGCCGAAGTCCTCGCTGAAACGGTTCTCCTGCATGGCCCATACGCTAAGGGCGCCTGGGCGGGCCGTGCCGCGAAGTCAGCGTTCTGTGGATGCCCCGGCGTGTCCCAGCATGGCAGGGCTCAGCTGGGGAAAACTCTAGCTGCTGGTGTTCCGCGGCCCTGGCAGCTCTGTCACGGAGATTCCCAGAGCTCCAAGCCCCAGGTGGGCGGCCAGTCCGGGGGGCAGCTCCACCACCGGGACCGGTTGGGTTGAGTGCGGCTGCAGTGCCTGGGCCAGCTCTGCGGCCGCCTCCGGGTTTCCGCAGCAGTGCACCCCGATCACCGCTTTCTCCGAGCTGCTGGCCCGCTCTGCAGTCAGCGCCTGCATTCTGGCCGAGGCCCGCGGCATGGAGTGTGCTCGCTCCAGCAGCTGGATCTCTCCCTCACACAGCTGCAGGACGGGCTTGACCCGCATCATGGTGCCGAACAGGGAGGCCAGCCGATTGATCCGCCCGCCCCGGCGCAGCTGCTCCAGACTGGGCACTGCGAAGACTGAGTTCGACGCCGCGGCCGCAGCTTCAGCAGCCTGAGCCACCCCCTGCAGGTTCCCGCCCAGCCTGGCTGCCAGCGCTGCCTGGATCACCGCCTGCCCTAAGGCCAGGCCGGCCTGCTGGGAGTCCAGTACGGTGACCGGCAGCGGTGCCTGCTCTGCGGCGAGCCGGGCGGCGTCGTAGGTGCCGGAGAGCTTAGCGGAGAGGTGCACTGAGACCACCCCGTCGAAGCCTTCGGCGTGCAGGCCCCGGTAGGTCTCAGCGATCCGTCCAGGGGAGGGTCTGGAGGTGCGCACCGGCAGGCCCTGAGCCAGGGCCAGTGGGAGGTCCCGGGTCAGCTCAGCGGAGTACTCCGGGTACATCTCGCTGCGTTGCCCGCCCTGCGGTCCCTGGTCAATCATCACCGGGATCGGCACCACTTCAACCTGCTCACCGAGCAGACCCAGCCTCAGCCTGCCGGTGGCAGCATCCACCGGCAGTGCACAGGCGGCGTCGGTGACCACAGCGATCCGGCCCCGGGTGCGCCGCAGGTGAGGCTTCCGTCCCGGCAAGGCAGCACGCCGGGCATGCAGCTCCGCGTCCAGCGCCTGAACCCACTGCTCAGTACGCATAACTGCACTCACAGGACCACTCAACCGGTCACGACGTTGATGAGTTTGGGAGCCCGGACGATCACCTTGCGGACCCCGCCGTCCTCGTCGATATAGCGCTGGATCTTAGGCAGAGCCAGTGCTTGGGCCTCCAGATCCTCAGCACTGATATCGACAGGCACCTCCAGCTTGTCGCGCAGCTTGCCCTTGACCTGGACCACCGCGGTGATGGTGTCCTGAACCAGCAGCGCCTCGTCATAGGCCGGCCAGGAAGAGTTCGCCACCGAGGGCTGGTGGCCCAGCATCTGCCACATGTCCTCGGCGGTGTAGGGGGCCACCAGGGAGAGGATCTGGGCGGTGACCTCCGCGGCCTCCCGCACGGCCGCATCGGCGGCCCCGGCACCGGAGTCGATCTCCTTGCGGGCAGCATTGACCAGCTCCATGATCCGGGCGATGACCACGTTGTACTTCTGATCCTCCAACAACGCCTGGGACTCCGCAATGGTGCGGTGGGTGACTGCCCGCAGTCCGGCAGCACTAGTGGACGGATCGGTCCCCGGTGCGCTGGTGACATCCTGGGCCAGGCGCCAGGCGCGGCCCAGGAACTTCTGGCTGGCAGCCGGTGAGACGTCTGCCCAGTCCACGTCATCGGCTGGCGGTGAGGCGAAGACCATGGTGAGCCTCACGGCGTCGACCCCGTATTCATCCATCTGCTCGGCCAGGTCCACCCCGTTGCCCAGTGACTTGGACATGGCTTTGCCGCCGTTGACCACTTGGCCCTGGTTGGTCAGTGCGGTGAAGGGCTCGGTGAAGTTCACCAGGCCCATGTCGTAGAGCACCTTGGTGAAGAACCGGGAGTAGAGCAGGTGCAGAATGGCATGCTCTACCCCGCCCACGTACTGGTCCACCGGCAGCCACTTGTTGACCGCCTCAGTGGGGAAGGCAGCATCGGTGCCCTTGGGGTCCAGATAGCGCAGGTAGTACCAGGATGAGTCCACAAAGGTGTCCATAGTGTCAGTGTCCCGGGTGGCGGGCTTGCCGCAGGCGGGGCAGTCCACGGTGACCCAGTCGGCCAGTCCGGCCAGCGGGGCCTTGCCCTTGGGGGTCAGATCCTCGCCCTTGGCCTCGGTGGGCAGGGCCACCGGCAGCTGGTCCTCGGGCACCGGGACCTCACCGCAGTCGGGACAGTGGATCACCGGGATGGGTGCGCCCCAGAACCGCTGGCGGGAGAGCAGCCAGTCACGCAACCGGTAGTTGGTGGTGGCTCGGCCGGCTCCCTGGGACTCCAGCCAGTCGATGATGGTCGACTTGGCCTCCTCCACCTCCAGCCCGTCCAGGGAGATCTCGGCATTGGCGGAGTTGATGGCCGGACCCTGGCCGGTGTACGCCTCGCCCTCGAAGTCTGAAGGGGGCTGCACAGTGCGGATGATGGGCAGATCGAAGGCGGTGGCGAACTCCCAGTCGCGCTGGTCCTGACCGGGAACACCCATCACCGCGCCGGTGCCGTAGTCAGCCAGCACGTAGTCGGTGGCGTAGACCGGCATCTTGGCCCCGGTGGCCGGGTTGGTGGCGTGCACGCCCAGGAAAACCCCAGTCTTCTTCCGGTCAGCGGACTGACGCTCGATCTCAGAAACCGATTTCAGCTGCTCCCGGTATTCCTCCAGGGCTGGCCGCTGCTCCTGGGTGACCAGCTGTGCAGCCAGCTCGGCGTCGGCGGCCACCACAAAGAAGGTGGCCCCGAAGATGGTGTCGGGCCGGGTGGTGAATACGGTGACGGTGTGCCCGCCTTCTACCGGAAAGTCCACATGGGCGCCCTCGGAACGGCCGATCCAGTTGCGCTGCATGGCCAGCACCCGCTCGGGCCAAGTGCCCTCCAGCTGCGCCATATCGTCAAGCAGCCGATCGGCATAGTCGGTGATCTTGAAGTACCACTGGTTCAGCGACTTCTTGGTCACCGGGGTGCCACAGCGGTCGCAGACGCCCTCGCCGACCACCTGCTCATTGGCCAGCACGGTTTGACAGGAGGGACACCAGTTGACCGGAGAGTCCTTGCGGTAGGCCAGTCCCCGCTCATAGAACTTCAGGAACAGCCACTGGGTCCACCGGTAGTACTCCGGGTCGGAGGTGTGCAGCCGGCGGGTCCAGTCCGTGCTGATTGCGTAGCGCTTGAAGCTGGCGGCCTGGGTCTCAATATTGGTGTAGGTCCACTCCGCCGGATGCGCATTGTTTTTGATCGCGGCGTTCTCCGCAGGCAGCCCGAAGGAGTCCCAGCCGATGGGGTGCAGCACGTTGTATCCGCGCAGCCGGGCGTAGCGGGCGGCCACATCACCGATCGCGAACGCCTCAGCATGGCCCATATGCAGGTCACCGGAGGGGTAAGGGAACATATCGCAGACATACTTCTTAGGCCGCTCGTCGGCGGTGTTGACCACAAAGGTCCCGTCCTGCTCCCAGAACGGCAGCCATCTGGCCTCGATAGTCCGAAAGTCGTAGGACTGCTTTTCAGCGGTTTCGCTCACAGGTGCCCACCTCAAAGATTCACGGAAATTTCAACTCACACAGTCTAGTGCTTCAGCGGAGTCGTTACCCTGATCCTGATGGGAAATACACCAACGACGCCGCCCCACCCCCGATTTCTGCCCACTGAGGGAGCCGCGACATCCGGGACCCCTGAAAGTGCGGACCCCCTTTTGCGGGCCATGTCGGGCAGGGTAGGGTATCCGCACCGGGAGCCTGAGCAGCTCACTGTGCCGGTGAGTTTTCAGCTGCACGGACAGCAGGTGGGCACCGAGGCGGCCGTATGGGTATATGAGCCCTCCGCGGCGTCGTTTCGCTCACGGCCTTCAATCGCCTCGGAAGACTCGCGGCCATCTCCAGTCTCCTCACGGCACAATCGGGCGTCGTCGTTGTCTGCTCCCCGCATTCTGATGGTCCACGGGTTCCGGGGGGATCACCACGGGATGCAGCTGATCGCTGATGCGCTGCCGGAGTTCGCAGTCTGGGTCCCGGACCTGCCCGGCTTCGGGATCACCGCCCCGCTGCATACCCCCGCCGGGGAGCGGGTGGAGCACACAGTGGAGGTCTATGCCGAGTTCGTGGAGGCGCTGGCCGGACAGCTGGGGCTGGGCGAGGGGGACACTCTGCTGGGTCACTCCTTCGGCACCATCGTCTGCGCGGCCCACCTGGCGCAGCATGGGCGGGGGTGGTCCCGCCTGGTGCTGAGCGCACCGATCAGCGATAGCGTGTTCCGCGGCCGGCTGCTGCCCGGCGCGGCCGTGGTGGAGGCCTACTACCGGCTCTGCCGGCTGCTCCCGGAGTCTGCGGCCGATGCTGTGCTGCGCTCCGCCGCTGTGCTTCAGGTGATGAATCTCACTCTGGGGGCGGGCTGGGACGCCGGGCTGCGGGCCTTTGTGGAGGATCAGCACCGGCGGTTCTTTGGGCGCTATTCGGACCGGCAGACGCTGTTGGAGGCCTACCACGCCTCGAGCAGGCATACTGTGGCCGACTACGCAGGGCAGCTCCGACTGCCAGTGCTGCTGGTTCCCGGGGCTAAGGACAATATGAGCACTCCCCCGGGTCTGCGAGCACTGCGGGGCACGCTGCCTGATGGGCGACTTGAGGTGATCCGCGGCTCCGGTCATCTGATCCACTACGAGAAGCCAGCTCAGCTGGCCCGAGCGGTACGCCGGTTCCTCAGCTAAGTCCGGTCAGCTAAGTCCGGTGACCGGTCCGCGCGGGTTCCCTCATCGTCGACGACGCTGGAGATGTCGCGCCGAGCCGCGCTGGTGGGACTGCACAACATGGTCATGGGGCTGATGTAACTTGGGCTCAGCCCGCGGCCTCTGGTGCGTAGCAGAAAGCTCAGAGCAGCCCAGCGGCACGAAAGGCACGGTCGTAGATATCGCGGATAACACGCTCTTTGCGGGCGTTGTACTGCATCACATGCTCGCCGGCGTCGTTGGCGGCCTCGGCAGAGGAGAGCTTGGCCTGCTCATAGAGTGCACGATCGTCCGGATGCTCGATCAGCCAGTCGCGGAACATCCGCTGCCGCACCGGTTCGGCAGCGTCGGGACCGTAGACGTGCAGGTTCGACCGCGGCTCGGTGTGCACCAACGCCCTGTGCTCGTACCACCATGGTTCACGGATGACCAGGTCGAATCCTGCAGCCTCCAAGTCAGGGACCCAGGCGTCCTCCTCCGCGGGGTCGGCGACGATCAGCGTGAGGTCTATGACCGGTTTCGCCGCCAGCCCTGGCACCGCCGTCGACCCGACATGGTCGAGGGCAAGCACGCGACGGCCGAGTGAAGCCCGCACACGCTGCTGAAGCACCTGGTACGCCTCTGGCCAGCGGGAATCGTACCGCACCACCTCAACCCCAGGCCTCGGCTCCTTGCCGGGGAGGAATGGCGACTGTCCGTGCGGCGGTTCAGCGGGTTTGTGCTCGACGATCTCATGTGCAGTGGGCATCCGTACCAGTATGCCCACCTCGGCCGACGACGACCAGTTCGGGACCACGGCTCAGACCTGGAGAGCGGTGGTGTCGTCGACAGCGATGCGCAGGGCGCGGCCTGAGCCGGAGTGCTGGGCCGATCCGCTGCGGCGGACTCGGGAGACTTCGGCGATCAGCTCTGCGGCCTGGGCAAAGCCGAAGAAGAGCAGCCAGCGCTGGGCATCCTGTTCAGCCGGGGCCGGGCCCACCCAGTCCAGTCCTGCTGGCAGGCGGATCTGGCGCAGCAGCGGCTCAGCCTCTGCGGGATGACCGGTGATGCTCAGCATCCGTACGGCCGGCGGGAGATTCAGCTCCAGGCGTCGGTAGAGCTCGCGGCGGGCGTAGCCGGCAGGGTCCCAGCGGACCAGGGCGCCGGTGAGCTCCGGGTCCTCTGCAGTGACTACCACTGCCCCCTGCTCACCGCGAGGGCGCACCAGTGATGCCGCCCGGAACCAGCGGGCCAGCACCCGTCGTGGCACATCCAATCCCTCCCGTGAGAGCTGGGCGTCCCCGTCCAGCAGCAGGGCTGCGGCGTAGCCGCTCTGCGCTGCCGGCTCCACGCCGGGGGTGCTGATCACCAGGGCAGGCCTGTCCCTGACCTCGGCTACTGGATGATCGCCGGTGGAGGAGATCACCGGGATGTTCGGGAAGGCCCGGCCCAGTTCCTGGGCGGTGCGGTCTGCGCCCACTGCGCCGGCGCGGAAGGATCCGTTGCCGCATTCGGCGCAGTGGTGGCCTCTCTGGTGCAGTCCGCACCAGCGGCAGCGCAGTGTGTCAGACTGTTCGAAGTGTCCGGGCAGGGTCAGCGGGCCGTGGCATTCCGGGCATTCTTGGCGTGACCGGCAGCGTTGGCATCGCACTGCGGGGATGAACCCGGCACGGCCCACCTGGATGAGTACCGGTCCGCGCTGGAGTCCCTCACGTGCAGTGCGGTAGGCCACCTGGGGCAGCCGGGCTCGGCGGGCGTCCGGGTCACGCTCCTGCTGGTAGGAGTCGCTGGAGGCGGTCACCAGCGGAGCCGCTGAATTCCGGGTGCTGCGCTCCGAGACTCGCTCAGTCAACCATCCGCGCTCCACCAGTCGCTGCACCTCCAGGCTGCGGTGGGTGGAGATGAATTGGATTCCGGCACCGGTGGCCACGCTGCGCAGTAGGGCAACTTCCCTGGTGTGCTGATAGGGGGCGCGTGGTTCCTGGTGGCTGGGGTCGTCGTCGTCCACCACGATGATCCGGCTCAGTCCGGCCACTGGGGCGAAGACGGCTGACCGGGTCCCTACGGCCACCTGGACTTGGCCGAAGCGCAGCCGCAGATAGTTCCGGTAGCGGGGTGTGGGACCCATGCTCGCGCTCAGCGCGGCCACAGCCTCGGCGCCGAGCTCTGCTTCAAGCAGCGGGAGGATCTGGTCCACATCGCGCTGGTCCGGCAGCACTACCACGGCTCCTCCTCCGGCCTGCCAAGTCTCCTGCACGGCGGAGACCACCAGCTGCGGCCAGCCTTGAGGCCCGTAGGACTTCAAAGCCAGCATTGCCTCCCGAGGGCCAGAGCGTTCGGGCTTCGAGGCAGTGGCGGGGGCGCTGTGGCCGGCGAACTCCTTCTCCACTCTGGCCACCCGCTGGGGTACGGCCGCGCGGATCACATCAGCGGTGACTCCGGCATAACGCTCGGCCACCCGGCTGCAGAGGTCCAGCGCTTCAGGGGCCAGCAGCGGCAGCGGGGTGACCACTTTGCGGATCAGGGCCAGCCGGTGCGCCTCGGTGGTGGCGCTGCGCTGCAGCACCCAGCCGGTCATCTCCCGGCCGGAGAACAGCACTTTGACTCTGGCTCCAGCCATGACCTGTTCATCCAGGTCCGCCGGCACCGCATAGTCGAAGGGCCGGTCCAGATGCGCCACGCCGGACTCCAGGAGCACTGTGGCAATAGGGTCAGCTCCGGCAGATCCGACCGGAAGGGCTGCGGATGAAGGGGCCGGGGAGTCCAGCAGAGCAGGCTGCTCCGCATCATGCTGGCTCATGCGCCGACCACCTCCTTCATCAGCTGTGATCGTATCCCGCCGCCGGGACTTCCCAACAGTTCGCCGAACCCCACCGTTGACCGCCATTGACAGAGAACACGAATCATGAGTCGAGTTGACTAAACAAATTCATAGCAGGGCAGAGGTTGGGTGGAGAACCCATCAGTATGCATCAGGCCAAGACCCACCTGTCACAGCTGGCTTATGGTGCGCACAGCGGCGAGGAGATCGTCTTGTCCAAGGCTGGCAAGCCTTGGGCTTGGCTGGTGCCGCGCAGCGCCAGTGAAACCGGTGAGCCCAGCGGCATAGCAGTACCCGCTCAGCAGACATCCCTCAATCCTGCCGCGGCTGTTCAGTGGAGGTGGCGGTCACTAAGCAGCATGGAGTCCTTGAGAAGCTCATTGCCGGTTACGTGCACATCCCAGTCAGTACGGTTGAACTCCTGATTGGCCAGCAGGAGATGCAGTTCCTCCTCGACAGCCTTGCCATAGGCATCCACCCGCCGAGCATGTCCCACGATCCGGTAGCCCAGAGTCGAGGAGACCCTCCGTGAGGGCTTGTTCCAGGCGATTGAGTTCGGCGTCGAAGTGGTCGAAGGCCCGCAGAAGCACCGCTGCCCACATCTCCTTACCCAGGTCCTGGCCCTGATGGTCGCGGCGCATAACGCGAAAGGGGGCCACACGCTCTCCAACGACAGTGAGGGGGCGTCTTTGGAAACCTTGAACTCTGTGATGTAGCGAACCTTGCTGGGGTCTTGAGAGGTGAAAGGGAGATGATCACCATGACACTGCCTACTATGAGGCTGCTCGAAGCCGAACTGCCACCAAGGAAAGCCGCAGTGACCATAGGGTAGTTGGATTGCAAGAAATCTCTAGCGTGTGCTTGAAAGTCAGAAATATCGACCACTTAGGACTCTTTTGCCGTCCTGTCACCGTCAGGGTGTGGGACTGTTCGATATGCATACAGTGATGCGCCGGCGAGCCACACGAATCCCATGACCACTGCGATCCATAGCAGAAGGACGCCGGCTGGCATCGTGCTCAGCGTTGCCCCACCAACGAATCCTAGTGTCACGACGAGACCGGCGAGGATGGAGAGAAGCCTGCCGCGTCCTGACTCTCGAGACTGGCACCACGAGGAGAAGACGACGGCAGCAGCGGCCAGCATCAGGAATCCGATGCCGCCGAAGGCTAGGTGCAGTATCCCACTGGTCGAGACTGCTGCCTCGGCTCCGGGCAGGAACCCCTCCACAGCGTCCGGGGGGAAGAGGCCACCGCCGATGAGGCTAGCTCCGTAAGCTGCAATCAGAATCAGCAATGTACGTGCCCTTGCAGGGCCCTCGACACTGCGCCCCATTCCCCATGCAGCGAAAATGACCATGATGCCGGCAAGAATCAGATTGATTCTCTGGATCCATCCCGTCTCGGTCAGCATGAGCAGGCTGAGAGCGTGTTGAGAAAACTCAAACTCCGGACGAAGGAGCGCGTGAACCACCCCGACGAAGATGTAGAACGGGCCTGCGACTATCCCCCACCCCAGCATTGATCGGGTGATGGCGGCGCGCGTATTGAATGTGGGCGATGTGGCCATGGTTGTTGCTTCCTCCTGTTACACTCGTAAGTGCAGAAATACACTAGTTAGTTTCCGTAAGAATTCGCAAGGGGAGCATGTCCGGGAGTTCTGATGCCGACCCAAGGATCGAACGATCTCGATCCCTGATCACCGCAGCGGCGATCAAAGAATTCTCAGTCCACGGTTACATCGGGGCCAGCCTCGATGACGTGGCGAAGCGGGCGGGTGTCTCGAAGAAGACGATCTACAACGTCTTCCGGGACAAAGAGCAGTTGTTCCGTGATGTGGCTGCAGACTCGATTCGAACTGCCGAAACCTACGCATCCCGTACTGCCGAGACGCTTTTGAAGGTTCCTGAGGTGGAGCCTCACTTGCGGGAAGCGATAGTTGAGTTAGCGATCACCGTGCTCACCGGCCAGGTGGTCCCGATTCGACGGCTGGTGATAGGTGAGATCCATCGTTTTCCAGAGTTAGCAGAAGAGTACTACGAGCGTGCCCCGGGGCTGGTGATGCGCACCCTTGCCCGAGTGCTTGCCCGACTGGACTCCAGCGGGGAGCTTGATGTCCCGGATGCTCATTTGGCCTCCGAGCACCTGGCTTTCTTGGTGTTGGGCCCAGGCATGGACCGTGCTCTCTTCCAGGCCCCAGAGCTGATGGATGTGAGTGTCGAGGGGGTGGAAGCCAGAGCACATGCTGCATTCGATGCGTTCCTCGCCATCTACCTCCCAAAGCGCAGTACATAACCCAGCCTCAGACAGCAAAAAGTGGTCACGACTTCCTCTATAGGAAACTGGATTCCTCAGTGGTTGACCTTGCCCCTGGGGAAAGCATTTAACTGAGAGCAGGGGGCGAATCCATCACCGTTACTCCTCACGAAAGGATGATCACTATGTCAATCGAGATCTCGGCCCAAGAACGAAAGGCCACTGCTTATGTTGGTCTCCCTGTTAGTGCCCACTTGTCCGAGTTCGGGGCACCTGGTGGACCGAACGAGAAGATTCCACGGGTCTACCAGTGGCTCGCGGAGCACGGCGTCTCACCTTTGGGTGGACCCATGTACATCTATCGTCACCTGGACGAGCATCGTCATGACCCGGCAGATCTGACCGTCGGAGTTCCGATTGCAGAGCCCGTCGTGCCGACCAGCGGCCTCGTGTTCGACACCCTTCCTGAGGGTACGTACATCGTTGGCCGTCATGTGGGGTCACCAGACACCATTTCAGCCTCTATCAGACAAGTGCGTGAATGGGCGGAGGTACACAGGTATCTTCTCCCAATGACTCAACGACACAAGGGAACACTGTGGACAGGTTTCGTTGAGCATTTCCTCACCGATCCCAGCGAGGAGCCCGATCCCTCTAAATGGATAACCGAGCTTCTATTCAAAACTGCCTGAGTGCCGTCGCATCTCACAGCGTTCGAAGCCGTGCAACTGTGTGCCTCCCAGCTCGGCCTCAGCCCTGTCGCCCCCCTAGAGAGGTCTACTCCGCCGAGCCTGAAGACTCGATGCCGCGTTGCGAAGTGACCCTTCCGGTAGCTAAGAAACCCGACTAGAAGCAATCTCAGCTACCGTTGCAATTGGGTCCTCTCATCAAGCCGGTTAAGCTTTCGTGGGTTTCCTATGGAGATAATCTGTTTCACAATATGCAGAAAGTTCCTTGCGCATGCAAATTCTGGGCCACCTATCCAGGCCGAGGTCTGCTTCCTTACGACGGATTGCGGCCAGGCCAGGGGTGACATTCTCTACCCTGAGCTCCACGAACCCCAGACGCCTGTAGTACGGCGCGTTCCATGGAACTTCAACGAACGTTGTCAATGTCAGCCCATCGTAGGAGTTCGCAACTGCGCACTCGGCAGCTTTCTCGATGAGTCGGCCACCAAGCCCTCTCCGCGAAAAATCTGTGTGTACTGACACCTGCTCAATATGCAGTGCTCCGTCCACAGGCTCGGCTAAGAGATAGGCAACTGGTACATCGAACTCATTGGGCGCAACCAGCGCCCAGCCTGCCCTTCTGTACCTGTCGAGTTCCTCAATGCTCGGAGGAGCGTCGTCTGCAACCTCTGACATGCCCACAGAGTGAAAAACCTGACCTGCAACTCGTTCAATCTCCTGGAGCTCGGGCAGATCATCGACCACGGCCGTACGAACGGGAATCACCAATCGTCCTCCACATCAGTTATGAAAATTCAGAGGGCAGGGCCGACACAGAACAACTCCTTCAACTTCACCAGCCAAGAGCTATTCAAGCCTTGCTAAGGAGCAAGTGCGGGCATGCCAAAGAGAGACGAGGCCCTGACACCGCACACATTGTACAATCTAATGGTTGTATTTTTTGATACCCAACCACGCTGTCCCAAGCCATCATGTCTTCCTCCGAACGCGCATGTAGACCTTGGCGGTTCACGGTATCGTTCAGTCCTCTACTAGTAAGTGGTACGGGAACTTCACCACTGAGCATCACAACCCTTTCGACAGGATACTGACAGCGCAGAGTCAGGGCGAAAAACTTCCCCTGATCACAAAGGATCTTGCTTTCACAGAGTTCGGCACTGCCACACTGCGATGAGGGCCATAGACGGCCCGAAGCCGCCCTCGGTGTTCAGAACCTGGCCGACCATCCGGCGGCCCTCGTCGGAGACCAGCCAGGCAATAAGCCGCACCGAATCGTCCGGCTGTTCCTCCCGATCAGAGCCGTCCGTCGGTCAGCTCAGGCATTGAAGAAGGACTTCAGGGCCTCGACCCGGTTCAGCTGCTCCCAGGGGAACTGATCCTGGCCGAAGTGACCGTTCTTAGCAGTCTCAGTGTAGATGGGTCGCTTGAGGTCGAGGTCCTCGATGATGCCCAGCGGGCGCAGGTCGAAGACCTCGCGGATCGCACTGCTGATCGCGGCAGGGTCTACCTGTTCGGTGCCGAAGGTCTCTACGTATACCCCCACCGGCTGGGCCCGGCCGATGGCGTAGGCGATCTGAATCTCAGCTCGGTCGGCGAGTCCGGCGGCCACCACGTTCTTGGCCACCCAGCGCATGGCGTAGGCCGCGGAGCGATCCACCTTGGAGGGGTCCTTGCCGGAGAAGGCCCCGCCACCGTGCCGGGCGAAGCCCCCGTAGGTGTCCACGATGATCTTGCGGCCGGTCAGACCAGCATCACCCACCGGTCCGCCGATCACAAAGGGCCCTGAGGGGTTGATGATCTCCTGCAGCCCGCCCAAATCGAGCCCGCTGGCCTCCACCACCGGCGTGATCACTGCCGCGGAGATGTCTGCCCACAGCTGGGACTGCTCAATCTCGGCGATGTGCTGGGTAGAGACCACCACGGTGTCCAGACTGACTGGGCGCTCCCCGTCGTAGCCGATGGTTACCTGCGTCTTGCCGTCGGGGCGCAGGTACTCCAGCTCCCCGTTCTGCCTGAGCTCGGTCAACCGTGCGGAAAGTCTGTGCGCCAGGGCGATCGGGGTGGGCATAAAACTTGCGGTCTCATTGGTGGCGTAGCCGAACATAATGCCTTGATCCCCCGCGCCCTGGGCATCCCGGGGATCCTCGGCCTCTGCAACGGGCTTGAACACGCCCTTGAAGATTTCCGGGGACTGCTGCCCAATGCTGATGTTCACCCCCACCCGCTCACCGTCGAATCCGTTGGCGGAAGAGTCGTAGCCGATGTCGACCAGGGTCTGCCGCACAATCCGGGGAATCTCCACATACCCGCTGGTGGTGACCTCTCCGGCCACCTGGACCAGTCCGGTGGTGGTCAGCGCTTCTACCGCCACCCGGGAGTCGGGGTCCACCGCCAGCAGGGCGTCCAAGATGGAGTCGGAGACCTGGTCGCAGATTTTGTCCGGATGCCCGATAGTCACCGATTCGGAGGAGAACAGCCGCAGCGAGTCAGAGTTGGTCACCGGCTCATCCTAACCCCCAGGCCCGAACTCTCAGGCTGCTTAAGGTCATCTGTGTTCATGTGCTGGGAGGGAGACTGCTGAGCAGCGCAGTCGCAGAGCGTACGACGACGCCCGCAGCCTCCTGTTTGCCCCCAGCAAAGTGCACTGGTTGGTCTTGGTCCAGGGCTGATTGGGCGGTCTCGGAGGCGAGGATGTGGATCTCAGTGTCCTCCTGGCCGAAGACCAGGTTCTCCCCCACCCGGTTGAGCACCAGCAGGTCACAGCCCTTGCGAGCCAGCTTCTGCTGGGCCAGTTGGAGAGGCTCAGTATTCTCATCGCCGGTCTCGGCAGCGAAGCCGACAATCACAGCGGGCCCGGTGCCGGTCTGGGCCCGGCGCTGGACAGTCTCGGCGAGGATATCCGGGTTCCGGACCAGGGTGATGGTGGGGGCGGCGTCGTCATCGGTCTTCTTGATCTTGGCAGCGGCGTAGTCGGCGGGCCGGAAGTCAGCCACGGCGGCGGCCATGATGAGCACATGGGCCTTCTCGGTCTCAATGCGGACTGCGCCCTGAAGCTCAGCGGCGGTCTCAACGGGGACGACCTCGACTCCGCGGAGTTCAGGCCCGGGGGCCTGATCCATCACGCCGGCGATCAGAGTGACCTCGGCCCCAGCGGCACGGGCGGCACGGGCCAGGGCGAGGCCCTGCTTGCCGGAGGACCGGTTGCCCAGGTAGCGCACCGGGTCCAGTGGTTCACGGGTTCCGCCGGCGGTGACCACGACTTTCCTGCCCAGCAGCGGAGGCTGTCCCGCGTGGTCAGGGGCGTAGAAGGTGCCTGCTCGCGGCGCATCGGCATAAGCGGGGCGGCGGGGTTCCAGCAGCTGGTCGATCCGAGCCTTGATCTGCTCGGGCTCGGGGAGCCGGCCGGGGCCGGAGTCCTTGCCGGTGAGCCGCCCGGAGGCAGGCTCCATCACCTCGATGCCGCGCTCTCGCAGCACCGAGACGTTCTCCTCAGCAGCCGGATTGCGCCACATTTCGGTGTGCATGGCCGGAACCAGCAGTTTGGGGGCCTCGGAGGCCAACAGGGTGGAGGTGAGCAGGTCGTTCGCCATGCCGGCGCGAATGCGGGCCAGCAGGTCTGCGGTGGCTGGTGCCACCACGATCAGATCGGCCTCCTGGCCCAGGCGCACGTGCCGGACTTCATCGACCCCCTCAAACACCGAGGTGGTGACCGGCCGACCGCTGATCGCCTCCCAGGTGGCCCGTCCTACAAACTCCAGCGAGGCCGGAGTGGGGATGATGTCTACCTGGTGGCCGTCCTCAGTGAGGAGCCTGGCCAGCAGCACCGCCTTATACGCAGCGATACCGGCCGAAACGCCTAGGACGATGCGCATACTCTGCGCCTAGTTAGGCGGCGGCCTCAGAGATCGGCCTGGAGACCAACAGATCTTCATTCACTTCGCGCAAAGCGATGGACAGCGGCTTCTCATTGAGCTTGGTGTCCACCAGCGGGCCGATGTGCTCGAAGAGACCCTCGTGCAGCTGAGCGTAGTAGTTGTTGATCTGGCGGGCCCGTTTGGCGGCGAAGAGAACCAGGGCGTACTTGGACTCCGCCTTGGTCACCAGGTCATCGATGGGCGGGTCAATAATTCCTTCAAGCTGCTCAGTCACAAAGTTCCTTATGCGTTGGTGGTCAATTCTATGCCCATACGGGCGATAAGCTCTCTCGCGGCGCGGTCCACACTGTCATTGATAATGGTGACATCGAACTCCGATTCTGCCGCGAGTTCTATTCTAGCGGTTTCCAGCCGACGCTGCTGCTCCTCCTCAGATTCGGTGCCTCGGCCGATCAGCCGGTGCACCAGGTCATCGAAGGTAGGCGGAGCCAAGAACACGAACTGGGCCTCGGGCAGCTTCTGGCGGACCTGGCGGGCGCCCTGCAGGTCAATCTCCAGCAGCACGTTCTTCCCCTCAGTCAGGGCTTCCTCCACGGTGGAGCGCAGGGTGCCGTAGCGGTGCTTCTTGTGCACCACGGCCCATTCCAGGAAGGCATCCTCGGCCAGCAGCGCATCGAATTGCTCCTCGCTGAGGAACAGGTAGTCCTCTCCGTGGATCTCACCGTTGCGGGCTGGCCGGGTGGTGGCGGAGACGGAGAAGTGCACCTGGGGGAAGGTGGTACGGATGTACCTGCTCAGGGTGGATTTTCCCACCGAAGTGGGACCGGCGAGCACAGTGACTCGCGGTGTGGCATCAGTGTTCGGCATCAAGCCAATTCTGCCAGATACTCCGCAAGGGCTCTGCACTGTTTGACGCCGAGCCCGCCGAGCCGGCGGTTGACTGAGATGCCCAGATCTTCCAAGATTCTGGTGGCGGTAACCCGCCCCACACCGGGCAGGGCTTCCAGCAGTTCGATGGTCTTGAGCCTTGCCACCGCATCTGAGCCCTCTGCCCGTTTCAGCACCGCTTCAAAGCTCAGGGTTCCGGCGCCGAAGCCTCGTTTGACCTCGGCGCGCTCAGAGCGTGCCGCCAGCGCCTTCTTCCGCGCAGTGTCTCGCTCTTCCTGGGTCAGTTCTCGCAGTGCCACTACCTTCTCCTTCACTTGCGTTGCGCCCAGCCGGACATTCCTATGTGCCAGAATCTAGCGGCAATTTGTGAATGGGGCAATAGGGAGTGACACTGATGCAGCTTTTTTAGCCGGTGTCATCCCAGGTCAGCGCGTGATGACTCGATGGCTGAGACCAGATCTGCCTGCTGCGGGCCGGCGGCGAGAATACCTCTGGATGAGCTGACCAGCACCTGGGGCCAGGCTGAACCAAAGCCTGTGCGCAGCTGCTGGGCAATAGCACCCTGGACCCCGTAGCCCGGTGCCAGCAGCGGGGGTCGGCCGGCAGTGAGGTCAATACCGTGCTGACCGGCCAGATGTGCGGTGGTGGCCCCGACCACAAGTCCGATGCTGCCCAATGGCTGGTCGGCATAGACAACGTTCGACGACGCAGCCTGCTCCACTATCTGCCCAGCCACTGTGCTCTGCCCCACCTCAGTGCGAGAGTGCCCCTGAGCCAGCTGCACCTGCTGACCCTCCGGGTTGGAGGTCAGAGCCAGCACAAAGAGGCCGGCACCGTAGCGGTGAGCAGCCTGCACTGCAGGGCTCAGCGACCCGAATCCCAGATAGGGGCTCACGGTGAGTGCGTCCACGGCGAAGTCCTTCTCCGGGTTCAACCAGGCTTCGGCATAGGCAGCCATGGTGGAGTCGATATCCCCACGTTTGGCATCACCCAGCACCAGCAGGCCCGCTGACCTGGCGGAGGTGATGATCTCCGCCAGAGCCTGCATCCCAGCTGCCCCATAGTTCTCGAAGAACGCAACCTGGGGCTTGACCACCCCGACCCGGCCGGCAGCAGCCTCAATGATCCGCTCGCCGAACTCTTTCAGCCCGGCGCCGTTCTCGGGCAGCCCCCAGTCTCGGAGGATCTCCGGGTGCGGGTCGATGCCCACGCAGAGGTGGCCGTAGCGGTCTAACGCCTCGGCGAGCCGGGCTCCGAAAGGTGGGCGGGGCGGCGTCGTCATTTTGCTCCTTCCACTGCCAGGCCAGCCTGATGAAGGGCCGCGGCGTGCTCCTGCAGTGAGGCCACCGACCAACTGTGGGTGCGCTGAGCCTCGATCGCCTGGACTGCGGCGCCGAACTCGGCGATTGTGGTGATCACCGGAACCCCCAGACTGGTGGCCGCAGCTCGGATCTCGTAGCCGTCGCTGCGGGCGTCCCCGCCGGTGGGAGTGTTGATGATCAAGGCGATCTTACCGGACTCCACCAGGGGCAGCACAGTGCCCTGCCCCTGCGGAGTGTCAGCGATCTTGTCCACCACCTCGCAGCTGATGCCGTTTCGGCGCAGCACATCGGCGGTGCCGCCGGTGGAGACGATGGAAAAGCCCAGATCGGTGAGCCGCTTGACCGGCATGATGACTCCGCGCTTATCCCTGTTGGCCACAGAGACGAAGGCCTTACCCGAGGTGGGCAGGGGGTTGTTGGCCGCCAGCTGGGACTTGGCAAAGGCGGTGTCGAAATGGGTATCGATGCCCATCACCTCACCGGTGGAGCGCATCTCCGGGCCCAGCAGGGAGTCCACCACCCGGCCCTCCGGGGTGCGGAACCGGGCGAAGGGCAGCACAGCCTCTTTGACGGCCACCGGTGCCGCAGGAGGCAGCAGGGAGCCATCGCCGGTGACTGGCAGCAGGCCTGCGGCGGTATGCCCGGAACCAGCCCGCAGCTGGGCTATGGTGACCCCGGTGCCGATCAGTGCGGCGGCTTTGGCCAGCTGGACCCCGGTGGCCTTGGAGACGAACGGCACAGTGCGGGAGGCCCGTGGGTTGGCCTCGATCACGTAGAGCACATCTGAGGCCACTGCGAACTGGATATTGATCAGGCCGCGCACCCCCACTCCTTCAGCGATGACGGCGGTGGCCTCACGGACCCGCTGGAGCACATCGGGACCCAGAGTGATCGGCGGCAGTACGCAGGCGGAGTCACCGGAGTGGATGCCTGCCTCCTCGATGTGCTCCATGATCCCGCCGAGGTAGAGGTCCTGGCCGTCGTAGAGGGCATCCACGTCCACCTCTATAGCGTCCTCCAGGAACCGATCCACCAGTACCGGGTGCTCGGGGGTAACCTCGGTGGCGTTGGCGATGTAGCGCTCCAGGCCAGGCTCGTCGTAGACGATCTCCATACCGCGCCCGCCCAGCACATAGCTGGGGCGCACCAGGACGGGGTAGCCGATGGTATCGGCCACCGCTTTGGCGTCCTCAAAGCTGACCGCAGTGCCGTTCTTGGGAGCGATCAGGCCTCCTGCCTGCAGCACCTGGTCGAAGCGCCCGCGCTCCTCGGCGAGGTCGATGGCCTCCGGGGAGGTGCCCAGAATCGGCACCCCGGCATCGGCCAGCTGCTGAGCCAGCTTCAGCGGAGTCTGCCCGCCCAGCTGCACGAAGACTCCGGCCACTCCCCCGGTGCGCTGCTCGGCGGCGATGACCTCGAGCACATCCTCCAGGGTCAACGGCTCGAAGTAGAGCCTGGTGGAGACGTCGTAGTCGGTGGAGACGGTCTCCGGGTTGCAGTTGACCATGACCGTCTCGTAGCCGGCCTCGCGCAGGGCCATCGTGGCGTGCACGCAGGAGTAGTCGAACTCGATGCCCTGGCCGATCCGGTTGGGCCCGGAGCCCAGGATGATCACCGAGGGCTCCTCATGCGGTTCGATCTCGTCCTCCAGGTCGTAGCTGGAGTAGTGGTAAGGGGTGAAAGCGGGGAACTCGGCGGCGCAGGTGTCCACGGTCTTGAACACCGGCCGGACCCCCAGAGCGTGCCGGACTCCGCGCACCACTGCTGGGTCCATCTTCCGCAGCTGACCGATCTGAACATCAGAGAAGCCATGCCGTTTGGCGGTGCGCAGGGCTGCCTCATCCAGGGCGGGGGCAGCGCGGAGCTGCTGAGCAGTCTCATTGATCAGCTGGATCTGGTCCAGGAACCAGGGATCGATGGCGGTGATCCGATGGATCTCCTCCAGCTCCGCTCCGGCCAGCAGGGCCTGCTGCACCTGGTAGAGCCGCTCGGTGGTGGCGGTGGCCATCTTCTCCAGAAGTGAGGGAAGAACGGCGGCGTCCGTTGGCTCGCTTCCTGAAGAATCCGACGGATCCCCAGCTCGCTCCCTTACCTCGAAGGAGAACTGACTGCCGCGCTGCTCCAAGGAGCGCAGCGCCTTCTGCAGGGCCTCGGTGAAGCTGCGTCCGATCGCCATCGCCTCGCCCACCGACTTCATCGTGGTGGTCAGGGTGGGATCGGCCGCCGGGAACTTTTCGAAGGCGAAGCGCGGCACCTTGACCACCACGTAGTCCAGGGTGGGTTCGAAGCTGGCCGGGGTCTTCTGGGTGATGTCATTGGGGATCTCGTCCAGGGTGTAGCCCACCGCCAGCTTGGTGGCGATCTTGGCGATGGCGAAGCCGGTGGCCTTCGAGGCCAGCGCGGAGGAGCGGGAGACCCGGGGGTTCATCTCGATGACCACCACCCGGCCGGTATCAGGCTCCACGGCGAACTGGATATTGCAGCCTCCGGTGTCCACCCCGACCTCACGGATCACGTTGATCGCGATATCGCGCAGCTTCTGGTACTCCCGGTCGGTGAGCGTCATGGCCGGGGCCACGGTGATCGAGTCTCCGGTGTGCACGCCCACCGGATCGAAGTTCTCAATGGAGCAGACCACGACGACGTTGTCATTGGCGTCGCGCATCATCTCCAGCTCGTACTCCTTCCAGCCGAGGATGGACTCCTCCAGGAGCACCTCAGTGGTGGGTGAGTACTGCAGGCCGGCGCCGGCGATGCGGTGCAGATCCTCCTGGTTGTAGGCCATTCCGGAGCCGAGTCCGCCCATGGTGAAGCTGGGCCGGACCACCACCGGGTACCCGAGGTCCTTGACCGCCTCCAGGGCCTCCTCCATGGAGTGCACGATGGCGGATTTGGCGGACTCCGCCCCGGAGCGCTCCACCACGCCTTTGAACTTCTCCCGGTCCTCACCGAGTTCGATGGCCGCGATATTGGCCCCGATCAGCTCCACCCCGTACTCGCCCAGAGTGCCGTTCTTATCCAAGGCGATCGCGGTGTTCAGAGCGGTCTGCCCGCCCAGGGTGGGCAGCAGGGCGTCGGGGCGCTCCTTGGCGATGATCTTGGCCACCACTTCGGGGCTGATCGGCTCCACGTAGGTGGCGTCGGCGAACTCCGGGTCGGTCATGATGGTGGCCGGGTTGGAGTTGACCAGGATCACCCGGATGCCCTCCTCCTTGAGCACGCGCAGCGCTTGTGTGCCGGAGTAGTCGAACTCGGCGGCCTGGCCGATCACGATCGGCCCGGAGCCGATGACCAGCACGGAGTTGAGGTCAGCGCGCTTAGGCATGGGCGGATGGTCTCCTGTCGCTCGGGGGAAGGGTGTCAGCTCCGGTGGCGTCCTGGCCGGCCTGGTGCGCCTGGATGAGCCCCACGAACCGGTCGAAGAGGTAGGCGGAGTCATGCGGCCCGGCTGCAGCCTCCGGGTGGTACTGGACGCTGAAGGCGGGGATGTCCAGGCAGCGCAGGCCTTCCACCACGTGGTCGTTCAGGGAGCTGTGGCTGACCTGGACCCGGCCGTAGCGGGATTCCGGGGCGGTCACCATCTCCCCCACTGGGGCGTCCACTGCGAAGCCGTGGTTCTGGCTGGTGATCTCCACCTTCCCGGTGGCATGGTCCATCACCGGTTGGTTGATGCCGCGATGGCCGAAGGGAAGCTTATAGGTGCCGAAGCCCAGGGCGCGGCCCAGGATCTGGTTGCCGAAGCAGATGCCGAAGAACGGGGTGCGGGAGTCCAGCACCTCACGCAGCAGCCCGATCTGGGTGCTGGCGGTGGCCGGATCGCCGGGCCCGTTGGAGAGGAACACTCCGTCAGGGTTCAGCGCCTGGATCTCAGCGAATCTGGTGGTGGCCGGCAGCACATGCACGCGCAGCCCTCGTTCGGCCATCCGCACCGGAGTCATGTTCTTCAGCCCCAGGTCAATGGCAGCCACCGTGCCCAGCGGCTGGCGCGGGGTTCCATCGGGCTCAGCCCATCCGTGGTCAGCAGGATCGATCACATAGGCCTGCTCTGCGGTGACCTCCTCGGCCAGGCGGGCGCCGAGCATATCGGGCTGGGTGAGCACTGCGTTGAGCAGCTCTGCGGCCGGACGTGGGGCTCCGGCGTCGTCGTAGAGAGCCTCGCCGGAGAAGATGCCGGCCTTCATCGCGCCTCTGTCACGCAGGTGCCGAGTAACCGCCCGGGTGTCCACATCCTTGATGCCGACGATGCCCTGGGTCACAAGCTCATCCTCCAGGCTGCGCACACTGCGCCAGTTCGAAGGGCGGCGGGAGGCATCGCGAACCACATAGCCGGCCACCCAGATGCGGCGGGATTCGGGGTCCTCGTCGTTGATGCCGGTATTGCCGATATGCGGTGCGGTCTGCACCACGATCTGACGGGCGTAGCTGGGGTCGGTGAGGGTCTCCTGGTAGCCGGTCATCCCGGTGGAGAAGACGGCCTCCCCCAGGGTCTGACCGGCAGCTCCGTAGGCGGTGCCCTCATAGACTGTGCCGTCCTCCAGCACCAGCAGCGCAGTATCGGTTCCAGCGGCGCCGGCCTTCACGCCTAAAGTCGTCATGCGGAAGTCTCTCTTTCGGTCAGTGCTGTCAGCTCGGCCATCAGGGAGCGGGCCTCCTCGGCGCGGCGCGGTCGGAAGCCGGTGTCCAGGGCATGCTCGCCCAGGGCCCAGCCCAGAATGATCGCCCCGTCCTTTTCCACGAATTTGCCGACCATGCCCCGGTCAGTCCGCGCATAGGCGAGATCTGTGGCGGGGATGAAGAGGTTGCGGGCCCCGGCACGGAAGATCGCCACCCCCTGGTCGTGGACCTCCACCCGGCCGGTGGTGCGCAGGCCCAGCTGGTGAACCGCAATCCGGTCTAGGTACTCGCCACCGGTCACGGTGCCGATCACCATGCCCTCAGCTGCTGCTCGGGGTTCAGCCTCCAGCAGCTCACCGGGGACATCCTGCGGCTCGGGCACATCAGACTGGCGGCGCTTGCGGTTGCGCCAGCCCAGCCAGAGCGCCAGACAGAACAGCACGACGACGCCCAGCGAGATCCACAGATAGTTCAGGTAGGTGCCGGTCATCTCCAGGTTGCGGGTCAGGGCTGGACCCTGAGGCATGAGGGCTGAGACATGATGAGTCAGTGCCGGCAGCTGGTGAGTCACGGTGCGCTCCTTCCGCTGCGGCTTATGGTCAGCTCCCCCTGGTGGAGCACCTGGTGCCCGCCGAGGAAGGTATGGATGACCTGCCCGGGAAGCTCCAGACCGCGGAAGGGTGAGTTGCGCCCCTTGGTGGCGTGGTTCTCGGGAGTGATGGTGATCCTGGCGTTGGGGTCTACCAGGATGAGGTTGGCCGGTTCGCCTGCTTCCAGCGGCCGGCCCTGACGGCTGTGCCCGTAGATCTCGGCAGGACGGGTGGAGGTGATCTCGGCAAAGCGACGCCAGCTGATCAGTCCGGTCTCCACCATGGCGTGCTGCACGGCGTTCAGGGCGGTCTCCAGACCGGTCATGCCCATGGCGGCCTGGGCCCATTCGCATTCCTTGGCCTGATCGGGGTGCGGGGCGTGGTCGGTGCCTACTGCATCGATGACACCCTCGGCCAGGGCTTCGCGCAGGGCCAGGGTGTCGGCCTCGGTACGCAGCGGCGGATTGACCTTATACACCGGGTTGTAGGTGGCGACCAGGTCATCGGTGAGCATCAGATGATGCGGGGTGACCTCTGCGGTGACCTGGATGCCGCGGCCCTTGGCCCAGCGGAGGATCTCCACTGATCCCTTGGTCGATACATGGCAGATATGCAGCCGTGCTCCCACATAGTCGGCCAGCAGCACATCCCGGGCGATGATGGCCTCCTCGGCCACAGATGGCCAGCCGGGCAAGCCGAGGGTGGCGGAGACCCTGCCCTCATTCATCTGGGCGGGGTGCTCGGTCTCCCATGCAGTGAGCTCGGCGTCCTGGGCGTGCTGGGCGATGAACCCGTCAATGGTCTTCACATATTCCAGGGCGCGGCGCATCAGCTGGGCGTTGTTCACACACTGCCCGTCATCGGAGAACATTCGGACAGCGGCAGCCGATTCGGCCATTGCGCCGAGCTCAGCCAGAGTCTTACCGGCCAGTCCCTTGGTGACCGCGCCCACCGGGTAGACCTCGGTCCAGCCGGAGTCCAGTCCCAGGCGGTGGACCTGCTCCACCACTCCTGCGGTGTCAGCCACCGGAGAGGAGTTGGCCATGGCGTGCACTGCGGTGAACCCGCCCTTGGCTGCGGCCCGGCTTCCGGTCTCCACGGTTTCGGCGTCCTCACGGCCGGGTTCGCGCAGATGGGTGTGCAGGTCCACCATGCCGGGCAGGGCGATCAGTCCGGCGGCGTCGATGACCTCCGCCTCAGTCTCCTGAAGACTCTCCCCCACCTGGGCGATGATTCCGTCGCGGATCAGCAGGTCCTTCGGCGCCTCGCCGTAGGGCTTGGCGCCAGTGATCAGATAAGCGGTCATCGGGGGTCTCCTGTCAGCAGAAGGTGGAGCACTGCCATGCGTACGGCCACCCCGTTGGTGACCTGTTCGGTGATGCGGGTCTGTGCGGAGTCAGCTGCCGCGGCAGAGATTTCAACTCCTCTATTCATCGGCCCCGGATGCAGGATCAGCGCTGGGGCTTCGGTTTCGCCCAGCCTCAGCTGCTGCACAACGGTGAGCCTTTCATCGGTGAGTCCCCAGCGTCGGCTGTACTCCGCGGCAGTGGGGAAGAATGCCCCACCCATCCGTTCGGCCTGAACGCGCAGCATCATCACTGCATCCGGGGCCGCGACCAGGGCCTCATCCAGGTTGTAGTGCACGGTGACTGGCCAGTGCTCCACGCCCAGCGGGAGCAGGGTGGCAGGTGCCGCGAAATGCACCTCGGCGCCCAGGGTGCGCAGCAGCCAGACGTTGGAGCGGGCCACCCGGGAGTGCAGGATGTCTCCGACGATCAGCACCCGCATTCCGCTCAGGTCTGTACCACGGGGGCTGGCGCTGCCGTGGGCTGCTGCCCAGTCCCGGCGCAGGGTCAGTGCATCCAGCAGTGCTTGGGTGGGATGTTCGTGAGTGCCGTCCCCGGCGTTGATCACTGCGGCCTCAGACCAGTCGGAGGCGGCCAGTTGGGCGGCGGCGCCGGCTGCCGAGTGGCGGATGACGATCGCATCTGCACCCATCGCGTCCAGAGTCTGCACGGTGTCCTTGAGCGACTCGCCCTTGGAGACTGAGGAGCCCTTAGCGGAGAAGTTCACCACATCGGCGGAGAGGCGTTTGGCGGCGGCCTCGAAGGAGACCCGGGTGCGGGTGGAGTCCTCATAGAAGAGGTTGACCACGGTGCGTCCGCGCAGGGTGGGGAGCTTCTTGACCTCCCGTGAGGTGACGGCGGCCATCTCCTCTGCGGTGTCCAGGATGGCCAAGGCGTCGTGGTACTTCAGCCCCTCGGTGGCGAGTAGGTGCTTCACCGGTTAATCACCACTTCCTCGGCTTCCGGGCTGATGCCGTCGATCTGGGCGATGCGCACGGTGACCCGTTCGTGGCGGGCGGTGGGGATGTTCTTGCCCACGTGATCGGCGCGGATGGGCAGCTCGCGGTGGCCGCGGTCCACCAGGACGGCGAGCCTGACCACTGCGGGGCGGCCGTAGTCGGCCAGGGCGTCCAGGGCTGCGCGGATAGTGCGTCCGGAGTAGAGCACATCGTCCACCAGCACCACGGTGGCTGCGTCGATGCCGGCGGCTGGCAGCGTGGTGGGTTCAGGTGTACGTGCCCCTGAAGTGCGCAGGTCATCCCGGTACATGGTGATATCCAGTGCGCCCAGGGAGTGCTCTGGGTCGAAAGCGGGATCGATGGTGCCCAGTTTGGCGCCCAGTCGCTGGGCCAGGGGGACGCCGCGGCGCGGGATGCCCAGAATGATCAGGCCCTCGGTGCCGCGCTGGGCTTCCACGATCTCGTGGGCAATCCGGGTCAGGGCACGGTCAATGTCCGATGCTGCCATGACCTGGGCAGTCTCAGATGAGTGACTCATCGTATTGACTCCTTCCTCGCCTCACAGGACGACCTTTAAAGGAGCGGCGCTAGTTCCGGCGGCGCGCGCATGTCGCGCTCGCCTCACCATGAGGTGGCCTGCACAGCCGCTGGAACGTCTGCACGGGTCCCAGACCTCGTGGTTCCTGTTCCGCTGACGCGGAACTTCACGTCTAAGGTCGGCATATCGCTACGCTCGTGCCTCAGCCGTAAACTTTACCCACCTTATCAGCCCAACGTGGGTTTGAGCTTCTGCAGGCGACCGAGCAGACCGTGCACAAAACGCGGGGAATCGTCGGTGGAGAATTCTCTGACCAGGGCGACTGCCTCGTTGACGGCTACATCGTCAGGGATCTCCTGGTTGTGCAGCAGTTCCCAGGCGCCGATCCGCAGTGCCATCAGGTCCACTCGGGGCATCCGGTCCAGGGTCCAGCCGCGGGCGTAGGTGGCCAGCAGCTCATCAATGTCTTCCTGGTGCTCGCTGACTCCCGCCACCAGAGTGCGCACGTAGGGGTTGAAGTCGATTTCGCCCTTCTGGGCCCGGTTCTCCAGCACCTCGAGCGCGTCCGCTTCCCGGCGTTCGGCCTCGAAGAGCACCTCCAACGCACGCTGCCGGGCTTTGGTCCGGGTCTTCTTCCCAGGGTTGTTTCCTGCGGTGGGCGGCGTCGTGCCCTTTCCCTGATCAGTCGGTGACACGGCCGAGGTATTCGGAGGTGGAGGTGTTGACCTTGACTTTGGTGCCCTGCTCCACGAACAGCGGCACCTGGATCTCGTGGCCGGTCTCCAGGGTGGCCGGTTTGGTACCGGCCTTCGAGCGGTCCCCCTGCAGGCCCGGGTCGGTCTGGGTGATCTCCAGGACCACGGAGGGCGGCATCTCCAGGTAGAGCGGGGTGCCTTCGTTCATGGCGATGGTGACCTCCTGGGACTCCAAGAGGAAGTTGGCGGCCTCGCCGACAACCTCTGCCGGCACGGTGATCTGGTCGTAGTCGCGCAGGTCCATGAAGACGAAGTCCTCACCGTCCTGGTAGAGGTACTGGTAGTCAGAGCGGTCCACGGTGGCGAACTCGACCTTTGCGCCGGCATTGAAAGTCTTGTCGACCACCTTGCCGGAGGTGATGTTCTTCAGCTTGGTGCGGATGAAGGCCCCGCCCTTGCCGGGCTTGACGTGCTGGAACTCCTGGGTGTTCCACAGCTGGCCCTCCAGCTTGAGCACAGCACCGTTCTTGATGTCGTTCGAAGTTGCCACGTTTGGAGCTTCCTTGTTGTCCGTCAGCGATTCACCAGCAGACCATCCTACCCTCTCCCCGCTAACGGTCCCACCGCGGTCACCTCCCCACCAACGGTCCCACCGCGGTCACTTCCCCGCTAACGGTCCCGCCGCGGCCACCTCCCCGCACTTTTCATAGGGGTATCGGGATTTCATGATCCTATAGCCCCATGAAATCCCAAGATCTACATGAAAGGTGAGCGGTCAGGCGATCCGGGGCACACCCGCTCGGGTCAGCAGCCTCACCAGCCGACGGCGGCCTGGCTCCATCAGGTCCTCCCAGTAGAGTCGGACCACTGTGCGTCCCGTACTGCGAATGGCATCTTCACGGATCTTCTCTTGCCGAAATAGCGCATCAGGTGTCGAGCTCTCCTGCCGATACTTCAGCCATCCGTCAAACTCGATGACGACGCCAACCTCTTCCCAGCAGAAGTCCAGCCGATAGGTGCTTCCGTCAACGTGCACCAAAACCTGGAGCTGGGGCGGCGCAAACCCGAGCTCATGAAACCGCACTCTAGCCAGAGACTCACCAGGTGACTCCGACAGTGGCGAGGCGAAATCCAGCAGATCCTCAAACCGCCGGAGCTTGCGCTGCGAATTCAGCTGCTCCTGCGCCATCTCGCCAAGATGAGCCGGATCGACAGGAGGCCGACAAGAGCCCCCGCGCAGCGCGGCATCCAGCGCCACGATGGCTCCAGCAAACGGCAGTCGGGGTGCTGAGTCGATAAGACTCCCCTCCAGCGGTTCCACGTACACCAACCTGCGCAAGTCACGATCCTGCTGAGTTCCAGCCGCTGGAATGATCAGCCTCTGCTGCTCGCAGCCAAATGTGCCTCTGCTATCCAGATGCCTGACTGTAGCGAAACCCCGCAGCATGCGTGACGAGCCCTGACTCCTCTCGAGCGCGGCAACCTGCTGAGCACGCCGCAGGAATTCTGCAGCGGAAAGAGAACCGGTCATCGAGATCTGCGGACGGGTACGCACAGACCCTCGGTTCCGCACTCGCAGATGAACCTGAGCCGGCACGGCCAGCAGCGGGATGTCGTGGATGCTCAGCGCGGACTCGCGGCAGAAGACTGCATTGGGGTTCTGAAGACTCTCGGCGGCGATGGCCAGGCGATATCGGTCGGAGGGAAAGCTCTTCATCCACGCCTCCGTGGGCACATAGACACCACGCCGCAGTCGCAGCATCTTACCTTTGCGCAGGGCCACAGAGAGTGACTCAGATGAGTGGCTGCCGTCCTCTCGAGGGCAGGCAATCTGCAGTGGAATGACGTTCTGCTGTGTGTTCATAGCACTCAGCATTGCGCGCTTTAGAATCTTCTGCAGAGGATTTCCACAGATTGTGGATAACTTCAGAAACGTCCAGTTCTCAGCAGTAGGATGGCTGTGTACCCGTTGAGTCCCCACCCGGATCAGAGATTAATGGCGGTCTCGTAACGGAAGATCTCACCGATCAAGCTGGACTGCCCGCCCGTAAGGAAGTAAGCCTGTTCGATCGGTAACCAGAAGCTCTCGTTGGCTACGGGATCCCCTCCGCCGGTGGGGGTGATCTTCCAAAGACTCCCACCGCTCGGGAAGATCTTCGTCCGTCGCCATCAGGAAGAAGCGACGCGCCTCCACATTAAGCATCGGGGAGGAGTCAATAGCTGTCGGTGCCGAGATGACCCACTACGACGGCATCTACCCCTGTCTCCTCCTTCACTTCGCGAACGGCCGCTTGCTCGGTCTTCTCTCCATCTTCAACGGTGCCGCGGGCGTCTGAACGCCAGTCGCTTCGAGTAGGAGATCCCGGTGTCGGAATACCAGGAGTCTGCCGTTCTTCACCACCTAGCACACGACTTTTCGGGCGAAGCCCCGTGGGACCGACTTCGGCCGCTGCTCGCGTTCATGCTCTGACTTCGCCTGGGTCTCTGCACTTCGCCGACGCCCATCTTCGGGGACGTCGTCAATGGTGGAGAGGCGGCCTTCGGTGAACCGGATGCGATGCTCCACCCAGTCGTTCTCCTCGTCTTTAGGCACGAACCCGGTATAGATGCGGAGGTCGCCGTGCACATTAGGAACGTCCTCCCACCAGCTGCGTATGGAGCGGGATTACCCGCCGAGCAGGGCCTCGGCATCCTTTACCCACTCTCGCTCGTGCTTCTCCGCATGAAGATGACCGTCCTCAGTGACCTCATAGCGGTCCAGAAACTCACCGACCGCCTCCCGGTGGACCAGTCTGGCGAGATCCTTGGTCTGGAACGCCTCGTCCTGGGCTCGCGGCAGCGGATGCTTGCAGCGCACCTCATCGAACATTCCCACAGCGGCTCCCTGCTGCCCGACCTGTCGAGTCTGGTGCGCGATCTTACCCATGTCACGTCACCGCACCCACATCAGACGCCAGTGTTCATGTACTTCCTGAATAGTCATGCACCTATAAGTCCCTGAATCCCCGATAAGTACAGGAAAAGCGAGTCGCAGAAGGGAACAGCTGGGGTGGCAAGGTGCGGCCGGCAGATGATGAAGCAGAGGAGGGGGCAGGGGTACGCGAGCCGCCGCGCTACAGGGAGATGGTGGGGCTGGCCGGTTCTGCAATCTCCTGGTAGGTGGCGTAGAGGATGGAGGGATCGGGGATCTCCACAGTGGCGGGCTTGCCGATTCCGGCCAGCAGCACAAAGCGAAGAGTCTCTCCGCGGTTCTTCTTATCCCGGCGGATGCCCTCCAGCAGTTGGTTCCAGCGGTCGTCGCGGTAGCTGACCGGCAGGCCCAAGCTGGTGAGCACCTCACGGTGCCGGTCAGCATCAGCCTCGGAAAGCCGCCCCAGGCTGCGGGCCAGTTCAGCGGCGAAGACCATACCTACCGAGATCGCTGCGCCGTGCCGCCACTGGTACCGCTCAGCGTGCTCGATGGCGTGCCCCAGGGTGTGCCCGTAGTTCAGCGACTCGCGCAGACCCGCCTCACGCACATCCTGACCCACCGCCGATGCCTTGACCCGGATGGCCCGCTCGATCAGCTCACGCAGCTCGGCCGACTCCGGGTTCTGTGCGGCCTCAGGATTTGCCTCGATGATCTCCAAGATCCGTTCATCAGCGATGAATCCGCATTTGACCACCTCGGCCAGACCGGCCACCAGCTCATTGCGGGGCAGGGTGGCCAGGGTGTCCAGATCGGCCAGCACACCGGCCGGCTGGTGGAAGCTGCCCACCAGATTCTTACCCTCTGCGGTGTTGATCCCGGTCTTACCGCCCACTGCGGCGTCGACCATGCCCAGTAGGGTGGTGGGCATATGCACCACCCGCACTCCACGCAGCCAGGTGGCGGCCACGAACCCAGCCAGATCGGTGACCGCTCCCCCACCGACGGAGACCACGGCGTCGGTACGGGTGAAGTCGTTCTGGCCCAGCACCTGCCAGCAGAAGGCGGCCACCTGAATGTGCTTGCCCTCCTCTGCATCAGGAATCTCTGCTGTCACCGCCTGGTAACCGGCCTTCTCCAGGTCCTCCCTGACCACATCACCGGTGGCCCGCAGCGCACGGGGATGGATGACCAGTACCCGCTCAGTCTGGGTGCCCACCAGCTCGGGCAGCCTGGCCAGCAGGCCATTTCCGACCACGACGCCGTAGCCCAGCTCCTGACCGCCGGTTCCACTGCCCTGCCCTACCGTGATGACGGTGGTCTCTGCTGCTGCGGGAGCGGTCTCTGCTGCTGATTCACTCATTTGTGCTCCGTACGTCCTTTCCGCATGGCCTCAACGATGGTATCGACTCTGTCTTCAATACTTGCTTCCTCGGCGCTGACCACCAGATCTGCCAGCTGCCGGTAGAGCGGCTCACGCTCTGCGTAGATCCGTTTCCAGCGCTCGATAGGCGGGTCCTGAGTGCCTTCGGTGAGTACTGGTCGGGTGGCGGCGTCGCCGATTCTCAGCTCTGCCTGGGCTGCGGTGACATCGAGCAGCACCACAAAGTGATCGGCCAGCAGGCTCCGGGTGGCCGCAGAGGTCACTGAGCCTCCGCCCAGGCTGATCACCGAGGGACGCGGGGCGTCCAGCAGCACTGCAACGATCCGTTCCTCTTCAGCCCGGAAGGCCTGCTCCCCGTGGGTGGCGAAGTAGCGGGGAATGGGCCCGTTGCGAGCCACGAAGAAATGGTCGGTGTCTACATGGGGGCGGCTGAGTCGGCGGGCCAGGGCAGCGCCCACACTGGACTTCCCCGACCCCATGGGTCCGATGAGGACTACGTTGCCGGGCATCACGGCTGCATGGCGGCCGGGGCTTGGAGAGGATCTCCCTCGTGGCCGGCGGCTGCCGGATCGGTGCCGAGCTCAGGCAGCGCCTTCAGGTAGCTGGCCAGGTTGCGCTGCACCTCGGTGAGACTGTCACCGCCGAACTTCTCCAGCACTGCTTGGGCGATGACCAGCTGGACCATGGCCTCGGCCACCACTCCGGCTGCTGGTACCGCGCAGACATCACTGCGCTGGTGATGGGCTGTGGAAGGCTCCCCGCTGGCGATGTCTACGGTGCCCAGCGCGCGCGGGACGGTGGCGATGGGCTTCATCGCCGCCCGGACCCGGAGGCTGTCGCCGATGCTCATACCGCCTTCTATCCCGCCGGCGCGGTTGGTGCTGCGGCGGATGCCACCGTGCTCGTCGAGTTCGATCTCGTCATGGGCTTGGCTGCCGCGACGGGCCGCGGTGCGGAAGCCGTCACCGATTTCGACCCCTTTGATGGCCTGGATGCCCATCAGGGCTCCAGCCAGCCGGGAATCCAGCCGCCGGTCCCAGTGCACATAGCTGCCCAGCCCCGGGGGCACTCCGTCCACTACTACCTCGACCACCCCGCCCAGGGTCTCTCCTGCTTTGTGGGCGGCGTCGACCTCAGCCACCATGGCCTCCGAGGTTTCAGCATGGTGGCAGCGCAGCGGGTCGGCGTCCAGGGTCTCTACATCTGCGGCGGTGGGCACCCGGGCATCCTCGGGCACGGAGACACTGCCGATGGCCACGGTGTGCGAGACGGTGCGGATGCCCAGGGCAGCGAGCAGCTGGTTGGCTGCGGTGCCCAGGGCCACCCGGGTTGCGGTCTCTCTGGCGGAGGCGCGCTCCAGCACCGGGCGGGCCTCCGCGAACCCGTACTTCTGGATGCCGGGGTAGTCGGCGTGGCCGGGCCGGGGGCGAGTCAGCGGCGCATTGCGGGCCAGGCCCTCCAGCTCTTCGGCCTCCACCGGGTCGGCGGACATGACTTTCTCCCATTTGGGCCATTCGGTGTTGGCGATCTCGATGGCCACCGGCCCGCCCATGGTCAGTCCATGCCGGACTCCGCCCAGCAGCTGGACCTGATCCTGCTCAAACTTCATCCGGGCCCCGCGCCCGTAGCCGAGGCGGCGCCGCGCCAGGGCAGCCTGGACATCGGCGGTGGTCAGTCCGATCCCGGCGGGCAGCCCCTCAACGATGCCGACAAGGGATTTGCCGTGGGATTCTCCGGAAGTAAGCCAGCGAAGCATGGAGTTCATCCTAACCCGAGGGCCGCCCGCATGGCCCGGACCATCTTCCGGTGTTCGCTGGGGCTCTGCGCTGCAGCGGGACTGTGCGTGTGCTGGGTGAACAGCTCCACCTGTTTCACCGCCTGGTGCAGCAGCATCTCCAGGCCGCTGGTCACCGCCCAGCCACGCTGCTCCCAGGCCGCGGCCAGAGCAGAGGGCCAGGGGTCATAGGCGACATCCAGCAGCACGGGGGCGGCAGGGTGCCTGTCAGGAAGATCACCCACCAGCGAATCAGCGGCCCGGGGCGGCAGAGTGGAGACGACGACGCCGCAGTCGGGCTGGGCGATATCCTCACCGAATGTGCCCAAGGGCCTGATCCGCAGGCTGAGACCCAACTGTTCAGCAAGAGGTGCGGCGGCAGCGGCACGCTGGATGCTGCGCGCATAGACCACAGACTGGCTGAAGCCCAGCTCTTTGGCTGCGGCCAAAGCCGCGGCGGCAGTCCCACCGGCGCCGAGCACGGCGAAAGTCCCTGCTGCTGTGTGCGAGCGGCTCACCCCTTGTTCCTGCAGGGCTGTGACGATGCCGTCCACATCGGTGTTCTCTCCATGCAGAGTACGGCCTGCTGGGCCAGCAGCTCCGACCTGCACAGTGTTGAGCACCCCAAGGGTCTCTACCCTGGGGGAGACTGTGGTCATCTGCGGCACCATAGCTGCCTTCAGCGGCATGGTCACCGACCACCCTGCCCAGTCAGGCTCAGCCCCTTCTCCGGTGAGAAAGTCATCCAGGGTGGTCTCGTCCACCTCGATCCGGCGGTAGCTGATACTCACCCCCAGATGCTGGTAGGCGGCAGCGTGCAACTGCGGGGATCTGGAGTGGCTGATCGGTGAGCCGAGGACGGCTGCCTGCCAGCCTGCCGCTGGGCGGCTCATTCTTCGAGCTCCTCCTCGGCGGACTCCACATCGGCGGGACCGCAGGCTCCCGGGTTCTCCTGACAGAACTGCAGGAACTCCTCAGTATCGGCCACATGGTCGTCATACCACTGATTGAAGCGGGTCTCACCGGTCACAGGGTTCACCGTCACCCAGAAGTAGGCGTCAGTGTCGGCCGGGTCGGCGGCTGCCTCAATGGTGTCTGCTACCGGGGCGCCGATCGGCCCTGGCGGCAGGCCCGGGTGCACATAGGTGTTGTACTCGTTGTCCTCATTGAGCCGCTCCTCCTCCGGGAAGTGCAGGTCTCCGGTGAGGCCGATGCCGTAGTTGACCGTAGCATCGATCTGCAGCAGGCCGCCGATTCCCTCGTGGCTCGGGTTATTGATGCGGTTTTGGATGGCCCCGGCCATGATTCGATAGTCCTCGAAGCGTTCTTCCTGGCTGCGTTCCTCGGTGAGGCTGTTATTGGCCTCTGCCGTGATGAGGGAGGCAACGATGATGGTCTCCCACTGCTCCTCGGGATCGGTGACTCCCGCATCTTCCAGGCGTTGGAAGGTGGGGGCTACCACCTCCTCGAGGATCTCTTCAGCACTGGCCTCCAGCTCCGGCTGGTACTCCCCTGCTGCGATGAAGCCTTCAAGGTCTTGGGCTTCTTCCGGCAGACCGAACTGCTCAGGGTTCTGGCTCAGCTCCTGCAGCTCCTCCAAGCTCACCTCAGTCCCCGGTGCTGCGGCGATGACCTCGAGGATCTCGTCCAGGTGATAGCCGGGGTTGATATTGAAGTAGGTCACCGGCGGACCGTCTTCCAGGAGTATGTCCAGGGCATCAGCGGCAGGCATCTGTTCACGCAGAATATAGGTGCGGGCATGGTGGGTGGTATCGCCGTCGTAGTCCTCAAGCGCCTGTTGGAACGCTTCCGGGCTGGCGATGATCCCCTCGTCCACCAGCCGATGCTGCACTGAGGCCAGGCCCTCATCCGGATAGATCTCAAACTCAACGGTCTCACCGGCCACCTGGTCGTAGTCGGCGATCTCTTCCTCTGCGAACAGGCCCTGCAGGAAGCTGAAAAGCCAGAACAGCACGCCGGCGAAGGCCAGCACGATGATTCCCAGAGTAATGTTCCTGCGCCGGCGTTTAGCCTTACGCTGCTTGAGCAGGCTGCGGCTCACGCGTCCCTCCATCGGAGCAACGGTCTGGTACCCGCGCCCATATCCGGAAGCACCCACCAGAACAGGGGTGCCGTCTTCGTCGTATTCGTGCTCCTGGTAGTCGCCTTCCCAGTCAGCCTCGTGATAGTCGTGAAAGTCTTCGTACTCCTCGTACTCAGGCTCATAGTGCGCCTCCTCCGGTTCTGGGGAGGCGGCCGAATGCGGGGCGACCACATGTTCGAAAGGTGTGGCGGGGGAAGTGGCAGAAGGGAGTGGGGTCGGCTCCGCTTCAGGCGCTGCCTCCCCGGTGGGAGGCTCTTCAACCCGTCCAGGAGGTGTCTGAGGCTGCTGCGGTTCAGCGGTCGGCGCATCAGCTGGAGCTCCGGCAGGCGGGACTGCCTGGTTCTGCTGGGTCTCTTCAGATGTAGAGGCCGGCGCCGCTGCAGCCGGTCGAGCCCCGGGCGGGGTTGCTTGAGGCGGCCCACTTGGCTGCTCGACATCCGCGTGGGTCTCAGATGTCAGAGGCCCACCCCCGCCGGTGGGAGTACTGCGTCGACGGCGCTCACGGCGTGAGATGAATCCCTGCCCCGCGGAGGCCGAGGAGGACGCCGATGCTACAGAGGGTGCCGAGCTGGTCTGCTGCCGGGGTGTCGGACCGGCCTGAGGTGAACCGGCAGGTGCCGAACTGTCCTGGGGAGTGCTGCTTTGGGCCGGCTGTTGGCGGAGGCGGCGGCTGCGCCGCTGGTCCTTGGGAGTGGCTGTCTCCTGGTCGAACAGTGCCGGAGCATCAGTGCTCTGCTCCGGCTGAGCCTGCTGTCCTGTGCCGCGGCGTCCGCTGGAAGTGGTGCCGGCCGTGGATGAGCTGCTCAGCCGGCGTACTGCGGATTCACGCTCCTGCTGGGCGGCGCGCTCACGTTCCCGTGCTTCGCGAATCTCCCGGCGGCGGCGCCGGGACCCCACCTCCGGGGGCTGTTCATCGCTCACGCAGTTCCTCGCTGGGCAGGTTGACGGCAGGACGGGTCACAAATAGATAAACATCTATCCATAGACCTAACGATTGTAATCTATCCGTTATTCAGCTCGAGGTGAGCATCTGCAGCCAGCTCCGGCGTGCCGCCAGGGCGTCCTCGGCCTCTCGTCTGCGCTTGTCATCTCCGCTTGACTGCGCTTCAGCCAACTCTGCTTCCAGGCCAGCAATAGTGTCCTCAAGCTGAGAAATCATGTCTGACTGCCGGTCACTGCGAGCTGATTCACGCGGACTGCGAACAGTTCCTTCCGCTTCACGGAATGCGTCTTGAACCTCAGCAATTGCCTTTTCCATACGCTTGACATCAGCACGGGGCACTTTGCCTGCGGCATCCCATTCATCGAGCAGCTTGAAGTAGCGGTCACGCACGGCTGCCGGCTTGGTGAAGGGCATCAGCTCGTGGAGTTTGCCGAGAATCTCTTCCTTCTTCTTGAGGTTCTCAGCGTATTCGGCGTCGATCTTGGCATTGGCTGCATCGCGTGCTGAGAAGAAGACATCCTGGGCGGCGCGGAATCGCTTCCACTGGGAATCTTCGGTCTTGCGCGGGCCTCTGCCCAGCGCTTTCCACTGATCCATCAGCCGGTGGTAGGCCTTGGTGGTGGGTCCGTACTCAGTGGAGCCGGAGAGCTTCTCCGCCTCGGCGATGAGCTCGTCCTTGGCTCGTTTGATCTCTGCGGCCTCCTTATCGCGGCGGACAAAGAATGCCTTGCGGCTGCGCTCGAAGCTGCTGCGCGCATCCCTGAACCGCTTCCACAGCGGATCCTCTTGGGCTTTGGTCAGCCGGGGCGGGGTGCGCTGCTCAGTCTTCCACTGCTCGAACAGCTCGTTGAGCTGCTCCTGGGCGGACTTCCAATGGGTGCTCTCGGAGTCACTGACGGCCAGGGCTTCGGCAGCAGCCACGATCTCCTCGCGCTTGGCGATCTTGGCCTCCACGGCGGCCTGCTGCTGCTTATCCTCCTCGGCGGCAATCGCTGCGATGCCGGTCCCCACCTCGGTGAGCAGCCCGCGCAGGTCCTCCACATCGCCGAGCCAAGTGCCGTTCTCCAGCTCTTTGACCAACTGCTGGCGGCTGAAGCGCAGGTGGGCTGCAGAGTCAGCGTGGGTGGCCACCCGGGCAGCCAGCAGCAGCGCCCGGTTGTAGAGGTCGTCGAACTTGCGCACAAAGTACTGCAGCGCCTGATCCTTGTCTCCGGCGGAGTACTGGCCGATGTGGACCTCTTCGCCGCCCTCCTCAGTGGGCAGAGCATAGACATGGCCCTCGTCATCGACCCGGGCATGGTCCCGGATCGCTTCCAGCGGGGTCTGGTGATAGTTCGGCTTGACTGCAGCAGGACTCATGCATCCAAGCGTACCGTGATGTCTGCCTGCGATGCGTATGATGGGGTGGTTTGGCATATAGCCTATGACCCCCACCTGTTCAAGGAGTGTTGAGCACCTATGGCGAGAACCGCCTCTCTCTCCGGCTACCTCGAGCTGCTTCCAGCCGAGCGGCTGGTGGAGCTGCATATGCTCGACACTCTGCGTGAGGTCTTCGAGGCCCACGGCTACTCCAACCTGGAGACCCGTGCCGTGGAGACGGTGGACACCCTGCTGCAGAAGGGTGAGATCGACAAGGAGATCTACGCGGTCTCCAGAATTCACGACGACGCCGGCTCCGGCAGAGAGCCCAAATTGGCTCTTCGCTTTGACAACACGGTGCCCTTCGCCCGCTATGTCACCGAGAACGCCGGATACCTGACCTTTCCCTACCGCCGATACCAGATCCAGAAGGTGTGGCGGGGCGAGCGGCCCCAGGCCGGACGGTTCCGCGAGTTCACCCAGGCCGATATCGACATTGTGGGCGACGGCGCCCTGAGCACCCGGGCTGATGTGGAGATCGCTGTGGTGATGGCAAAAGCCCTGGATGCCTTGCAGATCGGTGAGTTCACCCTTCGAGTCAACAGCCGTAAGCTTTCTGAAGGCTTCTACCGGGCAATCGGCTTGGAAGACACCGCCGCGGTACTGCGCGCGGTGGACAAGCTGGAGAAGATCGGGGCGTCCCGAGTCGCCGTAGAACTGGCTGAGACCGCCGGCGCCACTGAGGAGCAGACGCAGAAGGCGCTGGCCCTGGCACAGATCCGCACATCAGACACCTCGTTCGCCGATCAGGTCCGCGCTCTTCTGACCGACGGTGCCGACCCGGCAGCTCTGGACACTTCGCTTCTGGAGGAGGGCCTGGCCGAACTCACTGAGGTGATGAGTGAACTCAACGTCAGGGTTCCCGGCCGCGCCGAGGCTGACCTCTCGATCGCCCGCGGCCTGGACTACTACACCGGCACGGTGGTGGAGACGGTGCTGTCTGGACACGAGGAGCTGGGCTCGATCTGCTCCGGAGGCCGCTACGAGTCCTTGGCGAGCAAGGGCAAGCGGACATTCCCCGGCGTCGGGCTCTCCATTGGGGTGACCCGGCTGCTGAGTGCCCTGATCGATTCAGGTGAGTTGGCGGCGTCGCGCTCTGTGCCCACTGCGGTGTACGTGACTCTGCGCTCAGACGAAGACTGGGCTGCGGCACAGGACGTGGCCGATCAGCTGCGCGCCCGGGGCATCAGCGCCGAGGTCGCCTTCAGCGCGGAGAAGTTCGGCAAGCAGATCAAGTACGCTGACCGACGTGGCATCCCGTTCGTGTGGTTCACCGATCAAGACGGCAGCCACGAGATCAAGGACATCCGCTCCGGTGACCAGGCACCGGCCGATCCGGCCAGCTGGGCCCCGCCGGCTGAAGACATCATCCCCAAGATCGTTCGTAAGACTGAAGGACTTTAAGGAAGGACGCTGTGCTCCGCACACACACCACCGGCGAGATCAACGCCGAGCTGATTGGCCAGACCGTGACCCTGACCGGATGGGTGGCCCGCCGCCGAGACCACGGCGGCGTGGCATTTCTGGACCTGCGTGATGCCACTGGCATCGCCCAGGTGGTGGTGCGTGATGAGGCTGACTTCGATCCGCTGCGCAATGAGTGGGTGCTGAGGATCCTCGGCACCGTGGAGCGCCGTCCGGCCGGCAATGAGAACCCGAACCTGTCCTCGGGCGAGGTGGAGGTCATCGCTGAGACCGTTGAGGTGCTCAACGCTGCTGCCGCGCTTCCGTTCCAAATCGATGCCCATGTGGAGGTCGGCGAGGAGGCCCGGCTGCGTCACCGCTACCTGGACCTGCGCCGTGCGGGTCCGGCCAAGGCGATCCGGCTGCGCTCGGAGGCCAACCGGGTGGCCCGCGAGGTGCTGCACAGTGAGGGCTTCATTGAGGTGGAGACTCCCACGCTGACCCGCTCCACCCCTGAGGGGGCACGTGACTTCCTGGTCCCGGCACGCCTGGCACCCGGTTCCTGGTACGCACTGCCGCAGTCCCCGCAGCTGTTCAAGCAACTGCTGCAGGTCGGCGGGGTGGAGAAGTACTACCAGCTGGCCCGCTGCTACCGCGATGAGGATTTCCGAGCCGACCGGCAGCCGGAGTTCACCCAGCTGGACATTGAGGCCTCCTTTGTGGAGCAGGCCGATGTGCTTGCTGTGGGCGAGAAGGTCATTGCCGCGCTGTGGAAGCTGATCGGGGTTGAGGTGGCCCTCCCCATCCCGCACATCACCTATGCCGAGGCCATGGCGAAGTACGGTTCGGATAAGCCGGATCTGCGGTTCGGCCTGGAGCTGACCGAGCTAACTGAGTATTTCAAAGACACTCCGTTCCGGGTGTTCCGGGCCCCCTATGTGGGCGCTGTGGTGATGCCTGGCGGCGCCTCCCAGCCGCGGCGCACCCTGGACGCCTGGCAGGAATGGGCCAAGCAGCGTGGCGCCAAGGGCCTGGCCTACGTACTGGTGACCGAGGACGGTGAGCTGGGCGGCCCGGTGGCTAAGAACCTCTCTGATGCGGAGAAGGCCGGGCTGGCTGAGGCTGTGGGAGCTAAGCCCGGTGATTGCATCTTCTTCGCCGCCGATGAGACCAAGTCGGCCCGGGCGCTGCTGGGTGCGGCCCGCAATGAGATCGCCGAGCGGGTGGGGCTGATTGAGCCCGGCTCTTGGTCCTTCGTATGGGTAGTGGATGCCCCGATGTTTGAGCCTGCTGCGGATGCCAAGGCAGCCGGCGACGTCGCTGTCGGTTCTGGCGCCTGGACCGCTGTGCACCATGCCTTCACCGCACCGAAACCTGAGTGGGCTGACACCTTTGACCAGAACCCGGGTGAGGCGCTGACCAATGCCTTCGACCTGGTGTGCAACGGCAATGAGATCATCGGTGGCTCGATGCGTATCCACCAGCGTGAGATGCAGGAACGGGTGTTCCGAGTCATGGGGATCTCCCAGGAGGAGGCGCAGGAGAAGTTCGGTTTCCTGCTGGATGCCTTCAAGTACGGAGCTCCCCCGCACGGCGGCATTGCCTTCGGCTGGGACCGGGTGGTGGCACTGCTGGCCGGGGAGGAGTCGATCCGGGAGGTGATCGCCTTCCCGAAGACCGGTGGCGGCTACGATCCGCTGACCGCCGCTCCGGCCCCGATCACCCCGGCGCAGCGCAAGGAAGCCGGGGTCGATGCCAAGCCGGAGCCGAAGAGCGAGTAGCCCAGGAGGCGCATCTTGCGCCTTCGAGCTTGGTCAGCCAGCCTGTCCAGCGGGTCTCTGCTGCTGATTTCCTGTGCTGAAAACGGCCCTGAAGCCGAAGACGGATCTGGGGGCGGCGGGGACTCCCACCGTCATGCATGGCACCACCAGCCCGACAGACGGGCCGAGTCTCCCAGCACATCGCTGCCTGCGGTATTGAGTATGATGGACAGCGGCGATGCGCCTCGCCGAACCTTCTGCACCTGATGCTCGCGCTGTCAGGGGCCGCGTAAGCGGCGGAGGCAAAGGGGACCATGAGTGCTCGGCGTGCGGAACAACCGGACACCCGTTGACAACAGGCACATGTCCTGCGGGCGCGAGCCGCTGACCTGCGCCTGTAGAGACGGAGAAACCGATGACCGCCCAAGAATCTCTGAAGAAGCGCATCCGCGCCCGGATGGCTAAGACCGGCGAGCGCTACACTGCGGCACGGTCCGCACTGCTCGCACAGACCGATCCCGCACCCGCCGGCTCCGGCTGGGTCTCCTCCCCCGATGTCAGCAGCAAGAAGATCCGTGAGAACACCGGCAACGGCTGGGACGAGTGGGTTGCCCTGATCGACGCCGGACCAGGGCGGGAGGCCGGACACACCGCCATCGCCGCCTGGGTAGTTGAGGAGCACGGCGTGGACGGCTGGTGGGCCCAGGGAGTGACCGTCGGCTATGAGCGGATCACCGGCCTACGGCTGCCTGGCCAGATGAAGGATGGAACCTTCACCGTTTCGCGCACTAAGACACTCGACCTGGCGGGCACACAGTTCCGCGCGATGCTCAACGACGACGACGCCCGCGCTTCACTGCTGCCGGGACTCACCTCAGCAGCCCGCTCCAAGCCCACCACCAAGGCGCCGAAGTTCTCGATCGCCGATGCGGATTCCGGCGAGACCCTCGGCATCCTGCAGTTCCGTGTGGAGCCGGCATCATCAGGATGCAAGCTCGTGGTGACTCACGAGAAGCTTCCAAACCCGCAGGGAGCCCAGGCCTGGAAGCAGTACTGGAGTGACTGGCTCGAGGACCTTGCCGCTCAGGACTGAACTCGGCGCCGATCAGAGGTTCCGCCGGCAGACGCTGCCGTTGTGGGCATGTGCGAGGGTGCGTACTGGGCAAGTCTGGCGGAGTGGAGCACATCCCGGAGGCATATGTGACCGAGCCAGGCGCAGAACCGGGTAGGTATCAGCGTGCGGTGCAAGAGAGCGGGCCGCGGACCGAGACCACCAGATCCTCACCGCTGGCGCCCACCTGAATCTCCAGGTCGAAGGGGTACTGCTCAGTCTCTTGAAGCTCCTCACCGGTGTGGTGATGCAGGGCCTGGTAGCTGATCTCTGCGCGCTCTGGTGTGGGGGACGGCAAGTAGGCTTGGACCCATGAGTGGCGATCTCTTCTCCGCACCCCAGGAAGACAACGACGCCGTCCCCTCGCCTGAACAGGTGGAGGGGCGGCGTCGTCATACTCCGCTGGCAGTGCGGATGCGGCCGCGCTCCCTGGATGAGGTGGTGGGCCAGCAGCATCTGCTGAAGGGTGGCTCCCCGCTGCGCGTGCTGGCTGAAGGGACCAGTGGACCGGCTGGGCCCAGCTCAGTGATCCTCTATGGGCCCCCGGGCACCGGCAAGACCACCATCGCGCACGTGATCGCCCGGGGCGGCACCCGGAAGTTCGTGGAGCTCTCAGCGATCCGGGCCGGAGTCAAGGATGTGCGCCAGGTAATGGACTCCGCCCTGGCGGACCGGGACCTGCGGGGACTGACCACCGTACTGTTCCTCGATGAGATCCACCGGTTCAACAAGGCCCAGCAGGATGCGCTGCTGCCCGGGGTGGAGAACGGCTGGGTCATCCTGGTGGCCGCCACCACGGAGAATCCCAGCTTCAGCGTGGTGGCGCCTCTGCTCTCCAGGTCCCTGCTGCTCACCCTTACCTCCCTGAGCCGGGAGGATCTGGACGGCCTGGTGGACCGGGCCTTGGTCGAAGAGCGCGGACTGGCCGGGAAGTTCAGCCTGGCGGATACGGCTCGGGACCATATTCTGCGCGTCTCTGGAGGAGATGGCCGCCGGGTGCTGACCACTCTGGAGGCTGCCGCCGCAGTCGCCGCCGGCCGGGATGCGGAGACCATCACCGCTGATGATGCCGAACAGGCCGCAGACTTTGCCGTACAGCGCTACGACAGGGACGGCGATCAGCACTATGACATCATCTCGGCGTTCATCAAGTCGCTGCGCGGCTCCGATGTGGATGCCGCGCTGCACTACCTGGCCCGGATGATCGTGGCCGGGGAGGACCCCCGGTTCATCGCCCGTCGGCTGGTGATCGCCGCCAGCGAGGAGGTGGCGATGGCGGACCCGGCTGCTCTGCAGACTGCGGTGGCTGCCGCCCAGGCGGTGCAGCTGATCGGGATGCCCGAGGGCAGGATCATTCTGGCTCAGGCCACAGTGCATATCGCCACCGCCCCGAAGTCCAACGCCAGCTACAAGGCCTTGGATGCGGCGATCGCTGATGTGCGTGCGGGCAAGGGAGCACCGGTGCCAGCGCATCTGCGCGATACGCACTACAAGGGGGCGGAGCGATTAGGACACGGCCAAGGCTACGTGTACGCACATGACGCTCCACACCATGTGGCAGCCCAGCAGTACGCCCCAGACGATCTGCTGGGCGTTGATTACTACTCGCCCACCGGCAACGGTAATGAACGAACCCTGGCCGAGCGCCTGGCCAAGCTGCGTAGCATCATCCGAGAGGAAACCGACAGCCCGCGGTAGAGTCGCGATGAGGGTTCCCGCCTCAGTCAGCGCCCTGCCTGCACCTGCTTGCGCGCTCGTCGCGCCGCCACAAACATACAGTGGTCACCTACGACGACGTGCTGGACTGTTTTCAGGCCAAAATATCGTCGCAAGAGACCACCGAATGAGAAAGCGCTGCTCGGCGCAGCCGAGCGAGACAGACCCCTACCGTCAGGCAGCAGAGGTCTGCGGTACCTGGACCCTAGTGCTGTTCGATGGCACCGCGGGACTGGGCGGCCTCTAGCCCTTCGGAGTGGTCATCGTGGCCGTGGTGTTCTAGAGCCTCCAAGTACTCTTCACGGGTCACCGGCTCCACACGGTCCTCGAACCACATGCGGTTCAGCCGGGCACGCAGCTTCTCTGTCCGGGTGACCTTGCCCTTGGCATTGGTCTTCGGGCCGCTGGGTTCGGGAGCCTCGTAGGAGACCAGGGTCCAGAACTCGTACTCGCTGGGCAGCTTGTGCTTCTCGCTGAAGCCGCCCTCGGGGCTGACCTCGATCACACCGGCCTCGTGGCCGTGCAGGGCGACCTCCCGGTCCTTGCGCTGCAGAGCCAGGCAGATCCGCTTGGTGAGGATATAGGCGATCACCGGCCCCAGGAAGAACAGCACTCTGGACCAATAGGTAATGTCGTTGAGACTGAGTCCGAAATGGGTGGCGATCAGGTCATTGGACCCCATGCCCCACATGATGAGGTAGTTGGTCATCACCGCGGCACCGAAGGCGGTGCGGGTGGGAGCATTGCGTGGACGGTCCAGCAGATGATGCTCCTTCTTGTCCCCGGTGATCCAGGCCTCGATCCAGGGCCAGATGAACATGCCCAGGAAGATCAGCGCCACCGGGATCATCGGGATCAGCACCGGGGTGGCTACGGAGTTACCACCCCACGGGGTGGGGATGTTGAACTCCAGTGGGATCGGGCCCAGGTAACCGGGCATCAGGCGCAGCACACCTTCGAAGGGGCCAATGTACCAGTCGGGCTGGGCACCGGCCTGCACTGGTGAGGGATCGTAGGGCCCGTAATTCCACAGTGCGTTGATCTGGAAAGTCCCGGCGATCAGGCACAGAATGCCCAGCACGATGAAGAAGAACCCGCCGGCCTTGGCCGCATACACCGGACCGATCGGGTAGCCGACCACGTTGCGCTCCGTGCGACCCGGCCCCGGGTACTGGGTGTGCTTATGGGTGACCACCATGAACAGGTGGACCGCGATCAGGATCAGGATCAGCGCCGGGATGATGAAGATGTGCAGGGTGTACAGCCTGGGAATGACCTCATTGCCGGGGAACTCACCGCCGAAGAGGAAGAAGCTGATGTAGGTGCCCACCACCGGGATGGCTTTGAGCATACCGTCGATAATGCGCAGCCCGTTTCCGGAGAGCACCTCATCAGGCAGCGAGTAGCCGGTGAAGCCGGCGCCGAGGCCCAGGATCAGCAAGGCAGAGCCGACCACCCAGTTCAACTCGCGCGGTTTGCGGAAGGCGCCGGTAAAGAACACACGCAGCATGTGCACGCTCATCGCCAGCACGAACAGCAGAGCAGCCCAGTGGTGCAGCTGGCGCATGAAGAGTCCGCCACGCACGTCAAAGCTGAGCTCCAGGGCAGTGGCATAGGCCATGGACATCTCCAGGCCCTGCAGCGGGGCATAGGAGCCGGAGTAGCGGGTGGTGGACATGGAGGGATCGAACCAGAAGGTCAAAAACGCCCCGGAGAGCACGGTGATGATGAAGCTGTAGAGCGCCACCTCACCGAACATGAAGGTCCAGTGGTCCGGGAAGACTTTGCGCCCGAACTCACGAACCATGCCGGTGCCCCCTACGCGGGTGTCCACATAGTTGGTGATCCGGCCGGTGCGGGTCTTCGGCTGGTACTGGTCAACCTCGAGGTACTGGACCTCGGTGTACTTCTCTTTGGAGGCACTCATGCTGGGTAGTCACCTTCCGGATCGGTATGGCCGCGCTCCCAGTAGGTGGGGCCCACAGGTTCGGTGAAGTCGCTGGTAGCGATCAGGAAGCCTTCCTCATCCACTGAGATCGGCAACTGCGGCAGCGGCCGCCCGGCCGGGCCGAACACCACTTTGAAATTCTCCGCAGCATCGAAGGTGGACTGGTGGCAGGGGCAGAGCAGGTGGTGGGTGTGCCGCTCGTAGAGCGCCACTGGGCAGCCCACGTGAGTGCAGACCTTAGAGCAGGCGATGATGCCTTGGTGGGTCCAGTCCTCGCGGCCCGAGATCTGTTCGCCGAAGTCATCGGGGTGCATGCGCATCAGCAGCACCACAGACTTGGCCTTCTCAGCCAGCCGGGTACCGTGACCGGGAATCTCGCGGAGAGTCTCTGGGATCACGTGCATCGCGGAGCCGATGGTGAGGTCGGAGGCCCGGATGGGGGTGCCCACCGGGTCGCGGACCAGGCGGACACCCTCGCCCCACAGGGAATGGCGCATCCGCTCCACGCCGAAGTCCTCGCTGCGGTCCAGGTCGCGGAAGAGCACCAAGGCCGGCAGGGGTGCCAGCAGGGCCGCAGCGATCAGAGTGTTGCGCAGCAGGGGGCGGCGCTTGATCTGAGTCTCGTCGATGACCTCAGTGACGATCTTCTCCGCCTCGGCCCGGTGCGCCTCAGTGCGCAGCGGCTTGCGGTCCTCGACCACCTCGTGGTCAGGCATCAAGGTCCTGGCCCAGTGGACCACGCCCAGGCCGATGCCGAGCATGGCCAGGGCGGAGCCGACTCCGAGCAGGGTGTTCTGTACGCGCAGTGCGGTCATACCCTCGAAGTAGTCGTCGAAGGCGTCCATCCGTGCCACGGCGAAGTAGCCGACAAAGAAGAGCACCGTGCCGATGATGGAGATGAGGAAGAGCACAGCCACTTGGCGCTCACTGCGCTTGGCATACTTCTCATCAACATCGGCCAGCCTAGGGCGGTGCGGCGGCAGGCCGGGGTTGTCGATGGCATAGCTGCTCGACGCCCCCTCGCCAGTGGTGACGACGGCGCCGGTATCGCCGTTACCGTGCTCGGCCATATGGTTCGTGTCCTTTGCTGTGTCTCAAGTGCTTCTGGGGTGCGGGTGGGAGCCTGGGGTCATGAGGATCTGGAGGTCAGCCAGACCATTGAGCCGATCAGCAATGCTAGGCCCAGAGTCCAGATGAGCAGCCCCTCAGAGACTGGTCCGAGGAAGCCTAAGGAGAATCCGCCTGGGGATCCCTGCTGCTCGTAGGTCTTGAGGAAGGCGATGATGTCACGCTTGTCCTCCGGCGGAATATTGGCATCGTTGAACACCGGCATGTTCTGCGGACCGGTGGTCATTGCCGTATAGATGTGGACCGCTTCCACACCGTGCAGGCTGGGAGCGTATTTGCCCTCGGTGAGCGCACCGCCGGCACCGGCTGCGTTGTGGCACATGGCGCAGTTGATGCGGAAGAGCTCACCGCCGCGGGCTGGGTCGCCCTGGTCCACGTCCAGCCATTCGTCGTCGGGGACTGCGGGGCCGGCACCCAGGGATGCCACATAGGCGGCCAGCTGGGTGGTCTGCTCATTGTTGAACTGCGGGGGCTTCTGCTGGGCCTGGGGGCCCTGCATCTGCATGGGCATCCGGCCGGTGCCGACCTGGAACTCCACTGAGGCCGCACCGACCCCGACCAGGGAGGGTCCGGCGTCAGTGCCCTCAGCGTTCATGCCGTGGCAGGTGGCGCAGTTGGCCACAAAGAGTCGTTCGCCCTCTTCGACCTGGTCAGCGCTGTAGCCGTCGGGAACGTTGGAGGCCTGGGCCTGGTTCACCGTGGTCGCGGCGGCGTAGAGTCCGCCGGTGAGCAGCAGCCCCAAAAGGAGCAGCGCCACGAACGCGAACGGGTGGCGGCGCTTCTGCGAGAGTGCCTTCACTGTCAGCCGGTTCCTTTTCTTCTCGGTGCGGTGTACAAGCTTGGGTGGGTGGGGCGTCGTCGTGCTAAACCAGCAGCGGCAGGATGTAGACCAGGCCGAACAGGGCAATCCAGACCACGTCCACAAAGTGCCAGTAGTAGGAGATCACTACCGCGGCATGCGCTTCCCGGGATGTGAACTTCACGCTGAAGTAGGCGCGGATAATCACATAGAGGAAGGCGAACAGACCGCCGAGGACGTGCAGCCCGTGGAAGCCGGTGGTGATGTAGAAGGCTGAGCCGAAAGCATTGGTCTGGATGGCCACCCCGTGAGAGACCAGCACGGCGAACTCGTAGGACTGGCCGGCGATGAAGATCGAACCCAGGATGAACGAGAGTATGTACCACTCGACCATTCCCCAGGACTTCACGCTCCACAGCCCGCCGGTGCGGCGCGGCTGGTGGCGCTCAGCGGCGAAGACGCCGAACTGCGCAGTGAAGGAGCTGGTCACCAGAATCACGGTGATGATGCCGGCCAGCAGGATGTCCAACTCCTGGCTGTATACGGCCCACATCTCACCCTGGGTGGAGCGCAGGGTGAAGAACATGGCGAAGAGTCCGGCGAAGAACATCAGCTCGCTGGTCAGCCACACCATGGTTCCCACAGAAACCATGTCCGGCCGGTTGGGCAGCGTGCGTGCCGGTGCTGCGGGGGCTTGGGTTGCAGACGTCACAGAGACATTATGTCCTGAAAACTGGTCGCTTTGCATACGCAGATGGTGGCGTGGCGCGTTGCCGGCATCGGCACCTTTCCGCTGTTCCCGCGTGTTTCCTGGGATCGGCGGATGGCGAGGGTGACGAAAGTTGCACAAATATTTCTACACGTCGTAGTAAAAGTCGCCCGGCGTGAGCTCCACAGGGTGGCTATTGTGGTGACCATGAGTGCTGAATCGATGACTTGGGCGGAACTGCTGGAGACTCTGCTGGCTGGGCAGGATCTTACTGCGGAGACCTCAGCCTGGGCGATGGACCGGCTGATGAGCGGTGAGCTGACTGAGGGGCAGGTGGCCGGGTTCCTGGTAGCGCTGCGCGCCAAGGGCGAGACTGGTCAGGAGCTGCTGGGGCTCTCTGAGTCGATGATGGCCAAGGCGGTGCCGGTGAGTATCGCTGGCCCTGCGGTGGACATTGTGGGCACCGGCGGGGACCGGCTGGGCACGGTGAATATCTCCACGATGAGTTCACTGGTGGCCGTGGGTGCTGGAGCCCGGGTGATCAAGCACGGCAACCGCGGGGCATCGACCACCGCCGGCGCGGCCGATGTGATCGAGGCCTTGGGCGTGGACCTGACCCTTCCCGCTGAACGTGTGGCGGCCGCTGCGCAGCAGGTGGGGATCACTTTTCTGTTCGCCCAGCAGTTCCATCCTGCGATGAAGCATGTGATGGGCGCCCGCAAGGCGCTGGGGGTCCGCACGGTGTTCAACTTCCTGGGTCCGGTCTCCAACCCCGCCCGGCCGGCGGCGCAGGCCCTGGGCTGCGCGAGTCTGGAGCTTGCCCCGCAGATCGCCCAGGCACTGGCGGTGCGCGGTACCCGGGCGCTGGTCTTCCGGGGGCAGGACGGCCGGGATAAGATCACTACTTCTGCGACCACTGATATCTGGGAGGTCCGCAACGGAGCTGTCACCCACACCGAGCTGCGGCCTGCTGATGTGGGGCTGGATCAGGTGGCGGTGGAGGACCTGCGCGGCGGAACTGCTCAGCAGAACGCTGAGACGGTCCGAGGCGTGCTCTCGGGCGAGCCGGGGCCGGTACGTGAGGCTGTGCTGCTCAATGCTGCTGCCGGGTTGGTCGCCCTGGATGAGACAGCGTGCGACGAGGCCCTGGTCACCCGGCTGCGGAAAAAGATGGAGTTGACAGCCGAGTCCATTGACTCAGGAGCCGCTGCCCAGGTGCTCCACCATTGGGTAGAGTTCAGCAACCACGGCTGAGGCGCGAGCAAAGCGGTGCGCCGACTTCAAGGCCCCCAGGCCGGCGCTGTGCCGCCGGGACTAGTCCTGCCCAAACGGGTCCGGATCTACTCCGGGAAGCCATGAGTTGCCGGCTTCTTTCCAGCCCTCGCGCTTGACCACTTTCTTCCACTGTTTGGCATAGCGGTCGTTGAGCCGGTTGACGTAGAGATAACCGTCCAGGTGGTCGTATTCATGCTGCAGGATGCGGGCGAACCAGCCGGTGGCCGCAAAGTTCAGCGGTTGCCCTTCAGCGTCCAGGCCGATGATCTCCACATGATCGCTGCGTTTGAGTGGGAAGCTGTACCCGGGTGCGGAGAGGCATCCCTCGACTTCGTTCTCAGGGTCTGGGGCTTCCTGGGAGACTCTGCCGATCAGTCGCAGCCTGGGGTTGATGATCACTCCCCGGTTCGGCGCTTCGCCTGTCTCGGGGTATTTCCAGTTGAAGATCCGCAAACCGACCCCGATCTGGGGTGCGGCCAGTCCTACACCGTGAGAGGCGTCCAAGGTCTGGTCCATATCGGCGATGAGCACCTGGATCTGCTCATCGATTTTCTGAACCTCATCAGCCCTGCGGTGCAGGACTGGCTCTCCGTGGATGAGAATCGGGCGTACGGCCATAGCGGCTTATCCTATCGGGCACAGTGAAGCCCGTCGCAGATGTCTGCGACGGGCTTCACAAGCAGTGTCTCAGTGGGCGTAGGTCTTGCGGTTGCCTTCCATCACCCAACCAGTGATGAAGAACAGGGTGGGGATCAGGCCGATGAGCAGAACCCACCAGTCGATGGCGATGCCGAAGAACAGGAAGGCCAGGGAGAAGCCCAGGCCCAGCGGCCACCAGCTCCAGGGGTAGAACTGGCCATAGTTTCCGGCCATATCTGAAATCTCACCCTCAGGGTTGTCGCCGTCGAGCACCTCATGGTGCTTATCCGTGGAGCGTAGGTACCACCAGAGCATGAAGCCCAGGCCTGCGGTGAGCAGCAGCAGCGGGAAGCCGGCAAGCTCGCCGAAGCCGGTAAGGAAACCATAGACGAAGGCGACCACCAGAACGAAGACGCCGATGCCGCCGAAGAGGACAATATTGGTGCGCACGCTCAGATACCTGCCTTGTCTTTCTGGTCAGCGGGGCCGAAGACCTTGCCTGCCGGGGTATGCAGGCTGTGCCGTTCGGAGAGCTCAGGATGGTGCAGATCCAGTGCCGGGCGCTCCGAGCGGATCCGCGGCAATGAGTGGAAGTTGTGCCGCGGCGGCGGGCAGCTGGTGGCCCATTCCAGGGAACCGCCGAAGCCCCAGGGGTCGTCCACGAGGACCCTCTTGCCCTTGCGGTGGGTGATCCATACATTCCAGAAGAACGGGATGAGGCTGGCGCCCAGCAGCATGGAGAACACGGTGGAGAACTGGTTCATGGCGGTGAAGCCATCCTCGACCAGGTAGTCGGCGTAGCGCCGCGGCATGCCCATCACGCCGAGCCAGTGCTGGATCATGAAGGTGCCGTGGAAGCCGATGAACAGCATCCAGAAGCTGATCTTGCCCAGCCGCTCGTTGAGCATCTTCCCGGTCCACTTGGGCCACCAGAAGTAGAAGCCTGCGAACATCGCGAAGACCACGGTGCCGAAGACCACGTAATGGAAGTGGGCCACCACGAAGTAGGTGTCCGAGAGGTGGAAGTCCAGCGGTGGGGAGGCAAGGATGATTCCGGTCAGACCGCCGAAGAGGAAGGTGACCAGGAAGCCCAGGCTCCACAGCATCGGTGTTTCGAAGGTGATGGAACCTCGCCACATGGTGCCGATCCAGTTGAAGAACTTCACCCCGGTGGGCACCGCGATCAGCATGGTCATCAGAGCGAAGAACGGCAGCATCACCGCACCGGTGACGTACATGTGGTGCGCCCAGACGGTCACCGAGAGGGCGGCGATCGCAATGGTGGCGTAGACCAGGCCCTTGTAGCCGAAGATCGGTTTTCGGCTGAACACCGGCAGGATCTCGGAGATAATGCCGAAGAACGGCAGGGCGATGATGTAGACCTCAGGGTGCCCGAAGAACCAGAACAGGTGCTGCCAGAGGATTGCACCGCCGGATTCCGGATCGAAGATGTGGCCGCCGAAGCGCCGGTCCAGGCCGAGTCCGAACAGAGCTGCTGCCAACGGCGGGAAGGCCATCAGCACCAGGATCGAGGTGATCAGGGTGTTCCAGGTGAAGATGGGCATCCGCCACATGGTCATGCCCGGAGCGCGCATACAGATGATGGTGGTGATGAAGTTGACACCGCCGGCGATGGTGCCGAAACCGGTCAGGGCCAGGCCGAAGACCCATAGGTCTCCACCGACTCCCGGTGAATAGGTGGTGTCAGACAGCGGGGCGTAGGCGAACCAGCCGAAGGATGCTGCTCCCTGCGGGGTGAGGAAACCGGCCACGGCCACCAGGGACCCGAACAGGAACAGCCAGAAGGCCAGAGCATTCAGGCGCGGGAAGGCCACATCGGGTGCGCCGATCTGCAGCGGCATTATCACGTTGGCGAACCCTGCGAACAGCGGGGTCGCGAACATCAGCAACATCACCGTGCCGTGCATGGTGAACAGCTGGTTGTACTGCTCCTTGGTCTGCAGGAACTGCATACCCGGTTCAAACAGCTCAGCCCGGATGATCAACGCCATCACGCCGCCGAGGCAGAAGAACAGGAAGGAGGTGATCAGGTACATGTACCCAATGGTCTTGTGATCAGTGGTGGTCAGCCAGTTGACCACAATCCTTCCCTTGGAGACCGGCACGGACCGGGAGACCTCACGGGAATCGTCGGCGGAGTACTCCATCGTCGTCATCGTCAGTTATTCCCTCCGGGAAAGTCCTCAGCCTCATGCAGGTCTTCGGAGTCGTGCAGATTGGGGTTGCGGTTGTACTCATCACCCAGGTGGCCCTCATCCAGGGTCTCGAGGTAGTCGATGAACTCGTCCTCCTCGACAACAGCCACGTTGAAGAGCATCTCGGAGTGGTACTCGCCGCAGAGCTCGGCGCATTTGCCGTCGAAGACCCCGGTCTCCTGCGGATTCAGGTAGATATAGGTGGTACGGCCAGGAACCATATCGCGCTTCTGCAGGAAGGCGGGCACCCAGAAGGAGTGGATGACGTCGCGGGACTTCAGCGCGAAGGTGACGTCGTGGTCCACCGGCAGGTAGATGGTCGGCAGGGTCTCCCGAACGCCCTCCTCACCAGTCAGGTGCGCCTGGACTCCGGTGTCATGGACCTCGTACTCGGTACCGTCTGCCGCAGTGTAGGTGTAGTTCCAGTCCCAGGCCCACTGCTTCCCGTAGACCTCGATGGTCATATCCGGGTTTTCATAGGGCTCGTCAACTGAGCGCTGAACCTGATCGGTGTAGAAGAAGAACACTGCCACCATGACCAGCGGGACAATGGTGTACATGATCTCCAGCGGCACGTTATAGGCCAGCTGGCGAGGGTAGCCGGTCTCGCCCTTGCGGCGGCGGTAGGCCACCATGCACCAGAGCATCAGGCCCCAGGTCACCACACCCACGACCAGGGCCGCGATCCAGGAGTTGACCCAGAGGCTGGTCAGCTCCGCGGTGTTGGAGGTGATGTTCTCATGCTCGCCGGGCAGCCAGCCGCGGCGTGCGGGGTGATCCTCTGCGCAGGCGGTGAGCACCAGCAGTGCTGCACCGACCAGGGCCAGCGACTTGGCCGTTCGGCCGAAGCTGCCGGTCTGCTTCTGCGATGAACTCACAGACGGCCCTTCCTCTTTCACTTGTGTGCGAGTGACTCGCGCACCATCACTTGGGTCTGGACACAGGCCTCACCGGCCGATGTCAGCGACATCTTTACGCTGAGCACAAGACTACTACGAGTTGTAGAGCACATGGGGGACCGCGACACCGCCGCAGACCACCCGGATACGCAGAAACCCGCGTCCCTCTGCGGAACGCGGGTCTCAATATGACTTCTACATTACGTAGTAGAAGTTAGTGGAAGCTGTCACCACAGGCGCAGGAACCCGTTCGGCCGCTGCCCACGCCACGTATTGCGCGCCGCGGGTCCCCTGCGGCCTCTCTTACACGGTGGCTGTCAAGAATGCTCAGTGGAAGCTGTCACCACAGGCGCAGGAGCCACCAGCATTGGGGTTGTCGATGGTGAAGCCCTGCTTGGAGATGGAGTCCTCAAAGTCGATCTTGGCCCCTTCAAGGTAGGGGACGCTCATCTTGTCCACCACGACCTCCACTCCGTCGAACTCGCGCAGTGCATCTCCGTCGAGGATCCGCTCGTCGAAGTACAGCTGATAGATCAGCCCGCTGCAGCCGCCTGGCTGGACAGCTACCCGCAGCCGCAGGTCGGTGCGTCCCTCCTGCTCCAGCAGAGAGGTGACCTTCTGGGCCGCGTCCGCCGAAAGCTCCACCTGGTGGGTCTTGAAGCCTTCGACCCCGCTTCCGCGGATCTCAGTGGTCTCAGCAGTTTCCTCAGTAGCAGTGCTCATGGTCTCCCCTTATATGGTCGGCGACACAATGCTCGGTATGCACACTACCAACACTGGCCAGGCAGCGCTCATTCCCGTGTGACGCACTGCACCGGATGACCAGTACACTGGTTCGGTGCTTGGTTTCAAGAAGAAGAGTCAGAACGAGACCGCTGAGGCGGCTACCACCCCTGCCCGCGAGGTCGCTGAGCCCGAAGCGGACCGGCCCAAGAAGAACCTCCCTGCCAAGAAGGGGGTGCCGACTCCGCGGCGTAAGGACCAGGAGGCCGCTCGTCGCCGCCCGCTGGTGCACAACGACCGCAAAGCAGCCCGCCAGGCGCAGAAGAAGGCCGTCGCTGAGCAGCGGGCCAAGATGCGTCAGGCCATGGAGACCGGCGAGGAGAAGTACCTGCCCGTCCGCGACCGTGGTCCGCAGAAGCGCTGGGTGCGTGACTATGTAGATGCCCGCTACGGAGTCGGCGAATGGCTTCTGGTCCTCATGCTGGTCTTCCTCTTCGCTTCCTTTATGCTCACCATGGAGACCCGCGCCATGGTCACCTATCTGATGTTCATGCTCATGCTGGCTGTCTTTGTGGAGCTCTTCTGGGTGGGCCGCAAGGTTCGCAAGGGCCTGGGTGCCAAGTTCGGACCGGAGAACCTGGAGAAGGGCGTACGGTTCTACGGAGCGATGCGAGCCCTGCAGATGCGCCGGCTGCGCCTGCCCAAGCCCATGGTCAAGCGCGGCGAGTTCCCGAGTTAGTCCCGATCGCGCTATCGCGACCATCACAACACCTTAGAGCCGGCTGCTCGCTGTGGCTTGCAGCCGCACGATGCCTCGGTTGATGCGGCGGGCCCAGAAGGGGCCCTGGTAGATGAACGCGGTGTAGCCCTGCACCAGGTCCGCGCCCAGTTCGAGCCGCTCCGCAACGTCTTCAGCACTCACCACACCTCCTACGGAGATGATGACGACGCCCGCCGACAGTTTTCCACGCAGCCTCACCAGCACCTGCTTGGAACGTTCCGCCAGCACCGGGCCGCTGAGCCCTCCCGCTCCGGCTGCCTCCACCTCAGCAGCTGAGGTCTGTAGCCCCTCCCGGGTAGTGGTGGTGTTGGTGGCAATGATCCCGTCCAGCCCAAGTTCGGTGACCAGATCAGCCACGGCGTCGATGTCCTCATCAGCTAAGTCCGGGGCGATCTTCACCAGCAGGGGCACATGGCGACCCGCAGCGGCGTCGGCCTCCTCCTTGACTGCACGCAGCAGCGGTCGCAGCGAGTCGATCTCCTGCAGTTGTCGCAGCCCGGGAGTATTCGGGCTGGAGACGTTGACCACCAGGTAGTCGGCCAGCGGGGCAAGGGTGCGGGTGGAGGTCAGGTAGTCCTCCACAGCGCCTTCCAGAGGCACCACCTTGGTCTTGCCGATGTTGACTCCGATCACCGGTGTATGACGGCCGGCAGCACGCAGACGTTCGAGACGGCCTCGGGTCTGCTCCAGGCGCTGCCGCACCGCTGCAGCGCCGTCATTGTTGAACCCCATCCGGTTGATCAGGGCCCGGTCGGTCACCAACCGGAAGAGCCGGGGGCTGTCGTCATTGCCTGACTGTGCCTGGGCAGTCACCGTGCCGATCTCGATATGGCCGAAGCCCAGGCAGCTCAGCGGCAGCACCGCGGAGGCACCTTTGTCGAAGCCTGCGGCCAGGCCGAAGGGTGAGGGGAAACGCTGGCCCAGCACCTCTACCGCCAGCTGATCTCCCGGCCGGGTCAGCACCTCCAGCACTCGTCCCACACCGACCCGGCAGGCGACGCGCAGCCCGGAGACCACCAGGTGATGGGCCTGCTCCGGGTCAATCCGGGAGAACACGGCACGGAAAGCCAGACTGTAGAGCGGAGCAGACATGATCCTGATCCTATCGCCGAAGCAGCTGCTCCGTAGACTGGGACTATGGATGTGCTGACGGATCTCACCACAGACCTGCTTCAGGACTCAGCACCGGGCGAATTGGTGCCCGACTATCTGCCGGGCTGCTCCCGGATGACTCTGCCATTGGGCGAGGACTTCGAAGGACCGCTCTGCGCCACCCTGGTGCGCTTTGAACAAGAGCCAGCGCAGCCGCAGCTGGCCCCGGTGCTGCAGATTCACGGCTGGAGCGATTACTTCTACAATCTGGTTCTCGCCCGGGCCTGGGCGCAGCGCGGCCACCGGTTCTACGCCCTGGACCTGCGCAAGTACGGGCGCAGCCTGCGACCCCACCAGACCCCAGGCCATATTGAGGATCTGGCCGAGTACGACGTCGAGATCAATGCCGCCTGTGCCCAGATAGCTCAGGAGAATCCCGACTCCCCTCCCCCGGTGGTGGCCGGCCACTCCACCGGAGGACTGGTGGCCGCCCTGTGGGCTGAACGGCACCAGGAGAAGACTTCCGGCCTGGTGCTCAACTCCCCCTGGCTGGAGCTGCCGGGCCACTCTCCCGCACGTGCAGCCGCTGAGGGGATCGTCACCCCGCTGACCCGGGTCAATCCCACTGCCACTCTGAAGCTGCCGCGGCTGGAGAACTACTGGGAGTCGCTGTCCTCGGAGGCTCACGGGGAGTGGGCGCTGCATCCGCTGTGGCGGCCCCGGAAGTCCTTCCCCATGACCATAGGCTGGCTCAAAGCGGTCTTCGCCGGGCACCGGCAGGTGCGGCAGGGTCTGGACATGGATCTGCCGGTACTGGTGCTGCTTTCAGCCAAGACGGTCTACCGGGCGCAGTGGACCCCGGAGTACCAGGAGAATGACGGAGTGCTGGATGTGGAGCTGCTGGCCCGGCGGGCCCCCAAGCTCAGCCGCAGCGTGACCATTGCGCGGATCCCCAAGGGGATGCATGACGTCTTCGCCTCTGCCGAACCGGTGCGGAAGGTCGCGTTCGAACAGACCGACCGCTGGTTGCGCGGGTATGTGGATTTCACGGTCAGCCCGAAGAGCGCCCTTGAGGAGTGAAGGCCACCGCCGGCGCTGAGGCGGCCCCCCGGGGTTGTGAACCCTGCAACGCGCAGCGGTTGTGCCGACCACCTCAGGGAGCGAGAGGGGTTTCTCCTCCGTCGGGGCTGATTCTGTCCACCGCGGCGCCGTAACGGCGGTCCCGCCGGGCGTAGATCTCGATGGCCTCCCACAGGGTGGTGCGGTCCACATCGGGCCAGAGCGTGTCCAGGAAGACAAACTCGGCGTAGGCAGACTGCCAGAGCAGGAAGTTGCTGATCCGCTGCTCCCCGGAGCTGCGCAGGAACAGATCCACATCCGGCACATCGGGCTGCTGAAGATGAGCGGCGATGGTGGACTCGCGGATGCGCTTGGGATCGAGCTTGCCTGCTGCGGCTTTCTCCGCAATGCTTCGGACAGCATCGGTGATCTCAGCCCGTCCTCCGTAGTTGACGCACATGGTCAGTGTGGTCCGGGTGTTGTGCTTGGTCAGCTCCTCGGCGGCCTGCAGCTCTCTGATCACTGAGCGCCACAGTTTTGGCCTCCGGCCGTTCCAGCGGATGCGCACACCCCAGGAGTTGAGCACATCGCGCTGTCGGCGCAGCACATTTCGGGAGTAGCTCATGATGAACCGGACCTCATCCGGGGAGCGCTTCCAGTTCTCGGTGGAGAATCCATAGACCGAAACATGCTCGACGCCGGCTTCGATGGCCCCTGCCATCACTTCCATCAGGCTGTGCTCGCCAGCCCGGTGACCCTCGGTGCGCGGCAGTCCGCGCTGGTTGGCCCAGCGACCGTTGCCGTCCATCACCACTGCCACATGCTTGGGGATCAGCTCAGCGGGCAGCTCCGGCGGGGTGGCACCCTCCGGGTGCGGCCAGGGGTCCTGATAGGCGGCGTCGTCGTTCTCTGCGGCACGGGTCACCTGCTCATTGTGCCAGTCACCGCCCGAGTGGTCGTACTATGACCATCGGCTGCCCTGTGCTGCTGGCCCTTCCGCTGGTCGTCTTCGTGGTGGGCGTAGGCGCGCAGCGAGGTGAGCCGGCGCTCCAGGTGGTGCTGGGCGTAGTCGGTGATCACCGCCACCGCCTCATGGCGGATGTCGGCGGCGGCCCCGTCGGTGGCCTCCCAGTTCCCGTGCTGCAGGGCGTGCAGGAACTCAGGGGTTCCGGCTGGCAGGCTCCGGCTGCCCGGCGGCCGGCAGGCGGCACAGACCGGGCCGCCTGCCGCAGTGTGGAAGCCCGGGTGCGGCCCCGGTTCCCCGCAGCTGACGCATGCCGACCAGGTCACCGCCCAGCCGGCGGAGCTCAGCGCCCGCAGCAGGTAGGAGCCCAGCACCAGGTCGGGGGCGTGGACCCCGCGGGCCAGGGCTGAGTAGGCTCCGTGCAGCAGATCGAACTGCGAACGGTCGGCGGTGTCCGCGGCATCGGTGAGCCGCTCGGCCGCCTCGGCCATCGCCGAGGCCACCGTGTACTTCTCATAGTCGGAGGCGATCATAGTGCCGTAGGCAGACCGGCCCTGGGCCTGGGTGATGATGTCCAGGCTGCGCCCGTGCACCAGCTGCAGGTCGGCCACCATGAAGGGCTCCAGGGTGGCGCCGAACTTTGAGCTGGTCCGGCGCACCCCCTTGGCCACGCCGCGCACCAGCCCGTGGAAAGCGGTGAGCACGGTGATGATCCGGTCGGCCTCGCCCAGCTTCTGGGTGCGCAGCACGACCCCGATGTCCCGGTAGCTGCGCGAGGCGAAGGTGGATCCAGCCATAGGCCTAAGGCTACTGCTGACCGGGGTCAGGCATCGCGCAACGCGCGGTTCACCGCGGAGACCACCGCCTGCAGGGAGGCCAGGGTGGTGTTGTAGTCGATGCCCACACCCCAGAGCACCCGCTCGCCGATGGCCAGCTCCACGAAGCTGGCGGCCTGGGCGTCACCGCCGGAGCTCATGGCATGCTCGGTGTAATCCAGCAGCCGCACGTCCACGCCCTCTGCGGCCAGGATCCTCAGCAGAGCGTCGATGGGCCCGTTGCCGGCCCCGGTGATCCTGCGCAGGGTGCCGTCCACCTGAAGCTCCAGGTCCATGGAGAATCCGCCGTCAGCGGTGGAGGAGGTCTCCACGGTGCCCAGCCGATAGAAGCCCCACTGCTTGGTGCCCTCCTCGGCGGGCAGGTACTCGTCGGCGAACATCTGCCAAATCTCCTCAGGGGTGACCTCCCCGCCCTGGGTGTCGGCCCGGCGTTGGATGACCCCGGAGAACTCGATCTGGGCCCGGCGGGGCAGTTCGATGCCGCGTTCGGCCTTGAGCACATAGGAGACTCCGCCCTTGCCGGACTGGGAGTTGACCCGGATCACCGCCTCGTAGCTGCGGCCGATGTCCTTGGGGTCGATCGGCAGGTAGGGAACCGCCCAGGTGATCTCATCGCGGGGTCTGCCCTCTGCCTCGGCCCGGGCGTCCATATGGGCGAAGCCTTTGTTGATGGCGTCCTGGTGGGATCCGGAGAAGGCGGTGAACACCAGGTCTCCGCCGTAGGGCGAGCGCTCGGGCACCGGCATCTGGTTGCAGTGCTCCACGGTGCGGCGGATCGCATCCATATTCCGGAAGTCGATCTGTGGATCCACCCCCTGACTGAACAGGTTCATGCCCAGGGTCACCAGGTCCACATTGCCGGTGCGCTCTCCGTTGCCGAACAGGCAGCCCTCGATCCGGTCTGCCCCGGCCTTGTACCCCAGCTCCGCGGCGGCCACCCCGGTTCCCCGGTCGTTGTGCGGGTGCAGGCTGAGAATGATCGAGTCCCGCGGGGTCAGGTGCCGGTGCATCCATTCGATGGAGTCGGCGTAGACATCGGGGGTGGCCATCTCCACGGTGGCCGGCAGGTTCACGATCACCGGCTTCTCCGGGGTGGCCCCGAAGATCTCCACCACCTCGTTGGAGATATGGGCGGCGAAGTCCAGCTCGGTGCCGGTGAAGGACTCCGGGCTGTACTGGTAGACGATCTCGGTGCCCGGGTGATCGGCGTGCAGCTGCTCCTCGAACTTCTTGCACAGCCGGGCGCCGGTGGTGGCGATGTCCACGATCCCGGCCTTGTCCTGTTTGAACACCACTTCACGCTGCAGCACCGAAGTGGAGTTGTACAGGTGCACAATGGCCCTCGATGCCCCGGCGACCGCCTCGAAGGTCCGCTCGATCAGGTGTTCCCGAGACTGGGTGAGCACCTGGATGTAGACGTCGTCGGGAATCTTGTCCTGCTCGATGAGCTGGCGCACAAAGTCGAAGTCGGTCTGGGAGGCAGAGGGGAAGCCCACCTCGATCTCCTTGTAGCCCATGGCCACCAGCAGGTCGAACATGCGGTGCTTGCGCTCCGGGCTCATCGGATCGATCAGCGCCTGGTTGCCGTCGCGCAGGTCCACCGCGCACCAGCGCGGTGCGGTGGTGATGTGCTGATCCGGCCAGGTTCGGTCGGGCAGGTGCACGGTGATCTGGTCTTGGAAGGGGACGTACCGCTGATAGGGCATTCCGGAGGGCTTCTGCAGTGTGCGCATGGTGAACTTCTTTCCGTCTCGGGTGAGGGTCTCTGGGGCGGGCCGAGGAATCCGGGTCAGATACCGGTGATACTCCGCAGCAGGGATTCGGCCTCGAGAAGTTCTTGCGCTGGTTCCTTCAGAGGCGCGCAAGCTCTTCCCCGCTGCGGCGGAGAAGTAGTAGCTCTAGTAGCGCGCGCTGAAAGTTCTGCACATCCATGAACCTAACACAGATCACGACGACGCCGGGACCTGTGCAGCGAAGCTTCCTATGAGCGGAGTGCTCGCGCTCCGCGACTTCAGGCGTGAAGTCCGGCGCAAGCCGGACGAGAGGCGAGCGCGACATGTGCGCGCCGCCGGAACTAACTCAGAAGCCCAGGCGGTTGAGCTTCTTGGGGTCGCGCTGCCACTCCTTGGTGACTTTGACATGCAGGTCCAGGTAGACCGGGGTGCCCAGCAGCTTGCTGATCCCCTGCCGGGCCGCCGCTCCGATCTGCTTAAGCCGAGATCCGCTCCGGCCGATGATGATGCCCTTCTGCGAGTCCCGCTCCACGTGGATGGTGGCATGGACGTCCAGCAGCGGCTTCTCTGCGGGGCGCCCCTCGCGCGGATTCATCTCCTCCACAGTCACCGCGATGGAGTGCGGCAGCTCATCACGCACATCCTCCAATGCAGCTTCCCGGATCAGCTCGGCGACCATCACCTGCTCGGGCTCATCGGTGAGCTCCCCGGAGGGGTACAGCGGCGGGGAGAGCGGCATCATGGCGGTCAGCTCATCGATCACGACGCCGACCTGCTCGCCACGGACTGCTGAGACCGGGATGATTGCCGCAAACCCCTCTGCCTGCTCGCCTTCCCCTGCCAGGTGGTCTCTGCCCAACTGATCGACTGCCATGAGCTGGGCGGCGACCCGGTCCCTGGGCACCTTATCGGTCTTGGTGACCAGGGCGACCACCGGCTTATGCGGAAGCTTGGTCAGCTGCCCGGCGATGCACTTGTCCCCCGGTCCGATCTTCTCATCAGCTGGGAGGCAGAATCCCACCACATCGACCTCGCTGAGTGTGTCGATCACCAGGTCGTTGAGCCGTGAGCCCAGTAGGGTCCGGGGCCGGTGCAGCCCGGGGGTGTCCACCAGCACCAGCTGAGAGTCCGGGCGGTGCACAATGCCGCGGATGGTGTGCCGGGTAGTCTGCGGCTTGGAGCTGGTGATCGCCACCTTCTCCCCCACCAGCGCGTTGGTCAGGGTGGACTTGCCGGCGTTGGGCCTGCCCACGAAGCTGGCGAACCCAGCCTGGTAGGTGTCGCTGTACTCAGGAAATTCGCTCATCGACACGCTCCTGCATCTCCGGGGTCTCATCTCTGGTGGCCCCATCCGCCCTGAGGTGGCCCGCCCCGCGGCTCCCACTGCGTCGCGGGTCCCGGAGATCTGGGGCGGCGTCTTCGGTGCCATGGCCCCCGCGGGCTCCGCGCCTGTCCTGGTGCTCCCAGGCCAGCACATGGCTGACCCGGTTGCGGCGGCCGGTCAGCCGGTCGGCATGCAGCACCACGCCGTCGATCTCCACCTCGGATCCGGCGATCGGCACCCGGCCCAGCATCTTGGCCAGCAGGCCGCCCACGGTGTCCACATCCTCCTCATCGTCGAGGTTCAGGTCGAAGAGCTCGGCGAAGTCTGCCACACCCATCCGGGCAGAGACCCGGTATTTGGCGTCGTCGAGCATTTCGACCTCGGCGTCCTCACGATCGTATTCGTCCACGATCTCGCCGACCAGCTCCTCGATGAGGTCCTCCATAGTCACCAGTCCGGCAGTGCCGCCGTACTCGTCGATGACGATGGCCACATGGGTGGATTCGCGCTGCAGTTCGGAGAGGAACTCGCCCACCGGCTTGGACTCGGGCACATAGCGCACATCGCGCTGCAGTTCTTCCACGGTGATGCTGGAGGAGGTCCGGCCGGCGAAGCGTTCAGCGGCCCGCCCGGTGCGCAGCTGGTGTTCCAGGTAGGCGACATCCTTGAGGTAGATCATGCCGGTGATGTCATCGGCGGAGCCGCGGATCACCGGCATTCGGGAGGACCCGGAGCGCAGGAACAGGGTCATCGCGGCATCGAGGTCGGCATCGGTTTCGATGGTGACCATATCGGTGCGTGGCACCATCACTGAGCGCACCCGGGTATGGGACATGTCCAGCACTGATTCGATCAGCTCAGCCTCGGAGTCCTCGATCACATCAGACTCGTTGGCCCGGGCGATGTACTCCAGCAGCTCATCGTCGTCGAAGAAGCCCTGGTCCCCTGCAGTGCCGGGAAGAATCCGGCTGCCTGCGGCGGAGAGCCAGGCCGGCAGCGGGCCCAGGGAGAGCCGCAGCCCGCGCACCATGCGGGCAGTGGCTGAGGCTAGGGCTAGGTGATGGGCCCGGCCGATCTTCCGCGGGGAGATCGCCGCGGAGAGCACACCGAGTACAGCCAGCACGGCCCCAGCGGTCAGTGCACCGAGCTCCACATCACCCATGACCCGGATGAGCGTGATGGTGATCAGCACGATGGCTGCGGTGGTGAGGATCCAGCGCCAGATCTGCAGGGCCAGGGTGTGCGGGACTGGTTGGCTGAGGATCTGTTCCACGGCGCGGGAGCCGTGCCGTACAGCGATCTCCTCGGCCTCCTTGCGGGTGAGCCGGATGAAGGCGGCCTCGGCAGTGGAGAGTAAAAAGCCCAGCACCGCGGCGGCCGCGGCGGCAGTGATCAGCAGAGCTACGGTCACCCCTGGCTCACCTGCGCTGCCGGCTTCGCTGCGGCGTCCTCGGTCTCAGTGGGCACCGGGGCAGGGCGGCCCAGAAAATTCTCCAGCAGCTGGGACTGCAGCGAGAACATCTCTGCCCGCCCGGCGTCGTCGTCATGGTCGTAGCCGAGCAGGTGCAGCACCCCGTGGGTGGTGAGCAGGCAGAGCTCATCGGTCAGGGAATGTCCGGCTGTCTCCGCCTGGGCTGCAGCCACGGCGGGGCAGAGCACAAGATCGCCCAATATCCCTTCAGCCACCGGGGCATCGGCGGCCCCTGGGGTCAGTTGGTCCATGGGGAAGCTCATCACATCGGTGGGGCCAGGAAGGTCCATCCAGTCCAGGTGCAGACGCTCCATCTCGGTCTCATCCACCAGGGTCAGCGCCAGCTCCACCGACGCGGCCAGGTGCAGTTGCGCGTAGAGAAAGGCCGCCAGGTCGGTGAGTTCGGCACAGTGCTCGGCAGTGATCAGCGCAGAGCCCGAGGCATCGTCGAGGGTCAGGGTCATCGCCGCGGGCCACCCCCGCGGCGTCGGCGCTCCTGTGATGACTGGGCGTTCTGGTGCTTCTCGTAGGCGTCGACGATCCGGCCTACCAACTCGTGGCGGACCACGTCCTGGGAGCCGAACCGGGAGATCGCGATGTCCGCTACACCCTCCAGGATGTCCAGCACAGTGCGCAGCCCGGAGTCGGTGCCACGGGGCAGGTCCACTTGGGTGATGTCTCCGGTGACCACGATCTTGGAGTTGAAGCCCAGACGGGTCAGGAACATCTTCATCTGCTCGGCGGTGGTGTTCTGCGCCTCATCCAGAATGATGAAGGAGTCGTTGAGCGTGCGGCCGCGCATATAGGCCAGTGGGGCCACCTCAATGGTTCCGGCGGCCATCAGCTGGGGGATGGATTCCGGTTCGATCATGTCGTAGAGCGCATCGTAGAGCGGGCGCAGATAGGGGTCGATCTTCTCGTTGAGCCCGCCGGGCAAAAAGCCTAGCTTCTCCCCTGCCTCCACGGCAGGGCGGGTGAGGATGATCCGATTGATCTCCTTGGCCTGCAGGGCTTGGACCGCCTTGGCCATCGCCAGGTAGGTCTTGCCGGTGCCGGCCGGGCCGATGCCGAAGATCACCGTGGACTCATCGATGGTGTCCACATAGGCCTGCTGGTTGACGGTCTTGGGGCGGATGGTCCGGCCACGGTGGGAGAGGATGTTGGTGGTCATCATCCGGGCGCTGGTGGGTGCCTCCTGGGCGCGGACCATAGTGGCGATCTGCTCGACCACATCCTCGGTGGCGGTGGTGCCGGAAGCCGCCAGAGTCTTCAGCTGGGTGAGGATCTCGACCATCTGGTTGGTGTCCTCGGCTGCCCCGGAGACGGTGATCAGCTGGTCGCGCAGCCCGATCGAGACTTCGGGATAGAGTCCGGCGAGGATTCGCAGGGCCATATCCTGCACGCCGAGGGTGCGGAACATGGTCTCGGGGTCGGCGAAGTGCACTTCGCGCTCAACAACGGTCGCGGAGATCGTCTCGGTAATCAGATGCCTCACTTGCTTAGGATTCAGGTCTCTCTAGGATACGCCGCCGTCTCTGCAGAGGCACACCTAGTATCCCCAACGCTTTTTCAGGCGCTTATTGGATTGTCAGGCAGCTATGAGCTGCAGATTTTCCAATAACCCCCTGACACTCGGGGAGATCAGGGTTGAGCAAGCGTCCCCCAGTCGCCGCGGAGCAGCTGGATTGCTGAGATACCGGCCGGTCCGGCGGTGGAGGCGCGCAACACATTCTTACCGAGCAGAGCAGTCCGTGCCCCGGCCTGGGTCAGCTGTTCAATTTCCTCATCACTGATCCCACCCTCAGGGCCAACCAGGATGTGCAGTTCCTCAATCTCTTCATCGGCTGCCCATGAGAGATCATCGTAGAGAAGTCCGAAGTCCCAGCAGAGCACACTCAACAAGCTGCGACTCTCACGCTCATGCAGCACCAGCGCTGCAATCTTCGGCGGTTCCTGGTCGAATCCGGTCACTGCCTCGTTCATGCTCTGCAACCACTGGCAGTACTGGGTGGTGGTGTGCAGGGGGCGCACCTCGGGGATCGCAGTGCGCCGGGTCTGCTTGGCCGCAGACCGGACGGTGTTCTCCCATTCGGCGTGCTTCTTGGCCTCACGCCCGGCCTTCCACCGGGCCACCGAGCGCTGCGCATCCCAGGGGATGACGGCGTCTACGCCGAGCTCAGTGGCGGACTCCACCGCCTGCAGGTCGCGCTTGTCCTTGGCCAGGGCCTGGACCAGCACCAACGCCGGCCGCAGCACCGGCTCATCAATGAGCTCACGCACCTCCACATGCAGTTCCCCTGCCCTGGTACTGAGTACGACGCCGTCTGCCCGCCGGGCTCGGGTATCGGAGAGCTGGATCGGCTCCCCGGTCCCCAGCCGCATCACAGTGGCCGCGTGGTACCCCTCAGCTCCACTCAGGGTGACCACGGAGCCTGCTGCAGCGCCGTCGAGCGCCCCAGGGCTGAGGTGGAACAGCGGTGCGGTCACAGCCAGCAGGTCCTCATACGGACTCCCAGGCCTCGCGGAGTTTGGCGAAGACCCCTTTGTGCTGGGTGTGCGACTCGTTGGCCTCCTCGCCGCGTTCTTCGGCCAGCAGGCGCAGCAGCTCCTTCTGCTTGTCAGAGAGCTTGGTGGGGGTCTCCACCTTCAGGTGGACCTTGAGATCCCCGCGTCCCATCCCGCGCAGATGGGCCACGCCCTTGCCGCGCAAGGTGATCACCTCGCCGGACTGGGTGCCCGGCTTGACCTCGATCTGCTCGGTACCGTCGAAGGATGCCAAGCTCACTGTGGTGCCCAATGCGGCGGCGGTCATCGGCACGGTGACGGTGGCATGCAGGTCGTTGCCGCGGCGGGTGAAGACGTCATGGGCACGGATGTCCACCTCGATGAACAGGTCCCCGGGCGGTCCGCCGGCGATCCCTGCCTCGCCCTCCCCGGCCAGGTGAATCCGGTTGCCGCGGTCCACTCCGGCGGGGATCTTGATTTTCAGGGTCTTGCGCTCGCGTACCCGGCCCTGGCCGTCGCACTCTTGGCAGGGATCCTCGATGATGTTGCCGAATCCGGCACAGCGGGCACAGGTCTGGGTCTGGATGACGGTGCCCAGGATGGAGCGCATGGGCCGCTGGGTCTGGCCCGCGCCGTGACAGTCGGGGCAGGTGGTGGGGGATGTGCCTGGTCGCATGCAGGAGCCGCTGCACTCTGGGCAGGTCACCGCAGTCTCCACCTGCACCTCTTTGGTGGTGCCGAACACGGCGTCGCCCAGGTCGATCCGCACCCGGATCAGGGAGTCCTGGCCGCGCCGAGTGCGGGAGGCTGGCCCGCCGGAACCGCCACCGCCGAAGAAGGTCTCGAAGATGTCGCCGAAGCCGCCGAAACCGCCCTGGCTGCCTCCGCCGAAGCCGGCGGGCTTGCCGTCAGGATCGCCGGTGGCGTCGTAGATCTGCCGCTTCTGCGGATCGGAGAGCACCTCATAGGCTCGGCCGAGCTGCTTGAACTGGTCCTCGGCGTCCTCCGCGGTGTTCACATCCGGGTGCAGCCGACGGGCCTTCTTGCGGTAAGCCTTCTTGATCTCTTCGGTGGGGGCGTTGCGCTCCACGCCCAGCAGCTGGTAGTAGTCAGTTGCCATCAGGTGTCAGTTCTCATCCTTCGGAAAGTATGCGGGACAGGTAGCGGGCCATGGCGCGCACCGCGGACATGGTGGTCCCGTAGTCCATGCGGGTGGGGCCCACCACACCGAGCTTGGCGCCCGCCCCAGTTTCTCCTGAGGCGTATTCGGCGGCCACCACGGCGGTTTCTTGCAGCGATTTGTGGGAAGTCTCCTGGCCGATCCGCACCGAGAGGCCCCGCTGGTCCTGCTGCATCTCGTGCAGCAGTCGCAGCATCACCACCTGCTCCTCGAGTGCTTCCAGGATCGGTCCGATAGCTGGTCCCAGGTCACCGCCAGACTTAGCGAGGTTAGCAGTCCCGGCCATGATGATGCGATCCACCCGTCCGGATTCCAGCATGCTGGTCACCGCATTGCCCACCACCGCCATAGTGGTCTGCAGGGCGGGCTCCACCGAGGAGATCAGTGAGTCCACCGGGATCGGCAGGGCGGAGGCTGACCGGCTGTGCAGCTGCTCAGAGAGCTTCTGACCGATCCGGTGCAGGTCATCCTCGGCTGCCGGCTGGGCCAGGGTGACCATGCGCTGCTCCACCTTGCCGGTGGAAAGAATCAGGATCACCAGAGCCTTCTGCGGGCTCAGCGAGACCACATCAATATGCCGGATCTTCGCTGAGCTGTACTGCGGGTGCTGGATGACCGCCACCTGGTTGGTCAGCATGGCCAGCAGCCGCACGGTCTGCTCCAGCACGGCCTCGGGGTCGTCGGCGGTCTCAGCCAGGATCTCCATGGCTCGGCGTTCGGCACGGGTCAGCGGACGCACCTCGGAGATCCGGTCCACGAACAGCCGATATCCCAGGTCGGTGGGGATCCGCCCGGCTGAGGTGTGCGGGGCGGCGATCAGCCCGTCCTCCTCCAGCTGGGCCATATCGTTGCGGATGGTGGCCGGGGAGACCTCCAGGTTGTGCCGTTCGACCAGCGCCTTGGAGCCCACCGGCTCCCGGGTGTGCACATAGTCCTCCACGATGGCACGCAGCACCTGCAGTCTGCGGGTGTTGTTGTCTGGCACGGCACCTCCTCCAACCGGTTAGCACTCACCAATATCGACTGCTAATTCTACTCAAAGCCGGCGCGGTTTCCATGTCGCAGCACGGCAGCCCGGTGCTGCATTGTTAGGCTCACACCGCTATGAGCGTATCCTTCCCCACTGACTGGAGCGCCTGGGGTGCCCAGGACGTCGCAGAACGACGACGCCGCCAGCATCGCACCCTGCCCCGGGTTCCTGCCGCTGTGGGCACCGAGGTTCAGGAGCGTGAGTCCGGCTGGGTGGGCCTCGTCGTCGGCGTGGAAGCGTCCGGAGGCATCAAACTGGTCCGGCTGCGGGACTACGACGGCCAGGAGCGGGCCTTCCCGCTGGGCTTCGGCTTCCTGGTGGAGGGCCAGCCAGTGGAGCTGGTGGCACCGGTCTCAGCAGCTAAACCAACCGGGCCCCGACGGACTGCTTCTGGCTCCTTCGCCTCATCTGGGCCGCAGCAGGCCCGGACCGCGCGTGCTTCTCGGATCTGGGTGGAGGGCACCCATGACGCGGAGCTGGTGGAGAAAGTCTGGGGTGAGGACTTGCGCGAGGTGGGCATTGTGGTGGAGCCGCTGCACGGCGCTGATGATCTCGCTGCCGCGGTGAAGGAGTTCCAGCCAGGGCCCAGGCGCAGGCTCGGGGTGCTGTTGGATCACCTGGTGTCCGGTTCCAAGGAGTCACGGATCGCTGAGCAGACCATGGCACTGCCCGGGGCGTCCGGGAATGTGCTGGTGCTGGGGCACCCTTATGTGGATGTCTGGCAGGCAGTGAAGCCGGAGCGGGTGGGCCTGAAGTCCTGGCCGGTGATACCGCGTGGCACCGATGTCAAAGTCGGCACTCTGCGGGCACTGGGCCTGCCTGCGGCCGGCCAGCGGGATATTGCCCACGGCTGGAAGCAGATCCTCTCCCGAGTGCGAAGCTACACTGACCTTGAACCATCCCTGCTCGGCCGGGTCGAGGAGCTGATTGACTTTGTAAGTGTCGAGTAGACACACCGGCTCCGTCCGCCCGGGGCTTCCAGGTTGGGGCACTAAAATCGGCGGCAGCATACGCCTATCCTTCCCCTCACAGAAAGGCACGATGACTGCAGTGACCACGCAGAACGGCAAGCAGAGCACGGCCAAAGGCGGGACTCGACCCGCTACGGCGGCAGCACCGATGCTGACCCGTGATGAGGATGTGCGCTGGGCGATGATTTCGCACTTCGGTGCCGTGGCCGGCTGTTTCCCGGCGCTGATTATCTACCTGGTCTTCCGTGAACGCGGTCCGTTCACTGAGCAGGAGGCCAAGGAGGCGTTGAACTTCACCCTACCCCTGACTGTGCTGATGGCCCTGCTGTTCGGCCTGGCTTTCGTGCCCACTGTGGACACCTGGGCCGGGCTCGGCCTGGTGGTGGTATGGATCACCATGGCGATCAGCGGACTGATCGGCGGCTCTGAGTGCAATAAAGGCCGCCCCTACCGCTACCCCGTCATCCTTCGCCTGATCCGCTGATTGCTGACTTTGACGACGCCGCGCTTCATTCTCGTGGGGTCCAAGCGCTCAATACAGGTCAGCTTCTGCACCGTGTGACCCGCAAACATCCTCAGCATTGCACATCGCACATCAACGCACCCTGGAGGCTCAAGGCCTCCCAGAGAACGAACTCCTGCACAAGCTAGAGACCAGTACCGGCAGCAACCCGACGGCCGCTGTACAACGAGCAGTTCGATCGATTGATCGTGACACTCCTCCCGTGCACAGACCGTGACTTACACCGCTCAGCCTGCCAGCCGGCGGGTGACCGCGTCAGCGAGGAGCCTGCCCTTCAGGGTGAGGACTGCTCTGCCTTGGCGGTAGGAGGCCGTGGGCTCTGCTGGGCCAGGCTCCAGAAGACCATCGTCGACCAGCTGGCCTAACTGATCCTGGGTGATAGGTACGCCCCCGCTGGCGGCCAGCTCCGGCAAGGCGTTGTACTCGGCGAGATCTAGGCCCTCGCGGATGCGCAGACGCAGCATCAGGTGCTCCAGCACCTTGGCCTGGGCATCAAGAATCTCGCGGCCATGACCCGGGGACACCCCCTGGTGCACCCGCTGGGCATAGGCCGCCGGATGCTTGACATTCCACCAGCGCATCCCAGCCAGATGCGAGTGTGCCCCTGGCCCGGCGCCCCACCAGTCCGAGTCCAGCCAGTAGTTGAGATTGTGCCGTGAGCGGGTCTGCCGGTTCCGGGAAAAATTGGAGACCTCGTACCACTGATAGCCGGCCGCAGAAAGCAGCTCATCGGTCAGCAGGTACTTATCCGCCTGGTCGTCAGGGTCGATATCCGGCAGCACCCCGCGCCGGATTTGTACCGCCATGGCGGTGCCCTCCTCGATGATCAGCGAATAGGCGCTGATATGGTCCGGCTCCAGGGCGATGGCCGCCTCCAGCGACTGCTGCCAGTCCTCAAGGCTCTCCCCCGGGGTGCCGTAGATCAGGTCCAAGGAGGTCTCCAGACCGGCTGCGCGGGCCGCGGCATGGGCAGCCGGCACATTCTCCGGATTATGCGTACGGTCCAGGGTGGCCAGCACATGCGGCACCGCTGACTGCATCCCCAAGCTCAGGCGTGTGAACCCGGCCTGAGCCAGCAGCTGCGCCGACTCGGGGGTGACGGTGTCCGGATTGGCCTCGGTGGTGATCTCCGCACCAGGGGCAAAGCCGAACAGATCTCGGGCTGTTCCAAGAATGCGAGCCAGTTCCTCGGCCGGCAGCAGGGTGGGGGTGCCGCCGCCGAAGAACACTGTGCTGAGGGCACGCGGGGGCGCGGCGTCGTCGTAGGCTCTTGAAGCGAACCAAAGCTCAGCGATCAGCGTATCCGGATAGGACTGGTGCGAGGCGCCGGGACCCAGATCCTCAGCGGTGTAGGTGTTGAAGTCGCAGTAGCCGCAGCGCACCGAGCAGAACGGGATATGCACATAGAGGCCCAGCGGCTTATCCGCCCGGGAGGGCAGAGCGGTCCGCACCTCGGGCGGGAAGGACCCGTCGGCCGGAACCGGATCACCCAGCGGCAGCGTGGTGGGCATAATCCCCCAACCGCCTAGAGCTGTTCGCGGTGCCGCGTGTGACAGCTTGCGGCAACGTGAGCAGCTTGCGGCGCAACGGATTGCGGGGCGTTCACTTCTTAGCCTTCTCCTTGGCGTTGCCCTCATCGGAGCTCAGCGCGGCGATGAAGGCCTCCTGGGGAACCTCCACGGTGCCGACCATCTTCATCCGCTTCTTGCCCTCCTTCTGCTTCTCCAACAGCTTGCGCTTACGGCTGATGTCACCGCCGTAGCACTTGGAGAGCACATCCTTGCGGATGGCGCGGATGTTCTCACGGGCAATGATCCGCGAGCCGATGGCGGCTTGGATGGGCACCTCGAACTGCTGGCGTGGGATGAGCTCCTTGAGCTTGGAGGCCATCTTGACCCCGTAGGAGTAGGCATGATCGCGGTGAGTGATCGCGGAGAAGGCGTCCACCTTATCGCCCTGCAGCAGGATGTCCACCTTGACCAGGTCGGCGGCCTGCTCCCCGGAAGCCTGCCAGTTCAGCGAGGCGTACCCCTTGGTGCGGGATTTCAGCTGGTCGAAGAAGTCGAAGACGATCTCGGCCAGGGGCATCTTGTAGCGAATCTCCACCCGCTCCTCGGAGAGGTAGTCCATACCCTCCATTCGGCCCCGGCGGGACTGGCAGAGCTCCATCACCGCACCGATGTACTCGGCGGGCACGATGATGGTGGCATCCACCACCGGTTCGCGTATCTCGAGAATCTTGCCCTCGGGGAACTCGCTGGGGTTGGTCACCGTAGAGACCTCACCGTCCTCGCCGGTGACCTGGTACACCACGTTGGGGGCGGTGGAGATCAGCTCCAGGTTGTACTCCTGCTCCAGGCGTTCCCGGGTGATCTCCAGGTGCAGCAGACCCAGGAAGCCCACCCGGAAGCCGAAGCCCAGGGCGGTGGAGGTCTCTGGCTCAAAGTTCAGGGCGGCATCGTTGAGCTGGAGCTTCTCCAGGGCCTCACGCAGCACTGGAAAGTCGGAGCCGTCGATGGGGAAGAGGCCGGAGAAGACCATAGGCTTGGGATCCTCGTAGCCGCCGATGATCTCAACTGCGGGGTTCTTGGCTGAGGTGACGGTGTCACCGACCTTGGACTGGCGGACATCCTTCACCCCGGTGATGAGGTAGCCCACCTCGCCGACGCCGAGCCCCTTGGTCGCCTCCGGTTCAGGTGAAGAGACGCCGATCTCCAGCAGCTCATGGGTGACCCCGGTGGACATCATCTGGATCTTCTCGCGGTGGCTGAGCTGGCCGTCCACCACCCGCACAAAGGTGACCACACCGCGGTAGGTGTCGTAGACGGAGTCGAAGATCATGGCCCGGGCCGGAGCGTCGGCCTGCCCCTCTGGGGCAGGAACCTCCTCCACGATCCTGTCCAGCAGAGCCTCCACACCCTCCCCGGTCTTGCCGGAGACCCGCAGCACGTCGTCGGGTTCGCAGCCGATCAGGTGAGCCAGTTCCTCGGCGTACTTGTCCGGCATGGCAGCCGGCAGGTCGATCTTGTTCAGCACCGGGATGATGGCCAGATCATGTTCCATGGCCAGATAGAGGTTGGCCAGGGTCTGCGCCTCGATGCCCTGGGCGGCATCGACCAGCAGCAGAGCTCCCTCGCAGGCGGCCAGGGATCGGGAGACCTCGTAGCTGAAGTCCACGTGCCCGGGGGTGTCGATCATGTGGAAGGCGAAGGTCTCCCCCGCGTACTCCCAGGGCATCCGCACCGCCTGGGACTTGATGGTGATACCGCGTTCACGCTCGATGTCCATTCGGTCCAGGTACTGAGCCTTCATATCACGCGGCTGGACCACGCCGGTCAGCTGCAGCATTCGGTCGGCCAGGGTGGACTTGCCGTGGTCGATATGCGCGATGATGCAGAAGTTGCGGGTCGCCGCAGGGTCGGTCTGAGCAGGCACGAGGGGCTTGCTGGCCTTGGGTGACACGAGCTTGGCTTGGTCCTTCAGTCGGCGGGTGGGAATCAATGGTCCATCATACGGCGAGGGCCCCGCACGCAGTCACGTGCGAGGCCCCGTCCGGGGTTAACCAGGGCGAGTGGCCGCTCAGACTTACAAGGACTGCACCAACTGTGCAATGCCTGATTTGCGGTTGGCTGCCTGGTTCTTGTGGATAACGCCCTTGGACACGGCCTTATCCAGCTTGCGGGCGGCCTCGCGCTGTGCGGTGGCAGCGGCGTCCTTATCACCGGACTCCACGGCCTTGCGGACCTTCTTCACCGCGGTCTTCAGCTCAGACTTCACAGCCTGGTTGCGCTGACGGCGCTTCTCGTTGGTGAGGATGCGCTTCTTCTGGGACTTGATGTTTGCCACAGGTGTTTTCCTTAGCTTGTTGTGCTTGTCATGATCAGCACTGCCCGGACAGCGCGACCCTTGTGGGGCACGCTTTGCGACGGCGGAAGTTTTCAGTGGTGTGGGGCACCTTGGCGATTCACGCTCCGGCTCTTCAGGTAGAGGGGCCCATGAGCTGGTGCGTGCTGATGCCGTCGTCAGGCAGTGCGCGGCCCGTTCGGACCGCAGACACTAGCTTCAAATCTTAGCAGAAATCGCCGCGATTGCCTTCTCCACCGCGTATTCCGGTGTCCTGGAGACTCCTTTGACTTCGGCATCGGCCTGGGCCACCGACTCCACCGCTGCCGCAGCGGCACGCGGGGTCCACCGGCGGGCCAGCTGGGAGGCCTGCTGAAGCTGCCAGGGCGCCATCTTCAATGTCTTGGCCAATTCCGCCTGCGCGCCGCGGTGGTCCACCAGGGCGGCGATCTGGCGGGCCTTCAGCGCCAACGCCGCGGTGACCGCCACTGGCGAGACCCCGGTGGCTATGGCGTGCCGGTAGAGCCGCAGGGCGGCCTCGGACCTGCCTTCGAAGGCGGCGTCGGCTACTTTGAAGGCGGTGGCCTCCACCCGACCGCCGAAGTACTTATCCACATGCTCAGCGGTGATATCCCCAGGCACATCGCGCATCAGCTGGCTGGCTGCGCTGCCGAGGTCGGAGAGGCTGGAGCCGGCGGCGGAGACCAGGGCGCGGGCGGCGTCGGGATGGATGGTGCGCCCGGCGGCCCGGTATTCGTGGCGCACGAAGTCAAGCTTGTCATTGTCCGACTTCACCGGGGAACAGTCCACGACGACGCCACTGGCGCTCACCGCGTCCAGAAGCTTCTTGCCCCGGTTGCCGCCTGAGTGCCGCAGGATCAGGGTCACTTCGGGGTCGGGGGGCTCCTGCAGGAAGCGCAGGGCGTCTTCCAAGAAGGTGTCGTTCATCTGGGCGAGGTCCTCGCCCAGGATCAGCCGCGGTTCGCCGAACAGGGACGGCGAGGCCAGGGTGGCCAGTTCGCCGGGGGCGGCTGCGGCGACGTCGAACCGGGTGTACTCCAGCTGGGCGTGCTGAGCCTTCAGCGCGGCTTTGATCCGGTCCAGGGCGCGGGTGGCCACATAGTCCTCGGAGCCCTTGAGCAGGATCAGCGGGGCAGGCTCCACCGTGCGGAAGTCGGGGCCGGAGGGTTTGGCCCGGCTGGCTGATCTCGGCGGCATAGGCAGTAGCCTACTCGCGGCCCTTCGCCATCACCCCTGCAGCGCGCCGTTGAGCGAGTAACAGCCAAAGGCCGACAGCAAACAACGGCAGCGCGGAAGCACCTGCGTAGACCAGTGAAGGACCAAGAGAGCCCTCAGCCCACCACCAGAAGCTCGCGAGCGCACCCCAGTCACTGAAAAGTGGTTCTGGAATAAAAAGTGCGTACCACAAACCGGTCAAGAGCATTGCCAGAAAATAGTGGCGGGGTCGCAGGCCCCGGCTTCTCCGTAGCAAAAGCAAAAGCCCCACCACCACCGGAAGAATCGCCGCAGTGAAAATCACTGTCGGTGCAACGTCCCACTCATGGACTTTGAAATAGGACTCCACAAATATGAGAGCAAACAGATACCCGCAAACAACGAGCTCGACACGCCCTTCCCCCAATCGCATAGCAGAGATCCATGCCCCACCACCGGCGTCAATATTCTCGCGCTGCATCTCAGCAATTCGGGGTCGCATAGTAACAGCTCCATGACTGGCAACAGGCTTGAGCTGCGGAGGCACATCGAACCACCACGCAAGCCACGCAACGGACTGGGTTGACACACTGGAGGGCACATCGCAAGCATCGGCTGGCCATACACCCGTATGCATTCTGAGAACAGAGGCACGCCCAACAGGGCTGATTACACCGGGAATCACCAGCGCATTCACTATTAGCCCCAATCGGACCACCCATATTGTGGTAGGCCACCCCATTTTCCGCAGCACCCAGAAGGTGAACCTCCGGCTCATCTCCTGTTCCCTTGACCGACCAAAACACCGCTCGCGACTCAGACTTGGCGATGCCCTCATTCGGACTTGTACGGTAGACCGCCAATACCCCGGACGGGAGAGCCAGGGCCGTCACATGGGTCACCGCCCCATCATCACGGTATCGACCACCGAAGATATCCTCCGACCACGCACTGGGCTCCGAACTGATGCTTCGCAGCCCCTCCTCGATTTGCGATCGAGTCTGTTTCGGCACTACTTCCAGCATCGCATTCAACGTCGGTTGAACCTGATCGTGCACAAGTTCTGAGAGCCCTTGAGACGGCGATACAGCTCCGTCATCAATGAGCTCACCAATCCCATCGCCATGAGCTTGTCCCGCTGCCGCGGCAGCGGGCAGCTTCGCGCCGCCTAAGATTGATACTCCAGCAACAACTCCTAACCCTGCACGGACAAAAGAGGCCCTTGACAATTGACCGGAATCTTGTCCCGGCACCCTCTGGTGTACTAAATCTCCGAGAATCCGAAGAATCTTGAATGATCGCCTGAACCCGATCAAGCGAGGCAGCACAAACGCTACTTTCCTACCACTCCACGCTCTCACTTGCCCACGATCATCCACCTGCACCAAAGTCGGCCGCCACGGCGGACTCTCGCCGTAGACCTCATCTCGCCACTGCCGCATATCCGGCGCCATCAGCGGCATCACCTCGAGGGCTTCGCCAACTTCCTCCGCAATTTCGACGGCCATCCGGGAACACGTGCCGCAAGACCCGTCGTAGCCCAATACCAAACGTTTCATCCTCTGCCCCTTCACATGCAGTGCGCTAAGTCACTCGACGATGACAACACCAGGCAACACCAGACTAATCAGTGATTAACGAATCGGCAAGTAATTTCTGTCAGTTAACTAAATGATGCCCGCGCGCACAACGTCTAAGGCTTTGCAGTACAGCCTATGAGCACGTCTCCCCTGAGGGGTCACCGCAATGATGGTCTGAGGCCGCTTGCCGAGGAACTGCTTGCGGACCTCGATCAACCCTTCCTTCTCCAGGACTGAGACGTGTTTAGACAGCAAAGGGTCACTGCAGTCGAGTGCCTGCACCAATACCCGGAAAGTCACTGACTCCACACCCACAAGGATTGACATGACCGCCAGTCGCATCGGCGAGTGAATCGCACTGTCGAGATGCTGCCGCGCTTGGGCAATATTCATAGTCCTTGCAACGATTCCACAAGATCTTCAATATTCCGAGCATCGGACTGAGGAGCCGAGACCACTGCTCGTACGGTCAGCTCCGCGTCCAGCACAAAAGTGTCCCGGGTGGGGCAGCCCAGCTCGGCGTTGAACGCGTCGTAGGACTTGGCGATCTGCCCATGCGGCCAGTGGTCGCTGAGCAGGTCAAACTCCACTGCCCCTGACTCGCTACCGCCCAGCTCCTCGGCGTAAGCTCGGAGGGTGTGCACCGAGTCGCAGCTGATGGCCAGCAGCCGGACGCCCAGGGCGGCAAACTCGGACCAGCGGTCATGGATCTCGGCCAGCTCTGAGCCGCAGATCCGGCTGAACGCATAGGGGTAGAACATCACGACGACGCCGCGGGCTCCCCTGAGTGCAGAGAGCTCCACTGTCTCGCCGAACTGGTTGCGGGCAGTGAACTCCGGTGCGGGCTCACCAAGGGCGGGCCGACGGCGTCGTACTGGTTGTGCCGGCACAGCCGCTAAGACCAGGACTTGCGGTGCACAAGCCGGGTGGCGGACCATTCCGCACTAACCCCGGCGGAGGAGGTGACATGCAGCCCGGCATCGGTGGCCGCATCCTGAATCTCCACCGCAGGCACATAGCCTTCGCGGCCAGAACGCGGGGTCAGCAGCCAGACCATGCCGTGCTCTTCCAGGGTGGTCAGCGCGTCCAGCAAGGCGTCGGTCAGGTCATCGTCGCCGGCACGGAACCAGAGCAGCACAGCATCGACCACCTCCTGCTCGTCCTCATCGATGAGCGACTCGTCGAGAAGTTCGTCCAGGGCGTCACGGAGCGCAGCATCGACGTCGCTATCGGCCCCGATCTCCTGGACCAGGGAGTCAGCGCTCAGGCTGAGCTCCTCCAGCAGGCTGGTCTTGTCTACAACATTCGTGGCGGCATGGCTGTTCTGTCCCACACAGCTAACGTTACGCGGATTTCGCGGTGAGCGGGAAGTGCGACACAACATGAAACCGGTAGAGTGAGGCCAAAGACCTCGAAAAGGGTCCTGCTGACGCGGGGCCGGTAAGACAACGCGTGAAAGGTGCCCAACTGTGAGCGCTGGCGAAGAGACATCACATATCCGCAGCGGACTGATCGATCAGCTTCCGGATCTGGATCCGGAGGAGACCAGCGAGTGGATCGAGTCACTTGATCAGCTGGTGGAGGTGCACGGCACCGAACGCGCAGAGTACATCATCCGCGCCCTGCTGCAGCGGGCCGGGGCCAAGTCCATCGGGGTGCCGATGGTCACCACCACCGACTACGTGAACACCATCCCGGTGGACCAGGAGCCTCAGTTCCCCGGGGATGAGGAGCTGGAGCGCCAGTACCGCCGAATCCTGCGCTGGAATGCGGCGATGATGGTGCACCGCGCCCAGCGCGAGGACATCGGTGTGGGCGGGCACATCTCCAGCTACGCCGGCGTGGCCACGCTCTACGAAGTGGGCTACAACCACTTCTTCCGCGGAGCCGACCACCCCGGCGGCGGCGACCAGATCTTCTTCCAGGGGCACTCCTCCCCCGGCAACTACGCCCGGGCCTTCCTGGAGGGCCGGCTGAGCGAGAAGCACCTGGACGGCTTCCGTCAGGAGGTCTCCAAAGCCCCTTACGGACTGAGCTCCTACCCGCATCCGCGGCTGATGCCGGACTTCTGGCAGTTCCCCACCGTATCCATGGGCCTGGGTCCGATGAACGCGATCTACCAGGCACAGTTCAACCGGTACCTGCACCACCGGGGCGTCAAGGACACCTCCGAGCAGAGCGTCTGGGCGTTCCTGGGCGACGGCGAGATGGATGAGCCGGAGTCCCGCGGCCTGCTGCAGCTGGCCGCCAACGAAAAGCTGGACAACCTGCACTTTGTGATCAACTGCAACCTGCAGCGGCTGGACGGCCCGGTGCGCGGCAACGGCAAGATCGTCCAGGAGCTGGAGGCCTTCTTCCGGGGTGCCGGCTGGAATGTGATCAAGGTGCTCTGGGGCCGCGAGTGGGACCACCTGCTGGAGAAGGACGACACCGGCGAGCTGGTCCGGATCATGAACGAGACCCTCGACGGCGACTACCAGACCTATAAGGCGGAGTCCGGTGAGTTTGTCCGGGAGCATTTCTTCGGCCGTTCGGCCAAGACCAAAGAGCTGGTCGCCGATATGTCTGACGACGAGATCTGGGGGCTGAAGCGCGGCGGCCACGACTACCAGAAGGTCTACGCCGCCTATAAGGCTGCGGTGGAGACCAAGGAGAAACCCACCGTGATCCTGGCCCAGACCGTCAAAGGCTATGGACTGGGGCCGAGCTTCGAGGGCCGTAATGCCACCCACCAGATGAAGAAGCTCACGGTGGATGACCTCAAGCGCTTCCGCGACACCCTGCGCATCCCGGTCAGCGATGAGCAGATCGAGGCCGACCCGTACACCGTGCCCTACTACCACCCCGGTGAGGATGCCCCGGAGATCGAGTACATGCGGGCTCGCCGCAAAGAGCTGGGCGGACCGCTGCCGGAGCGCCGGGTGCCCGCCAACACTCTGAACCTACCGGGCCAGAAAGCCTATGCCGGGGCCAAGAAGGGCTCTGGGAAGAACATGGCCGCCACCACCATGGCCTTTGTGCGCCTGCTGAGGGACCTGATGCGGGAGAAGGACTTCGGCTCCCGGATTGTGCCGATCGTGCCGGATGAGGCCCGCACCTTCGGCATGGACAGCTTCTTCCCCACCGCCAAGATCTACAACCCCAAGGGGCAGAACTACCTCTCGGTGGACCGGGAGCTGATGCTGGCCTATAAGGAGTCCCCGCAGGGCCAGCTGCTGCACCCTGGCATCAACGAGGCCGGGGCCACCGCGGCGTTCACCGCGGTGGGCACCTCGTACGCCACCCATGGTGAGCCGATGATTCCGTTCTACATCTTCTACTCGATGTTCGGGTTCCAGCGCACCGGTGACTCCTTCTGGGCTGCCGCTGATCAGATGACCCGTGGGTTCATCATCGGCGCCACTGCCGGGCGCACCACACTGACCGGCGAGGGACTGCAGCACGCCGACGGGCACTCCCCGCTGCTGGCTGCCACCAATCCGGCAGTCAAACACTTCGACCCTGCCTTCGGCTACGAGATCGCCCACATCATTGAGAACGGTCTCTACGAGATGTACGGAGACCACAGCGGCGACCACAACGTCATGTACTACCTCACCGTGTACAACGAGCCGGTGCAGCACCTGCCGGAGCCTGAGAACCTGGATGTGGAGGGTCTCAAGCGCGGCATCTACAAGCTGAAGGCAGCTGAGGCAGAAGGCCCCAAGGTGCAGCTGCTGGCATCAGGCGTCTCTGTTCCCTGGGCCCTGGAGGCGCAGCAGCTGCTGGCTGAAGACTGGGGAGTAAGTGCTGACGTATGGAGCGTGACCAGCTGGAATGAGCTGCGCCGCCAGGCCCTGCAGGTGGAACAGTCCGCCATGCTGGACCCTGAGCGGGAGCCGGAGGTCCCGTTCGTCACCAAGCAGCTGGAAGACGCTGAGGGCCCGATCGTGGCCTCCACCGACTACAACGCTGCAGTGCCTGACCAGATCCGCCAGTTCGTGCCCAATGACTTCGCCACTCTGGGCGCGGACAGCTACGGGTTCTCCGACACCCGTGCCGCTGCCCGACGGCACTTCAAGATCGACAGCCACTCCATGGTGGTCCGGGCTCTGCAGATGCTGGGCAAGAACAAGAAGGCAGCTCAGGCCATCGAGAAGTACAACCTCACCGATGTGAATGCCGGCACCTCCGGCACAACCGGCGGCGATGCTTAGACAGGTTCAGGCGTGCCGCGGCTGGAGGCAACACTGATCTAGCGTGTCTGACAGACCTCTCACCACTGCGTGGTAGCTGGACTGCGCCTGGCTCAGTCACACATGCCTGCGCCATTTCCTCCCTCGCCCAGCTTGCCAGCCACACCACGCAGCACGCCCTGACGTGACCCGCACAAATACTGGCGTGTTTGCACCGATCCCTGACCTCACGGCTCTCACTCGCTACGGAGTCGGATGCTTTTCTCCCGACCGAACACGCAACTCAATAGATCCTCAGTCGGATGCGTGTTCGATGGGGTCGTTTGACGACCCAGTTAAGTGTTCGGTTGGGTTGTTTGGTGACCAAGTTGGGTGTCCGGTGGATGGTTTGACCGACACAGGTGGGTGTTCGGTCGGTCAGCTGGGGTGGGGTAGGAGGGGGAGCGGTCTCCGGGGTGTGGTCGGTGCTCAGAATCCAACGACTCTCGCCAAGGAACTACGTTCCGCGTCGCTGTGGGTGGCAGCGCCCAGCGTCGACCCCGCCAAACACCGAAATGCCACAGCCTCATGTCAGATGGACGGTAACTAGCCTTGGTGAGGTCACTTTCGCTCATGGATCTCGATGACGTTCCCCTCCGGATCAGAGAATGTAGCAGCCCTCCCGTACGGAACATCTTCCAGCGCGCCGACCGATACGCCACGGTCTCGCAACGCCGTCGCGGCGGCGACGACATCGGGCACATCAATCACGTAGAACCAGTGCGGCTCGACGCTGCTCGTGTCCGCTCGCCCGGAATAGAGTGCCAATTCTACGCGTGGGCTCCCTGGAAACGCCAGGAAAGTGGCGTCATCAGTTTCGTCGTACGTCACCTCAAATCCCAAAATATCTCGATAGAACCGGACCATTTCCGCCAAGTTTCTGACGTAGACAAAAACGGTTGAGAGGCGTCCCTCAGCCACTGGGCCGCTGGGCCCAGCGGATATTGATTCTGTCATCCCGACCACATCCTTTGAGTCATGTCGTTGGCGTTTCACCTTTGCGACGATAGGAGGAACTATGCTAGCTCAGCCTGCGGGGCCGAAGACGATCTCGGTGCGCAAGCCAACAGGGAAGGGTGATTCCAGTCCTCGAGTTCCCCTCGATCCCGTCACCCCCTGACGACCCGACCGAACACGCAACTGGATCACCTTTTCTGGCTTTTTCCAGATGAGGGTGTAGTACGGTCGGGTTGGTCTGTCGGCGCGTCGGTGACGGGAGGTCTTCGCCCGCGGCGGGGCCGCCCTGGTGGTGTCCTGACGCCACATGTGAGAGCACTCCGCGCACCGGTACCGGCGGACGGTGATCAGCAGGGTCGTGCGGCGCCACCCGAACGGAGCATGCGCCAGTTTCCGGATGACGGTGCCTCTCGGGATGCCCTGGCAGCCGCACCGGCGGCACCAATCGTCCGGCTCCACGACCCGGCAGGCCAGCACCGCCCGGTCGGGTTCGAGTCGCTGGCCGGTGACCTCCAGACCGAGGTCGTTCAAGTGGGTGAAGGTCGTCAGGTCAGGGCTCGTGAAGGTAGCATCGGACACGTCGAGGTCTTTCGGATGGCTGGCGTAGGAACCTCCATCATCGAAAAACCTCGAGCCTCACCCCGGCACCGACGCGCCCACACCACAGCCAGCCCGCCGCTACACCCTCATCTGCGAAGAATCGGATGATCAGTACCCGGCTTAGCCCAGTGAGTCGTTCAGGGAGCATCTTTGGCCAACCTGTCGAGCATTGCTCCCCGAACGTCTCATGCGCCTCAGGATGAGAGCTGAAAATGAGACATTGAGGGAGCAAGTTCCACCGCATAACATCATTGGCTCCCCGAACGTCTCAGTCCCGCCGTACTCAGCAGAATCAGTGACAGCGCGCTATCGCTTCCTTCTAGGCCCCAGCTGTTGGGACTCAGTAGGTGCTAAAAGCCGCTACTGCGTTGTGTCCGCCGAAGCCGAAGCTGGAGCAGATCGCCACCTGATCACCCTGGCCGAGGTCTCGAGGGGTGCCGGAGACCACGTCCAGGGGGATCTCTGGGTCCTGGTTCTCCAAGTTGATGGTCACCGGGGCCTTACGATCGGCCAGCGCTTTGACGGTGAACACGGACTCCACCGCGCCTGCGGCTCCCAGCAGGTGACCGGTCTGGGATTTGGTGGCCGAGACGCACACACTGTCCAGGTGGCTGCCGAAAACTGACTTCATGGCCACATATTCCGGAACATCGCCCAGCGGTGTGGAAGTCGCGTGTGCGTTGACGTGGGTGACGTCGGTGATCTCCACATCGGCAGAGGCCAGCGCCTTGCGCACCGCACGGGAAGCTCCCATTCCCTCCGGGTCCGGGGCAGTGATGTGATGGGCGTCTGAGGTGACTGCCCCGCCGGCCAGTTCTGCGTAGACGGTAGCGCCGCGGGCCTTGGCGTGCTCCTCAGTCTCGATGACCAGTGCGCCGGCGCCTTCTCCCATGACGAAGCCGTCGCGATCCACATCGTAGGGGCGGGAGGCTGCGGCCGGGTCGTCATTGCGCCGGGAGAGCGCCTGCATGTTCGCGAAGGCGGCCAGCGGCAGCGGGTGGATGGCGGCCTCGGTGCCGCCGGCCAGGACCACGTCTGCTTCACCGGAGTTCAGCAGGTCCAGAGCCATGATGAGCGCCTCCACTCCGGAGGCGCAGGCGGAAACTGCGGTGCGGGCACCCGCTTGCGCGCCGAATTCCAGACTGATGGCACCGGCTGCCCCGTTGGGCATCAGCATCGGCACGGTCATCGGCAGCACGCGGCGCGGCCCCTTCTCGCGGAGGGTGTCCCAGGAGTTCAGCAGGGTCCAGACTCCGCCGATGCCGGTGGCGAAGCTGATTCCGACCCGCTCTCCGTCCAGTTCCGCATCGCTGAGCCCAGCATCCGCCCAAGCCTCCCGGGCGGCCACCATGCCCAGCTGGGTGGAGCGGTCCATTCGCCGGGTCTCCGGGCGGGAGAGCACCTCGGCCGGCTCCACTGCCACCTCAGCGGCGAAGGTGACCGGAAGCTCGTACTGCTGGACCCAGTCCTGCTGCAGAGTCTTTGCACCTGGGGTGCCGGCCAGGGCTGCCCGCCAGGTGCTGGGCACATCCCCGCCCAGCGGCGTGGTGGCACCGAGCCCAGTGATGACAAGACGGCGTGACATGGAATTACCTCAATAACTGTACGGAGGGCGGGTCAGTCAGGAGCGGGCGTCAGCCGGCTGCGTTCGCAATATAGTCGACAGCGTCACCCACGGTGGTCAGATTCTTGACCTCCTCGTCGGGAATCTTCACGTCGAACTTCTCCTCAGCGTTGACCACGATGGTCATCATGGAGATGGAATCGATGTCCAGGTCCTCGGTGAAGGATTTGTCCAGCTGGATCTCCTCAGTCTCCAGGCCGGTCTCCTCCTCAACGATCTCAGCGAGTCCGGCCAGGATTTCGTTCTTGTCAGCCACTGCGGGCTCCTCTCATATGTTTTCGGTGTGGATGGTGAAAAATCGTGCGCCTCTAACTTACGGGATTCGGATGATTTGAGCACCGTAGACAAGCCCTGCGCCGAATCCTATTTGCAGGGCTAGCCCGCCGGATATCTCTGGGTTCTCCGCGCGCAGCCGGTGCAGGGCCAGCGGAATGGAGGCCGCGGAGGTGTTGCCGGCATCGACGATGTCGCGGCCGATGAGCACATGCTCGGGCAGCTTCAGCTGCTTGGCCAGCTCCTCGATGATCCGGATATTGGCCTGATGCGGGACGAAGGCCGCCAGGTCAGTGGTGCTGATTCCTGCTTTCTCCAGGGCCTGCTTGGCTACTTTGGCCATCTCCCAGACCGCCCAGCGGAACACGGTCTGTCCATCCTGGCGCAGGGTGGGCCAGAGCCGTTCCTCGGGGTCCAGCAGACGTGAGGCGTCCCCCGTGGTCTGGGCTTCGGAGAGCGCATCGCGCAGCCGCAGCAGGGAGCTGTCCATGGAGACCGCACCCCATTTCTCACCATTGGAGCCCAAGATCGACGCCGAGATGCCGGGTTCCTCAGAAGGGCCGACGACGACGGCCCCGGCCCCGTCACCGAGCAGGAAACTGATACTTCGCTCGTGGTTGTCGATGACATCGGAGAGCTTCTCCACGCCCACCACCAGCACCTTCTTGGCGTGGCCGGCCCGGACCAGCGCATCGGCTTGGCCGATGCCGTAGCAGTAGCCGGCGCAGGCTGCGGAGATGTCGTAGGCGGCAGCCGGGGTCGCCCCGATCCGATGTGCCAGGTCAGCGGCCGCCGAGGGTGTCTGGTAGGGGTGGGTGACCGTGGAGATCAGTACCGCTTCGATCTCTTCAGCAGAGGTGTCAGCATCGCGCAGAGCGTCCAGGGCTGCGCCCTCGGCCATATCCACTACGGAGACATCGGCAGGGGCGCGGCGCCGGGTGACGATGCCGGTGCGCTGTCGGATCCATTCGTCGGAGGAGTCGATCCACTGACAGATCTGTTCGTTGTCCACCACGGTGGAGGGGCGGTAGACGCCCAGGCCCAGCACGGAGGTGGCCTGGACTGTGGTGGTGGGTTTCAGGGGTGCAGTCACGGTGGTCCCTCAGCTCTCAGGCGGTGTGATCGGCAATGAAGTCGCGGGCGGCGTCGAGGTCGGCCGGGGTCTTCACGGCCAGGGTTTTGGTGCCTTTCAGGCCGCGTTTGGCGAGTCCGGCCAGAGTACCGCCGGGCAGCAGCTCCAGGATGCCGGTGACACCAGCCTCGCGCATGGTCTCCATGCAGGCGTCCCAGCGCACCGGGCAGGTGACCTGGTCCACGATCTGCTCCAGCGCCTGGGCTCCGGTGCTCACCGGGGCGCCGTCGCGGTTGGAGAGCAGCGTCACGGCAGGATCGGCCGGAGTCACAGTCTCAGCGGCGGTGGCGAGCTTCTGCCGGGCTTCGGCCATGTAGTGGGTGTGGAAGGCGCCGGCCACCTTCAGCGGGATCACACGTGCTTTGGCCGGCGGGTTCTGCGCCAGTTTGCCCAAGTCCTCCTGGTCTCCCGCTGCCACGATCTGGCCTGCGCCGTTGATATTGGCCGCAGAGAGCCCAGCCTGCTGGATGGCGGTGAGAACCTCGTCCTCTGCTCCGCCGAGCACTGCGGCCATTCCGGTGAGTTTGGCTGCGGCAGCCTCGGCCATGGCCCGGCCGCGGATCCCGATCAGCTGCATCGCAGTCTCATCGGTGAGAGCACCGGCCAGTGCCGCAGCGGGGATCTCGCCCACTGAGTGCCCGGCGATCAGCACCGAGTCCCCGTAGCCGGGCAGCTTATCCGGGGTCAGTCCCAGAGCACCGGCAGAGATCAGAGCTGCCGCGGCCAGCAGCGGCTGGGCGATGGCAGTGTCCCGGATAGTCTCCTCATCGGATTCAGCGCCGTGGGCGATGAGGTCGGTCCCGGCGAACCCGGAGTAGCGGGTCAGATGGTCGGCGGTCTGCTCGAACTCCAGCCACGGCTGGAGCATTCCTGGGGTCTGGGAACCTTGTCCTGGGCATACGATCGCTAGCACAGTCTCAACCTTTCCATCTGGGCCCGGTCGGCACCCTCATGCGGGCAGACCACATCATCGAGGTGAACTTGTAGATACCCTACAATCGGTGACCTGGCCCGCCCAGCCGCGGTGCACCTGCACGGGGCCCTGCTGTCAGGGGGCCGCTCACAGTCTGCCCAGTGCAAGGGCGGTCTGGAGCACATAGGCGTCGCGGGGCTCCATGGGGTCCCAGCCGGTGACCTCTGTGATCCGCTTCAGCCGGTAGCGCACGGTATTGGTATGCACGTAGAGCTCGCGGGCGGTGGCTTCCAGGGAATGACCAGCGTTGACGTAGCAGTCCACAGTCTCCAGCAGCCCGTGCCCGGCCTCTTCCAGTGGGGTGTAGATCCCGCTGGTGAGGGCTTCCTTAGCGTGCGGGTCCCCGGCCAGTGCGCGTTCGGGCAGCAGCTCCTGGGCGGCAGTGGGCTGCGGCGCCCTGGACCAGGCAGGCGCTGCGGAGTAGCCGACGAAAGCTGACTGGGCGCAGCGTGAGGCCTGGGCGAGCGGGCCTTCGGTCTCGGCGTAGACCACTGGACCCTCACCGAAGTGCGGGAGGATGCGCTGGAGTCCGTTCTGCAGGGTGGTGACCCCGCCCAGCAGCAGGATCAGCCGGTCGCCCTGAACGCCTACTACCGCATCGGCGGCGAAGCGGATGCACTGCCGGCGCAGATGGCTCAGGTAGACGGCGTCGACCTGCTCCGGGGCAGCGCCGACTATCACCACTACTCCGGTACTGGACTGCCAGCCCACTGCGGCAGCCCGGGAGGCGATCTGCTCTCCGGGCTCACCGCGCAGTACGGCGTCCACCAAGAGTGCTTCGAGCCGGGAGTCCCAGGCGCCGCGGGACTCAGCGGCTCTGGCGTAGACATCAGCGATGGCGAAGGCGACTTCGCGGGAGTAGCGAAGCACTGCCTCGAGCATCAGCGACCGGTCGGCCTCGGGCATCAGTCCGGGCAGCCGGGCCTCCACGGCCTCCACGATGGTGCGGATCAGCTGCAGGGCGCGCTGCAGGCTGATGGTGCGCATCAGGTCGGTGGGAGCAGGGCCCAGCAGCTCATTGACCAGTGGCAGCGAGCGGGCGGCGGGGTCCTGCAGCCAGTTGGCCAACCCTACGATGCCGCGCTGGGCGATCAGCCGCAGGGAGGCCCGTTCCTCAGTGCTGAGCTGCTTGTACCAGGGCAGCTGCTGCTCCAGGTGCTGGCCGACCTCAGTGGTGAGCTGCCCGGTATTGCCGCGCAGCACCTCCAGTGCTTCTTCGGAGACAGTCACCGCAGCGGGCAGACGACCTGTGTCGACACTCATAAGGACCGAGCTTACGTTGTGGAGTGTCTACAAACCAAAGGGTCATGGAGCAGACCCCTCACACTGCTTGACTGAGCCAGCGGACAGGCGCACCTTCGGCAGCATGCCGGAAGGGTTCGAGCTCCTCGTCCCAGGCCTCACCGAGGGCCAGGGAGAGCTCCTGGTACATCACTGAGGGGTCACCGGCGCCGAGTTCGTAGGCGTAGCGGATACGGTCTTCGGAGACCATGATGTTGCCGGCGGTATCAATGGTGGCGTGGAAGATGCCGAGCTCGGGGGTGTGAGACCAGCGGGAGCCTTCTGCCCCGGGGCTGGGGTCCTCGGTGACCTCGAAGCGCAGATGGCCCAGCTGGCGCAGTGCGGAGGCGAGCTTGGCGCCGAGTCCCTGTGCTCCGGTCCAGGTCAGCTCGGCGCGGTGAGTACCGGGGGCGGCAGGCTGTTCGGTCCAGGTGAAGCTGACCCTGGCGTCTACAACTGACGCCACTGCCCATTCGACGTGCGGGCAGAGCGCGCTGGGAGCCGAGTGGATGTGCAGGACACCCCTGGCTGCGTAATTCGACATTTCATCCTCCACAGTTCAGTTGCGTCTCGGTACGTCTTCCCCTACGACCGGGCGCAATCCTTCTGCGGTGGATATGAGTACAGCTTAACAGGTGTCTGCTGATTTCGCCCTTTAGGCGCGAAGGCAGCTGCCATGCTGCCGTGTCGGGGAGCCAGCAGGCCGCGTGGACCTGCCGCCGGGACAAGCTCAGGCTCTAGGGTGGGCTTGGGCATAAGCCTTAGCCAGGCGGTCTGCAGAGACATGGGTGTAGATCTGGGTGGTGGCCAGGGATGAGTGGCCCAGCAGCTCCTGGACGGCACGCAGGTCCGCCCCACCGTCGAGCAGGTGGGTGGCTGCGGTGTGCCGCAGCGCGTGCGGCCCGCGGGCGGATGTGGTGCCCAGCGCCTCCAGAGCGGTGTCCACCACTTTGCGGACCACCCGGACGTCAATGCGAGCACCGCGCTGCCCCAGAAAGAGCGCGACACCGCCCGACTCGCCCGAGAGCAACCCCCTGGCCTCATCGGTCCAGCGCTGCAATGCCTGCTGGGCCGGAATCCCGAAGGGCACCATGCGTTCTTTTCGGCCTTTGCCGAGAACCCGCAACAGCCGTCGCTCAGCGTCCGCTGAGTCCAGGTTGAGCCCGGCCAGTTCAGAGACTCGAATCCCGGTGGCGTAGAGCAGCTCGATGATCGCCTCGTCGCGCACGGCCACAGCCCAGCCGATCGGGTCTTCATCGCGGATCCGCTCATAGGCCTCGCGCATCTGTCGAGCAGCCTCGGTGAGTTCCCCCACATGACTAGCCTGCAGCACATCAGGCAAGTGGGAACCGCGTGAGGCTGACTTGAGCCTGACAGCGGGGTCCTCTTTGAGGTGACCGCGCTTATGCGCCCAGGCGGTCAACGCCCTGGCGGAGGCGGTCTTGCGGTTCAATGTGCTGCGGGACAGTCCGGAGGAATGCAGTTCGGCGAGCCAAGTGCGCAGATGCGCTAGCCGCAGATTCTTCAGCCCACGCGCATGCTCGCTCAGCTGAGCCAGGTCACTGGTGTATCCGCGCACGGTGTGCTCAGACAGCCGCCGCTCATCGCGCAGATGCGCAGCGAACTCCTCCACCAGCGGGTCGTTCAGCTCCTCCATAGCCCGAAGTCTAGGTCAGCATGACCGCACAATGGTGGAGCTTCGAACACCGGGGCGTTACAGGGACCTGCCCCATTGACCTTTATTGGACCTGACAAGGGCCTTTCTCTGGAGCTTGGTCAAGGTAGAGAGCACCTGCGAGATGGGCAGCCCGGCGACCTCAGCCAGCTTGCCTGGGGTGGTGAGCCGGCGCACTGGCAGGGCATCGTAGACCCGAAGCTCCAGATCGTTCAGCCTGTCTTCGGGATGCTGATCTCGAGTTTCGGGCTCCTGGTCAGCCAGCGGCAGGCTCAGCTGCTCTGCCAGTTCCGGTTTGGGCCCGTGGTGATGACTGAACTCGATAGCCTCACCCGTTTTTCCCGGAGCCGGCTCCACCATGAGCTGGACAGCGTCTGCTGCGTCGGTGACCAGCTGTGCCGGAGTCTCACGCAGCAGCCGGTGACAGCCTGCGGAACTGGCCGAGTACACGCTGCCGGGAACTGCGCCCACCGGCCTGCCGATGCCCAGCGCGTGATGGGCGGTGGACAGTGCCCCGGAGCGCCAACGGGCCTCCACCACCACAGTGGCCGCGGCCAGGGCCGCGATCAGCCGGTTGCGCTGAAGGAACCGCGACTTCATGGGCGCCGAGCCCGGTGCCGTCTCACTGAGCACCACGCCATGGGTGAGGACACTTCGCAGCAGGGACTCATTGCCGGCGGGGTAGAGCCGATCCACTCCCCCTGCGAGCACAGCAACGGTAGGGGCATCCCCTGGATCCTTCGCCGCAAGTGCTCCCCTATGAGCGGCAGCGTCGATCCCGTATGCCCCGCCTGAGATCACAGTGATGCCGTGTTCGGCGAGCTGACGGGCATTCTCCCAGGCGAAGCGTCCGCCGTAGTCGGTCATCTCCCTGGAGCCGACTATCGCTACGCTGCGCGGGATACCTGGCAGTCGCTGCGTCAGGTCAGCATAGGGATCTTCAGAGCCGGGTGCCATACGGAACCAGAGGCACAGCGGAGCCGCCGCACCGAGATCGTTCAACTGGGCAGGCCACATCGGATCCTCTGGGACGAGCACCCCGCCGCCGAGTCTGTGCAGCGAGCTGATCATCCGTCCCTGGTCGATCTGGCCCAGTCGGGTGCGCCAGCGCTGCAGCCCCTCGGCCAGCTGCCGCTGGGGTTTGGTCAGTCCGGCAGCCTCAGCCGCCGCACTCACCGCCTGCTGATCGGCGTCAGGAGGCGCAGCCTCGGAGGTGATGAGCCGATGCGCGGCAAGCGGTCCCAGCACCTGGACAGTCAGTGCTCCCAGCAGGTCGCCGGGTTCGATGAGCCTGCTGAGCTCGGCCCGCATCCGCCGCACTTCTGAGCAGGCCAAGTCAATACTGGCACCCACCGAAATCACCTCCTTGTCCCAGTGGACTGACGCAGCGCCATGGCGGCATCAATGTCCTCTGCCTCAGGGTGATCCTTGAGGCAGAGGTCGGAGATGGTCCAGGCGATCCGCAGCACTCGCACATATCCGCGCAGGGAAAGCTGGGCCCGGTCCAGGGCGGCATTCAGGGCGCGCAGGTCACCGGACGGAAGTCTCAGCTCCTTGCTGAGTACGCTCATAGGCGCTTCCGCATTCAGGCTCAGCCCGAAAGGTGCCAGCCGGTCAGCCTGGACGGCACGAGCCTGCGCCACCCGCTGGGCCACCTCTGCCGAGCTCTCACCGGGTTCGCCCAGAGCCAGGGCCGCTGATTGCGGCCGTTCGACCTGGACTTGGAGATCGATACGGTCCAACAGCGGTCCGGAGAGCCGCGCCAGATAGTTCCGCCGCTGTGCCACCGTGCAGGTGCAGTACGCCCCGGAGCCGGTGTTGAGGCCGCAAAGACAAGGGTTCGATGCCATCACCAGCTGGAACTTTGCCGGATAGGTCACCTGGCCCGCGGATCGGTGCAGGGTGATCCGGCCGGTCTCCAGGGGCTGGCGCAGCGAGTCAAGCACACTGCGCGGGAATTCTGGTGCCTCGTCGCCCAGTGGAAAGTACACCCCAAGTGGTTGCGACAATCCTAACCTGTCCACTTCGCTATGACCTTGGCGGTCCAAGCCGTCAGTACCCAGCATCCTGCCGTCATACCGGATACAAACCAGAACCCTTGCGGCGGAATGACGCGCAGACGAGCAGCTCGGCACCAACCGTGTGGACAGGCATGCCTGCGCCATTGTCCGTGCCTGTGTCACCTGTCGGCGTCCTCGCGATTCGAGGTACTCGCGATCAACGAAGCTGTGGGAATGTACCGGTGCCGAGGCCGACGCTCTCCAGATCATCCCAGAGCCAGTGTGCAGCCACGCTGGACGCCGGTCGAACGTTGGACATGTCATCAGCGCCTGTGCTGCTCCACCCGAGGCCGCCGATAGGCTCGCGGTTCTGATCGGCGAGCCAGGAACGAATTGTCTCGACAGTTGCAGAGTGGCGCTCCCACTCGTCTCCCCGCTCCCTCTTGGTTTGTGTGGCCACCGCCCGCCTCGATCTCGACCAGAGCGTGTCATTCCCAGACGGCGCAATTTGCGGCATCAATGCCATCGGTACCCGGATCACGGTCAAGCCCGGGATATTGCCGAGCCGGGAGTCGCTGTCGAACTGCATTTCCAGGATGACCCCGAATGGGGCAAGTGCTGAATTCGGCATGGACCATCCGAGCCTGGTGAACGTGCGGGTCATTGCCTCGTCGTAGGCTTCACACGCGCCCCCGTAGACTTCAAGCTCGAACTCGGTGAGCCGCTGAGGCGAGTACAAGTCCCAGACCCAGCCACCTGTGGGCTGCGGCATATCCCTCTCTGGAAGGCGCGACCCCAGCTTGTCGAGTCCGGTCGCGCCGATCCACGCAACCAGATCTTCCAGCTCCGCGCCTGAGTACGTACTAGCGCTACCGAAGGAGACTTGAGCGTCGCGGTTACTTTCGATCGCGTCGAAGGCTTCCCCCGCGCGCGTCGAAACCTCGTCCGCCGGAAGGTGGCCGTGGAATAGGGGTCCGCGGCCAAGGAGGCGCCGAGCGAGGTCGAAACGTCGCTCTTGAGACCAGACTCCGCCCGGTGCGCCGAGGAACGGGTCGTTAGACAGCTTCTTCAGCGTCGCCTTCGCGATCATCCTCTGCACCATGGTCCACGGCCACGCGTCACCCTCTGGTGCACCGCCGCTGATCCACGGCGCCCAGTCCGGCACTGCGGCCGGAAGCAACGGGTGTACACCTGGCGGAACCTCGGTCACGTAGTCGGTGGCGGGGCGAGACGTCGAAAATGCTACATCGATGCGATGGCCGGATACAGTGACACCTAAGCCGACCGGCCCCTGGACCACTGGAAAGGGTAGGACGCCGTCACCCATCTGGCCCAGAGCATCAGTCCAGGTGCGCAGGGCTCGGAGTAGGCGGGCTCCGCTCGTCTTGGCGTCGAGATCCTCGTGGCCCTCGGTGCGCCAGTCTCGGTGCCCGCTGAACGCCTGCTTGAGAATCCAAGAAGCCGCTCCTGGATTCCCCGCTACCCACGTCCCCACCAGGTCATCCAACGACTCTGTGCTTGGTGCGCTAAGAACCGCCACAGCCGCCGCCCACCGCCACCGGTTGAAACTGAAAGCGTCGGCGACGATCTCTTCTGGCGGGATGTCTCCGTCGAGAATCGACTGCGCTGCGAACCAGTGCTGGAAGATAGGCAGGGAGAACAGGACTGAACCATCGGGACCGTCGGCAATGAGCCGGCTTGAACGGGCGACCTGGCGGTGGTTGAACGACAGGCCATCCTTTCCCGCCCTGGTGAGTGCAATGGCGAGGTTGGCGAGGACAGACCGAGTCTCTCGTGATGTTACTGCCGATCGCTCCGTGCCCTTCTCGAGAGCGTTCTCGACCAACTCTCGAATCAGGTCTGCTTCTCCGCGGGGAGCCTCGTCCCGGCCAAGCATGGTTCCTGCCGCCAGGGCAAAGAAGGGCCTTGTCACCGTGGCTCGCATGTCCGCCGTCCAACTCCATGTGTCCCGTGACTTGCCGCCGGCAAGTTCGATGAGCTCAAGTGCCTCATCCTCAGTCAGGAGCGCCGCCGTTATCTCTTCTGTTGCAGTCGGGGACAAGATGCCTGGACGAGCCGTCAGCAAGATCCGGACATTGGGATACGTTCTGGCCAGCGTGCGGCTCGCCTCCAGCAAAGCCTGCGCCGTGGCCGGGTCGGTCTCGTCGAGGCCGTCGACCGCGATGGATGCGCCTCGTCCGTGGCGCCACACGGGCCCTAACTGCCGTTGGACCGCACCTTCGAGTGTCTGGCTGAGGAGGTCACGGGCGCTCAACCACACCGGGAACGGCTCGTTATCACCTTCGACGAGATTCCTGATTGCGGCCCGGTGCCAAGTCTCTGCGGTTTCAGACTTGCCAGCCCCGAAGTCGCCGAGCAGCGCTACAACGCTGCCGCACGGGACGTCCAGGATCTCAATCTGGTCGAAGTACGACACCAATGCGGCCTCGCCCACCTCAAACACCTGCAGGCGAACCGCCCGGCGAGCCTCAGACCGTTGCTGGAGAACAATTCCAAGGTCATCAGGGCTCAACGCCGCACCGGGTCCAACGATCTGCACGAGGAGGTCCCGCACATTGGCGCTGCGCTGCTGCGCCCAACGCTCACTCAGTTCGGCTCGGTCCCCATCGCCGAGCGCCGCGGCGATCGCCGGGTAAGTCAATTCCACCAGCCGCAAGGCTCGGGACAGATGATCATCGGCGGAAATCCAGTCCTTTGACGCGGCCGACAAGGCTTCGTCGAGCCGTTTCGCCAACGGTCCATGGATCTCTTCTACCGGCCTGGCGAGCTCCTCAGCTGTAACAGTCTTGAGCCAGTTTCGGTAGGTCCGCCATCGGCACGAGAAATCGACCTTTTTGCGGACTCGCAACGACACCGTCCATCGAAAGGTCACCCTGCGAGCCAGTGCACGTGCCGCTGGTGCCGCGAGGCCTCCAAGGAGGCGTCCCCCGCTAGCAGCGATGGCAGGACCTTCCAAGCCAGTCATAGCACCTCCTGGATCGTAGAGATCCAGTATCTCAGCCGGGTGTAATCTGATCCGTTCGGCGTGCCGTCGACACTCGATGTGCAGGGCCCCAGTATCGCCCAGCTTGCTCGCTTGGGAGCGAGGGATGTAGCCGCCGCCCCTGGCGCGGATGTTCTACGCACGGCGGTGTGGTCACTTGTCCCGCTACATCATTCTGGGCGGTTCGATGCCGGCAATGCGGCAGCGCGCTTCGCCTGAATTCAGCCGTGACGCGTAAGTGTAATTGTGATCTCATGCACCTCAGCACCCAAGGGAAAGTACACCCGGGTTGATTGAGTAGCCTCAGTTTCACAGCGCATCTAGCGACAGTGGGCGGAGCTGACTCAGATTAGACAGGCACAGCCCTTTTTCCGTCCTACACGAGCCGGCCCTTAGCCTGACGAGACTTCGACCGCCAGCACCGAGGATCTATGTGCCGAGCTGAGCTGGCGACTTCAACGGCGTATGCCTCCGGGGTGAGTTGAGCCTTCAACACCCCACCAATTCCCGGCAACTCTCGGCAAGTGTGCCAATGGGCAGCGAAGAAGAGCGTCAGCTCCGTGGGTGCCCAACCCAAGCCAGGTGCCTGTTTGCCACAAGTTCTCCTCGCCGTTGGCGCCCACGCAGGACGCCAACACGTGTACGTCCTTCAACAAGCTGAAGACCGTCGGATGCAGGCGTGAGGAGAGCGCGATCTAGGACGATCGGCCAACGCTTCCAAGTACCGTGAGTCTCCCAGGCAAGCCCCACGCCGCGATGCTGGCCTTGGTTGCGCACCGCGACCCAATGATCTGGGTTAGCAGCGAATTCCTCGATAATGTCCCCGTCAGATGGCCCGGTTGGCATGGCCATGAAAGCGTCAACCGGCAACGCTTCGACCTGCCATTCGACCTGTGACAGCTCGACGTTCTCGTAGTCCTGAAGGAAACGAACCTTGTCCGCGTGGTCATAGAGCCACTGCTCAAGCACGTCAGCTGGCCAACCGAGGCTGGCGACCAAGCTCTGTTGCCGGAATTCCTCGAATCCGAACCTGCTCTCGCGGCAGTGTTGAGCAAGGCCAGAGAAATCTCTAAGACGCATGCAGACATTCTCCTCGATTTTCCGGTGTCATCGGGATTCGCGACCCAAACCAGGGGGAGCTCCTGTACTGCTCGCTAGACTCGGTCCATGGCACAGATTGTTCGTCCAGTGCAGGGCAAACTTCAGGTGAGACTGCCCTATCGCCCTTCCGGGAAGAACTACGGCCTCTTGAAGGATATCTGTGGCGAACGGACTCGACCGGCATGGAACCGTGACCGTGGGTGCTTCGAGGTGGCACGCGAGCATCTCGTGAAGTTGATCGACCAACTTCCCGACGCGATCGGCCGGCCGATAGAGGTGGTCCTGCACGGCGCAACGCAGACCAAGTGCGTCTCAGCCTGTTGGGCCGCCAACCCGGAGACACGTTGGGAATGCGTGTGCTCGTGCGCTGGGTCCAAACACGGCACCGGTAACCCGCTACCCACGGAGATCTCAAGCGAATTGTCGGTCGAGACCGAGTACACAGCGGAAAAGTACCAGGTCCATCCGACCGACTAAATGTGATGTAGCGCTTAGATTCCCATCATCGGGGAACGGAAAGTACACACCCGCTGGTAGGCTCGAAACCGCACAAGCATGACGATCTGGACGCAACTACGTCTGCAGTCCCACGGCGTGCTTTATGCCCTACAGCCACCGAATTTATGGCTGTCAGATACGCCATGTGGTATTCCCCACAATTACACCTACATTTTATCTCCCCGATTTGGGCTCTGACCTGAGGCTTCACCAGAAGACGAACTCCACTTACCCCACAGGCTTTCGCACCCAAAACACCCGGCCACCCACCCGATGGCGTCCCACCCAGGCGCTATTTCTGAGTCGCACTGGCTTTCGTTCCGCTAGCAGCGACATAGCATCTCCTCCCGACTGGCAGCGTAGAGAATCTACTGTGAGCTCTTCGGGCTTTCAGAAAGCTCATTACTAGCAGATCCGCCAAAGATTGCACTCATACCGTCTCGAGGATGCGGTGGAGCTGGTATGTCCATGTAGTCCCATATCTCCTCGGGTGTCCGGTGGTCTTCCTTCATGTCTCTCATTCCGACGATGAGATGGTAAGAAAATATTAGCCGATCATATTTATTTTCATACTCAATCATATGAATCTTGTGACCAATAATTATAAGTATGCTCAAAAACAGTCTCTTGATACGCTCGGTAAGCGTGGATCCGTGTCGGTAGCCAACCTTGAAAGCCTCCGAGTCAATATTCTCCGGATTCTCTTCGAAGTGGCGGGCCATCCGCGCATCGATTGAAGAGCTGAAGTCTAAACTCTCGATAATCGACCGAAAATCCTCAGGAATCCTTGAATAGATCCGGTCAACAAACTCGTCTCCTACCGATGCATCTAGCTTGTGAGCGATATCATTTCGTCCTTTATTAATGGATCGAATTGCTGCGACGACCGAGGAGTCCAATAAACCTAGCCCTTCCACAACTTTCAGCTTTACAGAGAACTGCCCAAGCGTGTGAACGACCTGCGGTTTCTCAAGTGCCTCTTCAAGCAGCTTGTTGATGGCTTGCTCAAGAAGCAAGTGGTGGGTCAGCCAAAACGTCTCATGGACGCCTGATCGTCTCACAATGCGCTCATTCACGAACTCTAATGCTCTCTTCGCTTCATCATCCACATGCTAATTACACAGCACAAGACGCGTCTCAGACCAAACTTTGGGAAGTCTTGAGTCAGCGCCTGCCAGGGATCGCCTAGTGTCACCGCCCGAGGTCCGCGCTTCGGTACTTAATTGAGCTACTCAAACTGCCTGACACTCGTCGCATCAGATTGGCCTCCATCGTCGTTTCATGTGCGACCGGCTGTGAAATGTCGTAAATCATGATGAATATGTCCGGAAGCAGCGCCCAGAAAAAGGCCAAATTGCGAGGGACTTCATCTGGGGCTAGGCCTCGCTCCGACTATGCGCCTGCGATTCCACCACGTCGATCGATTCAATGCCGACTAGGAATTTCGGTTACCTTTGGTTTGAGGGCTTGTGTCGTCACATCGTCGCGATTAGGGAAACGCACAGGGTCCGACCGCCGCGGTCAGCGGAAGGAGTCCTCTCATCCCCAAGATTGTGCAGTAGAGCTGCGTGCAGTGTCGCTCGTAGATGGGGGCTCCATTGGTGCCGTGGTATATCCAAACAGCGGCGCGATCGCGCCAAAGTGGCAATGTGCGGAGCACTCTGTCAGCTTCCTCGGTCTGTCGCTCATCCCGTCGCGCAGCAATACACGCTAGGGTCGACTTACGTGGCCGTGTAGGCCTACGTGCGGTAGCGGGTTGGTCAAGGTGAGCGGGGTGGTATGGAGCTGAGCTTCCAGTCTCCTACCCTGCGTGCCTATTGGACCGACCCAATCCCGGGAGACTTGGACGCAGATGAAATCGAGGCAGGCAAGCAGGTCCTTGAGAACCTCGCAGCTGCATCCACTTTCGAGGAACTCTGCTTTCTCTACGAACTCGGTTACAAGGCCGGTGCGGTCACCTTTGATGATGGGGCGCGGGTAACCATTAGCTGCCTCGTCGAGGCCTCCCGTGTCCGCACTGAAAACGGCCGAGTTGATTTGTCGAGAGTCACCCGCGTCCAATTGGTCTCGATCAATAAGTTAGGTGGTGCCGCATGACGGACATTTCTTTCGAGCCGCGTTGGGTTTCCGCGCCTGGAGACACGATCTTGAACGCGCTACAACGGCGCCTGTGGTCGGTAGAGGACCTCGCCGATCAACTCGACATGCCCGACCCCGAGGTGCGCCGCATAGTCATCGGTGAGAGTGAAATCGGTGCCGACCTCGCCGACCAGCTCGCGGCGATCCTCGGCGGCTCCGCTGACTTCTGGCTTACCCGCGAGCAACGGTACCGCGAGGGGCTCCGGGCGCTCGGCCTGGATGAGATCTTCCAGCGTATGCCGATTGATCAGATGGTCACCTTCGGCTGGATCAGATCCCTGGGTCACGAGTGGCGCGACCGCGTAGCGGCCTGCTCAGCGTTTTTCGACGTAATCGATGCCGAAGACTGGAACGCCCGCTACGGCACCGCGGTCGAGCAGAAGACGAAGTATCGGGCCTCCGACGCTTTCAAGCCCGATGAGGCGGCCGTCTCCGCCTGGCTGCGCCAGGCGGAGATCCAAGCTGACGCTCTGCCCGTCGCGGGCTGGGATCCCGCGGCGGTGCACGCCGTGGTCCCGGCCTTGCGCGCCCTCAGCCGCCAGCCCGACCCGGAACAATTCATCCCCGAGCTGCAACGCCTCCTTGGATCCGCCGGCGTGGCAGCGGTCGTCGTGCGAGCTCCGAAAGGCTGCCCGATCAGCGGTGCCGCATTCCGCACCCGGTCTGGCAGGGCTACGGTCGTCCTTAGCGTGCGTCACCTGGCCGATGACCACTTCTGGTTCTCGCTATTCCACGAGCTTGGCCACCTACTCCTTCACGATGTGCAGGAGCCCGTTCTCGACGACCTTGACAGCCCTTCCGAAGACAGTTCCGAACAAGAGGCCAACGACTTCGCCTCCCGCACGCTCGCTAATGGCGTCGTCTCCGCTCTATCGACCACGCGGTCCACCGAACCAACGATGCGTGCCGTCGTGGCCGCCGCCTCCCAAGCCGGAATCGCCCCTGGTATCGTCGTTGGCCAACTCCAGCATGCCGGCATCATCGGACATCACCAATTCAACCGGCTCAAGCGCCGCTACCGCTGGGACGGTGTCACCCTGAGAACCTCTCGTAAACCGTAGGACTCTTCTGCCAATTGCAGACCGCATCCTCAAACACGTCGGGCGTAATTCCAGCCACTGTGCCAATGTCCAGCAGAGTACGCTGCATATCACGCGCGCTGCCAACGTTTGGGTCGCCGTTGATGAGTAGACAGGCCCCGTATAGCGGACCGCCGTTCGGCACCAGGTAGGAGTGCGGGGGACTCAACTCCAGTAGCCCGAGCCGCTGCAGCGTGGTGAGGTAGTCGAAGCGGCCCACCCGTCCAAATCGCCGTACCGTGCGCAGCTGCCGGAACAGAGCATCGAACCGTTCCTCAGGCGATAGCTTCGCTAGGCCAGCGAACCGCACCTCGTGGTCACCTCCGGCACTCAGCACCCACTCGACGTAGGACTGGACGACCGCACCGGTGCCGCCCTCCGACCAAGCGTCAAGGCTCTCATACTTACGGTGGTTACCAAATCTGCCGTTTCCGGCTCGAATCTCACCCTGATGCGCCTCGAGCCATAACCGAAAGGCGATCGGATCGCCGGCGGTCTCCTCCCATGTCCACCGCTGCCCGTCGCCGAGGCGCCCGTAGACTTCGCGAGCATACTGCCAGCCAGCGGTGCGATGGTGACCGAAGTGGACGAACAGGAACACCATCCACACTGCCTCGTCATAGTTTCCTGCGTCACGATGGATGAGCGCAGCCTTCAACGGATCAAAGGCTACATCCATTGGATCGGCGCGGGCTGGATCGAGGTCACGGGACTGGAGGTGCTGAAAGTAGCGCACGCGCTGCTCCGAATCGATGATCTGCTCGACCAGGGTCTCCCGCACCTCATCGGCGACAATCCCCGGCAGCGGACCATTAGCCGCCTCGTAAGCTGCCAGGCCCGCGCCAATCCTGGCAGCCGCGACCGCGTAGTTCGACCTCACAATGCTGCGCCCCCTGCATGAATTCGGTCGGTCACATAGATGCCATAGAACTGATTCGCCAGCGACGCCGCGATCGCAGGCAGCCGCTCAGGGCGCCGACGCAATCGGAACGCGGCGAGCACCTTGGCCAGATCACCCCAATAGCCGTCCGCCAGCCCCTCGGCTTCATACTCCTCCGCCGGAGTCAAACGAATTCTCTGCTCCGCGTCCAGTAGCACCTCTACTGCCGCCCACGGATCGCCGGCCGGCATCGGCGGCATGGCTGCTGTGCTCTGCGCAAACCAACCTTCATCGCGGTAGGCGTCGACTGCCGCTCGGTGCTCGTCGTACAGGTGAAGGCTGCCGACGAAGTGCGAGTAGGCGCCGAGCTTGGCGCCTACGCTGCGGGCCACGAGCTCCTGGAACATCGTGAACGCAAAGAGGTCGTGGGGCAGGCCGAGAAAGGCGTCGTTCGAACGCATGTGAACGATTAGCTCTAGTCGGCCCTCGCGCAGCAAGAACTGCAGCGTGCAAGTGCACGGCACGTCCTTGGCCCGGCTCAGGTCGTCAGCGTCGAACAGCTGTACCACCGCTTGGCGACTGTCCGGCCTCCGCTTCAGGATCTCGATCACGCGATTCAGCTGCCCGCTGCCACCTGAGCCGAACAGCCGGGGGCCGTAGGCGCCAAGCAACTGCCCGTCGATCGCCTCCCGCCGGTACTGCGGGACATAGTAAGCGACGTGAGCTACGTCATCGCTTCCGTGGAGATACCAACACAACTCGCCGAGCGCGCTCACGACAGTGGAGCGTCTGGCACTACGGCTGAGCCGCGCCAGAGGATCGGTCAACCGCAGCAACACAGCAGTCTCCTCCAGCGCCGGACCCCGCGTCGGGACAATTCGCTGACCGTCCGCGATCAGACGGTCAAACACCGAGTGAAGGAGGTCGTCGAACGTGTCGGCCTCGAGCGTCGTTGACACAGCGCCCCGCCTCCCTACTGCCGTTGTAGCTTTTACAGGACAATCTACCGTTCCCAGGGTGGGGTGCTCCTGTCGAAGCGCCGACGACCGTCAGAACAGCGTCGTCGAAGCTGGCCAACCCGATCGCTGCGATCCGTAAGCTCACCCGCTCCACGCGGCATAAGCATCACCGAACGGTGCCTGCGTATTGAACCACCGGGTCTGCTGAAGGTTTGGTTGACCGCGGGGTTTATGCTGCAGCTGATCCCGGGTGGCCCAGGACTGCCGGTTGAACACCTCCGACGTAACGTCAACTTAGTTGACTGTTCGTTGGTCTTTGCATGCCGGGCCTGAGGCCGCCGTAGCCGCGGTTCAACCCGGAGCAAATCTTCATCCGGGCGACGTGGAAGGTCGAGGAAGAAGTCAGCGACTAAGGTGCGCCGCCCCGCCAGCCAATTCCCATAGGCTAAAAAGTATGCTGCCGCAGAATGTCGACCTCACTGAGATGCCCGTACCCGATCTGCTCACCCTGGAACGGCTGATCGTCAGTGAGCTGCACCGTCGGAACCTGGTTCGCACACAGAACAAGCCATTAGGCGATATCGCAGAAGCAGTGGTGCATAAGGCGCGCGGCGGAACGCTGGAACCCAACTCCACGAAGTCGCACGACGTCACTACCCTTCAGAGCCAGCGGATCCAGGTCAAAGCAATGACACAGCGAAGGCGAGGGGCTTCAAGCAGATTCAGCCAGTTCCGGAGCTTGGAGTTCAACACTGCGGTCTTCCTGGTCTTCAGTGCAGACGACTTCAGCATCACGGAGGCCTATGAGACATCGGCCGATGTCGTTGAGCGAGAGGCTCGATACTCCGCGCACACCAACGCACGGCAACCGACACTGCGACAGGTTCGCACGCTGGGAGTGGACATCACCGAGGAGATGCAGACTGCCTACGAGGGCATCAAGGTCGGCGTCATCGAGTCCTGACTGAGCCGTCGTCAGCGACGAAGTAGACCTCTACGCCCAACTGGTCCAGAGGACGGGTGACACCTATGTAATGATCGATTTTTGCATCTCTACATCCTCGATCCCCCACTGGCCGGGGCCCCAGATCTGGCACCCTCAAATGTCGCAATTCGTTCCCGGAGCTGTGCGGGGATCTCGTCATGTTCACTGATGTCGCCGATCGACAGCGGGAACAGAACGCCGTTGCCGATGTCGATGTCGTCTTGACGAGCCTCCTGCACCTGCACGGCCGTAATCTAAGTGCGCCTTTGGGCTTCAGACCTCCACAGGGTGAGATGGTTAACGTCCACAACCGCGAGCCGCTCTACCTCTCCTCACAGCTCTACTCGGACTGGCTGGACCCCCACAGCAAGGGCAGTCAGGAGCTGATCGACGAGGTCATGGACTCCTCGGCATCCGTCGCAGCGGACCTGGCCTTCCGGCCCATCGGCCCGGGATGGCTGTCCTCGCACCCAGCATCGCGGCAGGGCAACGCATCGCTGCTCGATGAGGTCACCCCTAGCTGACCTCGAAGTTCCATCTAGCACTTGGCTATGTCCCCGGGTGGTCCTACACTCAAGTAATCGTAACTATGTTCGAATGCTTGGTGGTGGACGATGACTTCTAGTGCGTCAGTGGAGCACGATACTGCGACGGTGTGGACGACTGCTGCCGGCGCTCCTGAGCGGCTGGTCTGGGGTGGCCGGCGGTTCGTCGTAGTCACCAAACCCATCCCGTGGGTCGATCGGACCGCCTGGTGGGAGTCGTCCCCTCGGGTGCCTGTCGGTGGGGCTTCTCAGCTGCTGGAACAGGCGATGTGGCAGGTCCAGGCCAAAGCTCTGGATACCGGGGAACTCCTGATCGTCGACCTGGCAGTTACCGAGGGGCAGCACTGGCCGATCACTGCGGTCTTCGACTGAAGCAGGGTGTGATGGCTCAGTTCACCCACCTCCACGTCGCCAGTGCTTTCTCCGCCCACTACGGCACCGCACGTCCCGAGACGTTGGTGGCAGCCGCTGATGCTGCTGGCGCTTCGGCGGCGGCGATCACTGACCGCGACGGCATCTACGGAGCAGTGCGGCATATCCGCGCCTGCATCGAAGCCGGCGTGGATCCCATCGTCGGGGCCGACCTGCAGGTCAGACATGAGGACGAGCTCTCCGAGGTCACGGTGCTGGCCCACGGCCACAACCACGGTGCGGGGTGGGCATCCTTGGTGCGGCTGGTCTCAACCGCGCACTCCCCGCGACGTCGTGGGCAGCGGAAGCTCAACGGCACTGCTCACCGGTCGGCTTGGGTAGAGAAGAAGCACCTAGAGGGGTTCCTGATGGGCGAGGAGTCGCCTACTGCCACTGTGCTGCTGGGTCCGCGCTCCGATGTGGGCCAGGCCGTGCTGTCCGGGGAGCGCATACGGGCACGTGGTCTGTTGGAGGAATGGAAGAAGCTCTTACCCGGTGGCGTGGCGGTGGAGATCGTCTGTCACCAGACCCGACCTGGCAGTGCGGGGAGTCTGAAGCACGCTGCCGACATGCTGCAGCTCGCCTCGGTCACTGAGACTCCGGCGGTGCTGACCAACGCCGTGCGGTACCTGAGCCCTGATGATGCCCTCACCGGGGACGTCCTCGATTCCGCAGCGACCCTGCTGCCCTTGGGGAAGTTCCAGCCCCAGCCCAACGGGCAGGCATGGCTGAAGCCCCCGGAGGTGATGCACCGGCTGGCCTACGAGGTCACCGAGTACGCCGGTCTGCGCCGGGACAGCGCGGTGGATCTGCTGAGCACCACCGAGCAGGTAGCGGAACGGTGCCTGTTGGACCCGGAGTCCGATGTGCAGTGGCGCAAGCCGAAGGTCCCGGAGCTTGAGGTCATCGGCGTGGAGGATGACCCGACCCGAGTCCTCTCACAGCGATGCGAGGTCGCCCTCGGTGAACGCTACCCCGACGTGAATGGGCAGGGTTTGGCTGCTCTGCGTGACCGTCTGCAGATGGAGCTGGGCACGATCACCTGCTTCGGGTTCCAGACCTACTTCCTGGCAGTGGCCGATGTGGTGTCCCTGATCCGAGGCATGGACGTGAGGGTCCAGGCCCGGGGCTCCGGGGCCGGGAGCCTGGTGAACTACCTGCTCAGGGTCTCCAATGTGGACCCGGTGGAGCACGACCTGCTCTTCGAACGGTTCCTGGGCAATAAACGCTCCACGCTGCCGGATATCGACATCGACACCGAGTCAGCCCGCCGACACGACGTCTACCGGAAGATCTTCGACCACTACGGCCACCACCGGGTGACCCTGCTGTCGATGCAGAACGCCTATCGGGCCCGCGGTGCCGCCCGCGACGCCGGCCTCGCCCTCGGGCTGGAAGAGTCCCAGATCGACCAGATCGCTGAGAACATCTGGCGGTTCAACGCTCGCGACTTCCGTGAAGTCCTCTCTGAGAAGCCCGAGCTGCGCGACCTGGCTGAGCTCGTGCACACCGAACCGCGGCTGGACACTCTGGTGGATCTCACCGAGCGCCTGGACCGACTCCCCCGGCATATCTCCATGCACCCCTGCGGGGTCATCCTCGGCGACAGCGACCTGCTCTCGATCACCCCGACCCAGCCGAGCGGGATCGGGCTGCCGATGAGCCAGTTCGACAAGGACGACATCGACGACATGGGCCTGCTCAAGCTCGACGTCCTCGGAGTGAGGATGCAGTCGACCATGGCCTACGCGGTGAACGAGATCATCCGCATCAACGGCCCCAGCGCCGCCGTCGAGGGCGGACTGCCGGTGGACGCTCCCTATGTCTCAGCGGAGGGGAAGATCGACCTCGATGAGATCCCCAAGAACGACGAGCCCACCTTCGCAGCGATCAGGACGACTCATACCTTGGGCATGTTCCAGATCGAATCCCCGGGCCAGCGGGAACTGCTGGGCAAGCTGCAGCCTGACCGGTACTCGGACCTCATCGCGGATATCTCGCTCTTCCGGCCCGGGCCGATGAAGGGCAACATGGTCACCCCGTTCGTGGAGCGCAAGCACGGGTATCAGCGCATGGACTACCTGCATCCCCGGTTCGCACCGTTCCTGCAGGACGCCTACGGGGTGGTGATCTATCACGAGCACGTGCTGCGCATCCTCCACGAGACCATGGGCGTCTCCCTGGCTGAGGCCGACGAGATCCGCCGGTCCATGGAACGCGACGTCGAATCCATCGAGGCGGGATTCCGGGCACGCACCGCTGCGCGCACCGACCACCAAGGCAGACGCCTGTTCAGCGATCGGCAGATCGAGAAGATCTGGCAGACGCTGAAGGGCTTCGGCAGCTTCGGGTTCTGCAAGGCGCACGGTGCGGCCTTCGCTCTGCCCACCTACCAGTCCTCCTGGCTCAAGACCCACTACCCGGTGGAGTTCCTGGCCGGGATCTTCGAGCACGACCCGGGCATGTACCCCCGGCGGCTGCTGATGGCCGAGGCCCGAAGGATGGGGATCACCCTGCTGCCCCTGGACGTCAACGCCTCCACGGACGTATACCACGTCGAGCGGCTTAATGGCGGAAAGAAAGGCATCCGGCTCTCGCTGCGCGACGTCAAGGGCATCACCGGAGCCGAGCTGCGGCGCATCGTCGAGGGCCGGCCGTTTGAGTCGATCACCGACTTCTACCACCGGGCACGGCCCTCCCGGCCGCTGATGCGCAACCTCGCCGCCCTCGGAGCGCTGGACAGCCTCACGACCGATGAAGAGAACTCGACCAAGCGCGGAGGCATCATCGCCCATGTCCGCCAGCTCACCGCAGCTTCCAGGCGAGATCCGGCCGAGGAGGTCCCAGGGCAGCTCTCGCTGTTCGACGACCGGGCTCTCATCGACCCAGCAGCACCCGAACCGACACCGCAGGAACGCGTTGGAGCCTCCCTGGATCTCCTCGCTGCCGAGACCGAGGGGCACGTGATGGATCTGTACCGGCTGATGCTCGATGACCTCGGAGTCACTGCCGCGGAGGACCTGCTCACCGTGCGCAACAACTCAGAGGTGCTGGTGGCCGGCATCCGCGTGGCCACTCAGACTCCACCCATGCGCTCGGGCAAGCGTGTCGTGTTCATCAGTCTCGACGACGGCACCGGCTGCTCTGATGCGACGTTCTTCACGGACGCTCAGGAGCAGGCCGGTCCTCTGCTGTTCGGCACCAAGCTCATGATCATCAAGGGCCGCACTCGGCGCACAGGTGATCGAGGTATCTCCATCCAGGCTGAGGATGCCTGGGACCTGAAGCAGATGTGGACTGAGTGGAGTTCTCAGCGGGCCTCTGGCGTGAGAGCTTGAGCTCAGGTAGTCCTCGTTTGTCTCCCATCGGCCTGCCAGTAGACCCTGCGGTCCTTGCCCTCTGTGAAGCCTAGACGCTTGTAGCCTGCCAGCAGCCGGTCGTTCTGCGCCGCGGCCACGACCACGGTGCCAGCAGGTGCTGAGTCCCGCAGACGCAGCGCCAGCGGCAAAGCGCTGAGCCGAGTCCCCGGCCGCTGGGCGAGCCCTGCGATCTGCCACCGGTCCCCCTCCGGTGTCTCAGACCCGGTGGGCATCACCATGGATCCACGTCCTATCCCCGCCAGACCGATACCCAGCAGGCCCATTCCTACCGCCCACAGAATCGATGCGTAGATCGGGCCGAATCTCACCATCACCCAGAAGTACAGAACCAGCGCAGGGAGGAAAAGTACCACGAGGATGGCCATGTCCCTGACGAGCCGGTAGGGACCGAAGATCACCATCCCGTTACCGTCGGCGCTCTCATACACCTGTCGGCGGATCGCGTAAGGAAGCAGAATCATCATAGCGACCGGCACCGAAAAGTAGGCCATGATCCGGTTGGGTGCGAATGCCAATGACAACAGCCATGACAGAGCCGGGAGACGCGCCGGGGAGGCTGGAGAAGGCCTGGAACTCATCGAGACCACCATAATTCGAGCTGCGCTCATTGCAGTGGTTTCGAGACGCTCAACCACCACGCATCAAAGTAAGACCAGGCCGGAGACTCGGTTTGACCTGGAGTTTTGACGGAAACGTTCGTTAGTGAGTGCTAGTGAGTATCTTCGCGGGGCGTCGGCGATAGTACGAAACTTCGCACTCACCCTGGGCACCGCCGAGATCGCAAACTCATCAACCGGCGATCTCATTGCGGTCATGGGTCGATGACGTCGCCGGGTGTAGTTGTCATCTCTCGCACCTCAGCCCCAAATGGAACGTACACCCCGAGCCGCTACGACCATCCTAGCTGCTCAATTCGCCGTGATCTTGATGGTCCTACCAATGGGAGACACGCATCTCGCCGTCCGCTGACTCACCGGATAAGAACCAGGACATTCGCGGTTAAAACACCCAACTACGACGGTGACCAATTGTCGGAGTCTGCATCTTGAGTGGCATTGGGTTGCTCTTCGCCCATAAGTCGTTGATACCTGGGTAGCGTCGCTACGATCAAAGCATGGGTGGGACTCACGAACCAGGCATGACCGATGATCCGAGCGCTTCCCCTGGACCGAAAGCGTCCAATAGACCGACAAATCGAATTTTCTTGCTCGGTGCCGGATTCTCCAAACCTGCGCGCCTTCCATTGGCGGACGAGTTGCTCGACCAGGTCCTAACCGTTGCGCGATCGCACTGGTCTATCAATGGATCCAGCCACCTGGAGCGCGATCTCGATCACTATGAACAGTATCTGGCCGACACTGAACCGGGCCGCCCATTCGATCTTGAAGAATTCAGCGCGTGGCTTGACTGGGAGCACATGCTTCCACTGCGCGGCTCGGACACTTTCTCTGACGAAGGTAACCAGTCAACACTGCAACTCCGGTGGGCCATCGGTCACGTCTTGCACCAGGCGACACCGAAGGTGCTCCCGGAGGTCTACCTTGAGTTCGCCCGCCGACTAACGACCACTGACATAGTGCTGACGTTGAACTACGACCTGGTGATGGAACGAGCGCTCACCGAAGTCGGCTTGCCTTACCGCCGATTCCCGAAGCGCTACTCCGAGGTGGGTAACCGAAGCGCGATCGTTGACTACCAGCATCCCCCGGAGCTTCTACTGTCCAAACTTCACGGGTCCCTGGACTGGGTGACGAAGCCACTGCACCCCAAAACGAACATTGCGGTTGACACCTTGGTGGAGGGCCCGAGATCAAGCAACGACCCGCTTCTTGCCCTCGGCGTCATTTCTGCCTTAGATCTCGACGCCCACTACGCCGATGACAACGGGTGGTGGCGAAGTCCACCTGTGCTGATGGCACCCTCAACCGCCAAGCCGCTAGCTCGGTCATCACTCGTGCCGCTCTGGGAGGGCATTCTTCCATGGGCATCCACGCGCGGTAGTTTCGCTGTAATCGGATGCTCCCTTCCGGTCGGAGACCCCTACGTCCGCCGAGTCGCCCACCACATCGCAACGGAGATAGGCGCAAGCATTGACCAGGGCAACGAGTTGCCGTGGCCGCAGACCACGATGAAAGTGGTCGATTACCAAACTGGCCGTCTAGGCATTCACCAGATTCGGGAGCGCTACCGCTTCATGCCGACTCACCACACAGATTTCATTTTGGACGGGTTCAGCTTGGACACATTGGACCAAGTCGTTCCGCCTCTGCACTAACCCAGGCACCGAGGCTTCTTGGTCCCCATCTCATCCCGAACGTGCTTTGCAACTTAGTGGCGTGGATATACAACTGTCTCTGCCGTGGCACCCCTCGGGCTAACGGCAGCAGACGATGGGCTAGGAGCTGCAGACTACTAATCAGTTCGAGCACGAATCCCATCGCCAAAACCCGTGAGACGAGATGTCACGGCCTGGTTCTGACAGCGACGAGCACTGTCTCAGCGAAGGAAAGCACGGTTAGTGACGGGTATGCCGAAACCGGCGGGTCACCCTGGCGTAAAGATGCTCCTTTATGAAACGACTACGCAGACGAAGGAGAGGCCGGACTCGGTCCGCGAAGTGAGGTCGCCTTCCAGGCCGCGCGGGTTTTCTATCCTCTGGTCAGGGTCGTAAACAAGCGCAACGATGGCACTGCACTCTGGATGCTTCGGATAGCGGCCGGCATCCACCAGAAGTTCCTCACCAAGCTTACTTGCCGTCAGATTGGCTCTGGTCATCTTAGTTTCGACCACCACACCGACCTCCGGCATAACGAAGTCGACCCTTGAGTTAGAGCCCGCGCGAGAGGGCACGTAGTCCTCTGGTCTCACATCGTCAAAGAGGGCTCGCAGTAATGCCTCGACCACAACTTGTAAATCATGCTCGTCCGCAATCGCCTCTCCTACCCGCCACTGCTCGCGACGTCGCTGGAGGACTTGCATGAAAGTCGGTAGTCGGCGCAGTACCTCCGCGAGCTCGTCCGCCACGGTTTCAGCCGATGATTTCGTAGGGGCGGCCTCCAGTAAAATACTTCGTTGCTTCTCCAAACGCCCGCGGACGCTCTTGAATGGGTACTGCCAGCGTCCCATTGGAAAACTACCATCGTAAGCCTTGAGTACGGACTCTTGTCGCGGATCATCAAGAAACTTGGAAACGCCTGGACTGAAAACATTGCCATCGCGTTGATCATCGAATCGATTCACTGCATCGCCCACAAGCAGGCGCCTGGCTCGAGCGTGCCAGTCACGGTAATCGCGTCGCACTTGACCCACCTCTTGCATGGTGGGAGCTGGTTCGTCCTGCAGCATCGACATCGCCTGTTCGAGAGCTTCGGACTCAACAACTAGACTCTCGAATTCACTGGGTCGCGGCGCGGGGATGCTACTCATAAAGACCATAATAGAGAGTGCCACCGACATGCAGTGAGCGGTGTCGAGCACCGAACTTGCAGGAGAGAAACACTCACTGGGATGAACCAAACTTGCTTCCTACCTTCAGCAAGCGTTCACCCAACCTGTCCTGCTTGATCGAGGTCAGTTCCAGATGGGAAAAGGTCGAGGTGAATGAGTCTTCCTTGACCTGTGGCGCAACTGATGGCCGCTGATCTAGCGCGAGGGTGACCAGTAACTCTGGATCGAGATGCGGTCGCGGAGGGATAATCAGGATGTGGGCGCTTTGTTGAATGCTAGGCAGCGGGCGGTTCTGGAGTGGATCGCTGCTGGATGTCGCGCGGGCGAGGAGCCCGTGGAGCGGCACCGGCAGACAGCGGCCTCTTTGGCGAACCGCGGGCTCATCCTGCTGGACCGCGGCTACGACCGGCCATGGCGGGCCAGGCTGACCCCTCTAGGGCGATATTGGCTGGAGCATCGCCACTATCCGCCACAGGGAACGGTGCTCGAACCTCTCATCGAGACCGAGCCCGAAGCGGACCCGGCAGACGGTGGGCTCTCTGATGGCGAGTTCATGAACCGGCGGCGCGTGCTGAAGTCGGACTGGGCTGCTCATGGGTTCGCATTGAGCTGGCTGGAGGTGACCGATCAGTGGACGCTTCACGCGGTGTACCAGCCGAGCAGGAACGAGCTATCCGACACCGAGGCACTCGATGACTACCGAACCTGGGAGCAGGAGGACCCGGACAAGGTCGCCGAGTCGGCACTCGTCTGGGTACGGTACGAGGCCGCCAGAGAGCACGCCCAGGAGGTTGCAGCGCAGGAGGCGGCTCGCCGCGAGCCCGGCATCAAGCCACCGCATCGCAAGCAAAAGGACCGGAATCTCTCTGCACGAGCGTTGGCCCGTCCCGAGCCCGATATCGGAAAGCTCGCCCATCTCGTGACTCAGATGGCTGCACAGATGGCACGAGAGAGCGCCGAGGACCCTGACGCCACAGCCGAGGAAAGGGAACGTGCCCGCGGCTCAGCCGCTCTCCTGGGCAGCCTTGAGTTCCACTCGGTGCCGGAGACTCTCCGCCCCCGCCGCAAGCGCAAACCCCGTCCCGTCATGCCCGACCCGCCGCGCAGCGTCCCCGCCGAGATCGATGCCAAGCTCAAGGAGGCCTGGTCCTGTCACCGAGCGGGAACGCATCTGGCCGCCGTGCTCGTCACTCGATCGACTGTGACCGATATCCTCACCGACGCCGGTGAGTCCGCAAGGTCCGATGACCTGATTACGCCGCTGATACGACTCGCCGAGCAAAAGCGGCTGGGCGGTGGGGTCGCCGAGTCGGCCGCCGCTCTGCGATGCTTGGCGATCGTGCCCGCACATCCCCCGGTCACCGAAGACGAGTCCGCGGTGCTGTTGAACACCGTGGTGCGGATCGTTGCTGACCTATATCCGGGAGGACCACCAGGCTGAGCATCACGAACCATGTTCCGCATGACGCTAGTCGCCTTTGAGGACTCATGTGATCCCGACCTCCGGCAGTCAAGGAACCGCTGCAGCAATCGTTCCGAGAATCGAAGCGAGTCCGGGTTCACCTGCTACTCATTCGCGTCAAAAGAGCAGAGCCCGCGGAGTTCGCCACCACGATCAGTGGACCAATGCACCATCGACAGAGATCCGAGCTCCATCATTGACCTCGCCGCGCTGCTGGTCGCGACGTTGACGTTGCTCCCACTCTCGTAGCCGGACTCGGGCGAGTAGGACCAGACTGACGGGTCCCATGATGGTGAACTTCATCGCGTTGTAGATGAACAGCAGCACCAGCAGGTTCAACGACCCTGGTCCACCATCTTCGATGAGGCCACGGCACATAGTCGCGGCGAACAGATATGGGATCGCCAGCAGCATTGCTGGGATACCCCATTTGAGTCCTCGGCGCGTGCGGATGAGGTCGAGGAGGATGTTGGTCGGCATATAGCGACGTAGGAAGTAGCGGGTGTGGACGCTCGCGGCCCAGATCAGTCGGATCATCGTGGACAGTCCTCTCCTGTAGGGGTTCGGTAGCGAACGAACTTCCCTGAGAGGGCCTGCTGCCGGAGCGTGGGCCATGCCGTCGAACCGATCGACGGCGCGTAACTACTGCGCTACCTGCTATTGAGTTTACGACGAACCTCCGACAGGTGGAAGGGACGCGGCTCATTCCTACAGCGTCGGCGACTCTCGTTCCGTGCTACGCCGTGGTGCCTCGTGTGATGTGTCGATGCCTGTGATTCGGTCGGTCTGGTCGAGTGCACGCCGGGCGCGGGCGGCGTCGATCTTCTGCACGGTGGTTTCCGGTGCAGGGCCGAGTGGTGTGTCGTCGGTGATGCCGTACCGGTCTCGGTAAGCGGCGACCGTGCGGGCGTGCCGTCGCCAAGCAGCGGCCTGTCGCTGGTTACGGGGCGGCGTCCCGAGTGGCTTCGTCCAAGCGGCGTTCTCTTGTCGTGCGGTGTCGAGTACCGCATCTGTGCGATCCTCGATGAGCTTGCGGCGCTCTTCCAGCCCTTGGCGCATGTCAGCGCTCATCGGTCCATCCGCATACGGGACGAGTCCGGCGATCAGACGGGGTGTCCTGCGTGTGCGACCGGAACCGGCGGGGCGTGCGGTGGCGCGGGCGACCCGGTGGTGCAGGACCGAGGCGATGTCGTCAGCATCGGCGAATCCGCGGGCGGCGACCAGTCGCGGGAACAAGGTGTCGAGGTCGTGGTGGTTGGCCTCGGCGCGGCGGAGTTCCGCGGTGAGTGCACCGAACGCCTCAGACTCGATAGTGGAGTCGGCTTGTTTGGCGGTGAGGCCGGAATTGCGGATGAGGGTGGCCCAGCGGTCGTGTTGCGCGGCGGCGGCGATGGTCTCGTACTCGGCGGCAAGTTGGGCGATCGAGCCCCAGTGTTCGTGCTCGGCGGTGATGGTCTCGTGTGCCGATAGCTCGGCGCCAGTGTGCTGGAGGACCCCGTAGAGCACGGACCTCTCGGTGGCGTCGGGGTTGTCACCGGGATGCGGGAGGGTGCGGTCATCGGGGCGGTCGAGGATCACATAGGCGCGGTTGGCCTCTCGGCCGCGGGTCATGGCGACATAGAAATTCTCCCTGGTGGTCGTCGGCTCGACCAAGACATGCGCGGTATCGACAGTGACGCCTTGCGCCCTATGCGCGGTGACCGCGTAGCCGAGGTCGAGGTGCTCGCTTACGTAGGCGGCGGGCAGCACGATCCCGCCACCGAAGCGGCGGCCGTGTCGGCGGATGGTGACCGATCCATCCTCACGCACGTCAGTAACCGTCCAGCGTTGGCCGTTGCGGACCCAGTCCTTGCCGTAGCGTAGCCGGCGGTCATTGCGCCGGGTGATCACAGTGTCTCCCACACCGGCCGCGGTGCCGTTGTTCAGGCCAACTTCGCGGCCCGGTGTGATGGTGCCATCGAGGATCAGATCAGCCCTGGCCCGGTCATTTAAATGCGTGACGTCCTCGCGGGTCTCGGCGATCAGTAGCGAAGACAGCCCGCGGTCGCCGTCGGCCCGCCACGCCGCATAGGCCGTATCGATCATGGATTCGGCCTCACCACCGGTGATCCGGCCGTGGTCCAGATAAGTGTCGATCACCTCAGTACGCCCGTGCCGCAGGCCCAGGGATGCGGTCTTTTCCCACTCGTTGACGAACCGGTGCACGTCCTCCAGTTCGGGGGCGTCGTCGCGGTCGTGGACCAGTAGCCCGAAGCCACCGCCGGCGTCCACGGACTGGAGTTGTCCGTAGTCCCCGACCAGTAGCACCTTCGCTCCGGCGTTCTCGGCCAGGTGGGTGATCCGGTCCAGCGACAGTGTGCCGGCCAGGGAGGCTTCGTCGATGATCACCAGCTGCCCGGCTTGGAACGTGGTGCCGCGGGTGAGGTGGTTCTGCCACCACTTCGCCGTGTTCTCCGTGGCGATACCCAAGTCATCGGCAAGGACCTGGGCGGCCACCGCAGATGGAGCGAGACCGACGACGCTGCCGTGGCCGTGTTCGGCCTCCCAGGCCCGCCGCAACGCGGCCATCGCGGTGGTCTTCCCCGCCCCAGCAGGACCAACCAGCACATCGAGCATCCGCCCGGAGACCGCGATCTTCATCAGCGCCTCGGCCTGATCCGCACCGAGCAGCCGGCCCTGACGGTCTGGATTCCGGGTGATCTTCTCCACCGTGGACAGCGGCACGGCCGGTGCGGTGGTGACGTTGGCTCGGGCCAACAGCCGGTCTTCGGCAGCCAGGAGCTGCTCAGAGGAGTAGACGGTGGCGTGGCGGGGCCGGAACACCGAGGACCCGTTCGGGCGCTGGAACACCACCGGACTGGAAGCCAGTTCAGGCGGAGTCAGACGCAAAGACGCCTGTTCGGCGGCATCGGCAATCATCCCCACGATCGCCTCCCGGTCCCGTGCGGTGGCGAAGCGCCAGCCCATGGTCTGGCGGGAGGCTTCGGCGTGCAGGTTCCAGTGCCGCCAGGTCGCCCGCTTCTCACTGACCTCCTCCACCACCGCCTGCCCAAGCTCGGACACCACGTCCAGGGGAATGTCATCAGCCCGCAGCAACATCGCCGCCGGATTCTCCGTCACGGCACGTGCCCATCCGGTCGCCTCCTGACCCAGCACCTGTCCGGCACGGTTGTGCCATTCGGCGCTCAAGTCGGCCAGCGAGTGGACCTGCTTCTCGGGCCGGGTCGCAAGCGTGGCCTGGGCGCGCAGCTTCACGATGGTCTTCGCCGAAGGCCGCCGTCCATGCTCGGCCACGTAGCCGTCGATGAGCCGGTCGGTCTCGGCCTCGATGTCCTGCGACCGGGTCGAGAACGCGCCTATCAGGTCCTCACTGACGCCGGTGATCTCCCAGGCGGGGTTGCGGTCACGGCCCCGGTCGCGGGTCTCCCACTCGATCCCGAACGTCTGAGTGAGCCGGTCGGCCAGCACCGCGTTGTAATGCTCCGAGAGCGCCACAACCGCGGCGTGCATCGGCCGCCCGTCCAAGGACCGCCATTTACCATCCAACACGGTCTGGACCTTGTTCGACACGACCACATGGGTGTGGAGCTGCGGGTCAGAGCCTCGGCTGTCGTAGTGATCAAAGGCCGTGGCGATCAGACCGGCCACATCGACCTGAGCCACCGCCCCGTTACCGGCGGTGGTGCCGGTGCGGGTCGCGGCGACCTCCCGCTCCATCAGATCAATCACCTCGGCAATCGCCTCATGATGAGCCTGGGCGATCAACGCCTGCGTACCGGCGTCAGCTACACCCCAGATTACGGAGACCGACTTGGGCACCGAGAACGTGTAATCGAACCCCGCCACCGGCTTACGGGGGCCGCGACTGGCCTCCTCGGCCTCGATCTGGGCGACCGCGGCATCCCGCGCTTCGTGGTCCAGCTCTGCTGGCAGGGCATCCATGCGCTCCTGCACACGCTCGGCGGCTGACTTGTACACAGGGAAGGCCCGCCCGAGTGCTTGTCCGGTGACAGGGTCACGGCCCATCCCGACCAGCAACTGCAACTGCGCCTCCGACACCTGATCACCAACCACGAGTTGCCCGCCGCCAAGTCCGGTGAGGCCTGATCCCAGCCAGTGGCCCGGAGGTGTTCCCTCCTCCGCGTAGTACCTCGTCAACGGTGTGGACAGGCTGCGGTCACCATCGCCAGCGGCGACCGTGCGCATCAGATACCGCACGCCATCGCCGGCACTGAGCACCCGCATCGAAACCGTCACACACGGTAGGTGAGCCAGCACGCCGCCACGAGTACGCCACTATCAACCATCATCGCGGAGGCGTGTTTGCGTCCGTGTAGTGACCTTCAGGGTGCGGAGATAGTTAGGCAAGGGGCGTCCTCCGGCTGTATTAGGTAGAGCACGCCATAAAGGTGCTGACAGTGCCATCGATAGTTACGAGGTTGCGGAGTGCGAGGTGCGTTATGTTGCTATGTTGGGCGTCCGTACGCGTTACGGTACTGACTCGGGCTCAGCCCGGTGTATTCCTTGAAGGCGTCATGGGCGCGGGAGCGACTCGACCAACCAGCCAACCGGCCGGCCTCGCTGATCGGGGCGTCGGTATCGCGCAGCAGTCGTGCCATCTCGGCCGTGCGCAGGCGAATCTGATAGGTCCGAGGTGTCACTCCAAAGGCGTCGGAGAATACCCTACTGAGCTGCTTGGGTGAAAGGTGAACCTTCGCGGCAAGTTCCATCAGCGGCCACGAGCGGATCGGATCTTCGCGCAGCACTGCCTGTATCTGTAGTGCTTCGGGCCGGACCGGAGCAAGCCGGTGACGCCTCAGCCGCTTTTGCTGCGCGTACACCGGTCGGGTAGCAGCCTTCACACGGGGCGTCACGACGTCGAGGACGGCAAACAGGAGAGATTGCATCCGGTGGAAGCGTTCAGGTACCGGTCCTCGGAGGCTGAGCGCGACCAGTTCATCGAGCCATGGCATAAGCATTCCTGAACGGTGTTCACCCAGATGTAGTATCTGGGAAGGCTCAGCACAAAGTTCCTCGGCGAAGTCGGCCGCTTCCCAGCGATCGGTGAGCAGTTGGCGGTGTTGCCAGAAGACCTGGTCGATCACATAGTCGCGGTCAAGATAGATGGTGGTCAATGTGACAGAGCCTTCGGGTTGGCTTCCGCAAAGCGTGTTCGCTCCGAGCAGGATCACATCGCCGACCCTGACCGGCTGCTCACCGAAGTCGCTGAGGATGATCGCCGAGCCGTGCCGGACAATAACTAGCCTCACACAGTCAAAAGCAACAGGCGGCACGGGGCGGTGGATGCTCTGACTGCAGGCGGTAATCGGAAGGCTGCTCCCCCGGTGCGGTACACGGACGTCGATGGCCATGGTCACTGTCTTTTTGATGACAGGCAGGCTGGTCGGACGGTGCGGCACCGTCCGACCAGCCTTCGCGGTGCGCCCTCCACACGCCGCGAGTCATGGGCTGCTTCCTAGCAAGGCGGTGTGTCTGTGGGGAGTCATGTGTCCCGCGAGCTGGCTGAGATCATCGAGGGCAACAGGAACGTGAGGGTCCATCCAAGGAGGACTAGCCAGGCGAGGGCGGCGGGCGGGGCGGTCTCGGGTGTGGCGGCGAACCAGAGGGTGTACGAGGCGATATCGGGCAGGAAATACCAGTCTTGTCCTTGCAGCAGAGGACTGATGATCAGCAGGTAGACCAGCAGGATCGCCGCGGCGGGAATGGCTTTGCGGATCAGGAATCCCAGTGCGGAACTGAGGATGGCCATGAGGGTGAGGTACCCAGCGGCACTGAGCGTGATCCGCACTGCCAATGTCAGATCGATATTGTCCAGCGATGTCCCGGCGATGAGAAGTATCGTGGCGATGCTGGTGAGAACTGTGACGATAGCGCCGGTGAAGGCCAGCGGGATTAGTGCGGTGGTAGCTGCCAGGCGTTGGACAGTGCGGTCGGGGATGGCGACCAGCGTGGTGCGGATCTGTCCGCCAATGTACTCAGAGGTCGCGGCGATGACACCCAGGAGAAAGAACCCTACCTGGGTCCAGGTCACGGCAGTCACGCCATAGTCCAGGATGTTGACGCCTGAGTCGGGATCAATGTTCGCGTTGGTGCCGAAGGCGATCGACAACACGATGGTCAGGACGAGGGTTCCGGCCAGCACGAGCCAGATCGCCGGTAGTGAGCATAGTTTCGAGATCTCGGCTCGGACGGCGTGTACGAACGCTGCGGCGTGTGTGTGCATTGCGTTGGTCATGCGTCCCTCCGGGAGAACACCGCGCCGGCGACGATGAGCAGTGCGGTGACCCAGGCGGTCATGATGAGCCCGCCGGTCAGCGGTGCGATCTCTACCCCGGTGCGCAGGGTGGTGAACATGCGCATCCCCGCCAGATCGGGCAGGTAGTTCGCCGCGGCGATGCTCTGGGCGAGCAGGTAGGTCACGGTCACTGCCGAGGAGTTCGCGACCAGGATCGCCATTGGGATGATCCCGTTGCGGGTCACCACGGTCAGGCCGAACCCCAGCAGTGCCATGAGCACCCAGTAAGCCACCGCACCTCCCAAGCGCGTAAACGCGTGGGCGTCCAGTACGGGTGCCTGGTCCCCAAGGAGAAGCTGAACGGTGGCGAAGACCATCCCGATGGCCAGGACGGCCAGCAGCACCGTGGCAAGGATGACCGCTGCCGTCTTCGCCAACAGCACCTTCGTCCGAGAGGGGATGACAGTCAGGGTGGTGGTGATCTGCCTCCCGCCGGCCGATTCTTCTCCCTCGGTGGTGTACTCGCTGCCGATCGCAGCCACCCCGAGGATGATGGCCCCTAGTACACCGACGGCCAGTTCGGAGAAGCCGGTGTCCGGGCCAGACTCGGAGGTTAGACTGGTGATCACCGCGATCACGGTGGGCACGAGGAGCCCGGCAGCGAAGGCGAGCCAGACGAATGGCAGCGTGGCGAGTTTGGACACCTCTGCGAGTACGGCTCTCATCGTGTGCTCTTCTCAGCGGTGAGGGAGAAAAACGCGTCTTCGAGATTCCTGTGTGTCCCGGTGACCTCGTCCAGAGTGCCGTTGGCGACGATGCGGCCCTCGCGGATGATCACCACGTCATCGACGGTCTCGGCGAGTTCTCCCAGCAGGTGCGAGGACAGCAGCACCGTGCGCCCGGCCTCGGCTTGGTCGCGCAGAAACTGTCTGATCCAGCGGATGCCTTCGGGATCCAGTCCGTTGACCGGCTCATCGAGCACCAGTGCCGCGGGGTCGGCCAGTAGTGCGGCGGCCAGGCCTAGTCGGCGTCCCATGCCCAGCGAGTAGGTGGACACACGCTTGTTTCCCGCCTCAGCGATTCCAACTAGTTCCAACATCTCTTCGACGCGGTCGTTGCTGAGACCGGCCGAACGCGCCACCCAACGAAGGTGAGCCCGGCCGGTGCGGGAGCGGTGCGCTCCGGACCCATCCAGCACCGCGCCGATACTGCGCAGAGGCTCGCGCAGGGTCGCAAATCGCTTCCCGTCCACTAGGGCGGAACCTGAGGTGGGTCGGTCCAGGCCGAGCAGGATACGCAGCGTCGAGGACTTCCCCGCCCCGTTAGGTCCGAGGAAACCGGTAACTCTCCCAGGCCGAGCCTCGAAGGTGATGTCGGTGAGGATCTGGTGGTCACCTCGGGTCTTGGTCAACTGTTCGAAGGTCAGCATGATGTCAATGGCACCAGCTCTATCAACCACATTCATCGCAGCCAAGGGTGGTCTTGGTCCGCTCGTCTCACCCCGGGGTGTGTCACCGTCAGTAACGAGCACTCCTCACCCTGTGGTGTGAGGACACGACCAGGCATGCTTTCTACGATGGATGAGTATGGAGCACCGAGGACGCCCTTCACGGGACTCACGCGCATGGCTGATCGCCACCGGCGTGCTCGTGGTGCTCCTGCTCGCCTTACTCGCCCTGGGGCAGGATTCGCCCTACCTGATCGTGGCTCTTTCACTCATCGTGGCTGCCGCGGTACTGATTACGACCTGGGCGTTCGTGCGCAGCCGTGCCCAACGCCGCATTTACGAAGACCAACTCACCGCCTGGGCATCGGAGAGAGCAGTTCAAACCGAGCGACTGCGAATCGCCCGGGACCTGCACGATCTGGCCTCCCACGGACTGGGGCTGATGACCGTACGAGCGGCCACCGCGACCCTGACCGGCGAAGAGGACGACGCCGAACGCCGCCGGGCCCTGACCGACATTGAACGCCTCGGACGAGAGACCACCACCGAACTGCGTCGCATGCTCGCCCTGCTACGTAGCAACGACGAGACCCCAGCACCACTGCAACCTGTCGATTCGCTGGCCGAGCTGCCACGCATCATCGACCACGCCCGACGAGCCGGGCTGACCATCACCGTCCACCAGGACGATCTCGGCGACCTCGCTCCCGGAGTTCAGTTGACCCTCTGCGCGATCATCCGCGAGGCACTGGCGAACACCCTCCAGCACGCCGGCCCCACCACCGTAGACCTCACTATCCAGCGCACCGGGGAGGCGGTCAGTGTCGATGTGCGCGATGCCGGACCGGTGCCAGATTGGCGGCCACATCCTGGGACGGGCAACGGCCTACGTGGCCTGCACGAACGGCTCACCATCCACCACGGCACCCTGACCACCGGGCAGGTCGATGACGGCTTCCGACTGCTGGCCCAGCTTCCCGAAAAGAGCACATGACAGCACAAGAGTCCATCCAATCCGACGAGACGGTGCGGCTGCTGCTGGTCGATGACCAGACGCTGCTACGTCACAGCCTGCGTATCGCCATTGACCGTGAACCTGACCTGGCTGTCGTCGGTGAAGCAGGAACCGGCAACGAAGCCATCACTCGGGCTCGCGACCTGCGGCCCGACCTGGTGCTCATGGACATCCGCATGCCCGACGGTGACGGCATCCACGCCACCGAGCAGATCACCAACACATTAGATCTCGCCCACACCCGAGTGCTGGTGCTATCCATGTTCGAGATCGATGACTACGTCTACGGTGCCTTACGCGCGGGAGCCAGCGGATTTCTCCTCAAAGACGCCCGCCCTGACCAACTCATCGACGCCATCCACCGGGTCCATCACGGCGAATCCCTGTTCGCCCCCAACGTCCTGACCACCCTCATTGAACACTTTCTCGACCACCGCGCCCCGAGAAAGCCGATGCAGGTAGAACGACTCACCGCCAGGGAAACCGAGGTCCTGACACTGGTGGGACGAGGACTGTCCAACATCGAAATCTCCCGGGAGCTCACCGTCTCCCACAACACCGTCAAGACCCACATCAGCAGCCTGCTCGCCAAGCTCGACGCCCGCGACCGCGCTCAGCTCGTCATCGCTGCCTACGAGCACAGGCTGATCACCCCCACAGCCCAGAACCCGACCACCTGAGCGTCACCGGAGAGATAACACTGCTACAGCGGGTCGGGCTCGGGTATGAGGTCCCGTTCGGTGAAGACCGTGCGGGCGACTGCGACGGCGTTGAGTGCCTTGGGGAAGCCGCAGTAGACCGAGGTGTGCAGGAAGGTCTCGGTGATCTCTTGCGGGCTGAGCCCGACGTTGAGGGCTGCGCCGATGTGGACTTCCAGTTGCGCCTCGCAACCCCCAAGAGCAGTCAGCGCCCCTAGGGTGACGAGCTGGCGTTGCGCCGGTTGCAGGTCCGGACGGGCGTAGATGTCACCGAATCCCCAGGCAACGATCTGATGCCCGAGCTCGGGTGCAATGTCGGCCAGGGAGTCGATGACCTTCCGACCTGCCTCACCGTCAATCGCATCCAGCACCTGCTTGCCCGCGGTGAAGCGGGCCGCACGGATCTGGTCGGTATCAGTCATCGGCGGTCTCCTCGTTCTCGGTGTCGGCGACCATCTGCCGATAGGTGGCGATCTTCGAGCGCAGGGCACGCTCATGGGCTTGAAGCGTCTTGATCTGCCGTCGCAACGCCTCGTGGTGGTCGGTCAGCATATCCAGCCGAGGCCTCAGCGAATCGTCGTCCTTGGTCCGGAGGACGGCGTAATTGCGCATCTGAGCGATCGGCATCCCTGTCTCACGTAGTCGCAACAGGAACCTCACCCACTCGACATCCGTGGCCCGGTAGCGGCGCTGGTTCCCGCTCGTGCGCGGGATAGTGCTGATGAGTCCAGCGCGTTCGTAGTAGCGCAGCGTGTACCCGGTCACTCCGGTGGTCTCAGCCATCTGAGCGACCGAGAGTCCTTCCGGCTCGTCGTCGTGGTCTACCATGAGACCAGTCTAGAACTTAGAGCACGCTCTAAGTCCATCCTCGATCTGCAAGAGGTGTGACCGCTCTAGGTCTAGGCGGCGACGAGGAGCCAGGTGGGTCCGGCGGCCTCGACATCAGGCTCGCTGGTGAGCCGCGGTGGACCGACTTCGTGGGCTTCGACCGGCCCGGTTCCGGTATTAGATGGCTGAGGGTTGTGCACCTGGCAGGTGTTCTACCTGGTGTGGGCTCCGTTCGGGGTCTGGTGCCAGGTTTTCACTGACCTGCCGGAGCCCTCATGCACGACTTTGTCTCCCCATCGGATCGCCGTCCTCGGATTGGTTCGCTGTTCTCTGGATACGGCGGCCTCGATCTGGCCGTGGAATACGTCACCGGCGGCGAGACGATCTGGTTCTCCGAACTCAATAGCCCCGTCGCCCGTGTCTTCGCCCACCACTGGCCCGCCGCTCAGAACCTCGGCGATATCACCACCATCGACTGGAACGCCGCTCCGCCGGTGGACATCCTCTGCGGGGGCTTTCCTTGTCAAGACATCTCGACCGTCGGTCGTCAGGCCGGCCTCACGCCTGGCACCCGCTCGGGTCTCTGGTCGTTTATGGCTGAGGCGATCGAGGCGCTGCAACCCCGGTACGTGGTGATCGAGAACGTGCGCGGGCTGCTCTCTGCCCGCGCGTCACGTCCCCAGATGCAAGGAGCAACCCCCGATGACCGCAACCCCCATCTCGCAACCACAACCCTTCGCAACCTGGAACCCGACCGATGGGGTCTGGGAGACCAGCCAACTCGACCTCTTCGGGCACTGGGCGCCGTACTCGGCGATCTGGCCGACCTCGGGCTCCATGCACGATGGATCGGCCTACCTGCATCACTGGCCGGCGCACCACATCACCGGTTCCGGATCTTCATCCTCGCCCACCGCAGGGACGTTGTTCCGGACGCCGCTGGCCTCGGATTCCTCCCGCGGCGGGGAGAACCTGGACCAGGTGAAGGCCCGCCGGGGCACGATCGCCCTGTCGCATCAGATCATCGACCTCACCCTGCACGGGCCACCTGGCTCGCAGATCAGCAACGACGAGTCGGAGACACTGTTCACCCTGATCGAGAACATCTTCGACACTGGGGACGATACGCACACGCCATCACTCGCTGGGAACACATCACCGCACGGAGAGCACCAGCCCCAGCGCTCGTGACAGAAAACGAGGTGCCGCGTCCAGCGCCGGAGTTCGTGGAATGGTTCATGGGCCTGCCGCCAGGCTGGATCACCAACCCTGAACACGGACTGACACAGAACCAACAGATCACCGCCCTCGGCAACGGTGTTCTCCCACTCCAAGCACTACTGGCCATCAAAGAAACCGAGACGCGCCCGCAGACACCGTGAGGGCAGGGTTCTGGACTCCATGTAGCACAGTCCCGGTCATCGACGTCACGGCTGACGTGTGCTCTTGAGAGGCGTAGCGATGAAACTGACCCTCGTGGCTCGTCGAAGTGCCGCTGCTAGGCCTCCCCCGCTTCAAAGCTGACTGAAAGCTCTGGGAGACTACTTAGGTGACGAGACCAGAGCAGCCATATCCGCGAAAGCGTCGAGGGCCGATACTGCTCTTTCTTTCATGGGTGCTACACGATGTTGAAGAGGCTGCAACCTTCCCTGCAACATGCGACTATCTGGCCGACCGCACCGGCTTCGAATCCTTGCGCATGAACTCTCGGCAATCATGGGCAGCGGTGGGACTGATGGGCACCCTGGTTGGCTTCGCCTGCGTCCGCGGTGCCCGCACCGAGGGCAGATCACAGCTGTATCGAGCAGTGACCGCAGGACTCGAAGGACATGTCTTCACGCATCTGGCCGCTTCAGCGGTGACCAGGAGATACACCGCTGGTGTAGTCAGCGCCCTGCCTGTGATGCTCCCCGGGACAAGAGCAGCCAGCCAAGAACTCTCCCGCGACAATCGGCCTCTGACGACGAAAGATCGCGCGCTAGGTAGCGCAGTGCTCATTCCTGCGGCACTCGCCTGCCACCTGATCGTTCGCACGATTATGAAACGCTAGCGAACAGTAACTACTAGCCATTCTGGATAAAGTCACTTTTACAGCTCGACGGGGTGATCTAGGCCCGTAGCAGCCCTCGTATTTAGGGCTGCCAGATACGCCATGTGGTATTCGCCACAATTCCATCTATATTTTCTCTCCCCGATTTGGCCTCTGACCTGGGACTTCGTAGGAAGACGAACTTCACTTACCCCCTAGGATCTTGCGTGCCCGAGACATCCAACTACCCGCCCTGGGGCGTTCCATGCTCGTCATAGTTGCCTGGTTTGGTCGTAGCGCTGCTCTGCCCATACGGAATTTGGACTACTCGATCTAGATGTGCTTGGCGCTTTCAGGTATGCCAAATTGTTCGAATACTGGAGGGGTGTCGTGGGAGTTCTGGGTGACCTCGATCGTGGTGACGGCCACGCCCGGTACAGGCGCACTGTTCACTGTCGCTGCCGGCCTGACGCGCGGTGCCCATAGCGGCTTGGTGGCTGCAGTGGGGTGCACGCTGGGGATCGTGCCGCATATGGTGCTCGCACTCTCGGGAGCCGCTGCGGTGATGGCCGCGAATCCGGTGGCGTTCGGGATCGTGAAGTGGCTTGGGGTCGCGTATCTGCTCTACATGGGGTGGGGTATCTGGCGCCAGAGTGGCGTGTTCGCCCTACCCTCTAACGAGGAGAACGAGGACACTAAACCCACGGTGCTGAGGACGATCGGCAGTGCCGTATTGGTGAACCTGCTGAACCCAAAGCTGACCGTGTTCTTCTTCGTGTTCCTGCCGATGTTCATCGACCCGAACGAGCCAGGCGCGTTTGCTGGCATGGCTGGCCTCGGGGCGGTGTTCATGGCGATCACCGTGGCGATCTTCGCCGTCTACGGACTGTGTGCAGCATGGGTGCGACAGTACGTCATCGGCAAACCGGTCGTGATGCACTGGATCAGCCGGGCCTTCGCAGTCTCATTCGTGGTCCTTGCCGGGATGCTTGCGCTCACCAGCCAGTAGCCGCTGCTCACCGAGTCCTATCAGTTCAGCGCTGCCGTAGCAGCGGGCGAATGGCCTCCCCGATGCTCTTGATGGCTTGTTGTAGCCGTGGGATCGGGTGTGGCCCGTATCCGATGACCAGCCCAGGCGGACCTGGATTGAAGCGGTGTTGTGAGAGCGGTTGGACCTGGATACCCGCTTGACGAACACGTGCCGTGATCTCGGCGTCGTCTAGGTGCTCGGGAAGACGAACGACGAGATGCAGACCGGCCGCGATGCCCTCAATCGCGCAGCCGGGCAGGGAGCGTTCGATGGCATCGACTGCTGCGTCGCGGCGCTCACGGTGGCGGAGTCGCAGAGACCTTAGGTGGCGTTCCAGCGTCCCGGACTCGATCAGCTGGGCCAGAGCCAGTTGCGGCAATGCGGGTGAGCCGAGATCGGTTGCCCACCGCTTGCGCACCAGCTCATCGTGGAGGGCTTGGGGGGCGATGAGCCAGCCCAGTCGCAGAGCCGGAGCGAGGACCTTGGAGAGGCTGGAGATATGGGCGACGCGTTCGGGTGCCCCCGCGTGCACCGCCCGGACCGGGGTCCGGTCGTAGCGGTACTCGGAATCGTAGTCATCCTCGATCACCAGCCCGTCGACCTCTTGGGCCCATGTCAGCAGCTCACGTCGTCGCTGGGGCGAGAGCACTACCCCGGTCGGGAACTGGTGGGCTGGGGTGATCAGGACGGCTCGTTCCCCGGTTCCAGCGAGACCGGTGACGTCCAGACCGTGCTCGTCCACCGGCACCGGTGTGATGTCATCCATCCAGTAGTCGAGGATGCGCCGGTTCCCATCAGCCCCGGGGTCTTCGATCGCGCAGGTGGCAACGCCCCGGTCGCGAAGCACCTGTGCAAGCAAGCTCAGCGCCCCGGTCACCCCTGCGGTGATGATCACCCGGTCAGCAGCCACTGAGACACCCCGGCTGCGCGCCAACCAGCCTGCAAGCGCAACTCTGAGGCGGTGCGCACCTTGCGGGTCCGCGTAGCCGAGCTCTTCGCTGCCTGCGGTGGCGAGCACCTGCCGTTCGGCTCTCAGCCACGCCGCACGCGGGAACGAGGTGAGATCGGGCATCCCGGAGGAGACCTCCAGGAGGGGCTGCTCGGGCGAAGCCTCTCTTAGGTGAGGCAGAGGCGGGGTCGCAGCACTAACCGGAAGGTCCGCGACCGTGGTGCCGCCTCCCTGGTTGGTGACCAGCAGGCCCTCCTCGGTGAGCCGTTTGTAGGCTTCAGCGACCGTGCCGCGTGCCATCGAGAGATCTGCCGCCAGAACACGGGTTGCCGGAAGTCTCGCGCCAACTCCGAGGGTGCCGTCGGTAATCGCAGCACGCAGTCGCTCGGCCAGCCACGCCGTTCGTCCATTGCGGGGAGTCTGGCTGGGGTCAAGTTGGAGGAAATCGGAACCGGTCATTTGGCACACCATTCTACTGCGAGCTTGGCACTCACTGGTATGCCAAGTAGCAGAAGAATAGATGAAGGTACCTGCGACACCGCCGAGGAGGGACTGCCTGCATGCAGTTGAGTTACGCGTCCGAGATCACCACCAGGCATCCGAGTCTGGTGACCGCGGTGATCCATGCCGACCGGATCACCGCGACCGCCGACGTCAGTCACCACCTGCCCCGACTATTGGCCACCGCACGACAGCGGCTTGAAGCTGAGCGGCTCAGCGAGTTCCCCGAGATCCAGGCATGGCGTCACGCATTCTCGGAGATGGGGTTGAAGCCGACACAGTATCGGTGCGCCGCCGAGTCGCTGCTGCGTCGCCTGAACAAGACCGGAGACCTGCCACGTATCCATCCGCTGGTTGATCTGTGCAATCACGTCTCTATCAGCCACGCGGTGCCGATCGCGGTGTTCGACCTCGCCCATGTCAGTGGGGACCTGACGGTGCGGTCCGCCGTGGGTTCGGAGCGGTATGCGGCGTTCAACGGCGACATCGAACACCCTGCGCGAGGTGAGGTGATCTTCGCCGACGACGCCGGGCAGGCCCACGCACGCCGCTGGACACACCGGCAGAGCGCGACCTCCGCGGTCCGTGAGACCAGCAGCGAGGTCCTGATCGTCGCCGAAGCCCTCCACGACGACGCCCACGACACGATCTCATCCGTCCTCACCACGTTGACCGCGTCGATCACCGAGACCTGGGGCTCGACCATCCACCGGAGGCTGATCGCTGCCGCCGATCAGCCGTAGCAGTAGACGCATCTTCCGCTGGCCCGGAGTGACGTCTTCATCCACAGACGCTCCGGCTGCACAAGCGGCGCATACTGGTCGACCTCGACTGTGTCGGGCACAGCGGTAGGGATCAGTACGATGCTGGGCAGTGCCCGACCTTCGCGCGTCTGCTTCACGATAGGTCATAGGCGCATAATCACAACAAAGTGGGCGTCGCTACTTTGCTCCCCAACGGGGTGCCGTGTGACCCTTCTATAGATGTCAAGCAGTGCTCGGGAGCGGGGTCGCTGCGTTGAGTGTCCGGTAGACGCGGCGGGCGAGGTATCGCTTGACGCATCGGCGGATCTCTTTTTGACAGTTCGTCCTTCCCTGGCTCGTTTCTCGACGTAGGCCCGGGTTTTGGCGTCGTGGGCCATCCGGTTGATCGAGACCATGTGCAGGGCCTTGTTCAAGCGTCGGTCGCCGCCGCGGTTGAGGCGGTGCCGGATCGTGTTCCCCGACTATGCCGGGATCGGGTTGACCCCAGCTAGAGACGCGAACGCGGCCTCTGAACTCACCCTGCCGGGATGCGACCACGTGGTGAGGCAGATCGCTGCGGTGACCGGCCCGAACCCCTTCTCTGCCAGCAGTGGGGCGGCTTCGCTGACCTCGACGAGCTCTCGGATCTGAGCGAGATTCTTCGTGAGGGTGTCATCGAGTTCGATGATGTGCTGGGCTAGCCGGATTGCCTCAGAACGGGCGATAGACAGGGCAAGGTCTTCATCGCGGCAACGCCACCGGGACACCTCCGCGATCCGAGTGCCGGTCAGTGACCTGCGTGCGTCTCTCCCGAGGTCGTTGGCGCCCAACAGCGCGGTCAGGGTGTTCACCATCCGGGTGCGCTCATCGGTCATCGTCTCCCGAGCTGAGACGAGCACGCGTAAGGTCTGCCGGACTCCTTCGTTCAGGCGGGGGCGGCGCAACTGCTCCTCAGTGAACGGGAGGACAGCGGCAGCAATCCGGTGGGCGTCCAACGCATCGGACTTGCCGATACCGCGGCGGGTTCGAGCACTCATTTGGGTGGCCTCGGCGACCTCGTACCCTGCGGCGCTGACAGTCCCGGCGAGCACGGCCCCATACGTGGCGGCCCCCTCGATTACCCACAGTGTCTCAGCATCACCACCGGTGCGACGACCCGCCCAAGCGATCGCCCGGTTGATGCCTGCGTTGGTGGTCGGGAACTGGCGGGTATCGAGCAGTTCACCGGCCGTGGTGATGATGGCATAGACGTGGTGGCGGGCGTGTGTATCGACGCCGACGACAAACGAGCGTGAATGCGCGACGATAGATGCAGCGGGCATGGCTTCGTTCCTCTCTGTAGCGGATGTGGTTTGGCCGCTGTCGGCCGGTACCAGTCCGGGGAGAGGTCACTTCGGAACAGCACTGTGACGAGTCACGCCGTCAGTCGGCGGACAACCTTCTGGTCAAGTCACCGGAGTGGGCCGGGCAGGTGCCGGCCGACCACCCCGGTGGTCGGGCAAGTCCCACGAAGGGCATCCATCGGAGCCAGGTCGCAAATGAGCCACGATCACGGGGCGGAACGGCCGGTACCCACCCTGCCAGCCAGTCCCAGACCAGCCACTTTCAATCCTCACAGCCTGCAAAAGTCGCTGCAACTGTGGCTGCGGCTGTTCTGCTGACTGGGACGCCCTTAAGCTCAGCCGCCCTCGCCCAGGCCCGCAGACAGTGACGAGCTATTGAGAGTTTTCTAGGTCGGTAACTCGTCGATCTTTTCCTCTAAGAGATTCAGCAGGTGCTTGATGACTGGTTGTCCGGCCAGGTTCTTTTTGTACCGGACGGCGAGAGTTCTCGTGGGTGCAGGATCGACCACGGGGACTGCAGCTACTCTCTGGTCATCGGCGCGGACACTGTCGAAGCTCAGGCGGGGAAGCACAGTGATTCCGCTCCCGGTCTCTACGAAGGCCACCGCAGAGGCATAGTCTTGAGTCTCAAGGCGGAACGCTGGGGTAAAACCGCGGGAAGCGCACGCATCCAGCAGAACCTGTCGGCAGATTCCCTTGGTCACATCGTTGTCGACCCAGGTTTCTTCCCTAAGGTCTTGAAGTGCTACTTCGTCACGTTCCGCTGCCCAGTGGTGTGCGGGAACTACTGCAACATATGGCTCGTTCAATAGCTGAATGGAATGGTAGTCCGGCAGCTCGCGGACTCCTGCATAGTCAACGTATATTTCGACATCAGCTTCGGCGCCGGAGGCCCGTAACGTTTCCCACAGTCGGAGATTGAGGCTGAGCTGAGGGTACTGTTCAGCAAGGTTCGCAGCGATAGTGGGGATCCAGGTCGGCCCTATGGAGGCGATATGCGCCACGGTGAGTGTCCCTGTCCTGCCACGCTTGAGATCCGCGACGAAGTCCTCGACTTCTGCAGCGTGCGCAAGGAGCTCCTCGGCTTTCTGCGCGAACAGTTCCCCTGCTGCGGTGAGCGCGACCCGGCGTCCCTTGCGTTCCAGCAGAATGACACCAGTCTCGCGCTGGAGGGTCTGGAGCTGCTGGCTGATCGCTGATGATGTGTATCGCAGGTTTGCTGCTGCCCCGTTGACAGTCCCTTCAGTGAGAACTGCCCGGAAGATCCGTAGTCGATGAAGATCAAGCACAATCACATTGTACAGATTTACTAAGTGAATAGGCACAAATATTCGCTTGTTCTGCATCCATGTGTCTCGCAGGATGGGTGCTATGACCCAACAAGCGAAGAACCAAGCACCTACCCAGATATTGGCCGTGGGTGCCATCATCGGCACTGTCATCATGTGGGCCTCAGCCTTCGTCCTGGCCCGTGGAGTGGCTCCAGAGCTCTCACCGATTCCGTTGGCATTATTACGACTGGTGGCGGGGGTGGTCGTTCTCACCGTCTTACTTGCCGTCTTCCGCCGGGCTTCCCTGCATCTGCCTAACCGCAAAGCACTTATTTTCGCGGCCGTCTATGGAATTCTGTGGTTCGCTCTCTACACGGTGGTGTTCAACTGGGCACACCATTTCACTGATGCCGGGACGGTGTCCCTGCTTGTCAATGTGAACCCATTGCTGGTGGCGATAGGAGCGGCGCTGGTTTTTAACGAGCGCTTTTCTGGACGCCTTCTGGTAGGCATGATCATCTCTCTGATGGGTATAGGACTCATCACAGCAGCCGGCAGCACTGGAGAGTTGGCCGTTGCGGGGATTCTGCTGGCTTTACTGGCTGCGTTCCTCTTTGCAGGAGGTACTCTGGTGCAGAAGCTCGCACTGCGAGAAACGAACCCGTTGACTGCTACCTGGCTTGGGTGCACCGCAGGTGCTGTGTCACTGCTTCCCTTCCTCGGGCAGACCATTACCGAGGTCTCAGTCGCTTCACCCAGCACACTTATCGCTGCTCTTTACTTGGGCATAGGTCCTACCGCGCTGGCCTTCTGGTTCTGGGGCTATGCCATGACACGTTTCCCTGCAGGGCGAGTGGCAGCATGCGCACTCACTGTGCCCGCGATCGTTGTTGCCATGTCAGCGCTTTTTCTCCGCGAACTACCGCCCACACTTGCCATCATCGGAGGCGCCATTTCTCTGCTGGGTGTGGGATTTGCCCAATGGAAGCCAAGGCGACGCCCAAGAACAAGTCGAGAGTAGGGGTAGCCACGCGGAGGAAGGGGTCCTACCTTCGGCGTAGCGTCGAGGCAATCACTCCTTCTCGATCACTTGCCATATGGTTTGTAGGTGCTAGGTGGCCAGGTCACCACGGCCGCACCAGGAGAAGGGTCAGAGAAGAGCATGGAGAACAAGCCCGCTGCCGCTAGGGTCAAGGGGAACAAGAGCGACCAGGGAAACTCAAAACCCGCAAAAATGCCCTACGGGACCTAGGGCGTATCTGAGAATTATGTGAGGAGTGGGACGGGGAACGTGGAGGACATGTCTCGGGAGGTGAAAGTCACTTCGAAGATATCGGTCAAAGACCGTGTGTCGTGGGCGGGTAATCATGCGTGTGTTCAGCAAGTTCCTGAGTCCTTCAAGGTGCCCAAGTGCGGGCTTGCGGGCATGCTCGCGTAGTTGATTCTGGTCACCGGTCGCCGCACACGTTCAGTTCTTGGCTTGATCGGCCTGACAAGACAGAGCCCCCACCTAAGCCTCAGAAGACTGCTGACCGCGCCCGGCAGCAGCGGTATCAGGGTTCTCAGTCAACACGCACCTCCTCCCGTCGATTCACGAGGATCGAGAGGTCAGCCAGACCATAGCGGCAATGATCAAGGCCAGCCCGAGCGTCCAAATCAGCAACCCCTCGGAGACCGGGCCCAAGGAACCCAGTGAGAATCCTCCCGGACTTCCCTGCTCGTCCAGAGTCTCTAGGTAAGTGATGATGTCGCGGGTATCCGAGGGCGGAATATTGGCCTCATTGAACACCGGCATCCGCTGAGGCCCAGTCCGCATCGCCTCATAGATATACCTGCCCTCAACACCCTGCAGACTGGGTGCATAGGCACCTCCAGTCAGCGCACCGCCTGCTCCGGCGGCGTTGTGGCACATCGCGCAGTTGATCCGGAAAAGCTCACCGCCCCTTGCAGGGTCACCCTGATCAGTGTCCAGCCATTCCTCATCCGGCACAGCAGGCCCTGCACCCAGGGAGGCGACGTAAGCGGCGAGCTGGGCAATCTGCTCATCATTGAACACCGGGTCAGTGGCCCGTGCCTGAGGCCCACTCATCTGCATGGGCATACGCCCTGTCCCGACCTGGAAATCAACAGAGGCCGCCCCCACACCCACCAGGGACGGTGGTCCCTCCGGGGTGCCTTCGGCGTTCATGCCGTGACAGGTTGCGCAGTTGGCCACAAACAGACGTTCGCCCTCTTCAACCTGCTCAGCCGAATAACCATCAGCGACGTTTGACCCCTGGACTTGGTTGACCGTTGTCGCGGCGGCATAGAGCCCGCCGGTGAGCAGCAATCCCACCAGCAGAAGTCCCATGAACGCGAAGGGGTGTCGACGCTTCTGAGAGAGGGCATCAACGATGGACCGGTGCCTTTCCGACTGAGCCATGCTCATGACGCTATGCACCTGCACAGGAAAGAGGCAGGCCCTGTCAGTACCGGGATCACCAGCCTCTGTTTCTCAGGAGCTCCTCGACTCATTGATGAACCTGGCCGCACCGCTCGACACTGCCTGATCGAAGACGTTCACACTGAAGAGGGCCCCCTATGAAGCTTCTATAACCGAGCCGGAACCTGAAGATGTATCCCCACCAAAACCGGGTACATCGACCAGGAGACATGGGTGTGGCTTATGACCCCCACCAGTGGGCCTACCAGCATCCATGCCAGTCCCAGGGTCAGAAACCACCGGCCCGGTAGGCGGAAGAGCATCAGGGCAGTCCCCGAAAAGCGGCGCGTAGACCGGCCAGGACCACATTCGATGTGGGAGGCCCTGCCAATACCTGGATAACGAGGCTCTTCTTCCCTGACTGCCCTTCCAGATTCACTACAACCACATCTGAAGCTATTTCGGCTCACAGATGATGTCCCTCATGCCGTTTCCGGAAAGACCCCTAACCGATGAGCACCCCTCCCTCCGCGCCCCGCTATACGGCCACCACCATGGGAAAGATCCTCAGCTTCCTCGGCGTCAGCGCACTCTGCGGCGCTCTGACTGCCGGACTGCTGTTGCCGGTGGCGGCCACCGGCGGGGCAACTGCTTCTCTAGGTTCTGACATCTTGGACGAATTCCCCCCGGAGATGCGCGAGAAGCCCATCAGCGTGCCCTCGACGATCTATGCCCGTGATGGTGAAACCGAAATTGCCACTTTCTATGCGGAGAACCGCGACCCGGTGGAGCTGGAGCAGGTCGCCCCGGTCATGCAGGACGCGATCATCGCCATAGAAGATGAGCGGTTCTATGAGCACAACGGCACCGATGTGCGTGCTCTGGCCAGAGCTGCGGCGAACAATCTGACCAACGACACCCGTCAGGGTGCCTCCACCATCACTCACCAGTATGTGAGTCAGACTCTGCTCAACGCCGACTACCTGCGGGGCGCTGAGCGGCTGGTGATCTCAGGTGACACCACGACGTTTGCTGACCGGGTCCATGAGGCCAGACTTGCCATCGAAGTCGAACAAGAGATGACGAAAGAGGAGATCCTGGAAGGCTATCTGAACATCGTGTTCTTCGGAGGCAACAACTACGGGGTCGAGGCCACTGCCCAATACCTCTGGGGTGTGAGCGCCTCAGAGCTGAATCTCTCCCAAGCCGCCACCCTCGCTGGACTGGTGCAGAACCCCAACGGTTACAACCCAGCGACGAACCCCGAGGCGGCGCAGTGGCGCCGGGACGTAGTGCTCTCAGCGATGCTGCGCAACGAGATGATCACCCAGGACGAGCACGACCAGGCGGTGACCTCCGCATTAGATTTGAACATCCAGGGAGCAGACCAGGGGTGCATCTCTGCCGATTTCGCCCACTACTTCTGTGACTATGTCCAGCGCATGATCCTCACCGACGAAACCTTCGGAGACACCCCGGAAGAGCGGGAGGAGCTGCTGTTGCGCGGGGGCCTAGAAATCACCACCACTCTGGACCCCGATGCCCAGCTGGAGGCCGAGACCTCGGTCCAGGAGACGGTGCCTGCGGCAGATTCTTCCGGAGCGGTGGCCACGATAACTTCGGTCGAACCAGGCACCGGCAATGTGCTGACCATGGCGCAGTCGACCGAGTATGACCCCGATGAGGAAAACCCCGAACGCGGCAATACCACCATCAACCTCAACGTCGATTCCAGGCAGGGTGGCTCTGGAGGCTTCCCCGTAGGCTCCACACTCAAGCCATTCATCGCCGTGGCATGGCTTGAGGACGGCGGGTCAATGGATGATGTGATCGATGCCGGGATGACCGAATACGAGGATGGGGATATGTGGCAGGCCAGCTGCGTGGACGGCGGGCAGGTGCCCCTGCGGGTGGCTCAGGACGGCGCGGAGGCCACGTGGCCGATCGTCAACGTCATTGATGACCTGGAACAAGAGATGACCATCGACTTCGGCCTCTACTACTCGGTGAACACCGCCACGGTGAACACCGCTTACAACATGGACTTATGCGCCATCAACGATGTCACCGAGCGACTGGGCATCACTACTGCCACCAATGGTGAACCCATCAACTTCGTCCAGACCCCCTCAGCGGTACTGGGGGCCACTGAGCTTTCCCCGATGACCCTGGCTGAGGCCTATGCCACCTTCGCCAACGAAGGAGAACGCTGCGAACCCCGCGCAATCCTAGGCATCACGGACACCTGGGGCGACGATTACCAAGTGCCGGAGATTGAATGTGAGCAGGTGCTCGACCCCGATATCGTTGCCGAGGTCAATGACACGCTGATCAACATCGCCGAAGAGTCCATCGCCGGAGGCACTGCTCCCTTCCCGATGGCAGGGAAGACCGGCACCAGCCAGAGTGGGTCCAATACCTGGTTCGTCGGCTCCACCGAAGGGGTGACCACCACCGCGCAGATCGGCCGGTTCACTGATTCGACCAATTCATTATTCGGCTCCACCATCAACGACCAGTACTACGAAGAGTTCTACGGCTCCACTCTGGCCGCGCCGATGTGGCTGGACTACATGAACACCATCGCCGGGGAATACCCCACAGGAGATTTCCCGGAATCACCGGACTCCCCTTTCGATGACCGACGCGAATATCGGTACGCCTTCTCCCAAACCACCGGAAACAACGAGGACTCCGACGGCAACGGCAACGAGGATAACAACTGAGCGGAACTTCCCCGATGGGCTGTCCTGGGCGGCCAAGACAGCAGTCAGGTCTCGGCGGCGGAATCCTGGGCCTCTGTGCCCAAGGTCGACCCCTTGAATCTCTGGCTAGGGCCGGTGCCTATGGTAAAGCTCGACATGCTCAGTCTCTTCCGGGGGTAGACGCTTCTGAGGCAGTCTCAGCAGGCTCACTGGTCGCGACCCAGGAGGCCAAGAGGCTCAACCCATCAGCGCTCGGAGACCCTGCGGGGGCAGTGAACACGTTCAACTGCAGGCCTGGTTCCGAGGGCAGCTCCATGGATTCGAAATTCAAATCCAGACGCCCGGCCACCGGATGCCGGTAGCGTTTGAGCCCGCTGCGATGGAATCGCACATCGTGGGAGGCCCATCTTTGCCGGAATGAATCGCTGCGTGTGGAGAGTTCACCGACCAGCTGGATCAGGGCTTTGTCATAAGGGTTGCGCCCCGCTTCAAGCCGTAGCTTCGCCGCAGTATCACTGGCTACCTGTTCCCAATCAACAAAGAAATCACCCGCGGCCCGATCAAGATACACGAACCGGATGGCGTTGACTGGACGTCGTGGGTCTTCGAACAATGGCGAGTAGAGGGCGCGACCAAGCGTGTTGGCGGCGATGATGTCATACCGTCTGTTGCGGACCCATGCCGGGGTATCCGTTATCGCATCCAGTACCTGTTGAATCCCCGGTCGTACCGTGGTCTGCTCCTTGAGCCTCGAATACTGCCGTGATGGACCGGCGGCTCGTGCCAGGCTGAACAGATGATCCCGCTCAGCCTCGTCTAACTGCAATGCCTCGGCCAGGGCCAGCAGCACGTTTTCGGAGGCTCCGGAGAGATTGCCTCGCTCCAGCCTCACGTAGTAGTCCACTGAGACCCCGGCCAGCATAGCCACCTCTTCCCGGCGCAGTCCTTGGACCCGGCGGTTGCTCCCATAAGCGGGCAGACCGGCACGCTCCGGAGTGATGCGTGCACGCCGAGAGCTGAGAAATTCCTGAACCTGAGTGCGGTGATCGATATGACCCATCGCGGAGACCTCCTTCCATTCTCCATCGTAGGCAGGTCTGGCCCCTATGGGAGGCTCTGCCATGACCTGGAAGACCGATGCCCCCTACCTCAGTAGTAGGTGCCGGTCACGATTGCTCCTGCAGCACTGTGGGCTACAGTTGCTCTGGTCACGATCGGTGAAGATGACCGGCGCCGGTCCCACCATCAGGTCAGGGGTAACAGTTCCCGTTCGGTGAAGATTTTGCGCGCAACGGCTACCGCGTTGAGCGCCTTGGGAAACCCGCAATAGGGCGCGGCGTGCAGGAAAGCCTCAATGATCTGCTGAGGAGTCAGACCAACATTCAAGGACGCGCCGATATGGACTTCCAGTTGTGGTTCACAACCACCCAAGGCGGTGAGCATTCCCAGTGTGACGAGCTGTCGTTGCTGGGGTTGCAGAGCCGGCCGCGAATAAATCTCGCCGAACCCCCAGGCGACGATCTGATGGCCCAACTCGGGTGCGATGTCGGCCAACGAGTCAATGACCTTGGCCCCGGCTTCGCCGTCGATGGCATCGAGAACTTGTTTGCCTCGGGTGAACCGCTGGGCGCGTTGGTCCTCAGTATCTGTCATGGCTTCCTCCTCGATCCGGTGTATGTCAGTCGTTCTATGTCTGTCTGTCGATTGCGGTTTCCGGTGTCGCCTCGTGGTAGTTCCGTTGATCGGAGTCTGGACGGCGCTGTCAGCTCCTTGGGAGGTCCCTATCCGGCAATGCGGTGAGTTCTTCACTGATCTGCCAAAGCCTCTGCTGGTTCTCGGCGAGGTAAGCCTCTGGTCGAGCCTGGGCCTCGGTGGTGCGTTCGTAGTAGCGACCGGTGACACCGGTCAGGAATGGGTCTCCGATGAGGCGCAGGACAGCGGCGACGCCGGTGTCGAGGCTGTCGATGCTGTGGCCGACGGCGTCGAGGACCATCTTGGTGGGCATGTAGGTGCCAGGGTGGACGCTGTTGACGGTGACTTGTTGGGGGTCGAGTCGTTTCGCCAGTGCTAGGCCGTAGGTGATCAGGGCGAGCTTGGATCGCCGGTAGGCCAGTTGTCCGGTGTAGTGATGTTCCAGGGTGAGGTCATCGAAGTCCAGGGGTGCTTGCCCGATGGAGGCGATGTGGACGATGCGTGCTGGTGCTCCGGCCTTCAGGAGCGGCACCAGCCGCTGGGTGAGGGCGAAGGGTGCGAGGTAGTTGACCGCGAAACGCAGTTCGTTGCCGTCACCGGTCAGACGACGGGTGGTGCCATCGGGTTCGCCGAAGCCGACTCCGGCGTTGTTGACCAGCACGGTGAGCTTGCCTGTGTGGGCAGCGATGTCGTCTGCCAGTTGGTGGACCTGGGCAAGTTCGGACAGATCCGCACGCACGGTGTCAACCTGCGCCGGGTTCGCGCTCAGCTCTGTCCGCAGCGCTTCCAGGCGCTGGGTGCTGCGGCCGTGGAGGATGAGCCGGGTCTCGGGGTCAGCTGCCAGGGCGGTGGCTACTACTTTGCCCAGGCCATCGGTGGCCCCGGTGATGGCGATGATGCGTTCACTCATGATGCACCAGGTTGCACGATGGCAGCGGCCGCGGCCCCGGCCCATTCAGCAGCCTGGCTGCTGGGGTCGGGACCGTGGTCTGCGAGGATGAGCGCGGTCAGTTGGGGGACAGCGTTGGGCCAGGCTGCCAGGCCGATGGCTCCGAGCAGCAGCTGCGCAGCGTCTGGGTGCGGGAGCTGGAAGCGCATGGCGAAGCCGTCAACCTTCTCGCGGTACTTACCCACTCGATCAGCAGAGGCGCCTGCTGATTCTGGTGCTTCCAGTGCCTCCCAGAGCAGCAGTCGCAGGAACTCGGGATTCTCGCGGTGGTAGCGACCCACGGTCTCGACGTAGTCGGCGATCATCTGCTCCGGTGGGCCCACCTCGGGGAAGGGCACTACCTCCAGTAAGTCGTTGAGGGCTTCGGCCAGCACGGCGGAGAACAGCCCGTTCTTGCTGCCATAATAGGCATAGATGCGTTGCTTGTTCACCCCCGCCTCGGCAGCGATCCGATCGATCCGCCCTCCGGCCAGACCGGAGCGGGCGAACTCGGCCCTCCCGGCGGTCAGTAGGGCTCTCTTCGTCGCATCAGAATCGGCCATAACGGTAGTGTAGGTATCAATCCCGAGTTAAACAACCAACTCGTTGGTTGCGTAACCAACGAGTTGGTTTTATCGTGGTGTCATGTCCATTTCCGCTTCGCCTCGGGCCGCACCGTTTGCCCCCGCCGTACTGGTGGTCGACCTCTCAGCGATCGTGATGCTGTCTCCGCTCTTTGGGTCGATCCCGCTATTCGCCCCGGTGGGTGCGGGGTTCGACCTCGGTCCCGGGGCGAACGGGCTGCTGCAGAGTTCCGTCGGTGGGGCCTATGCCCAGGGGTTTGGGGCCCGAAGATGGTGATCATCGGCAGAGTCAGAGCCTCACATCGTCCTGATGGTTCCCGCTTATGGCAAGACCCAGCCTTCCCGCACCAGAGTTCGCAGCGAGGGCGCGCGCGCACGGCGCTACCTGACTACCTCGAATCCGGTGACGGCGGAATCGCGGGGGCGTATCTGATCCCGCCCCCGACCTACGACCCCGACGGACCCAGGACAGCGCGATGGCGGTCATGGGCACCGTCAGCCGATGAAAGCGCCTTCACCACCCGAGCGATCAGTTGCGCCGACTTCAGAGCCGCGGTCACCGAGACCGCCACCGGTGAGAGCATCGGAACGCGACTTATCGCCTGGCCATAACACGTCGCAGATGAGTCCATCGCAACGTGCCTGGGGGTTTTGAGCCACTGGTTGTGCGCAACTGCTCGCTGCACTGCCCTGCCGGTCCGACCACGTATGACTGCATCAAAATCATCGTGGTGCGGGACGGCTCAGCGATCATCTATTCGGAGTTCGGACAGCGCCCGGTCAGTCTCGGCGATGTCGTCTTGCTGGGCGCACATGTGCTGGCCGGGACGGAGCCAGAGGGGCAGGTCACGGTCACCACGATCTATCTCGATACCGACTATGTACTCGACCTTTTGTTCTGGCAGTACGCCGATGTCCTCCATGATCGGCTCGATGCCGTGGGGTTCGCCAAGACGGTCTACTCAGAACCGGCTCAGATTCTGAGTCTTGGTGTGGATCGTGTGGGTCTGTTGATGCCGTGGCTGGACGAGCTGGTGCGGCTGAGCGTTGACGGGGCATACACGGCGCGGTTCAACAGGATGCAGGCGCTGTGGTTCTCGATTGCTGATGTGATCGCCCCGTATGTGAAGGTCTCGCCGATGCGGCTCTCCCCGACGCAGCGAGCGCGGGCACGGCTGACTGTTCCGAGGCATCGTCGGTTCGTGCCGATGCGTGAGGAGGCCACGCGGGTACGCGATCTGCTGCGCGATGATCCGCCCCGCTCTTGGTCACTGGACGAACTCGCCGCGATGGTCCATCTGTCTCCGAAGCAATTGAGCCGAGTGTTCTCGGACGCCTTCGGACTAACTCCGCGGGCGTATCAGACTCGCCTACGAGTGGCGGAGATGGCGAGGCTGCTACGGGAGACCGACGCTCCGATCAGCGAAGCCGGGCGCGCTGCGGGGTGGCGTAGTCGCTCGCGCGCCCATGATGCGTTCAAGGAGTGCACCGGCTTGAGTCCGCGCGAGTACCGGAGTCTGAGCGAGACCCGGTGAGACGTCCGGCGATCGGACATTGACGTCCGGTCAGAACCCGGACTTTCGACGGAACGGACTTCTGGCCGGCGTCTGGTTGGTATGCCAGATAGTTCACGTCAGGCGCATCGGGGTGTTCCTGGCGGCGACGTGACCGACTGGTTTGTTCGCTGACCGTTTCTCCACACGCCTGGTTCTCCTGACGCACCTGGCAACTGTAGCGGCCCTACTGATGGGGCCGGGTTGCCAGAGGGAGGCGGATGATGGCGAGGCGATCAACGCACGAGACGCAGGCCGCACGGGAGGCCAAGCTCGATGAGCTGCACCAGCGGCTGACCGGCGCGGTTGAGCAGCTTGTGTCCGGGGATGACTGGGCGGCGGCGATGACGTTCGCCGCTCAGTTCCGCTCGCGCAGCTTCAACAACACTGTGCTGATCTTCGCAGCCCACGCCGAGGCCTTTGAACAGGGCAGGGTGCCCGAGCCGTTGCCCTCGCATGTGGCCGGCTACCGGCAGTGGCAACAGCTCGGCCGCCAGGTTGAGAAAGGCCAGCCGGGCTATCAGATTCTCGCCCCGGTGACCGGCCGGTTCGCCACCGCCACACCACAGGACGCGGACTCGTGGCGGCGCCTGGGCAAGGGTGAGAAGCCACGGGCCGGTGAGGTGGTGCGCACGCGGATGGTGGGGGTGCGCCCGGCGTATGTGTGGGACGTGACCCAGACTCAGGGTGATCCGATCCCTGAGCCTACGGCGCCGAAGCTGCTGGAGGGTGAGGCCCCGGCCGGGCTGTGGAACGGGCTCACCGAGCAGGTCCAGGCCGCGGGGTTCGAGCTGGTGTCGGTGCCGCATGAGGGCATGATCCACGGCGCCAACGGACTCACCGACTACACCGCCAAGACAGTCGCGGTCCGGCAGAACATGGACCCCGCCGCCCAGACGAAAACTCTCAGCCACGAACTGGCTCACGTCCTCATGCACGGGCCCGATGCTGAGGATGCCCGCCAGCATCGCGGGATCGGTGAGGTCGAGGCCGAGTCGGTGGCACTGATGATCGGCGCTGCACACGGAATGGACACCACCAGCTACACGATCCCGTACGTCTCGACCTGGGCGAGCCAGGTCGATGGCAAGGAACCGGCGGAGGTAGTACAGGCCACCGGGGAACGGGTGCGTAAGACCGCCTCGGAGATTCTGGACCAACTTGATACCGCTCAGGTGTCCGATGGCACCCCGCCAGGCCTGACCCGTGAGACCACGACGCGTCAAGCACCTGACCGCTCGGCTCCTTCGACTGGGCATGCGAGGCCACCCACGACACAGGTGCCCGCACGCGGGCCCGCCAGGGTGACGCAGAGCGCAGGGCGGGGGCTGTGATGGCCGAACACGGTGCGTTCACGGCCGCCGCGGAGCGGATCAGCGAGGCCTGGCCGCCGGGTGCGGCGGCTGCTGCCTATGCCCGCAATGGGGTGCCGGTGTTCCCGTGCGCCCCGGGCGGAAAGCATCCGATCACCACCCGTGGCTTCCACGACGCCACCACCAACCCCAAGCAGGTCACGGCGTGGTGGCAGCAGCATCCTCGTGCGAACATCGGCATCCCCACCGGGCAGGCGTCCGGGGTCGTGGTGGTCGATGTGGACGTCCACGGCCCCGCCGATGGCCCTCAGGCGTTCGCTCGTGCCCAGCGGGCCGGACTGGTCTCAGGGTGGGAGCTGCTGGCCCACTCTCCCTCGGGCGGGCTGCACGCCTACTTCCCGGCAGACCCGGACACTGAGCAGCGGTCGTGGCAGGCGGCGCGGGCGGGGATCGACTTCCGTGGCGAGGGCGGCTACATCATCGCCCCACCCTCACGCCGGACCGTCAACGGCACCGAGGCCTTCTACCGGATCCGGAGCATCAACACCGGCCCGGCCGGTGTGGTCGACTCGGGCCGGTTGCGTGACTTCCTCGACCCCCGCCCAACGATGCCGCGCCGACCAACGCGTGTACCGGGTCAGAGTCCAGAGGCGGACGTTGAGCGGTTGGCGGCGTGGGTGGCCCAGCGGGCTGAGGGTGAGCGGAACCGGGGCGTGTTCTGGGCCGCGTGCCGCCTAGCCGAAAACGGTCTGGCACCCTCGGAGGCGCTCGATGTGCTGGCCGCCGCCGGCGGGCAGGCCGGGCTGAGCGAGCGCGAGGTCACCCGCACCGTGCGCAGCGCCTACCGCACCGTCCACACCCCCACCACCAACACCACACCCACCGGTGACGTACAGCGCGAGGGTCCCGGTCCGGAGTACGTGCCACACCGCTCGCCCTCGAAGACTGGGCAGGTGCCGGTCTACCGGGGGCTGTCATGAACGCACCGGTAAGACGCGCCACGACCGGGCACCGGTGGGCGGTCTCCACCGCGGTGGCCGGCACTGTGGTGATCGCGCTCGGGGCGTTCTGGCTGAGCTTCACCGCGTTGGCTGATCTGGCCCAGCGCTCGGGAATCGGGGCCGGACAGGCCTGGGCCTGGCCGCTGATCGTGGACGGCATCATCGTTGTCGCCACCGTCGCGGTGGTCGCTTTGGCCGGGCAGCGGGCGGCCTGGTATCCGTGGGCGCTGCTGATCGGCGGGGCGGCGATCTCGGTGACCGCCAACGCCATCCACGCGATCGTCGCCGCCGACAGCGACGTCCCCGCCGTACTGGCCGCCGCGGTGGCCTCGGTGCCACCGGTGGTGCTGCTATCGATCACACACCTGACCGTGGTGCTGATCCAACACACCACCCCCACGACCGGCACGCGGGCACCCTCACCAGTCGCGGGGTCATCGCAGCCTCCCACCGAGCCGGTGCTTCCCGAGCCGTCTGCACCAGAGCACGCGTCGCTGCCCACAACAGAGGCCGCGCCGGAGCCGACTCAAAGCGCTGAGCCGGTCACCTCCATCGCAGGTGGCGGGGACCCGGAATCGCCACCAGCGGATAGCAGAGACGCCAATGGCGTGGTGGATCGGCGGACGCAGGCTGCCCGGTTGCGCGATGAGGGCTGGTCGAACAAGCAGATCGCCCGCGAGCTGGCGGTGCATCCCAGCACGGTCGGCCGGTGGTTCACCGCAACCGACCCACCCGAGGCATCAGACCCCGAGAAACAGAACGAGCAAACGAGCGAGAAGGAGAAGTTGTCATGAACCCACAGCCCCAACACCAGCAGCGGTCCCATCCGCACGACCCCCATGGTCCGCGCGGCCTGAACGCCCGCCGGCAACCAGTACCGGGGTCGCAGAACGGCAAGGCCAGGTCGCCGGAAGCCGCCGGTACCCCGGAGGCGGTGCAGGCTGCCCGCATCCAACGCGACCAGGCGAAGCATGCCGCCCATGAGCGGCGTGCCGGTGGTGGTGTGGCGTGGGTGCGTCCCAGTGATCTGATCGCCCGGGGTTCGGCGAGCCTGGCCGGTCGCGGGATCGACTTCGAGACTGAACTCGCCCGCAAAGCCCGCGCCCCGATGGTCGCCGGGGCCACACACCTGGGCGAACGGGCCAAGCATTTGCCGCCGCTGCAGGCTTTCGGTCGCGGTCACGCCGGCCAGTCTCCGACCCGTTCTGCGGTCGGGAGGGCATGAGGCCGGTGATGACCCATGCGACCCCAGAGCAACGACCACGAGCTCCCAGTCGTGGCAGCCGCGCGCACCTGTCTGCCAGGAGGTGCCCCAACCATGAGCACAACAAGCAACACCGCCCGAGACATCCCTGACGGTGAGGGTGGTGAGGACTTCAGCACCAGCGAGGGCCTGCGGTCTCTGCTGCATCGTCTCCACGCCGCCGGACCTGGAGCATGGACCCACGATCCGGGCGCCGCGGAGCTGATGGGCTATGCGGCGCAGAAATACGAGCCGCTGGCCAGGAAACACGGTCTGGACCCGTGGGAGGCCGCGACTGCGGCCTTCGATGTGATGCGGACCCGCGCGACTCGTGAGGCACGTGATCCGTGGGCGGTGATCACCCATGCGGTGCGGATCACGTGCATCTTCGAGGCGCGCGCCCAAGGACTGCTGTGCTCAGTCCACCAAGCCAGGCGTCCCCATGTTGCGGCGTTCCACGACCCTGAACGGTTCTCCGACCGAGAGAACCCCCTGACCGACTACCACCCGGCCTTCCACGTCACTGACGACACCCCGGCCACACGCGATGAGGACACCGATTCCCTGGCCTCGTCTCGGGCATGCACTTCGGCATCCTCGGCGATGGAGGACGCGATCGCGCTGTTCAGTCTGCTGGACTGGCCCCCGGCCACCGCACGGGCCGGGATCGAGCACGCGTGCGCGGTGTTGACCAAGACCGGGGCCCGCCAGGCCGCCTACGAAACCCTGCGCCGCGATAAGCACGCTCGGGCGTTACTGGATATCCCCGGCCGCTCGTGGTCGGCACTGTTGAAGGCGCTGCTGGGCAACCCGCACCCGGCCTATGCCGCCACCACCGCGGGGCGGGGTGTGCTGCTTCGCCTGGTGATCGGTGAGTCCCTGCCGGCGCTGCTGCGCGATGACGACCTCATCCTGACCATCTCCCTCGCCGCACCCACCACCGGGAACTACCGCCATGGGAGTCACCGCCGCGAGCCCCAGCGCGGTGGGGGTGATTCCCCATGAACGCACCGGCAGGCTACATCGAGCTGGAACGCACCATCGAAGCGATCCATGTCGGGACCAGGCACCGCACCGAGCTGGGCGACATCAACGAACTCGCCGCCTCCATCGACCGCGAAGGACTCTTGCAGCCGATCACCATCACCCCCGAAGGAGCGCTGGTGTGCGGGGCCAGGAGGTTGGCAGCGATCAAGACCCTGGGCTGGCGCAAAGTCAACGTCTGGGTCCGCTCGGGCATCTCCGACCGGCTGGGGCACCTGCTGGCCGAACAAGACGACAACGTCCTGCACAAGCCGCTCACCCAGACCGAGGCCGCCGCCCTCTACCGCGAGCTGAGGGTGTTGATGGCCGAGGACGCCGACCGCAGGAAAGCAGCAACCCAGTTCAGCTCGGAGAATCAGCCCGACGATGACGGTCCCGCAAATTTTGCGGGACCGTCACAAGCTCTCGGCGAGGCACGGCAACAGGCGGCGGCCATGATCCCTGGCGGAGCCTCGCACACCACGTTGGAGAAGATCGGCTACCTCCAGAAGATCGCCGAAGACCCAGCACAACCAGCCGAGCTACGCGAAAAGGTCACCGCCGAACTGGAGCGCATCGACGCCGGCGCCCCGGTGCATCCGGTCTACGAAGTCATCCGCACTGCGGCTGAGGCCGCCCAGGAACACCGGGAAGCGGACCTGCATCAACTCGCCGCCGAGGCCCTAACCCGGGCCAAGAACGCCAAGGCCACCAAGCGCACACCCCGCCCCGCGCGGGTGACCAATGACGACGGCGAGCCGACACGCTATCCGGTCCGGGCATTCCTCCTCACCTGGGGCGAACTGGCCCACTGGTGGACCCACTACGACGCTGACCACCTGGCGACCGAGTTAACCGAAGAGCAGATCGAGTCCTTCCTAACCACCGCTGAGGGCACCAGCAGGTTCGCCGATCAGCTCCGCACCGCCCACCACCGCAACACTCCAGACCAGGGCCAGCCCGCCCCAGTCCGGGCGCACCTACACGCCCTCTAACCATCGCCTGCACTGACCGGGCTGCCGCAGGGGTGGCGGTGGTGCACCTGGTGGGTATGAAGACTCCCGATCTTTCCCAGCCCCGTATCCGTCGGCGACTCATCGCCGCGCTGGCCGCAGGAATCATCCTGCTGCTGGTAACCGGGGTCGGTCTCTACGGGCTGATCACCGGCCCACCGGCACCCACCCCCGGCACCCACAACGACGACAGCGGCGATGTCTCGCCTGGGCCGGTGGTCACCGCACCGGATGATCCGGAGCCGAGCACGCCACCGTCTTTGTCGAGCGTGCCTGCTTCCACTGATGCTGAGACCTTCGCCCGCAACGTCGCGGAGACGCTGTTCGCTTGGGATACCGCCTCGGGGTTCATGCCCCTGGACTACACCAGCGTGATCCTCGCTGTGGGTGATCCCACCGGTGCCGAACAGGCCGGTCTGGCCTCGGACATTGCCACCTACCTCCCCGCCCAGGAGTCATGGGTCGAGTTGCGCCAATACTCCACCACCCAACACCTGAGCATCGAGAACGCATTCGTGCCCGAGGCGTGGGCTGAGGCGGTCGAGCAGACCCAGGCCGGGCAGCTACCCCCAGGTGCGATCGCCTACACGATCGAGGGCACCCGCCACCGAGACGGCATCTGGAACAACGAACCTGTTGCCTCGGAGCATGCGGTGGCGTTCACCGTGTTTATCGCCTGCCCACCGGGTGAGAGCTGCTATCTGCTGCGGCTCTCCCAGCTCGACAACCCCCTGCGCTGAGGGAACCCGGAGGTGATCTGACTGTGAAGAAGGCGCTGATCGTCCTGGTGGCCGCGGTGTTCATGCTCGGACCATCCGTCGTGCTCCTGGGAGTGGGGGTGCTGCTGAACCCCGGTGCCCGTGCCGATGCCTCCGTGTGTATCCCCGGCGAGACGGACCTGACCGTCCAGGAGATCCCCGACTCCCTGACCGCGACCACCGACAACGACGAGACCATCACCCTGACCCGACCACAGTTGAAGCACGCCGCCACCATCATCACCACCGGCGATCAGACCGAAGGCATCAACGAGCAGGGCGTGCTGGTCGCGCTGATGGCCGCCCTGACTGAATCGGATTTGCGGATGCTGTCCAACACCAGCGCCTACCCGGAGTCAGCGGAGCACCCCAATGACGGGGACGGCTCCGACCACGACTCGCTTGGCCTGTTCCAGATGCGCCCCGCCACAGGCTGGGGCACCGTCGCCGAACTCATGGACCCCGACTATCAGACCCGGGCGTTCTACGGCGGACCCGAAGGCCCCAACCACCCCGACCCACCGGGTCTGTTGGACATCGACGGCTGGGAAGACATGGACCCCGGCGAAGCCGCCCAAGCAGTGGAACGCTCCGCCTACCCGGAGAGGTATCAGAACTATCAGCCAGTCGCCGAGACCATCCTGACCACCCTCACCCGACCCACCGGCACCGGTAGCGGGGATAGCGGCACCACCTCGGCGCCTGAGACCAGCCGGGTCGTCTTCCCGCTGCCGGAGGGCACCTGGGTCAAGACCAGCGACTACGGATGGCGCACCGACCCCTTCACCGGCGAGCAGACGCTTCATGCTGGCACCGACTGGGCCGCCCCCGACGGCACACCCCTGTTCGCTGTAGCCGATGGCCGAGTCTTGTCCGCTTCCTACACCGAGGCCCGCGGCGGGGTGATCGTGCTGGAACACACCGTGGGCGCACAGACAGTCACCAGCACGTATGTGCACATGTGGGAACACGGCATCCACGTCAGCGACGGCGAGACCGTGAGCGCTGGGCAGCACATCGGCGACGTCGGCTCCTCCGGCCGCTCCACCGGACCCCACCTGCATCTGGAGATCCGCCCCGGCGGACAGGACGCCGAAACCACCGACCCCGAACAATGGCTGCTGAACCAGGATGCCGAGGGCATCACCGGCGGCGACCAGGCACCTGTCACCGAGACTGAGCCCGGCTGCGAACCCGATGCCAGCGAAGCCGGCGAACCAGAACCCTTCACCGGCGGCGACCCCGATCAGTTCGTGGATGATCCGACCACTGATGGGCAGATCACCGCCCGCACCGCCCACATCCTCCACAAAGTCCAAACAGCATTCCCCGACGCGGACTGGGTCTGCTACTCACCCCGGCCCGGTCAGGACTCCGACCACCCCCTCGGACGCGCCTGCGATGGGACCTTCGGCAACGCCATCGGCGAACCAGCTGCCGGTGATGCCCTTGAACTGGGCTGGGCAGTGACGAACTGGCTCCAAGAACACGCCGAAACACTGGGTGTGAACTATCTGATCTGGCAGGGACAAATCTGGGTCGCCCCCCGCGCCGATGAAGGATGGCGCGACTACGACGGCGGCGGCATGCACGACGCCGAATCCATCACAGGAGGCCATTACGACCATGTGCACCTCTCAGCCGCCGAGTAATCTCGGAAGTTACATCAGGTGTACGAATCCTGCATTAGATGTCAGGCTCAACGATCGGGGTCGCGCGGTGGCAATGACGCCGCTGTTGCCTCGACCCAGCGTCGTTGGCCGCGGGTCTCCACCGCACGGCGATGGTAATGGGCGCGTACCCACGCCACCGCCTCAGTTGGGGCAACACCGCTCATGGCGGCCAGCAACGCCAGCGCGGTTCCGGTGCGGCCCACCCCGGAACCACAGGCGATCTCGACCCTGTGCTCACCGGCACGGTGGTACGCCTCGGCCAGGGTCTCCACCGCCTCACCTGTGGAGGCAGGCAGACCGAAGTCACGCCATCGCACCCACTGGTAGGGCCACTGCTTCTGCTGGGGTTCACGGGCGAGCAGGTAGACCGCGAAGTCCGGTGCGGGGACCTCACCGCCGCGCCGGCGCGCTGAGGCGCCGCGGATGCGCCGGCCATCGGGCAGCTCGACCACACCCTGCTCCTCAGTCCATGCCTGCATGCTTCGACGCTAGTCACTCCCAGCCCGACTACGCGACCCCGCCCGCTCACCTCACAGACATGAATTTCGCACGCTTCAAATACTCGCCTCCGCCGGTCGGTCCGTGATGACCATGAATGTGTTCCCTGATTTCGAGGGCTTGGAAGGCATCGGTGAGCTGCGCGAGGTCATCGGCGCTCTGCTGATGTTCGTGCTGATCGTCGCGGTGCTGATGCTGATTGTCTGCGCCATCGTGTGGGCACTTGCCTCATCCAATGGTCACCACGGCGCGGCGACCAAAGCCAGGATCGGCGCCTGGGCCGCCCTGGGAGCCGCAGTCCTGGCCGGCGGTGGAGTGGCGTGGCTGAACTGGCTCATCGACCTCGGCTCCACCCTCTAGCCCGTTACCCGCCCGCGGCGCTCGTACTTGCAGGCGGGATGATGCCGGCCCGGCGCAGATACCCGGCCAGATCGTCGGTCACCGCCAGGGTGTCGATCTCCTCGGGGCTCACCCATCGGGCGTCCTCGGCGTCATCGCCAGGGACCAGAGTGCCGCCGGTGACGGTGGCGGCGAAGTCATGGATCTCATAAACCCGCCCATCCCCGACAGGCACCCGCAGCCTCCACAGCTCCCGGCCGACCTCCACAATCAGTCCAGTCTCCTCCAGCGCCTCGCGCGCTGCCGCTTCTTCCAAGGTCTCGCCGGGATCAAGGCTCCCGCCGGGCACAGACCACAAGCCACGCCCCGGCTCGCTGCCGCGCCTGATCAGCAGCACCCGCCCGGCGGCGTCAGTGATCACCGCACTGGCCGCCAACACCACCTGCCTGCTCATGTCTCCCACGCTATCCCGGACAGCGCAGTGCACCTGATGGGCGAGAACCCTCCCTATCTCGTCTCGTCTGTGAAGGAGTACCCCGCTGTGAACACTTTGACTCTCGCCCTGGAAGCCGCCACCGCCCTGAACGCGCTGGTGGTGCCGATGCAGATCGACATCAGCCCCAATGAGTCCGGCCTGCCGGGCATCTCCCAGTTGCGGACCATCGTCGGGGCGGTGATGACCATCGGGCTGATCCTCTCGGTGCTGGCGCTGATCATCTCCGCGATCGTGTGGGGCTTCGGCGCCAACAGCAGCAACCCTCACCTGGCGGGCCGGGGCAAGATCGGAGTGCTGGTCTCTTGTGGTGCGGCGATCATCTGTGGTGCCGCGGTGACGCTGATCAACTTCTTCTGGGACGTCGGCCAGCAGGTCTAACCCCACCCACCAACTCAGAATCTCTAGGGAGTGATTTGCGGTGGGTGTGTGCGATGTTCCCATCATCTCCTCGGTCTGCGATGTGGCCGGTGAAGCCGCCGCGACCCTGGTCTCGGCCCCCTTCGACTGGCTCGCATCTGCGATGGGTGCCGCCGCCGGTTGGCTCTTCGAAGCGGTCTGGTCGGTGTTCGACACCACCACCAGGGTCAACGTCACCAGTGATGAGTACATCGGGGTCTATAACGTGCTCTTCGGCGTCGCGGTGTTCATCATGCTGATCTTCTTCTGCCTGCAACTGATCACCGGGCTGATCCGCCGCGACCCCACCGCCTTATCCCGTGCAGCCCTCGGGCTCGCCAAGAGCGTGCTTGGCTCGTTTGTGGTGATCGCGATCGTTGCCCTGTTGTTGGAGATCACTGACCAACTCACCCTCGGCATCGTCCAGGCCACCGGCAACACCATGGAAGACATGGGTGAGAGGATCGCCCTGCTCGCCACCGGGTTGACCGCGGTCAATATCGCCGCTCCCGGGGTGGGGGCGATCATCACCATCTTTCTGGCCGGGCTGGCCATCAGCGCGGCGGCGATCGTGTGGTTCTCCCTGCTGATGCGCAGCGCACTGTTGCTGGTGGCGATCGTCTTCGCCCCCATCGCCCTGGCCGGCAGTAGCTGGGATGCGACCAAGGGGTGGTTCTCCAAATGGGCGGCCTTCGTCCTGGCGCTGATCTTCTCCAAGCTGGTGCTGGTGGTGATCTTCCTCGTTGCGATCACCCAGGTCTCGGCGCCCATCGAGGCGGACCTGGCCTCGATCAGCGATCCGATTGCCGGGATCGTGCTGATGTTCATCGCCGCCTTCGCCCCGTATATGACCTATAAGTTCATCAGCTTTGTCGGCTTCGACATGTACCACGCCATGAGTTCCGAGCAGGAAGCCAAGGGCGCGATGAACCGCCCTGTACCTGCCCCCAACAAGCCGGCCGGGGAGGGGCCGAAGAAGGTCCTCGACAACGACGGCGGCGGCAAACCCAGCGGCAGCCAGCCCGGCGGCGGCAGCGGTGGCAGTGGTGACGGAGGAAGCGGGGGCGACGGTGGTGGTGGTGGCGTTGGTGGGAAGAAGCCGCCGGCGCAGAAAACCGCCGCATCCCAGGCATCCAGTGGCACTGCTGGCTCGGCTGGGGCTGGTGGGGGTCAGGCCGCCGCGGGCGGCTCCGCAGGAACGAGTGCTGGCGGCGGAGCAGCAGCCAGTACAGGAGCCAGTGCAGGAGCTGGTTCCAGCGCTGGGGCCGGCGCGGGTGCCGGTGCTGCGGCTGGTCCGGGTGCGGCGGCCGTGGTCGGGGCGAAGGTCGCCAAAGACACAGCGACCGCCGGCCCCAAGGCGGGAAAGGCCGTGGGTGGCCAGGCCGAGTCGACCGCGGATTCGGCCGGTCAGACCGGCAACGCCCCAGTCCCGTCACAAGCACCTCCGCCGTCGACTCCGGCACCCAAGACGCCCTCGGCTAAACCCACCGCACCGCCGGCTGAGTCCAAGACCCCGCCGGCGGGTCCCTCACCACCGCAGCCGCGTCCACCCAAGCAACCCCCGCCACCGGCGCCGAAGCCGACCGGGAAGGAGTGACCCGCCGTGCCCACACAGCAGAACGAACACACCACGGTGTCGTCTGAGTTGGTGCCGGTGAAGTTCTCCCGCCTCACCCGCCGCGGCATCCTCCTGGGGCTCTCGCTGTCCCAGCTCATCACCCTCGCCACCGGCATCCTCTCGGTCGTGGGGGCGCTCTACACCGGTGGTGGCATCCTGCTGGCCTACACCGCCCCGGTCTGGGTGGTGGCCGCGGCCTTGACGTGGATACCCATCGCGGGGCGACCCGCGGTGGAGTGGGTGCCAGTGGCGTTCTGGTGGCTCTGGCGCACCACCGGCGGACAGCTGCTGTACCGGCACCGGGTCGTCACCCCGCGCCCGGTCGGGACCCTGGCGCTGCCGGGTGACATGGCCAGGTTGCGCGAGTACACCGACCCCGAAACGAACGCAGGCATGGTCCACGACCCCCACGCCCAGACCCTCACCGTGGTCTGCGACGTCAGCCACCCTGCGTTCGTGCTGTTGGACCCGGGTGAGCAGGAACGCCGGGTCACCTCCTGGGGACGCGTCCTGGCCACCGTCTGCCGCTCCGGACGGATCGCCACCCTCCAAGTCTTGGAGCGCACCCTGCCGGACTCAGGCACCGGCCTGGCCGAATGGTGGGCCTCCCACGGGAGCGCCGATGACACCTGGGCGGCGACCACCTACGCCGAACTGATCGCCCGGGCCGGACCCGCCGGGGAACGCCACGCCACCACGCTGAGCCTGTCGTTGGATATGAAGACGGCCGCCCGGCAGATCAAGACCGCCGGTGGCGGTATCCGTGGTGCGGCCGCCGTTCTGCGCCAAGAGATGTCGACACTGGTGGCCGCACTCCGGTCAGCCGATCTCACCCCCTCGGGATGGTTATCGCCGGGCGAGATCGCGGTGATCCTGCGCAGCGCGTATGACCCGGCGATCGCCGCGACCTTGGAACGTCACGGCGAACTCGGCCAGAACCTCGCCACCGCCGGACCGGTCGCGGTCAACGAGTCCTGGACCCGACTGCGCACCGACTCAGCCCACCACGCCGTGCTCTGGATCAGCGAGTGGCCACGCTCCATGGTCTACCCCGGATTCCTCTCACCCGTGCTGCTCTCCACCGGCATCCAACGGTCGTTCTCGCTGCTCTGCACCCCGATGCGCTCAGACCAGGCCGTCAGGGATATCCGCAAGAAGAAGGTCGAACACATCAGCGACGCCGCGCAGCGGGCGAAGATCGGCCAGATCGAAGACGCCGCCCACACCGCCGAATACCAAGACGTCCTCCAACAAGAAGCCGACCTCACCGCCGGCCACGGCGTGCTGCGCTACACCGGTCTGATCTCCGTCTCCGCACCCACGGTTGAGGAGCTGGAGGCCGGGGTCGCGGCGATCGAACAGGCCGCCATCCAAGCCTCCTGCGAAACCCGTCTCCTGGTCGGCCAGCAGGCCGCCGCGTTCACCGCCGCCGCCTTGCCGCTGTGCCGCCGCGTCTGACCGGACCCGGGTGCCGGTCGTGATGTGGCGCGTGCACCTGACCCGTGACCCCAAACCCGCTCGCGTTCACGGGAGGCCCCACGATGCCCACGTTCCACGACCCACTGGCCGATGCCGCAGAAGCCTCCGAGGCCCTGCGCGGCCTGGCCCACGCCAGCCGGGTCTTCGATGACCCGGCCGACACCTACCAAGTATTCGGTGAACTCGCCGCTGGTGTCCGTTCGCTGCGCCAGGTACTGGACCAACTCGCAGGCGCCCACCTGACCCACCGGGACCGCGCATTCGACGACGACGGCAACCACACCGCCGGTGCAGCCGATGCGCTGGCAGCAGCCGACGAACTGCATCTGGCTGGGACGTTGTTGGATCAGGCCGAGGACCGGCTCAGCGCCGCCCACAGTGCGTCGGGGCGGATCGCCTGGCACCGCGAACCAGCCATCGAATCGCCCGTCGAACCTGACGCGCAGCGGCGGTGGCTCAATGTGGTGTTCCTCCAAGGCGAGCAGGCCGACCAGGTGCTCGATGTGATCGACCGTCAGGGCACCGAGGCGGCGATCGAGCACCTGCGTGGCTTCGACGTCGGGGAGGAGACCACTGATGCGGCGTTGGAGAACGGCTACGCCTACGACACCCCACCTGCCGGGGCGCAGGATCGCACCATCACCGAGGGCGACTACGCCCTGACCTACAACCACGACCTGGGCCATGTCAGCCTGCTGCGCGCCTACACCCCGCCACCCGACCCAGAACTCACTCGCACCGTCCCTGAACCGGTTTCGGCAGGTCCGGTCTCGGCGCGGGAGGCCATCGGTGGCCGCGGGTCAGCCGCCCCGCACCCACGCCCCTCGATAAAGCGCCCCCAATCGGTGGGCAGGAGGCCTATGAACGACCCGGAGCATGACTGGTTCGCCGCCCCCACCCGTTCCTCGGGTGCCTCGGGGCGGGGCCTGTCGCTATGAGCAGCCGCGAACACGATCACGACCGGTTGCACACCTCGGTGCTGGTCGCCCCAGCCAAGGAACGGCGCCGACTGCGTAAACAGCGCCGCCAGGCCGCCGCAAAGCTCCAAGCCGAACAACGCGCCACCGAGAAGCACGCCGCGAAGGCGAAGGCCGAGGCCGAGCGCGCCGAACGCCGCGCCACCCAGTACCTGCCCGCAGCCGGTGAACCCGGCCCCGCCGCGCTGCGAACCCCGGGGCGGTTTCGGCTCCCGCGCCACCAAGACACCTCCGCGACGTTGGCGGGGGCGTATCCGTTCGTCGCCGAAGGCGGCCTCGGCTCCGACGGCGTGTTCGTCGGCCAGGACCTCTACTCCGGCGGCAGCTTCGTCTACGACCCCTGGGTCTTGTATGCCCGCGGGATCATCACCGCCCCCAACGTGGTTCTGGCCGGGATCGTCGGCTCCGGCAAATCCTCCCTCGCCAAGTCCCTCTACACACGATCGCTGCCGTTCGGGCGCCGCGTCTATGTACCCGGTGATCCCAAGGGTGAGCACACCGCCGTTGCCGAAGCAGTCGGCGGACGCGCCATCGTCCTCGGGCACGGGCTCAACACTCGCCTGAACCCGCTCGACGAAGGCCACCGACCCGGCGGGCTCTCCGATGAGCAGTGGGCCACCACGGTCGCCTCCCGTCGCCGGGACCTCATCGGCGCGCTGGCCGAGACCGTGCTGGCGCGGGGGCTGACGCCATTGGAGCACACCGCTATCGACCTGGCGCTGACGCAGACGGTGCGGGAGAACACGGTGCCGATCCTTCCAATGGTCGTCGACCACATCCTCACCCCGAACAACGACACCGATGGGCGTCTCGCGGAGGATGGCCGGATCGTCGGCCACGCCCTACGACGGCTGGTGGCCGGCGACCTCCAAGGACTCTTCGACGGACCGAGCACCGTCCGGTTCGACCCATCGCTGCCGATGATCAGCCTCGACCTCTCCCGCGTCACCGAGAACAGCACCCTCATCTCGGTGTTGATGACCTGTTCCTCGGCGTGGATGGAGTCCGCCCTGCTGGACCCGGCCGGTGGACAGCGGTGGGTGATATACGACGAAGCCTGGCGCCTCATGTCCCACCCCGCACTGTTGAAGCGCATGGACGCGCACTGGCGGCTCGCTCGTCATTACGGGATCGCGAACATGCTGATCTTCCACAAACTCTCCGACCTGGACAACGTGGGCGATGCCGGCTCGGCCATGCGCTCCCTCGCCAACAGCCTGCTGGCCAACGCCGAGACCAGGATCGTCTACCGCCAAGAGTCCGACCAGCTCGGACCCACCGCGAAAGCCCTCGGACTGACCGGCACAGAGCAGAAACTCCTCCCCAGCCTTGGGGTTGGGCAGGGGTTGTGGCGGATCAAGGACAGAGCCTTCATCACCCAGCACCAGCTCCACCCGGCTGAGTTGGACCTGTTCGATACCAGTTCTCGGCTCACCCAAGGAGTGAAGTGATGCCTTCGAAGAAGCCACGCCACTCGTCCCGGCGAGAACGCTCAGGGACCCCGGTGGTGTTGCCGCATGTGGTCATCACTGCCGCCGAAACCGGTGTCCTGGATGTCACTGTTGACGGTACTGCGTTCCCGCCACCAGCGGAAGGCATTGAGTGGACGCGGAGAACTTTCGGGGCCCTGTTGGATGCGATCACTGAGGACCGGAGGGTCGCGGTGCGCATCGAGGTCCACGAAACAGACGGGTCCGTGTTCACCGACCTCATCCACGCCCGCCGACCCAAACCAGCAGAACCCGAAGAAAGTAAGTCAGAGACCCCGAGCAGTAGGCAGGCCAAGAGCAGGCGCAAGAAGCGAGCGGAGCTGGTGGAGGTCACTGGCGAGGGGTTCGTGCCCGGCGAGGATGTCGCGGTAGCGGTCGTCGTCTCCCAGACCGACGCGACCGGCATCGGTCATGCCCGCGCTCTCCTCGACACCACACAGCTCGCGGACCTCTTGCGCGACGGCACCGGTGAGGCGGTGCTGTTCGGTCGGGTCTCGGGCACCACCGTCCGCAGGCGGCTGTCATGAGCGCCCCCGGACAGCGGCAGACCGGGAGCATGGGCGATGAGCTGACCAACGCCGCCCTCATCGGCCTGATGGGAATGTTCGGGTTCGCACTGATCCTGCGCGCCGCCGGCAGTGTGGCGGCATTCCTCACCGGCACACCCCAACCGGACACCGGTCCGGCGTCCGGGCTCTGGGTACTGTTCAACCCCGCCGACCCAGCGACAGCGTTGAAGGCCGAAGGGATGAACCCGGTCCCATACTGGACCATCACCGGGCTGATGCTGACTGGCCTCGCCCTGGCCGGGACGTGGGTGTGGATACGGGTCCGACGCCGTTCCAGGAAGGCCGAGACCGACCCACGCCGCCTCACCGGAACCGCCACCGGCCCCGAGGTCACCCAGACCGCCTCATCCAAAGCACTACTAAAGCGCGCCGGGACACTGCGCCCCTCACTGGACGACCCGGCTCCATCCGATCTGGGGTATCTGCTCGGCCGCTCACGAGGCAAGCAGGTGTGGGCATCGGTGGAGGACTCGATCCTACTCATCGGCCCACCACGATCCGGCAAAGGCCTGCACGTGGTCATCAACTCCATCCTCGACGCCCCCGGTGCCGTGGTCACCACCTCCACGCGCCCAGACAACCTCACCGCCACCCTCAAAGCTCAGCAGCGCGAGGGTCGGCCGGTGGCGGTCTTCGACCCCCAGCACCTGGCCGAGGGCATCCCCGCCGGGATGCGCTGGTCACCCATCCGCGGCTGTCACGACCCATTGACGGCGATGATCCGCGCCACCGGACTCGCCTCCGCCACCGGCCTCTCGGCCGGCGGGGTCGAATCCGGCGGATTCTGGGAAGGCAAAACCCGCACCGCGCTCCAAGCTCTCCTGCACGCCGCAGCACTGGACCACCGGCCACCGGCCGAGCTGTTCCGCTGGACCCTGGACCCCACCGCAGCCGCCGAAGCCGTCGCCATCCTCACCAACACCACACAGGCCGCCACCGGGTGGGCCGACTCCCTCGGGGCGATGATCGACTCCGACCCCAAAACGAGGGACTCGATCTGGCAAGGCGTCGCCCTCGCTCTCGGCGCGCTGGCTGACCCACGGGTGCTCGATGCCGTCTCACCCAGGGCTGGCGAGGCCTTCGACCCCGAAACCTTCCTCCAAGAGCGCGGCACCCTCTACCTGCTCGCCACCGGCGCCGGAGCCGGCGCATCGGCTGCGCTGGTGGCGGCGTTCGTGGAAGACCTCATCGAGACCGCACGCCGGATCGCCGCCCGCTCACCGGGTGCCCGGCTCGACCCGCCGCTGCTGCTGGCTCTGGATGAGATCGGCAACCTCGCCCCACTACCCAGCCTCCCCACGCTGATGGCAGAAGGCGGCGGCACCGGCATCACGACCCTGCCGGTGCTTCAGTCGTTGGCGCAGGCGCGGGAGAAGTGGTCCGACAACGCCGCCGGAGCGATCTGGGACGCCTCCATCGTCAAGGTCATCCTCGGCGGCGCCTCCAACAGCCGCGACCTCCAAGACCTCTCCACGTTGATCGGGGAACGCGACGAGTACACCGACAGCGTGACCCTCGGCGACCACGGCACCCGCTCCAACCAGCGCTCGGTACGGCGGGTGCCAATCCTGCCGCCCGACCGGATAAGGACCCTCCCGTTCGGCACCGGTGTCACCCTCCTGCGCTCCGCACCACCCATCGTGACCGATCTGCGCGCCTGGCCCTCACGCAGCGACGCCGCTCAGCTCAAGACCGACCGGACCGAGGTCGAAGCTCTGCTCCGCCGACCCGGTTCCTGACTGGGCGTTCGGCCTGGGCGGGGGTGTGCACCTGCCTGACACAGCCGCGTATCGACTGAGCGCGACGCCAGAGACGGTAGGAGCAGAAGATGTCGATTCACACTCGACCCTCGATCAGGGGATTCATCGCCTCAGAACCACAGGTCTCCCAAACCCAGAACGGTGATCCGCGGGTACGGGTCAGGTTCGGCCAGGAGCATTCCCGCAGAGAACCAGACGGCTCGTTCACCAAGCTGGATACGACCTTCAACACGCTGGTGGCCTACGACGAGAATGCTCGGCGGATCGCGGAGAACTTCGTCAAAGGCGACCGGTTCCTCGCCCAGGGCTACACCCGCACCTACACCAACGAGAACACCGGGATGGATGGTGAAGTGTTCGTCGCCACCGGAGTCGGCCCCGATAGCGCCTACACCCGCTATGAGGTCGACCGCTCCGCCCGACGCAGCGGCGTCGAACGCTCGGCCCCAGAACAAGCCGCCTCCCAAAAGGCAGCAGCATTCGATCCCCCTGAGCGTCAGCGGCCGGCCAACACCGCCCCGGCGATCGATCTGTGAAGCAGGGCCGAACGATGAGCGAGTACAACCCTGAACCCGACGAAGTAGACGATGAGGATCTCGTGCCCGATGACGTCCTTGTCTCCGACGATGTGCCAGAGACCCCCGAGCCGCCGCATCCAGTCAACTGGAACCTGCTGACCGCCGATGAGCTGGAGGACGAGTGGCTCGCCCTGGACCGATGGGTGAAGTGGTTGCGCACCACATACGGGCTGCCCGCCTCGGTGATCCCACCGTTCTGGCACCACCACCCAGAGTTAGTGTGGGAGCTCTCGGCGCTGCATCTGCACTGGCTGGGCGCCTACGACCCCGAGCAGAACGCCAGCGCCCCGGTCGGCTGGCACCGTGACTTCGCCGACGCCCGAGCCCGGCTGCGCGACTGGGTGGCCTCCTCTGGCACCCGACTGGACCGTGACCGCCCGACCCGGCAGACCGTCTGGCCAGGTGAGGACCCAGCCGAACCAATCGAAGACACCGTGATCACCGACCGAGCCTCGGAGTTCACCGAGTTCGTCCAGGCCGAAGTCGCACAACGCCGGCAGGCCGAGGAGGACTTCTACGCCGCGATCGCCGGAGACGAACCATGAGCAGCGGCCCGGCCTGCCCGCCCGCGGCTGAGGTCCGTGAGGTGGTCGCAGAGCCCGCCTATGGCGCGTTCGCGGCAGGGTGGTGCGCCGGCACGATCCGGCGCACCACCCGACCCATCTCCCAGGAGGTGATCGAGCAGATCGCAACAATGCTCGATGCCGCCAGCGTGGCCGACACCCTCACTCGACCGGAATGATCCTCAGCCGCTCCTCGGTCGGCGCCTTCCCCGGCGATGCGTCGATCCGGTGAATCATCCGCCGCAGATAGCCGCGCTTCTCCGTGATCGTCCTCTCCTTCCACGACGCGATCAGTGCCGAGCCGTCCTGGATCGGGAACTCCTCTAACTCCATCGCGCCAAGACGACGCTGGAGGGCGTCCACTCGCCGCTGGGCCTCCTCGATCAGCGACAGCAGCACCGTGACCATCGCGCCCCGATACTCCCCAGTGCCCTGCTTGGACAACAGCGCGTCACGTTCGGCTCTGGCCTCGTCAAGCTGGGCAAGCACATCATTGATGCTCGCATCCGAGCGGGCCGCGCGACGGCGAGCACGTGCGGCCGCAAGCGCGTCATCGCTGATCTGGGAGAAGAACCAGCCCAGAACGAAGGCCTCACCCTTGACCGCATCGATCGTGCATCCACCCGAGCAGTTCCCCGGCCCACGCACCTTGTTGGCCTGGCACCGGTAGGCAAACGCCTGCACCCGCTCACCCGAGGCCCGTTTGCGGTACTTCTGGTGCCCATACAGCCTCGCCCCGCACTGGCAGAACAACAACCCGGTCAGCAGCCACTCATGCGAACCCCACGGCCGCCTGGTCCGTGAGGTTTTCGCTTCCTCCAACAGTCGCCGCACCCGCAACCACGTCCCGCGATCGCACACCGGCTCCTGGGCCATCACCGGCTCACCCGAGGCGCCGCGGGCGATGTAGTCCAACAGGTCCAGCTTGACCCCACGCTGATGCTCAGGCACCTGCCGCATCCGATACCCGATCATCCGAGGCGAGATCAACGCCCGATACAACGTCGCCTCATACACCGGGCCACCAGTCGCGGTCGTGATCCCGTAGTGCTCACTCCAATACCGCCCGATCTGGGCAAGACTCTTTCCCGCCAGCACCATGTCGACCGCGTCCTTCAACGCCGGATGCTCCACCGGGTGCGGCACCAGCCGCACCCCTGAACGCCCGAACTCATCGACCACCCGCGGCCCGGCCATCCACCCCAACGGCGGCGTGCCGCCATGATGAAACCCAGACTCGGCCAGGTGACGCTTCGAGGCAAGCTGCCGCTCACTCATCGAATCCGTCTCAACCTCGGCCAGCAGTGCCTTGATCCCAGTCACCAGCTTCGCCCCGGCCGTCGCGGTATTCAGCTCATCAGCGCTGTCCTGGTGCGAGACCAGATACACCCCTGAGCGTTGGCACTGCCCGATCCACTCGATGCACTTCGCCGCGATCCGGTTGGTGCGATCCAGCTTCCAGAACGCCACTGCCGGTACCTTCCCAGCCTGGATGTCCTGGTTGAGCTGGCGCCACCCCTTCCGATGCTTCGCCGCCGACGCACTGGCTGAGTCGTTGTCGATGTACTCACCCATCACCGTCCACCCGCCCTCAGCGGCGAGCTTGCGCGTCAGGTCAAGACGCTGACGCTCGATCGCGTCCGCCTTGTCCTTGTGATACTTCGACAACCGCAGATACAGATAGATCGGCCGCGTGCCCTCCAACGGCGTCTCCGGGCCCGTCTGGGAGAACGCCGGATAGAGCACTGCCCGCCTCGCACGTCCCGGCCGCGCATGCGCGCCGGGCTGCTTCGTAGTCGTCTTCATCAGTGACCTCCTTCGATAAGGAGGTGCACTTTCCATTGCTCGACTCAGCCGCCAACATCACCCCGCACTCGGCGGCGACGCCGCGCGAGCTCCGTCATCGGGCCATCCCTCCGTTGGCGCGCAGCACCTGGCCGTTGACCCAGCGCCCGTCGGCCCCAGCGAGGAAGGCGACGGTGTTGGCGATGTCCTCAGGGGTGCCCAGCCGTTCCAGGGGCGGGCTCTTCGCCAACGCATCGACCTGCTCCTGCGTCTTGCCGTCGAGGAACAGCTCGGTAGCCGTCGGGCCAGGGGCGACCGCATTGACGGTGATGTCGCGCCCGCGCAGCTCCCGGGCCAGAATCAGAATCATCGCCTCGACCGCGCCCTTGCTGGCCGCATATGCACCGTAGGTGGGAATCTGGGTGGTGACCACGGTGGTGGAGAAGCCGATAAAGGCCCCACCGGCGCGCAGCCGGCGCGCGGCTTGCTGAGCGACCACGAAGGTGCCGCGAATGTTGGTGCGGTGCAGCTCATCGAGCACCTGCAGGTCGAGATCAGCGATCGGTGAGAGCGCCATGCGCCCGGCAGAGTTGACCACGACGTCGATGCCGCCGAATTCCTGCTCGGCGCGGTCGAACATCGCGGCGACCTGGTGCTCGTCGGCGACGTCGGCCTGTACTGTGACGGCCGTGCCGCCGTCGGCAGCGATGGAAGCGACCGTCTCATCGGCGGCCTTGGCATTGCCCGCGTAGTTCACCACGACGGCGAACCCGTCGTCGGCAAGTCTCTTCGCAACTGCGCTGCCGATGCCGCGTGAGCCTCCGGTGACAATAGCCACCCGTCCAGGCGCATCCTGGGAAGTGGTGTTCTCTGCTGTGTGTGTGGTGTTTTCTGTCATATTCACTATGTTGCGCTTCCCCACACGTAGCAACCAGGGGATGTCATCCCCTGTGTCCGAACCCCATCCCCTGGCACACTGGAGCTATGAGTCCCGCAAAGTTCCGTGAGCTGGGCGCTTTCCTGCGATCCCGGCGCGAACGCATCCGCCCCACCGACGTCGGCTTGATCTCCGGTCCCCGGCGCCGGGTTCCTGGGTTGCGCCGCGACGAGGTCGCGCAGCTGGCCGGCGCATCCGTGGACTACTACAACGAACTGGAACGCGGGGCGGGCTCTCAGCCCTCGGAGCAGATGCTCGCCGCACTAGCCCGAGCCCTGAGGCTGACCCGCGACGAGCGGGACTACCTGTTCCATCTCGCCGACCGCCCCGTGCCCGTCGAGACCGGGCCGGCCGCCCACGTGCATCCCGGCATGCTGGACCTGCTCAGCCGGCTGCCGGCGACCCCGGCGCAGGTCATCACAGATCTGCACATCACCCTGGTCCAGAACCCTCTCGCCATCGCGCTGCTCGGTGATCAGTCCGAATTCACAGGCAAGCGCGGCAGTTTGCTCTACCGCTGGTTCACCGAGGAGGATTCCAGGGATCTCTACCCGGCAGAGGATCATGAGGCACAGTCGCGGGCCTTCGTCGCGGACCTGCGTGCCGCAGCAGCCGCGCGTGATGCTCGCGACACCGAAGCCGCAGGGATGATTGGCGAACTGCGGACCAGCTCGCCCGAGTTCGCCGCATTGTGGGCCGAGCACGACGTCGCCTACCGGCGCAACGACCGCAAACGCATCATCCACCCCGAACTCGGTGTCATCGAGGTGAACTGCCTCAACCTCTTCAGCGAAGACAACCGCCAGCGCCTGCTCTGGTTCACCCCGGTACATGGCAGCGACAGCGCTGACGCACTCGACATGCTCTCGGTGATCGGAACCCAAGAGATCTATGAGCCTGCCTCGCCCGTCATGGCTCGGGGTCGGTGAACCTGAGGCCATCGAGGAAGACGCCGATCATGCGTTGGTTGAAACCTGCTTGCGCCTCGCGCACAGGTTGGGACAGCAGGGCGATGGCCGTCATGATCTCTTGAGTGCTGACATCCTCGCGCACCTCCCCGGCATCGACCGCGGTGACCAGGAGCGTCCGTAGAGCCGGCTCGAGCTGGTCCAGAAGCTGTTCGGGCAGCCCTTCGTAGGCGGGGTCACCGGAGTGCAGCGCTGCCGCGAGACCTTGCTTGGTGCCCACGAAGTCAGTGAAACGTTCGATCCAGGCCATGACCGCTCCCCACGGACTGAGCCTTCCAGTCAGCTCCTCGGCAGCGGCCACGCACTCATCGATCTCCTGCTGCAACACGGCCACGATGAGATCGGACCGGCGGGGATAGTGCCGATACAGGGTCCCCACACCCACTCCCGCCAGATCGGTGATCTGCTTGGCCGGCGCATCCACACCGTCGGCTGCGAAGGCCGTCTTGGCGGCCTCCAGTAGCGCAGCGACATTCCGTTTCGCGTCTGAGCGCTGACGCCGAGGCTGCTCAACGCCGTGCCCTGACGGGCCAGCCGTCATTGCTGTCGACCGGGATGCCATAGTCCTCCTCTTGCAAAGCGGAAAGGTGTTCCGTATAGTTCCGGAAAGAGTCTCCGGTTCGATGACAGTCTACGTCACGGAGGCCCACGCACAATCATCACACCCACCAATGGAGGACCCAATGCAGTATCGACCCCTCGGCCGGACCGGCATCAAGGTGAGCCCTTACGGGCTCGGCACGCTCATGTTCGCCACCCAGGTCGGCAACCCCGACCCCGCCGACTCTGCCCGCATTATTCACAAGGCGTTGGACGCGGGCATCAACCTCGTCGACACCGCCGACGCCTACGGCGACTCCGAGGAGGTCGTCGGCCACGCACTCAAGGGACGCCGCGAGAACGTCGTCCTCACCACCAAGGTCGGCAACCCACTCGGCGCCGACCCGAATCAGCAGGGCGCCTCCCGCCGGTGGATCACCACCGCGATCGAGAACTCCCTGCGCCGTCTCCAGACCGACTACATCGACGTCTACCAGCTCCACCGCCCCGACCCTGACACCGACATTGAGGAGACGCTCTCGGCACTGACCGACCTTGTCCGGGCTGGCAAGATCCGCACTTTCGGCACGTCGACGATGCCCGCCTCGAGCCTCGTCGAAGCCCACTGGGTGGCCGAGCGTCGCGGACTGGAGCGGTTCCGGACCGAGCAGCCTCCGTATTCGATCCTCAACCGCGGTATCGAACGTGAGATCTTGCCCGTGGCGCAGCAGTACGGCATGGGCGTACTGGCCTGGGGGCCGCTCGGGCAGGGCATGCTCACCGGCCGGGTTCGCCGCGGCCAGGAGAACCCGCTCGCCCGCGCGAAGTTCTTCAAGGCCTACAGCGATGAAGCTCGCCTTAACGCGGTCGAGCAGCTGATCCCCCTGGCCGAGGAGGCCGGACTGTCCATGCCGCACCTAGCGATGGCCTTCGCGATCACCCACCCCGGCGTGACCAGCGCACTCCTCGGCGCCCGTACCATGGAACAGCTCGACGACCTCCTCACCGGAGTGGACATCACTCTCTCCGACGACGTGCTCGACCGTATCGACGAGATCATCCCGCCCGGAACCGACACCGGCACACTCGACCAAGCCTTCGTTCCACCGGCCATCCACAAGCCCGAACTGCGCCGCCGTCCGGCGACATGGCGGTCGGCTGTCTGAGCAAAACCCACCGCCACGGCCTGGCTCGCCAACGGGGCCCCTGTCCGGCAGGGAACGCGGGCCGCGGTGATTCACGCGAGGGTTTCACCGGTTCCCGGGACTCTGCAAGACTCTCCAGCATGAGAAGCTGATCTCATGGCTGACTCACGACTGCTGCTGGACGGGACCCGGATCACTGACCACTGGTTGACGGTGCCCCTGGAATGGCGCAATCCCACCGGTGAGAGCATTCAGGTGTATGCTCGGGAGTTCGTCGGCGCCGAAGTCCTCGCCAAGGGAGAGGTGCATGTCGCAGGACTCCCCTGCCTGCTCTTCCTCCAGGGCGGACCCGGCGGCAAGGGAAACCGCCCCGCAAAGCTCAGCGGCTGGATGGCGGAGCTGGTCAAGGACTTCCGGATCATCATGCTGGACCAGCGCGGCACCGGCCTGTCCACACGTCTAGACCGGCATCGGCTGGTGGCACGCGGTACCCCGCAGGAACAGGCCGCATATATGAGAAACTTCCGGGCTGATTCCATTGTCCAGGACGCCGAGGCGCTGCGCGAGCAGCTGGGCCTCCGTTCCTGGACCGTCTTCGGACAGAGCTACGGCGGATTCTGTACCCTCACCTACCTGTCTTTCGCCCCGCAGCATCTGGACCGGGCTCTGATCACCGGAGGGCTGGCACCGCTGAGCGGACACGCCGACCGGGTGTACCAGCACACCTACCGGCGCATGACCTCCCGCAATGCGGAATACTTCACCAGGTTCCCCGAGGACCGGGAACGGCTCGACGCAGTGATTTCTCATCTGCGACAGAACGATGTTCGTCTCTTTGACGGCTCATTGCTGACCGTGGCGCGGCTGCAGATGCTGGGCATGGGACTGGGTGGGAACACCAAGGCTGACTCGCTGCACTACCTGCTGGAGGAGGCGTTCACCGATGACCGGCTCTCCGACACGTTCCTGGCCGAGGTCGGTCAGCGACTCAGCTTTGCAGCGAATCCCATGTACGCGGTGATGCATGAGTCCATCTATGGCATGCCCGGGGAACATGCCACCGGCTGGGCGGCCGAACGGGTACTGGCTGAGTTCCCCGAGTTCTCAGCCGAAACGGATCAGCCTCTGCTGACCGGAGAGATGATCTTCCGTGAGCATATCCGGCTGGATCCGGTGCTGGCGCCGCTGTACCAGGCTGCCGAGGCTCTCGCCGCAGTGGATGACTGGGGTCCCCTCTATGACCTGGACCAGTTGGCTCGCAATGAGGTGCCCACCGCGGCTTGTGTCTATACCGACGATGTGTTCGTTGACCGGGAGCTGTCCCTGGAGACTGCCAGCCGCGCAGCAAACCTCTCCGTCTATGAAACCGCAGACTTCCACCACGACGGCATCCACGACGACGGCCCGGCCATCCTCCGCGAACTCCTCAGCCGCACCGAATAACTACTGGCTACTCCGCGGCTTGGATAGCTCGCAGCTCCTTCTTCAGGTCAGACAGCTCATCACGGAGCCGTGCAGCCAGCTCAAAGTTGAGGTTCTCTGCAGCCTTGTGCATCTGCTCGGTGAGCTGAGCGATGAGATCAGCGGTGTCCTTGGCCGGGGTCTGGGCAGCCAGGCTGCTCTCCGCAGCTGAGGCGGGCGGGGCGGCGTCGTCGTCATCCTTCTGGAATCCGGTCCAGCCGCGATGGCCCTTGCCGTACTGGAAGCCGGTGGCCAGGCCGCCCATTCCCTGGAGCAGGTCAGCGGTATCGGCGTCCTCGCGGGCCAGCTGGTCGGTGATATCGGCGATCTTCTTCACCAGTGGGGTGGGGTCGATCCCGTGCTTCTCATTATGGGCGATCTGCTTTGCGCGGCGCCGCTCAGTCTCATCGATGGCCCGGCGCATGGAATCGGTGATCCGGTCGGCGTACATATGCACCTCGCCGTGGATATTGCGGGCTGCGCGCCCGATGGTTTGGATGAGGCTGATGGTGGAACGCAGGAACCCCTCCTTATCGGCGTCCAGAATCGCGACCAGGGAGACTTCGGGCAGGTCCAGTCCCTCGCGGAGCAAGTTGATGCCGACCACCACATCGTGAGTACCCTTGCGCAGTTCGCGCAGGATCTCCACCCGTTTGAGCGTGTCCACATCCGAGTGCAGGTATTCGACCTTCACCCCGTGTTCCAGGAGGTATTCGGTCAGGTCCTCGGCCATGCGTTTGGTCAGCGTGGTGACCAGTGTGCGCTCATTGCGCTCGGTGCGGGCACGGATCTCAGACAGCAGATCATCGATCTGGCCTTTAGTGGGTTTGACCTCCACCTTGGGATCCACCAGGCCGGTGGGCCGGATGATCTGCTCCACCACGCCGTCGGACTGGGAGATTTCGTAATTGCCGGGAGTGGCCGAGAGGTAGACGGTCTGCCCGATCCGCTCCAGGAACTCGTCCCACTTCAGGGGCCGGTTGTCCATGGCGGAGGGCAGCCGGAAGCCGTGCTCCACCAGGGTACGCTTGCGCGACATATCGCCCTCATACATACCGCCGATCTGCGGAATGGTCACATGGGACTCGTCCACAATGAGCAGGAAGTCATCCGGGAAGTAGTCCAGCAGACAGTGCGGGGCGGAGCCGGCTGCGCGGTCGTCGATGTGCCGGGAGTAGTTCTCAATCCCGTTGCAGAAGCCCATCTGGGCCATCATTTCCAAGTCGTAGGTGGTGCGCATGCGCAGCCGTTGGGCCTCCAGCAGCTTGTTCTGGGACTCCAGCTCCTGCAGGCGCTCGCGCAGCTCATCCTCGATATCGCGGACGGCCCGGGCCATCCGTTCGTCGCCGGCCACGTAGTGGGAGGCGGGGAAGATGTACATCTCCTCCTCCTCGCGGACCACAGTGCCGGTGAGCGGGTGCAGGGTGTGGATGGCCTCGATCTCATCGCCGAAGAACTCGATGCGCACCGCGAGCTCCTCGTACATAGGAATGATCTCCACGGTGTCCCCGCGCACCCGGAAGGTACCTCGGTGGAAGTCGGCGTCATTGCGCACGTACTGCATGGCTACGAACCTGCGCAACAGTTCGTCGCGGTCGATCTCCTCTCCGCGGCGCAGCGGCACCATCTGGGCGATGTACTCCTCCGGGGTGCCCAGACCATAGATGCAGGAGACGGTGGCCACCACTACGGTGTCGCGCCGGGTCAGCAGTGCGTTGGTGGCTGAGTGTCGGAGCCGTTCGACCTCCTCGTTGATGGAGGAGTCCTTCTCGATGAAAGTGTCCGTCTGCGGCACATAGGCCTCAGGCTGGTAGTAGTCGTAGTAGGAGACGAAGTACTCCACCGCATTATGGGGCAGCAGCTCGCGGAACTCATTGGCCAGCTGGGCGGCCAGGGTCTTGTTCTGCACCATCACCAGAGTGGGGCGCTGCAGCCGCTCGATCAGCCAGGCCGCAGTGGCGGACTTTCCGGTGCCGGTGGCGCCCATCAGAACAACGTCCTTCTCACCGCCCTCAACTCGTTCGGCCAGCTCTTCGATAGCCTGCGGCTGGTCCCCGGAGGGCTGGTAGGGGCTCTCCACTTTGAAAGGGGCGACCGTCCGACTGATCTTGGGCGCAAGACTCATGAGCATCAGTCTACGGCGTGCGCAGCACCGCCACTGGGTCGCGGGTGGCCGCGTAGATCGCGGGAATCACTGCGAAGACACAGGCAGCCAGTACGGCCAGCACCGCAGTGCCGGCGGTGAACTCCCAGGGCGGCTGAGCCTCGAAGCTCCGGGCCATGGCGAGCCCGCCCGCGACACCGGCACCGGCCCCCAGCAGGGCCGGGACCATAGTGCGCAGCAGCACCAGGCCCACGATCACCCCGCGGGAGGCGCCCAGAGCCCGCCGGCGACCCAGGTCTTTGCGACGGACCAGCACATCGGCCAGCACCACAATAGCCACCAGGAATGCACCCCCGGCCAGTACGCCCAGCAGCAGGGTGCGGCCAAAAGTGGTGAAATCCCCGGTGAGTTCATCCTGCAACTGGGCCATGGACATCGGCGACTGCACGGTCAGATGATCGGTAGCCGGCGGGTCCAACAGCTGCAGCACGGCCGACTGGGCTGGGCCGGCATGGTTGGCATCATGCAGCACCACGTGCAGGGTGGTGGCAGCAGGCTGATCAGGGCTGACCGGATAGACAATGCCGGCGGTGTAGTCCCCGAACGGGTCGCGCGGGCTGAAAGTTCCCACGATCGCCCAGTCCTCCATAGGATTGCTGGTGGCCTGCTCCACCCAGCCCACTGGGGCGTCCAGGTTCAACCGGTCCATCGCCTCGGCAGAGACGAGCGCCTCCCCGGGCTGTGGCCAGCGGCCCTCCTCCATGGTGACCACGTTCTCCAGGTTGCCGTAGATACCCCAGGCCGGGACGCGCTCACCGCCCTCGCCGATCTCCCCGTTGACCACATCGATGGCGGTGATGGTGCCCAGGGCCCGCTCGGTGCTGGAGAGTGCGCCGGTCTGTCCGATGGTGGCGGCGTTGATCAGCTCATAGGAGTCATGGCTGGGCTCAGTCACGGTGAGCACCCGGGCCCCGGCGGAGTCCAACCGCTCGTAGAGCTGGGCCTCAGCGGCGGCGGTGCGGCCCACGGTGGCCAGAGTGGCGGCACACATCACTGCCACCAGCAGCACGATCAGTGCGCTGGGCACTTTGGTGGCCCAGGCGGTATTGGCGGCCTCGCGCAGCAGATTGGGCAGTCTCACAGGGCCAGCACCTCGTCAGCGAACTCGATGACGAACGGGTCGTGGGTGGCGATGACCACGGTGCGGGCGATCTCCCCTAAGCCGGCTGCCGCGGAGAGCGCGTTGAGCACACCTTCGGCATTGGCTTGGTCCAGGTTGCCGGTGGGCTCATCGGCTAGCACTACAGCGGGGTCGGTAACCAGTGACCGGCAGACCGCCACCCGCTGGGCCTGGCCGCCGGAGATCTCCCCGGGCTTGTGATCTGCCCGGTGACCCACACCCATCTGGTCAAGCAACTCCCAGCCCTGCTCCTGGGCGGCGCCCTGCTTCCACCCGGCGTAGAGCGCGGGTTCGATCACTGAGTCGAGAATGGTGCGAGTGGCATCAAGCACGGAGTCCTGGAACACGAATCCGATGGATTCTGCCCGGATCCGGGAGCGTTCGGCATCGGGCGCCGCGGAAACGTCCTGGCCGTCCAGTGTGACGGTGCCGCGCAGCGGGGTGAGCATCAGACCCAGCACATAGAGCAGCGTGGACTTGCCGCGCCCTGAGGCTCCGGTGACGACAGTGACTTTGCCGGGTTCGAAAAAGTAGGAGAGATCATCGAAGAGCTCCTCTCTCCCGCGCCGATACCGGAACGTCAGGTCTTGGATCGAGAGCACGGCTCAGTCCTCGGCTTCCCCAGATTCGTCCTCCGGGTCCGTCTCCTCAGGCGGCGAAGCGTCGTCGTTCTCTATCAGCTCGTCCAGCTCCGGATCCTGCTCCTCGCCGGGCTGTTGCTCGGGCTGTGGCTGGCCGGTATCACCACCCTCGCCGAAGACTCGGACCTCATCGCCCTCCTCGATCCCCTCGATAATCGCCACCCCCTGGCCGGAGCCGAGGACTTCCACATCAGTCTCACCCTCGCGGGTCTCCACGTAGGTGGCGCCTGCGTCAGAGGTTCGCACTGCGGCCGCGGGGACCGCGACTCCCTCCACCGGAGGTGTGACCACCACGCTGGAGCGCAGGGACAGCTGCGTATCGGCTGGCAGCTCCTCACAGTGCTCCTTGCAGACCTCATCACCCTCCGGGGAGGTGAGGTCATACTCCACCCCGCCGCCGGCCTGCGGGTCACCCTCAGTCACTGAGGCCACCACGGCTTCCCAGGTGTGGTCCTCAAAGGTGATCTCGATGATGGCGTCCATGGGCACCTGCTGGGCCTGGGAGTCCATGAGCACCATTACGAAGCTGCGATCCCCTGTGGGTGCCTGGATGGATTCCTCACCGCCGGCGAGTTCCGCGCCTATCCGGATCTCCTCGCCGAGCTGGATCACGATGGGGCTCTGCGGGACGGCGACCACCTCGCCCAGCGGGATTGTGCCGGTCACGGCGACGCCGAGGTCGTCCTGCCAGTCCTCCACGGCGGAGGCGGTCCACTGGTCGTAGCTGCCGGGGGCCTCTCCACTGTCCAGGTACCCGGCGTCGATGAGGAACTCCTGGACGGCAGTGACGTCGGGACCGGAGTTCCCCGGTTCCAGATCCCGCCAGAAAGGGCCGTCTGATTCGATGATGCGCACTGCGGTGCTGCCCACCCGGTAGGCCATATCTCCATTGTCCAGCTGGCCCTCGTTGGCCTCACGGACGATCCCAGCAAACTGGTTGGTTCCCACCGGGTCGGAGGGCTGGCGCACCGTGGTGGAGAGGTTCAGCGACCGGCCTACTGATTCATGGGTGGCGGCGGCCCAGATGCCCTGCTCGGCGACTTGCTCATCCGATTCGGCTTCAGTTTCACCCAGTGTGGCGGTCCCGGCCCACCAGCCAGCGGCTGCTGCGAGCACGATGGCCACCACCAGCACCGCTATGTTGAGAAACCGCCTGCGCGGGCGCCGTCGCTGCTCTGCCATACCCTCATTCACTCCTAACCAGTTGTCCGCAACCTACACATGAGCCGAGACTCTTGGCCGTGCACTACACATGATTGATACCAACTCGTTGTGGAGATCCCTAAACATGAGGCCCACGCTAAAGCCGTTTCCAGGATCTGCACCAGATCCCTACTGTCCCCTGAAGTCACCAATATTCCGATCAACTTCAGGGGACAGCGCTGTGGGGTACCCCTGTGGTGGACTGCGAACTACTGGAGATCGGGAGCCAGCCGATCTCAGGACTTGCAGAAAGGTGTCACCATGTTTAAGGCAACTGCCAAAATCGGAGCAGCACTAGGGGTAGCAGCCCTAACCTCTGTCGGCGCACTGGCTCCTGCGCACGCGGATGACAACACTGCGGGTCCTGGTGTGATGCAGATTGAGCCAGCAGGCGACGGGTTCGTGACCTGGAACGGTACGATCCAGTTTTATCCAAGCGATTTGACGTTGTCCTCAGAGACATACGGCGGAACAACACGGCACCGCTATTACAGCACGGTGCATCAGGAATGGCATCGACCGCTCACATCTGAGGAAACGTGGGTACAGCACACCACTCGGCGGGTCCTCAGTTCTGGTAGCTGGGCCGTCCTCTCCCAACTCGATGTGCGCTACGCTGGGGCCTCTTACAGCTGTGACCCCTCACCATGTGCCGTGGTGAGCCCTGACTCGGGGTAATTATGCGGCACGCACGTCATGAGAAAGTGGCCGCAATGTTTGTGTGCCTCGGGCTCTTCAGTCTCTCTTGCGCTAGTAACAGCGAAGAAGCAGAAGAGCACTGGGGCTTTCCAGAGATGACTTTCGAGGAGTTAGTAGAGCTCGAACTTCAGGATCGAGAGCGTAGAGCCGCTGAACTAGCGCTTCCGGAACTATCTTTTGATCATCTTGTGGAAAAGGAAGTTGAGGTTGTTCGATTCATCTACTGGAGAGAATACGATGAAGTGATGACCGAATGCCTCAACGATCAAGGTTTCGACCTCGAGGTCGTAGACAACGGCGTCACTTATGGATATCTGCCGGAGGACCAGCAACTTGCAGCTCAAGAAGCAAACTTCCTATGCAGAATGAAGTACCCCACAGACCCAAGGAATGCTCAACTAGATCCTCCCGATGAACAGAGACGTGAGCAGTATCGATTGGCAGTCGAAGAGAGTTATCCGTGCTGGATCGAGGCTGGTTTCGAGATTCCAGAACCCCCCACTTACGAAACGTGGCTGGCAAATTCAGGAACAGATGAGGGCTGGATTCCCACCAGCGAGGCGGCAGCAGAGGCTCGGCGCGAGGGCAGTTTGGCGGAGTTCTACAAGCTGGAACCCATCTGCAATGCTGTGGCATATAATTTTGACAGCGTGATGCCACCACTGCCAGAACCACCTGACTGAGGAAACTTCCGTGATCCGGGTACTCGTAGCAGACGACCATCCGCTTGTCAGCGATGGCATCGCTGCGGCCATAGGTGCTGATCCGACAATGGAGATCATCGCCGTGGTTGATAACGGAGTCGAGGCGGTGAACTACACCAAACACTATGAACCCGACGTGGTTCTCATGGACATCGATATGCCCGGGAAGAACGGCATCGAAGCGACTGCGGACATCCAGAAGTCCCGTCCTGACATTGCAGTTATCGGACTGTCTGCTCTTGACACAGGCGACGAAGCCGCACGTGCAGTTCGTGCAGGTGCCGTAGGGTACCTCGACAAGGGACTGGCTGCGGCCGAGCTTCGTACTGCGGTACGCCGCGCACACGAGGGCGCCCTCATCTTCTCACCCGATGTCGCAAAGCGTCTCATGGTCTGGGAAGTCAGCGACCAGTCAGTTATCCACCAAATCACTGCACGATTAAACCGGGGTTTTCGAACCACGGAGCACCAGCGCCGGGTACTCGCGGCTTTAGTACGGGGCCTTTCCAACAAAGAGATCGCCATGGAGCTGAATTCCACCGCCGGGTCCGTGAAAACTCACGTTTCCAGGCTCAAGGAAAAACTCAACGCCGGTTCTCGTGTCGAACTTGCCATGAAAGCCATCCGCCGTGGGCTCGTTGATCCTCCGTATCGGTCGGCGTAATCTAACTCTACACATTCATTCGTCAACACTTCGCGTGTCCTTTGACCTCAAGTCGCCACGAATCCTGGTTCTCGTGTCCGTAATCTAGTTTCGCCCCGTAGGCGTCAGCACGGTTTCGAAGTCCTTGCAATCCCATCTGCGTACCTACTTTTATTCGAGCGTTCTCTCCCTCGACTGTGTTCCTGAGGACAATGTCAACCGCATCGGAGTCCACCGAGATCGAGATGATGCACCGAGCATTTTCAGAACGATCGCCATATTTGATGACATTATTCACTGCTTCGTCGAGGATCGCACAAATGTTCTCCCTCGCAGAACCGCTGAGTTCACCAGGTTCTCCGCTCATTTCCACCTCAACATCTACACCTAAACTCTCAAGAATGCCCTGAGAGTTTCTCAGCTGCGCTCTGATGTCTGCCTCGCCTAGAGGAGATTCACCCGACGGAGATTCGCCCAATTCCAATAGGCGCATGATTCGGCGGAGTTGTTTGTGAGCTGAGCGTGCTCTTTGGAGAATCAGCTCTCGTTTCTCCTCGGCCCGTTTTGATTCCGATGCATCAGTTGCAATAACAGATAGATCGGACGCCACGCGATCATGAAGTTCACGGGCCAACAATCTGAAGCGACGTTCATGATCAGAACGCGCTTGAAAGGCGAACTCCTGTGCGCGAAGTCGTTGTTCGCGCTGGGAGCGAGACATCCAACCAACGAGGTAGGCGACTAGACACAGAGCAACCATGATCGGAACCACCAGCATGCCTGCTTCGCTGTCATCAATCTGCCCCGCCATGTATAGAGCGATCATCCCTGAGGTTGCAGCAAAGCCTCGTCTGAGCCACGCATCTCCGTAGTTCGCACATACCCCTGTCATCACCACGCAAAAGATAACCTGTTCGATTGATATGTAGCCCAGTGTCGCCGTATAGACGTAAGCAACTATGGCACCAGCCGCACCCAGGACCACACCAAAGTTGAGGAGCAACAGGCCACACGACCAGAGGACATAGCCACGATAGAAAGTCGGCGACAACGGTGGATGGTCCAGGGCGATAACTGCCAGGAAGTGGTACCCAACCCAGAGCAATGAAAGAACCGCCAGTGCCGCAATCAACCCTGTAGAGACCTGGGCACCCCTCCACACGCCCAAGCTTCTTGCTGACGAAAGCCCATTACTCACAGAAAACTGTACTTACATTCTCGCACAACCACTCTCGAAAAGGACCGTTTGGTTCATCGCCAAGCGCGCAAATACTGCTATGGAACCAGTCATCTCATCCTCTTCATATTCCTCACAGTTCTTCAGTTTATCATTGAGACTTCGAGAACTTTGTCTATGAAGCTCAACAACTCGTATGGCATCACGCCCGATCTATCGACCATGGCAGAGGTCCTGCCAGAGCTCATCGATTTGGGCAGTGAGATCCTCTAAGGTGCCGGAGTTCTCGAGGAGGATGTCTGCCACCGCGGCGCGCTGGGCATCGGTGGCCTGGGCATTGAAGATGCGCTCCGCCTCCTCACGGCTCATTCCACGGGTCTCCTGCAACCGCCGGAGACGCTCTTCCCTGGGTGCTTGAACAACGACGACCACATCGAACCTTTCCTGCTGACCGGTCTCTACCAGCAAGGGGATGTCCTCCACCACCACTGAGCCTTCCGGAGCTTTATCTCGGATCTCCGCAGAGGCTGCACGCACCCGGGGGTGAATGATGGCATTGAGACGAGAACGGGCGGCGTCGTCATTAAAAACGATCCTGCTCAGGGCTTGGCGATCCAGCGCCCCCTCTGAAGTGAGCACCTGATCACCGAAGGCCTCGACAATCTCAGCCAGGCCTTCTGCCCCGGGGGCCACCGCCTGGTGAGCGAGTTTGTCAGCGTCGATGATGACAGCCCCGTGTTCGGCGAGTCGTTGCGAGACCGCGGACTTTCCTGAGGCGATCCCGCCAGTCAGTCCCACAGAGAGAATCTTTGCCATACAGCGATCCTACCTACGCAGCAGGCCCGCCCCGCGTGATACGGGACGGGCCTGCTGTCTGGAACCTAGAAGCCTCAGCCCCTGGGAGTCTGCCCAGATTCAGTCGGGTCCACCATCGGCTGCTCGCCAGTGCGGATGCGGTACTCCTGGACCAGTGGAGGCTGCTCCACATGCTCCACATCCGGGGCATTCTCCGGCTGAGTGCCCTCGTGGTAGTCCGGAGCCACCACCGCGCCGACCAGCTCGGGATCGCCCTCCTCCATACGGCGTTTGTACTCCTCCGGGGGCAGGGTCTGCAGCCAGCGGCGGGAAGCCAAAGCCCCCAGCTCGCCGGCGTCCTCCCGCATGGCCCGGTGCAGGCTGTACATCATGAAGAAAGTCAGAACGAAGAACGGCAGGCCGAAGAACAGAGCCACATCGCGCAGCACCTGCACACCGCCCTCACCGGTGAAGACCAGCAGCACTGCGGCCACAATGCCGATGTAGATGGCCCAGATCGCTCGCTGGTGCGGAGCGGTGGTGCCCTTGGGGCGGCCCTCACCGTCGTAGCCGTTGCACATGTCATCCAGCACCAGGGATGCAGAGTCAAGTGAGGTGATGAAGAAGATACCCACCAGCATGATGGCTACCGCACTGGTGAGGGTGTCCAGCGGGAAGTGCTCCAGGAAGGCGAACATCGCCGCCTCTGGGCCTTCTTCCAGCACAGTGTCTACCAGACCTCCGTCACCGTTGAGCTCGATGTCGAAGGTGCCGGCGGCCCAGGTGCCGAACCAGATGATGGAGAACAGGGTGGGCAGAGCCAACACGCCGGCTACGAATTGGCGGACGGTGCGACCGCGTGAGATCCGGGCGATGAAGATACCGACGAACGGCGCCCAGGAGATGGTCCAGGCCCAGTAGAAGATGGTCCAGCCCTGCTGCCATCCGGTATTGGCCAGCGCATCGTTCCAAAAGGCGACCTCCGGCAGGATGGAGATATAGGTGCCAGCGGATTCGATCATGCCGCGCAGCAGGAAGATGGTGGGGCCGGTGACCAGGATGAACGCCAGAAGGACGATGCTCAGGCCGATGTTAAAGTTCGAGAGCCGCTTAATTCCCTTGTCGATGCCCATCACTGCGGAGACGGTAGCCACTATGGTCACCACTGCGATGACCACCAACATGCCCCATTCCTCCTCGGTGAAGCCGAAACGCATAGCCAGCCCGGCGTGCACCTGAGTGGTGCCCAGACCGATGGACATGCCGATGCCGAAGATCGTGCCGATGATGGCGAAGATGTCGATGGCCTTGCCGATGGACCCGTGGATGCGCTCACCGAGCAGGGGCTGGAACAGAGAGGAGACCCGCGGCGGCAGGTTCCTCTTATAGATGAAGTAGGCAAAAGCCAGGCCGGGCAGAGTGAAGATGGCCCAGGTGTGCAGCCCGAAGTGGTACAGGGTGAAGCCGATGGCCTCTCGGGCGGCCTCCTCGGTGCGAGGCTCAATGCCCATCTCCTCGGCCCGCGGCGGGGTGTCGAAGTGGAATGCCGGCTCAGCCACTGCCCAGAACATCAAGATGGTGCCGATACCAGCGGCGAAGAGCATACCGAACCAGGCCAGGTCGGAGTGCTTGGGCTTTTCATCGTCAGTGCCGAGCTTGAGACGCCCGAAACGGCTGATGCCGATGTAGATGAGGAAAATCAGGAAGAGGGTGACCCCGGCGATGAACATCCAGCCGAAGTTCTCAAAGATCCAGTCTGCCGTAGCGCCCCAGAACGCTCCCATCTCTTCTGGAATGATGAGGGTGACGACCACGAAGATCAGCATGAATGCTGATGAAATGAAGAAGAGCCACGGATTGGTCCGCAGCTTCAGCAGGTCATGAATCGAGTCGAGCATGTTTCCCTTTCACAAACTGAAAGGCCCTTGTGGGCCCTGATCAGTGCCCCACCGTAGACATAATGCGAGCTGTTAAGCAACAAAACCCGCCGAATCCATACGGATTAGACGGGTTTTGTTCAGGTTATATTCCTTATATTCCGCTATACATCACTTTCCAGTGAGCTTTTCGCGAAGTGCTGCCAGAGCCTCATCTGAGGCCAGGGTTCCGGCATCCTCAGTCTGCTGCTGAGAGGAGTAGTTGGACGGGCCGGAAGGCGCCTTCTCCTTACGGGTGGAGGAGCTGCTGGAGCCGGAGACGCTGGCCTCAGCGGCAGCCTCGGCATCGGCGTCGACAGCCTTGCGCACCTGCTCCTTGTGCTTCTCCCAGCGCTCCTGAGCTGCGGCGTACTGGGCCTCCCAGGCGGAGCGGGCCTCATCGAAGCCTTCCATCCACTCGTTGGTCTCCGGGTCGAAGCCCTCGGGGTACTTGTAGTTGCCCTCTTCGTCGTACTCGGCGTCCATGCCGTAGAGAGCAGGGTCGAAGTCCTCAGCATCTGGGTCCACACCCTCGTTAGCCTGCTTCAGGCTCAACGAGATGCGGCGGCGCTCCAGGTCGATGTCGATGACCTTGACGAAGACTTCCTCATCTACGGAGACGACCTGCTCAGCCAGGTCCACGTGGCGCACAGCCAGCTCGGAGATGTGCACCAGGCCCTCGATGCCGTCCTCGACACGGACGAAGGCGCCGAAGGGCACCAGCTTGGTGACCTTGCCGGGCACGATCTGGCCCAGAGCGTGAGTACGGGCGAAGGTCTGCCACGGGTCTTCCTGGGTGGCCTTCAGGGACAGCGAGACGCGCTCGCGGTCCATATCCACCTCGAGGACCTCCACGGTGACCTCGTCGCCCACGGCCACCACTTCCTGCGGGTGGTCGATGTGCTTCCAGGACAGCTCGGAGACGTGCACCAGGCCGTCTACACCGCCGAGGTCCACGAAGGCGCCGAAGTTGACGATGGAGGAGACCACACCGTTGCGGACCTGGCCGCGCTCCAGCTTGTTGAGGAAAGTGGAGCGGACCTCAGACTGGGTCTGTTCCAGCCAGGCGCGGCGGGAGAGGACCACGTTGTTGCGGTTCTTGTCCAGCTCGATGATCTTGGCCTCGATCTCCTGGCCGATGTAGGGGGCCAGGTCGCGCACGCGGCGCATCTCCACCAGAGAGGCCGGGAGGAAGCCGCGCAGGCCGATGTCCAGGATCAGGCCGCCCTTGACCACCTCGATGACGGTGCCGGTGACCACGCCGTCCTCGTCCTTGATGCGCTCGATGTCGCCCCAGGCGCGCTCGTACTGGGCGCGCTTCTTAGAGAGGACCAGACGGCCTTCCTTGTCCTCCTTCTGGAGAACCAGGGCCTCGATCTTATCGCCGACGGCTACGACCTCGTCCGGGTCAACATCATGCTTGATGGACAGCTCGCGGGACGGGATCACGCCTTCGGTCTTGTACCCGATGTCGAGGAGAACCTCATCGCGGTCGACCTTGACGATGGTGCCTTCCACCATGTCTCCGTCGTCGAAGTACTTCATCGTCTCATCGACGGCGGCGAGGAACTCTTCAGCAGTTCCGATGTCGTTGATGGCGACCTGGGGGGCACCGGGTGCGGTTGCAGTGGTGGTCATGTAGTAGGTGTTCCTAGTTGGATTGTGTGGTTGGGTCAGTGCACTGTTCTTTTCTCAGACACTGAGCGGCGGACAATTGCAGGGCGCCCGGGAGCACACGAATCGATCCGTATGGTTCTCGAGCGGGATCTGTCAGAAGTCAGACACGACTCTGTGCGCAGAACGCGCCCGATCAGTCTATACCGCCGCGGCAACACAATACAACCAGGGGCGAAACCAACGACGCCGCCATCCCAGCTCGCTGCCAGAGCGTCCTGTCCACTCACCCCGCCGCCCCAGCTGAGACGCATGGGGAGCCAGTTTGCTCCTCCAGGGGTGTTCGGCTCCCTCTACGTCTCACATACTGTCCCAACACTGGCGAAAGTGAGACGTTCAGGGAGCCAAAACCCGGTCTAGCTGACGCTGGCTCCCCGAATGTCTCATCCTGATTAGAAGTGAGTGGCGCAGTAGGGCTTTGTGGGCAGATCGAAGGTAGCGGAGAGGGCGCCCCAGTCGGCATCGTCGTCGGCAGTGATCCGGCCGGCCTCACGCATGGTGAGAACTGAGATGTCACCCAGGTACAGCGAGCCCAGAGTCTCGACGTCCAGGCTGAAGTGCTGCGGCGTCGTCGTACCCTGCGTGCTGCTGACCTGGGCCGCACCATCGGAGATAGAGACCACGAACGTGCCAGCGCAGATGCCCAGCGAGTCGGTGATGCTCAGGCTGAACTGTCCATCAGCGCCCCATGCACGGGCCTGAAGCGCGGTCACCGGGTTCAGGATCCGCAGCCAGAGCACGTCGTTCTCATCGGTGACCTTGCGCGCCCGGGGGTTGACCAGGGCTGCTGCCAGCGGATCCTCACCCGCCTCCTGGCGGGGCAGCGTGAGGCGCTGAACGATGTCCATGCTCGCCAGATGGCGGATCAGCTCGATCCGGCTGCTCGCATCCACCGCGATCAGATCGAGCACCCGCATGGTGTGTGGCTCAGTGTCCCAGCCCATGAAGCGGAAAGCCGCGTATCCGCCGATGCTGCCGTCATCGCGCACATGCACGATGGTGCGCACCTTGCGATTCCAGCTGGTGATGTTCTCGGGGTCCCATCGCCCCGAACCGGCCTTCCAATACCAGGGGGTGCGCTCCACCGAACCTCGGGTGCCTGCGTGGAACCGGGCGAATGTCTCCTTCAGGAGCTCCGCGGTCTTGGAGGGGTCCACGGTGAGCACGGTGCCGGCGGCGGGGGTGCGCAGCGCGAAACCGTCACCGGCTGTGGTGGCGTTGATCTGCAGCCCCTGCTCCCGGGTGGCCGCGCCGAAGCCGAAGCGCCCGTAGATGCTGCCCTCGGAGACAGTGAGTGCGGCCAGCGGCAGGCCGTCTTCGACCGCCTGGGCAAGCCGAGAGGTCATCATGTGCTTGAGGATCCCGCGGCGGCGGAACGAGGCACTGACCGTCACATCGGTGATCAGCCGAGCCTCAATCGGTTCGGCTCCCCCGGCGTTGAGCGTCTTGTCGAAGTCGGCGAAGGTGCCCACCGGATGTTCGGCATCGAAGCCGAGCTGTTCGAGGGTCTCGCCCCAGGGCTCCAGGGAGGCGAAGCCGGGATCCACATAGACCCCGGTCAGCTCCTGGCCGTCCTCGGCGAAAGTGGGCACCACCCGTTCCAGCTGCTCATCGCTGTGCCAGGGCTCGTAGAACCCATACCCGACAGCGCGGGCGAATGCCGCCGAGGCGGCGTCGGGCTTGCCGTCTGCGCCCAGAGCTGCCGGCAAGGTGCGGGAAACCAGCCCTTCGGCCAGTGGCGAGACCTGGGGTTTCTTGGGGGTGTACTCGGTGTTCACCTGCTCAGCCTATCCGTTCAGAGGACCTCGCCCAGAGTTCTCCACTCGATGCCGCGACCGGCTGCTTCCTCCACAGCGGCGGTGAGTCCGACTGCGACCTCGGACCCCGGCTGGTTGAAATGTCCGATCACGATATCCCCGGCACCGGTGCCCTGCATGGCTGACTGGATCTCTGCGGCACTGTAGGTGGCCCCGGCGTCCCCGTTGACCGAGAAGTTCACCACCGGGATGCCGAGATCGGCGGCCATCTGCGCGGCGATCTCATCGGTATAGGCGGTCCCGGCCCGGAAGAAGGCCAGCTCCACTCCGAAGCTGTCCTGGAAGAACTGCTGGTTGTCCATCACCTCGTGGTAGGCCTCCTCCAGGGAGGCGGTGCCGGTGATCCCGTAAGCTTCCTGGCCGGTGACCGAGAGCGGCTTGTGCTCGGTGCCGTGGTTGGCGACCTCGAACAGCGGGTCCTCGATGAGCTCCCCCGTGATGGCGTAGTTCTCCAGGGCCCACCGCTTATTGATGAACAGGGTGGCGGGGATGCCAGCGCCGCGCAGGTAGTCGATCAGGGCGGCGTCGTAGCCTCCGCTGCCCGGGCCGCCACAGGCGTCCAGGGTGAGTACGGCCTCACGGCCTGCGGGTGTGAAGCTGGTGGTCACCCCGGAGGTCTCCAGTCCCCACTCCTGAGCCTGCATATCCCCGTACTGAGCCTCCAACTCCTCAAAGTCCGGGGTCTGCTCAGGCTCGGACGGCTCCGAGATAGTGGGTGAGGGCGCAGAAGGTGCCGGAGGGGACGACGACGCCTGAGTCGCTGCAGTGCCCCTTGGCTGCTCGGTGCCGCAGCCGCTCAGTACGGCGGCGCCGCCCAGCGCGGTCAGGCCCAGCAGGGCAGAACGCCGGGAAAGCAAGGGATGGCAGCGGTCACACACGGTGCACCACCATACCGGCCCCACGCAAGGTGCACATGACACACACCTGTGATTCGTGGCTATCTGCCCCAGTTTCCTTGCAGCTGGCTGGAGATGCGGACGCTGGGCAGCTGGCCGTGGGCACAGGTAGGCTGTCAGGTCCAGCAAGGCTGAACGCACCACACGGTGCATCACCATCACCGGTAACCACACCGTAGGGCAGGTCAGTTAATGCGCCGCAGCGTGCCAACTGTCCCCGGTGCCCACGTGGACATCGAGTGGGACGCTGAGCTCGGCGGCGGAGCCCATCTTCTCGATGAGCAGCTGCTCCACCTGCTCCTGCTCCCCTGCGGCCACTTCCAGCACCAGTTCGTCATGGACCTGCAGCAGCATCCGGGAGCTCAGCTGCGCCTCAGCGAGCGCGGCCTGCACGCTGATCATGGCGCGTTTGATGATGTCAGCGGCCGAACCCTGAATGGGGGCGTTGAGCGCAGCCCGCTCTGCCATCTGGCGCAGCTGACGGTTGTCGCTGGTGAGGTCCGGCAGGTAGCGGCGGCGGCCATAAATAGTCTCGGTGTAGCCGTCCTTCTTGGCCTGCACCACCACCTCGCGCAGATAGTCACGCACCGCCCCGAAGCGTTCGAAGTACTCGTTCATCAGGTCGCGGGCTTCATCCACCCCGATGCCCAGCTGTTTGGAGAGCCCGAAGCTGGAGAGCCCGTAGACCAGCCCATAGCTCATCGCCTTGATCTTGGAGCGCTGTTCGGCGCTCACCTCATCGGTGCCCACTCCGAAGACCCGGGCACCGACAAAGTTGTGTAGGTCCTCACCGTCCTTGAAGGCCCGGATGAGCGCTTCATCCCCGGAGAGGTGGGCCATGATGCGCATCTCGATCTGGGAGTAGTCGGCGGTCAGCAGGGTCTCATATCCCTCACCCACTATGAAGGCGTCACGGATCTTGCGGCCGGACTCGGTGCGCACCGGGATGTTCTGCAGATTGGGGTGCAGGGAGCTCAGCCGGCCGGTGGCAGCCACCGTCTGGGCGTAGGTGGTGTGGATGCGGCCGTCATCGCCGATGGCCTCGATCAGTCCCGTCACGGTCTGGCGCAGTTTGGAGGCGTCCCGGTGGTTCATCAGGTGCACCAGGAAGTCGTTCTGTGTTTTGGCCAGCAGGTCCTGGAGGGTCTCCACATCGGTGGAGTAGCCGGTTTTGTTCTTCTTCACCCCGGCAGTGGGCAGGCCGAGCTCCTCGAAGAGTACCGTCTGCAGCTGCTTGGGCGAGCCCAGGTTCACCTCATGGCCCACCACCGCATAGGCAGCCTCGGCGGAGTCGTTGATGGAGCGCTGGAACTCAGCGTCCAGGGCCTCCAGCCGCTGACCGCTGACCGCAATGCCGGTAAGCTCCATCTGCAGCAGGATCTCGGCCAGCGGCAGCTCCAGCTCATAGAGCAGCTTCTCGGCCCTCCGTTCGGTGAGCTCAGCGTGCAGTGCGGCCGAAAGCGGGTGCAGCAGCATGCCGTGCACTGCCGCCCGGGCCAGGTCATCACTGGTGACCCCGGGCACCGCATCTTCGTCGAACAGCGAGAGCTGACCACCATCGTCTGGACTCTTCCGGAAGTCCTCGCCGCCGATGTAGTCGCCCGGCTCGGTGGAGGCGCCCAGGTACTGGATCACCAGGTCCGGGTAGGCGAAGTTCCGCCGGTCCGGCTGTACCAGGTAGCCGGAGAGCAGGGTGTCCTCCACGGCACCGCGCAGACTCAGTCCGCGCCAGGCCAGGCGTTTGGCCCCGTCCTTGTAGTCGTGGATCAGTTTGGGTGCTGAAGGGTCGGCCAGCCAGTCAGCCAGGGCGGTCTCCAGCTCCGCGTCCGCCTCCACCAGCGGCACGGCCAGTGCCGTCACAGAGTCGCCAGCAGCCGAGGACCCCGGGGTCAGCACCACAGCTAGCACTTCAGCCAGACGGGCGGCATCGTCCCGCTTGGCTTTGGTGGACAGGGACTCCCCGGAGCGGTCCAGGCACAGTGCCAGGGCGAGGGGGGCGTCGTCGTGCTCTTCAAGGAACGATGTCAGTGTGGCGGCGTCGTGGGCTGTCTGCACCTCAGGCAGTGCGCTGGTGGGCTCCGCGGAGAGATCTGCCTCAGGGAACCTGGCAGCGAAGGTGTCGAAGAGCCGCTCCCGAATCTGGTTGAACTGCAGGGCATCGAAGAGCGGCTCGACTGCTTCGCGGTCCGGCGGGGTGAGCACGCACTGCTCCAGGTCCACCGGCAGGTCCAGGTCGGTGACCAGCTTGTTGAGCTCCAGGTTGCGCTCCACATCGGCGAGCGCAGCACGCAGGTTCTCCCCCGCCTTGCCCTTGATGGCCTGAGCATTCTCGATGACACCTAAGGTGGAGCCATATTCAGCGATCCACTTGGCCGCCGTCTTCGGCCCCACTTTGGGCACTCCGGGAAGATTGTCCGCCGACTCCCCCACCAGGGCTGCCAGATCGGGATACTTGGCCGGAGACACCAGATACTTGGCCTCCACCCCGGATGGGTCCAACCGCACGGATTTGGTGACCCCGGTGGTGGGGTAGTCCAGGTGGGTGTTCTCGGTGACCAGCTGCAGAGCGTCGCGATCCCCGGAGACGATGACGGTCTGCCAGCCGGCGGCCTCGGCCCGGGTGACGTAGCTGGCCACAATGTCATCGGCCTCATAGCCCTCCACGGTGACCGCTGGGATGTTGAGTGCCGCAGCCACCTCTTTGATGAGATCGATCTGCCCGGTGAACTCCTCCGGGGTCTTGTCCCGGCCGCCTTTGTACTGGTCATAGGCCTGGTGGCGGAAGGTTGGCGTATCTAGGTCGAAGGCCAGGGCGATATGGGTGGGCTGCTCCTCGCGGATGAACTTCAGCAGCATATTGGTGAAGCCGTGCACGGCGTTGGTGTACTGGCCGGTGCTGGTCTGAAAGGACTCGGTGGGCAGGGCGTAGAACGCCCGGAACGCCATCGAATGCCCGTCGATCACCAGCAGCTTGTTACCCTCATTGCTCACCCTGACAGCCTATATGCTGAAGCTCATGAGCGATGAGGCGAACCTGGACAACTTTCCCCCGACCCCCGGGGTGCCGACCCCGGTCCCGAGCGAGGAGCAGCGCAGGACCCGGATGGCTGCCGCCGGAGTGCCGGAGCAGTACTGGGACTGGATGGGCCCGCACGGGGTCTCGGCGATGTGCGTGCGGCTGGGCATGCGGTTCGTAGAGATGAGCCCGGAGAAGATGGTGGCCACGCTGCCGGTGGCCGGCAATGAGCAGAACGCCGGGATCTTCCACGGCGGCGGCCACTTTGTGCTGGCCGAGACACTGGGCTCGGTGGCCTCGATCTTCCATGTGCAGGCCAACCTGGGGCTGGAGCGTGCCGTGGTGGGCACCGAGCTCTCCGCCACCCATCACCGCTCGGCGACTTCAGGGCTGGTCACCGCCACCTGCACCCCGATCAATCTGGGCAAGCAGCTGTGTGTGCACCAGATTGTGATGACCGACGACGCCGGACGCCGCCTCTCCACCGCCCGGATGACCAATATGATCCTGCAGCCGCGCCCCTGATCCGGCCCACGTCCCATCTGTCATGTACTTATTGGGTTGTCATGGGCTTATAGGCCCATGACAACCCAATAACAGCACGATAAGTGGCAGTCCAGAGGAATGAGCGACTGCTCAGAGGAACTGAGCTAGGGCGGCCTCGATGGCCTCGGCGTGGGCCTCGGCGGTGTAGCGCTCACGGATGAGCTCCAGGCCGTTGCGGCCCAGCCTGTCCAGCTCGGCGGGGCTCTCCAGCAGCTCCAGGAGCCTCTGCCGAAGTGAGCCGGGACCGGCGGGGCTGTAATAGGCGCCGGTCTCGCCTTCGACCACGGTCTCGATCTCTGGGGATGAGTCCCGGTGGCCAGCCTCTGCTAGCACTGGAACGCCGAAGCCCAGAGCCTGGATCACGTTAAGCCCCGCACCACCTATGGAAAGAGCAAGATCTGCCTGGGCGTAGAGCTCCTTCAGCTGCTCAAGCTCGTAGACCGAGCCCAGAAACTCGGCTTCCACCCCGGCTTCGGCGAAGACATGCTCAAGCCGAGAACGCTCAGTTCCATCTCCCACCACGATCAGGTGCGGGGCAGGCCGGCCATCCGGCCAGTCGGCCAGCGCCTCGGCCAACGGATCCAATCGGTGCCGGGTGGTCAGACGCGAGGAGTAGATGAGGGTGGGACGGTCGGGTGAGCCGGCGGCGTCGTGCTGGTGTGCTGTGGTGAGCGGCTCTGCGGGAAGCTGGTCGCGAGAGTACAGCGAGTTGTAGACCACCTGGACCTTCTCGGCGGGCAGACCATAGTCCACGGCAAGGTCCTTGGCCCTATCCCCGTAGACCATCAGTCCATCCACCAGCGTGTAGAAGCTCAGCCGCAGCTGGCGTTTGAGTCCGGTCTCCGGCCGCTTCCAGCCATGGCCCCAGAGGAACACCTTGCGCCCGCGCAGCTTGCCCACTGCCCCGGCGACCCAGGCCGAGACCGTGTAGATCCGGCCTTCCAAGACGTAGGCGGCATAGTCGCCGCGCCAGACTGCGGCCACATCCCCGCGCTGCCACCAGAACAGGCTGAATGCCAGGGTGTGCAGAGGCGAGACCTGGGCAAGAGTTTCGGCGGAGGCTGAGGCGATACGGTCTTCGGTCTGCGCTTCAGTGTTCTTGAACCGGCCGACCATGTCCAGTGCGAACTTCCTAGACCGAAGCAGCCGGCGCACCAGCGGCTCCCGATAGTGGGAGACGGTGGGCTGAATCTGAAACCGGACGCGCGGCAAGCTCATGACTTCACACTAGACCAGGTCTGCGACCCGATTGAGCCGAGAGAAGAGTTCGTGTTGACACCTGACTCTTCCGAGACGATTGAGGGGTTCTTCGCGAAGCGAAGAGGCCGCCGCACGCGGCCGGAATGCTACAGAGGGGGTGACGGGAATCGAACCCGCATAACCAGCTTGGAAGGCTGGGGCTTTAGCCATTAAGCTACACCCCCGCGGTCCGGATGGACCTGGGAAACTATACCGCACTCGGCCCTGATCTGCCGAGCCGGACTGTCCACTGGCAACGTCTGCCTCCGAGGCGAGTCAAGTCTTCCGGGAGTACTCTTCGCTGACACCGCCTAGAGCCGCACTCATAAACCCCAGCCCCTGGTAAAGGTATCCCCTGTCTGGGTAGCTGAGCACCTCACGCTGCACGAGCCGGAGCGGACCGCGAGTGAGGCCCACCCCGATCCGAGCTGCCCCTTCCGTAAACAGCGACACTCTGCTCCGCCCGCGTTTGGCCTGCTGCATAGCCCGCACATAACCCACCCGCTGCTGTCGCTTGCGCAGCCAGGTCTTGGTCACTCGGCTGGCCGGCACATCCTCTTCTACCTCAGCCTCAGCACACCACCAGATGGTGGCACCCTCGTCGATCATGGTCTGGAACAGGTCAGTGTCCGATCCTCCAGTGAAATTGAACACCTCATCGAAACGCAGCCCGCGGCTGGTGAACCACTCTGCGCGCACCAGCGCGTTATTCGTAGCCGGCCGCCGATCCCAGGGACCAGTGGCAAAGTCCGTGCGTCGAATATAGCCGGGCCCATCGAGTCCCCAACGAGTCAGCCAGTCCGGTGGGTTCTCCGGCAGAACCGCGAATACGGGCCCATAGACGACGTCAGCGCCGGAGCTATTGGCACAGTCCAGCAGGGCGGTGAGCCAACCGGGCCGGACCCGCTCATCATCGTCAACAAAAATGACTCCTGCAACATCCTCAGGCAATGCATCAAGCGCTTTATTTCGTGCTGAAGCAATCCCGGGCTCCGGCTGGTGCAGGTAGGTAGCGGTCGGATAGGCCTGGCGCACCGATTCCTGTACTTGAGGCTCAGGATTGTTGTCCACAACGATCACTTGCGGTATTGGATCTGCCTGTTCGGCCACTGACTCCAGCAACTGGCGGAGCTGCTCGTTGCGTCTATAGGTGGCAACGCAAATCACCACGTTATGCGCTTCTAGCAATTTACAGTCCTCCCCTTGAGACAGCTCAGTAGACATGGTCGAGGCCCTCTCCTATCACGCGGCCCATCTGGATGCCTAGGGGATCATCGTCTTCCAGCACGGTGAAGGTGCTGGTGTCTTCCTCACCGTCGCTGATGGCCATATAGTCCATGAATCCGCCCATGTTCTCCGCCTGCAGGGAACGGCGCAGCAGGGTCATCATCTCATCGTCAGGAAGGATGACCTCGGCCCCGGCGGCGGTGGTGTGATGCTCGCCGGCGGGCATGGTGAAGGTATGGATGTCATTGGCGCGCATACTGGTCATGTCCAGGGCGTAACCGACAATGGTATCGGCGTCCAGTCCGTCGTCCATCTCCATGAACGGCAGGATGGACTCCAGCACCGCGAGGATCCGGTTGGGGTTGGACAGGGTGTCTCCGGAGAGGAACCGCTCAGCGATGGCACGCATCACCAGCTGCTGGTTCTCCACCCGGATGTAGTCGCTGGTGGGGAAGGACTGTCGCTCACGGACGAACCGCAGTGCGTCTGAGCCTTCCAGCCGGATGGTGCCCTCCGGGTAGAACGCTGGATTGTTCTGACCTGCGGAGAAGGGGCGCGGGTTGTCTACATAGACCCCGCCCAGTGCGGTGGTGAGGTCCTGGAAGCCTTCGAAGTCGATGGTGACCACATGGTTGATATGGGTGTAGAGCATGTCCTCGATGGTGTCCACCACCAGTTCCAGTCCGCCGGCGGAGAGGGCTGAGTTGATCCGGCCGGATCCGTAACCGGGGATATCCACCCAGAGGTCCCGCATAATCGACATGACATAGACCCCGGAGCGGTCCTCGGGGATATGCACCAGCATGATCGCGTCGGAGCGCTCGCCGCCCTCGCCGGTGGCGTCACGGTATTCCTCTTCGTCCTCGCCCCGGCTGTCCGAGCCCAGCAGCAGGATGTTGATGGTGCCCTCGGGGGTGCGGTAGGCGGTCTCGTCGTCGAGGTCGTTGAGCTCCTCGATGACGTTGCGTTCCTCCTCGAACACCGTCTGGATCCGGTTAAGGTAGCTGTAGGCGATCACGACGGCAACGATCACCAGGGCAGCCAGCACCGCCAGAATGGAGACGGTGATGGTGGTGCCGCGGCGGCGCTTCTTCCCGGCGGCGGACTTGGGGCTCTGCCGCCTGGTGCGCTGCGGCTGCGGGGCAGCCCCTCCTCTGGCGCGACGAGGACGGTGTGGTTCACTCACCGGCGCGACCCTCCTTTCACTGCTCGGCCGGCAAGTACCGGTCCAGGACCAGGGTCAGGATATCCGGCTCACCTTGGCCTCCGGTCAAGGTCTCCACGGTGACCCGGGCGGCGTCGCGCTCTGCCTCTTTCTTGGAGGGGCCGGTGCCCTGCCCGTAGGGCTGACCCCCGATGGTCACTGTGGCGCGGAAGTGCTTGCGGTGATCGGGGCCGAAGTCCTCGATCTGGTAGCGGATCTCGCCCATCTCACGGGCAGCGGCCAGCTCCTGGATGGTGGTCTTCCAGTCCTTGCCTGCGGTCATCGCCTCCTTGTCGCTGAGCAGCGGGGTGACCAGCCGCAGCACTAAGGAGCGTGCGGTCTCGAAGCCGTTGGAGAGGTAGCAGGCGCCGATGATCGCCTCCATGGTGTCGGCCAGGATGGAGTCCTTGGCAGCCCCGTTGGTGCGCAGTTCACCCTCACCCAGTCGGATATGCGGGCCGAGCTCAAGGGTGCGGGCGATCCGGGCCAGCGCCCGGGTGGAGACCAGGGCGGGGCGCAGTTTGGCCAGATCGCCCTCGGAGAGGTCTTCGAAGGTGGTGTAGAGGTAGTCGGTGACCACCAGCTGCAGCACCGCGTCGCCTAAGAACTCCAGGCGCTCATTGGTGGGCAGCCCGGCGTTCTCGTAGGCGTAGGAGCGGTGGGTCAGGGCAAGACGAAGAGCCTCGGGGGCGATATGCACCCCAAGGCTCTTCTGCAGTGTTTCTGACTCGCTCAATCCCTGTGGACCGGCCGGATCAGGCGTCGGCGACTTTGCGGCCCTTGTACTCGTAGAACAGCGGGGTGTCGGCAGAGTCGGTGACCAGCTTGGCCTGGTGGGGCCGGCTGTAGACCACACGGCCGTTCTCCACGGTCTTGACCAGGGTGGGCACTTCAGCCTTCCACTGCGACCGGCGGTGACGGGTGTTGGCACGGGACTTCTTCCGCTTCGGAACAGCCACGGTGTCCTCTTCTCTCTCGTTGCTTTCAGTGGACTACGACGACGCCGCGGCGCCGTCTTCATCCGATTCATTCAGTTGGTCTGCCAGGCCGGCAAGGGTGGCCCAACGCGGGTCCAGCTGCTCGTGGGCGTGGCTGGGGTCCTCCTCCATGCGGAAGCCGCACTGGGAGCACAGTCCCGGGCAGTCCGCCCGGCACACCGGCTGGAACGGCAGTGCGGAGACCATCAGGTCCCGCAGCACCGGTTCCGCGTCGATGCTCAGCTGCTCGGTGACGTGACGAGTCTCCTCGTCATCCTCCTCCGGGCCGGACTGCGCCGTACTGCTCTGCTCTGGGGGCTCCCAGGAGTAGAGCTGCATGACATCGACGGTCAGCGGATAGCTGATCGGGTCCAGACAGCGCCCGCATTGGCCGTTCACCTCTGCTGAGGCGGTCCCGGTGAGCAGCACTCCCTCGTGCACAGACTCGGCGCGCAGATCCAGGTTCAGCTCGCTGTGTTCGGCAATGCCGACCAGCACTGTGCCGAACCCTGCAGGGGCTTCAACTGTGGTGGAGAGGGTTTGCTGAGCCCCAGGGTGGCCTTTGAGCTCCTTGACGTCCACGTGCAGCAGATTCTCCTGCTGTGGATGTTTCACAGCGGTCCATCCTACAGGACTCAGAGGTTTTGGGCGAACTCCTTGAGCCATGTCCTCAGATCCGGACCCAGATCCTCACGATCCACCGCCAACGTCACCACCGCCTTGATATAGCTGAGCTTATCCCCAGTGTCATACCGACGACCCCGGAAAACCACCGCA
>NZ_VWNF01000049.1 GCF_008711175.1 Nesterenkonia ebinurensis
TGCGGTGGTTTTCCGGGGTCGTCGGTATGACACTGGGGATAAGCTCAGCTATATCAAGGCGGTGGTGACGTTGGCGGTGGATCGTGAGGATCTGGGTCCGGATCTGAGGACATGGCTCAAGGAGTTCATTGCTGAACTCTAAATATTTGGAGCGATATACCCACTGAAGAGAATGGAACTTGGAAGGGACCGGCCACGGGGCGGGTCAACTCCCAGTGCTCCCTCTGGGTTGTGCGCAATGCGTATAGCCTATTGGGGTGATTGAACAGGAGCTGGTGGACAGTATTGGCGCAAACGTGCGGGCCACCGGGGACCCCCGGGCGGAGTTCCACGGGTTCTCACTGACAGGTACGCGGACCGACCCGGAGCGGTACATCGTGGTCCTCGACGACAGCTGGCCCTACCACCAGCGCACCAAAGCCCTCCAGAACTCCTGGAGCGCCCAGAAGCTGGCAGACTACATCGAGACCCGCAGCCTGAACCGCATCCTGGTGCCGGCCGCCCTGGGCGAAGCGCCCTTCGGACCGCAGCGGGACTATCTTTACGCCGAGGGCACCTATGATTTCATCCAGCAGGCAGGCCTCGCCGGACGCCGGCGCGCTGCCGAAGCCGGAAAGCCCATCGCTGCAGTTACCGGATCAGCCGGCAAATCCACGTTCAAAGCCATGCTCCAGGCCGCCTACCAGGCCTGCCGGCCCCAGCACCAGGTGCGAACTCACCCGCGCCGCTGACTACGCCCTCACCTTGCTGGAGCTCTCCGCCAGGGGCCGGGGTGCCTTCTTCCGCGAAGCCATCCCCAACGGCACCCCCATCTCCCCGGAGGTCGCCGTGATCACCAATATCAGCCACGCCCACACCAAGGTCATGAAGCACCTCAGCGGAGTGGTCAAGCAGAAGTCCGAGATCCTCAAGAACCCACCGCCCGGCGGCACCGCAGTGATCAGCCACGACACCCTGCGCAGCCAGGACCTGTAGGACCGCGCGCTCGCCGAGGGCTGGAACCTGGTCACCTACGGCCAGCACGACGACGCCGCCTACCGGCTCCTGGACACAACCCGGCAGAGAGCACAGTACAGGCACAGACCCCCCGCAGGAACGCTCCGCTACCGGCTCGGCGCCCACGGCCACCATATGGTTGGCAACAGCCTGGCCGTGCTGGCAGCTCTCCACGCGTTGGGGGTGCAGGACACTGAGCCCGCCTTCGAAGCCTTCGAGAGCTTCCAGGCCCTGCCCGGCAGAGGCGAGACGGCCGCCGTGGCCCACCCCTCAGGCGGGCAGGTCCATCTCATCGATGAGACCTATAACGCCAACCCCTCCTCGATGACCGCGGCCCTGCAGAGCCTTGCCGCCCGGCGGGCCGAGGCCGGCCGGTAGCGCAGAATTGCCGTGCTCGGCGATATGAATATGCTCGGCCAGTACGAACTGAAGCTGCACCGCAGGATCATCGAAACCCTCGAGGACTACGGACTGGACAGGATCTACCTCTGCGGGGAGCTGATGGGCCAGGCCTACGAGCAGACCGGCCCGCGGGAGAACGTCAGGCACCTGACGGACACCGTCTCCCTCACCCGGCAGCTGAATGAGGACCTCAGCGGCGGGGGACACGGTGATGCTCAAAGCCTCCAACTCCATGGGCCTGGACGAGGTGCTCACCCAGCTGGTGACCCAATGGCACCAGAGTCGGTGACCCCGGAGGAACTGGACGGCAGGATCCGCCGCCTGTTCTCTCCCACCGCAGCAGCAGGGGCCTATGCCATCGGCCTGCGCACCGGGGCCGTGCTGAGCTCCTGGCAGGAGGACCAGCCCCGGATGATGGCCTCCACCGCCAAGCTCTTCACCATCGGCGCTGCCCTGAAGATCCTGCCAGTCCGGTGCGGTGAGCGTACTGAGCTGCTGCAGCGTTGCGCAGCCGCGGGCCAGAAATCCGACAACACCGTGGCCGATGAAATCGCCGGGCAGATCTCCCGGCAGAGGCGGCGCCTGATCCGGCTGCGCAGGCCAGCACCGCACACGGTGCCCAGCTCATCACCCACCACGTCAGCTACGTGCTGCGCAGGAGCACCCAAGGCAGGACAGCCCCGGACCTGCGCACCGAATACTGGAAGATCGACGGCTCCGGGTACCGATTCGCCAACCGGGCCAGTCCCCGGCTGGTGGCCGAATACCTGGCTCAGATGACCGCCACCCCCTACGCCGAGGATTTCACCGCGAGCCTAGCGGTGATGGGCCGCAGCGGTACTCTGCGTTCTCGGGGCCGCCGTGAGGGCACAGCGGGCCTGGTGCTGGGCAAGACAGGCACCCACCTCACTCCCAAAAGTGAAGGATATCCGCGGGGCATGCGTTCCTCAGCGCTCTCCGAGTACTGCCTGGCCGAGCCGGAGGGTGCCCCCGTAGTGGCGTTCTCCGTGATGCAGGAACGCCCTGAGTCCAAAGCAGCCGCTAAAGACCTCGAAGATCAGGTCGCCGCGCTTCTGAGCCGCTGGGCGGTCTCATAGATCTCTGCGGCGTCCTGCGAGCTGAGCGCAGCCAGCATCTGCTGGGAGCCCTCGATCAGCTGAACCCGGGAGGTCCGCGCACCGTACAGCTCGGCGAGAACTGATGCTTGGGCTGCCAGGGCGGTGATGGCGGCGTCGTCGTTCTGGTCCTTGCGCAGAACCAGCTGGGGGAGATGCAGCTTCAGTAGACGGTTCCAGTAATCGATGCGCATACGGCCCGAGAGTTTGGCCCGCTGCCCGCCCGCGCCCCGGGCCAGGGCGAGAATGCCGAAGCAGTCGTGGAGGAACTGCAGCTGCTTGACCGCAGGGATTTCCGCGCGGGAGACATGGCCCCGGCTGTTCTGACCGCCGGGTTCTAAGGTGATGAAGTAACAGTCCGTGTCCGGGACCTCAGCCACCTGCCGGGCGTGCAGGAAAGCGCTGATCATGAAGGGGTGATCGCTGGCGTAGATCAGGGACTCATTGAACCGGTAGCTGAGGCCGCGCAGGAACTCGGTGCGGAAGAGCTTCTGCACATGAAGGCTGTTGAGCCATCCGGCATGGTAGCCGCCGGGGTGCTCGGCGTGCTTCGGGGTGAGGATATTCGGCGCAGAGCGGTTGACCCCCACATAGTGGCCGACTGCGATATCGGCCTTCTGCGCACAGGCTGCGCGGGTCAGTGCCCGGAGGGCCTCGGGGCCGAGATAGTCGTCTGCGTCCAAGAAGAAGGTGTAGGTGCCCCGGGCGCTGTCCAGAATGGTGTTGCGGCCCTTGGAGGGGGAGCCGGTGGACTTATGGGCCAGTACCTCAAAGCCGGCCCACTGTGCAGCGGTGCTGAAGCTCTTGGCTAGGGGGGTGGTGCGGTCCGAGGAACCGTCATCCACCACCAGGACCTCCATCTGGTCCTTGGAGAGCGTCTGGTCCACCAGGCTGCTCAGACACCTGCTGATCACCGCAGCGTCGTGATAGCTGGTCACCCCTACGGTGATCAGTGGGGTGCCGGTGCGCGGAGAGGCCCGGCGCAGGCGCTCAGCCAGAGAAAAACCCATGAGCTATACCCTAATGGGGTGAGTGAGGGCGCTGAGCCGCCACCGAATGGACACGCGTAGTCCCTGAGATCCAGCCTGCGCTACGCGGTCCCGTAGCGCGTGGAGACGTTCAACACGGCCAGCATGGGCTTGAGGCTGATCGCCGGGGCGTCCCACAAAGGCGGAGTGAAGGGCCTCTCGCCAAAGAATACTTCGCTGACGGTAGTTCTTGTCACTGGGGTCCTGCGTGGGCATGAGCCGGGCGTAGATACCGAAGGACAGTTGTGCAACCAGGTCATTGTGATCGTTCTGGCATCCTTGCGAGGATGCCAGGGCTCACGATGACTGCGTGCTGTCTCTGCGTTAGTTCTGGCTTTCCGGAGCGGCTCGCGAATCATCGAGTTGAGAGGTCTTGCCGCTCGAGCAGTCCATTCCCAGGAATATTCCGGCCCTTGGGAAGCGTTCCATTTCCTGAGTGCATCGTCGATAGCGTTGCGGAACAGCACCTCCGTGATGCTGAGCGTTTCAAAGAGGGCCCCTGAAACCTGGGTATTCCAGAGATAAAGGTGTAATGCCAGTTCTGGATCTTGCGAACTAGCCTGCATGTAAGGATCCATGCGGGCAGTATGTAAGTGATTCAGGACTTGTCGGACCGTAGAATCTTGCGCCATAGGCTCATACTGGCATACTGTATAGCTAATAATTGTATAGCTAATATGAGGATAAGGTCCCTCGTTCTTTATACATAGATCGTCCCTCCGGCAACTGCCGGGGGCTTTCTCTTTTGGGGGATACCCTAATGGGGTGAGTGAACATGGAACGCCGCACCAGCCCATCATTGCCGTAGTGCCCTGCCGATCTGGTTCGGAGCGGGTGAAGAACAAGAACACCCGGCCCTTCGCCGGATTCGACAACGGCCTGCTGGAGCTGAAGCTCAAGCAGCTGAGCCGGGTCAAGGCGATTGACGAGATCCTGGTCTCCACCAACGACCCGGTGGTCTCCACATTCACGAGGAATTTCGGTGAGGAGTACGACCAGCGGATCAAAGTAGAGGAGCGTCCCGACGAGCTCGGCCGGTCTTCTACGCCGATGAGTGAGTTCATCAAGTACCTGGGCACCCTGCGGGATGAGGGCACCATGCTGATGACGCATGTGACCCATCCCTTTGTGACCCACTCGGTGTTCAACGAGCTGATCGGCTCATGGCACGCCGCCGAGGCGGAGGGACATGACTCCCTTCTGACGATGACTAAGTTGCATACTTTCCTGTGGGATGCGGCGGGGCAGCCGTTCAACTACGACGCCTCGGTGGAGAAGTGGCCGCGCAGCCAGGACATTGATCCACTTTATGAGATCAACCATGTGGCCTATCTGATTCCCTTCGCCCGGGTCCGGGAGGTCGGCGACCGGGTGGGGGAGCGGCCGTTCATGTACGAGATGGACGGCGAGGCGGTTATGGACATTGATTGGGAGGATCAATTCGACCTGCTTCAGGACATCGCCCTGGCCAAGATTCATCGGGGATATGAGCTGCTTTGAACGGGGCGAGGAAAGACTGAGGGGGTATCAGAGATGATCCGGGTGATCTGTGTTCGTCATGGTGAGACGGAGTGGAATAAGGCGCACCGGCTGCAGGGGCAGTCGGAGGTTGCCCTGGTGGCCTCGGGCATTGCGCAGGCCCGAGCAGCCGGGCTCTACGTGCGTGGGCAGAACCCCACCGCCGGATACGTCTCCCCGTTGAAGCGGACCCATGCCACCTTCGCCGAGTTTGGCCTCGGGTTCCAGCCCGTGGAGCTGCCCGGGCTGATCGAGCAGAACCTGGGCCACTGGGAGGGCATGAAGACGGCTGCGGCCAAGATTGAATACGCCGAGCTCTATAAGTCCTGGAAGAAAGGGGAGGGAACACCTCCTGGGGGAGAGGCCCCGGACTCGGTGGTAGAGCGGATGAAGGCCGCGTTCTGCCAGATCGTGTGCTCAGCCGCCGAGCTTGCGCCCACCGGATCGGTGGACACCGACTACGATCTGCGCACCGTGGTGCTGGTCTCCCACGGCACCTCCACCAAGGCGCTGCTGGAGGGCCTCGGACTGATCGACCGCTCCAATGTCATCTCACTGACCGCGGCGGCCATCAGCGTGGTGGATGTTCCCCTGCACGGCGGGCCCCTGAGTTCCTCATTGCCCAAGGGCGGTGCGGAGGTCGAAGGCGGACCGGAAGCTGAGGCGCAGATCATCCGCAACCTGAGTGATGAGGAGATCGTCGCCTACGCCAAGCTGCGCATGTACAATCTCTCACCGGAGGTTCTGGCCGGACCCTAGACTGGGAACGGAACTGAGGTGAGTCCAGTTTTGGGGGAGGTGCGCGCAGATGAGTGTGTGGCGGCGTCGTACTCTGTCAGTCTCTGCAGCAGCGGCCCTGCTGCTCGGCGCGCTCGCAGCCCCACCGGCTGCCGCCTACTCCAACCCGGCGGAGGTGCCCAACCCGTTCCAGGACTACAGCGCCCGCGACTATGTCGACGCCCTGTGGAACCTGGAGACCACCACCTATGTGCGGGAATTCGACCGCGAGTCCCGCGAGGACTGCGATGTGATCACCTACCAGGTCAGCCATCCGCTGGGACTGGAGCCCACCCGCACCTATGTGCATATCTCCGATGAGGAGAACTGGTGGTGCACCGGGGATGAGGCCGATGAGCTGCGTGAGGAGTTCGACGCCCTGGACGAGGAGGACCCGAACTTCTACCACGGGCGGCCCTACGAGAACACCGCCCAGCGGGTTCCCTACTACGGCACCTGGGCCGATGTGAACGGCAATGGGGTCAACTCCCGCACCGAGATCCACGCCCGTGACCTGGGGAACTCCACCTTCACCGTCTCCGGCAGCTACTGGGACCACTACCCCGGGCAATACGTGGACATTGCGCAGACCGAGACGCACGGGGAACACATGATCCCCGTAGGACACACCTGGCCCGAGATGCAGCACCGCTCCCGCGAAGACCGCGTGGCCTACTACAACGACCCGATGAACCTCACCTCCACCATCGGCTGGATCAACCGGGAGAAAGCCGGGCAGACCCCGGCCGAGTGGATGCCGGCCAATTCTGATGCGCACTGCGCCTACGGGATGACCTGGACCCATATCGCCAATAAGCACCAGATCTCCCTGTTCCAACAGGATGTGAACTTCCTGCGCCAGCTGCTCTGGGACTGCCTGCAGGAGGAGCTGGGGGATGCTGACGCCCTGCCCGAGGAGCGCAGCGGTGACCTGGACTGGCAGGCCCTTCCCCCAGCCTCAGATCCCTCCGAGGTGCCCACGGAGCCGGGCGGCAGCCCGCGGGAGCATTATTCTGCCCGCGACTATGCCGATGCCGTGTGGAACCTGGAGCACCATGTGCGCACCCGCTCCGTGGAGCGCGAGGAGCACGAGGAATGCGATGTGCTGACCTTCACCACCACCCATCCGCGCACCGGTGAGGACCGGGTGTATGCGCGGGTGACCACCCCGGAGAACACCCACTGCGCAGGGGAGGAGGGTGACGAACTGGGCGAGGAGCTGAATGAGCAGGCGGAGGAGGATGAGAACTTCTTCCACGGCAGTCCGCTGGCCGGGCAGCTCCAGGAAGCCTTCGGTCAGTGGAGCGTGGACGGTGCAGGAATCAACACCCGCCACCGGGTGCTAGGCCGGGACTTGGAGGAGGCCCAGTGGAACACCGCGGAGACCGCAGTGATCAGCGGGACCTTCTATGACCCCTATACCGGCGATCAAATGCCGTATGGGCGCTTCACCGTGACCCTGGACCACATTCTGTCGGTGAGCCACGTCTGGCCGGAGATGGAGCACCGGGAGGCTGAGGAGCGCGAGGCTTTCTACAACGACCCGGCCAACCTGCTGGCCGTCTCGACGTTGGAAGCGCAGGAGCGGTCAGCTGACGCGCCGCGGAACTGGATGCCCGAACATGAGGGATTCCATTGCCGCTATGCGATGGGATGGATGCACACCGCGGTGAAGTATGACATCTCCCTGTTCGATTCCGATGTCAGCCAGCTGCGGGAGACCCTCTACACCTGCCTGGCGGAGGAGACCGCGGAGGGCTCATTGGAAGGTCCGCGCCGCGAGGACCTGGACTGGGCCAGCCTGCCCCCGTACTGAGCTGCTGCGCTGTGATGCGGTGCGCTGTGTGGAAATGCGGGCGGCCCGGACTAGACTCTTTCCTCGATGCTAAAACCACTGGTGATAGGAGCTGAGGCCGCCAGCCGTGCCGTTCGCGGGGTCTCCCGGATCCCCGGGGCCGATACCGCCCTTGCCCGCGCCGTAGTGGCCTCCGGGCGCTTCTTCACCCCCCGGCTGGAAGCCAGCATCACCGATAAGACCACCCCGCTGGGCACCATCCAGGAACGCGCCGCCACCGTGCTGTTCGAGGTCAACCGGTCCGGAGCCAAGAAGCTGCTGACCCAGCTGGAGATCGACTCCATCACCTCCGCAGAGACCCTGGAACAGCTGGCACTGCGCTATGTCAAGCTCAAGGAGTACACGGCTGCGCTGAGACTGCGCCGCCGCGCCGTGGAGCTGGAACCGGAGAACCTGCTGCGCTGGGTGGGCCTGGCCCGTTCCTTGCAGCGAGCAAGCTGGGGCGCAGTCACCAATGACCCGGTCGCCGGACTTGAGCACGGCCCCACCTCCCAGACCGAGGCCGCCCGGGAGGCTCTGGCCCAAGCCCAGGAGCTGGCCCCGCAGAACGCCTATGTGATCCACGAGCGCGGCCTCCTGGAGTTCGCCCGCGGTGACTGGCCCACCGGGCTGGAGCTGCTGCGCCAGGCCGTGGAGCTCGAGCCCAAAGCCAGCTGGTGGTCAGATCTGGCCGCCGCCTACCGCAAACCCCATGTCGCTGATCTGGACAAATCCCTGGAGGCCTATGAGAAGGCCCTGCAGCTGCGCCCGGACAGCCCCACCGCCTTCCGCGGGGTGATCCTGATGGGCGCCCGTGCAGACCAGGACTGGGCCAGGCTCTGGCGCAGTGCGGAGCTCTTCGAATCCAGGCGCAAACCCCGGGGCAGGGCTGTCCGGATGAAACTGATGCAGACCCTGCGCCCCATGTTCGCTGCCGGTGCCAGCCGGGCGCAGATCAGCGCCGGGATCGTGCAGTTGGGGATCGCCCACACCAAGGGGGAGCGGCTCTCCTGGCCCACCACCAGCCTGATCGTCTACCGGCTCTCCTTCGCCCAGCGGATGAAGGCCGCATTCGAGCTGCGCCGCAGCCTGGCCCAGCGCAGCACCGCCTGGCTGGGCACCTCCAGCGCAGGGCACAGCAGGCACCGTCAGAAGCTGCTCTCTGCCCTGGTTTACTTGGGCGAGTACCAGCGCGCCCAGCAGCTCATCGACCCCATGCCCTGGACCCCGAGCCTTGCCTCAGAGCGGCACCGGCTGGAGAAGATGGCCGCTGATGTCCACCTCATCCAGGGCCGCCCGCAGCCGCTGATCGACTACGCCGCGCGCCGGGCAGAGGACCTGCCGCTGCCCGGTGAGGAACGTTTCCGGGAGCTGGTGGCAGGCAGGCGAGTCGCCGTCGTCGGCCCCGCCGATACCGGGGACCGGCTCGGCGAGCTGATCGACAGCTACGATGTGGTGATCCGCCCCCGGCTGATGACAGAGTTCGACGCCGCCCAGCTCGCCAGGCTCGGCAGCCGCACCGATATCAGTTACTTCTCTGGCCGGGACCTTGAAGAGTTCGTGCCGGTGGCAGAGCAGGCCGTACAGCGCGGAGAGCTGCAGATGGTGGTGGGCCGGGGGCTGAGCATGAACAGCTTCACCGGGGAGATTCCCGACTGGCTGCGCTTCTACCGCCACGATTACTCCCTGGGCTTCCACGGCCCGCCCATGGGGATCGGGCGGATCCTCTACGATGTGCTGCAGTTTGCGCCGGCCGAGATCGGCCTGTTCAACATCGACTTCTTCACCGGGCAGACCGCATTCGGCTCCGGCTACCGCGAGGGCAAGGACGCCGGGCTGGGACCCTACTCGATTGTCAACGAGATCATCCTGGCCCATGATCTGGTGTTCGAGCATCGGCTGACCAAGGCGATCGCCGCCACCGGGCTGCTGCGCGGCCACGGCGTGGTGGCCGATGTGCTGGATCTGGACGAGCCCGCCTACATCCAGCGCCTCGAAGAATCCCCAGCCCTGCGCACCGCAGAGGGATGAGGGGCCGATGGCGGTGAGTCTGCATGGGCTGCGGTTCAAGATCGCCGCCGCAGCAGTGGTCAAGGCCAGTGTGTATGGGGCAGTGAGGGTACCCGGGGCGGCGTCGTTGGTGGAGAGCCTTGCCGAGCGTATGGCGCCTGCGGGCCAGGAGAGCACCGGCAGCTACCGGGGACTGGCCTCCGGACTGCTGCGCCAGGCTCTGCCGCAGAACCCGGGCGCAGAGCTGGTCTATGACCCGCTCTCCGGACTGGTCCCCGGCGCCACCGAGCCCGCAGCCGATGTGCAGGAACTGGCCCACCGCGCCGAGCAGGACCCCACCGCCGCGAACCTGATCGCCGCCGCAGCTGCCTACCGCAAACCCTATGTGGATGATCAGCAGACCGCCGCTGACCTCTATGAGCTGGCCTTCTCCGAGAACCCCAGGGACCTGCGCGCCGCCGAAGGCGTACTGACCTGCGGATCACGTTCCCACTATGACTGGCCGCGGATCTGGTCAGCGCTTAGCGAGCTGAAACCACGCCGCGGCCCGTTCAAAGCCGGCAGCGGATTCTGGCGCGCCTTCGATGCGGTCTTCACCGCCGCACCCAGTGCCGAGGAGATCCGCGCGGCTGTCGCCCAGGTCCAGTACCAGGAGCACCGGCTGCCCCGCCTGCACCAGTTGCTGCTGGAGACCCTCGCCGCCCGCATGCAGTACCTGGGTCGGTTCGCCGCCGGAACCCTGTTGCGCACCGCCATGGCCGCCAACCGGGTGCACGAGCTCAGCGGAATTCCCCTGGAATCAGCCACCTGGCATAAGCACCTGTTGGGTGCCTACGCCTACTCAGGGGACGACGCCGCCCTCCTGAACACCGTCCGGAAACCGGCAGTAGTTGCCCGCACCGCCTCCGTGCAGCGGCAGCTGCAGAAGCTGGCCGCCGATGCCGCCCTGTGGATCGGGGATGCGGGGCCGCTGCGCGAACACGCCTGGGTGCGGCAGGCCGAGATCCCGGCCCCCGGTGAGGAGCAGATGCATCAGCTGGTCTCCGGGAAGCGGATCGCGGTAGTCGGCCCGGCCGCCGGAGACGGGCTGGGTGACCTGATCGACTCCTATGACACCGTGGTGCGCACCCGCCACACCCCGGCAGGGTCTCCGGCGGATGTGGGTACCCGTACTGATATTGCCTACTATGCCGGGCGTGATTTGCTGCGCGACTATGACCAGATCGCTGCGACCGCGGATTCCGGAGCCTTCCAATTGGCAGTGACCAGGCCTTTCTTTGTCCAAGCGCCCAGCCTGCAGGAGCAGTGGCCGGCCTGGCTGCGGCCGGCCCGGTTCGAATACGGTCTCTACTTCCGCGGGGCGCCGCAGGGCCTGCAGCGGATCATCTACGACCTGCTGCAGTTCCAGCCGGCGGAGATCGCCGTGTTCAACGCAGATTTCTACGCCGGGCAGGAGCTGGCCGCGTTAGGCTACCGGGACAGCTACACGGCATTCGGTCCCTATAACCAGACCAATGATGTGGTGGCCATGCATGATCTGGCCTATGAGTTCCACTGGGCGCAGCGCATGCTGGGCGCTGGGCTGATCACCGCTCACGGGGCAGCCGCTGAGGTCCTGGCGCTGAGCCAGACGGCCTATTTGCAGCGCCTGGAGGCCGGTCCCCTCGGAACTGGCTCCGGCCACTGACTCTGGGGTTCGGCTTCTGAGGCTGGCTTTGCTTCTGGTTCCGGTTCTTGTTTCTGAGTCTGGCTCTGCTTCTGGCCGCGGGCTCTGCACCCTGATCCAAGGGATATAAGATGGTATTCAAAACCGAATAAATACGCCCATAAAGTCTTGTGATATGGCTCATATCAGGATAGAGTAGGAACATGAATACGAATCCAGCACTGACGCCGACCCGGGAGCCTGCTGGTCTGGTGCCAGCGTGCCCGGGGGAGTCCCTGCTGCTGGGTTCGAGGATGGCTGGCAGGGCTCCAGCCCACCCGCTCCGGTGCTGCCCCGGAGTATGCCCACTTGGCCGGAGAGCCAGAGCTTGCAGCGGCTTGGGAAGCTGAAGTCACCGCCAGGGTCGCTGACGCACGGAAGATCACTGAGCTGCTGGAGTATCGGGACCGGAAAGTCGCTGAAGCAGTGGAGAACCGTGAAAGAGCTGATAATTTCACTCGCCGGGCAGTGGTGAAAGCTGCCCACCACCAGGCTGGTGTCCTCCTGGGGGTCCCCGAACGCCATATCGAAAGCATGCTTGGTACTGCTGCCACCGCCCGGAAATGGCTGCCCCAGCTGTGGGATCAGTTCTGCCGCGGACGGATCGACCTTTCCCGCCTGAAGGTGCTGGTCTCGGGCGCCGGGGACCTGATCGAAACTAACTCTGGGCGCCCTGAGGCCCAGCAGGAACTCACTGCTGCACTGGATGCGCAGTTCGCCGCTGCGGCCCCAGCGCAGAATGAGCAGGTCCTCAAAGAGCAGGTTCACCAGCACGTGGCCCACGCAGACCCCTCGTGTGACCAGCGCCGCTATGAACGAGCATGCAGCTCCCGCGGGGTCTCTCTGGTCCACCACAGCAATGGCATGTCTACTCTGCGCGCGGTGCTGCCCACTCTGAATGCCACCCGGATCTATCAGCAACTGGATGCTGCAGCCGCAGCCATGCCTCGCCAGCAGGCCCACCCCGAGAGCGGAGAACCTGAGGACACCACCCGGTACAACCGGATGGCCGATGTGCTCACCGAATGGATCGACCGCGGCGCCGCGTACGGGAGTTCTCAAAGTCTCGCAGAGCGAGCCGCTGCAGCCGTACTCCCAAGTCCCCGCCCCGCCGCAGCCACTATCAACATCACCGTTCCCCTGGAGACCTCACCGGTGACTCCCAGGCCCCGACGGTCAGCAGTGGCGGAGCCTTCACCCTGCCTGCCCCTGAGGCCCGCCGTATGGCGAATGATCCAGCCGCAGAGAACACCTGCTACCTCACCGGAACTGCCACTGGAACCGATGGTGCCCAAAAGGTGGAAAAGATCGTCAAGCTCGGTAAGAGCAACCTGTTGGAAGGCATCACCGTAACCGGTGAGCTGGCGCGTCAGGCACTGATTCAGCAGCTGAAGGCTCAGCCGAACCTCCTGGAGGCGAAGTCCTCGGCCCGGTTCGTGACTGGGAACCTGCGCACCGCAGTCCAGATCCGAGCCGGTCAATGCCAGACACATGGATGCGTTGAACCCGCCACCCGGTCAGAGGTCGACCACATCATCTCCCACAAGACAGGCGGAGCCACCGATGCGCAGAACTCCCAGGTGCTCTGCCACCACCATCACGAGATCAAATCCCACGGGCACCTCCCAGGCAGTGATCCACCGCAGCGGGCATCACCGGATCCCCCGCCAGACTGGGCCGCAGCCGGAGGCAACCCGTCCCGGGTGAATCCCGGTGGAGCATCCTGACTCCCTGGACCCCTTCATGCCAGATCACCTGGTCACGCAGGTGGTGACACAGGTGGTCGCACAGGGGTGCCGGGCAGGTTGTCCGGGGTTAGTCAGGCTGCCCCGGTGGGAGCGCCATCAGCCCCCTGCTGCGGCAGGCACGGGCCCGGTGCTTGAACTCAATAGTGATCCCGGTGCTCATCCTGCGCGTACTGCATCGCCTCGAAGAGCAGATCCCGGCGGATCTCCGACGTTGAGGTGCCCTCGGTGCGCGGCAGATACACCACCTCGCAGTGCTCCCGCAAGTACTCGAAGCGGGGGGAGCCCTCCCAGTCTGAGCCCATCACCACCGTGTGGATCTCATGCTGGACCACATCTAGGCGCTTCTGCTCCCAGTTGGTCTCCGGGATCACCAGATCCACATACTTGATAGCCTCCAGCATCATCTTGCGCACCTCAAAGGGGTGGTAACTGGGCTGCTTGCCAGGCTTGGCCTCATTGAACTCATCAGTGGAGAGCCCCACGATCAGATAGTCACCAAGCGCCCGGGCCCGCTTCAGCAGCCTGATATGCCCCCAGTGCAGAAGGTCGAAGGTGCCATAGGTGAGAATTCGCTTCATAAGGTGATGCGGGCGTCGTCAGTGTGGGGTGAAAGCTGGCCGATGTTCAGGCGGTGTGGGGCAGCGCAGCCAGCCGGGTGGTCACCACGGCGGGCTCGCGGACAGGGCGGCTGCGCCGGGCAGGCAGGGTCACCGCATCAGAGAGCAGATCCCGGCGGATTTGGGCGGTGGAGACCCCCTCGGTGCGAGGCAGATACACCACCTCACAGTAGTCACGCAGGTACTCAAAGCGCGGGGAACCCTCCCAGTCCGAGCCCATCACCACTGTGTCAACGTGATAGCGGCGGATGTCCTCGATCTTCTGCTCCCAGCTGGACTCCCCGATCACCAGATCCACGTAGCGCACCGCCTCCAGCATGTCGCAGCGGGTGCTGAACTGGTGATACGGGGGGCGGGTCCCTTTCTGATGCACTGCGAAATCATCAGTGCTGGCGGCCACGATCAGATAGTCGCCCAGCGCTTTAGCGCGCTTAAGCAGCCTGATGTGCCCCCAGTGGAGCAGGTCGAATGTTCCGTAGGTCAGAACTCGCTTCATATGGTCCTCACACCGTTCCCCGGCCGTGCCGGCCCTGTACGCCGATGGTTGATTACCTCTGGCAACTATTGCCGCATGATAGCAACTTCATGAAAAGGGAAGGTTTCAAGCCCGAGTAGAGGATAGGGTCAGCCGGGCCTCAGGAGCCCAAGTCTAAGGCATCGACAATCCGGTCAGCGCAGGCCGGAGGCTGCCGCGGCAGGGAACCATCCTGCTCGGTGACATAGCTCAGATGCTTGGCACGGAACTTCCGGTAATCAGGGGTGCCGATGCTCAGCGCGGCCTTCACCGCCTCAGTGGCAGTTGTGACAATGGGTCCTGGGACCTCTGCGTGATAGTCCACAGCCAGGCCGCGGGCCTCGGTGTAATCGGCAAGGTCATAGGGCCAGAACACCAGTGGGATATCACGCAGGGCGGCCTCATAGGTCACCGCCGAATAGTCGGTGATCACCGCATCTGCCACCGCCAGCCAGTCCAGCACCCCAAAATCAGTGCCGATGATCGTCGAGCCGCTCTCGGGCACCGGCGACTTGTCCATGGGGTGGGGCAGCAGCACAAGGGTGTTGGCGGCCTCGGCGTGATCTTGAAAGGCGGCAGCCACCTGGGTGTAGGGGATGTGCTTGCCGCGGCGGAAGGTGGGGATATAGAGCACGCTGTGCCCGCCCTGCTCCGCTGCCCTGCGCAGCCGGGGATAATGGTCCATGATCTGTTCCCGGCGCTCAGCCATGGTCTGCTCATCCAGCAGGTAGTCGATTCGCGGCATACCCAGCGGCTGGATCTTCTCCGCCGGAATTCCGAAGGCCGCGGTGTAGATGGAGGCCGGGACCTCCCCGGAGGCGCAGACAAAACTGTAGTTCTGATGCATGCGCATTGTGGCCGCCACCCGAGGGTTGGGCCCCTCCCGGGTCCCAGAGGCCAGATGCCCGAACTTCTTGATCGCGCCCAGGGCGTGCCAGATCTGGCCGATCTTCAGATTCTTGCGGTGGTTGAGGATGCTCACCGGGATGATGTAGCCGTCCACCAGGCAGCCCGCACAGGTGGCCAGGTGATACATCTCCCGGAAAGCCCTGGGGATATAGGTGGCGGAGAGTTTCTTGTGTTTGATCACCACAATCTCGTGCTCAGGGTAGCTGCGCCGGATGGCCTGCTTGAGCAGGGTGAAGTCAACAGTGATCTGCTTAGGCTCACGGGTGATGAGCACTACCTTGCGCTGCACCGGCAGCAGCTTCAGCAGCGCGTAGATACCCCGTGCGCCTGCGACCATGACGCCCAGTGGGGTGGTGAGGATACGTTTTTCCAGGTCCCCGGATCCTTCCGCCATGATCGAAACGTGCAAATACCATGGCCACCCTAATACACCCCTGGGAGAATCCATGCGTGTCCATCCCGTACGCTAGTGTGCTGTGACGCAGGAACTGTTTGACCAGGCCGACGATGCTGACGCTGAACCGGAGCACCGGAGCCGGCGGGGACGAAAGATCGCTATCGGGGTGCTCTGCGGCGCCCTGGTGCTGCTGTTGGGCGGGGCGGCGGCCGCTGCTCTCTACCTGAACTCGCTGCGTGGCGCCTATGAGGAGGCCGTCAATGTCATCGAGGAGCAGCACACCTTCCCCGAGGCCGAGGACCGGCCCGAGGAGACCACCATCGAGGACGATGAGACCGGCGAGCAGGTTGAGGATGACCAGATCAACATGCTGCTGATCGGCTCCGACTCCGGCGGAGGCTCCGGAGAATTTGAGAACGTGCCCTGGCTGCCCAACTCCGGGCGTGCCGACACCATGATGTGGGTGCATATCCCCCATGAGCGCGACGCCGTCTACGTCATGTCGATCATGCGTGACACCTGGGTGCCCATCCCCGGCTACGGGGAGGCCAAGATCAACTCCGCACTCTCCTTGGGCGAGGGCTCATCCCTGGCCGTGGCTACCGTGGAGAGCCTGGTGGGAGTGCCCATCGACCATGTGGCCACAGTGGACATGGTCGGCTTCCAGAGCCTGGTCTCAGCCATGGGCGGGGTCACCGTGGACTCACCCACCTCCTTCACTTCGTGGAACGGCTACCAGTTTGTGCGCGGCGAGCAGTACATGGACCCATCCCAGGCGATGAGCTTTGTGCGCGAGCGCCGGTCCTTCTCCGACGGCGACTACACCCGGGTGCGCAACCAGCAAGCCTTCCTGCGCGGGGTGCTCAATGACGTACTGACCCCCTCCACCTTGACTAATCCAGGCCGAGTGCACGAGATGGTCTCCAACTTCGCACCCCACATGGCGGTGGACTCCCAGCTCGCGGACGCAGGCTATGTGGCAGATCTGGCCTGGTCCATGCGCGATGTGCGCGGCCGCCACATCGAGATGTTCACCATGCCCAACCTCGGTGTGGGCACCGCCGGTTCCGAGTCGATCATCGTGGCCGACTTCGATGCCTTCACTGAGGCCGGAGAAGCCATGCGCGACGGCAGCTTCGAGGACTACGCCGCCAACAACTGAGTTAGTCGTGTCTGACAAACCTCTCACCTCGTTCGTTCGCTTCCCGCACCACCACTAGGTGGAGCGGGTCCCGGCTCTCTCAACTTGCGCGGTGCTGGACGGGCACCTGGACTGCGCCTCACTCGGCCAAAAATGCCTCTGGCATTTCCTGCCTCGCTCAGCTTGCCAGACACATCGTGCAGCACCTGCTCGCTACGGCGTCGGTTTATCAGACACGCTTTAGTCGTTAATCCCGCGACCGGAACGACCAGACGATATGGTCCCATGCCGTCTCTCGGCGCACCTTAGATGTGCAAGTCTTAATCACCCCGTGAGACTGCGATTAAGCTCGTGTCTTCACTCGGCTCGATCGGGTCTCGGCTGACTTGCCCAAGATTTCACCTTTGCAGTCGCCCGATCGGCTTCGCCTCCGGCCTCACGGTGAACAAAGCGGCGGCGTAACGCACCGGCAGCTGATTGTGCGCTGTACCAGCGCTCAACTTATGCTGGGACTACCATGACCGACAATCACGATCTCGAGGCGCTGGCCACAAACCCGCACACGGACTGGGACGTTCTGCACTGGATTGCAGAGAACCACCCCGAGCTGCGGCCTGCAGTGGCGGCCAACCCCGGTACCTACCAGGAGCTGGTTGACGCCCTGGCAGCGCTGGGGGACCCAGAGATCGACGCCGCCATCGCCCAGCGGGAAGCCACCGGGGGAGTGGGGGAGCCTGAGGTTGAATCCGAGCCCGACCCGCACCCTATGGCTGGGATGTGGGACATCCCGAGCGGAGCATTCCCGGCGGCGGAGCCCGAGCCGCCAACCCCTGTCACACCGGTATCGGCGGAACCGGCAGAGCCTGTCGGCGCTGAGCCGGTGCCAGCGGTGCAGCAGGAGCTGGCCGAGCCGGGACCAGCTGAGTACGAGCCTCGGCAGAAGCGGGAGCTTCCCGTGCTGCCGATCGCTGCAGCGGTGCTGGGGCTTCTCAGCGTGGGCGCCGTCATCGGATTGCTGGTGATGCTGCTCAGCGGCGGAGATGACGACCCGCCCGCCGCAGGCCAGACTCCTGATCCCCAGCCCACCGCCGAAGACCAGGCCGAACCCGGAGATGAGAACGGGGAGGCAGACAACGGCGAGGACGAGCCCGCGGTGGATGAACAAGCCCTGGCGCAGGCCCGTGCCGCAGTTCAGGAGCTCGGCGAGAACCCGAGCTGCGATACCAGTGAGGATGCCGGCGTCGTCGCTGCTTTCCTCGCCGCCGCTGGGGCCGAGGAGGACTTTCCCGGCCAGGAGGACTCCGAGCTTCTGGAGTCCGCCTTCGAATCCATCCAGTCCGACTGCTCACCGGCCGAAGCGGCCGCGACCTTCGAATCCGCACGCAGCGGACCCCAGGCCCCTGAGGACGGCCAAGGCGCTGCACTGACCGCAGTGGGCACCGACTGGGTCACCCGCGGGATCAACGATATGCGCGGGGCCGAGCAGATCAGCTCCTTCACCGCCCAGGGCGGCAACGTGGAATGCGAATTCTCCGACGGGCTGACCTGCACCGTCTACAGCACCACCGCCGAACCCTGCGATGAGGGCGCCACCTACCGGATGACTGTCCAAGGCGCCGAGGTGGACTGCGAGGCGCACCTGGAGTCAGGCAACCGCGAGCAGACCCTCTCCGAGGGCGATGCCGCCACCGACGGGTTCCTGGTCTGCCAGGAACTCAGCGACCGGCTGACCTGCTTCAACACCGTGGAGGTCTTCGGCTTCGAGGTCTCCAACACCGGGCACTACACCTGGTAGCCGGCACGCAGGCGTAGAGTAGCCCCATGGCTGACTACAATCCTGAGGCTCGTGTGATCGCCCCGGTGATCGTCTCTACCCGGGCCGCCACCGGCCAGCGGGAGGATGAGTCCGCGCCGATCATCGCCGAGTTCGCTGAAGCCGTCGGATTCGTGGCACGCCCACCGGTGATCATCCCGGATGGGGAAGGCGTGCTCGCCGCGCTCTCCGAGCTGCTGGTGCAGATCGAACCAGCGGTCATCATCACCTCCGGCGGCACCGGGCTCACCCCGGACGATCTCACTCCGGAATACACCAAGCCCATGCTGGACAAGGAGATCCCCGGGGTGGTGGAGGCCATCCGCGCCCATGGGCGCACCAAGAACCCGCTGGCCGCCCTCAGCCGCGGGGTGGCTGGAGTCAAGGACAGCACCGTGATCATCAACCTGCCAGGCTCGCCCAAAGCGGTGCGCGAGGGCATGGAGGTGCTGGTGGAGCTGCTGCCGCACCTCTGCGACCAGGTAGCGGATATCCGCGATAGCCACTGGGGAGATGCCTAGCCCGGCTATTTAGCTCGCCCGGTGCATATCGATGGCCCGCTTCATAGTGCGCCGAGCCCGGCCCCGGTCCCCGGCCACGTCATAGGCATAGGCCAGCCGGTACCAGACCCGCCAATCCTCCGGGGCAGCCTCGGCCTCGGCACGGAACCGCTCGAACTGCTCATCGGCCTGCTGGCGGTTGGGCCGGCCGGCGGGGGAGCGCTCCACGGTATCCTCGGGCAGCCCGCCCTCCTCAGCCAGAATCTTGCCCAGCCGCTCAGTGCGCATCCCGAAGCTGATCGCATGCCACAGGAACCAAGCCCCCACCGCCACCAGAACCAGGGTGCCGGCACCCAACAGCCGGGCCACGGCGTCGTCGACCCTCAGGAACCGGAACGCAGAGGTCAGCGCACCTGCCATGACGATCACCACCAGGACGATCATCACCCACGTCCAGAGCTTGTCCTTCATGAGGCTGCCGCAGAGCCCAGCAGCTCATCGAGCGCCTTCAGCTGCGAATGGTCCCTGCTCTGCAGCAGTGCGGCGACCTGGAGCAGGCGGTCCAGGTTCAGCAGCTTGTCCAGCCCGTAGACCACCCGGCCCGGTCGTGCGGCGACCTCGCGCAGTGCCAGCAGCACCCCGGGCATGAACCCCGCGCGGTCAAAGGAATCATGACGCAGCGTGAGCTGCTCGCTGGGATTGCCGAACAGCGTCTCCTGGTGCGCCATCAGCCCGCGCAGCCGCACCGAATGCACATGGACCCCCTCAACCACCGCGCCACGGGCGCCCTCAAGCTGCTCCTCGGTGGCATCAGGGGAAGGCCCGACGCCGCCGGCCTGTCTGGCCTGCCCAATCAGCTCGGCAGTGCGCACCGCAGTTCCGGAGGGGGCATCCACTTTGTTGGGGTGGTGCAGCTCAATGATCTCCGTAGACTCGAAGTACGGGGCGGCAATCGCGGCGAAGGCCGAGGCCAGCACTGAACCCAGGGCGAAGTTCGGAGCAATCACCACACTCGGTGCCCTGCCGAGTTTCGCCTCATCAAACCCCTCGCGGATCTTCCCGTCGATGGCCTGGTGAAGCCGTTGACGGCGGAGCTGATCCCAGCCTGAGGTGCCCACCACGGCATGAATACCGTGCTCCACTGCGAAGTGCACGTTCTCCTCCGTGGAGTCCGGCACCGTGAGATCCACAAGATGGGTGGCACCGGCGGCGGTGATCCGCTCCAGCGAGTCTGTGCGGCCCAGCGCGGTCACCAGCTGCATATCTGGGGCGGCTTCCACCGCCTTGACCGCCTCCGAGCCCATCCGCCCACCGGTCCCCAGCACTGCCACTCTGATCTGATTCGCCATGCCTCTAAGCCTACCTAGGCTCGCCGGCCAGGCCGGTGCTGTAGTAGTGGGTGAAGGCCTCCAGAGGCCCACGACGCCGCAGCCGCACCTTCAGAGCCCCAAGCGCCAGGGCGCCCACCACCAGCAGCAGGATCATCATGTGGTCCTGGATCTGTGGAAACACTGCCCCCTCCATCCGCCAGAACGGACCCAGTATCAGCAGATGCCCCACATAGAGGCTCAGCGGCATGGCGCCGGCCCCGGCTAGCGGCGCCAGCGGCCAGCTCAGCCAGCGGCTGAGAACCAAACACAGCCCCAGCACTGCCACCGCGCAGCTGATGGTGTGCAGCAGATCCATGGTGCTGCCCTGGTGCGGCATCGGGATCAGAAACCACAGCGGATCGGTGACCAGGGGCAGAAAGTGATCCCCAGTCTCCAGCGATCCCTGCAGCGCGGTGGGGCTGTTGGCTGCGAAGGGCAGCATGCGTTGGCTCAGCCCCGAGTGCTGCAGGACAACCCCGCCGGCCCCATAGGTGAAGGCCGCCCCGGCAGTGCCGAACAGCAGGAGCTGAAGCTGCACGCCGGCCCTGCGCAGGTTCAGCCGGCCCACCGCCATCCCGGCGAACAGATAGGCCGGCCACAGCAGCAGCGGGTAGTAGCCGGTGACAGCCAGGTCCAGGCCAAGGAGTCCCGGCTCGGCCAGGTCGGGGAAGCCCGGGGAGTGCCAGAGCCGCTCAGGCTGATCCAGCGGGGAGGCGCGCAGCTGGTTCTGCAGCCACCAGTATGCCGGCGGGGCGAGCGCCACCCAGGCGGCGGCCAGCAGCGCTAAGCCCCGGGCTCCCAGGCGCAGGAACGGCAGCGCCAGGAAGAACATCAGCCCGTAGTGGACCAGGATGATCGCCACCCCTGACCCCAGGATCGCGCAGGCCAAGCCGATCAGAATGATCAGCAACGCCCGCAGCGCCACGACCCGGCGAAACCAGGCTGTGCTGGGTCCGGCGGCGGGCACATGCCCCGCTTGGTCTCCGACGTGGCCCGCAGCAACGTCAGATGTCGGCACGGGTCCCTGAGGTCGGGGGTCCTCCTCGGCGGTGTTGCCGCGGCCTTCACGCCCAAAGTCGGCACGCCGCGCCGCTCCTGCCTCACTGGTGTGGGCACTGGACGTCAGCAGCGCTAGGCCGACTCCGGCCAGGACCGCGAACAGAGCCGCTGAACGGCCCGAGAACAGCAGCCCGGCCCAGGTCGCCTCGCCGGTGACCGGATCAGAGGTGGGCAGCACGTGTACGGTCATCATGCCCAGCAGGGCGATCCCTCGCGCGGCGTCAACGCCCCAGAGTCTGCTCACACAGGTAGGCTACTCCCCATGACCACCGATCAGAATGTCGCCAGCAACGACGCCCGATTGAGCCGAGTGCCCTCCGCCGCTCGCGGCGAGAAGGCCGAGGCGGTTGAGGAGCACCAGCGTAGCGACGCCGCGGCGGATGCCAGCTCCATCGGCCACGAGTTCGACCCCTACCTGGCCAAGGGGCAGGTCAAGCACCCCGACCAGACCGACCCGTACTTCGGCCACCTGATCACCGCCCTGGTCACCCCCTTCACCAAGGACGACCGGATCGACTTCAAGGCCTTCGAGGCGCTGGCAGCCAAGCTGGTGGATGAGGGCAACGACTCCCTGGTGGTCTCCGGGACAACCGGTGAGACCTCCACCCTGGAGGACTACGAGAAGGCCGACCTGGTCCGCGCGGCCAAATCTGCGGTGGGGGACCGGGCCAAGGTCATCGCCGGCACCTCTACCAACCACACCAGCCACGACTTGGAGATGGCCGCCAAGGCTGAGCGCGCCGGAGCCGACGGTCAGCTGGTAGTCACCCCCTACTACAACAAGCCCTCTCAAGACGGGGTCTACGCGCACTTCACCGCGGTGGCGGATGCCGCGGATCTGCCGCTGATGATCTATGACATCCCCGGCCGGACCGGTATCCCGGTTGCCACCGAGACCATCCTGAAGCTCGCCGAGCATCCCCGGATCATGAGCCTGAAGGATGCCAAGAACGACATCACCGCCACCACTGAGGTGCTCACCAAGACCGATCTAGAAATCTACTCAGGCGACGACCAGAACGTGCTGGCCTGGATGGCCATGGGCGCAGTCGGCGTCGTCTCGGTCACCGACCATGTGGCTGCGCCGACCTTCCGGCGGATGATCGATGCCGTGCTGAACTACGACCTCAAAGAGGCGCGCATCGCCCACGGCGAGCTCGGCCCGGTCATCCGTGCCATCATGACCCGCGTCCAGGGTGCGGTGGCCTCCAAGCTGGTGCTGAACTGGATGGGATTCCCCATCAACACAGACGTTCGCCTGCCCCTGGTGCAGGCAAATGAGGCCGAGCAGGAGCTCGTCCTCGCCGACCTGCGCGAAGCAGGCTGGAAGCTCTAGAAAGGAACCTGTCACAGCGTGACACCTGAAAAACTGCAAACACCCCCCAAACTGAAGAACGGCACCCTGCGGATCGTCCCGCTCGGGGGCCTGGGCGAAATCGGCCGGAACATGACCGTCTTCGAGCTCAATGGCAAGTTGCTCATTGTGGACTGCGGGGTGCTCTTCCCGGAGGAGGAGCAGCCCGGGGTGGACCTGATCCTGCCGGACTTCAGCTACATCGAGGACCGGCTCGAGGACGTGGTGGGCCTGGTGCTCACCCACGGCCATGAGGACCACATCGGCGCGGTGCCCTACCTGTTGCGGCGGAAGGAGGACATCCCGATCATCGGGTCCAAGCTGACCCTGGCCCTGGTGGAGGCCAAGCTGGCCGAGCACCGGCTCAACGCCTACACCCTCACCGTCAAAGAGGGTGATGTGGAGCGACTGGGCCAGTTCGAATGCGAGTTCGTGGCCGTCAACCACTCCATCCCGGACTCTCTGGCCGTGTTCATCCGCACCGAGGCCGGCTCCGTGCTGCACACCGGTGACTTCAAGATGGACCAGCTGCCCCTGGACGGGCGGATCACGGACCTGCGCCATTTCGCCAAGCTCGGCGAGGAGGGTGTGGACATCTACCTCTCCGATTCCACCAACGCCCACATCCCAGGCTTCACCACCCCGGAGAAGGAAATTGGGCCCACCATCGACCAGGTGATCTCCAAGGCCCAGCGCCGGGTGATCGTGGCCAGCTTCGCCAGCCACATCCACCGGGTCCAGCAGGTGCTGCACGCCGCCGCCGCGCATGGACGCAAAGTGGCCTTCGTGGGCCGGTCCATGGTGCGCAATATGTCCATCGCCAAGCAGCTGGGCTATCTGGACATCCCAGAGAACATCCTCATCGACCTCAAGAAAGTCGATTCCCTGCCAGACCACAAGGTGGTGCTGATGTCCACCGGCTCCCAGGGTGAGCCGATGGCCGCGCTGTCCCGGATGGCCAACGGCGACCACCAGATCCAGGTGGGTCAGGGCGACACAGTGATCCTGGCGTCGTCGTTGATTCCAGGCAATGAGACCGGGGTCTACCGGGTGATTAACGGGCTGATGAAGCTCGGGGCCGATGTGGTGCACAAGGACAACGCCAAGGTGCATGTCTCCGGGCACGCTTCCGCCGGGGAGCTGCTGTACTCCTACAACATCCTCTCTCCGCGCAACGCGATGCCCGTCCACGGCGAGCACCGGCACCTGATCGCCAACGGAAAGCTGGCCGAGGCCACCGGCGTTGACCCCGAGCGGGTGCTGCTCTGTGAGGACGGATCCGTGGTGGATATGCGCGATGGGCTGGCCCGGGTGGTCGGCCAGATTGAGGCCGGCTACGTGTACGTGGACGGCTCCTCGGTGGGCGAGATCACCGACTCCGAGCTCAAGGACCGCCGAGTACTGGGCGAAGAGGGGTTCATCTCCGTGGTCACCGTGGTCAACCGGCAGACCGGCACCATCATCTCCGGCCCTGACATCCACGCCCGCGGTGTGGCCGAGGAGGACGAGGTGTTCAAGAACGTCAAGCCCAAGATTGCCAAGGCGCTCACCGAGGCCATCCAGGACAACAAGGAGCACACCACCCATCAGCTCCAGCAGATCGTGCGCCGCACCATCGGTTCCTGGGTCAACCGCAAGCTGCGCCGCAAACCCATGATCGTCCCGGTCGTGGTCGAGACCTGACCGCGCACATACCTGGTCCGTCTGCTCGCCGCGCCCTGCTTTGAGTGCATGATTTGTGCAGCACTTTGGGACCCTGAAGCGTCAATGTACTGCACAAATCACGCACTCAGCGGAAGTGGGCGGGGTTTTAGGGCGCAGGTGGGGTGGTGAAGTGAGGCGCGGATAAGGGCGGTTCGGCGCGTGATGCTGGGCTCCTGCGCCGTTCACCGCTAAGTTGGGGGTATGGCGACACGTACTTCCCCCTCGCGGTCGGCCGGAAAGAAGAACACTTCATCCGCCAAGCCCCGCGCGACGACGTCGAAGAAGAAGGCCTCCGAGCCTGAACGCGGCAATCTGCTGTTCACCGCAGCCCGCGGCCTCTGGCTTGCCCTGGCCACCCCGGTGGGCGGAGCGGTGCGCAGCATCGGCCGCCAGATCACCATCCACCCCGATGACCGGCGCGACGGCGCAGGCTTGGTCTTCTTCCTGCTGGCCGCCCTGACCGCAGTGGTCGACTGGTGGGGCGCCCACCACTGGGACCACTGGGTCTCCGACGTGGTGCACCGGGTTACCGCCGGCACCTTCGGCTGGGCCTCAGTGCTGCTGCCGCTGGCGCTGTTCATCACCGCGGTGCGCTACTTCCGCACGCCTCAGCAGCATGAGGCCAATGGCCGGGTGACCATCGGGCTGTCCATCGTGCTCGCCGCCTCCGCCGGCCTGGCCCATTTGGCCGCCGGAACCCCCACCATCAACCAGATCTTCGCCCAGACTGAGGATGGTGGCTTCCACCATATGATCGACTCAGGAGGCATTCTGGGCTACCTGGTGGTGGCCCCGATCGCCTCGCTGATCACCAGCTACCCGGTCTGGGCGCTGCTTTCGGTGGTGCTGGTGCTGGGCCTGCTGGTGCTCACCGACACCCCGGTCCGCCGCATCCCCGCCCGCCTGGCCGTGGCGCGGAACTACATCATCGGCGAACCCGGTGAGCGCCCAGACCTCGACCAGGCGCCTTCCGGAGGTGCGGCCCAGCAGGTGGATTACGACGCCGCCGAGAAGGCTCCGCGCCCCAAGAAGCCTAAGAAGGCCGCCAAGTCTGAGCGGCCCAGCTTCTTCGCCAAACTGACCGCGGACGCCGCCGCCCAGGACGACGCCGATACGCCGGCGGTCACCGCGCCGACCGAGAGTTTCGGTGCCGATGCGGCCTACGACTCCTCGGTGCATGTGGAGCCCAGCAACGAGGCCACTCCCAAACTCAAACCCGGACAGAAGCGTCCCACCAAGCATGAGCAGGAGGTGGCTGCCGCCAAGCGCGCGGCAGGCCTCACCGAGCCCAGCAGCCAAGGTGCTCTGGCGGCGTCGTCGCCTAAGAACACTGCCAAGCCGGAAGCCCCGGCACCTGCCACCGACCTCCCGGTGCGCAGCGAGCAGCTGGAGCTCTCCGGGGACGTCACCTACACCCTGCCCGAGCAGTCCCTGCTGCCGGCCGGACCGCCGCCCAAGCAGAACTCCGAGGCCAATGCGGACATCGTGGCTGCACTCGACGCCACCTTCGGCCAGTTCAAGGTCGATGCAGAGGTTACCGGTTTCTCCCGCGGGCCCACCGTGACCCGCTATGAGATCGAGCTGGCCCCGGGCACCAAAGTGGAGAAGGTCACCTCCCTGGAGAAGAACATCGCCTATGCGGTGGCCTCCAACGAGGTGCGCATCCTGTCCCCGATCCCGGGCAAATCAGCCATCGGCATCGAGATCCCCAACCGAGACAAAGAGGCCGTGGCCCTGGGCGATGTGCTGCGCTCCAACGCTGCCCGAAAGCTCGATCACCCCATGGTGATGGGCGTGGGCAAGGACGTCGAAGGCGGCTTCGTGGTGGCCAACCTGGCCAAGATGCCGCACCTGCTGGTGGCCGGTGCCACCGGTGCCGGTAAATCCGCGTTCATCAATTCAATGATCACCTCGGTGCTGATGCGTGCCACTCCGGACGAGGTCCGGATGGTCATGGTGGACCCCAAGCGCGTGGAGCTCACCGCTTTTGAGGGCATCCCGCACCTGGTCACCCCCATCATCACCGATCCCAAGAAGGCCGCTGAGGCCCTGGAGTGGGTCTGCAAGGAGATGGACAACCGGTACGACGATCTTGCCCACTTCGGCTACAAGAAGATCGACGAGTTCAACGCCGCGGTCCGGGCCGGGAAGATCACCCTGCCTCCGGATTCCCAGCGCGTGCTGCGCCCCTACCCCTATCTGCTGGTGATCGTCGATGAGCTCGCCGACCTGATGATGGTGGCCCCACGCGATGTGGAGGACTCGATCGTGCGGATCACCCAGCTGGCCCGTGCCGCCGGCATCCACCTGGTGCTGGCCACCCAGCGACCTTCGGTGAACGTGGTCACCGGTCTGATCAAGGCCAATGTGCCCTCCCGGATGGCGTTCGCCACATCCTCCGCCACCGATTCCCGCGTGGTGCTGGACTCCGTGGGCGCCGAGAAGCTGCTGGGCCAGGGTGATGCGCTGTTCCTCCCCATGGGCCAGTCCAAGCCGATGCGCGTGCAGGGCGCCTGGGTCAACGAGGTCGAGGTCGAGGCCGTGGTGGCGCACGTGAAGTCGCAGCTGAAGGCCCAGTACCGCGAGGATGCGGTGAAGGCCATGGAGCCCAAGAAGCGCGAGATCGACGAGGACATCGGCGAAGACCTGGACCTGCTGCTGGCGGCCACCGAGCTGGTGGTCACCACCCAGTTCGGCTCCACCTCCATGCTGCAGCGCAAGCTGAAGATGGGCTTCGCCAAGGCCGGTCGCATCATGGACCTCATGGAGTCCCGCGGGGTGGTGGGGCCCTCCGAGGGCTCCAAGGCCCGTGACGTGCTCGTGGCCCCGGAGCAGCTGGGCGAGGTGCTGGCCGCCATCAAGGGCGAAGGCTCAGAGGATGAGGCCCCGCAGCCCTTCGACGGGGCTGCCGAGGTGGAGTCTGCCGAGTCCGTCAGTGTTGGTCCCGGCGGCGGGGAAACCCCGCCCGCCTCTCGTCCGGCTGCAGCGGCGCCGGACTTCGCGCCTGAAGACGCTGAGACCGGGCAGCCGGGCGGGCCAGGTCAGGAAACCCCGTTCACCTCTCGGCCGACTTCGGCAGTGCCGGCCTTCGAGCGTGAAGACAGTGGGGAGCCGGAGCCGGCAAGTGGGCAGGCGGCGTCGGGGTCTGCTGCTGAGAACGACTGGGCTGCTGACCTGATTGCCCGGGACATGGCCGAGCGCACCCGTGACCTCACCGAGGCCGCCGAGTACCACGACGGCGCAGATAATCCCACCGACTCCGAGGACGCCTGGCAGCTGACCGGCCGTCCCTGAGGTGGCCCGCCCCTTCCTCAATGCGATGTCAGGGGGTTATTGGATGATCGGCACTCCATGGGAGGCCGAAATTCCAATAAGTGCCTGAAAAGTGAAGCTGCAGTGACGAGTACGAAGTCGTCGCCAGGTTCCACGAGTAGTACTCTGACTGGAATGAACGCGAACCCGCAGGCACCGCTGCTGAACATCGCCAATGTGCTCACCATGCTGCGCATTGCGCTGGTGCCGGTGATGGTGGTCTTCCTGCTGCTGGACGCCGTCCCCGCCGGTTCCGGCCTTTCTCCCTGGGAGGCTCAGCACGGCGGTTGGCGCTGGGCTGCAGCCGGGGTCTTCACCGCCGCGATGGTCACCGACAAAATCGACGGCGACCTGGCCCGATCCCGCAACCTGGTCACCGACTTCGGCAAGATCGCTGACCCGATTGCCGACAAATTTCTGGTCGGGGCTGCACTGGTCATGCTCTCGGTGCTCGGCGAGCTCTGGTGGTGGGTGACCATCGTGATCCTGGTCCGCGAACTCGGCATCACAGTCCTTCGCATGTGGATGATCCGCACTCAGGTGATGCCCGCCTCCCGCGGCGGCAAATGGAAGACCGCGCTGCAGGCCGCCGGACTGTTCCTGATGCTGCTGCCGTTGGCAGCCTTTGCCGAGTGGCTGGCCACCGCCGCCCTGTGGATCATGATCGTCGCGCTGGTGGTCACCGTGATCACCGGCCTGGACTACATCGTTCAAGCGATGCGCATCCGCCGGGCCGCACGGGGCAACGCATGAGAGCCGAAGACGCTGAAGAGGTTGCGGAGCAGGCGGAGGCAGCCACCGACCCCGTGGAGCTCATCCAGCGGATGGCCCACCGCGGGCTGAGCATCGCCACCGCCGAATCACTGACCGCAGGGGCCCTGGCCGCCCGGATCGCCGATGTGCCCGGGGCCTCGGTGGCCCTGCTCGGCGGAGTGGTGGCCTACTGCAACGAGGTCAAGCAGGAAACCCTGGGGGTAGATGCCCAGTTGCTTGAAGCCCGTGGCGCGGTGGACGGCGATGTTGCCGCCCAGATGGCCCTCGGCGCAGCAGCCTCCTGCCACGCCGAGCTGGGCATCTCCACTACCGGAGTGGCCGGCCCCGAACCTCACCAGGGCAAGCCGGTGGGAACGGTGTATGTGGGCATCAGCGCTGCCGACGGCGTCGTCGGCCGTTACCGGCTCAGCCTCCCGGAGTACTGTACCGGCTATGCGACCGACCGGGGATTGGCCGGATTTCGGCTGCTGCAGCTGGACGGTGACCGGGCCAGCATCCGTCAAGCCAGCGTGGAGGCTGCGCTGAAGCTGGTGCGCGATCTTCTTCACACAGAGCCTGCGGGGCTGCCGGAAGCTCCCTAGATTCGGCCACATTCGGCTACAGTAGGGAACAAATTAGTGGTACAGCAGGTTGGTCTAGTCGAAAGTAGTACACGCGAGGGAGAATCTCATGGTCCGTCAGCCAGTCACTATCAACGGAGTCACCCGGTGGAAGGATACCGGGGCCGCAGGCATGCCCACAGAGGCCCGCGAGGTCAAAGGTGTGGTGCTGCGCCAGGAGATCGGCGATGTGCTGCGCAGCATCCGTCAGTCCGAGGGCCGCACTCTGCGCGATGTCTCCCACGACGCCCGGGTCTCCCTGGGCTACCTCTCCGAGGTGGAGCGCGGGCAGAAGGAAGCCTCCTCCGAGCTGCTGGCCAGCATCTGCACCGCCCTGAACGTGCCGCTGGCCGTGATGCTCTTCCAGGTCGCTGAGCGAATCGCCGCCGCCGAGGGCCTCCAGGTGCCCGACACCGTGCCCACCGAGATGCAGCAGGAGTTCAATACAGAGGAACTCGAGCTCCTGCGCTGAGTTCTGCCAGTAGCGCGCTGAAGTGCGCCACCCTTAGTCGGCTGCCCGCACCGCGGGCAATCTTCAGTCGCCTCGGTGACTGCGCTGCGCGCGCTGCATCTCGCTCGGCTCAGCCGGATCTCGGCAGACTTCGTACAAGCCGGGGCCTGCCGAGGCTCAATCGGGTTTCCGGCTAAACTGGCCTGCATGGTTTCCGAGGATCGCCGCGCTCACGTCAAGGAGCTCCAGCAGGAGCTGCACCGCCTGTTCCTGCGCCGGCGGCACAATGCGATCCAGCTGGCCCGCACCATTGACCCGGAGATCGAGCCGGCCGCCTATTCCATCCTGTTCACCCTGCAGCGTGAAGGCGCCCAGCGGATGACAGATATCTCCAAGCACCTGGGTGTCGGCAAACCCACCCTGTCCCGGCAGCTGACCACTCTGGCCGAACGCGGATTCATCACCAAGAAGGCAGACCCGGCCGACGGCCGCGCCCTGGTGATCTCGCTGACCGAACAGGGCAAATCCCGGCTCGACGCCGCTCAGAAGCAACGCTCCGAGCGCTACCTGCACATGCTGGAAGTCTGGAGCGAGGAGGAGATCATGACGCTCTCCGGGCTGGTGGCCAAACTCAACCAGACCTATGCAGAGTACGACGACGGACCGGGCGCAGGTGCCCGATCACCCGCCGCTGTCTCCGCGGACCCCAAAGCCGCCTGATTGGCCACGATGCGCGAATCCCGATTCTGGGCACTGATGGAGGGCGAGTTCGGTGAGCGCTACGCCTATGTGCTGGCCGATCAGCTGGTGATCTCCTCCCTGCAGCTCACCGCCAAGCAGGCGCTGGCCGCCGGAGTCCCCGCCCGCCACGTGTGGGAGGCGATCTGTGAACAGCAGGACGTGCCCGAGTCGCGGCGGCTGGGCAAGGACGTGCCGCCGAAGCAGTAGGTGCGATATTCGCCCTCACCCGGCGTGTTGCTCGAATATCTGTTCGATGGCGCGTAGAGTTTTCCCCAGACTGGATCGGTGCTGGAAGACGCGCCGCGCTCTGCACAGATCCACTATCCGACAAACGGCATGTCGGGGGCTGCCCCTAGTCTCGATCATGTCAGGAATAAGAACTACTCATCGAGAGGTGAAGCATGGCGAACAGCCCAGACCGACAGAAGGCCCTCGAGGCAGCACTGGCCCAGATCGACAAGCAGTACGGCAAGGGCTCAGTGATGCGCCTGGGCGATGAGACCCGCGCCCCCATCGAAGCCATCCCTACCTCATCCATCGCCATGGACGCAGCCTTGGGCATCGGAGGCTTCCCGCGCGGCCGTGTGGTGGAGATCTACGGCCCAGAATCCTCGGGTAAGACCACCGTGGCCCTGCATGCAGTGGCCAATGCCCAGAAGAACGGGGGAATCGCCGCGTTCATCGACGCCGAGCACGCCCTGGATCCCGCTTACGCTGAGAGGCTCGGAGTCAACACGGATGAGCTGCTAGTCTCCCAGCCGGACACCGGTGAGCAGGCCCTGGAGATCATGGACATGCTGGTCTCCTCCGGCTCCCTGGACATTGTGGTCATCGACTCCGTGGCCGCCCTGGTGCCGCGGGCTGAGATCGAGGGCGAGATGGGCGACAGCCATGTGGGCCTGCAGGCTCGGCTGATGTCCCAGGCGCTGCGCAAGATCACCGGCCGGCTCGCCCAGTCCAACACCACTGCCATCTTCATCAACCAGCTGCGTGAGAAGGTCGGGGTGTTCTTCGGCTCCCCGGAGACCACCTCCGGCGGTAAAGCGCTGAAGTTCTACGCCTCCGTGCGCGTGGATGTGCGCCGGATCGAGACGCTCAAGGAAGGCGTCAACGCCGTGGGCAACCGCACCCGGGCCAAGATCGTGAAGAACAAAATGGCCCCGCCCTTCAAGCAGGCTGAGTTCGACATCCTCTACGGCGTGGGAATCTCCCGTGAGGGCGGACTGATCGATGTGGGAGTGGAGAACGGCCTGGTCAAGAAGTCCGGCGCCTGGTTCACCTACGACGGCGACCAGCTGGGCCAGGGCAAGGAGAAGGCCCGCCAGTTCCTCAAGGACAACCCGGACCTGGCCGATGAGATTGAGCTCCGTATCAAACAGAAGCTTGGCATCATCCACTCCGCGGATGAAGAGAGCCCAGACCTTCGGGCAGTGTGACAGCGGCCTGCGGCACGGGATCCGCACTCGCGCCGGTCACGGGGCTCCCCGGTCCCGCTTCCGCGGCTCCTTTGCCCAGCACACCACAGTCCACCATGCTCTTGCAGTAGGGAGAAGTGATGAGTGATCAGAAGATTGCGGCGCTGAAGGAGACTCTTGCCCGATATCAGGCCGGAGAGCTGAGCTCGGATCTGTTTGATCAGGCACCGGAGTCCGCAGCCGGTGAGTCCCGGGGTGGGCACGGTGACGCGCTGGATGGTGATGAGTACGCCAAGGCTCGGGCTGTGGTGCTGCGCAAGCTGACCGGATCGGCCAAGTCCCGGCACCAGCTGGCCCAGGTGCTGGAGGCGAAGGAGTTCAGCGAGGAAGTCATCGCCCAGGTGCTGGACCGGATGGAAGAGGTCCAGCTCATCGACGACGCCGCCCTTGCCCGCACCTGGGTGCGCACCCGGCACGAGCTCAAAGGGCTCGGTGCTGCCGCCCTGCGCCGCGAGCTGCAGGACAAAGGGATTGCCGCCGAGCACATCGAGGCCGCCCTGGGGCAGCTGAGCGCCGAAGATGAGCACACTGCGGCACGGGAGCTGATCGAAGGGAAGCTGCGCGGGGTCGTCGTCCCAGTGGGCAATGGTGCAGAGGACCGCAAAGAACGTGAGAAGATCACCCGGCGACTGGTGAATATGCTCGGCCGCCGCGGGCACAGCCCCTCAGCTGCCTTCCAGCTGGTCCGGGAACAGCTCGACCGTCGGGCGGCTTGAGCTGGTCTGAACCAGCTGTTTCGGGACGAGCGCCGCAGACTCGGTAGAATCACAGGGATGACTGAAGCACTCCTGGAACGCACCAACACTGCTGAAGCCGAACGCACCTACGAGGTGCGCACATTCGGCTGCCAGATGAACGTGCACGACTCCGAGCGGATCTCCGGACTGCTGGAGGAGGCCGGATACGCCAAAGCCGAGGAGGGCACCACCCCAGACCTGATGGTCTTCAACACCTGCGCCGTCCGGGAGAACGCAGACAACCGGCTCTACGGCAATCTCGGTCAGCTCAAACCGGTCAAAGAAGCCTATGGGATGCAGATCGCGGTAGGCGGCTGCCTGGCTCAGAAGGACCAGAATACTGTCCTGGAAAAAGCACCCTGGGTAGATGTGGTCTTCGGCACCCACAACATCGGATCCCTGCCCACCCTGCTGGAACGCTCACGACACAACCAATCAGCCAGCATCGAGATCCTCGAGGCCCTGGAAACCTTCCCCTCCACCCTGCCCACCAAGCGCGAATCGGTGCACTCCGGCTGGGTGTCCATCTCAGTAGGCTGCAACAACACCTGCACCTTCTGCATCGTTCCTTCCCTGCGCGGCAAGGAGAAGGACCGCCGCCCCGGTGAGATCCTCGCCGAGGTCCAAGCCCTGGTGGACGACGGCGCTGTGGAGGTCACCCTGCTGGGCCAGAACGTCAATACCTACGGAGTGGAGTTCGGCGACCGCCAGGCATTCGCCAAACTGCTGCGCGCCTGCGGAAAGATCCAGGGCCTGGAACGGGTCCGGTTCACCTCACCGCATCCGGCCAGCTTCACCGAGGACGTCATCGACGCCATGGCCGAAACCCCCAACGTGATGCCACAGCTGCATATGCCCCTGCAGTCCGGCTCAGACCGGATCCTCAAAGCCATGCGCCGCTCCTACCGGGGCAAGAAATTCCTCAGCATCCTGGAGAAGGTCCGTGATCGGATGCCGCAGGCGGCAGTCACCACAGATATCATCGTCGGATTCCCCGGCGAGACGGAGGAGGACTTCGAAGACACCATGCGCGTGGTGGAAGCCTCCCGGTTCTCATCCGCCTTCACCTTCCAGTACTCCAAGCGGCCCGGCACCCCAGCGGCCGAGATGGCAGACCAAATCCCCAAAGCGGTGGTTCAGGAACGCTTCGAACGCCTGGTTGCCCTGCAAGATCGCATCACCGCCGAGGAGAACGCCAAGCTGGTCGGAAGCACCCAGGAGCTGTTGGTCACCGCCGACTCCGGACCCAAAGCCGCGGTCACCGGCAGACTGTCCGGCAGAGCACCGGATAACCGGCTGGTGCACTTCAGCGTACCTACCGAGGCCGATGCCCCGCGCCCCGGGGACTTTGTCACCGTGCCGATCACCGCAGCCGGCAGCTTCCACCTGCTCTCCGACCCCTCAGCCGCAGACTTCCAGGTACGTCGCTCCCGGGCCGGCGATGCCTGGGATCGCTGGCAGGCAGACTCCTGCGGCGTCGGCATCACCCAGGTCAGCGGAACCACACCAGGCACCGTCTCCCTGGGCATGCCCCGCATTGGTCCCTGAGGTGGCTGCTCAGGTAACCCCGCTGATCGTTCTGTTGGGGCCCACCGCCTCCGGCAAGACCGGTCTGAGCATTGAGCTGGCCCAGCGGCTGGCAGAGCGCGGAACCCCCGGAGAAATCATCAACGCCGACTCCATGCAGCTCTACCGCGGCATGGACATCGGCACCGCCAAGGCCACCCCGGAGGAGCGGCAGGGTGTACCCCACCGTCTCTTCGACATCCTCGATGTCACCGAGGAAGCCTCTGCAGCTCAGTACCAGCAGCTGGCCCGCCAGCAGATCGCCACAACCCGGGAGCGATGCAGCACCCCCATCCTGGTAGGCGGCTCCGGGCTCTACCTGCGTGCAGTCACCGATGTGATCGAGTTCCCGCCCACTGACCCGCGGCTGCGCGAGCAGATCGAATCCGAGCTTGCCGCCGAGGGCACAGCGGCCCTGCGCGAGGAGCTGCGCACCGCCGACCCCGAGTCCGCCGCCGTGATCAAGGACGACCGTCGGCTGGTCCGCGCCCTGGAGGTCATCCGGCTCACCGGGCGGACCTTCACCTCCTATATGCCTCAGCGGCGCTACGAACCTAGTGCGGAGCCGGTCATCCAGCTGGGCCTGCGGGTGGAGCGCAGCCTCCTGCACCGCCGGATCGAACAGCGCGTACAGCACATGCAGGCAGCGGGACTGCTGACGGAAGTCCGCCAGCTTGAAGCCGCCGGACTGCGACGGGGCCGCACCGCACCGGCAGCCATCGGATACCAGCAGTTCCTCCGTGTGCTCGACGGCGCGCTCTCTGAAGACCAGGCGGTGGAAGAGACCATCATCGCCACCCGGAAGTTCGCCCGCCGCCAGGAGACCTGGTTTCGCGCTGATGCCCGCATCACCTGGTTGGATGCCCCGGCAGAGGACCTCACCGACAAGGCGATGGAAGCAATCACCGCGCGTACTGGTTGAATGTTCCTATGCAGTTCACCAAAGCCCAGGCCACCGGCAACGACTTCGTGATGATCAGCGACGCCGCCGGACACCTTGACCTGCCCCCAGCACAGGTGGCCCAACTCTGCGACCGGCACTCAGGTGTAGGAGCCGACGGGCTGATCCGGGCTGTGCCGGCTCACCGTACCGAGGACGGGGTCGCTGCGCTCACTGCCTTCAATCGTCTCGGAGAGCAACGTGCCAGCACGAGTTCGCACTCGGCTCAATCGGCCGTCGCTGCACTCTCCCACGCTGAGCTCACCAGTACAGACCAGGCGCCGGTCTGGTTCATGGACTACCGCAACGGCGACGGCTCCGTGGCTGAGATGTGCGGCAACGGAGTGCGTGCCTTCGCCCACTTCCTCATCCATGAGGGACTTGCCCGGCTCAGTGAGTCAGACAGCTTGCCGGTGCTCACCCGCGCTGGGCTGCGCACCGTGCAGAAGGTTCCCGAGGGGTACTCGGTTGGCATGGGCCTCTGGTCCTTCATCGACCCGCAGATGGCGGCCGAGTCCTCCTCCGACTCACTGGTCCAAGCCGCAGGACTGACCGACCCGCGACCGGGTCTGAGCATCTCGATGGGAAACCCACACACCGTGGTGGCGCTGCCTGATGACCAGACTCTGGAGCGGCTGGATCTGCACGCCGTACCCAAGGTGGAGCCAGTGCCGCCACAGGGCACTAATGTGGAGTTCGTGGTGCCGGCAGAGCCCCTGGTGGAGGGCGGCGTCGGCCGGGTGCGGATGCGGGTGCACGAACGCGGCGTTGGCGAGACGCTCTCCTGCGGTACCGGAACCTGTGCGGCTGCCGCAGCGGTACGGGTCTGGGTCGGAGCTGACGCGGTGGATACGTGGAAGGTCACCGTGCCCGGGGGAGAGGTCACCGTGACCTTCACCCCCCGCAGCGACGGCGCTGAAGATGTCACCCTGGCCGGACCCGCCACCTTGGTCTACTCCGGGGAACTCTGCTAGTCCAGGCGGTGCGAACGCGTCGCACCTACGGGGCTCCAACCCTCAATCGTCTCGGAAGCTTCGAGTAACTCGGGTCTTCACGCGGCTTACATTCGGGTCGCCCGCTCGCCCCCTGATGTGGCCCGCACAACCGCATCGCGTTTGCAAGGCTCCCAACATCAGGGTCCGCCTGGGCCGGCTGCAGCGGCGCCGACCTTAGCACCTCGAGTGCTTATCACCGGGTGCTGCGCGCCCAGGGCTCGGGTTTTTCAGAGCAGCGTGAACAGCGCTTCGGCATCGGCGCGAAGGCTGCGCAGCACCAAAGAGGTGAACAGCACGGTGCCCACGGCCAGCGAATCGCCACGCCTCAGCAGGTCCAACAGGTCATCCGAGCCCTCCGCCTCATGCACCCCTCCGGCGCCCAGATCGGCTAGGCGCAGCCAACCCCAGCCCGGGCCGGTCGGCCACTCTGAACGGTCCGGGGTTCCGGTATAGGCCCCGGGCAGCTCCACGAACACCTTCTGCCCCGGGAAGCCTTCCAGCTCTGCGATAAACCCAGCCAGATCCTTCCCCGGGGGCAGGCACACCAGCACCTGGTCCACATGGTTCAGCTGCTGGTCCGCAAAGTCCAGCGCGACCCGCAGTCCTGCCCCTGAGACCGCAGAGTCCACCGCACATCGACTCCTCGAGGCGGCGTCAGGCACCTCATGCACCGACAGCCGCCCCGGATACCTCACCGAGGCGAGGACAGTCTGCACTCGGTGAGCAAGAGGAGGACTCAAGTCGGCCATGTTATGAGACATTGGGGGAGTCAGATCTGGATGCGGGGGCAGTTCTGCTCCCGCAACGTCGCAATTTTGCCATTTCTCAGCTCCGAGGTGAGACGTAGCGGGAGCTGGTTGTTCAGCGGCGGCATTCTTACTCCTTGAAAGTCTCAGCGCAGCGGTGATTCCTGCCGCCGCATTCTGGCGCTGAAATCCCTCCGGCAGATGTGGGATGAGCACCCCGGCGTCGTGATTTGCATGAGCCAGCTCAGTGCCGGTCTCAGCACAGCGCTGGGCAATAACCTCCGCTACTTCCGGGGTCTGCGGGCAGCAGACCGCCAGCTGTGTCCGTGTAGTGATCACTGCGGCCTTGTTCCGGGCGATATTCGCCACAGTGGGCCCCAGCAGGTCCAGATGCTCAGCGAAGATCCCGGTGACCACCACAGCGTCCAAGGACCATTGCGAAAGATCGTCCGAGGCTCCGCCGATCCCGGCCTCTGCTACCAGCACCTCACAGCCGGCCTCCGCTGCCGCCAGGAACCCCATCAGCAGGAACAGCCCGGTGGGAGCAAGATAGCCGGTCTCAGCGGTTGCCGGTGGCAGCTGTGCCTGCCCCTGGGCAATCCGCAGCAGCAGGCGTCGTCGTACTTGGCTCTCGAGCACCAGCCCGTCCATCCGGATCCGGTCCGCGTTGGAGAGCACCCCCGGGCTCATCACGGTGCCCACCCGGTGGCCCAGACCAGCCAGCGCCGCTGAAGCATAGGCACACGCAGTCCCCTTGCCCTTGGACCCCACCACCCCGATGGTCCGGTGCGGGGCGGCCTGCGGATCATAGCCGAGGACATCCATCAGTGCCCGGGTGCGCCCCAGCGACCGTGCAGAGACCCCGCGCAGCGCCCGCCACTCGGCGAAAACCACATGTTCCTCCAACTGCTCAGTGGGCAGTGCGGCCAAGCGGGTGTGGTGATGAGTCATATGATCGAGCCGCGGGACACGCGCAGAATCCGGAACCCCTTGGAACTGGCAGCACGCTCAGCGGCGAAATCATCGCCCACCACCGCCAGCATCGACTTGAGCCAGGTCAGCAGGGAGTCCGCCCCCAGGTTCTTCTGAACCACCAACCAGGCCGAGCCACCCTCCGCTGGATGCTGGACGGCGCTCTGCTCAGTCACGGGGCCTCTCGGTCCGGCTTCCTTCGCTTCCCTTGCCAGCGCCTCGGCCGAGCCCGGCTCAGAAGGTGGAGCCTCTTCCAAGCGCGGCAGCCAGAGTTCCAGCAGCTCATGCAGTGCGGGTTTGCCGATCCGGATCGGCGGATTCGACCAGATGGTGGCGAACCGGTGCCCGCCCGGCATCTCATCCGGAGCGCAGACCCGCACATTCTCCAGGCCCAGGGCTGCGGCGTTCTCCGCACAGAGCGTGCGAGCCCGCTCGTTGATATCCACCGCCCAGACCGTCGCCTCAGGGGAGAGCATAGCCATGGTCAGCGCCACCGGTCCCCAGCCGCAGCCGATGTCCAGCAGATGTCCTGAGGGTGACGGGTCCGGAACCTCACGCAGCAGCACCTGGGTGCCCTTATCCACCCCGTCAGGGGAGAAAATACCTGCGGAAGTGACCACCTCCGCCTGACGGCCGGCAAGCTCCACCTGAATCCTGTGCCGCTTGAACGGACCCTCCGGAGAGCTGAAATAGTGCGAACTGTTCACCCTTGTTAGACTAGTACCCATGTGGATTCGCCCTTTGCAGTACGCACGGCCCCGCGCAGCGGCCTGAACCGTACACACCCGCTCCCGCACGCCCATGAGGCGTTGACGGTTGAGCCTGCCAGAATCCAGAATCTACACAAGCCCCGCAGCACCTGGACCCAGGCGGCCTACGACGCCGCCAGCCTCACCTCATATGATCAGCGGGCAAGGAATTCATGACTGAACAGAAGAACACTCCAGAAACCTCATCCACCATCGACGAGACCATCGCCCGCATCCTGGCTGCCGGTGAGGCAGCCGGAGACTATGCGGAGGCGGCGCAGATCGTGGCAGACCCCGAGTTCGCCACCGAGGAAACAGCCGAGGAGGCCCAACGTCGCCGCCGGATCCTGGCAGACCGGGCCCGGGAGCTCGCTGAGTCTGAGGCTCACACCGACCACGACGGCGACCAGTACGACCTCTTCGAACGCCGCAGCCTGCGCCGGGTGGAGGGGCTGTCCACTGAGCTGGAGGACGTCACCGAGGTCGAGTACCGGCAGCTGCGTCTGGAGCGCGTGGTGCTGGCCGGGCTGTGGAGCGGCGGATCCGTGGCCGAGGCCGAATACTCCCTGCGAGAGCTGGCAGCCCTGGCTGAAACCGCAGGCTCCACCGTGCTCGACGGCTTCATCCAGCGCCGCGCCACTCCTGATCCGGGGACCTTCTTCGGCTCAGGCAAGGCCGCAGAGATCAAAGAGGCGGTGGCCGAGCTCGGCGCTGACACCGTGGTGGTGGACTCCGAGCTTGCGCCCTCCCAGCGCCGCGGCCTAGAGGACATCGTCAAGGTCAAAGTGATCGACCGCACCGGACTGATCCTGGACATCTTCGCCCAGCACGCCAAATCCCGCGAGGGCAAGGCCCAGGTGGAGCTAGCCCAGCTGGAATACCTACTGCCGCGGCTGCGCGGCTGGGGTGAGTCCATGTCCCGCCAGGCCGGCGGTCAAGTGGGCGGCGCCGGAGCCGGAATGGGCTCCCGTGGACCCGGTGAGACCAAAATTGAGCTGGACCGCCGCCGCATCAACCAGCGGATGGCCAAACTGCGCAAAGAGATCGCCGGCATGAAACCGTCCCGTGAGACCAAGCGGGCCAACCGCAAACGCAACGCTGTGCCCTCAGTAGCCATTGCCGGCTACACCAACGCTGGTAAGTCCAGCCTGCTCAACCGGCTCACCGATGCAGGTGTGCTGGTGGAGAATGCCCTTTTCGCCACCCTGGACCCCACCACCCGTAAAGCAGTCACCCCGGATGGGATCGGCTATACCCTCTCCGACACGGTGGGCTTCGTCCGGCAGCTGCCTACCCAACTGGTGGAGGCCTTCCGCTCCACCTTGGAGGAGGTGGCAGATGCCGATCTGATCCTTCATGTAGTGGACGCCTCCCACCCGGAGCCGGAGAGCCAGATCGCGGCAGTCCGCAAGGTACTGGCCGATGTGGACGCCCACCAGGTCGATGAGATCATCGTGCTGAACAAGGCCGACGCCGCTTCAGATCATGTCATCGACCGGATCCGGCGCCGCGAGCCGCATACCGCGGTGGTCTCGGCCCGTACCGGGCAGGGGATTGCTGAGCTCAAGGAGCTGATCAGCGACTCCATCCCGCGGCCCAATGTCAAGCTGGAGCTGCTGGTGCCCTATGAGCACGGTGAGATCGTCTCCCGCTTACATGCCGAGGACGCCGAGATCCTGCACACCGACTACCAGGAGACTGGCACCCGGCTCAGCGTGAAAGTCCGCCCGGCGCTCGCCCCCGAGTTGGAAGGTTATCAAGTCTGAGGCCCTGTGCGGGCACTTCGCGTCGCTCGGCTCAGTGACGATATGTCCTGATACCGCCTCCCTAGCGGTGCACTCCGCACAGAACCGCAGGGTCGTAGAATGAGGCGGATGAGTGAGACTGCTGCCTTTGCCGGGAAGCTGGCTGAACGACTTCTCGACACGGCGGTGGACTCCTTCGGCGGGACCCGCAGGCCCGGGCAGGAGGAGATGGCGCGGCGGGTCGGCGATGCGCTGAGCACCGGTAAGCACCTGCTGGCCCAGGCCGGCACCGGCACCGGCAAGTCCTTGGCCTATTTGGTTCCTGCCGTCCACCATGCGGTGACCACCGGGCGGCCGGTGCTGGTCTCCACCGCAACCCTGGCCCTGCAGGCCCAGATCATGGGCCGGGACCTGCCCAGGCTGCTGGACAGCATTGAGCAGCAGCTGCCCCGGAAGGCTAAGATCGCACTGGTCAAAGGCCGGTCCAACTATCTGTGCAAACAGAAACTCGCCGGCGGCTTTCCGGAGGAGGATCACGATCAGGAGGTTCTCTTCGCCGCAGCAGTGGAACCCACCGGGGGAGTGACCACCTACGAGCCCACCTCGAAACTGGGCAAAGAGGTGATCATGCTGCGCGAATGGGCCGAAGAGACAGACACCGGCGATCGCGACGACCTCACTACCGGAGTCACCGACAAAGCTTGGCGGCAGGTCTCGGTCAACGCCGTGGACTGCCTGGGCCGCAGATGCTCCATGTTTGAGGAATGCTTCTCCGAACTGGCTCGGCAGGAGGCCAAAGAGGCAGACCTAGTGATCACCAACCATGCGATGCTGGCCATCGACGCCTTCGAGGGACTCGAGGTGCTCCCAGAGCATGATGCCGTGATCATTGATGAGGCTCATGAGCTGGCTGACCGGGTCACCTCAGCGGTCACCGCCCAGCTCTCCGCACAGATGATCCTGGCGGCAGCCAGTTCCATGCGCAAGTACACAGCTCTAGAGGTGCAGGGCATCCAGAACGCGGCCAAAGCATTGGAGGCGGCCTTCAGCGGTGCGGAGGACGGGCTACTGGCCCGTGGGCTGAACCCCCAGCAGACAAACGCCGTGGAGTCGGTGCGCAATGCGGCCCGCACACTGCTCTCCGACTCTGAGCAGGGCCGGAAGGACGAATCAGAGGCAGATGCCGGCCGCACCACCGCCCGGGCCCGTCTTCAGGCAGTGTACGACGTCGCAGAAAGGATCCTGGGCAGCCCCCAGACTCCTGATGTGGTGTGGGTGGACCGGCCGGGCAGCTTTGTACCGGGTAAGGGCTACCAGCAGGCAGATCCCAGCGAGCCGCCCATGCTCTACGTAGCGCCGACCACTGTGGCTGGCCGTCTGCGCGATGGGCTCTTCGGCAGTCGCACTGTGGTGCTGACCTCTGCGACCCTGACCATCGGGGACAGTTTCGATCCGGTAGCCGGATCACTGGGACTGCTCGGGGAGGAAGCCCCTGAATACGATGCGATCGATGTGGGCACCCCCTTCAACTACCGCAGCCAAGGCATTCTCTATGCGGCCAGCCATCTGCCAGCCCCCTCTCTGAAGACCAAGGAGGCCCAGCACACCGAACTGGCGCAGCTGATCGAGGCCTCCGGCGGAGCCACCCTGGGGCTGTTCTCCTCACGCCGGGCCGCAGAGGACGCCGCGGAGGAACTCCGCGAACGGCTCGATGTGCCGATCCTCTGCCAGGGGGATGCCACCATGTCAGCCTTGGTGCGGGAGTTCTCCGAGGATGAGGCCACCTGCCTGTTCGGCACGATGAGTCTCTGGCAGGGAGTGGACGTGCCAGGCCGGGCCTGCCGGATGGTGACCATCGACCGGATTCCCTTTCCCCGCCCCGATGATCCGCTGAACAACGCCCGCAGCCAGGAGATTGCCAAGGCTGGAGGAAATGGGTTCATGCAGGTGGCAGCCACCCATGCCGCCGTCCGGCTGAGCCAGGGAGCTGGGCGACTGATCCGCAGCACCCAGGACAAAGGGGTGCTCGCGATCCTGGACTCCCGGATCGCTACGGCCCGCTACGGCAGCTTCCTGCGCAGGTCAATGCCTGATCTCTGGCCCACCACCGACGGCGAGTTCGTCAAACAGGCCCTCACCCGCCTCCGAAACGCCTAATAACCCCTCGCAAATCACGGCATTGTGTGTGGTGCCTCGCAAGGGATGGGGAGGGCCCCTGACATTGGGGACCCGTGCAAACGTAGTGTGTTTGTGCGGGCCATGTCAGGGGGGGAACGGCACAAGCCGTAAGGTACCGCGACCGACCGGAAAGCAGTGAGGCGCGCCCACGGGGTCACTCATAAAGAGCGCAGGACAGTGACGACCTTCCCCATGATGGTGGCGTGGTCGCCGAGTATGGGCTCGTATTGGGTGTTCTGCGGCAGCAGCCACTGGTGGCCGTCGCGGCGCTTGAGCACCTTGACGGTAGCCTCATCCTCCAGCAGGGCGGCCACGATGTCCCCGTTGTCTGCGTCCTGCTGGCGGCGCACTACCACCCAGTCGTCCTCGAAGATCCCGGCATCAATCATCGAATCACCGCGCACCTGCAGCATGAACAGCTCACCTTCACCGGTCAGCTGGCGAGGCAGTGGCATCACATCCTCCACCTGCTGCTCTGCCAATATAGGACCTCCGGCGGCAATCCGGCCCACCACCGGCACATCGGCAGTCCTGGAGTCTGTCTCAGCGCGGTAGCTGCTGAGGTCCACCACGGTGGAGTCTTCGCTCTGCTCAGCAGGCTGCTCCGGCTCCTCAGGTATCAAAAGATTGCCCTCAGGATCCCGGATGACTTCCATGGCCCGCGGCTTACCCGGGTCCCGGCGGATATAGCCGCGCTCCTGTAAGCGGGAGAGCTGGTGGGTGACTGAGGACAGTGACTTCAGCCCCACTGCATCACCGATCTCACGCATGGACGGTGGGTATTTCCGCTCTGCCAGGGACTCCTGGATCATCTCTACGATTCGGCGCTGCCGCGGGGTCAGAGCCCGGCGTTCGGCCCGGCTGGGGCCTCTGTAGCCAACCATGGTTCTCTCCTAACCGGATCGGGAGCATCTCCGACCCTCCTGATGGGATGGTCAGCGACGTCGCCGGTAGAGGTTGAGACCGCCGATGTCACTTTCGAACTCAGTGCCCATGATACTCGAAACCGAACACGAGTTCCATAGAAATGTGCGAGTGTCGTGGACCCTGTTCGAAATTATGTGCTATAAATAGAAGACAAGTTCGATTTCAGGAGGAACTTCCCCATGACTACCACCACAGCAATCGAAACAAACATCGATCCCCGGGCAGGGTTCAGCCTGCAGCTCACCCGCCGCGGCAGACTGCTGCTTCTGGGTGTGCCTGCTATGGTGCTGGCCGCTGCGCTGCTGGCAGCACTCGTCTTTGTCGCCGGCTCTCTGCTCAACCAGGCGCAGGCCACTACCGCAGAGGACCACGGTGTGCAGGCGGTGGAAGTCACCGTGGCAGAGGGTGACACCCTCTGGTCCATCGCCTCTGAAGCCGAATCTGGGACCAATGTTCAGCAGCTGATCACCCAGATTGCTGAGCTCAACGGACTGGACTCAGCCCAGCTGCAGCCCGGCCAGGTGCTCTACGTCCCCGCTGAATGAGGTGCTGGTCACGGCGGCACGCTTCCTCTGGCGAGGCCCGCACGCACTATTGCCCTTGCAATTGCACCGAGCGTTGACGTCACGGTTCCCCACAGCGGTGCCACGGGCTTCGCGCCTAAAGACTACGATGGATAGGTGACTGAACCGCAACTCACCGATCTTCCGCTGCGCGAAGAACTGAGGGGTCAAGAACCTTACGGCGCCCCGCAGCTGAGCGTGCCCGCCATGCTCAACGTCAACGAGACCACCTATCAGGTGCCTTCCGATGTGGTCGACGCCATCGCCAAGGAGGTTCGCGCAGCCGCTGAGACGCTCAACCGTTACCCGGACCGTGAGTTCGCCACTCTGCGAACCAAACTTGCCGACTACCTCAGCAGAGAGTCCGGGGCGCTCCTCACCGCGGAGCAGATCTGGGCCGGCAACGGTTCCAACGAGGTGATGCAGCACATCCTGCAGGCCTTCGCCGGACCTGGACGCTCAGTGATGTCCTTCCCGCCCACCTATTCGATGTACCCGCTCTATGCCAGAGGGGTCTACAGCAGCTACATCGCCGGCACCCGCAGCCCGGACTTCACCCAGTCTGCAGCGGACGTGGCAGCCCAAATCCGTCAGCACCGCCCCCATGTGGTGATTCTCTGCTCCCCGAATAACCCCACCGGCACCGCCCTGGACCTGGAAGTGGTTGAAGCCGCCTACCAGGCCGCCCTGGAGTCTGAGACGATGCTCATCGTCGATGAGGCCTACGGCGAGTTCCGTCAGCCAGGCACCCCTTCGGCGCTTACCCTGCTCGAAGGCCGCCAGCGGCTCATCGTCACCCGCACCATGTCCAAGGCCTTCGCCCTGGCCGGTGGGCGGCTCGGCTACCTGGCTGCTGCCCCGGAGGTCACCGACGCGCTGCGCCTGGTCCGCCTGCCATATCACCTCTCGGCGGTCACCCAAGCAGCAGCATGTGCAGCCCTGGACCACGCCGAGCATCTGATGGCCAATGTGGAACGGATCAAAGTCCAGCGGGACCGCATCGTCGCGGAACTCACCACCATGGGTCTGACCCCGCACCCCTCCGATGCCAACTTCGTGTTCTTCGGCGGGCTCGAGAACGCCGCTGAAGCCTGGCAGCATCTGCTGGACGACGGCATCCTGATCCGCGAGGTCGGCATCGAAGGCCACCTGCGAGTCACCGCAGGCACCGAAGCTGAGACCACCGAGTTCCTGAACTCTCTGCAGAACTACCTCAACCGATAGGATTGCCTACTATGGCAGCAGAACTGGTCGACGGCCTCGGCACTCCCTCCCGAGCGGCTCAGATGGAGCGCACCACCAGCGAATCCCGGGTGAAGGTGCGGATGGATCTTGACGGCACCGGAGACTCACAGATCTCCACCACCGTGCCCTTCTACGACCATATGCTTACCGCTTTGGCCAAGCATTCCCTGATCGATCTTACGGTTGAGGCCGAGGGCGACACCCACATCGATGTCCACCACACCGTGGAGGACACCGCCATCGTCATCGGCGAGGTGCTGGGCGCCGCTTTAGGCGATAAGCGCGGCATCCGCCGCTTCGGCAACGCCTCCGTCCCTCTGGACGAAGCGCTGGCCGAGGCCACGGTGGACGTCTCAGGCCGGCCCTATCTGGTGCACACCGGTGAGCCCGAGGGCCAGCAGTACCACCTGATCGGAGGGCACTTCACCGGTTCGATGACCCGGCACGTGTTCGAAGCCATCACCTACCACTCCGGGATCTGCCTGCATATGCGCGTACTGGCTGGCCGAGACCCTCACCACATCGTGGAGGCGCAGTTCAAAGCCTTCGCCCGTGCCCTGCGCGCAGCAGTGGAGTCCGACCCGCGCACTGACCAGATCCCCTCCACCAAGGGAGCTCTGTGAGCCGCAGACCCAGTGTTGCTGTGCTGGACTACGGTTCCGGCAATGTGCACTCTGCAGTGCGCGCCCTGGACCGGGCGGGCGCCGAGGTGGAACTCACCCAGGACACCGACACCATCCGCAACGCTGACGGCCTGGTAGTCCCAGGGGTCGGGGCCTTCGCCGCGGTGATGGACGCGCTCAAAGCTATCGACGCGCCACGCTGGATCGGCCAGCGGATCGCCGGCAACCGTCCGGTGCTCGGCATCTGCGTAGGCCACCAGATCCTGTTTGAGCGCGGGGTGGAGCACGGTATTGCTGCAGACGGTATGGGGGAGTGGCCCGGTGAGGTCACTGCTCTGCCCAGCGACGTCGTTGTTCCCCATATGGGCTGGAACACCGTCACGGCAGCCGAGGGCAGCACTCTGTTCGCTGGGATCGAGCAGGAGCGGTTCTACTTTGTGCACTCCTACGCCGTGCAGTCCTGGGACTTCGACCAGAGCATCGAATCGATGAACCCGCCCAAAGTCACATGGTCCCACCACGGAGCCGATTTCATCGCCGCAGTGGAGAACGGGCCGCTCGCCGCCACCCAGTTCCACCCGGAGAAGTCAGGCGAGGCCGGCACACAGCTGCTGCGCAACTGGATCACCTCCCTCTGACCCCATTTGGAGACACTGAACATGACTGAGAACTCGGTGCCCGCAGGCGCCACCCCGGCCCTTGAGCTGCTGCCGGCCGTAGACGTCGCCGAAGGCCAGGCAGTCCGTCTGGTCCAGGGCGAGGCCGGCTCCGAGACCGGCTACGGCGACCCTCTTGAGGCAGCCCAGACCTGGCAGGACCAGGGCGCAGAGTGGATCCATCTGGTGGACCTCGACGCCGCCTTCGGACGCGGGCACAACCGCGAGATCCTGCAGAAGGTGGTGGAGCAGATCGGTATCAAAATCGAGCTCTCCGGCGGAATCCGCGACGACGAGTCCTTGGACCGCGCCCTTCAGATGGGTGCCACCCGGGTCAACCTGGGTACCGCTGCACTGGAGGATCCTGAATGGACCGCACGGGCCATCGAACGTCACGGACAGGCCATCGCCGTGGGTCTGGACGTGCGCGGGGAGACTCTGGCTGCACGCGGCTGGACCAAGGAGGGCGGCAACCTCTGGGAGGTGCTCGCCCGGCTGGAGGACGCCGGCTGCCACCGCTACGTGGTCACCGATGTGACCAAGGACGGCACCCTGCGCGGGCCCAACACCCAGCTGTTGGCTGATGTTGCGGCGCGGACCAATAAGCCCGTGGTGGCCTCCGGGGGCATCTCCTCCCTGGCGGACATCGCCGCCCTGGCCGCCATGGTCAGCTCAGGTGTCGAGGGTGCGATCATGGGCAAGGCCCTCTACGCCGGGAAGTTCACCCTGCCTGAGGCGCTGAAGGCAGCCGGCGCCTCCGCATGAGTCGTGAGCTTCCGGCGCATATTGCCCGGTTAGCCGATTCGGCGGGGGTGCCCTGGTCCGGGCGTGATCTCTCTGGCGGGGGCAATCCGCTGCACACCTTCGACGGTGATGACGGCCTGGTCACCGCGCAGATCGACAGTGCACGACGCCGCCTGCTCGCCGGGGAGACCGACGAGGCCGGGTTCGTCAACTCCTTGGCCGCCCAAAGGCTCTTCGCGCCGGTGCTGGCTTCCGGCACAGGAGACGCAGCCCACGGTGACAAGGAGGCAGAGATCGCCCTGATCACGCTTAGAGCCTCTGACGGCCGCACCGCCATGCCTGTTTTCACCTCTGTGCAGGCGCTCACCGACTGGCACTCCCAGGCCCGACCGGTGGCCGCCGAGACCGAGCGCATCATGCTGGCAGCCTTGGCCGAAGGAGCGGAACTGGCAGTGCTGGACCCTGGGGCAGAGCTCACCTTTGTGATCCGCCGGCCCGCCGTGGAAGCACTGGCTAGGGGCGGCACCTGGACCCCCAGCTACCAGGACCGGGAAGTGGCCGAGACGCTGGCCGAGATCCCGGAGTCCTGCCCGTCAGTGACCGGACTGCGGCTGAGCCCCGGGCCGGGCATCATCACTGAGGCCCGGGACGGGACCAGGGTCCTGGGCGGGGGAGCGGGACCGGAGCTGAGCATCGGCGTCGTGGTGGAATCCGGAACAGATGAGGTGGGGGTGCGGCTGGCGCTGGCCGCAGTGCAGGCCGCCGCCGAGGACATCCCCCTGCTGCGCGAGCGTGCCGACTCCGTACAGATCCGCCTGGTGAGGAACGAGCGTGAGGTACAAGTCTAGCGAGCACCGACTCTACTAAGGCGACAAGCTCAGTCTTCAGCCTGCTCCACCGTGTGGTGGATCTGCTCGCAGATCACCTGCAGGTCGTGGGCCTGAGCATCGTCCAGGGCGGGGTGGAAGAGCTGCTTGATGTGCTGGGCGTGCACTCGGGAGGCGGCGGCGAAGACCTTCTTCCCCTCCTCGGTGAGCCGGGCGGTCATCCCGCGCTTATCGTTCTCGTCGATGCAGCGGTCGATCAGTCCCCGCTTGGCCAGTGACTTCACCTGGTAGGACAGCCGTGAGGGGGAGAAGACCATCCGGTCGGCCAGCTCTCCCATCCGCAGCTGATCGTCCTGGGCCTCGGCAAGCAGCAGCAGCAGGTTGTACTCGGCCAGCTTCAGTCCGGTGACCGCATGCAGCCGCTTCTCCATCCGGTCGCTGATCAGCGCTGCAGTCTCGAAGAACGCACGCCAGGCACGCGCCTTGGGCGAGAAGCCGGTGAGATCACGCTCACGGGTCGATGGCTGGGCAGGGCTCATCCCCTCATTCTAGCGAGGGGATGACATCCAGCAGGTGATCAGCCGATGTTCAGCTGACCCGCACGACCTCTCCGGTGGCCACGTCCACGTAGACCTCCACATCATTGGTCATCTCGAACTCCCAGACCACAGTGCCGTCCTCAGTATCCAGCTCGCCGTCCTTCGGCTCACCACCAGACTCAGCCTCAGCAGTCTGCAGCGCCTCGGCAATCTCGATCTCTACGGCCTGGGCCATCTGCTCATCGTCGTCATCAATGCCGTCATCCTCGGTGTCGATGATGTCAAAAGTCTCAGAGTCCACCTCCAGCTCCCACTCAGTGGTGCCGTCGTAGACGAAGACCTCCACATAGCCGTCCTCGGCGGTGTTGTCCTCGAACTCGGTGATGACACCGTCAGGATATTCGGCCAGCACTGTCTCGATGGCCTGGTAGACCTGGTGGTCGCCGCCTGCTTCAGGCTGTTCAGCGTCCTCTTCGGTGGGCTCATCCTCAGCGGTCTGGTCATCAGTGGTGTCTTCAGCCGGCTCCTCGGCTGTCTCATCTGCGGCGTCATCGGTCTGCTCGGCCTCTGGGGAGTCCTCCTCCTGGCCGGGGGTGATCTCCTCCCCGTCATTGGGCAGCTCCTCATCCGGGGCGCAGGCGGCCAGAGCCAAGGCGGCCGCTGCGGTGACTGAGAGGATGCCGAAAGTGGAACGGCGAAGGGGCGAACGGTTGTTTGCAATGGTGTTTTCGGTACTCATAGGGACCATTCGACGCTCGGATGCTCACCATTGCCCTGAGGCTGGCTTGGAGTTGCCTGTAATGAGAAAAGTCTCATGGAACGTTCCTGATCTGGGGTTTTGGCGCAGAGGTCTCCGGCAGTGCCCATTGGACCAGTGCAGGGCCCTCCGGGCGCAGATGCACCGCCCGGCCGGGAACAGGATGAGGCAGCACCGGGATGATGGTGGCGAAGGCATCAGCTTGGCTGCGCGAGGTCGGCGAGAGAATCACATTGGCGCCCTCTGCGCGGGCCCGGTGTGCCCAAGACAGTTGGGAGAACACCGAGGAGGACGCCGCCCCAGTCGCCACCACGGGCACCTCAGCAGTGACGGCCTGCTGGATCAGATCGTGCTGCTCGGTGCTGCAGCTGGCGGCATCATCCACCAGCAGCACTGCGGGTTTGATCTGCGGGGCTGGGCTGCCGGGACTCAGCAGGAAGGCGCCGGGGATCTGCTGGGCCAGCAGTTGCAGGCAGCTGGACTTGCCCGTGCCGCGGGTGCCGAGAATCAGATTGACCGGACCAAGCTCCAGATGCGCGGGACTCCAGCTGAATTGTTGGACCCCCACCACCGGGGCTGCAGGGGCTCCCTGCGGAAGGTCTGTGCTGGATATCCGGTCTGGCAACGGTCGGACCCGGACCAGCGGCGGGTCGGCACTCTCGGAAGACGGGACGGGCGCGGAAAACTCAGTGACCAGCTGCACCGTGAGCCCCGGGGCGGGAGTTTCTGCGGTGGTGAGCACACCCCGGCCGGGCAGCGGATCGGTGCTGCGCAGGCTGGGCCAGAGGTAACGGACCTCATCAGAGGTGCCCAGAGGCAGGTAGACCCGGCGCGGAACCCGGGCTGCGAGCTTCCCTACGGCCAGTTCCCGTCCACCAGCGATGAGCACACTGATCCCGGCCTGCGAACCTTCGGCGGCCAGAGTGCCCAGCAGATGGTCCAGCAGCTGCGATCCGATCTGCCCAACGGCATGCCACTGGAAGTATCCGGTGACCGCCAGCAGGATGGGTCGATCGGCACCTGGTCCCATTCTGTGGCCCATTCTGCGGGCCAGCATCTGTTCATGCAGCGCCTGCAGCAGATGCTCGACCTCCGGCATATGCTCATCGGTCAGCCAGCTGCCGGTCCGGGGGTGTTCTGCCAGCCCGGTCAGGGAGCGGTCCCCATCGAGCAGATGCACCTCTGCGGACGGGATGGTGCTCAGCGCCTGACCGGCAGCAGCTGCAACGGCCTGCGCCGCACCGGAGCCGGACTCGCCCAGCATAGCCAGCGAATATGGATGCTGCATGTCCAGGACCAAGTCTTCCTGCCGCTGCCCGGCCGGGTCATCCAGTCGGCCCAGCAGGATTGACGAGGTGGGGGCGGCGTCGAGCCGATCATCCCAGCGGAGGGTCTCTGGCAGCGCCGGCAGCAGCGGGGTATGGCTGCGACGGTGTCCGGCGGCGGATGAAGCCTGCTGCAGAGACTGGACCGCAGCGCGGAAGTCACCGGTTGCCGCAGGCGGGACAGGTTGGGACTCAGGGCACAGCTGCAGCTGGCGGCTGCCGCTGAGCTGGGCGGTCTGGAAGAGCACCGGCTGCTCCCCGGGGCGGCGCAGCAGAGCCCGGCCGGGCAGATCACGGGGGAGGTGGGCGGCCTCGGGTCCTGCGATCACGTCGCGGGACTCATCCTCACTGCGCACCCGCAGACAGATACTGGCACCGATATTGGCGCGGATATCAGCGGTCACCACTCCTTGCGGCCGCTGTGTGGAGAGCACCAGGTGCAGACCCAGTGAGCGGCCCAGAGTGGCCAGCCGCATCAGCTCATCGAGCTGGTCGGGCAGTTCGTGGGAGAAGATCCGGAACTCATCAATCACCACCAGGATGCGCGCCAGCGGCTGCTGCGGGACCATACTGCGGTACTCGGTGTAGTCACCGGCCCCGGAGGCTAGGAAGAGGCGCTCGCGGCGGATGAGCTCGCTGCGGATTCCCTCCAGGGTACGTTCGGCTGCGGCCTGGGAGAGATCAGTGACCACCCCAAGGGTATGCTCCAGGGCACCGAGCTGGTGGAAGGCTGCACCGCCCTTGAAGTCGATGAGCACCATGCCCAGCTCATCCGGCCCGTAGCGGGCGCACAGGGAGACCAGCAGGGTCTTCAGCAGCTCGGATTTGCCAGACCCAGTGGTGCCTGCCAGCAGCACATGCGGGCCATCGCCCACCAGGTCCAGGGTCTGTTCCCCGTCGGAGGACCGACCGAGAGTGGCCAGTAGACTCTGATCAGCTGCTTCGGTGAACAGCTGATCAGGCAGCGGGTGGCTGCACCGCGCCGGGACCTGGCCGGGTCCGCCTGCGGCGCAGGCGTGTCGAAGGCTCAGTCGCAGATGCTCTGCGAGTGTGGCTGCGGAGAGCCCCTCGAAGCACAGCTGCTCAGCGGTGGCTTCAGTCCGGCCTGTCCCGCTGTGTTGCTCTACGGTGCCTGCTGGAAGGTCGATGCTCCACCCGGGCAGCTGGCCAGCAGCTGAGGCCGGGGTGAGCACATGCCACCTGGCGCTCAGGGCCTGCTTGATCAGGGTATTGTCAGCAGGCTGAGCGCATAGCAGCACCCGGGTTACTCTCGGCTCCGCCTGGGCTCGGAGCAGATCGGCCAACTCCGACTCACTGGACTGGCACAGCTGCGGAAGGTCTTCCAGCTCGGGGATTTCGGGCCCGCCAAGGACCACCACCTGGGGACGGGCCGGATTAAGCACCAGCTGCACCAGCACCCAGCGCAGCAGCCGTTGTGTCTCCCGCGGCGGAGCAGAGATGCTGGTCACCTCTCCAGGCTCCAAGGACATGCCTACCGCGGTGAGTGCCGCGGCGTCGTCGTTGTGGTTCTCTGGCTCGCTGCTGCCGTAGTCCAGCTGCGCGGTGAGGTTCCCGGTGCCGATCCGCAACGCTGGTCCTGACTCTGCGGCAGCCCCGGCATGGACCGGATGCGGACTGGTGCTGCGCAGCTGCCGGATGAGCTCGCCTGGGGAACACAGAGCTTCTGCGGCACGTTCGGCCCAGGCCGCAGCAGCCCGGCGCACTGCCTGCCGGTACTTCCGGCGCCTGCGCTGCCCGTCCCAGAACACCGTTGCGGCGATCAGCGCGCTGGCACCGCTGAACATGAGAAACAGCCACATGCCGGTGAGGATGACCAGCACGATTCCGGCGATCAGCGGCACCAGGGCGAAAGCGAGCATCATCTTATGCTTGCCCTCGGCGGCCTTGGCTCCCACCGGCTCTGGAGCAGGGGGCCAGTGCGGTGCTGAGTTACGCTGCGGGGGCCCCAGGCTGAGTGCGAGCCGACTGCTGCCCAGATGGATCTCAGAGTCCACGGTGATGAGGCGAGGCTCTGTGCCCCGATCTTGGTGGAGCCGGATCTCCCGGGTGCCGATCTCCAGGACCGCAGCCTGCCGTGAGACGGTAGGATCTGCCAGCTGCACATCAGCACGGCCACGGCCGATGCTGTACTGGCCTCTGCGCAGTGGGATGAGTCGGCCAGCATCGGGGCCGGTGTCTACGCAAAGGCTCAGCTGGGCCGGGCGCACAGCGGTCAGCCGATGCTCCGCAGGGGCGGCCAGCACTACCATCCCCGGGTGCAGCATCGGATCACTTGCCTCCAGGGTGTGCAGGGGATGCCCGGCGGTGCTGAGCTGAGCGGACTCGGTGTCCAGGAACCGGTGCAGCGCATCTGCCAGCGCCGCGCCGGTGACGGAGTCCGCGGCCTGGTCCAGGTGCAGCCGCAGCTCATGGTCATGGGCGCCGGGGGCCAGGCCGCGCAGACGCTCCCACCGACCTGCCGGCAGAGCCCCCGGAGCATGGACCACCGTGACAGCGAACATCCTGAGATCACCTCAATGCTTCCTTTTAGTCATGTTTTGTTCTATTTGACTAAATTAGTGCATTGATTTGATTGCTTGGGGAGGCTTGTTGGAATCTGTGGATAACTCAGTCAAACTCCACAGAAGCTCAACAGGGGCTTCCCTGATCCTTGGCGTGACGCTAGGGTGGTGCACGCCACATTCCGTTCAGGTGGCAGTTGCACATCAGACATAGGAGCAGACTTCTGGGGAAGGCAGAGTCGTGGATGCTGTGGGCATTGTTGAGGATGAGGTTCGTGAGACGATCCGTGCGCGCGGGATCGATCCTTCCCAAGACCCCAGCAGCATCAAGCGCCTAGTAGATGCCGCCGTTGCCGAGTATGACAAGCGCTCTATGATCTCAGCACTGCCGGTGCTGGGCGAACCCGCTGCTGCGGCCACCAGGATCTTCCACTCCCTGGCCGGCTTCGGCGAACTTCAGCCGCTGCTGGATGACCCCGAAGTGGAAGAGATCTGGTGGAACCGCCCAGATCAAGTCTTTCAGGCCAGGTCGGGCCGGGCGGAGCTGACCTCCGTCACCCTCACCGAGACCCGGGTCAAGGACCTGGTGGAACGTATGCTGAAGTCCAGCGGCAGGCGCTTGGACCTCAGCTCACCATTCGTCGACGCCGCCCTGCCCGACGGCTCCCGACTGCATGTGGTCATCCCGGACATCACCCGGCACCATTGGGCGGTCAATATCCGTAAGTTCATCACTCGGGCCAACTCTCTGGAGGATCTGGTCCGGCGGGGATCGCTGACTCCTCAGGCAGCGCAGTTCCTCTCCATCGCGGTGGCCAACGGCCTCAACGTGCTGGTCAGCGGCGCCACCGGGGCCGGGAAGACGACTCTGCTCAATGCGCTCACCCATGCTATCGGACCCCGGGAGCGGGTGGTCACAGTGGAGGAGATTTTTGAGCTGGACGTGCCGCTGCGCGATGTCGCCAGCCTCCAGTGCCGCCAGCCGAACCTTGAGGGCAATGGCGAGATCCCCCTGCGCCGCCTGGTCAAAGAGGCCCTGCGGATGCGCCCGGACCGGCTGATCGTCGGGGAGGTCCGAGAGGCCGAGAGCCTGGATATGCTCATTGCGCTCAACAGCGGCATGCCCGGCCTGTGCACCATCCACGCCAACTCGGCTCAGGATGCCCTGACCAAGATCTGCACCCTGCCCCTGCTCAGCGGGGAGAACATCACCAGCCAGTTCATCGTCCCCACGGTGGCCTCCTGCATCGACCTAGTGGTTCACTGTATGCGCACCCCGACCGGTCAACGCCACGTCGCTGAGATCCTGGGCATCGGCAGCCGGGTGGAATCAGGCACCATCGAAGCCACTGCCCTGTTCTCCCATGACGGACACTCCCTGAACCGGCGCCACGACGCGATCTTCGAACACCCCCGGCTCAGCCAGAGCGAACTTCAAGGAGCCTGGCAGTGACCGGCCCGTACACCGCAGAGGCCGCACTGCTCGGGCTGGGACTGGGCATCGGTCTGCTGCTGGTGCTCGTTTCCTGCACCCCGGCACCGCAGGAGAGTACGACGACGCCGGGGCAGGCACCCAGACTGCGGCGTCTTCTGGATGAAGCCGGACACCACCGGGTACCGGCTTCAGCGCTGTTTCTCAGCACCGCCGGATGTGCCATGACCGCATTCGTGGTGGTGTTCACCATCACCACGGCACTGCCGGTGGCGGTCTGCTTCACTCTGTTCGCCGCAGCGCTGCCCTGGGCGATGCTGCGTTGGCAGCTGAGCAGGCGCCGCAAGCGGCTTGCCGAGGTCTGGCCCGATGTGATCGACCATCTCCGCTCCGCAGTACGCTCAGGGCTCTCTCTGCCGGAGGGCCTTATCGAGCTCGGGCACTCTGGCCCTGCCCCGCTGCGCGAGCCCTTCACCGAGTTCGGCAGCGACTGGCGCGCAGGCGTCCCCCTGGACACCGCTCTGGAACGGCTCAAAGCTCGGCTGGCTGATCCGGTGGGCGACCGGATAGTGCTTGCGCTGAGAATGACCCGCGAGCTCGGCGGCACTGAGCTCGGCCGACTGCTGGACACTTTGGCCGACGTGCTGCGGGAGAACGCCCGGACTCGCGGTGAGCTCGAAGCCAGGCAGTCCTGGACCGTCACCGGCGCCAAACTTGCGGTGGCCGCACCCTGGGCAGTGGTCCTGCTGCTCTCCACCCGACCGGAGGCCGCTGAGGCCTACCGCAGCGGAGCCGGCACCCTGCTGCTGGCTGCAGGACTTGCCGTCTCAGTGGTCAGCTACCGCCTGATGCTGCGCATCGGCACCCTGCCCGCGGAGGAGCGTGTCCTGGCATGACCAGCATCCAGCTCTGGGCAGCGGTGGCCGGTCTGGCCGCCGCATCCGGACTGCTGCTGCTTCTGGCCGGCCTGCCGGTGATGAACCGTCCAAAGCTTGGCGAACGGGTGGCCCCCTATGTGCGCTCAGCAGCGCCCGATGCCGCAGCCCCACCACATGCCGCAGGCTCCCTGAGATCTGCTGTCCAGCTCTTCACCCCCGTCGTTCAGGCAGCATCTGACCGACTGAGCAGCTGGGGTCTGACCCCGAGCACCGAGACGCTGGCCACACGCCTGCGCCACGCCAATCTCAGCATCACCGTCACCGAGTACCGGCTTCAGCAGCTGGGCTGGGCCAGCGCGGCAGCGGCGACCGGGCTGCTGATCACCTTCGCAGCCGCAGCCGCGGGACGATTCAGCTTCCCGGCAGCGGTGCTGATCATCGCCGCTGCTGCCGCACTCGGTGCAGCAGCCCGCGATGCCAGACTTTCGGCCCGGATCCGCAGCCGGCAGGCCCGGATGCTCTCGGAGTTCCCCACTATCGCAGAACTGCTTGCACTGGCCGTCAGCGCTGGCGAGACTGCCCCGGGAGCATTCCTGCGGATCAGCCGCAGCTGCCGGGGCGAACTGGCCGATGAGCTCACCGAACTGATTTGCCGCACCCAGGCCGGGGTCCCTTTCGGAAAAGCGCTGCGCCAGCTCAGCGCGGAGATCGAAGCTCCGGCGGTCAGCCGGTTCTTCGAAGGAGTGATCGTCGCCGTAGAGCGAGGCACCCCGCTGGCAGATGTCATGCGCGCCCAGGCCGCTGATGCCAGGGAACTGACCAAACGGGAATTGATGGAGACCGCCGGACGCAAGGAGGTCGGCATGCTCGCCCCGGTGGTCTTCGGAATCCTCCCGCTCACCATACTTTTCGCCGCATTCCCAGGCTTGTCGCTGCTGCAGATCAGCCTGTGACGCCGCCGAATCACCACAAAGAAACGGAGTACACCATGCAACACCTCATCACAGCACTGACTAAGGTACCCACTGAGCTGCACCGGGAAGAACGAGCCGATGTGCCCGGGTGGGTGATGATCACATTCATGAGTGCGGTCTTGGTAGCCGGCCTGCTGCTCCTGGCCCAGGGTGCATTCCAGGATCTGTTCAACGAAGCGATCAACAGGGTGACAACGGATTGAGCCACTACAGCCGGGCCGATGGAGCCGAGCGGGGATCGGCCACCGCCGAGTTCACTATGGTGGCCGCGCTGCTGGCTCTGCTGTTCCTGGCCGTCATCCAGTTCGCCGGAATGATCCACATCCGCAACACCCTGGTTGATGCCGCCTCCACCGGGGCACGCTTCGGAGCGCTGAGCGACCGTACGGCCGAGGATGGCGCCGCCCGTACCGAGGCGCTGATCAGCAGCTCGATCGCCTCCCGGTATGCCCAGGACATCAGCTATGAGTACGAAGAGGCACCCCAGGGGCGCACCCTGCGCATCACGGTGCGCGCCCAGGTGCCGGTGCTTGTGGTGGGGCCCGGTGTCAGCGAGCTCGAAGTGACCGGAACCGCCTATGAATACGACTGAACCTTCCGAGCCGAGCGAAGCGATGGCGAGCTCTTTAGGCGTGAAGGCCGGCAAGGGCCTGCCGGCCGAGAGGCGCAGTGACCGGAACCGCAACGTCAGGGACCTGCGCGAACGCGGCAGCGTTGGTGGTGACCACCTCACCGCCTGCGCCGGGCCGGGACGAACACAGGAGGGCTCAGCAATCATCGAGTTCCTTGCTCTGGCGGTGCTGCTGCTTATTCCCGCGGTCTGGTTCCTGCTGGCGGTGGCCCAGATCCAATCAGCCCTCTACGCTGCCACCGGTGCCGCCGACCAGGCCGCCCGAATCTATGTAACCTCCGAGGCCGCCCCGGAGCGTGCTGCCCAGCACAGCCAGCACGCCGTGGAGACCACCCTGGCCGACTATGGGATAAACCCTGCTCAGGCCCAGATCACCCACAGCTGCACCACTGACTGCCAGAACCCAGGGGATATGGTCCGCTACCAGGTGGAGATCCGGGTACCGCTGCCGCTGGTGCCGGAGTTCGGCGGCTGGGAGCATTCCCTGGTGACTGTCACAGCGTCCTCGACCGCTCTTCAGGGGGAGTGAAGGTAGGGGTGATGAGCAGGCGCGGCCGAACCCAGCAAGCACTGGCGGAGGAGTCCGGGCAGACCACAGTGCTGATCTTAGGGCTGGTGAGTATTGTGCTGATGCTCGCCGCAGTGATCATCAGTGCCAGCATCGTCAACGTGGAGTCCCGCAAGCTGCTCTCTGAGGCCGATGCCGCCGCCTCATCCGCTGCCCTGGCCGCCCAGCCTGCCCCAGGCACCCCGCAGCTGACTGAGCAGCAGATCGTCGCCGCCGCCCAGGACTATCTGAGCGAAGCCGAAGCCCATCACCGGCATCATGATCTGGCTGTTACCGGCGCGAGCATCTCCGGCGGTGGTGACACCATCACCGTTGAGCTGCGGGCCGAGGCAGAGCTGCCAGTGCTGCGCTGGGTGCTGCCGGCCACCGTAGAGGTCACCGCTGAATCCCACGCCAGGATCACCGTCAACCGGTGATCACCTGAAGCCTTGGGCACGCCTGGCTGGTGCCGCGGCGTCGTACCGGTACTGTAGATACGTTATGGCAGAAACAGACTTTCCCGCCGAGCTCGCCGAACTGCGCGACACTCTGCGGCGCATCACCGACGTCATCGACGTCGAGGCCCTGGCTGCCGAGGTCAGCGATCTCGAGCAGCAGGCAGCCGCCCCCGACCTCTGGGACAACCAGGAGAACGCCCAGCGGGTGAACTCCCAGCTGAGCCACAAGCAGTCCCAGCTCAAACGGGTCCGGTCCCTGGCCTCCAGGATCGACGACGCCGAGGTCATGGTGGAGATGGCCCAGGAGGAGAACGACGACGCCGTGCTGGCCGAGACCGTCTCCGAGCTCGCCAGTATCCGCAAGGCCCTTCAGTCCCTGGAGATCGTCACCCTGATGTCCGGGGAGTACGACGAGCACGACGCGGTGGTCACCATCCGCTCCGGGGCCGGGGGAGTGGATGCCGCGGACTTCGCTGAGATGCTGCTGCGGATGTACACCCGCTGGGCCGAGCGCCGCGAGTGGAACGTGAAGGTCCTGGACACCTCCTACGCGGAGGAGGCGGGGATCAAATCCGCCACCTTCGAGGTCAACGCCCCCTACGCCTTCGGCACGCTCAGCGTGGAAGCCGGTACTCACCGGCTGGTGCGGATCTCCCCGTTCGACAACCAGGGCAGGCGCCAGACCGGCTTTGCCGCAGTGGAGGTCATCCCGCTGCTGGAAGGCACCGAGTCCATTGACATTGATGAGAACGACCTCAAGATCGACGTCTTCCGCTCCTCCGGACCCGGCGGGCAGAGTGTGAACACCACCGACTCCGCAGTGCGCATCACCCACGTGCCCACCGGCATTGTGGTGTCTATGCAGAATGAGAAGTCCCAGATCCAGAACCGGGCAGCGGCTATGCGCGTGCTGGAGGCCCGGCTGCTGCTGCTGAAGAAGGAGCAGGAGGCCGCCGAGAAGAAGGAGCTGGCCGGTGACATCAAAGCCAGCTGGGGCGACCAGATCCGCTCCTATGTGCTGCACCCGTACCAGATGGTCAAAGACCTGCGTACCGGCTACGAGGTCGGCAACGCTTCGCCGGTGCTGGACGGGGACCTGGACGGCTTCATCGAGACCGGCATTCGCTGGCGCGCCCAGGGCGGCGACGATGACTGAGCACTCCCGAGACTAGTCCCCGACACAGGATTCCTTCCCCCATGATCCGCTTCGAGAACGTCACCCGGAAGTACCGCTCCCAGGTCAAACCTGCCCTGGAGGACATCTCCGTGGAGTTCAACCGCGGGGACTTCGTGTTCCTCATCGGGGCCTCCGGCTCCGGGAAGTCCACCTTGCTGCGGATGATCCTGCGCGAGGGCCTGCCCCAGCGCGGCAAGGTCACTGTGGCCGGCCAGAACCTGGTGCTCATGGTGGAGCGCCGGGTGCCGCTCTACCGGCGGTCCATCGGCATGGTCTTCCAGGACTTCCGCCTGCTGCCGGATAAGACGGTATACGAGAACGTGGCCTTTGCCATGCGGGTCATCGGAGCACCGCGCACCTCCATCAAGAAGCAGGTGATGAAGACACTGGAGCGGGTTGCCCTGGACCATCTGGCCCGCCGCTATCCGCATGAGATCTCCGGCGGTGAGCAGCAGCGGGCCGCCATCGCCCGGGCTATTGTCAACAAACCCGCCATTGTGCTGGCCGATGAACCCACCGGAAACCTGGACCCCGCCGCATCCGAGGAGGTCATGAAGATCCTGCGCTGGATCAACGCCTCAGGCACCACGGTGGTGATGGCCACCCACGACCGGGCCATCGTAGATGTCATGGGCCGCCGGGTGGTCCAGCTGCACCACGGGCGGCTGGTCCGCGATGAGCCAGCCGGTTCCTACGACCCGCCGGAGGGCTCTGAGGCCTGGGAGCTGCTGTCCGCTGAGCAGGAGAACACCGGCCTGCGCGCTTCCGACCCCATGCCCATGCTCACCGAAGCACTGCCTGTCCTCGGTGAAGGCCGAGAGCGCGCCACAGCGCGCGCCGCCATCCCATCCACCGCAGAAACCCCCGAGGAGGCCACCGACTCACCTGGTAATCCGGTGACGGCGCAGACTCCGGATGAGACAACCAGCCCGGTGCTGCGGCGTCGTGAGTACCAGGTCAGCTTTCCTGAAGACGATGCTGATGCTGAGCCTGACGCGCCCCGGACCGATATCAAGCCCAGCGACCTTCCCGACTTCGACGAGGAGGGAGAGCTGCGATGAGCCAACTGATGTACCAGCTGGGCGAGACGTTCAGCTCTCTGCGCAAGAACGTGGCCATGGTGGCCTCAGTGGTGCTGGTGACCTTCATCTCGCTGAGCTTCGTGGGCACCGCGGCGCTGATGCAGCTGCAGGTCAACCAGATGACCGAGGACTTCTACGACCGTCTGGAGATCTCCGTGTTCCTGTGTACGGAGAACTCCGCGGAGGCCGCCTGCCCCACCGGGGCGGTGACTGATGCCCAGCGGGAGAACATTGAGGAGATGCTCACCACTGGGGCAGCCAGCCAGTATGTGGAATCTTTCCGGTATGAGTCCCAGGAGGAGGCCCTGGAGAACTTCCAGGCCGCCCGGGAGGACAGCGTGCGGGCAGAGCAGGTCACCGCCGAGGATATGCCGGAGTCCTTCCGGCTGCTGCTGGTGGACCCGCAGGACTTCCTGCTGGTCAACGAGCTCTTCGCCGGCGTTGCCGGGGTGGAGAATGTGGCCGACCAGCAGGAGGTGCTCGACCAGGTCTTCGGCATCCTCAACGGCCTGACCGTGGTGGCGCTGATCATCGCGGCGGTGATGATCCTATGCACAGTGCTGCTGGTCTCCACCACCATCCGGCTCTCGGCCTTCAGCAGGCGCCGGGAGACCTCCATCATGCGCATGGTGGGGGCCTCGAAGTCGATGATCCGCACCCCATTCATCTTTGAGGGAATCATCGCGGCGGCTCTCGGCGCACTGCTGGCCTGCCTGGCCACCTGGGTGGTGGCCGAGTTCCTCATGGGCCAGTGGCTGGCCCAGCAGGTCACCGGCATTATGTTCATCTCCGCAGCCGACTCCTGGATCGTGATGCCGGCACTGCTGCTGGTGGCTGTGCTGCTGGCTGGGCTGTCCTCCTGGCTCACCGTCCGCAAGTACCTGCGGGTGTGAGGATTGATGCCTGAGCTGGTGATTGACGTGACCGGTATAGTGGTTCCTTGCGCTTTGCGCGATTCTCAGCGAAGGAGGTGATCACATGGGCAAGCACAGCTCAACGCCCAAGAAGAAGAGCGGCAAGAACGAACGCGACCCCAAGAACCATGTGGTCGCGCTCAACCGTCGCGCCCGGCACGACTACACCATCTCAGACACCTATGAGGCTGGACTGGTGCTCACCGGCACCGAGGTGAAGTCCCTGCGCGAGGGCCAGACCTCCCTGGTGGACGGCTTCGCCGCTTTCGACAACCGCGGCGAGCTCTGGCTGGAGCAGGTGCACATCCCGGAATACCTCAACGGCACCTGGACCAACCACGCCACCCGGCGTAAGCGTAAGCTGCTGCTGCACGGCAAGGAGCTGATCAAGATCTCCCGGCAGGTAGAGGATCCAGGCAAGACCATTGTGCCGCTGCGCCTGTACTTCAAGGACGGGCGGGCCAAGGTGGAGATCGGCATCGCCACCGGCAAGCGGGAGTACGATAAGCGTCAGACCCTGCGCGAGAAGCAGGACAACCGCGAGGCCCAGCGTGCCATGCGCATCCGCAACCGCCAATCCGCTTGAGGTGTCGACTCAGCCGATGATGCCAGCGATATAGCCCACGAACACCAGGATCACCACTACGGCGATCAGTACCCCGATGATCCCCAGGATCAGCTTGTTATTGGGCGGGCTCGACGGCGCCGGTGCTGGGGGAGTGGCAGTGGCCGAGTTGGACTCCGGCGGTGTCTGGCCGGGTTCCAGGTCAGCAGCACTGCGCATACCCGGGTTCTCCGCCGGGTCGGAACTCACATCCGGATCTGGGATCTGCTCCGGGTCCGGGTCCAGATTGGGGTTCCGTGCTGTCTCGTCGCGGCCGTAGCGGTCCTCGCTCGGTGCGGCCGCTGCGGCCTCCTCAGGATTCTCCCGCGGAGCCGGCTTCGGGTTCTGGTTCGGGTGGGTGGTCATGTCGGTTCACCTCGTATTCTCAATAGACACTGTGCTTCGTCCATGACCAGAGTTGTGGTGCAACTCCTTGTCACACTCTAAACACCCAAAACTCCAGGTCAGCCCACTGGAACCTCCACATACCTTGGGAACTTCCATGTCGAGAGCAGGGTCCGATTCCCGCTAGACAAGGGTCTGAGGCCAGGGTGAAATGGTCATATGGACATTGAAGACGCCTTTGCGGAGCGCTACCGTGCAGTACAGTCACGAGACCGCCGCTTCGACGGCCAGTTCTTCACCGCGGTCTCATCCACCGGCATCTACTGCCGGCCCTCCTGCCCGGCCATCACACCGAAACCGGCTAATGTGCAGTTCTTCACCACCTCAGCTGCAGCTCACGAGGCCGGCTACCGAGCATGCAAGCGCTGTCTGCCAGAAGCATCACCGGGAAGTCCGGAATGGGACCTTCGTCAGGACCTAGCCGGTCGAGCTATGCGCTTGATCCGCGAAGGGGTGCTCAACCACGGCAGCGTTGAGGACCTGAGCAGCAGGCTTGGCTACAGCAGCCGGCACCTCCACCGCACTCTGCTCGCTGAGCTCGGAGCAGGTCCAGTGGCCCTTGCCCGGGCGCACCGGGCACAGATCGCACGGAACCTTTTGGTCAGTACGGATCTGAGACTCGTTGATGTAGCGTTCTCTGCTGGCTTCGGCTCCGTGCGTCAGTTCAACGACACTATTCGGCAGATCTACGCCGCCACCCCTACCGAAGTACGACAACGAGTCGGCGGCAACCGCTTGGCTGAAGATGCCGAGGACTCCAGGCTGTGCCTGAACCTGATGCTTCCGGTCCGGCAGCCCTTCGACGCAGAAGGGGTGTTCACCTTCCTCGCTGAGCGTGCGCTGCCCGGTGTGGAGGCCGCCCGGCTGCAGAACGATGAGCTCCGCTATGCCCGCACACTGCGCCTGCCCCACGGGTCAGGAGCAGTGGAGGTGACTGCAGTTCGCAAAGGGAGCGGATGGAAGCTCTCGATGAGGTGTGAGGTGGGCTCTTTGGCCGATGTCGGCGTCGTACTGGCACGCGTGCGCCGCATGTTCGATCTGGATGCCGACCCGGCGGCGGTAGATTCCGTGCTCGGGGAAGATCCGGTGCTCGGACCACTGGTGCATCAGGTGCCCGGTGTGCGCCTGGTAGGTACAGCAGAAGCGCAGGAGTATGTGATCCGGGCGGTGGTGGGCCAGCAGATCTCGGTGAAGGCCGCACGAACACAGCTGAGCCGGTTGGTTCAGCAGCTCGGCACCCCGGTGGAGTCCACCTTCGAGGGGCTGGAGACACTGTTCCCCAGTCCGGAGGAAATCCTTGCCGGCGTGCCGGTGCCGCCGGAGGCCGGGGAGCTGAACCCGGAGCGTCCGCTGCGGCTGGCCAGGCGGCAGATCCGCACCGTGCGGGCCGCTGCACAGGCGATCACCGAAGGCTCACTGGTCATCCACCCCGGTGTCCATCCCGAGCAGATGCGTGCCCAACTGCTCCAGCTGCCCGGGATCGGGAAGTGGACAGCTGCCTACCTGGCTCTGCGGGTGCTGGGTCATCCGGATGACTGGATGACCGGCGACGTCGCCCTGGTGGCAGGTGCCCGCAGGCTCGGCCTGCTCAGTGATGCGGTCAGCCCGGCGACCACCCACCGCCGTCTGGAACAGCTGGCCGCGAGATGGGCGCCCTGGCGCTCTTACGCTGCGATGCACCTGTGGCGTGCCGCAGCAGGCTAACGTGGTCCCGGGGGTCGCGCCGCGGCAACAGAAACGACCTACACCTCATGTCGGGACCCAGAAGCCTCCGGGCTATCTGTCGCATCTGCGCTATGTTTTTTGTATGGCGAGAATGTTGACTTTCGATCCGAAGCGGATGACTGAGCGGCAGTGGGAGCAGATCCGTCAGACCTTCGAGCAGGCTGCTTCTGAGGGCGAGGTCGTCTCTGTCGCTTCGTTCGCTGATGAACTGAGTCCCAACGAGGTAGCTGAGCTGTTGATGATGTCCCGGGCCTCAGTGATGAAGCTGATCCGTTCCGGCCAACTGCAGGCACGGAAAGTTGGCTCACACTACCGCATCCCAGCCCGGGAAGCCGAGCGGTGCCGCGATGAGATGATGGCTGCGATGGCCCACGGGGTCGCCGACGATATTCGGGATGAGCTGGGGCTCGACTGAGTTGTGATCCCGGTCTTCCTCGACGCTAACGAGCTCTCCCGCCCTACCACCCGGATGCTGCTGCTGGCAGGATCCGCACTATGCGGAGTCGTTACCGTTGTGGAGCGCTCATGTCGAGGCCGAAGCTGATAGAGCTGTCGCCTGCCGCAACCATAAAGAGCGGAAGACCATCATGCTTCCTTCGGCGGTCCGGCAACGCTATATGCCTGAGTTTGCGCTCTCAGCACGAGGGCAGGACCCTGAGCGGTTCACCCGCACATAGGGCGCTGATAAACAAGTCCTGGCCGATGCCCAGGCAGCTGGGGTGCGGTTTCTGATTACCGAGGACGTGGATGATTTCGACCCCAGGGACTTGGATGCCGCTGGGGCCAGCGCGGTGACTGCTGACCTGTTCATGAGCCACCAGTGGACTGAGGACGCCTACCGCAACGGCATCGAACTACTTGCCACCACCGCCAAGAGCACACCGGAACGCATTCATCAGGCGCTCGAACGGCTGCACCCGCACCTGACTACAGCCTTCGACGATCTCTACCCCGAGATCACCCCCGATGCGCTCGCGCATGCAGCTCCCGCGGTGGAATACCGCGGTCGTCACCGCCTCCCACCTGCCTCGCACTGAAAGTCCCTTCAGGGCTTGGAACAGAATGCCGACCGGCCCCTCACCGTCGATCCTGGTCTTGCTGAAGTGTCTGCATCGTTCGCACTTTCCGTCTTTACGACGTAGATACGTTTGCCCAACCTTGGAGGTTATGTCGGTACCATCACCGACTCAAATCACACGCCTATCTACCGATTCCCCCAGAGAACGTCCTGGTCGAGGAGATTACGGACCCGCGTGCTAGGTTTTTGGCTGTCTTTCCCGGTTGAGCAGGCTGGTTTTGATCTCCAGCCCGTAGCGGAATCCGCCGAGGCTGCCGTCGGTGCGGATGACCCGATGGCAGGGCACAAACAACGCTGCGGCGTTCTGTGCACAGGCCCCGGCGGCCGCGCGGATTGCAGCCGGACTTCCGGTGCGCCGAGCGTACTCTGCGTAGGACACTGGCTGCCCCGGCTTCACCTGGCGCAGCACCTCCCAGGCGCGTTCGCGGTAGGGGCCAGAGCGCTGCCGGACCGGAATTTCCGCCACAGCACCGTGCTTGCCCGAGTAATAGGCCTGAACAGCCTGGACCGCCCGGTTGATCAGGGCGTCGCTTCGCTCACTCTCCTCGGCAGGTCCGGAATAAGTCCCCGATGTGGCTTGCACAGATTCTGAAGAAGCTGAACGGGCCCCTGGGGCCAGGGGCCCTCCGGTCTGCGGTTGGCTCAAGCGGGTGGCGTCGTACTCTGCCTGGTTGCGCAGCTGGGGGTGGATGAGGGCACGGAGGGAGGCGTGGTCCTCCGTCCAGCCGGAGGCGAGGACATGCTGTGCATCGACAATGATGGTGAACGGCCCGTCGGGCGTAGCAACAGTGGTGTGCATACCCCTATTCCACCGTGACAGCACTCCCGCGTCTAGCGGAAAACGGACGTCGACTCGATTCCGAGCCGATGCGCCACAGAAGCGAAAGATACCCTGACAATAAGGCAGTGCCTCTTTGCACTAAAACGTTGACGCTCTAGGACAGCTGCCCTAATCTTGTTGTAGGACAGTCGTCCTATCGAGGAGGTGAGATTGATGCCGACAGCAACTCGGCAGCGGATTATCGAAGCAGCTGATGATCTGTTCTACCGTCGAGGCTTCGATCACACATCCTTTGCCGACATAGCTGGAGAGGTGCACATCTCTCGTGGGAACTTCTATCACCACTTCAGGACCAAAGATGAGATTCTTGCCGCAGTGATCGAGGCTCGACAGGCGTCTACCCGAGCCATGATCCGGTTATGGGAGGATCAGGAGCCCACTCCTGAGGGGCGCATTCGATGCTTCATCCGGATCGTCATCACCAACGGAGCACTGATCGAGCGCTATGGGTGTCCGGTGGGGACTCTGACCAGTGAGCTGGCGAAGCTCGATCACCCCTGCATGGAGCAGGCGCGATCGGTGTTCAGCGTTTTCCGTGACTGGCTCACGGAGCAGTTCACCGCCCTTGGGCACAAGGACCAGGCAGATGAGCTTGCCATGCGCGTTCTTGCGTTCAGCCAGGGTGTGGCAACTCTGCACAACGCCTTCGGTGACGAGGCTTTCGTCCAACGTGAGGTGGGCAGCATGGAGCAGTGGCTCAGCACCTACAGCGAACACCTGAAGAGAAAGGAACCTTAATGTTCTTGGTCCTGCTCCGCTTCGGAGAGAACAAACACACTGCATCTGATCACCTCGCCGGGCACAATGCCTGGATCGATCAGGGCTTCGCAGATGGTGTATTCCTGTTGGTGGGCAGCATTCAGCAGGCCTCCGGTGGAGCGGTTCTCGCAGCAGGTGTCTCACGCGAAGAATTGGAACACCGAGTGGATAATGACCCATTCGTTGCAGAGGGTGTGGTGACTGCTGAGATTGTCGAGATTGAGCCGGGGCGGGCAGATGATCGGCTCAGCTTCCTCTTATCAGGTCAGGGGTAGAGAGGGTGGCAGAAGCGATCGTGTTTGCCCCTGATGGTTTGCCGCGGTGCCCGTGGAGCGCGGGCGCACCGGAGTTCCTGGACTACCACGACACCGAATGGGGCTTCCCCGTTGGAGAGGATCAGCGCCTCTTCGAGAAACTGTGCCTGGAGAGTTTCCAGTCTGGACTGAGCTGGCGCACCATCCTGGTCAAGCGGGAGAACTTCCGGGCTGCGTTCCATGGTTTCGACGTGGCGAGGATGGCGCGGATGACTGAGGAGGACGTCGCCCGGCTCCTGCAGGACGCAGGCATCATCCGGCACCGCGGCAAGATCGAGGCGGTGATCAATAACGCCCGGCGCGGCGAGGAACTGATCGACCATGAAGGTTCACTGGCGGCCTTCGCCTGGTCCTACGAGCCCCGCCCCGAGGAGCTGAGTGAGCCGCAGACTGTCTCCACCTCTCCGGCATCGGTGGCGATGTCCAAGGAGCTGAAGAAGCGCGGCTGGAAGTTCGTCGGTCCCACCACTGTCTTCGCCTTCATGCAGGCCATGGGGCTGATCAACGACCACGTTCACGACTGCATCAGTCGGACAGCGGCAGAGCGGGCCCGCGAGGAGTTTCAGCGCCCCTGACTTTTGTTCGAGTGGAGCGAGCGTAGCTGCGGCAAGGCCGTCTGTACCTGGTGTAAGCATCGCCCTGTCACCTACATCCTGACATCAAGCCAGGCGCCGCCCCGGGGCGGCGCATTCTGCGGAAGGCTGGTCCAGCTGGAGCCCAAAAGCTCGTTTTGGACGCATTTTTGGAACAAGCCTCATCGGGTGGAGAAGGCACAAAAAAGCCCGAGTAGGCGAACCTACCCGGGCAATTTGTGGAGACGGCGGGAATTGAACCCGCGTCCGATCTGGATTCACATGGACTTCTACGTGTGTAGTCCGCTGGGCGTGTTACTCGGTCCCAGGTGTCTCACGGACAAGCACCTGACGGACCCAGCCGCATTAATTGTCGAGAGTCCTTCCTGCGGCAAGAAGAGCTCTCCAGTGGCCATCTAGCTGATGCCAGTCACTGAGCCGATGGCGTACTCAGGCTGACAGACTCGCGGTCGCTGTATTTCAGGCAGCGAGGGCGAAGTCAGTGCGCTTAGATTCGGCACTTATTGGGTTGCGCAAGGGGTATTAACGTGGTCACTTGGCGTCCACGACACGCTTCCCCACGATCACCTCAGATCGTCGAAACCGATCGTCCCCGTATGGAGTTGTCAAACTCTTCTCCCCGCCAAAGCGGGTGTGTCAGTCTATCTCAACGACGCCGAGGTCCCAAATCATTCCCCCGTACTCCGTGGTTACCCGACCGTTGTTTCATCATGTGCTGGATATCCGGTTGCTCGTGCAACAAAGGCTGGGTTGATTCGTCGGCTGTGAGTGGCTAGGACAGGCGGCTGGCCATGGGGTGGGCATACCAAAGCAGCCTGCCGTCATACTGCCAGCGCCCAGCCGAGGGCGAGGCCGCCGGCAGCCGCGGTGATGCCGAAGCCGCAGTGCAGCCCCCACAGCCCCAGCGCAGCCCAGCGCCGCCTGTGGGTCCATAGCTGCGCGGCCCGCAGCGACACTGTGGCGAAGGTGCTCAGGGCACCGACCAGGCCGAAGGCCAGCAGGCCCACCGTCCAAGGCTCCCAGGCGCTGGTGCCGCCGTAGGCGAACCCCGAAGAGACTGTCACACGGCCGCCGGCAGAAGCAGCGGCAGCCATCGCAGCCGCGGCCCCGATCAGCACCCCCAGCAGCAGGCAGCCCAGCGTATTAGCGATCAGGACACCGGCCCGCAGATATTTATCCAGCAGGAAACGTGACGCTGCCCCGGCGGCTCCGCCCAGGGCCACAGCGGCAATAACTCCAACTGACAGCTCAACACTCACCGGTGGTCGCCTCCCGTGTGCTGACAGTCCATGGCCGTGCATCCGAACACTGCACGGCCCAGGGTGATGCCCGCTGCTGCAGCCGCAGTGCAGAACAGCATGGAGATCACCAGGTAGGCTCCGACCTCCCACATTTCCGGGGGCACTACCAGAGTGGAGGTCACCTGTGCGAAAAGATCGCGCTGTTGCGCGGCAGCGCCGGCCAGAATTACCGCGGAGAACGTGGTGAAAGACCCTAGGAATCCGGTGCCCAGCACTGGTACGGTCCATTGCGGCAGTCGCTGCCAGGCGTGTGTCGCACCTACCAACGTGCCCAGGGCGCCGGAACCGGCTAAGTTGATCACCAGGGTCACCCAGGGGAAGCGCATGTACTGCTCATCAGAGAGCTCCACCAGCAGCAGGCGGAGCACCGCCCCGCAGGCCCCGGCCGCCGCCACCCAGAGCACCAGCACAGGCAGGGAGGGGCCGAAACTCGGGCTGGACCGCTGCGCGGCGTTCTCCTCCGTGGTAGGCACAGGAAACAGGATAGGCCGTGTTTCAGCCGGCAGAGACGCTGACGCGCACAGCATGGGTGACTTCATGCGGCAGTGAGACCGAACCGCGCCCAGTCCCGGGGGAGAGCACCACATCGCCCTTGCTGCTGGTGAGGATCTTGGCCTGAAGCCCGATGGGCAGCTGCTCCTGGGCCAGGGTGTGCAAGGCTTGGGGGACGGCGTCGTCCACCTGCTCCACCCGGACTGAGGTCTCCTCCGGCGCCCGGCACAGCAGCATAGTCTCCGGGTAGCTCATGCTCAGGTCTGGGGCAGGGATGGGGTCCCCATGCGGATCAGTCTCGGGATGGCCGAGTTTGGTGTCCAGCCGCTGGATGAAGGTCTCGGAGACCGAATGTTCTAATCGTTCGGCCTCCTCATGCACCTCGTCCCAGGAGTAGCCCAGCTCGCGGACCAACCAGGTCTCGATCAGCCGGTGCCGGCGCACCATCGCCAGGGCCAGCTGGCGCCCCTGCTCAGTCAGCCGGATCGGCGCATAGGGCTTGTGCTCCACCAGCCCCTGCTCAGCCATCTTGCGAATCATCAGGCTCACCGAAGGGTTGGAGACGCCCAGAGCCTTGGCCAGCGCACTGGCGGTGACATCAGTGCTCTCCCACTCGGCCAGGCCGTAGATGGTCTTGGCGTAGTCCTCCACACTGGTGGTGGCGCCCGCCGCCGTTCCGATAGTGGAACGACCCTGGTCTGATGTGCGTGGCATAGCGCTGATTCTACTTGGGGTCCTTTAGGCGTGAAGGCCGGCGCCGCTGTAGCCGGCCGAGAGGCGAGCGGGGTTTCCCCGTCGCCGGGACCAGCTCCAGGCGTGAAGGCCGGCGCTTCACTGGGGTGTCCGGCCGAGAGGCGAGCGGGACACGTGCCCGTCACCGGGACCAGCGCTGACAGCACGACGCCGCCCGCCCCGCCAGAGTCTCGGAAGCAGCCCGCGTCTGGGGGAGAGCAGATAGGCGAGCAGGAACTGGGCCGAAGCTGCCAGCACGATCGACCCGCCAGTGGAGATGTCCAGCCAGTAGCTGGCATAGACTCCGGCCACAGCGGCGATGGCGCCCACTGCCGAGGAGACTGCCAGCATCGCTCCGAAGCTGCGCACCAGCAGGAACGCGGTGGCTCCCGGGATCACCAGGATGGCGACCACCAGGATCACCCCGAGCGTCTGCAGGGCGGTGATCGTGGTCAGTGCCAGCAGCATCAGCAGCACCGTGGTGAGCAGGCCCACCGGCAGCCCGATCGCCTGGGCATAGATCCGGTCGAAGGCCACCAGGGTGAAGTCGCGCCGCTTGACCAGCAGCACCGCAGCGGTGATCGTGCCCAGTGCGGCCACCTGGTAGAGATCCGCGCGAGAGGTGCCCAGGACATTGCCGAACAGGATGTGCTGCAGATGCGTCTGAGTGGTCACCGTGGACATCAGCACCAGGCCAAGGGCGAACAGCGAGGTGAACACCACCCCGATGCTGGTGTCACGCTTCAGGGTAGTGGTCTGGCCGAGCGCACCGATGAGTGCTACCGCCGCCATGCCGAAGATGAAGGCGCCTATGCCCAGTGGGATGCCGAGGATGAACGCCAGCACCACACCGGGCAGGATCGAATTCGCCACGGCCTCGCCCATCAGCGACCAGCCCATCAGCACCAGCCAGGCCGAGAGCATCCCGCAGATCGCCGCCGAGATCACGGCAACGGCCAGGGCGTTCTGCATGAACGGGTACTGCAGCGGGGTCAGCACAAGGTCGAGCAGGCCGGTAGTGATCATTGCGGTGTTGGTCATTTCAGTGCCTCCCCGAAGGCCTGGGCCAGCTGCTCATCGGTGAGCACCTCTGCAGGGGACCCGGCGGCGAGCACCTTGCGGTGCAGCAGCACCACCTGATCGGCCAGCTGGTGGACACCCTCCAGATGATGGGTAGAGATCAGCACGGTGGTCCCGGCGGCGCGCAACTGGTGCAGCACCTGGGTGATCAGCGCCTCGCTGCTGCGGTCGACACCGGCGAACGGTTCGTCCAGCAGCATCAGCGGTGCGTTCTGGGCCAGCGCCCTGGCCACAAATGCCCGCTTGCGCTGCCCTCCGGACAGCTCGCCGATGGCGCGCTTGCGATAGGCTGTCAGCTGAGTCTGCTCCAGGGCGCGATCCACCGCCTCTCGGTCGGACCGCCGCGGAATCCGGACAAAACCCATATGCGGGTACCGACCCATCATCACCACCTGCTCCACGGTGATCGGGAAGGTAGTGTCCACCTGCTCGTGCTGCGGCACATAGGAGACCAGGTTGCGGCGTCGTGCCTGGGCGGACTCGGCGCCGAAGATCCGCACCGAGCCGCTGTTGGCCGACACCAGGCCCAGCAGTGCGGAGAACAGGGTGGACTTACCGGATCCGTTGGCGCCCAGCAGAGCGGTTATCTGGCCCGGCTCCAGGGCCAGGCTGACCTCCTCCAGAGCGGTGACGCCGGGGTAGCCGGCGGTGAGATTTTCAACGACGACGGGGCCGTTCTTGGCGCCTGAAGCCCTATTCATAGCTGCTCAGAATCGTGTTGATCGTGTACTCCAGCAGGTCGAGGTGAGTCCCTGCGGGGCCGTCGGGCTCGGTGAGTGAGTCCACGTAGAGCGGCCCGGCGCGTTCGGCACCGGTGGTCTCCGCCACCTGAGCCTGGGCGGCGTCGTTGACCGTTGACTCGCAGAAGACAGTCTCCACGTTGTTCTCCTGGACGAACTGGATCTGCGCCTCCACCTGCTGCGGAGTGCCCTCGTTCTCCGCGTTGAGCGGCCAGAGGTAGTGTTCGGTGAGACCCAGGTCCTCAGCCAGGTAGCCGAAGGCCCCTTCGCAGGTGACCAGTACCGGGTCCTCCAGCGCAGCGGCGCGCTGCTGGGCGTCGGTCAGCAGCGTCTCCAGCTCGGCGCGGTAGTCCTCTGCCTGTTCGGCGAAGTAGTCGGCGTCCTCGGGGGAGAGCTCGGCCAGGGCGGCCTCGATATTGTCAACATAGGTCAGCGACTGCGTCGGGGAGATCCAGCCGTGTGGGTCAATGGGCAGATCCTCATCCTCGCCCGGATCGTCGGGATGGCCAGGCAGCCGGGTGATGGGCCGGGCGTCGATGCTCTGCGAGGCGATAGCCACCGGGGCGTCCGAATGGGCGATGAACTGGCCGAACCACGCCTCCAGCCAGTATCCGTTTTCGATGATCAGGTCGGCGTCGGTCGCGGCCTGTACGTCGGAGGGGGTGGGATCGTATTCGTGGACCTCGGCTGCGATGGGAGTGATGGAGCGGACCTCGATGCGATCGCCGCCGATCTCCTCGGTGATGTCAGCCAGCACGGAGAAGGTGGTGACCACCAGCGGGAGGCTCTCGGCGTCGTCGTGCTCCTCACCGGTGGGGGAGCAGGCGGTTAGGACCAGTGGGAGGGTGAGCGCCACTGCTGTCATGTGTTTAGGCATACCTACACTCTAGAGTTAGGTGTGGCTAAAAGTCCAGCGTAGGCTCATCCGGCACCGGCTCAAGTGCGGTGAGCGCAGGCTCGTGAAGCAGGCCGTTGGTGGCCAGCGCATTGGGACCGGTGCAGCCGGGATCATTGTCCAAGGAGGTGAACTGGCCGCCGGCCTCGGTGACAATCGGCACCAGGGCGGCCATATCGTAGAGCTCCAGCTCGGGCTCGGCGGCGATGTCCACCGCCCCTTCGGCCACCAAGCAGTAGGACCAGAAGTCGCCATAGGCGCGGGTGCGCCACACCTGTTCAGTGAGCCCCAGGAACTGCTCCGTCCGGCCCAGGTCTCGCCAGCCCTCCAGTGATGAGTAGCTGAAACTTGCGTCGGCCAGCTGGCTGACCTTGGAGACGGTCAGCTGCTTGGCTGCGCTCAGCGATTTGCCGGTGTAGGCCCCACCGTCCTTGGCCGCCCACCAGCGCCGGCCCAAGGCTGGGGCTGAGACCAGACCTACCACCGGCTCACCGTGGTCGATCAGGGCGATCAGGGTGGCCCAGACAGGCACGCCGCGGATGAAGTTCTTGGTCCCGTCGATCGGGTCCAGCACCCAGCGGCGTGGACCGGATCCGGATTCGCCGAACTCCTCGCCGTAGACCGCGTCCCGGCCCCGCGCGCGGGAGAGCTGGGAGCGGATGAGCTGCTCGGCCTCCCGGTCGGCCACTGTCACTGGGGTGAGGTCCGGCTTGGTCTCGACCTCGAAGTCCATCAGGGTGAAATGCTGCATGGTCTTAGCGTCGACCGAGTTGGCGATCATATGTGCCAGGCGCAGGTCTTCGGTGTAGGGGCTGGAGGCAAGGCTCATGCGCTCAGCCTACGCCGAGGGAGCTGAAGCCGGGCCCACCACACCGTTGAGTGCATGATCTGAGCAGCAGTTCGGCCTCAGAATCGGTGGAGATGCTGCACAACTCACGCACTCAGGGAGCCGAGGCGTTTTTCGGGGCCGCTGTCCTGCCCGCCGGTCAGCGAGGTCAGCAGCCTGCGCAGGCTGGCCAGTCTGGCCGGACCGTGTTCGCCCGCATTCCCGGCAGCCACATAGGCGTCCAACGCGCAGCCGCCCTCGGGGGATTCATGCAGGCAGCCCGGCTCGCAGGCGGCAGAGCCCTCCACCAGGTCCTCGAAGGCGGCCAGCACATCATCGGGGTGCACATGGGCCAGCCCGAAGCTGCGGACCCCAGGAGTATCAATCACCCAGGACGACGCCGCCACCTCCGGCCCCAGCCCCTGGCCGGGCTCCAGATTCAGCGCCACAGCCGAGGAGGAGGTGTGCCGGCCCCGTCCGGTGACCGCGTTGACCCCGCCGGTGGCCCGGTCGGCACCTGTGAGCGCATTGACCATGGTGGATTTGCCCACCCCGGAGTGCCCGATCAGCGCGGTGACATGCCCGACCAGCAGCTCGCGCAGCTGCGCCACCGCGGCGGGGGAAAGCACCGCCCCGTCCTCGCGGCTGGAGATGACCGTGGTCAGGCCCAGCTCGCTGTAGTGGGAGACAAGCCCCGCCGGGTCGGCCGGGTCATCGGCAAGATCGGCTTTGGTGATCAGCAGGATCGGTTCGATCCCGGCGTCGAAGGCGGCGACCAGGGCACGGTCGATGAACCCGGTGCGCGGCTCAGGATCGGCCGAGGCCACCACGACCAACAGCTGGTCGGCATTGGCCACGACTATTCGTTCTGCCTCATCGGTGTCATCGGCAGAGCGCCGCAGCAGTGTGGCTCGCTCCTCGATCAGCACCAGGCGAGCCAGGGAACCTCCGGCTCCTGAGGTGTCGCCCACCAGCCGGACCAGGTCTCCGGGGGCCACCGGGGTGCGCCGCAGAGCTTTGGCCCGCATGGCGGTGACCACACGCGCCGGCTGCTGATCGACCATCGCGCAGGTGTAGCGGCCGCGGTCCACCTGGACGACTCGGGCCAGTTGAGCCTCCGAGTAGTCGGGGGTCTCCTTGGTGCGCGGCCGGGAGCCCTTCTTATTGGGCCGGACACGCACCCTGGATTCGTCCCAGGAGTCCCATTTGCTCATTGGCTCACCAGGCTGGCCCAACGATGGGGGAAATCCGGCATGGTCTTCGCCGTGCAGCCGATATCCTCCACCGTGACACCTTCCACGGCCAGGCCCAGCACTGCGCCGAAGGTTGCCATCCGATGGTCTGCATAGCTGCGTACCACGGCGCCGCGGGTGATGGGGGAGAGGATGCGGAAACCGTCGTCAGTCTCCTCCGCCTTACCGCCGAGCCTGCGGATCTCTGTCACCAGGGCAGCAATCCGGTCGGTTTCGTGGCCTCGCAGGTGACCCACTGAGGTGAACTTGCTCTCCTCAGCGCAGAGCGCCGCCAGGGCGGCGACGGTGGGGGTCAGCTCCGCGGTGCCGTCGACGACGCCGGGGGAGACTAGGCGACTGGGTCCGCGCACGCTCAGCGTGGCTGTGCTCTCCGAGACCGGGGACAGCTCCACCTGGCAGCCGAAGTCGGCCAGCAGCTGGGTCCACCGCCGTCCGATCTGCGTGGACCCCAGGGGCCAGCCCGGCATGGTGACCTCGCCGCCGGTGACCGCCGCAGCGCACAGGAAGGGCCCCGCGTTCGAAAGGTCCGGCTCCACCCGAGCGGTGAACGGTGCGATCGGACCCGGCTCCACCCGCCAGGTGTACTGAGCCGGCGAACTCACCTGCACGCCCAGACCATCGAGCACACTCAGCGTCATCTCCACATGCTCCAGGGAGGGCACCTGGGCTCCTGAATGGCGCAGGGTCAGCCCCTCAGGCATGCGTGGAGCCGCCAACAGCAGCCCGGAGACGAACTGACTGGTGGCCGAGGCGTCAATGGTGACGTCACCCCCGGTGATTTCGGCGGGGGAGTGACCAGTAGAGGAGTGGACGGTGAACGGCAGAAAGCCCGGTGCGCCGTCGTCGCCGATCTGCACCCCGAGTGCACGCAACCCCTCCAGGACCGCGGTCATCGGCCGCAGCTTGGCTTCCGGGTCGCCGTCGAAGTGCACTGTGCGTGCGGTCAATGCGGCCACTGCGGGCAGGAACCGCATCACGGTCCCAGCCAGACCGCAGTCGATGCTCACCGGATCCGCTCCGGTGCCCGGAGCGGAGAGTGGGATCGGCGTGATGCGCACCGCTGCTTCTCCGCTGTCACCCCAGTCGGTGATGCGCTCCACTTGCGCACCGAGAGCCTCCAGAGCGGTGAGCATCAGTCGCGAGTCCCTGGAAACCAGGGGGTTGACGACTACGCTGGGGCCCTCAGCCAGGGCGGCCAGGAGCAGATACCGATTGGTCAGCGACTTCGAGGCCGGCACTCTGACTTCGCCGCGCACAGAAGACCCCGGGTGCGGGGCGTTCCACCCACCACCCGGGGCCACGGCAGTCACTGGAGCAGTCAGGAGACCTTGTCCTTGACCTTCTCCGCCTCAGCAGCGGCAGCCTTCACAGCCTTCTTGGCCTGCTTCTCCGCCTTCTTGAAGTTCTTCTTGGCGTCCTTCTCCCAGGCACGCAGGGTCTTGGCCGCGTCGTCACCGAGATCCTCGGCCCACTTAGCGGTCTTCTCGCCGAACTTGGTGCCCTTCTTCTTGGCCTGCTTAGACAGGTGCTCAGCCCGCCAGCTCAGCGAGGGCTTGCCAGCCAGATCCACCACCGCCAGACCGAGCCCGCCCAGGATGGAGACGTTCTTCACCAGGGTCTTACGCTGGGCGATCTCATCACCGGGGTTCTCCAGCGGTGCAGAGCGGAACTCGGCATAGGAGTTCAGCTTGTGCACGCCCACCAGGGTGAAGGCGGCCAGCCGGGGGAACTTGCCGATGGCCAGGGCTGCGCCTGCGGTCACCTGCACACCGCCCAGCACCTGAGCGGTCAGCTTGGGCTTGGCGGCCAGCTGCTCGGCCTGCGGAACCAAGCTGGCCAGCTCATCCAGCGCGGGAGAGAGCTCCTGAGCGGCCTCATCGGGGTTGCGCAGTGTCTCCACACCGCCGTAGATGAAGTGTGCACCCAGCAGCGGTCGGGCGATCTTGCGGATCAGAGTCATGCTTACTCCTCCTTGGGGCGGGAATCCCGCGCGGAAAAACGCTTGTCCGGTACTAACTTATCAAGTGAGGGGCGAGTGGGACAGGAATGCTGGAGCAGACGGCGTCGTTACTATCTGACATGAGCACGGCGACACTGACCCGACCCGCAACATCTGCGTGGATGGGCGTAGACTCAGGTGTGATGAGTGAGCGCCCTGCATCTGCTTCCACCCTGTCCGAGGACCTCGACGTCGCTGAGGAGACCGAGGCGGCACGGCGGACCCGTTTTGAACGGGACGCCCTGCAGTACGTGGACCAGCTGTATTCGGCGGCGATGCGGATGACCCGCAACCCGCAGGATGCTGAGGACCTGGTCCAGGAGGCCTACACCAAGGCCTATTCGGCCTTCCACCAGTACAAGCCCGGCACAAACCTGAAGGCCTGGCTGTACAGGATCCTGACCAACACTTACATCAATATCTACCGCAAGAGGCAGCGGCAGCCTCAGCAGGCCAATACCGACACGGTGGAGGACTGGCAGATGGCTCAGGCTGCTGAGCACACCAGTTCGGGGCTGCGCTCCGCAGAGGCGGAGGCGCTGGACCACCTGCCGGACAATGATGTGAAGGAAGCTCTGCAGCAGATTCCGGAGGAGTTCCGGCTGGCGGTGTACTTCTCTGATGTGGAGGGCTTCGCCTACAAGGAGATCGCCGAGATTCTCAACATCCCGATCGGCACCGTGATGTCCCGGCTGCACCGCGGGCGCAAGCTGCTGCGCGGGCTGCTGGCCGACTATGCGCGGGAACGCGGCTTCAACCGGGGGGAGAAGAACTGAGCCCATGGGCACAGAGAACTGCAAGGACTGTGAGACCACCGCTGAGGCCGCTGAGCGTCTGGAGCGGATCTACGAATACCTCGACGGGGTGCTGACCCGTAAGGACATCACCGAGGTGCAGCAGCATCTCACTGACTGCCCGGAGTGCGCCTCCGACTATGACCTGGAGTGCGTGATCCGTTCGGTGGTGAAGCGCTCCTGCACCGAGCAGGCGCCGGAGATGCTGAAGGTGACGATCATCGAGCGGATCAGTCAGATTAAGCTCGACGCCCGCCACTGAGTTTCTCCAGCGGCGAGGTGTGCCACGAGGTGCCCCGCACAACTGCTGCGCGGTGGCACAGATCCCTGACTGACTTCAGGTTCCATCCCGGTCCACGCCCTGATTTACCCGGCCGTTGTTTCAGCAAACGGCGGTGCGGGACGGCGGATGAAACACAGCCTGGGTAAATAGCCGCTGAAAGCGAGAAACCCCGCCAGATTCACCTGGCGGGGCCCCGCTAATGCTTATCTGCGCTTCAGGCGTTGGGCCGCTTGCCGTGATTGGCGCTGTTCTTGCGGCGAGCCTTGCGCTTACGTCCACGCTTTCCCATAGTGAACTCCTTTCGTCGACAACTCGGCCCAGTTTACAGGACCGAGCAGCTTAGGGCGTCGCCTGCTCCACGTCCAGCCACTCAAACCAGCCGCGGTGCAGCACCAGCCAGGCGATCAGTCCGAAGGCTGCCTGACCCGGCTGCCCCTCATTGGCCGTGAGATCCTCACGCCACTGGGCATGGTCAGCCAGTGGGGTGAAGGCATCCACATAGGGGTGCCCGCGGCGTTCAGCCACATCCTGGTAGGCGCGGTTGAGCTCCGCAACCCGTCGGTTGTGCTCAGAGTCCAGGCCGGGCACCGGCCCCACCACAAAACAGCGAATGCCCTGCTGGGAGGCCCGGTCCAGGATATTGGCCAGGTTCAGCCGGGCTCGGGCCGACGACGCGGTCCGCAGATCGGAATCGTTCAGCGCCACCAGCAGGTGCCGTTCGGCTGAATCCTCACCGGCCACCGGTCCGAAGCGGGGGGAAGCCTCGGCCTCCCAGCGTTTGGACAGTGCTTCCACACCCTCACCGGGCACAGCCAGCACATGGGGTTGCAGGTGCAGACCCTCCAGAGGTGTCTTGGAGAGCACCCGGCCCAGCCAGCCCAGGGCGCGCGGATCCCCGGCAGGGGTGAGCAGCTCATCGCCCACGGCCACCAGCCGTATCCGCCGCGTTTCGTGAATGTCACTCATACGCAGACACCATACCTTCCGGATGAGGCGCAAGCGTAGTGGTGCGCCGACTTCAGGTGTGAAGGCCGGCGCCGCTGCAGCCGGTTGGGAACCGCGAGGTTCGGGACCCGTGCAGCCGGAACGGCTGTGCGGGCCACCTCGTGGCGAGGCGAGCGGGGTTTTCCCTCCGCCGGGACCAGCTTCAGGTGTGAAGGCCGGCGCCGCTGCAGCCGGCCGAGAGGCGAGCGGGGTTTTCCCGCCGCCGGGACCAGCTTCAGGTGTGAAGGCCGGTAAAGCCTTGCCCGCCGCTGGAGGGCCCCTGACGTCTGGGACCCGTGCAGCACCGCACAGTAGGTGAGAGGTTGATCGGCCACGCCTTAGCTCAGATGCGGGTACGCCTGGCCGAGCAGAGTCTCCAGCTCCTGGGCGTGGCGCTTGGCTTGGCCGACCGAGGTGGCCGCCGAGGCGGACCGGGCCACCAGGGAGAAGTCCTGCTTCAGCAGCGGGGCGAAGTTCAGCCCGAAGAACGGCCAGGGGCCCTGGTTCTCCGGCTCGTCCTGGGCGTAGACGAACTCTTCGGCTTTGCTGTACTTGTCCAGTTCGGCCTGTAGAGTCTCCACCGGCATCGGATAGAGCTGCTCCAGGCGCACGATGGCGGTGGTCTCATCCTTCTGCTTGGCCCGGGTGGCCGCCAGGTCGTAGTACAGCCGGCCGGAGACCACCAGCACCCGCTTGACCTTGGCCGGGTCCGCCTCGTTATCCGGAATGACCTCCTGGAAGGTGCCGGTGGTGAAAGCCTCCACGCTGTTGGCGGCAGCCTTCAGGCGCAGCAGCTGCTTGGGGCTGAACACGATCAGCGGACGCCGTGGCCGGGCCACGGCCTGCCGGCGCAGCAGGTGGAAGTAGTTGGCACCGGTAGAGGGCATCACCACCGTCATATTGTCCTCGGCGCACAGCTGCAAGAAGCGTTCGGGACGTCCGGAGGAGTGGTCTGGGCCCTGGCCCTCGTAGCCGTGGGGCAGCAGCATCACCAGGGATGAGCGCTGGCCCCACTTCTGCTCTGCGGTGGCGATGAACTCATCGATGATGATCTGGCCGCCGTTGACGAAGTCGCCGAACTGAGCCTCCCAGAGCACCAGCGAGTTGGGGTTCTCCACGGAGTACCCGTAATCGAAGCCCAATGCCGCGTACTCGGAGAGCAGCGAGTCGTAGATGAAGAACCGTCCCTGACCGTCGGTGAGGTTCTTCAGCGGGTACCATTCATCACCGTTGGCCCGGTCGTGGAAGACCGCGTGACGCTGCACGAAGGTGCCGCGGCGGGAGTCCTGACCGGCCATCCGCACTTCGATGCCCTCCATGAGCAGGGAGCCGAAGGCTGCGATCTCCGCGAAGCCCCAGTCGATGCCGCCCTCGCGCGCCATCTTGGCCCGCTTCTCCAGCAGTGACTTGAGCTTGGGGTGCGCGGTGAAACCCTCGGGGATATTGGTGTGCACCTCACCGATATGAGCCAGATCCTGCTCACTGATGGCTGTGTCATCAGCGGCCCGGGCCGGTGTTTCGTCCTCCTCCTGGGAAGCGGTGGGAGCCACATCCTCGCTGGAGGCGCCCCCACCGGACTCCACGGTGGAGACCGGCTGGGTCTGGGCGGCGTGGGTCTCGGTGAACACTCGCTCCAACCGCTGCCGGTAGTCCACCAAGGCCTGATCGGCCTCTTCCTGAGTGATGTCGCCGCGTCCTACCAAGGCCTCGGTGTAGAGCCGCCGGGTGGTGCGCTTGGCCTCCACCAGGTTGTACATCTTCGGCTGGGTCATCGAGGGGTCGTCACCCTCGTTGTGGCCGCGGCGGCGGTAACAGACCAGATCGATGACCACATCCTTGTTGAACCGCTGCCGGTACTGGAAGGCCAGCTGGGCCACTCGGGCCACAGACTCCGGGTCATCAGCATTGACGTGGAAGACCGGCGCCTGGATGGCTTTGGCCATATCGGTGCAGTAGGTCATCGAGCGCCCTGAGCTGGGTGCAGTGGTGAAGCCCACCTGATTGTTGACCACCACATGCACGGTGCCGCCAGTGCGATAGCCGCGCAGCTGAGACATGTTCAGCGTCTCGGCCACCACGCCCTGGCCGGCGAAGGCGGCATCGCCGTGGATCAGCAGCGGCATCACCGAGAAGCTGTCCAGGTTGTCTGAGCCCTTGTCCAGCCGGTCCTGCATGGCGCGGACCACGCCCTCGAGCACCGGGTTGACTGCCTCCAGGTGGGAGGGATTGGCCGCCAGGTACACCTTGGTGGTGTTGCCCTTGTCCGAGGTGAACTGGCCACGGGTGCCCAGATGGTACTTCACATCGCCGGAACCGGTTCCCTTGTCCCGGCCCTCGAACTCCCGGAATACCTGAGCGTAGGTCTTACCGGCGATATTGGTCAGCACGTTGAGCCGGCCGCGGTGGGCCATGCCGATGGCCACCTCGTCCAGCCCGGCGTCAGCCGCACCGGAAAGGATGGTGTCCAGCAGCGGGATCAGGGACTCGCCGCCTTCCAGGGAGAACCGCTTCTGTCCGACGAACTTAGTCTGCAGGAAGGTCTCGAAAGCCTCGGCAGAGTTCAGCCGCCCCAGGATCCGGAACTGCTCGTCCCTGCTGGGCTTGGAGTAGGGGTGCTCGTTCTCCTCCTGGAACCAGGCCCGCTCATCCGGAGACTGGATGTGCATGTACTCGATGCCGGTGTTGCGGCAGTAGGTATCGCGCAGCACCCCCAGGATCCGGCGCAGCGGCAGGGACTCGGCTCCGCCGAATCCGCCGGTGGGCCACTCCCGGTCCAGGTCCCACAGGGTCAGCCCGTGGTTCTCAATGTCCAGATCGGGGTGGGAGCGCATCTTGTACTCCAGCGGGTCCACGCTGGCCATCAGGTGCCCACGCACCCGGTAGGCGTGGATCAGCTGCTGGATCCGGGCCACCTTGTTGATCTGCTCCTCAGGGTTCACCTGAATATCAGCGGACCAGTGGATCGGCTGGTAGGGGATGCGCAGCGCCTCGAAGATCTCCTCGTAGAAGCTGTCCCTGCCCAGCAGCAGTTCGTGAATGGTCTTGAGGAACTCGCCGGACCCGGCACCTTGGATGACCCGGTGGTCATAGGTGGAGGTCAGGGTGATGACCTTGGAGACGGCCAGGTTGTTCAGGGTCTTCTCGGAAGCCCCCTGGAACTCCGCCGGGTAGTCCAGTGCGCCCACGCCCACAATGACTGCCTGACCCTTGGAGAGCCGCGGCACCGAGTGCACGGTGCCGATCCCGCCCGGGTTGGTCAGGCTCACCGTGGTCCCGGCATAGTCACCCGGGGTGAGCTTATTGTCCCGGGCCCGTTTGACCAGATCGTCATAGGCGGCCCACCATTCGGTGAAGCTGAGCTCCTCAGCGCCCTTGATATTGGGCACGATCAGCGCACGGGTTCCGTCCGGGCGGGGCATATCGATGGCCAGGCCGAAGTTCACATGGGCCGGCTGGATGGCAGAGGGTTTGCCGTCGATCACGTCATAGGTGACGTTCATCGAGGGATGTTCGCGCAGCGCCTTGAGCATGGCGAAGCCCACCAGGTGGGTGAAGGAGACCTTGCCGCCGCGGGTGCGCTTGAGGTGGTTGTTGATCACCGTGCGGTTGTCGATCAGCAGCTTGGCCGGCACCGCGCGTACTGTGGTGGCGGTGGGAACCTCAAGAGAGGCATCCATATTGGCGGCAATCGCCTTGGAGATGCCCTTCAGCGGGGTGCGCTTGTCCTCTTTCTCCTTCCCGGAGTCCTCAGCAGCCTCAGGCCTCACCGGCTCTGAGGGGATCGGCTGGGTGGGGTCGGCCTTCCGGGTGGCCGGCTGGCTGGGCGCCTGCCGCTTCTCTGAGCTGGGCTTCTGTGAGGACTTGGGCTCAGCCGGCTTGGCAGTCGCTGGAGTGGTCTCCTCCTTGGGACGGGTCTCGTTGGCGGCAGAGGGAGTGGAGTCTACGTTCTCCCGGGGAGCGGTCTTGCCAGAGGCGGCCGGGGCGGCGTCGTCGTCGTTCTTTGTCCCGTTCTTCTCAGCCTGCGCAGCCTTCTCTGCAGCCCCGTTGGAGGACTCGGACTCCAGGCGACGGAAGATATCCGCCCATTTGCGGTCCACGGCACCCGGATCCTGACGATATTTGTCATATATGTCCGCCACCAGCCATTCATTGCCGGGAAACTCTTCCGCAAGACGGCTGGACGTTAGCTCTGGCACTGTGGATACGCCTCTTCCATGTGATCTTGTTGCCTTCGCACTGCATTGTGCATCAGTGGATCATTCGCCTCCAGCATAGTGACTTTCCGGTACTAGTTGCCACCGTCCGCGGTATCGTGTCTGTGATGCATCTACTCAGCGATCCCGGCTACGACCTCACCTACGCCGATGTGTTCCTGGTTCCGTCCCGGTCGCAGGCGGCCAGCCGGTTCGACGTGGACCTCTCCGCAGACGACGGCACCGGCAGCTCCACCCCGCTGGTTTCGGCGAATATGACGGCAGTGACCGGCCGGCGGATGGTGGAGACCATGGCCCGCCGCGGGGGTCTGGGCGTGCTGCCCCAGGACGTTCCCACCGAGGTGATCACCGGAGTCACCGAATGGGTCAAGTCCCGGCACCCGGTGCTGGAGACTGCGTTGAAGGTCACAGCCGATGACACGGTGCTCGATGTGCTGCACCTGTTGGACAAGCGCAGTCATGGGGCAGTCTGCGTGCTCGATGAGTCCGGGGCCCTGGCCGGTGTGGTCACCGCCGCTGATGGGGAGGGCGTGGATCGGTTCTCCTCAGTGGGCTCGGTGATGCGCATGCCCCAGGTGCAGTTCACCGCCGAAGAACTTTTTGGAGACGAGACCCGATCGAGCCGAGCGATGACCGGAGCGCCCCTGCTGTCAGGGACCGGCTCGGAGTCTTCTGAGGCGATTGAAGGCGGTGAGCGCGGCGGTGCGAACGACGCCGTGGGCTCGGCTAGTGCCCTCGAGCCCGCCTTCGCTGCCATGGAGGCAGCTGGAACCGACTATGCCCCGGTGACCTCATCCTCCGGGGAACTGCTGGGTGTGCTGACCCGTGCAGGGGCTCTGCGGTCCACCATCTATACCCCCAACCTGGATGCTTCCGGGCGGCTCAAAGTGGCTGCCGCGGTGGGCATCAACGGCAACGTCCGGGCCAAGGCACAGGCCCTGCTGGAAGCTGGGGTGGACGTACTGGTGGTCGACACCGCCCACGGGCACCAGGAGAAGATGCTGCAGGCACTGGCCGAGGTGCGTGCTGCGGTGGCCTCCACCCAACTGGTGGTGCCCGTGGTGGCCGGCAACGTGGTCACCGCCGATGGCACCCGGGAGCTTGCCGAGGCTGGGGCGGACATTGTGAAGGTCGGAGTGGGCCCGGGAGCCATGTGCACCACCCGGATGATGACCGCGGTGGGCCGACCGCAGTTCTCCGCAGTGCTGGAGTGTGCTGCAGCGGCTCGTGAAATCGGTGCTCATGTCTGGGCCGATGGTGGAGTGCGCTACCCCCGGGATATCGCCCTGGCACTGGCCGCCGGAGCCTCCCAGGTGATGATCGGCTCCTGGTTCGCCGGGACCTACGAGTCACCTGGCGACCTGCTCACCGCCGCCGATGGGCGCCGTTACAAGGAGAGCTACGGCATGGCCTCGGCCCGTGCGGTACAGCACCGCACGGCTGCGGAGTCCGCCTTCACCCGGGCGCGGAAGGCCATGTTCGAGGAGGGCATCTCCACCTCCACGATGTTCCTGGACCCGGACCGGCCCGGGGTGGAAGACCTCATGGACTCCATCACCGCCGGGGTGCGCTCATCCTTCACCTATGCCGGGGCCCGCACCCAGGCCGAGTTCCGGCAGCGCGCCGTGGCCGGAGTCCAGTCCGCCTCCGGCTATGAGGAGGGGAAACCCTTGCCCTCCTCATGGCTCTAGGTGGTCAGGCCGCTGCGAGCCGGCCACGTCAGGCAGCGGGGGAGCAACCCGATCGAGCCGAGTCAAGACCCGAGCTTCGCTCGAGGCTTCCGAACCGATTTGAGGGTTGGAGCACCGCAGGTGCGGGATCTGTGCCCGCCGCCGGAGGCAAGCACTGGGCGAGCAAACCGGTCCCTTCCGGCTGGAGCTGAAGATCAGGTAACATCTGAATCCTTATGGAGTATCGAAGTCCCGGCTTTCGCCGGATACTTGTTTCAGACACTTTTGCCCATGCGGCACCTACCCGAGCCCCTTTGAGCTGCGAGCCACACGATGCAGCGACTTTAGGTGTGATCTCCGGCGCACCCCGGACGAGAGTGGCTGCGAGACGCGCGTTACCAGCGGGACTAGCAGGGTGGTGGCTCCGCTAAGTGGAGTGGATTCTTCTTCTGGTCGGCATTCTGTTGATCCTCGGCAACGGGTTCTTCGTGGCAGTGGAGTTCGCCCTGGTCGCCCTTGACCAGCCCACGGTGCAGCACGCCATCGATCATGGCGATAAGCGTGCAGTGCCGCTGATGAAATGCCTCAAATCGCTCTCCACTCAGCTGAGCAGCTGCCAGCTGGGCATCACCCTGAACACCCTGCTCATCGGATACGTCACCGAACCCGCACTGGGCACTCTGCTGGAACCGGTGATCGAGGCCGCCGGCGTCCCCGACGCCGCAGCCGGGGGAGTCTCACTGTTCATCGCCATGCTGGTGGCCACCCTGGTCACCATGCTCATCGGCGAGTTGGTGCCAAAGAACCTGGCAGTGGCGGAGTCCTTCCGGATCGGCCGCGCCCTGGCCCGGCCTCAGCTGGTCTTCACCGCAGTGTTCAAACCGCTGATCATTGTGCTCAACGGTTTCTCCAATAAGGTCCTCAACCGGTTCGGCCTGGAGGTCAAGGAGGAGCTCTCCGGGGCCCGCACTCCGGAGGAACTCTCCGCAATGGTGCGCCGTTCCGCGAGTTTGGGCACCCTGGACGAGCAGGCTGCCACCTTCTTGGACCGCACCCTGCGCTTCTCTGAGCAGACCGCCGCCGATGTGATGACACCCCGGCCCCGGATGCTCACGGTGGATGCCGAAGCATCCCTGGATGAGCTGATCGACACCGCCCGGCGCACCGGCTATTCCCGGTTCCCGGTGCTGGGCGAGTCTGGAATCGATGAGGTCCGCGGCGTGGTGCATGTCAAGAAGGCCGTGGCTGTCCCACGAGAGAAGCGCGAACCCCTGGTGGCGGCCACCCTGATGAGTGAGATCACTCGGGTGCCGGAGACCATCCACTTAGACGCCCTGCTTCCCGGGCTGCGCCAGGCGCCTCTGCAGATCGCGGTGGTGGAGGACGAGTACGGCGGCACCTCCGGAGTGGTCACTCTTGAAGACCTGGTGGAGGAGATCGTGGGCGAGGTCGCCGATGAGCACGACGCCCTGACCCCCGGGGTGCTGCAGTCAGCCTCCGGGGCCTGGTACTTCCCCGGACTGCTGCGCCCCGATGAGATCAACGCCCAGATCCTTGAGCTGGAGATCCCCGATGATCCCGCCTACGAGACCGTGGCCGGGTTCATTCTCTTTGAGCTGGGCCGGGTAGCCGCCTTGGGCGATGAGGTCAGCTTCGACTCCGGGCGCCTGGTGGTGGCCGGGATCGAGGGCCGCCGCATTGACCGGGTCAAGTTCATCCCCGACCCCGAGGCCCGCCGGGCCGCCTTGGAAGCTCATGCCGAACGTGTGCAGCGTCTGGCTGAGGAGCGCGCCGAGCGTGAAAGGACGGGTGGACGATGACCTCCGACCTCTTCGGACTGGTCTGGCTGGTGGTGCTGCTTGCCGGAAACGCCTTCTTCGTCGCTGGTGAGTTCGCGGTGCTTTCTGCCAGACGCAGCCAGATCGAACCCAAGGCAGAAGCCGGGTCCAAACGGGCCAAGACTGCGCTCTACGCCATGGAGCATGTCAGCCAGATGCTGGCCATCGCCCAGCTGGGCATCACCGTCTGCTCCCTGCTGCTGCTGCTGATGGCCGAGCCGGCCATCCACCATATGCTTGCCGTGCCCTTCGAGGCTCTCGGGGTGCCCGATGCCGCAAGCTACGTGGTCTCCCTGGTCATCGCCCTGCTGCTGGTCAGCTTCCTGCACGTGACCTTCGGCGAGATGGTGCCCAAGAACTTTGCCGTCTCGGTGGCGGATAAGGCCGTACTGCTGCTCAGCCCCCCACTGGTGCTGCTCTACCGGGTGTTCATGCCGGTCATCTGGATGCTGAACCTGTTCGCCAACCTGGTGCTGCGCGTCTTCCGGGTCACTCCTCGCGATGAGGTGATCTCCACCTTCACCCTCGAGGAGCTGGAGTCCATCGTCAACGAGTCCAAGCGCGGCGGCACGGTCAACGACGACGCCGGGATCATCGCAGGTGCCCTGGACTTCACCGAGCGCACCGCGGTGGAGATCATGGTCCCGGTTGAAGAGCTGGTCACCGTGCCCCGCACCGTGACCCCCAAGCAGGTGGAGAAGGCGGTGGGTCGAACCGGGTTCTCCCGGTTCGTTGTGGAGTCAGAGTCCGGCGGCTATACCGGCTACCTGCATCTCAAAGACGTCATGGCCCTGCCGGAGACCGCCGCAGAATCCCCGGTGCCGGTCACCATAGTCAGGTCCCTGGGTAATATGCGCACCGGTGATGACCTCGACAACTGCTTGGCCGCCATGCAGTCCTCAGGATCCCACCTGGCCCGGGTCATCGACGAGACCGGCACCACCGTAGGCATCCTCTTCCTCGAAGATGTCTTGGAGGTGCTGGTCGGCGAGATCCACGACATCACGCAGGCCAGAGATAGCCGCCGCCAGCACCACGTAGACTGAGCACCTGTGCGGGCATTTGGCTCCGCTGCAGGCCGGCCGCGGAACCTCAGTGACGGCATCTTAGTGCATGTACCGCTTCCTCCCTGACATGCCCCGAACAGGCGAACGATGTGTGCACTGGTTCCAATGTCAGGGATCTGCCCCATCTCCTGCGGTGGACTTCGCGCAGCCGCTCAGGATTGATTTTGAGAACTGTTTTCAACAAATGTACTGTAGTCGGCATGCGAAGACTGTTCTGGGCAGCTGCCGCCTGCGCGGGCGGTGTCGTCCTCTCCTCCTGCGGGAACCCGGATGCGGGTACCGAGCCGCTGGGTGATGAGATCGCTGAGGTGGAGGACACCGGGCTGACCGTGGTGGCCTCTATTGACGTCTACACCGACCTGGTGACCGGCATCGCCGGGGACACTGTGGAGGTCCAGCCCCTGGTGGACTCCACCGCCATCGACCCGCACTCCTATGAGGCCACCCCGCAGGACCGGCTCACCGTAGAGAACGCCGATATCATCATCGCCAACGGCGGCGGCTACGACTCCTTCATCACCCTGCTGGCCTCCGCTGCGGATAAGGACGACGATGTCTACCAGCTCATCGAAGGCGAGAACTGGCACTCCCACGAGTCCGAGGGCAGCTGGGAGAACGAGCACATCTGGTACGACCTGGAGCGGATGAGCGAGTTCGTGCTGGACTTTGCCGAACACCTGGGTGAGATCGCCCCGGAGAACTCCGACTACTATGCGGAGAACGCCTCAGCCATGGCTGCTGAGATCGAGGCGCTCGCCGAGCGCAACACCGCCCTGGACGCCGAAGGGCACAGCTACTTCGCCACTGAGGCGGTCAGCGGATCCCTGCTGGACGACGCCGGGCTGCAGAACCTCACCCCGTTGGAGTTCCTCAACGCCGTGGAGCACGGCGACGACGTCTCCCCGCGGCTGTACGCCCAAGCCCTGGACCTGGCGGAGGAGATCGACCTGCTCTCCTACAACCCGCAGACCGAAACCCAGCAGTCAGCCCGTATCCGGGATGCCGCGGCCGATGCTGGGGCGGTAGTGGTGGAGTTCACCGAGACCATCCCCGACGAAGCTGACGGGTACCTGGACTGGATGGAGGCCAATATCGACATCATCGAATCCGCCCTGCAGGAGATCCCGTGACCGCTGCGCTGAGCCTGAACCAGGCGAGTGTGCGCTTCGGCTCCCGCGCGCTCTGGTCAGAGGTCAACCTTGCCCTGGAAGCAGGGGAGTTCCTGGCCGTGCTGGGACCCAACGGGGCTGGGAAGTCCACCTTCCTCAAAGTGCTGCTGGGCCTGCAGCGGCTCACTACCGGCAGGGCAGAGGTGCTCGGCCGGCCGGTGCGGCGAGGCTCGGCCCAGGTGGGCTACATCCCCCAGCACCACAACCTGGAAGTGGAGACCCCGCTGCGTGCTCAGGACCTGGTGGCCCTGGGGCTTGAGGGGCATAAGTACGGCATCCCCTGGACCTCTCGGAAGGCCAGGGCACGGATTGAGCAACTGCTGGGCCAAGTGGGCGCCGCCGACTACGCCGACCGGCCAGTAGGGCTGCTCTCCGGGGGTGAGCAGCAGCGGCTGCGGGCTGCTCAGGCGCTGGCGTCCAACCCCGCCCTGCTGCTCTGCGACGAGCCCCTGCACTCCCTGGACCTCAACCACCAGCGCGCCATCACCGAGCTGATCCGCTCCCAGGCGGTGGAGCGCGGCTCGGCGGTGGTGTTCGTGACCCATGAGATCAACCCGGTGATCGAACACGTGGATCGGGTGCTGTACTTCGCCCGCGGCGGCTACCGGATCGGCCCGGTGGAGGAGGTGATGCGCTCCGAGGTGCTCACCGAGCTCTACCAGTCCCCGGTGGAGGTCATCGAGCACAAGGGCCGTCTGGTGGTCATGGGTGAGCATGCTGAGGGGGAGCATCACAATGATTGAGCAGGTCACCTCCAGCTTCAGCACTGAGAACTACTGGGAGCTGTTCTGGCTGGTCCGCAACTCCGTGATCACCGCAGGGGTGCTGGGCCTGATGGGCGGGATCATCGGCATCTTCATCATGCTGCGCCGCTCCGGACTGGTGGTCCACGGCATCGCCGAGATTTCCTTTGCCGGTGCCGCACTGTTCCTGCTGGCTGGGCTGGATGTGGTGTTCGGCTCCGCTGTGGGTGCGGTGGTCGCCGCCCTGCTGATCGGTGTGCTCGCGCTGCGCGATAAGGACACCTCCGGGGTCACCGCGGTGCTGATGCCTTTTGGACTGGGCCTAGGGATATTCTTCCTGCACCTCTACCAGGGGCGCACGGCTAACCGGTTCGGCCTGCTGACCGGTCAGATCGTGGGGGTCGACGACGTCCAGACCCGCACCCTGGTCACCGGGGCGGTGGTCATCGCCGCGGTGCTGATTCTGATCTGGCGGCCGCTGATGTTCGCCTCGGTGGATCCCCAGCTGGCAGCTGCCCGAGGGGTGAACACCAACCTGCTGACCATCGTGTTCATGGTGCTGCTGGGCGGCGCAGTGGCGATGAGCGTCCAGGTGGTCGGCGCCCTGCTGGTGCTGGCCCTGCTGGTGGTGCCATCCGCTGCTGCGCTGAAAGTCGCCCGGCATCCGGCGGCAGTGGTGGCGCTGTCCTGCACCTTCGCCACCGTCTCAGCAGTGGGCGGGATCATGATCGCGATCATGGGGACCGTTCCGATCAGCCCCTACATCACCACCATCAGCTTCTTGTTCTACCTGGTCTGTCTCATCGTCGGCTGGCGGCAGCGCCGGGTGCGGCAGCGCAGCGCTGTGCAGGCGGGATCCTGACACGGCCGGCAGCAATTTACCCGCCCGTTGTTTCAGAATCTTCCTATTCAGGTCGGTTTGTGAAACAAACCCCGGGTAACTTCGGCTATGAACTGCGTGGTGCGGCGGTTGAGCAGCTCGGCGTCGTAATCGAGGGTCGCCACATGGCGGGAGCGCCGCAGGATCACCTCACGGGTCTGCGGCACGGCGCGCTTGAGCAGGGCGGCCGAAGACGAGCCCACTACCTTGTCGATGGGCGAGCGGATCAGCAGCACCGGGGTCTTCGACTGCGCGAGCTGGGGCAGTGCAGTGCGGCATTGCCGGAACAGCCGGTTCAGCTGCACCACAGCTTTGACCGGGGTCACCGAATAGGCCTCCTCGATCACCCCCGGAGTGGCGATCTCCCCGGCAATGGCGGGGATTGTCGGCTTGAACCGGTGCAGCACACCGGCCAGCAGCCCCTGCCCCGGTCCCAGTCTGAGCCCCGGATTGATGACGACCACGCCCGCCGCACCTTTCTGCGCAGCAGCCCAGAGCGCCAGCCCGCCACCCATGGACAGGCCCACGGTGACGATAGTGTCGCAGCGTTCAGCAAGCCGCTCGTAGGCCTGGCAGACAGCCTCGAGGATCTGCCCGGCCCGGGTCTCAGCCAGGTCCTCCCACCGGGTGCCATGGCCGGGCAGCAGCGGGAGCTCTGTGTCGTAGCCGGCTGCGGCCACGGCGTCGGCCACCGGCTGCATCGAAGCTGTGGTGGAGGTGAACCCGTGGATGATCAGGGCGCCGGCTGGGGGCGTCGTGGTGCTCATCCGGCGGTTACTCAGTGCTGCAGTTTTTGCAGAGGCCGAAGATCTCCAGGGTGTGCCGCACCTCGGTGAACCCGTTCTCTGCGGCCATCCGCTCGGCCCAGGACTCCAGGTCAGGGGCCTCGAACTCCACGGCGAGCCCACAGCTGCGGCAGACCAGATGGTGGTGGTGCTCATCGGCGGCGCAGAGCCGGAAGATCGCCTCACCGTCATCAGGTCGCAGCACATCCAGCAGCCCCTCCTCCTGGTGGGACTGCAGCACCCGGTAGACAGTGGCCAGGGAGACCTTCTCCCCGCGGTCAGTGAGGATTCGGTGCAGATCCTGGGCGGAGACGAAGTCGTCCAGCTCGCTCAGCGCGGCCCAGACCGCGCGCTTCTGGCGGGTGGACCGGCCTTTCACCGAGGGAGTGGCAGTGGTATTCATGATGCTGACACTCTAACAGCGCTGGTCGCGGCGGTGGGCGCATTCCCGCCGCCTCTCGGCGGGCTGCAGCGGCACCCGCCTTCGCACCTGAAGGGCTCACCATCGCTTCGCTTGGCTCGGGTTTTGGCTTAGTGTATTGATATGGCCAGTGTTTTCTCTAAGGTGATCAGCGGGGAGTTCCCCGGGCGGTTCGTATGGCAGGACGAGGTGTGCGTCGGGTTCCTCTCGATCGCGCCCCTGGCCTACGGGCACACCCTGGTGGTGCCGCGTGCCGAGGCGGACAAGTGGACTGATGCTGAGCCGGAGCTGGTGGCCCATCTGAGCACGGTGGCCCACCGCATCGGCAAGGCCCAGGTGGAAGCCTTCGGCTCAGCGCGGGCCGGCCTGGCGATCGCCGGCTACGAGGTCCCGCACCTGCATCTGCATGTCTGGCCTTCCAACTCCTTGGCGGACCACGACTTCGGCAAGGCCATGGCTGAGCCGGACCCGGGGAAGATGGACGAAGCCGCTGAGAAGATCCGGGTCGCCCTGCGCCTGATGGGCGAGACCGACCACGTGCCCGCCGAAGACGACTGAGCTAGCGTGACTGTTTGACGCGTGAGCGGATGCGCTTGGCGCTGACGGTCTGAGCGGTCCCCAGTTGTTGGGCGAAGAGGTTGACCCGCAGCTCCTCGATCATCCACTTCACCGCAGCCAAGCTGGCAGGTACCGGAAGCTGAACCGGAACGGCCTCCACCGCGGCGTCGAACTCATCCTCCAGCTGCTGGATCTGCTGCATATCAGTGGTGTCCTTGGCCAGCCCCTGCCCGGCCTCCAGCCGGTCCAGCCGCACAAGCATCGCTTTGAGATACCGAGGAAGATGCTGGGCCTGAGCGAAACCGGTGACGGCGATGAATCCCGGGTAGACCAGCTGATCAATCTGTGCCTGCATATCTGAAACCGCGGCAGCCAAGGCCTTGGACTTCACGCTGGCCAGCCGGGCGCGCACCTCTGTGTTGAGGGTCAGCACCTGAGCCAGGACGTCGGTGAGCTTCAGCACGGTGTCGATCAGCTCAGCTCGGGCCTGCCGGGAGATGGTCTCGAACGCGGCGGCGGTGAACGGCAGCTCAGCGGGCACCAGATGGTCCAGCACGGCGGTGGTTGCCTCCGCGACGATCTGGTCTGTGCTGGTGGCGGCATCCTTGGCGAACTGCCCGAAGGCCAACCGCTCCCGATTGCTCAGGTGGTCCACCACATAGCGCTGGGGACTGGGCAGCACAGAGGTGAGCAGCGCCACGACGCCGCGGTGGTGGGTGCGTGCCTGCTCTGCGGCAGAGCCGGTGATGGTCAGCCGCACGCCGGAGTCTCCGACGTGGTCTGCACCATTGCTGCTGCGTTGGCGCCGGTCCCGCACATCAGGGGAGGCATCCGGAGCCAGGGCCGGGTAACCGGTGATCGCACGGCCTGCGACCTGACTGGTGACCTGCTGCGGGATGTCCCCGAAGGTCCAACTGGTCTGATTCCGCGCTGAGGTGTCGATTCCCGGGCCGGTGAGCTCGCCGCTCGCCTCGGTACCCCCGCTTCCACGCTGAGTGCGTGATTTGTGCAGCGCTTTAGCCTGATTTGGCCCGGAATTACTGCTCAGATCATGCACTGAACGAGAATCGGCGCCCGGCGGGGTTGGAGAATCGGCGCTTGGCGAGGCTGGAGATTCGGTGCCCGGCGGGGCTGGAGATTCACTGCCCGGGCCGCTGACCGAGCGCTGGATCGCCTCCCGGTTCTCCCGGCTGAACCGGACTTGCAGCTCCTCTAGGTCGAAGCCGGAGTCCAACACCCGTCCCCGCTCGCTGACCACCGCAAAGGTGAACCGCAGATGGTCCGGCAGAGCACCCAGATCCAGGTCCGCCGGATCCACCACTACGCCTTTGAGCTGGCGCAGCGCAGCAGCCAGAGCGGGCCGGAAAGGAGAGCGGGTCGCGTGGTCATCTTGCTCCATCTGCTCACGGGCTCGAGCCGCGACATCAGGGGCCGGCACAAAGTTCTTCCGCAGCTGCTTGGGCATTGACCGGATCAGTGCGGTGATCATCTCGGTGCGCCGGCCCGGGATGAACCACCCGAACCGGTGCGGCTCCAACTGGTTGAGGAAGAGCACCGGGATCCGGACGGTGACCCCAGCCTCATAGGCGTAGGTGAGCTCCAGGGGCAGGCCGTCATGGTCTAAGTGTTCAGGGAAGGCCTCCAGATCCAGCTGCTCGGCCTCAGGCGCCATCAGCGTGGACTCCGGCAGATCCAGCAGCTCAGGGGTCTGGTGGCGCTGCTTCTTCCACCAGGCGTCGAAGGCACGCTGTGAGGTGATCTGCTCAGGCAGGCGCTGGGCAAAGAACTCCACCAGGTGATGGTCAGCAGCACGCAGGTTCTTGCGCCGGGTGCGCTCCTCCAGCTCAGCGATCTCCTTCAACCGGTCCCGGTTGCGCTTATCAAAGTGGTGCCGGGTGCTCCAATCGCCCTCGATCAGTGCATGCCGGATGAACTCGGAGCGGGCAAACTCAGGGTCCAGATTTCCGTAGAGCACACTGCGGTCGGCCACAATCGGTACGCCGAAGAGGGTGATCCGTTCGGTGGCGACCACCGCGCCGCGCTTGGCGGACCAGACGGGGTCGGAATGGCTGCGCTTGACCAGGTGGCTGCCCACATCCTCGGCCCAGGCCGGGTCCACTGCGGCGACCGTGCGCGCCCAGAGCCGGGAAGTCTCCACCAGCTCAGCGGCCATCACCATCTCGGGATTCTTCTTGAACAGTCCGGACCCGGGGAAGATGGCGAACCGGGTGCCGCGCGCTCCCTGGTACTCACGGGTGCGCGGGGTGTAGAGACCAAGATGGCTGAGCAGCCCGGCCAGCAGTGACTTGTGGACCGCATCATGCTTGATCACGTGTTCGACACTGTCCCGGACGCGGATCCGGCGGGCGGAGAGCTTGGCCTGCTGCGCAAGCTCGCCGAGCTGGTTGACCAGATCCTGCCATTCGCGGATGCGCAGCCAGTTCAGATGCTCGCGGCGACACAGCTTGCGGAACTGCGATGATGACTGCCCTGCCTGCTGCTCCCCGAGGTAGCGCCACAGGTTCAGCAGTGCGGAGAAGTCAGACTTGTCATCGGCGAACCGCTTATGCAGCGCATCTGCCTCATCGCGGTGTTCGGCGGGGCGCTCGCGGACGTCCTGAATGGAGAGCCCGGCCACCAGCACGGTGACCTCGGTCAGGCAGTCGCGCCGAGCGGCCTCGACCATCATCCGGGCCAGTCGGGGGTCTACCGGCAGCTGGGCGATCCGCTTACCGGTGCCGGTGACCCGGCCTGAGGGTTCCAGGGCCCCGAGTTCGGTGAGCAGCCGGACGGCGTCATTGACCGCTTTGGCATCCGGCTTCTGCACGAACGGGAAGTCCAGCAGCTCCTGCGGGGTCCTGGTGATTCCCATTGCGGACATCTGCAGCAGCACGGACGCCAGCGAGGTGCGCAGGATCTCGGGATCGGTGAACTCCGGCCGGGCTTCGAAGTCCTCCTCCGAGTAGAGCCGGATACAGATGCCGTCTGAGGTGCGTCCGCAACGCCCGGCCCGCTGATCGGCGCTGGCCTGGCTGATCGGTTCAATAGGCAGCCGCTGGACCTTGGTGCGGGTGGAGTACCGGGAGATCCGGGCGCTGCCGGTGTCGATGACGTATTTGATGCCGGGCACGGTCAGGGAGGTCTCAGCCACGTTGGTGGCCAGGACAATACGACGCCGCCCACCAGTGGTGAAGACCCGCTTCTGCTCCTGGAGGGAGAGCCGCCCGAAGAGCGGGAGGATCTCGGAACCGGCCAGCTTGCGGTGGCGCTTGATGGTGTCGGCCAGGGCGTCGGCGGCATCTCGGATCTCGCGTTCGCCGGGGAAGAAGATCAGGATGTCTCCATCGGGCTCATCGGCGAGTTCGACCACGGCGTCACTGACTGCATCGAGCTCGTCACGGTCCTGTGCGGGCTGAGGTGAGTCCACTGCGTCGTTGTCTAGATCGACTACGGGCCGGTAGCGGATCTCTACTGGGTAGGTGCGCCCGGAGACCTCGATGATCGGGGCATCAGAGAAATGCTCGCTGAACCGCTCGGGATCGATGGTGGCGGAGGTGACCAGCACCTTCAGGTCCTTCCGCTGTGGCAGGATTCGCTTCAGATACCCGAGGATCACATCGATGTTGAGGCTGCGCTCATGGGCCTCATCAATGATGATGGCTGAATACCTGCGCAGTTGCGGGTCGCGCTGGATCTCGGCCAGCAGGATGCCGTCGGTCATCAGCTTGACCGAGGTGTCCTGGCCGACTTCGGCGGTGAAGCGGACCTGGTAGCCCACGGTGCTGCCGATCTCGGTGCCCAGCTCCTCGGCCAGGCGCTCGGCCACGGTGCGAGCCGCCAGCCGGCGCGGCTGGGTGTGCCCGATCAGGCCCTGCTCATGCAGTCCCAGTTCCAGCAGCATCTTGGGCAGCTGGGTGGTCTTTCCCGAGCCGGTCTCACCGGCGATCACCACCACCTGGTGCTCACGCAGCGCCGCCAGGATGGTATCCCGTTCACCGGTGACCGGCAGATGCTCGGGGTAGTTCAGGTCGGCAGGGGAGTAGGCCGAGGTGGTGGAAGTCTCCGTAGGCATGACCCGCTGAGTCTATCGGCCCGCAGTCCGGAGTCAGTCCTCGGTGGGGGCCAGCGTCAGCTCCCCGAACTCTTCACGGACTTCCTCAGTGTCGGGAACCAAGATGTACTCACCGCTTTCCCGTTCGATATCGAACAAGAAAGGACCCTCGTCCTCAGCGTCCTCCACATCCAGTGTGAGCACGCCTTCTTCCACCGAATAGCTGAACCCTCGGCTGAAGGTGGGGGAGGTGTAGGCAGCGGTGCTGACATTGAAGGTCATCTGGCCGGATTCACCGTTGGTGGAGACCACGCGCCAGGTCTGTGACCGCAGATCCGAGGCCGGGTCTGGAACGCAGCCGGTGAGAAGGCCTGCACAGAGGACAGCGGCGAGCAAGAGAAAATTCTTAGATCTCATGTCTGTGGTGAGTCTACAGGCGCGTTATGCGCAGCAGGGCGGGCCGGCTTGGGAAGCCGTGATGATGGATTAGGTTCTCGGTGCACTTTGGGGGTACGATAACTCTCGCTGTTTTCAGCAAGTTGAGGTCCCAGGGACTCGGTGAGAACCGGGATAACAGGACCGATGCGCGAGTGGCGGAATTGGTAGACGCGCTGGCTTCAGGTGCCAGTGATCGAAAGGTCGTGGGGGTTCAAGTCCCCCCTCGCGCACGAGTGTTAAGTGGCCTCTGACCTGGGGTTTTGTACTCCGGGTTGGGGCCATTTTCGTGCCATGTGCCGAGATATGGGGGTTATTAGGGGTTATAGGCAGAAATCTCGACGAGACTACGCCGCATATCCAGTTGGTCGCGGACACCCACGCTCCCGATCCGAAGCACGAAGGCCACCTGCGGGTGACGGCCTCACAGATGTGGGGTCAGCACCGCGAGGTCACCGAATCCAACGGCAAGACGATCCCGGCCCAGCAGAAGATGCGCACCTACCAGGCCGGGTTCCGGGAGCGTATGCACGGTGCCGGGTTCGACGTGGAGTTGGACGCTGATCCGGTGCGTAGCAGCCGGAAGCACACCAAGGAGGAATACGTCGAGATTCAGGAGGGCCAGGAAGCTCTGGAGGACCGCGCTACCCGCACTGGAGGTCAAGGAACGGGACTACCAGGCACGGGAGGCCAAGCTCTCCCATTTGGAAGCGGCTGCTGAGCGGACCGGGTTCAGCGAAGGCAACAAGCGCGGCTACCAGGATGGCTGGAAGAAAGGCTACTCCGAGTCCGAGGGATTCACCCCGGGCAAGAGCACAGGTGCTGCCGAAGCCGAAAAGGAGAACCGGCGTATCCATGCGCTGCTGGTCAAAGACCGACGGGCTACCCAGGAGGAGCGGGACAAGGCCGCCGCCGAGAGGCAGGAGGCCGAGCAGGCCTGGGCGCAGGCCCAGCAGCATCTTGAGATCGCGCGTGCGGTTGCTACGACACACCAGAAGTCGGTCAGCTTGCTGGAGGCTGCCCGGAAGTCCCTGCTGGATAAGCCCCCTATCTGGAAGGCGTTCCTGAAGGGCCGCCCGAAGCTCCAGGCCCAGTTCGAGGACTTCGAGCAGAAAGCTCACAGGCGCTCGACCGGGGTGTTTCTAAGGCCAAGCAGAAGTCCTAGGAGGCCAAGGCCGCAGCAGAGAAGAGGATGGGTCTGCTGAAGGTGTGGTGGAGTTCAAGACCAAACTAACCTCTGGGCGACGCTGGCTGCCCTATGCGGGAGCATGCACACGTTCAGATCGGCCTAGTCTCGCCAAAACCACCGGCGGAACCATGGCGTTCGTGAGTTCCTCTGTGCATGCTGTTCTTCTTCGCGGGCCTGTGCCTTCTCGATGCGTTCTGCCTTTCGACCCGCCCAGGCCTCCACAGTGGTTTCGACGTCACGGGGCATGGTCAGCAGCGGAGGGCCCTCTGGCGGCTCATAGCGAGCACGGATCACACTTTGATTGAATGTCTCTATCTCCTGGCGCACTGCCTCTTCGTTCGGCAGCTGGTCGAGCTTGGCATCGAGCTCAGCGTCCCTCTTACGCAACTCCACAGAGAGAGGCAGAAGCGCCAGCTTCTCACGCTTGAGCAGACTCTTGAACCACCAATCGGGATCGTAGCTATCCGAAAGGTCAAGCGGTTCTCCGCTGCCTGGAAGGTCATCGAACTCACCGCGTTCAGTAGCTTTGCGGATCTGATAGTCGGCCATCAGCGCAATGGTGACCTCGATGTCGACGGCGAAAGCGGCCGGTTCACAGAACCTGGCGGGCGGCGGCCAGTAGTTCATGGTGACTCCCTCCTTTTTCAAGTCACATGTATTATGTCATGCGTATTGAAAAACAGAGGAGGTCAAGGATGCCCAAGCAGGTAGACCATCGCCAACGGCAGGACCTGATCGCACGCGCCCTCTGGCAGGTCGTTGATCAACATGGGTGGGCGCAGGCGTCCATGCGCGAGGTCGCCCGGGAGGCGGGAGCGTCTCTTGGGCAAGTGCAGCACTACTTCTCGTCTCGAACAGAGATGCTGACCTTCGCGATGGAACACGCCTCCGCTGAGACGTCCCACCGCATCCAACATCGCTTGGATGAGCTCGAGACGCCAGACCATCCTCGAGAGGTGCTGAGAATCGTGCTCACCGAGATGCTGCCGCTGTATTCCGACAGTCGCGCCAGAAGTCGCATGAGTGCCGCATACGTGCTCGAGGCACTTCATGATGAGTCACTGCGAGAACAGGCCCGGGCGGGGCTACGCGATGGACGCTCGATGGTTGAGAGCCTGATCCGGCAAGCGATCACTGATGGGCACATTGCTCGGGGCCGTGACCCCGTGGTGGAGACAAATCTCCTCCTCGCGCTGACCGGCTTCACTCCATTGCTCGAACTCGGAGTTATAGACACCGATGCAGTGCTGAAGTCCATCGACGATTATCTAGATCGGCTTTTTGCGGCACCACAAACCTCAATGCCGCTTAGATGTTGTGCCGAAGCTGAGCCCCACGCAGGAGGTCGAGCGGAAACTGGCACTGCTGGTACCGGAGGAGAAGGAGCGGGATCAGCAGTGGAGTAAGTGAGGCCTGGGTTTTGAGTCCGGTCGAGTTCAAGTTCCATGTTGCCAAGTTGCTCTATGGGAGCCCTTCGCCTCCGACCAAAAAGAAAACCCGCCCGGTGCCGGAGCACCAGGCGGGCATCTTGGGTGGTGTGGTCATAGTCCGGTGGTCTTCTTCACCAGGGCGCGGGCCTCGCGGTAGGTCTCCCGGAAGTCCTCCAGCATGTGGAAGCGGGCACCATCGGGCAACTTCCCCCTCACGACCACGACGAAGACGTCGCGGTGGGTCCGGGGGTCATAGTCGATGTATGCGAGATATTCGTCGTTCTCAAAGCGGCGCACACCGCCCCTGGGGAGTTGCTGCTGTTAGGTCGTCATGCCACCAAGACACCTTCGACGAAATACTCGATGGCTCGGTAGACAGCCTTATCGGAACCAATGACCTTCTCGATTTTCTCCCCTCCCCAGTAGGAGTGCCAAGAAGCTCTGGTGATGCTCCTCTCGGTATCGAGGGTGGCCACGATCTCCACGTGCGGGCCTCCGGTGGTCAGCACGATGGAGACCTGGCGCTGGAGGACCACTTCAAGCGGTTCCTCGTGCAGCGAGTCCATAGGGTCCCGGCCCTCGTGGCTCTCTCCTGCATCCAGCGCGGTGAAGATCGCCTGGAAGGACTCTTCGTTGGCGCGGATTTGGTCAGCCAGCTTCTGCTGTAGCGATGGCATAGCGGGTTCCTCTCGGGTCGTGAACGCTTTCGTGCTCACTCCCCGGGCAGCGGTCTCCGCTGTCCAGCCCCAAAGGATCGATAGACTTGTGTGATGGCAGAGTTTCAGGTTCCCAAGAACGATCCCTCACTGTCGTTGGAAGAAGTGTGGCCGCCATTCGGGCTGCGGATCGAATCGCCGCGACTAGTCCTGCGGCAAGTTCGGGAGACTGATTTCGCGGGCTTCCTGGCGGCAGCATCATCTGGTATCCGGAACACGGAGAAATGCCCATTCCTCACACCGTGGGATGACAACCCACCGGAGGCGATGGCAAGGAACTCGCTGCCCTACATCTGGAGTCAGCGCGCCAAGATCGGCCCAGACCACTGGTACCTCATGCTCGGAGTATTCTTGAAGAACGACGACCGCTCGGAGGGGCTTCTGATCGGGGTCCAGGACGTCAACGCCAGAAATTATCGGGTGATGCGCACTGTGAATTCGGGCTCCTGGATGCGTCGCGATCACCAGGGGCAGGGTCTTGGTAAAGAGATGCGGGCCGCCATGCTGCTCTGGGCCTTTGACCACTTCAATGCAGAATATGCACAGTCCGGCGCCAACTCGTGGAACAAGCCGTCACAAGGGGTCTCAGCGTCTTTGGGTTACCAAACCGTCGGACGGGCACGGCGGGTCGGTGCTTATGGTGATGAGGCCGAGGAGGGGCTGTACTTCCTGCTGTCTGCTGACGAGTTCAACCGCCCCGACTGGGACATAGAGGTTACCGGCAACGAGCTTCTCAGGGACTTCATGCTTCTGACTAACCGGCACCTTCACTCGTCATGACACCGAGTATCGACGGAATCGAGGTCGCCCGACACGCCAGAGGTCCCGGCACTCACCTCCATGGGGCAAACGATGGGGCACCGACCATGTATCTAGACGAATCTCGACGTTGTTACTCGTTGGCCTGGACCTCTAGATCGTTGATTTCATGCGGAGCGAGGTACTAGTTGTGTATCTCCATGTACGAGCGCGATGGGCAGTTCAAGTCCCCCTCGCGCACGAGTGTTAAGTGGCCTCTGACCTGGGGTTTTGTACTCCGGGTTGGGGCCATTTTCGTGCCATGTGCCGAGATATGTGCTAAGCGTTCCCGAGATGGGCCGCGAAGCGGTCGGCTGTGGCCTTCTGCATCGTCGGGGTGACATGGCTGTAGGTGTTCATCGTGGTGGTGATGGTGGAGTGCCCGAGGCGGTCTGCCTGTCATAGCGCTCCTGGTACACCTCGCGTGGGGTGACGTCGACTTGTCTCCCTAACCGTGAACCCTTTTGTATCATTTCTCACTTAGATCATCTAAAGTAGAAATATCGACTGCGGAAGGGAGGTTGTGATGGGTGAGTCTGTCGAGCGTCTGTGGCATCCCGAGGAGGCGAGCGGCCTGAGCCGCAAGGATCGTGCTCCTGGTCGTTATCTGGCCTACGTGCCCGACGAGCTGGGCGGCAGGCTCCCGTCGCTCGGTGCCGAGGCGCAGGGCGCGGCGGAGGATGCGTTGGCGGTGCTTGCCCGCGCGGATGAGCGGATCGGGGTACGTGGTCGGTATCTGAACCATCTGCTGATTCGGTCGGAGTCCATCTCGTCGTCGTGGATTGAGGGCAACCGGGTCACTCCGAAGCGCCTGGCGATCGCGGAGCTGCTGCATCAGGGGCCGCGCCAGGCTTTGGACGTCGTGGCGAATGTGCGGGCCACGGAGGCGGCCATCGCCGAGTTGGCCGACCACAGGCGTGACATCACGGCCGACGACATCGTGGATCTCCAGCACGTGATCGAGCCGCGTTTGGAACGCGGGCTGCGGCAGGAGCAGAACTGGGTCGGCGGGCCCGGTTGGTCGCCGCTGCGGGCGGCGTTCGTGCCGCCGCCGGAAACCGAGGTGCCCCGCCTCGTGGCCGACCTCGCCCGTTTCGTCACCGAGACGGGCGGGAATCCGGTCGTGCGGACCGCGATCGCGCACGCACAATTCGAGACCATCCACCCGTTCATCGACGGCAACGGCCGCACCGGGCGCGCGCTCATCCACACGATCCTGCGCCGCGCCGACGCACTACGGAACGCACTCATCCCGATCAGCGCCGTCTTCGCCGGAGACACCGATGCCTATATCGCCGGACTCACCGGCTATCGTGCCGATCCGCCTGCGCTTGATGAGTGGGTGATTGGCTTCGCGCAGGCGGCGGAGAAGGCCGCGGGGAACGCGGTGAGGCTGGCGGAGGACATCGCTGTGCTCGACCGCGAGGTGTACGACCGGTTTATCGCTTTCCGCCGTGACCGTGGCCTGAACCCGGCAGTGCCCCGACGGGATGCCGTTGTGCTGCGAATCCTCGACACGCTCGCCTCGGACCCGGTGCTCACCGCCGAGTCCGTCAGCACGCGCCTATCCGTCTCGCCTGCGGCGGTGCATCGGGCGCTGACTGAACTGGCTGAGGCGGGCATCCTCGGTCGCACGAAGGATCAGCGAGGTCGGCTGGTGTGTTGGACCGCCGACCGTCACCTCGCGCTCGTCGCGCTCACCGAGCGCAGCAACCGCGTCGGCGGCGAGGACACCCGGGGTCGTAAACCGCGGCTCGGACCTGCGCTACCCGAGGTGAGTCAGTTGGGCGTGCGACGCTCGTCGTCCACCACACGAGGTAACTCTCCTGGCCTGTAAGTCGACGAGGCCGATGGTCGACTACTGGAACCATAACACCGCGTACCACGCGGAAATGCTCGCGGCTGTGCCACTGCGAGGTGGGGATGTGCTCGACATCGGCTGCGGGGAGGGCCCCGGGTAGAGAAGCTTGCAACGAAAGCCACGGGAGTGATCGGCGTCGATCCTGATCCGCAGACGATCGCCCGAGCGCAACGACGTCTCACCGAGACACCGAACGCCCTGGTCGCCCTCGGCTCATTCCTCACAGCGCCGGAACTGGACGGGCGACATAGGCGTGTTTTTCTTGGTGGTGCGGGTTTGGCCGGTCCTGTTGTCGCTGTGGGTGCGCCTTGCTGCTGCACCAGCCCTGGGGTACTGCTTGGGTTATAGGGGGTGATAGGTCATAAACGTGGTGCTGGGCCGGGCGTGTCATACCCGGCCCGCCTGATGGGGGCGGCGTCGTGCTACTTCTGCTCGCGCTTCTGGGCTTCCAGCTTCTGCTTGGCCACCGAGGCGTAGACATCTACATACTCCTGCCCGGAGAGCCGCATGATCTGGCTCATGATCTGGTCGGTGACCGCGCGCTGGGCAAACCTATCGCCCACATTGCCGTAGTAGCCCTCAAAGTGCAGCGGTTCGCCGATGATCAGCCCCACCCGGTGGATGCGCGGGATGTTCCGGTCAATAGGCTGGACCTTATCCGTGCCGATCAGCGCCATCGGGATCACCGGGACCTGGGCGCGCAGGGCCAGCTGCGCCACCCCCAGCTTGCCGCGATAGAGCCTGCCATCGGGGGAGCGGGTGCCTTCGGGGTAGATGCCCAGCAGATCACCGTTGCCCAGGGCGGCAGCCCCGTTGTCCAAGGAGTTCTGGCTGGCCGCCCCGCCAGAACGGTCCATCGGGATCTGCCCGGTGATGTCGAAGAACCAGCGGCTCCACAGCCCGGAGACGCCCTTGCGCTTCCAATAGTCGTTCTTGGCCAGGAATCGGACCGGACGCGGGATAGCCACCGGGATGAACACCGAATCGGAGAAGGACAGGTGGTTGCAGGCCAGGATCGCCGCACCCTCAGCCGGCACATTGTCCAATCCCTTGACCCAGGGCCGGAAGATGGTGTTGACCGCCGGTCCCACCAGGAAGCGCTTGGCATTGTTGTAGAACAGCAGAGAGCCCACGTGCAGTCTCTTCCTCTCGGCCGGCATTGAGGTCTCGGTCGGTGAACCGCTACTACTCTAAGCGCTTGAACCGATACTCTGGTGCCATGCACAAGCGACCTGATGGTGACTCCTACTACCGGCGCCGGACCTCCCGGCCCCAGCCCGGGCGCCCGGTCCCCAAGAACCTCGGCGCCCGCGGCCCACGTGACTACACTCCCGCGGAGCCGGAGGATGACTTCCGCCCGCCGAACCCTAAGAGCCCGGTGGCCGGGGCCAAGCCCGGAGTAGTCATCGGGGCGGTGCTGATGATCCTCGGCATCCTCGCGCTGATCCTCTACCCGTTCCTGGGCGGTTTCCTGCCCGCTACCTTCCAGTCCGGCTGGACTGTGGCCGCACTGCTCGGGATGGCGATCTTCGGGCTGGTGGTGCTGTTTATGCAGATGCCCTCCAAACGCTCAGGAAGCGACGACGGCGCACGGCTCTGAGCTGGTACCGGGCCGCAGTCCATACCCCGGCCCTCTCGGCGAGCTTACGCTGGCCATCACGACGAAGTCGGCGAATCGCTGCGCTTGCGGCTCATCGGCTGAGCTGAACTGCAGAGGTTGTAGTCGCTGCAGCGCTTCGCTGGTAGCTCATAGGTGCTGCTAGTGTGTCCTCCAACACATATACTGGCCAGTAAGTCTATGAGCCCGGCACATCCCCTGGGAGGAGAAGCGCGTGAAAGAATATGCCATACCCGCCGCAGTAGAGGTTGAGCAGGACCTCAACATCACCGATCTGCTGGAGCGACAGGTTGCTGAGAATCCCGGTAACGCTCTCTTCGGCCGTCAACTGACCCCGGGTGAGTGGACTGATGTGACGGCAGCTGAGTTCCGCGACGACGTCGTCACCCTGGCCAAGGGCCTGATCGCCAAGGGGATCGAGCCCGGGGAGAAAGTGGCCATCATGGCCGCCACCCGGTATGAGTGGACACTGCTGGACTTCGCCATCTGGTACGCCGGAGCGGTCACCGTGCCGATCTACGAGACCTCCTCACCCTCCCAGATCGCCTGGATCGTGCAGGACTCCGATGTCAAACTGGTCTTCACTGAGACCGACTCGCACGCCAAAGCAGTGGACCGAGCCATCATCCAGGAGAAGCTGGAATCGGTCAAAGAACTGCTCACCATTGAGGGCGAGGACCTCGACGAGCTGCGCAGCGCCGGCAAGGACATCCCCGAGGAGGAGCTGGAGTCCCGCCGTTCGGCAGCAAACCTCGAGGACCTGGCCACCATCATCTACACCTCGGGCACCACCGGTAAGCCCAAGGGCTGCGAGCTGACCCACGGCAACTTCGCGGAGCTCAGCCTCAACGCCCTGGCCTCCCTCAAGGAGGCCATCAACATCAACGCCTCCACCGTGCTGTTCATCCCGCTGGCCCATGTCTTCGCGCGGTTCATCTCAGTGATCTGCGTAGCAGCCGGCGCCCGGGTCGGCCATACCTCTGACATCAAAGAGCTGGTGGACGACCTCGGCACCTTCCAGCCCACCTTCCTGCTGGCCGTGCCCCGCGTGTTCGAGAAGATCTACAACGCGGCGATGATGAAGGCCGATGCAGACGGCAAGGGCAGCATCTTCCAGAAAGCCGCCCAGACTGCCATTGACTACGCCAAAGCAACCCAGGACGGCAAGCCCGGTCTGGGGCTCAAGCTCAAGCACGGACTCTTCGACAAGCTCGTCTACTCCAAGCTGCGCGCCCGGATGGGCGGCCAGGTGCAGTACGCAGTCTCCGGGGGCTCACCTCTCGGGGCGCGGCTGGGCTTCTTCTTCAAAGGCATCGGCCTGCACGTGATGGAGGGCTACGGCCTCACCGAGACCACCGCTCCGCTGACGGTCAACACCCCCAGCGCCACCAAGATCGGCTCAGTGGGCCAGCCGCTGCCCGGCCACGCCGTGCGGATCGACGAGTCCGGCGAGATCCTGGGCAAGGGCATCTGCGTATTCCGCGGCTACCGCAACCGTCCGGATGCCGATGAGGAGTCCTTCATGGAGGACGGCTGGTTCCGCACCGGCGATATCGGCTCCCTGGACTCCGAGGGCTTCCTGACCATCACCGGCCGAAAGAAGGAGATCCTGGTCACTGCCGCAGGCAAGAACGTAGCACCAGCCCAGCTGGAGGACCAGATCCGGGCCGATGCCATCGTCTCCCAGGCCGTGGTGGTCGGCGACGGCCGGCCCTTCGTGGCAGCACTGATCACCTTGGACGCCGAGACCCTCCCAGCATGGTTGGAGTCCCACGGCATCAAGCCCGATACCCCGGTCAGCGAGCTGATCGAGGACCAGAAGATCATCGACCACGTCCAGTCTGTGGTGGACAAGGCCAATGAGTCGGTCTCCAAGGCAGAATCAATCCGGGAGTTCAAACTGCTGGAGAGTGACTTCACCATCGAATCCGGGCATCTGACCCCCTCCATGAAGATTCGCCGCGCCGACATCATGAAGGACTACGCAGAGGCTGTGGACTCGCTCTACGCGGAAGCCGCAGAGGCCCGCGCAACCCAGGCCTGACAGGTGCTCCGGACGGCGGTTTCCACCATGTGGACCGCTGTCCTGGCACATTAGGCGGGCTGCAACCTCCACCATTACCCTATGGGGGTGACTGTTGCAGAAGAGCCCCGCGTCGAGACCCCGCTGACAGCCCCCGGTGAGATCGTTCACACCGGTGCTGCCGAGTATCCGGGTCTTGACCGCTGGCGCGACCTTCCGCTGAAGCAGCAGCCGCATTGGCAGGATCATCCTGACTTCGACTCCGCCTACGCCAAGCTCTCCGCCAACCCGCCGCTGGTCTTCGCCGGTGAGGTGGACAAGCTCAAGCGGCGGCTTGCCAAGGTGGCCCAGGGCGAAGCCTTCCTGCTCCAGGGCGGGGACTGCGCTGAGACCTTCAGCGATATCACCGCAGACAAGATCAGCGCCAAGGTCAAAACCCTGCTGCAGATGGCAGTCGTACTCACCTACGGTGCCGCTCTGCCAGTGGTGAAAATGGGCCGAATGGCCGGCCAGTACGCCAAACCGCGCAGCTCAGACTCAGAGACCCGCGGCGAGGTGACCCTGCCCAGCTTCCGCGGCGAGATTGTCAACGGCTTCGACTTCACCGCGGAATCGCGGCTGCCCGACCCCAAACGCATGGTGGAGGCCTACCACAAAGCGGCCTCCACACTGAACCTGATCCGCGCCTTCACCGAGGGCGGCTTCGCCGATCTGCGTGCCGTCCAGCAGTGGAACAAAGGGTTCATGGAGAACCCCGCCCACGCCAAGTATGAGCGCATCGCCGGAGAGATCGACCGCGCGGTGCGGTTCATGAGCGCCTGCGGGGTGGAGTTCGAGGGGCTCAAGCGCACCGAGTTCTACTCCGCCCATGAGGCCCTGCTGCTGGACTATGAACGCGCCCTGACCCGCATTGACTCCCGCACCGGCAAGCCCTACGTGACATCCGGTCACTTCGTGTGGATCGGTGAGCGGACCCGCGACCTGGACGGTGCCCATGTGGACTACCTTTCCCGGGTGCGCAACCCGATCGGCGTGAAGCTGGGGCCCTCCACCACCCCGGAGACCGTGCTGGCGCTGATCGAGAAGCTCGACCCCACCCGTGAGCCCGGTCGACTGACCTTCATCACCCGGATGGGAGCGGCGAATATCCGCCAGAAACTGCCGCCCCTGGTGGAAGCAGTGCGCGATGCGCAAGCCAAGGTGGTCTGGGTGACTGACCCGATGCACGGCAACACCATCACCGCCAAGAACGGGTACAAGACCCGCAGATTCGATGACGTGATGGACGAGGTCCGCGGATTCTTCCAGGTCCACCAGGCCGCCGGCACCTACCCCGGCGGGCTGCACGTGGAGATGACCGGCGATGATGTGGCCGAATGCCTCGGCGGCTCCGATGTGATCGACGAGTCAGCCTTCAACTCCCGTTACGAGTCCCTGGTGGACCCGCGACTGAACCATAAGCAGTCCCTGGAGATGGCCTTCCTGGTGGCTGAGGCCCTCACCCAGGTCAAATAGCCCAGGTGAGCTGCCGGCCTATCCGCCCAGCGGGGGGATGATGCTGTTGCTGATCCCCAGCTGGTAGCCCAGCAGCATCAGCAGTGCGGTGATCATGATGACGACGACGCCCGCCACTGCCTGCCGTGCCGGGCTGGGACCGTCCAGCTGCTCCATGGGCCGCTGCCGCTGCTTCTTACCCGCCCGCGGATCATAGCTGCCGCGCCTCCTTGCCCCGGATGGGGTCTTGGGCTTCGAAGCGGCCTGCTGGCCGGTGTCAGCATCGTCCACGCTGAGCCTGCCCAGCTGCAGAGGGACTTCGGCCACCGTCTGACGGTCCTCCTCGGCCAGTGTGGCCCAGGGGTCTGCGGGCTGGGCCTGCTGCGGGGCCTGGGGCCGAGGGGCGGGCGGCGGAGGAGCCGCTGCCGGCTGGGTCAGCGCTGCGGTGGCATCCTCCCCGACGGGGTCCGCAGGATGCTGCGCATTCAGCGGGTCCCAGACCTCGGGGTCCCTATCGAAAGTCCCGTCATCGGCGGTCGGGAAGTCTTCGGAGGATACCGCCACTGTGGTGTCCTCGTGGTCGGTCTCCTCAGCGAGTTCCGGAGGAGTCCCGGCCGAGGCCGCGGAGCCGGGTGAACCGGCAGCCGGCATCACCTGGGTGGCAGAGGAGGTCGCTGCGGCGTCGTCGTACCCTGTTGCATCTGCAGGGGGAGGCGGGTTGTGCCGATGATGCTTGGCGATGGCGCCCTCAAAGTCCAGGTCCTCTGCCGAGAGCTGCTCCCGGGCAGACTCCAGCAGCTGAAGCAGCTCATCAGCGTTCTTGGGGCGGTCTACCGGATCGCTGCGGGTAGCTTCCCGCACCAGATCGTCCAGCGGCGCGGCCAGTCCCGGAACATAGGAAGAGGGCGCGGGCACCGTGGAGTTCACATGCTGGAAGGCCACCCGGACCGGGGTGTCCCCGGTATAGGGCTGGACCCCGGTGAGCATCTCGTAGAGCAGGATGCCCACCGCATAGATGTCAGCCCGCTCATCGGCGCGCTCTCCGGAGAGCAGCTCCGGTGCGATATAGGCCACGGTGCCCATCAGGGTGGATGTCCCGGAGTGATGGGTGGCCGCCCGCGCCAGCCCGAAGTCGGCCAGTTTGATCCGCCCCTCGGGGGAGACCAGCACATTCTCTGGCTTGATGTCGCGGTGCACCAGCCCCGCCCGGTGCGCAGCACCCAGCCCGCCCAGGATCGCCTGACCATAGGCCAGGGCCAGGCGTGGAGTCATCGGGCCCCGCTTGAGCAGCGTGCGCAGAGTGGCACCCGGCACATACTCCATGACCATATAGGCGGTCTCACGGGTCTGCCCCTGGTCGAGCACCTGGACCACATTGGGATGGCTGAGCAGTGCAGAGTTGCGGGCCTCCTGCTCAAAGCGCTGGACCACCTTGCGGTCCTCGGCCATATGCGGGAAGAGCACCTTGATGGCCACATCCCGGTGCAGCCGGGAATCGGTGGCCAGGTAGACGGTGGACATGCCCCCGCGCGCCACACGCTTCTGGATCGTGTAGCGCTCACCGATGGTGGCGCCGATCCAGCTGTCCTCTGAGCTCATTGGTTCAGGGTATCGAAGTCAGCCTGAACACACGCTCAGGACGTGCGGGAGGTCAGCAGGCGCGCGGTATGCGCCAGCAGAGCCTGCCCCAGAACCTCAAGGTCACTGAGCACCTGGGGCGGGGCGCCCTGCTCACCGAGCATATGACGTGACTTCGAGGAATCCTCCCGCAGCTGCTCGATGTTCCGCGCTACCTCAGCCAGCGCGCCAGACTCAACGATGAGCCTGCGAGCGCTGCGGACTTCGGGCTCTGCCAGATGGGGGCTGCCGAGGAGCTGCTTAAGCTCGGCGGCCGCCGCGGCGGGGAGTCTGCCCACTGCATAGCTGATGAGCTGGGTGCGCTTTCCCTCCCGCAGGTCATCACCGACCGGTTTGCCGGTGACCTCAGGATCGCCGAAGACTCCGAGCAGGTCATCCTGAAGCTGAAATGCTTCGCCCAGGGGCAGAGTGGACTCAGAGAGAGCCGCCAGAAGCGCCGCAGACCCGCTGTTGAGGGCAGCGCCTAAGAGCACCGGATACTCAACGCTGTACTTGGCTGATTTGTAGACAGCGATCCGCCGGGCCCGCTGCAGGGCCTGCTCATCGCCCAGGTTCAGGTCCACCTCCGCCAGAACATCCAGGTATTGGCCGGTGATGACCTCGGTGTGCATCCGTCGGAAGATCCCCCAGGCTTCTTCTGCAGGGCTGCCCGCAGCCTGACGCGCCTGCTCGAAGGCCTCAGAAGCCCAGGCCAGCGCCAGATCACCGCTGAGGATTCCGCCTGCGGCGCCGAAATGCTCCCGGTCTCCGCCGAACTGTGCCCGGCTGTGCAGGCTTTCGAAGCGCTTATGCGTGCTGGGTGCCCCACGCCGGGTTGCGGATCGATCAATGATGTCATCATGGACCAGGGCGGCAGCCTGGAAGAGCTCCAGGGCCACCCCGAGGCCGACCACTGCCGGATGGGCAGCGGCAGCCACAGGATCAGCAGCCTCAGGATCATTGTCTCCCGCGGCGGCCCGCCAGCCCAGCCAGCCCAGCAGCGGGCGCATCTTCTTGCCCCCGGCTGTGAGTTCCAGCAGCGCATCCACCAGGGGAGCGGCGTCAGGATCGATGGCAGCAATCTCAGCCCGTTTGTCCTCCAGCAGCGCCTGGCACCTGATCTTCACGTTCTGCACGAGCTCGCTGCCGCCGGGCGGGGGGAACGGTGAGGCTCCGGTATCTCCAACGGTGGGCATACCCTTGATCCTATGGGTTCGCAGCAGTCCAGGACGCAGGGGGCCGGCGCGCCGATCATCGCGCATGTGGATATGGACGCCTTCTACGTAGAGGCCGAGCTGCTGGACAAGCCGGAGCTGCGCGGCCGCAAGATCATTGTGGCCGGCGGAGCCCATGACGTCGGGGACCCGCGCCAACGCGCCAGCGCGGCAGTAGGCCATGTCAGTGAGGGCCGTTATGTGGTGCTCTCAGCCTCCTACCAGGCACGCACCGACGGGGTGCGCTCAGCGATGCCGCTGACCAGGGCACGCCGACTCAGCCCGGACTCGGTGATTATCCCGCCGCAGATGCACCGCTACCGGGAGCTCTCGGCAGCCATCATGGAGTATTTCGACACGCTGACCCACCGCAAGGAGCAGCTCAGCGTGGACGAGGCCTTTCTGGACCTCACCGGAGCACGACGCCGCCTGGGTGATCCTGAGCAGATGGGTCGGCTGATCCGTACCGGACTGCGCGAGCGGGTGGGACTGCCCGCCACCGTGGGCATCGCCGACCGCAAGTTCATCGCCAAGATCGCCTCCACCAAGGCCAAGCCGGACGGACTGCTGGTGGTCCCGCCACAGAGGCGCACCGAGTTCCTGCACAGTCTGGCGGCCACCGAACTGTGGGGAGTCGGGGCCAAGACCGCAGAGGCGCTGGCCGGTATGGGGCTGCGCACCGTAGCTCAGATCGCCGAGACCCCCAAGCAGGCGCTGGCCCGCCGGCTGGGCGCGGTGGGGGAGCAGCTGCACGATCTGGCCTGGGGGATTGACCCTCGCGAGGTGGAGCCGCACCGGGTGGAGAAGAGCATCGGGGCGGAGGAGACCTTCGCCGCTGATGTGCACTCTGAGGACCAGCTGCGCAGAGAGCTGCTGCGGTTGGCCCATAAGGTGGCCGCCAGGCTGCGTGCTGCGGAAGTGGCTGCCCACGGGGTGAGCCTCAAGCTGCGCTGGCGGGACTTCTCCACGCTCACCCGCTCGGCAACCCTGCCGCACGGCACCCAGTCGGCTCCAGAGCTGCACCGGCATGCAGTGCGGATGCTGGCAGGACTCGGGCCGCGCGTCCAGCCGGTGCGATTGGTCGGCATCCGGGCCGAACGCCTGGGAGCCGCCGATGGCAGCCTGCAACTCAGCTTCGACGCCCATGACGACGACTGGCTGGCCGCCCAGCGTGCCCTGGACCGGGTGGCCGGGAAATTTCCCGGCTCAGCTGTGCGTCCAGCCGCACTGCTGGACCCCAGAGAAGACGGGGACACCGACTGAGTCTGGAGAGTTCCTGGGTATCACGTGACAACTCGATCACAGATTCGCTTCCGGCTATGTGGTGAAGGGGTCAAGAAGATAGACTGGGGATCCAGAGACCACAGGAGACCCAAGGAGCATCCCATGCCACTGTCGGAACGCGAGCAGCGGCTGCTGAAAGAGCTGGAGCAGCAGCTTCAGACCGAGGACCCCAGCTTTGCCAGCTCGCTTGAAGAATCTCCTGTCGGCGGTAAGTTCAACGTCCGCAATCTGGTGCTCGGCCTGCTCGTAACAGTGGTGGGCATCGGAGTGCTCATCCTGGGCATCTACCAGCAGCTGATCCCGGTAGGCATTCTCGGCTTCATCGTGATGGGAGCCGGTGTCTACTTCGCCACCGCTGGCGGGCCCTCGGTTCCCCGATCCGGCGGAAACAGCGGCAACGGAAACGGCGGCGGCTCCGGAGGCACCGGGCCCAGGGCCCCCGCCCCCAGCCCCTCCGGCGGCTCCTTCATGTCCTCCATGGAGGAAAAGTGGGAAAAGCGCCGCCAACAGTAGCCCCTCCACTTTCCACCACTGAGCCCCTGCGCTGACCGGCGCGGGGGCATTTTTCTGCCCGGAGGGCACGACGCCGCCCATAGCGCTCCACCGCGCTCCCCACTACTCTCCACTCCACCCCACCATGCAAAACCCCAAGTCAGCAGGGGATTAGTGGGCGTCGTCGTCCTCGAAAACAACTCAGAGGGGAGAAGTGCGGCCAAATGTGGTTGGAAAGTGGGGGAAAGTGGAGTAAAGTGGAGCGTGATGGAAGACCGATTGAGCCGAGAGCAGTGGCAGCTTGCTGACAGTGCCGAGGTGATTGAGGAAAACCGGAGCCGCCAGGCTCTGGGCTGAGACGGCACCGGATCGGACAAGTGAGGAGTCAGGCGCCATGTTTCTGGGCACCTACACCCCTCGCCTGGACGATAAGGGCCGCCTGATTCTGCCGGCGAAATACCGGGACGAGCTCACAGCCGGGCTGGTTCTGACTCGCGGGCAGGAACGCTGCATCTACGTGTTCAGCACTGATCAGTTCGCGGCAGTGCATGCACAGATGCGGCAGGCGCCGCTGACCTCCCGCCAGGCACGTGACTACATTCGCGTGTTCCTATCCGGGGCCTCCGACGAGACCCCGGATAAGCAGGGCCGGATCACCATCCCCCCGGGCCTGCGGGAGTACGCGGGACTGGGCCGGGAGGTCACAGTGATCGGAGCGGGTGACCGCGCCGAGATCTGGGACAGCGCGGCCTGGAACACCTACCTGGAGGAGAAGGAGTCCGAGTTCTCCTCCACTGACGAGGAAGCCATCCCCGGCCTCTTCTGACAACAGAACATGACGGCCCTTGAGTGAGCCTCCTTACCGGACCGGCGCATCCTGACTTCACTTCCCCGATGTCAGGCGGCCCCGGCCCCGGTGGGGGAGCAGATTCAAGGGCCGGATTCGTCCAGGTGCTCAGCACGACGCAGCGGAGGTGAGTATGAGCGCACAGGCAGCCCAGAAGCATGTGCCGGTCATGCGCGAGCGCTGCACCGAGCTGCTGGCCACCGCCTGCCGGGGATTCCTGCAGAACGACGACGCCGCTGTGGTGATCATCGACGCCACTCTGGGTATGGGCGGGCACAGCGAAGCAGTGCTGGAGGCCGTGCCCGAGGCCACTGTGGTCGGCATCGACCGGGACCCCCAGGCACTGCAGCTGGCAGAGGAGAGGCTTCAGCGGTTCGGCCCCCGGTTCCGCAGCGTCCGGGCAGTCTACGACCAGGTGGCCGAAGTCGCAGCAGGACTGGCCGAGCATGAGGTGCTCACCGGGGTGCTGTTCGACCTCGGAGTCTCCTCTCTGCAGCTGGATGAGGCACAACGGGGCTTCGCCTACTCCTATGACGCGCCGCTGGATATGCGCATGGACTCCAGCGCCGACTCCCAGGACCCCACCGCCGCCGAGCTGCTGGCCACCATCAGTCAGGCAGAGCTCAAACAGATCCTCTCCGAATACGGTGAGGAGCGCTTTTCCGGGCGGATCGCCTCCGCGATCATCCGCGCCAGGGACTCAGCACCGTTGACCACCACCGCGCAGCTGGCCGCAGTGATCGACTCCGCGGTGCCCGCAGCGGCCAAGCGCACCGGCGGACACCCGGCCAAACGCAGCTTCCAGGCCATCCGGATTGCGGTCAACCGCGAACTGGAGGTGCTCAAGCGGGCAGTACCGGCAGCCATGGACGCAGTGGTCCCCGGCGGCGTCGTCGTGGCGCTGTCCTACCACTCCCTGGAAGACCGCATCGTCAAACGGGCCTTCGCCCAGCGGAGCACTTCCTCGGCCCCGGCCGGGCTGCCGGTGGAGCTGGAGGAGCACAAACCCACCTTCCGGCTGCTGCTGCGCGGAGCCGAATCACCCCAGCAGGACGAAATCGTCCAGAACCCGCGAGCCGCCTCCGCGAAGCTGCGGGCAGCTGAGAAGATCAGGACAATGGCAAGGAGTAGCCTATGAGCGTTCTGCCAGCAGAGGAGCTGCGCACCGCCGACCGTACCGAGGGCCAGGGCTCCCAGCGCGGGCGGGCCAAGGCCCAGCCTGCGCTGCAGGCACTGCCCACGGTGCGCCGCCGCCAGCGCGGACTGATCGCCGGGGTGCTGCTGCTTCTGCTCTCCGCCTTAGGCGCGGTGCTCGCGGTCAACATCCACGTGGCCAACTCCCAGTACCAGGTGGTGCAGCTGACCAACCAGCACCGGGACCTGGTGCATCAGAACCAGGCCCTGGCCCAGCAGGTGCAGTTCCTGGAGTCCCCGCAGAGCCTCTCCAACTCCGCGGTGACGGTGGGTATGGTGATGCCCGCCACCGCCGGCACCTTCGACCTGCACAGCAGGGAGATCGTCAGCTCCGCAGAGGAGGCCTCCAACTCTCAGGTGCCCTCCAACTTTGTGGGCGCCCCCGGCTACAGCCAGCCGGAGACTGCCGCAGCCGATGTGGCCGAGCAGGCCGAGGCCGCACCCTCCGGAGTTCTGGGCGCCGGCGCGTTGCACACGCTCACCGAGACCCCGGCGGGTGAGAATGGAGCCGGCAGTCAGGAGACCGTCACCAGAGCCGGCTCCGCACTCAACGGCGGAACCATCCCAGCACCCGACGTGACCGAGTAACCCGCAAGGAGCACGCACCTATGGCGCGAACCCTCTCACTGCGGATGCGCATCGGCCTGGCCATTGTGCTGGCCATGCTGGTAGTGCTCGGCGGAAGGCTCTTCCACATCCAGGGCCTGGACCCGGCCGGTCACGCCCAGGACGCCGTGTCCAACCGGCTGCACACCGTGGAGCTGCCCGCGGCCCGCGGGAACATCCTGGACTCGCAGAACCGGCTGATGGCTTCAAGCGCTGACCACTACGACATTGTCGCCGACCCTCGGCTGATCGGGGAGTACACCGTGGCCGATGAGGCCCTGGGGCTGCAGCGCCCGGTGACCATCGAGCAGACTGCCCAGGAGCTGGCCACCATCCTGGACCGGGAGTACAGCGAGGTGCTGGAAGCGCTCACCGCTGAGGAGATCCACTACTCAGTCATCGCCCGCAGCGTCACCCCCGAGGTGCACCAGCAGGTGATGGCGCTGCGCGCCCCCGGCGTCTACTCCGAACCGGTCTCCGAACGCACCTACCCAGCAGGCTCGGTCGCCGGATCCGTGGTGGGATTCGTAGGCTCCGACGGCCCGCTGGAAGGCATCGAGAGAGCCCAGGACGAGGCGCTGACCGGCGAGCCCGGCGAGCGGATCTACGAGGTGGGCGCCGACGGAGTGCGCATCCCCACCGCCACCTACGAGGAGACCCCGGCCCAGGACGGCCAGGACGTGCGGCTGACCATCGACCAGGACCTGCAGTGGTTCGCCCAGGAGGCCATCGCCGCCAAGGCCAACGAGTACAACGCCCAATGGGGCAACGCCACCGTGGTGGACCTGCGCGAGGGCAGCGAGGGCGAAATCCTGACCATGGCCGATTCGGAGACCGTGGACCCGGCAGATCCGGCGGCCACCGATGAGCTGTTCCGCCGCCCGCTGGCACTGACCCAGTCCTTCGAACCGGGCTCCACCGGAAAGTCGGTGACCTTCGCCGCAGCACTGGAGGAGGGCGTGGTCTCCCCGGAGGATCAGTTCACCGTACCCTTCCGGCTCACCGTCGACGGTGAGACCTTCCGCAACGCCCGCTCCCACGCCGACTATCAGATGACCGCTGCCGGCATCTACGCCCGGTCCTACAACACCGGGACCATCCTGATCGGCAACCAGCTCGACGACCAGACCCGCTACGACTACCTGCGCAAGGTGGGCTACGACGCCCCGATCGACATCGGCCTGGGCATCGACGGGGAGTCCTATGTGCGCCCGCCCGAGGAATGGGACCGCCGGCAGCCGATGACCACCCAGTTCGGCCAGGGCTATGAGGGCACTGTGATGCACAATGTGCAGCTCTACCAGATGCTCGCCACTGACGGGGTCAAACATCCGCTGCGGATTGTGGATGCCACCATCGACCCCGACGGCACCGAGCACCCGGTGGCCAGTGAGCCCGAGCAGGTCTTCTCCCCGGAGACCTCCGAGGAGATGCTTAAGCTCATGGAGGGTGTGGTGGAGTACGGCTCGGCCCAGGGCGCACAGATCGAGGGCTACCGGGTAGGCGGTAAGACCGGCACCGCAGAGGCCGCCAGCCAGACCGGCGGATTCGACGGCTACACCATCAACTTTGTGGGGGTGGCCCCCCTGGACGACCCCCAGTTCCTGGTCTCGGTGACCGTGCACCGGCCCGCCGGCCAGTTCGGCGACTGGGACCTCACCGACACCTTCAACGACATCATGACCCACACGCTGACCAGCTACGACGCAGCACCCTCCGAGGAAGAGTCGGAGGCCTATGATGGTTTCGTGGGTGAGCGTCAGGACTATCCGTGGTGAGCTCCGGCCAGCAGGGCCGGGGCACCGATGTCGGCACTCTGGCTGACCAGCTGGTGGCCGCCGGATACAGCCCCATCATCACCCCGGTGGCCGAGAGCACAGACCGGATCAGGCTCACCGGGGCTGCGATGACCCCGGCCCAGGTGGAGCCCGGCGACCTCTTCGTCGCCGTCACCGGGGCGCGCGCCCACGGCGCAGACTTCATCGACCAGGTCCTTGCCCGCGGCGCGGCCGCAGTTCTCACCGACCCCGCAGGAGTGGTCAAAGTCCGCGAGGCCACCGGCTACCGGCTCCCGGTGATCGAGGTGACCGGGGTACGCGATGCCGCCGGGCCGGCCGCCGCAGCCATCTACGGCACCACCGCCACCTCTGACCCGGCCCTGTTCGGTGTCACCGGCACCAACGGCAAGACCACCACCACCTACTTCCTGCGCAGCCTGCTGGACACCCTGCTCACCGGCAAGGGACGCAAGACCGGACTGATCGGCACCATTGAGATCGCCGCAGGCTCCACGGAGGCCGGGTACGAGACCATCGCCTCAGATATGACCACCCCGGAGGCGGTGGCCCTGCACAAGCTCATGCACTCCTTCCGGGAGAAGAACGTGGCCGCCGCAGCCATGGAGGTCTCCAGCCACGCGATCAGCTACCAGCGCATCTCCGGGCTCTACTACGACGTCGCCGGGTTCACCAACCTCACCCAGGACCACCTGGACCTGCACCGCACCATGGAGGAGTACTTCGCCGCCAAGGCCGAGCTGTTTCGCCGGGCACGCACCCGCACCTCAGTCATCACGGTCGACGACGCCTACGGCCACCAGATGGCCGCCGAGGCCACCGGACACGTGGTCACCCTGGCCACCACCGGCCAGCCGGCCCAGGCGCACTGGGAGGTCACCGAGGTCAGCCCCGAAGCACTGGGCAGCGCCTTCACCCTGGCCAACCGGCACACCGGGGAGCGCATCCGCACCTCCACCGCACTGCCCGGTAAGTTCAACGTCTCCAATGCCGCACTGGCCGCAGTGATGGTGCTGGAGGCTGCAGCAAGCACCGAACGCACCCAGAGCTTCAGCCGGGAAGAGGTGGTCCAGGCGCTAGAAACCGCCACACCCTTCCACATCCAGGTCCCGGGCCGGATGCAGGTCATCGCTGAGACGCCGGCGGCCATCGTGGACTTCGCCCATAACCCGGATGCGATGATCCGCGCCCTGGAAGCGGTGCGCAGACCGGGGAGGGGCAAGCTCATCCTGGTCATCGGAGCAGCCGGGGAGCGGGATGTCACCAAACGTCCCACGATGGGTGCGATCGCAGTGCGGATGGCCGATCACGTGATCATCAGCGATGACGACCCGCACCGCGAGGACCCCGCCGAAATCCGGGCCGGCCTCATGCAGGGCGCCCAGGATGCCATCACCACCGGCGGGCTCACCACTCATCTGGAGGAGATCTCGCCACGCACCGAGGCCATCGCCGCAGCGGTGGCCGTCGCCGGGCCGGAGGACACCGTGCTGCTGGCCGGCCGGGGGCACGAGGACCACCAGGACCTGGCCGGCACCCGGGTGGAGATCGACGACCGGGCAGAACTGGCCCGGGCCCTGACCGCCCGCGGATTCACCACATTGGCCCAGCCGACCGGGGGTGCGGCATGATCGCCCTGACCGCAGCAGAGATCGCCCAGGCGGTCGGCGGCCGGCTGCGCGGCTTCGAGCCGGCCGGGGCCACCAGCCCCGAGCAGCTGACCCTGACCCACGCCGACACCGACTCCCGGAACATGCGGGAAGGCTCCCTGTTCATCGCCAAACCCGGCGAGACCACCGACGGCCACCGGTTCATCGACTCCGCCCTGGCCGCCGGCGCCCAGCTGATCCTGGCCGAGCGGGAGACCGAGAGTCCGGCAGGGTGTGTGCACCCAGCAGTGATTGTCGACGACGCCGTGGCCGCCATGGGTGCCCTGGCCGCAGAGATCATCCGCCGCATCCGGGCACATTCGCCCACCACGGTCATCGGCATCACCGGATCCGCCGGCAAAACCACTACTAAGGACCTGCTGGCCGCGGTGCTTTCGGCTGAAGGCCCCACAACGGCGCCCCAGGGCTCCTACAACGGGGAGGTCGGGGTGCCGCTGACCGTCTTCGCCGCCGAGCTGGACACCCGGTACCTGATCATCGAGATGGGCGCCGACGCTCCGGGCAACATCGCCTACCTCTGCCGGATGGTGCAGCCCGATATCGGCGTGGTGCTCATGGTGGGCACCGCCCACGCCGGCAAGTTCGGCGGAGCCGAGAAGATCGCGGCCACCAAGGGGGAGCTCGCCGAACTGGCTGCCGGCCAGGTGATCCTCAACGCCGATGACCCTCAGGTGACCGCCATGGCCGGCCGGGCCAGCGCCCCGATCACCTGGTTCGGAGAATCAGCTGAGGCTGATGTGCGTGCCGAGAACCTCAGCCTGGACTCCGCAGGACATCCTGTCTTTGACCTGGTGACCGGCACCGACCGGCACCGGATGGCCTCCGGTCTGATCGGTGCCCACCACGTGACCAATCTGCTCGCCGCAGCGGCGGCCGCCCAGGCAGCCGGGGCGTCGTCGTCGACTGTTGCCCACAGACTCAACGGACTGGGCCCCAGCTCCCGCTGGCGGATGGAGCGCACTGAACGGGCTGACGGGGTCACCATCATCAACGACGCCTATAACGCCAACCCCGAATCCATGCGCGAGGCGCTGCGCACCCTGGCCACCTTGGCCCGAGACTCCGGGCGGCGCAGCGTGGCCGTGCTGGGACCCATGCTGGAACTCGGTGAGGAGTCCGTCTGGCGGCACCATCAGCTCGGCGAGACCGTGGTACGGCTGAACATCCACCAGACCCTGGTGGTGGGCCAGGAGGCCTACGGGCTCTACCGGGGGGCGATCGCCGAGGGTTCCTGGGCCGATGAGGTGCACTGGGTCGAAGCCCTGGACGAGGCCGAGGCCTGGCTGGCCACCGCCCTAGAGCCAGGGGATATCGTGTTGTTCAAGTCCTCGAACTCCGCGGGGCTTAGACTTCTCGGTGACGAAATCGCCGCTGGTGCCGCAGACCCGGGCCGCCAGACACCGTTACAGGAAGGAACTGAGTGATCGCCGTCGTCATCGGTGCTGCCCTTGGGCTGCTCCTCACCCTTCTGGGCACTCCGCTGCTGATCCGTTTTCTGGTCAAGCACCAGTACGGACAGTTCATCCGGGAGGACCTGCCTACCGCCCACCAGGTGAAGCGGGGCAAGCCCACCATGGGCGGACTGGCCATCATTCTTGCGGTGGTCCTGGCCTATTGGATCACCCATGGGATCATGATGCTGGTCTCACCCAACGCCTCGGGTCCCACCGCCTCCGGCATGCTGGTGCTGCTGCTGATGGCCGGGATGGGCCTGGTGGGCTTCTTCGACGACGCCGCGAAGATCACCAAGAAGCAGTCCCTGGGGCTGACCCCCTGGGCCAAGATCTTCGGCCAGGGCGCGGTGGGCGTCCTCTTCGCCGTGCTGGCCCTGCAGTTCCCCAATGCCGAGGGGCTGACCCCAGCCTCCACTGCGATCAGCTTTGTCCGGGAGACCGCCCTGGACTTTGCGGTGCTCGGCACCATCGGGGCCGGGATCCTCTTTGTGATCTGGGCGAACCTGATCAACACCGCCACCACCAATGCGGTCAACCTGGTCGACGGGCTGGACGGTCTGGCCACCGGGGCCACCGCCATGATCACCGGGGCCTATGTGATCATCTCCATCTGGCAGTACAACCAGACCTGCGGGGGAGTGCGCGCGGTGGATGCGGTCTGCTACAGCGTGCGCGACCCGATGGATATGGCCACCCTGGCAGCGATCATCACCGGTGCGCTGATCGGCTTCCTGTGGTGGAACACCTCCCCGGCCAAGATCATCATGGGCGATACCGGCGCCCTCGCCCTGGGCGGGGCACTGGCCGGATTCGCCATCCTCACCCATACCCAGCTGCTCCTGGTGATCCTGGCCGGACTGTTCGTGATGGTGACCTGCTCGGTGATCATCCAGGTGGGCTACTTCAAGCTCACCAAGGGCAAACGGGTATTCCTGATGACCCCGCTGCACCACCACTTTGAGCTCAAAGGCTGGTCCGAGGTCACCATTGTGGTCCGGTTCTGGATCATCGGGGCTTTGGCGGTGGGCCTGGGCCTGGCCATCTTCTACGGCGAGTGGATCTTGACCCAATGAGCACCCCCACCCTGCCTGAGCTGCACGGCTGGGACGGGCCCTGGGCCGGCCTGCGGGTGCTGGTGACCGGCTTCGGGGTCACCGGCTTCTCTGCTGCCGATACCCTGGCTGAGCTCGGCTGCCAGGTGGTGGTGGTGGACGGGACCCAGACGCAGCAGAAGAACGACGACGCCGCCACCCTCACCACGGTCTGGGGAGACCGGCTCGACTTCCGTTGGGGCCAGCAGAGCACGACCACACTTGCTCACTTTGAAGGTGACCAACTGCCGGACCTGATCGTCACCTCACCGGGCTGGCGGCCGGACTCACCGATCATGCACGCCGCCGCAGAGGCTTCGATCCCGGTCTGGTCTGAGGTGCAGCTGGCCCGCCGGCTCGGCGCCCGCCCGGGGGCCAGGCAGCCGGACTGGCTGATGCTCACCGGCACCAACGGCAAGACCACCACCGTCACGCTGCTGGAGGCCATGCTCATCGCCGATGGTCGCCGGGCTGTGGCCTGCGGGAACATCGGGATGCCGGTGCTTGACGCGATCCGCGACCCGGAAGGCTTCGAGGCATTGGCTGTGGAGCTCTCCAGCTTCCAGCTGCACTACACCGAGGCCCCCGGCGAGCACGAGGCCGGGCCGCTGGCCGCCGCAGTGCTCAATATCGCTGAGGACCATGTGGACTGGCACGGCAGCCTGGAGTCCTACCTGGCGGATAAGGCCCGGATCTACCAGGCCACTCAGGTGGCGTGTGTCTACAACGCTGAGGATCCGGCCACCGAGCAGATGGTCGCCGCCGCTGATGTGGTCGAAGGTGCCCGCGCTATCGGGTTCACCACCTCCACCCCGGATATCTCCATGCTGGGCCTGGTGCACACCGAGGAGGGCGACGACGTGGTAGTGGACCGTGCCTACCTGGACAACCGTGCCCACCAGGCCTTGGAGCTGGGCGCCCGGTCCGACCTCGGCCAGCTGGCACCCAGGCACCTGGTGGCCAACGCCCTGGCCGCCGCCGCCCTGGCCCGTGCCGCAGGGGTGGCGCCGGAGGCGGTGCAGCAGGCGCTGCGCAGCTACCAGCCGGCTGAGCACCGGATCCAGCCGGTGGCCCAGGCTGAGGATGTGCTCTGGATCAACGACACCAAGGCCACCAACCCGCATGCTGCCGCGGCGTCCCTGAGCAGCTTCTCCGGTGTGGTGTGGATTGCCGGCGGGCTCTCCAAAGGCGTGGACTACTCCGAACTGGTCCAGCAGGTGGCTCCTAAGCTGCAGCATGTGGTGCTCATCGGCACAGACTCCACTCAGCTGCGTTCCAGCCTTGAGCGACACGCCCCGCAGGTGCCGGTCACAGAGGTATCCGGCGGCGATGATGGAGTGGCAGCAATGCGCAGCGCAGTCGAGGCAGCCGATACGCACGCCCAGCCCGGGCAGGCGGTGGTGCTGGCCCCGGCCGCAGCCTCAATGGACCAGTTCGCCTCCTATATCGCACGGGGCGAGGCCTTCATCGAGGCGGTGGCAGACCTGATGCGGCGCAAAGGATTCAACGAGCTCTAGGGAGGGCGCCATGGACAAGCGGCCCCCACGCCTGCCGACATCCTCTCGGAGCGACTCAGCAGTTCTCACCCCGCCAAGCGCCGCCACCCCCGATGAACTGCCAGCCCAGCGCGGCAGCGATGGGGCCAGCGCTGAGCAGCCCACCGGTGAAATCACCAGAGGCCACCTCCGTACCGTCGAGGATGGGCCCGGTGAGGCCGGAGGCGAAGCTGATGGGCCGACTTTAGGCCGTGAAGGCGGGCAGGGCTTTGCCCGCCGAGAGTCGGCGGGAGATCTGCCCGCCGAGACCAGCTCAGACGGCTCGGCAGGCCGTGCCTGGCGCGCCGAGCGGGCCAAACAGCGCGCTGAGCGGATCACCAAGTTCTGGAACATCTTCGAAGGCGGCAACCCCTACACCAACTACTGGCTGGTGCTCGGGGCCACTATCGCCCTGGCCGGCTTCGGACTGACCATGGTGCTCTCCTCCACCTCGGTGGACAGCACCGGCGAAGCCTTCACCACCGCCACCCGGCAAGCGGTCTGGGCCGGCATCGGGGTGGCCGGGATGCTCTTCCTGACCCTGATCCCCACCAAATGGATGGGCTGGATCGGCTGGGCGGCGATGATCACCGCAGGGGTACTGCTGGCCCTGGTGGCCTTCTCGCCCTGGGGCTACACCGGTGGTGGGTCCACCAACTGGCTGCGCATCGGCTCAGTGCAGGGCCAGCCCTCCGAGGTGGCCAAGCTCGCCCTGGTGCTCTGGGGCGCGGCAGTGCTGGCCAAGAAAGGCCGGCTGGTCCAGCAGTTCACGCACTGGATGATGCCCTTCGTGGCACCCGGTGCGCTCTCCGTTCTGGTGCTGGTGCTGGCCGGCGGTGACCTGGGCACCTCGATTGTGATTATCCTCATTGTGGGCGCACTGCTCTTCGCCGCAGGAGTGGGCATGCGCTGGTTCTTCCTGGCCGGACTGCTGGCCTCAGCTGCGGTGGCCCTGCTGATGTGGATCACCCCCTACCGGATGATGCGCGTCTACGCCTGGCTCGGCATGAACTGCGACCACCCCACCGAACCCTGTTACCAGACCGAACAGGGCCTCTACGCCCTGGCCTCCGGCGGCTTCTGGGGCGTGGGCCTGGGCCAGTCCCGGCAGAAGTGGGACTACATCCCCGAGGTGCACAACGACTTCATCTTCACCATCATCGGTGAGGAGCTGGGACTGCTGGGCACCGCCACCGTGCTGGGGCTCTTCGCCATCCTGGTGGTCGGCATCTTCCGGGTGGCCAACGGGGTCTCCAAGGACGACTACCACGGCCGGTTCGTCAAACTGGTCTGCATGGGCATCATCGCCTGGCTGGTCGGCCAGGCCTTCATCAACATCGCCATGGTCACCGGCCTGATCCCGGTGGTCGGGGTGCCGCTGCCGTTCATCTCCTACGGCGGCTCGGCGCTCACCGTGGCACTGCTGGCCATCGGGGTGGTGCTGAACTTCGCCCGCCGCCAGCGGCTCCAGTCCCGCAGGCCCAAGACCCGCCCCAAGAAGCGGCGCAGGCGGTCTACACTGGCACCGCTGAACAAGAAGACCACCACCGCCTGACCAAGAAGGAACCCCATGAGCGCTGCCACCGTCGTCCTGGCCGGCGGAGGAACGGCCGGACACATCTCTCCGCTGCTGGCCATCGCCTCCGCCATCACCCGGCTGGACCAGCAGGCAGAGCAGTCGGTGATCGGTACCCCCGCCGGACTGGAGACCCGGCTGGTCCCGGAGGCCGGCTACCCGCTGGACCTCATCGACAAGGTGCCCTTCCCACGCCGGCCCACCCCCGATGTGCTGCGCTTCCCCTCCCGGTTCAACCAGGCCACCAGGGAAGCCCAGGCGATCCTGCAGAAGCGTGGAGCAGACGTCGTCGTCGGTGTGGGCGGCTATGTGTGCCCCCCGGTGTACAGGGCGGCTAAGAAGCTGGGCATCCCGGTGGTGATCCATGAGGCCAATGCCCGCCCCGGGCTGGCCAATAAGTGGGGTGCACGCTCGGCTGTCTTCATCGGCACCGCCTTCGAGAACACCCCGCTGAAAGGCGCCGAATGGGTGGGAATGCCGATACCTCAGCAGATCTCCCAGCTGGACCGGGAGGCAGAGCGCGCAGCGGCCCGGACGCAGCTGGGACTGGACCCAGAAACCCCCACCCTGGTGGTCACCGGAGGCTCCTCCGGGGCGCTGAACCTCAACCAGGCAATAGCCTCGGCGCTGAATGACCTGCTGGGCACCGGCGCCCAGGTGCTGCACCTGACCGGTCGGGACAAAGAGCTCTACAATCAGGCCGGGAAACTGCTCACAGCCCCGGGCTACCACCAGCGGGTCTACCTCGACGGCATGCACTTGGCCTATGCGGCAGCAGACGTGCTGATCGCCCGGGCCGGGGCGGCCACCGTCTGTGAGGTCGCCGCGGTGGGGCTGCCCGCAGTCTTTGTGCCGCTGCCCATCGGCAACGGCGAACAGGAGCTCAACGCCCGCGGACTGGTGGACGCCGGTGGCGCTTTGTTAGTCAAGGACGAGCACTTCACCCGGGAGTGGATCAGCCGCAATGTGCTGCCGCTGCTGAAGGATCCCCGACTGCTGGCCACCATGCAGAAGCACTCCGCCGAACGTGGTATCACCGACGCCGACGAGCGGATGGCGGCCCAGGCCCTCAAGGCGGCCAAAGGATGAACCTGGAAAGTATCGGCCGGGTTCACTTCCTGGGCCTGGCCGGAGTGGGCGTCTCCGCAGTGGCCCGGCTCATGCTGGCCGCCGGGGTGCCCATCTCCGGCACCGACGCCAAGGAGCTGCCGGTGCTCGATGAGTTCCGCGCCGCCGGTGTGCCGGTGCGGGTGGGCTACAGCGCGGCGAACATCGCCTCCATTGAGGCTGAGGCCGGGGAGCCGATCAGCACCGTGATCGCCTCCTCGGTGGCCACCGCCGGCAACCCAGAGTACGACGCCGCTGCAGCAGCAGGCGCCACCCTGCTGCACCGTTCCCAGGGCCTGGCCGCCTGTATGGCCTCCCGCCGGGCGATCGCGGTAGCCGGTACCCACGGCAAGACCACCACCAGCTCGATGACCGCGGTGATGCTCGATGCCGCAGGTGAGGATGTCAGCTTCGCCATCGGTGCCACTGTGGCGGGCCTGGGCAGCAACGCCCGGCTCGGCTCCGGGGAGTGGTTCGTGGCTGAGGCGGATGAGTCCGACGGTTCGCTGCTGAACTACGCCCCCGAGGTGGCAGTGGTGACCAACGTGGAGCCTGACCACCTGGACCACTACGGCACTGCAGAGGCCGTACAGCGGGTCTTCGATGAGTTCACCGCCCGGATTGTGGGCGGCGGAGCCCTGGTGGCCTGCTTGGATGATCCCGGCGCTGCTGCCCTGCTGGAGCGGGTCCGCGGGACGCTGAGCACACGGGGGGTGCGGATCCTCACCTACGGCACCGGCCCGGAGGCTGATATCCGCCTCAGCGAGATCAGCACCTCCGGGGTCGGGCAGTCCGCAGTGCTCAGCTGGGAAGGTCAGCAGGCTGCGCTGCAGCTGCCAGTACCGGGCCTGCACAACGCGCTCAATGCCGCCGCAGCCCTCGCCGCCGGAATCGCCGCCGGGTTCAGTCTGAGCGCCTGCGCGGCTGGGGTCAGTGAGTTCCGGGGCTCCTCCCGCCGGTTTGAGCTGCGGGGGAAGGCCGCCGGAGTACAGGTCTATGACGACTACGCCCATCATCCCACTGAGGTGGCCGCCGTGCTGGCCGCCGCTCGCAGTGCGGCCGCCGGTAAGGTGCATGCGGTCTTCCAGCCGCACCTGTTCAGCCGTACCCGCGATTTCGCCGCCGAGTTCGGCCAGGCGTTAGAAGCCGCCGACAGCGTGACAGTCCTGGAGATCTACCCGGCCCGCGAGCAGCCCATCGCCGGAGTCAGTGCCAAGCTGCTGGGCCACCCGGTGCTGGACCGTCAGGAGGCGGCCCGGACCGTGGCGGCAGCCGCTATGCCCGGGGATATGGTGCTGACCATCGGTGCCGGAGATGTCACTCATCTGGCCCCGCAGATCCTCACCGCCCTGCAGGAGCGGCAGTGAGCGAACAGGGCAGAGCAGCAGCCCTCGAATTTCCTGAGCCGGAGGCAGTTGGGTCGCGCCGGCGGCGTCGTCGTACCCTGATCGGGCTGGCGGTGACCTTCGCTCTGCTGCTGGGGCTGGTGGCGGTGGTCTACTTCTCCCCGCTGCTGGTGCTGCGCAACATCCAGATTGAGGGCAATGAGCTGGTCACCGATTCCCGGGCCGATGAGCTCCTTGCTGACCTCTACGGGCAGCCGGTGGCCCAGATAGGCACCGGGGCGGTGCGCGAGCGGCTGGCTGCGGAGAACGCGGTGGCTGAGGTGGAGACCCGGATCGAGCTGCCCTCCACCCTGCATGTGGAGCTGGTGGAGCACCCGCCGGTGGCTGAGGTGCATCGTGATGGGAACGTGCTGCTCTACTCCGAGCACGGCGAGGTGATCCGCACCTTTGCCGGGCCCGAGCAGCTGGAGGCCGAGGACTACGCCACCCCGGAGATCTCATCCGAGGCCGCCCTGGAGGATGAGGCGGTCTTCGGCACCATCGTCTCTGTGCTGGGTCAGCTGCCCCCGGAGGCCCGTGCCCAGCTGGACTCTGCCACCGCCGACTCCATCGACTCCGTACAGCTTCAGCTGGCCGATGGGCGCACCGTGGTCTGGGGCTCGGATGACCGCAGCCAGGAGAAGGCCGCCGTGCTGGGCTCCATCCTCGGCTCTGAGGAGGAAGACTTCCTGGAGGCCGAGGTGATCGACATATCCACGCCGACCGCCCCGGTTATCCGGTGAGCAGGCCTGCGGCGGGTATGGTGGTCGCAACAACTGAAAACAGCGCCGACCTCCCCTCTGCTCAGGTTCAAGCTCAACTTGAACCTTGCTGGTGGTGGCGGCGGAGCTGAAGAATGACTCACTGTCACGAAGACTCCCAGCCGGCGGGCAGCAATGCCGCGACGGGGTCCGCCGTGGATGAGCCGCCCGAGGCACCCGCGAACTGCCTCGGTAGGTTTCGGACCCACGGTGGACGGGTGAAGACAGTGAGGAGCCGTTCTCGGCTTCGCCCGCTGGCGGGGGTCTTCGTGCACTTATGACTTTTCGAGAGCTAAGGGACTAACTCACGTGGCAACACCGAACAACTACCTGGCCGTGATCAAGGTCGTCGGCATCGGCGGCGGCGGCGTCAACGCCGTCAACCGGATGATCGAGGTGGGCCTGCGCGGCGTGGAGTTCATCGCCATCAACACCGATGCTCAGGCCCTGCTGATGTCTGATGCCGATGTCAAGCTCGATGTGGGCCGCGAGCTGACCCGAGGACTCGGCGCCGGCGCAAACCCTGAGGTGGGCCGGCAGGCCGCTGATGACCACACCGAGGAGATCGAAGAGGTCCTGCGCGGGGCTGACATGGTGTTCGTCACCGCAGGCGAGGGTGGCGGCACCGGCACCGGCGGGGCCCCCGTGGTAGCCCGGATCGCCCGCTCCCTGGGCGCACTGACCATCGGTGTGGTCACCCGTCCCTTCACCTTTGAGGGGCGGCGTCGGGCCTCCTCTGCAGAGTCCGGTATTGAGGCGCTGCGCGATGAGGTGGACACCCTGATCGTGATCCCCAACGACCGGCTGCTCTCCATCTCCGATAAGAACGTCTCAGTGCTGGACGCCTTCCGCTCCGCCGACCAGGTGCTGCTCTCCGGTGTGCAGGGCATCACCGATCTGATCACCACCCCGGGCCTGATCAACCTGGACTTCGCCGATGTGAAGTCCGTGATGCAGGGTGCGGGCTCCGCACTGATGGGCATCGGCTCGGCCAACGGAGAGGACCGTGCGGTCAAGGCCGCCGAGCTGGCCATCGCCTCCCCGCTGCTGGAGGCCAGCATCGACGGCGCCCACGGCGTGCTGCTCTCCATCCAGGGTGGTTCCGATCTGGGCCTGTTCGAGATCAATGAGGCCGCCCGCCTGGTCCAGGAGGTGGCCCACCCGGAGGCCAACATCATCTTCGGTGCGGTCATCGACGATGCCCTGGGCGATGAGGCCCGGGTGACCGTGATCGCCGCCGGTTTCGACCAGGCCGATGTCACCTCCAAGCCCGCTGCTCCTGCCGCACCCGCCCCGGCCCAGCGCCCGGTGGCCCCGGTGGCCGGAGCCACCGCTGGTGTGGCCGCTGCTTCAGCCGGCTCCCAGGACACCGCTCCGCAGCAGCGGGTCTCCCCGGCCCCCGCCCCGGAGTCCGAGGAGGAGCTGCCGGAGATCGTGGAGTCCGACTACACCGGCAAGAACGACGACGAGCTCGACGTCCCCGACTTTTTGAAGTAGCGGCACTCAGTAGCCCAACCCACTCCCGCCCTCTTGGGTGGGGCCCATCCTTGCAGAAGGGTTGGAGATGCTCCGGGCCCTTCAACGAGTTTTGAGGCCAGAGACCCGGGTTTTGTTTCAATATCGGCCCGGACAGGGTGGAGAATGAAACAAAGGCTGGGTGGATTGGTCGAAGGAGGGCACGCCGGTGGCTTTGTGGTGGGAGAGCGTACATGCCGGGTTCCGCCTGGGCTTCACCTCACGGGCTGACGGAAACCTTGCGCTGCATGTGGGGTCCGCCGACGACGCCGCGGGCAACCGGGAGCGCTTAGCAGCCCGCCTCAGTCTGAATCCGGGGGAGTTGAGATTCCTCCACCAGGTGCACTCCGCTGATGTGCTCGATGCATCCCAGGCTGAGCATGGGACTGTGCACACCGGGGATGCCTGGGTCTCCCCGGACGGCTCCCACCGGCTGGCCATCATGGTGGCCGACTGCCTGCCGGTGCTCTTCTATGCCGAACGCCGCGATGCCAGCCCAATGACCGCCGCAGCCCATGCCGGCCGTCCGGGACTGATCGCCGGGATTCTGGAGAACACGGTCAACGCGCTGGTCAGCCGAGGTGCTGAGCAGATCACCGCCTGGATTGGGCCGGCGGCCTGCGGGAACTGCTACGAGGTGCCCCAGCACATGCACGATGAGCTCACCGCACACCGCCCGGCATTGGCCGCTACCACCAGCTGGGGCACCCCGGCACTGGACCTGCGCGCCCAAGCGGCTGCACTGCTGGAGGAGGCAGGGGTGGCCGTGATTGATGTTCCCGGCTGCACCATCGAGGACCCGGCCCTCTTCTCCCACCGCCGCAGCCAGCGCACCGGCGAGCCCGAAGGCAGAATCGCTGGCATCATCACACCGCTGCCCTGAGTTGCCTCGCTGAGTGCATGATCTGTGCAGCATTTTTGGGTGATCTCGGGCCAAAGTACTGCACGAATCATGCACTCAACGGATAGACGGATAGTTGGGGCTAGGTGCGGGGTCTGGGGTTGACCGGGCGGTGGGGTTGAACGGAGGGGCGGCGCGGGGGCGTGGGGCTGACCGGGGTCTGGGGCTGACCGGGGGCTGGGGCTGACCGGGGGCTGGGTGCGGAGCCTGGGGCTGGGTGCGGAGCCTGGGGCTGACCCCAGGCGGGATGCTGCAGGAGAGGCTGCAGGGAATGCTGCAGAGGAGCAGGTCAGAGGGGAAGTAGGGTAGTGGTGATGGATTTTGTCACTGCGTTCCGCTCGGCCGCGGAGAACACCGAGGACGCCCGCACCCGGCAGATTGCCCAGAACCTGGCCGCGGTGCATCAGCGCATCGACGCTGCCATAGAGGCTGCCGGGCGCCAGGACCGGCCCGAACTGATTGTGGTCACCAAGTACTTCGGCGCCGAGGACGTGCGGCGGCTCTACGAACTCGGCGTGCGTGAGATCGGGGAGAACAAGGACCAGGAGGCTGCCGCCAAAGCTGCCGAGACAGCCGATCTGGAACAGCTGCGCTGGCACTTCATCGGTCAGCTGCAGACCAATAAGGCCAAGTCCGTGGCCCGCTACGCGCATTCGGTGCACTCAGCAGACCGGCCCAAGCTGGTTCGGGCGCTGAGCAGCGCTGCAGCCCGCGCTGTGGAAGAAGGTCACCGGGAGACCCCGCTTGAGGCGCTCATTCAGGTGGATCTGCGCGACCCGCTGCCCGACGATCAGCGTGGCGGAGCAGCACCGGCAGATATCCCGGCCATCGCCGAGGCCATTGCCGGCTCCGAACACCTGCACCTGGCCGGACTGATGGCTGTGGCCCCACTGGGGGAGGCGCCCGAACCGGCCTTTGAACGTCTGCAGCAGCTGGCGGCGCGGCTATCCGAAACCTATCCGGAGGCCACCGAGCTCTCCGCCGGAATGAGCCAGGACCTCGAAGCAGCTGTCAGAAATGGTGCGACACGCCTGCGGATCGGGCGCGATGTGCTCGGCGAGCGCCCACACCCCTAGTAATGTCGGAGTCGCGACACAACCGTAACCTTCCCCAGGAGCTTGAACCATGGCCGGTGCATTCAAGAAAACGATGATCTACCTCGGCTTGGCCGACGGTGATGACTATCACGAGGACAGCTTCGGCAGTGATGAGCCCCGCTCATCCCGCCACGGCTCCTCCGGCAGCGCTGCAGCTGCCACTGCTACCAAGACCCGTCCTGCCGCGGCCCCCGCGCAGCACACCGGGGCAGTGGTGAGTCTGGCAGATCATGCCGCATCCACCGCAGAGCAGGACCACAGCGCCGACCCGGCAGGCTCGTACAACAGCACCAACCTCGCGGTGGACCCGGACTACCGGGCGCCGGTGACCCCCATCAAGCGTGCCCCTTCCTCCCGGGATGAGAACTCAGAAATGCGAAAGATCACCACAGTCCACCCCCGCTCCTACAACGACGCGAAGATCATCGGCGAGTCCTTCCGCGAGGACATCCCGGTGATCATGAACGTCACCGAGATGGGTGAGGCCGAAGCCAAGCGCCTGGTGGACTTCGCTGCCGGGCTGGTGTTCGGCCTGGGCGGGTCTATCGAGCGGGTCACCAATAAGGTCTTCCTGCTCACCCCCAAGAACGTCGAGGTGCTCGCCGAGGAGAAGGCTGCTGCTGAGCCTGAGTCCAGCAGCAGCAAGTTCTTCAACCAGAGTTAGCCCCGGGGCGCCGTACCCGCCGCTGCCCCTCTCGGCGGACAAGGCCCTGCCCGCCTTCGCCCCTGAAGTCGCTGCTGCCTGATGTGGCCGACACCACCGGATGGCGTTTGCAGGGCTGCCTCACGTCGGCGGCACTGCTTCGCGCAGCTCACTCGGCACGTCGCTTCGCTTGTGTCTCCAGGTCGCCTGTAGGCTAATCTGCTGTGGACCTCTTCACTGCACCGCTCTACATCCTCCTGACCTTCTACCAGTACGCCCTGGTGACCAGGATCATCTTCAACATCACTGAGTCCTACGCCCGCGACTGGCGGCCCAGAGGAATCGTGCTGGTGGCAGCAGTGGCCACCTACAGCGTCACCGACCCGCCGCTGCGCTGGCTGAACCGGAAGATCCCGCCGCTGAACTTGGGCGGAATCGCCCTGGACCTGGGGTTCATCATCGTGTTCTTCGCGGTGATGATCGCCAAAGGGCTGCTGGCGGGCACAGCCGGCTAGGCCGACGCCGTGCCCTTGATCTGGCCTGTAATGAAGCCTGACTTGAAGGTTTAGGTCGAAGCGGATCAGACTTGCTGGGTATTCTGTCCGCCGAGACACTGTCCAGCAGCAACCGGCCCTGACGATGAGGTGACGCTTCCCATGGCTCTGACGCCTGACGATCTCCTGAACAAGGAGTTCCCGGAGACCAAGTTCCGCCCCGGATACGATAAGGACGAGGTGGATGACTTTCTCGACGAGGTTGTGGTCGAATGGCGCCGCCTGATCCAGGAGAACGAGGAACTGAAGTCCGAGGTTGCTGGCCTGCAGGACCAGCTGGAGGGCACCGACTACGTGGAGCCCGATGAGCTCAACGACGCCGGGCTGTCCGGATACGCCGGCACCGCCGCCGAGGTCACCGATACCTTCGAGGCGGTCACAGACGACGACGCCGCAGCTGAGCCTGATCAGCCGGAGCCCACCGAGGAGCCCTCCGCACCTGAGGCTGAGGAGCCGGTCGCCGAGCAGCCCGAGCACAATGGCGACCCCAACGTCACCGCCTACCCCGAGTACGCCCTGGGCACCCGGCCCGCTCAGGAGCGCCCGGCTCCGGAGCCGGCCCCCGCCGCCTCCAGCGAGGCCCCTGCTGCCGAGGCCGCCGGTGTGCTGGCCATGGCCCAGAAGCTGCACGACCAGTACGTGGCCGAGGGCGAGGACACCCGTGCCGCCTACATCAAGGAGGGTGAGGACACCCGTGCGGCCTACATCTCCGAGGGCGAGTCCAAGCGCGCTGAGCTGATCTCCGAGGGCGAGACCACCAAGGAGCAGCTGATCACTGAGGGCACCGAGCAGCGGGCCGAGCTGATCGCCGAGGGCGAGCAGACCCGCGCGGAGTACATCGCTGAGGGCGAGGCCAAGCGCACTGAGCTGATCCACGACGCCGAGACCCGCGCGGAGTCGATGATCGAGGAGGCCGAGCTGACCTCCACCCGCACCCTGAACGCCCTGGAGCGCAAGAAGGGCGACCTGGAGGTCAAGGTCAGTGAGCTCACCGGCTTTGAGCGCGACTACCGCGCCCGGCTGAAGGACTACATCGAGTCCCAGCTCAACGACCTCAACTCCAAGGGCAGCATCGAGCGAGAGGCCGCCGGAGAGTAATTTGGCCGTAGACTAGGGGCGATGTCAGAAGTCTCCCGAAAACCTAGCCGCAGAACCGCGATCCTCCTGGCCGGAGTGGTCGCGGTTTTTGCGTGGATCGCCGACCAGTCCACCAAGCTGCTGGTGGAGCGCACTATGGAGCTGGGCCAGCAGATCGATGTGCTGCCCCCGGTGCTCTACTGGCGCTACCACCTCAACCCCGGGGCCGCGTTCTCGATGGGCACCGACCACACTTGGGTCTTCACCATCATCCAGGCCGTGGTGCTGTGCCTGGCACTGTTCTTTCTGCGCCGGCTCGGCGGCTCCTGGCTGTGGACCCTGGGCCTGGGCGGACTGATCGGCGGGGTGGCCGGCAACCTCACCGACCGGCTGTTCCGGGCGCCTTCGTTGGTGGACGGCAGCTTCCAGGACTTCGGTCAGGGGCATGTGGTGGACATGATCGCAGTCCCGCGCTTCGCCATCTTCAATGTGGCCGACAGCTTCATCGTGTGTTCGATCATCGGGCTGTGCGCCATGATGATCTTCGGGCTGAACATTGACGGCACCCGGGAGACCAAGAAGAAGAAAGATGACGATGCCCGATTGAGCCCAGAGGAGACCGGCGGTTCCGCCGAGCCTCCTGAAACCCCACTGAGCCGAGCGGAATGCGGCGCTTGCGGGGCTATGTCTGAGGCGACAGAGGATTGCCCGCGATGCGGGCAGGCGATCGGGCAGCGTGAGGGCGAGCGCCCGAACGCCGCCGAGCAGGAATCATGACCCAGACCCACCAGGTGCCCCCACAGTTGGGCAATAAGCGGGCCGACGCCGTGGTGGCCGGGCTCTGCGACAGCTCGCGCACCGAGGCGGCGCACTGGATCGCCGAGGGCCGGGTGACCTGGGCCCAGGACCGCAGCCAGGCCGGGTCGCAGTCGGGCCGGGCCGCTGGGGCCGTGGTGAAGAAGTCGGAGAAGCTGCCTGCAGGGGCGCTGATCACTGTGGACGAACCTGAGCCGGTGGACCCGGCCGAGATCAAGGTGGAAGCTGTGCAGGATATGAGGCTGCTGTACCAGGACGAACACCTGGTGGCGGTGGACAAGCCGGTGGGAGTGGCCGCGCACCCCTCCCCGGGCTGGCAGGGTCCCACGGTGATCGGTGGTCTGCTGGCCGCCGGGGTGCAGATCGCCACCTCCGGCGCCCAGGAGCGCCGCGGCATCGTGCACCGGCTGGATGTGGGCACCTCCGGGGTGATGGTGGTGGCCAAGACTGAGCAGGCCTACAGCGTGCTGAAGGAGGCTTTCCGCAACCGCACCCCTGCCAAGATCTACCACGCACTGGTGCAGGGGCTGCCTGACCCGCACGAGGGAACCATTGATGCGCCCATTGGCCGGCACCCCGGGCACGACTGGAGGTTCGCGGTGATCGACGGCGGACGTGAGGCCCGCACCCACTACCGGCTGATCGAAGCCTACGGTAAGGCCAGCCTGATGGATATCACCTTGGAGACCGGCCGCACCCACCAGATCAGGGTGCACTTCTCCGCCCTGGGCCACCCCTGCGCCGGGGACCTGACCTATGGGGCGGACCCCGCACTGGCCAGTGTGCTGGGCCTGACCAGGCAGTGGCTGCATGCGGTGGAGCTGAGCATCGACCACCCGGTCAGCGGCGAGCGGCTGAGCATCCGCAGCGATTATCCGGCAGATTTGGCCGAAGCATTGGAGCTGCTGGGCGAGTAGGCGCCAGGCGGGGAGGGTCCCTGCCGGTGCTCAGTGACTGCCAGGGCTGTGTCTGGCGTGCTGTCCGGGGCCCTGATGGCTATTCTGGAGTGCTGAGTGGTACGGGAGAGAACGGGAAGGAACTATGGCTGAGAACTTCGTGCACCTGCACAATCACACCGAGTACTCCATGCTCGACGGCGCGGCGAAGATCGACGAGCTCTTCGCCGAGGCCAAGCGGCTGGGCATGGACTCCATCGCCATGACTGACCATGGGTTCCTCTTCGGCGCTTATGAGTTCTGGAAGAAGGCCCAGGACTATGACATCAAGCCGATCATCGGCCTGGAGGCATACCTGACCCCCGGCACTCACCGCACGGATAAGACCCGGGTGCGCTTCGGCGACGGTATCGACGATGTCTCCGGCACCGGCGCCTACACCCATATGACGATGTGGGCCTCCTCCACCGAGGGCATGCACAACCTGTTCCGGCTGGGCTCCCGGGCCTCCACGGAGGGTCACTTCTATAAGCCCAGGGCCGATCGGGAACTGCTCAGCGAATACGGCAGGGGGCTGATCGCCACCACCGGCTGCCCCTCCGGAGAAGTCCAGACCCGGCTGCGCCAGGGCCAGTATGAGGAGGCCAAGAAGGCTGTAGGGGACTTCCGCGACATCTTCGGGCCTGAGAACTTCTACGCCGAGATCATGGACCACGGCAATGAGATCGAACGCCGCACCAAAGCTGATCTGCTGCGCCTGGCCAAAGAGATGAACCTTCCGCTGGTGGCCACCAACGACCTGCACTACACCCATGAGCATGACGCCCACACCCACTCTGCTCTGCTGTGCCTGCAGACCGCAGCCACCCTGGATGACCCCAAACGGTTCAAATTCGACGGCGAGGGCTACTACCTGAAGTCCCCGGCGCAGATGCGCGAACTGTTCAAAGAGTTCCCTGAAGCCTGCGACAACACCCTGGCCATTGCCCAGCGCTGTGAGGTGGAGTTCGACCTCGATGCCTCCTATATGCCCCGGTTCCCGGTCCCCGAAGGGGAGACCGAGGAGTCCTGGTTCATCCAGGAGGTCCAGAAGGGTCTGCACTACCGCTACCCGGACGGTATCCCGGATGAGGTCCAAGAGCAGGCTCAGTATGAGATCGGGGTCATCACCCAGATGGGCTTCCCCAGCTACTTCCTGGTGGTGGCCGACTTCATCAACTGGGCCAAGGAGAACGGCATCCGGGTGGGCCCCGGCCGCGGCTCCGGTGCCGGCTCGATGGTGGCCTACGCGATGCGCATCACCGACCTGGACCCGCTGGTCCACGGGCTGATCTTCGAGCGCTTCCTCAACCCCGACCGGGTCTCGATGCCCGATTTCGACGTGGACTTCGATGACCGCCGCCGTTCCGAGGTCATCGACTACGTGGTGAAGAAGTACGGCGATGAGCGGGTGGCGATGATCGCCACCTACGGCACCATCAAGTCCAAGCAGGCGCTGAAGGACTCCGCCCGGGTGATGGGTGAGCCCTTCCAGACCGGTGAGACCCTCACCAAGGCCATGCCCCCGGACCAGCAGGGTAAGCCGATACCGCTGAGCGATATCTATGACAAGAACTCCAAACGCTACGCCGAGGCCGGGGAGTTCCGCGAGACGGTGGATGCCGATCCGCGGCTCAAGGAGATCTTCAGCCTGGCCGAGGGCCTGGAGGGCCTGAAACGTCAGTGGGGTGTGCACGCAGCCGGGGTGATCATGTCCTCCGACCCGCTGATAGACATCATTCCTTTGATGAAGCGGGAGCAGGACGGGGCGATCATCACCCAGTTCGACTATCCCACCTGCGAGACCCTGGGTCTGATCAAAATGGACTTTTTGGGGCTGCGCAACCTCACCATCATCTCCGACGCTCTGGTGAACGTGAAGCAGAACAAGGGGGTGGAGCTCGATCTGGAGACCCTGGAGCTGGATGACAAGGCCTCCTACGAACTCCTGGCCCGCGGCGACACACTCGGGGTCTTCCAGCTGGACGGCTCCGGGCTGCGTTCACTGTTGCGTCAGATGCGTCCGGACAACTTCGAGGACATTTCAGCGACCATTGCCCTATACCGGCCCGGACCGATGGGTGCTAACAGCCATATCAACTATGCGCTGCGCAAGACCGGCCACCAGAAGGTCAGCCCCATCCACCCGGAGCTGGAGGAGCCGCTGGCTGACATCCTGGACACCACCTACGGGCTGATCGTCTACCAGGAGCAGGTGATGGCCATCGCCCAGAGAGTTGCCGGCTACAGCTTGGGTCAGGCCGATATTCTGCGCCGGGCCATGGGCAAGAAGAAGAAGTCCGAGCTGGACAAGCAGTACGAGATCTTCTCCGGCGGCATGAAGGAACGCGGCTACTCCGCCGATGCGATCAAGACCCTCTGGGACATCCTGCTGCCGTTCTCAGACTATGCGTTCAACAAGTCCCACTCAGCCGCCTATGGACTGGTCGCTTATTGGACGGCATATCTGAAGATCCACTACCCGGCGGAGTATATGGCGGCGCTCTTGACCAGTGTGGGGGAGAACCGCGACAAGCTGGCCATGTATCTCTCCGAGTGCCGGCGCATGGGGATCACGGTCACCCCGCCCTCGGTCAATGAGTCAGCGCTGACCTTCACTCCGGTGGGCGATGACACTATTCGCTTCGGTATGGGAGCGGTGCGCAATGTGGGCGCCAATGTGGTGTCCGGGATCGTCAACGGCCGGCAGGAAAAGGGCCAGTACACCACTTTTGTGGACTTCTTCCAGAAGGTCCCGGCCCAGGTGTGCAATAAGCGCACCATCGACTCGCTGATCAAGGCCGGCGCCTTTGACGAGCTCGGCCATACCCGCCGCTCCCTGGTGACCATCCACGAGCTGGCTGTGGACCAGGCGGTCAAGCAGAAGAAGGACTCTGAGCAGTACGAGACCGATATCTTCGGGGCTTTCGCAGATGGAGAGGACGACGACGCCGGGTTCGAGGCCATCAGAGTCCCCGAACTGCCTGAGTACCAGAAGAAGGACAAGCTGAACTTTGAGCGCGATATGCTCGGCCTCTATGTCTCTGACCACCCGCTCTCCGGAATGGAGCGCACGTTGGCGGCTCATGCGGAGCGTTCGGTGACCAGCATCCTCAGCGAGGAGGGCCCGGCCGACGGCGCTACGGTGACCATCTGTGGGATGATCACCTCCCTGCAGCGCAAAGTGGCCAAGTCCGGCAACCCCTATGCCCGTGCCGAGATTGAGGATCTGGCCGGTTCCATCGAGGTGATGTTCTTCGGCAAGACCTACCAGGCGGTCTCCATGGTGCTGGCCGAGGACCTCATTGTGGCAGTCAAAGGCCAGGTGGACCGTCGCGATGACGGCGGAGTGGTGCTGAAAGCCATGGATGTCACCGTCCCTGAGGTCACCGATGACGGGGTCACCGGCCCAGTGGTGCTGACCATGCCGGTGCAGAAGGCCACTGAGAAGGCCATCACCGAGCTGAGGGCGACCCTGCAGGGCCACCGGGGCAAGTCTGAGGTGCAGGTTCGGCTGCTCACCGGGGAGAAGATGGAGCTGATGCGGCTGGGCAGCCAGTACCAGGTGACACCATCCCCGGCGCTCTACGGTGACCTGAAAGTTCTGCTGGGCCCGGGGTGCCTGGAGTCCTAAACTAGGGGCATGTTCTGCCCCTTCTGCCGCCACGACTCCTCCCGGGTAGTGGACTCCCGCATGCTGGAGGACGGCTCAGGCATTCGCCGTCGCCGCCAGTGCCCCCAGTGCTCCAAACGCTTCACCACGGTGGAGACCACCAGCCTGAGCGTGATCAAACGCTCTGGTGCCGCGGAGCCCTTTGACCGGTCTAAGGTGATCAACGGGGTGCGCAAAGCCTGTCAGGGCCGCCCGGTCACCGCCGATGACCTGGCTGTGCTGGCCCAGGAGGTGGAGGAGACGGTGCGCGCTTCGGGCAATGCCGAGGTGGATGCCAATGATGTGGGTCTGGCCATCCTCGGGCCGCTGCGCCGTCTGGATGTGGTGGCGTATCTGCGCTTCGCCTCGGTGTACAAGGGCTTCGACAATCTGGACGATTTCGAACACGCCGTCCAGGAGCTACGCCGCGAGGAGATGGAAGGCGAGGGGGCCGGCGCAAAGGTGGTCCAGCCCCGCTTCGGATTCAGGTAGTATGAAACTCATACCGGCGGTGTGTCTCTTCAGGGGAAGGTTGAGACCACCGCCGGTTCTTTAGTTTGTCCTGCGGCGCTGCGCAGGTCACCGCCGCTCTCGGCCGGCAAGGCCTTGCCGGCTTTCGCGTCTGAAGAGTCGGCTCCGCTTCGCTCACCCGGCGTTCTGCTGCATCGCTGCGGACATGCCTCAGCAGTCGCGGCCAGGCAGCTGCAGCGGCCCGCTATTGGGGCGGATGGAGGCGAACCGGTTGTAGGCCCGTACCGGTGCGTTGGCTCCTTCCCGAACCACATGATCAGCATCCCCGGGTTCGCGTGAGATGTAGAAGAGGGTAGGGGTGACTTCCCGGACCGCCCATCCCGAGTCCCAGCTGAGGTTGACATTACTGGGTTCGCAGACCCACTGGTTCAGCGAAACATAGAATCCCCAGGGGATATAGGTCTGTGCCGGGGTCCAGGCCGTTACGGTCAGCGGCAAATAGTAGTCGCCCGGGTTCGAGCCGAGCGCCACTTCATAAGTGAAGGTGCCCAGGTTCACTGGCGGCACCGGTACATTGACCAGACACATTTCTGCCTCCACACTGCCTTGGGGCGGAACCGGGGCCGCATTGGCCTGGGAGCCGCCCCTGCCGCGGATATGCCAGTCCCCGCCTCGGCGGGAGGTATGCGGCTGGAAGCCGCCCTGGTCCCAGTCGGTCTCCCAATGGCCGTAGGTATAGGAGTTGTACCCGAAGTTATAGTTGGGCTCATCCTCTTCATCGTAGGGTTCCCACCCCCAGAACGGGGGCTGGGAGGTGTCAAAAGTGGCCTCCCACCATAATTCCTGGTCGCTGCTTTCATTGGTCACTTCGAACCTGTAGCAGAAGTCCATTCCCGGGTTGCCGCTCTGCGAGTACGGAGGCAGTACCGGGGTGATCCCCGTGTCCTCGCCGGTCTCTGGGTCAATCCCCGGCAGATTCTCCAGTTCGGAGATCGCCTCAGGGTCTTGGTAGTAGGCAATGGTCTCGATAAGAGCTTCCTCGCTGAGCTCACCGAGCAGCTGCTCAATGTTCTCTTCGATCTGCTCGGGGGTCCACTGCTCAATGACCTCATCGATCCACTCTTCAGGGTCTTCCACCGGATCGATGGGTTCTGCTGGGGTCGTGGGACCGTTTGAAGGCACACCGTACTCCAGATTGACGGTGACTGGCTGACTGTCCAGCCACTGGGCCTCGGTGAGAACAGGGGCGGAGGACTGTAGCGCGGCAAGACCGGCAAGTCCGATCCCGCCAGCCACCAGTGCGGTGCCTACCACCTTCCGTTGCCTGCTCATGACTGTTCTCTGGTCTCTGACCCGGTTTTGGCCGCACGCCTGGTGAGATAGGACCCGATAGCCACCATGATCAGTGCAGCGATCACCGGCGCTAAGGCAGGGAAGCCGGTGACCGCCAGCTCATTGACCTTATTTCGGCTCGGGGTCTCGGCCCGGATCGGTGTCTCGTCCGTGGCTGGAATCTCAGAAGGAGCAGGATCCTCTGCAGAGATCGTCTCCTCGCCAAGCCCAGGCTCCTGTGGTCCTGCTGACGGCTGAGGGTCCGTGGGGCTCGGGGTGGCGCCGTTGCTGACCTCATCGGGGTACCTGGGTGCACCAACCCCGTCCAGAGGCTCATCGGAACCCTGAACGTAGAACAGCAGAGTGGATTCCTTGCCCATGTGCTCGCGGCTGAGGCCGGGCTCGGCCGCCACCACCAGCCGGTACCAGATGTCCTCGTCGGTGCTGTGAGAGCCCAGGCGGATCGGTGTGCGGTCCATAGGGACGGCGGTGAGCTCAGTGATCAGCGTGACCTCACCGGGACAGTCCTGCAGCACAATATTCTCTGCGCTGCCGACCCTGCGTGGAGCTTCTTGCCACTCCTGGGTGCAGGAAGCTGCCGTGAGCATCAGGGGAAACTCGCCTTCGCCGATGAGGCTGGTCTGTATCATCCCGTGCTCAGGAGGATCTGCCATGATCCCTATATCCCAGATCACTCCGGTCGCCGGGGCCAGGTTGAGCTGGGCATCTGGCAGGTACTTTGAGGTCAGATTGATGTGGTTTCCCTCAAGATGTTCGATCACCACCTGACCGCCGTATTCGTACTCCTGCTCGGCGGCCAGTGCCGGTGCTGGGGGTACCGCGGTCACTAGGGCTGCACCGCCGATCACCGTCGCCATCACCGCTGCGGTTCCACGCCCAGCGTGCCGCGGGTGCCTTCGTGCTGCGGCTGGATGGCGCTGTTCGGACTTTCTGGGCCAGAAGGCCCAGATGACCAGAGCAGTAGCGGATAAGGTGAGGCTTCCCAGCACATAGGGATTGTTCATCTGGTTCAGGGGCTGGGCCAGGCCGGGAACCGAGAACAGCACGCGTCTGGCCTCGGTGATGGTGTAGGGGTGGGGGTCCTCTGTGGTGTTGGCGTCACCCTGCATGCGGATGATGCGTTCCTCGGCGTCACTGCCATCTTCAATGGCGGTGACCCGGTGGGTCACCGGAAGCTCCCCCTCGCGGTCCACGGTGAGAATGTCGCCTATCTGCACCTCGGCGGCTTCGACGTCCTGAACCACCGCCACCGAGCCGGTGGGGATTGTGGGTTCCATCGAGCCGGTCCGGAACATGATCAGGGAGATGCCGAGGGTATAGGCCAGGATCACCAGCACAATGCACACCAGCCCTGCTGCGGCTGCCAGCCACAGCAGCGTCTCGGTGATTGCTCTGCGAATCATTGAGATGTTCCTAGGAATTCCCATTCAGGGGACACCGAAGTGCCTTGGGCCTCAACGGGGGTGTTCTCTGGCAGGCTGAATTCGAAGCAGTAGTGGACTGGGGCATCACCGGATGCAGCAAGCTGCTGGACTGAGCTTTCGTCGGCGCCAACGGTGAGAGCCACCGGGTTGTCCTGTGAGTCGCCCACAATAACGTTCCCGCTGCTGAAGCTGCCGGCGGTGCAGCCTGGGTTCTCGGTAACGGCTACTCGGTACTGGGCCCACTGCCCGAGGCCTTCTCCGTTGGGACTGTTCTCCGGATCCACCACCAGCAGCACCTCACCGGCGATGGAGCCGCTGCTGGTGCGGATGCTGAAGGGGGCGTAGACCTGTGATCCTGGTGAGAGGGCCTCCAACTCAGGATTGAACACCAGCTGGTGGGCCTCGTCGTCCTCCCGGTGCTGGTAGTTGATGCCGTCCACGGAGCCCTGCAGGCGGAACTCACTGGCGGTCAGCTCAGTGCTGGCGTACTGGGAGTGGTTCCACGAGGCCATAGTGGCTGCGGAACCGACTCCCAGCACCACCCCAGCTGCCAGCAGCGCTCTGATCTTCTTGTATCGGGGACTGGGTGAGTCCCTTTCTCGTGACTCACGCAGTGCCCGCCGAGTAGCGTGCACATGATCAGTCACGATCAGTCAGGAACAGATGCGGTGTTGAGGGTCCAGGTGATGGTCTGGTGGTTGGCCGAACCGATGGTCGCAGCCAGATCCTCCTCATCGGTGGTGGCAGTGACCACCACATCGATCTCAATGTAGCTGCCGGCCTCATTATCAGGGCCCTGGGGCAGGATGACGTCCACCGAGTCGCCGGCGGAATCAACAGGCTCACCGTTGCCGTCAAGCTGGTAACCGTCAACTGCGAGGTAGTCCACGTAGAACCCATCATGATCGTCGCCCACATAGGTGAGGGTCTCCACCACACCGGAGTAGGTGGTGTCCTCGGTGACCCGCACATACCAGGTGGACTCGAATTCCTGGCCGGGGTAGGCGTTGGTGGTGTCGGCGTCCCAGACCAGCTCCAGGGTGTCGTCAGCCTGGTTGTTCTGGGTGCTGAAGGTGCCCGGACCGGTAGCGTCGGAGTTCACCGTGGCGGATTCGATCTGGTAGGTACCACCGCCGAAAATCCCATCGGCCCAGTTGGTATCGGTCCAGTTGGCCAGAGTGACCATAGCGCCCACGCCGAGTACGGTGCCGCCGGCCAAGACTGCCAGCACCTTGCGACGGCGGCGGCTTTCGGGCGCAACAGTGTTTTCTATTGTCGTCATAGTTTTCCCCAGTAATAGTTGGTTGTTTAATGCATTAGGAGGCTCTGTTGTAGAGCGAAATAAGCTCATCAAAGGTATTTACACCTGACTCAAGCCAGAGTTGACCTTACCGCAAGCAGATGCTCACCAGTCGCTAGTTTCGGGGCTTCTGGGAAAACCTCGTAGAAATCCTAGTAACCACCTGGGTGCACCGTGCAGACTACTCGGAATCCGCAGTCTGGGACTCCACGTGGAACTGCCAGGTAGCCTGTGCCTGCCCAGCTGGAATAAGGCTGTCCGATGCTTCGAAATAGAAGCAGAAGTGCTGAATGCGGGAGTTCCACTGACTCACCGGTGCCCCATCGTCAACGAAGATGAGGGAGAAGTCCAGATCAGGGAGTCCGTCCTCCTCAGCCAGGCCTTCGTTGAGGCTGTCTCCTTGGGCCACCAGCTGACCACCCCCGTCCACGATGTCCTGGGGGTTTCTGCAGGCTAAGCTGTGACTGAATTCCTCGCTGGCCATCTCCGGTGAGGTCATAGGTGGCATCTGGTAGAGCTCATAGGAGATGTGCTCTGCGTTGATCCCGCTGGACTCCACCGTGATATTGGTGATCTCCCCGCTCAGCGATTCGGAGTCCTCCGCCAGTCGGATGCCGAACCGCGCGGTGTCGGACCAGTTGTTATTGATGCCGGCCACATCCAGCTGAAGTTCAGCAGCATTCTCCGCGCTGTAGTGGTCGAACCAGGAGTCATGGCGGAATGCTCCGCCGTCTGAGCCGAATGGCGTTGAGTTGGACTCCGCTGAGAGTTCCCCGGCGGCCCCGAAGTTGCCCCATGCGAACTGGCCTGCGGTCCAGTTGGCCAAGGTAAGGGCAGCACCGAGGCCAAGCACCACGCCCCCGGCGAGTACGGCCTGAATCTTTCTGCGGCGCTTGCCGCTAAGGTGAGTGTCTGTAGTCATAGGTCTCCGTTCAGGGGGAGAGCCTATATCACGCGGAGAGCACCGGGCGGTCACATCGGTGAGGTGATGAATAACCTGGTAAAAAACCTGGTAGTGCTAGTGTGCTGTGCCTCTGTGCAGCATGGCGTAGAGCTTTTTCCTGGTGGGAGTCCCAAGCTTGCGCAGAGTGTTCTGGATATGGAACTCAATGGTGCGCACTGAGACGAACAGCTGGTCTGCGATCTCTCGGTTGGTGAGGCCCTGGGCTAACAGCCCGGTGACCTCTTTCTCCCGGGGAGTCAGCAGTGCCAGGTTGGGCTTAGTCCCTGAAGGAGACTGGAGGTGGCGCACAAGCTCTTGCGCCGCCTCTGTCAGCCCGGTTGCGCCGCAAGCACGCAGCGTGTCCTCAGCCCACAGCAGAAGCTCCTTCACCCGAGGGGGAGCAGGTCCTGCCTGGTGGTTCCGCTGTGCCGCATAGGCCTTACCGATGTCGAGGATCAGCAGCGCACGGGGCAATGCCCAATCAGTATCCTCGGGACGGCCCATCGCAGAAGAGGGAACCAGGCTGTCCAGATGGTCTGCGGCAGCCAGCAGCAGGCTCACCTGCTCCTGCGGGTTACCAGCCATGAGTCCGCGAATATGAGTCTCCACGTACTCGCGCAGCTGAGCGGTAGCGGGGATTCCCGGATTGGCTGCCAAGGTGAGAAGAGTCTGCAGAAGATACGAGTTCCTGGTGCCGGCAAGGTCACGGGCGAAGAACACTGCGGGCAGCAGGCCAGTCATAGACCAGGGGAATCTCCCATCCCTGAGTATCTGTACCAAGGAGTGAGCTTCAGCCTGTTTCTGGGTGCTCAGCTGGGTCAGGGAGCGGGCGAAGTCGAGAGTTGTCACCAGGGCCTGTGATCCCAGTGCTGAGGCCTGCTCCAGTTGTTGCAGCAGCTTTTCGCCCTGGGGGTTCCCTGCTGTGCAGGGCACCACAGTATAGGTGGCATAGGCGATCAGTGAGAGAGGGGATTCTCCGGTCTCCAGAGCACGTTCGGCGGCTTTGCGCGCCCAGGTGTGGGACTCAGACCACCGGGCGGCGTAGAAGAGAGACTTGGACAGTTCCAGGCAGGCCACCACAGAGCTGTCCCCGCCTGCAGAGCAGGGGCGGCAGGCTGCGAAGAGCTGCTGGCCAGCCTGGAGAATCTCTCCGCGGTTGTGCTTCTGAGCAGCCGATACAGCATGTGCTGCGGCCGCCCCGGGAGTTCCCAGCGGGGGCAGCACAAAGTTGTCTTCCCTTCTGGCGAGCGCCGCTGAGCTGTTCAGCAGGGTGCTGAGATGCTCTGCTTCGTCCAGGGAGTTGTGCTCCTGGAGCAGGGTGATTCCTGCATCTATCAGATGCTCAGGGAAGTGAAAACCGTGAAACATGCCCTGCAGGGCTGCTGCGGCTGCGCTATGGCAGAACAGCTGGACTTCGTTCCACTGGTGCAGTGCGCCGGTGTCTATCTGCTCCAGCTGGTGAGCAGCTGAGGGAACCTCACCCTGGGTCAGGGAGACCAACGCACAGAGCGCCTGTCGGTATCCAGGGCTGGAGATCCTGCTGTAGACATCGAGTAAATCGGGATCACCTAACCTGACCAGCTCATTGTGCTCAATTCCGAGCCGGACCCACTGCTCCAGCGGGTAGTAGGCAGGGTTCAGAGTAAGGGCTTTACGCATCAGCTCAAAGGCGGCAGCAGTATTGCCGCGCTGTTCCAGCTGTTGAGCCAGGTGGGCACCTCGGGTGGCCAGCTCTGCGGAGTCTCCGGCACCGCCGTGGAGCTGAGCAGCTTCAAAGAGATGGCAGAAGTTCTCCACCTCATCCCCTGAGGAGGCAGCAGCACGGTGAAGCTCTGCAGCCCGCTCCGGGCTCAGCAGCTGTTGGATGGTGCTGCGCCAGCTGGGGTAGCGGAGCCGATAACCGTAGGTGGCGTTGTCGTACTCGACAACTCCTTCTGTGACCAGCCCCTGTAGCTGACGATGACCATCCCCGTTCCCCACCATCTTCTGGAGCGCTGCGGCACTGCGCCCGCTGTGGGCTACCGCCAGGGCTTCGAGCACTCTTTGGGATTCTGGAGGCAGCCGGCGGAAGTACGTCACAATAGGCTGGCCCACCTGGTGCCCCGGCTGAAGCAGCCACCTGCGCATCTCAGCCACCGCATGGTCCATCCGGCGGCCCGGATACACCGGGGTGTCAGCCAGCCAATGTGCCGCATGGGCCACCAGCGCGGGAAGGCCGCCGGTCTCTTTGCGGAGAAGCTCGGCGGTCTGCATCGACATCGGATAGGCCGAAATCTGCTCAGCAGCTTCCCAGACCTCATCAAGGGTGAAGTTCTCCAGGTGCAGAAGCGAGGCGTTGACATGGGAGAGCGCGAACTCGCGCAGCCGGAGCAGCCAGGGCCGGGCGGAGGGCTGCATCGTCAGCACAATCAGCGCTGGTGAAGCCAGCGGCCGGCGCAGTGCTCTCCAGGTCACCTCGGCGGAGACGGGATCGGCCCAGTGGAAGTCCTCCACCACAATGAGCGCTGGTTCCGACAGTCCGATAAGGTTCTTTCGGGTCTCCTCGGTGAGCTCTTCGCTGGTGAGCTCGGTGCCCTCAGGCCGGTCAGGGAACAGGTACTTGCTCAGGAAGTGCGGTCCCTTGCTGTCCTGCTCGGAGAGAGTCACAGTGGCAGGGGTGAGTCCTGGCCAGGTGCTGAGCAGGTGGCGGACCAGATGGGTCTTCCCGGTTCCCGGGGCACCTTCGATCAGCACGAATTGCGGAACGCCTCGAGCGGCGAGGCCAGCATGGCGGCTCAAGGTGCGCAACTGACTGCGGCGGCCCACTACACCCTCAGCACGTGCGGGGGGGGGGGGGGGGGGGGGGGGGGGGGGGGGGGGGGGGGGGGGGGGGGGGGGGGGGGGGGGGGGGGGGGGGATGTTCCGTTCACCAGCAGGCCTTTCTGTACGCGATTTTCAGGTAATGGACAGCTCCTGACAAGCATTGAGCTGATGGTGCAGTAACCTGGGCTGTGCAGATCTGGTCCCCGTGCAGGTCAGGAGCCGAAAGTGACCATTAGGATAGCGCATCGTGAGTGATGTGGAATTCAACAGTGTGATAACCACTCAATTCTGGTTATGATCATCCCCTCAGCCTCCCGCAGAGACATTGAGACGCTGCTTGCTCCCCTCCTGCGCGCTGAGGGGGACCCTACCGCCATTGTGGTGACCTCTGATCCGGGGTTCGGGGTGACTACTCTGCTGACTGAGCGTGTTCCCCAGCATGCTCCTGGTGCGCAGATCATTTCAGCACAATGGCATCACAGTGCCGCAGTGCAGATCTGTGTGTGTCCAGCAGATGTGCCCGACACCCCACCGCCGGCCTATGTGCTGCGTTTAGTGGTGGGCTGCCAGCAGGTCAATGAACTGCCGGAATGGGTAATAGAGGACGGGCATATGGCCGTGGAGCTCTTTGTGGTGGGGCAGCTGCGGTTCACCGAGTTGGCTGAGTACTGCTCCTCCCGCCTGGGCGGTTCGATCGACTTAGCCAGCGCTCACGTACTGGGGCGGATGTCTGGCTATGTTCCCGCCATGCTGGCCTGGCTGCTGGGCGAGGTGCGTCAGCAGGGCCTGCTGGTGCAGGTGGAGGGCTTATGGCATCTCACCGGGGAGGTGCAGCCGGTCTTCGATGCCTATCTTCGCACTTACCTGACCTCTGTGCCGAGGGCCCGCCGTCTGGCGGCCCACCGGTTCGCTTTGGAGGACCCAGCACCGGCTGAGAACCTGGACGATGAAGAGGAGATGACTGCCACCGGACTGATCAGTATGGGAGTGATGCGCAAACGCGACGACGGCAGACTGCAGTGGCTGGTGCCCGGGGTAGCGGAGTCGGTGCGCCGCCTGGCCCCAGAATCGATGGTGCAGGAGGTGATGCGGGCTTCGCTGGAGTCCGGCCGCCCTACGCCGCAGGCAGTCCGGTGGGCCCTGCAGCAGGGAGTGCCCGTTGAGGATGAGCATTTTGTGAAACTGGTGGACCGTCTGCTGCGTGAGCGGGACTACCGCGCCGCCTTGAAACTGGTCAAACTATCGTTGGCAAAGGCCCAGCCTGCGCAGATCCTGTATCAGGACAACCTGCTGGCATATGAGGCCTTGGTCGGCATGAACGATCCTGATGAAGCGCTGGTCCATCTGAAAGACGCTGAGGCCGCTGCCGATCAGCTGCCCTCGCCTCAGCGGGAGCAGTGCCGCACGCATACTGCTGCGCTGCGTGCGGCAGCTATCGGTTTCCAGAAGGGAGATATACGCACTGCGGTGACTCTCTTGGAGCAGGCTGAGCGGCAGGCTCCTGATGAGCCCTCTGCGGGTGAGTGCGCGGTACGCCGAATTATGCTGCTGACCTACACGGGCAATATCGCAGAGGCTGTCCAAGCTCTGGATTCTGCACGTGAAACAGTGGTGGCGGCAGGGGAGGCCCTGCGCATCCGGTGCAGAATCGCTGAGGCGATCCAGATGGTGGCCTGCGGGCGCAGCTATGAGGCGTTTTCCTACCTGGTGAAGCTCCGGCAGCGGGCCGACCTCGTACAGCACAGTGATCGTGCGGCGGGGGAGGAGCTGGTGGCCGCCTTCTCTGCTGTTGCCCTTTCGACAGATGGCCCAGCACAGTTCACTGGACTTATCACCCAGTTGGGGGAGACGCAGAATACGCCATCTACCCCGGAGACGGTCGGCTTTCATCTCGGCCTGGCTTTCTGGCACTGGCTGGCCGGTGATCTGGACAGTGCGCATAAGTACGCTGAGCTCGACGCCGCAGCCGCAGAGTACGGTGACCCCGCCGGCTACTACTACCTGCTGGTCTCTCTGCTTGCTGCCACAGCCGCCTTGCGGGGCCAGGACGGTCAGGCTGAGCAGCGGCTGGGGCAGTTACAGTGCATCACACTGCGGGCCTCAGGCACCTTGTTGGGCTCGGCCCTGGCCGATCAGGCTGTGGCACGTGTGGTGCTAGGCGTCAAAGGCACAGAGGACTGGGTGCTGGAGACCGCGCAGAGCTTTTGTGAGAGCGGCTTGTACGGCTGGGCTTCAGACATTCTCTATGCTTCGGTCCGTTTTGGTGGGCGAGAGGCTGCCCATGCTCTTATTGACCTGGAGCCGAGGCTGCAGGGCCATGTTCATGCCCTCCGGGTGCAGCATGCCCAGGCTGTGGTTGCTCAGGATGTTCTTGCGTTCAGGGAGGTGGCAGAGCAGCTGCGCAAGGTGGGGCTGCTTCTGTTTGCCGCCGAGGCCGCTGCCCTGGGAGCCAAACTGGAGGCTGAGGATCCTGGCTCCAGGCGGCGCTGCTTTGCCATTGTCCATGAGCTTCAGGATCTCACCACGCTGTGCAGTCATCCGCTGCTGAGTCCGCTGGTGGACGATACTCGCCCCAGACTCACTAAGCGCGAGGTTCAGATTCAGGGGCTGATTGCTCAGGGACTGGGCAATGAGGAGATTGCCGCAAAGCTGTTCCTCTCCCGCAGGACCGTGGAGAATCACATTGCCAGTCTTTACCGGAAGACGGGCCGGACTCGCCGCGCCCGCAGCCGCCGCTCAGGATGAGCCTCTATAGCCTGAGTCCTACTCGAGGAGACGGTCTTTGAGCGAATCTCCTGAGTCTTGAATCCAGTCAGGCGGTTCTCCCTCACAGCCGCTTGAGAGCAGGGTTCGCGCTATTCCCGCATTCTGATAGAGATAGGTTCTGACCGGCCCGCCCCAGTACCCTTCGGCTTCAACGCCGATCATGTGCAGCTCCCCATCGAAGCAGCGGTTGATGATCATCCGGCTGCGGGTCACATGGTGATCCACGGTCATCACGGCTACGGAGTCCCAACCCTGTTCGCTGGCGTAGTCTCTGAGCGAGATTGCCTCTCCCTGTGTGGTCAGGGGCTCCGGCCGGAAACACTCCACCGAATAGTCATAGTCGCGTTCACCGGTGCATTCCTGCGGAGCCCAGTTCTCATCAGGCCAGGAATATGCAATCAGCATGACGTCGGCGCGCCCCTCCTCCATAAAGGTTTCGGCCTCTGCCATGCGTTCCTCATGCGGACCCAGCACAAGCAAGGCATCTACATGGTCCGGATCGTCTTCACTGGGGAAAAAGGTCCACCAGATACTCCCGCCGACCAGCAGTACCCCGGCCGTCAAGATAATAAAGAGAGCTCTCAGCAGAATCCGCCGTCTACGCCCTGGTCGATGCTGCCTTTTCATCATGTCAGCACCGGACTAAGCGAGAGCGGTTCCGGCCAGGGCGAGAACCACCCAGATGCCGTTGAACACTATGTGCACAAACACGGCTCCCCAGATCCTGCCGGTGAGGAGCACCAGGACGCCGCAGGTCAGACCCACTAGGAAGAGGTAGGTGGGTTCATCCCAGCGGTTGATGCCGGTGACACTGTGGATGGCTACGAAAGTGGCGGCAGAGGCGACGATGGCCAGGATTCCGGCTTCCAGGCCGCGCCTGGCGGTGCGGTAGACGGAGACCAGTACCACGCCGCGGAAGAGGAACTCCTCCACCAGTGGGGCGATCAGTATGGGTATGAGCAGACCGGTGAGCAGCCAGGTTGCCCCGCCGAGTGCACCGTTGAGGGTGGAGTAGGCGGGCAGCCCTCCGGGGCTGCCGGCGGCCACCTCCAACCATCCCTGCACTATGCGCAGCAGCAGGCCTAGGGTCAGGCCCCAGAGGATATCGGTCCATCGGATGCGGAACAGACCGCGGGGCCGGGAACGCCTGATGGCGATGACCACTGGTACGGCCATTCCGGTGTAAAGCACCAGGGAAGAAACCACCGGTCCCAGCGGGGAGCTGAGGTTGTTGCGTGCAATCACCGAGAGGACGATGGCCGCCCCGACGGCGAAGGCGGCATAGGCCAGTACAGTGCCGTTCCAGGCACGGGCTGTGGCGCTGCCCTCCAACCAGGTGCGAGTCCCTCGAGCAGGCCGCTTATCAGTGAAGAGTGCTTGCACGTCTACGGCGGGGATGATGCGTTTGACACGTTCTGAGTCGAACAGGTCAAAGGTGAGCGTATCGCGCCCGGTCTCATCGGCACCGCTATTCTGGGACTCCACAGATCTAAATCTACCCGAGAGAGCGCCGCGATGATTGAGATTCTCACTGTCTGTACGGGCAATGTGTGCCGTTCGGCACTTGCTGGCGTGGTTCTGCGGGGGCAGTTGGCGGATCTGGGGGTGCGCGTGTCCAGCGCCGGCGTCGGTGCGCTGGTGGGTGATCCGCTCACACCGCAGACCGCGCAGCTCGCACTGGCGGCTGGGGCCAGGCAGGAAGACGTGGCCGGGCACCGGGCGCGCTACCTCAGTGAAGGCATTGCCGTGCAGGCCGACCTGGTACTGGCGATGACTCGGGATCACCGGCGTGCTGTGGTGGAGTTGACCCCGGCTCTGTTGCGCCGGGCGTTTACGGTGCGCGAGTTTGCGCGGCTGGCCGAGGGAATGGCCGATTCTGACATCATCCAGGCTGCAGTGGGGGGGAGCCCGCAGCAGTGCCTGCGCGCCGCGCTGCGGGTATTGGCGACTCGGCGCGGTATTGTGGGACCAGCTGAGGACCCGGGGCTGGACGATGTGATTGATCCGTATCTCCAGAGCGATGCGGTCTATCAGAGGCAGGCTGGCCAACTGTTGCCTGCACTGGACCAGGTTGAGCGTTTTGTGCGTGCTGCTGTGGGGCAGGGCAAGCCTTCGGCTTGATGTGAGGGTGTCGTTGGTAGTTGCCTGAGTTTTCATGGGATGATGCTGAGTCGGTGGAGAGAAAGGATCACGTGGAACTTCGCGATTATCTGCACATCCTGCGGAAGAACTGGATTGTGATCGGTGTGCTGGTGCTGCTCGGTGCCGGGTCAGCGGTGGCCTACTCTTTGTCGCAGACACCTCTGTATGAGTCGACCAGTCGGGTGATGTTCTCCTCCCAGGCGGGCGAGACCATTGGTGAGCAGCAGCAGGGCCAAACGTACACCCAGGCGCGGATGGGCTCTTATGTGGAGTTGGCCACCACTCCGCGGGTGCTGGATCCGGTTATCGGGGAGCTGGAGCTTGATGAGTCAGCCGCAGCTTTGGCGGATCGTCTAGCGGTGAACAACAGTACAAACACCACCATCATCAGCGTAACTGCCACTGATGAGGATCCTGCACAGGCTGCTGAGATTGCCAACGCTGCCACGTCCAGCCTGACGGAGGCTGTGGTTGAGGCGGAAACCCTGCCTGGTGCTGAACAGGCGCCGGTGACTATTACCCAGGTGACCCAAGCGCAGCCCGCTTCGAGTCCTTCTTCGCCTCAGATTCCGTTGAACGTGGCCTTGGGGGCCCTTGTGGGCCTGGCCCTGGGTGTGGGTGTGGCGGTGCTTCGTTCCACGCTGGATACCAGGGTCCGGTCACTGCGTGACTTGCAGCATGTCACGGACCATCCGGTGATCGGCGCGATCCCGATGGATCCGGAGGCTAAGACTCGGCCGATTATTATGAAGGAGGACTCCCAGGATCCGCGCAGTGAGGCGTTCCGCTCGCTGCGCACCAACCTGCAGTTCATTGAGCTGGACGGCGGTAACGTCTACACGATCACCTCCAGCATTCCTCGTGAGGGTAAGAGCACCACGGCGGTGAATCTGGCGATCGCTTTGGCCGATGCAGGGAAGAAGACGGTGCTCATTGACGGGGACCTGCGCAAGCCGAAAGTGGCAGAGTACCTCGGCATTGAGGGTGGTGTGGGCCTGACTGATGTGCTGATCGGCCGTGCTGACCTTGAAGATGTTTTTCAGCAGTGGGGCAACCGCCGCTTGCTGGTGCTGCCTTCTGGCATGATCCCGCCGAACCCAAGCGAGTTGTTAGGGTCCCAGCAGATGCAGTCTCTGCTGAGCACCGTTTCGACTGGCTCTGATGTGGTGATTATTGACGCCCCGCCCCTTTTGCCGGTGACTGATGCGGCGATCCTGGCCAGGCAGACGGCGGGGGCTATTGTGGCTGTCTCTGCTTCGCGTACTTCCCGCGGCCAGTTGGGTCAGGCGTTGGAGAATCTGGAGAATGTCGGGGCTAAAGTGGCTGGTATCGCCTTGACCATGGTGCCTACCCGCGGGGCAGACGCCTATGGGTATAACTACACCTACGGATACGGCTACGGATACGGTCATGGCAAAGCCGCCGAATAGACACCCAGTCCCCAAGAAGGGGGAGCCGCCAGCCCCACCTCAGCAGCGCAGGCCGGCAACGCAACAGGCCGTGGTCGGACGGATTGTGCTGGGACTGGTCAGTTTCATGGCACTCAGCTTTGTGCTGGTGATGGTCTGGGCGGGCATCAGCGCTGCGCGGGCGCTGCCGCATATAGAGCGCGCACAGCAAGTGGCTGAAGGGCTTGATCCGCAGGCACTGCTCAGTGGCGATACATCGCAGCTCGATGAGCTGCAGAACGAGCTGTCCGCAGCCCGCGGCTATATGGGCGGACCCGTCTGGTCCTTGGCAGAGGGAATGCCGTGGGCAGGCCCGCAGTTCAGTGGTGCACGCGCACTCACCGAAACGCTTGATGATCTGTCCACCGAGGGTTTTACCGCCGTAGCTGAGGTTGGTGCGGGGCTGGATGCGCTGCAGCCGCAGGATGGGCAAGTGGATGTCACCGCAGTCGCCGCCCTCGACACCCAGATCGAATCGGCGTTGTCCTCTGTCACCGAGGCCCGCAGCCGCATTGCCACCATCGACCCCGCCGCCCTCGTGGGTCCTTTGCGTGATGGCACCATCCGGGTTGACAGCCTTCTCGCTGAGATCGAACCGACCCTTGAAGGCACTGCGCGAGCCACCTCACTGTTGCCTGGTTTCCTTGGCGCCGACGGGCAGCGCGAGCACCTTCTGCTGTTGCAGAACAATGCCGAATGGCGCTCCCACGGTGGGATTGTGGGCCAGGTCATCCACATCACTGCCACAGATGGGCATATCGAGTTCACTGACCAGGTGCCAGGTGCAGACTTCACCAGTCTTGACGAGGCCGTGACACCCCTGGAGTTCGACACCGAGCTGATCTTTGGTGATCGCCCGGCCCGGTATATGCAGAACCCCACCATGATCCCTGATTTCGCTGAAGCCGCACATGTGGCCCGCCAGTTCTGGCAGAGCGAACACGGGGGCAACCCGAGCGGGGTGATCGCCACCGACCCGGTGGCGCTTTCCTACATTCTTGAGGCTACTGGGCCCGTAGAGCTGGCCACCGGTGATGTGCTGACCAGTGACAACGTGGTGCAGCTGTTGCTGAACGAGGCCTATCTGCGCTATGAGGATCCCGCTGAGCAGGATGTCTTCTTCGGTCTCGCCGCCGACGCAGTCTTCGACGCTCTGCTCAGCGGCAGCGCAGAACCGGGTCCCGCGCTGCAGGCGATTACTAGGGCCATCGAGGAGCGCCGCCTTCTGGTGTGGAGCCCCGAAGAGCAGGAACGTGCACTTCTTGAGGGGACACCGGTGGCCGGTGCACTGCCGGTAAGCGATGAGCAGGCCACCACATTCGGTGTCTACCTCAACGAAGGTGGTGGCACCAAACTCGACTATTACATGACTGTGGGTTCACACGCTGTCTGGTGCGGTGACGGCACCACAGCGCTGCGTGTGACCCTGCACAACGATGCCCCTGAAGACATCTACGATTACCCAGACTATTTGCTTGCTACCTTTGGCGATGCTGAGGAGACTGCGAGCGGCGTACCGCGCGGCATCACGCGCACGCTCACCCAGGTCTACCTGCCAGCGGGAGCCGAGCTGGTAGGTGATGCTGAGAATGCCCCGCTGATCGGCCAGCATGCTGGCCGCCCTGTGCACGAATGGACTACTGATCTCGGTCCGGGCGAGTCCGCTACGCTCGATATGCGGGTACGGTCCACAACTGGCCCTCAACTCGAGGTCATCTCCACCCCGGTCTTGAACCATCGCGATGTGACACCAGAATGCTGACTAGCATTAACGTTTGCCAGATATAAAGGTGAAGTGCATTTCATGTGACAAGCAGGTTAAATTTCGTGGCAGACTAAAAAATCTCTCTATACAAGCCTCCACCTAAGTTGCATTCTCTCTGTGAAGGTGTAGATTATGAACTATCAGGCATCCGGGGCATAGCCGGGCGCATGACCACAACCGTGGAAATCCGCGGGGATTACTTTCTTAATCATGAAATCCTAGCTTTGAGGTAGACCATCATGAAGAAGACCTTCGCAAAGGCTCTTACTATTACCGCCCTCGCCGGCGGTGTTGCGCTCGCCCCTGCGCCCGCTCTTGCTTACGCTCCGCCGCCTACCGAAGACTCTATTGTGGTGCAGATCGGCGTGCCCATCTCCGTTGTTTTCGACCCTGTCTTCACTCCGGGTGAGGATGTAGAGATCACGCTTACCGGTATCAACGGCGCAACCCAGTCTCTCGCTACTGTTGGTGCGGTTTCCAGCACCAGCACTACCAAAGTGGCCGACGAGTTCGGCAGCGCCGAGGTGACGGTCACTCTTAACGACCAGGCTTCAGGCTCTTACGAGCTCACCGCGGTCGGCCTGGAGAGTGGCGCTACCGATACAGTGACTCTCACGGTGGCTTCGGCAGATGACGAAGACCCTGGTACTGAGACTCCTGACCCAGATGCTCCCGGAACTGATGAGGAACTCGCCACTACTGGTGCGGATCCCGCCTCGCTCGGCCTTCTGGTCGGTGGCGGTGCTCTTCTTATCGGTGGCGGATCGGTTCTCATCGCCCGTTCAGTGCGTAAGCAGAAGGTCAAGGCTTAGGAAGACGTCTTTCACGTTTCATTCTTAGGTGCTTTCGGCGGAGGTTCTCCTAGTGGGTAAGCTCTTTTCAGCGAGTTTCCTTATCGTAGCTGCGTGGTTGGCTTAGAGCCCATGTCACGAGGGGGAATTCGTGAGTGCTGATGTTGAGTTTCGAAATGATGTTAAGCCAGTTGTCGGACAAGAACCAGCACTGAGGGATAGCGGATTCTCTGCTCCATCCCAGTGGGAGAAGTGGCGCAAGAGCTATGCCAGATGGCTGGCAGTGACAGATCTTGCGGTACTGGTTGCCGTGGTCTTAGGCGTACAGCTGATCTGGCTGAGCCTGGATTCCAATGCAGAGTACCGGTTGCCTGCTGCCGGCGAGGGAAACCTTGACTACGGTCTGGTTTCAGTGGCCATCGTGGCCCTGTGGATGACAGCTTTGTGGTTGAGCGGTTCCCGCAACCCGCGAGTCTTGGGATCAGGCTGGCTGGAGTACCGGGTCATTGCTGACTGGGGCATCAGGTTGTTTGCGGGTGTGGCAACGCTTGCATTCTTGCTGAAACTGGATCTGGCACGCGGCTATTTGCTGCTGATTTTCCCGGTCGGAGTGCTGGCGCTTCTGGGGGGACGATGGGCTTGGCGCCGGTGGTTGCATCGTCAGCGGCGTTCTGGTTTGTACTGTCGCCGTGTACTTCTTATGGGTTCACCAGCATCAGTGGAGCACATTGCTGGGGAACTTGCCCGTCAGCCTTGGGCAGGCTATCAGATTGTCGGGGTGTGTCTGAGCCGGGGCCTCGTGGGTCTCAACAGTACAGTGGCGGGGATCCCTGTAGTGGGAGATTTTGAGTTTGCACGCAGCGCCATGCAGAAGGTTAGTGCCGATTCAGTCATCGTCACCAGTTCGGATGACTTGGACCCCAAGCGGGTCAAGGAGCTGAGTTGGGAGCTTGAGCAGGGTAAGTATTCTTTGATTGTTGCACCGAGTCTTACGGACGTCAGCGGCCCGCGAATCCATAGCCGCCCGGTATCAGGGCTTCCCTTGCTGCACGTAGAAACCCCCCAATATTCGGGCTTGCGTATGGTGATGAAGCGTGGCTTCGACATCCTGGCCTCATTGGGGATTATCGCAGTATTAGCACCATTCATGATCGTGATTGCACTGCTGGTGAAGTTCACTTCTCCTGGGCCGGTGTTTTTCAAACAGGAACGAATCGGTCTGAAGGGCGAACCGTTCAGGATGCTGAAATTCCGGTCCATGCATGATGGCGCTGACAAGATATTGACTCAACTGGATCACTCGGAAAAGATTGACGAAACCGGCATTCTGTTCAAGATGAAGGATGACCCACGGATGACCCGGGTGGGTAAGATACTTCGCCGGTACAGCTTCGATGAGCTGCCTCAGCTGTTCAATGTTCTGGGTGGAAGCATGTCTCTGGTAGGACCCCGGCCTTCGTTGGAGCGAGAGGTCCGGCAGTATGAGTCACATGTGCACCGGCGTTTCCTTGTCAAACCCGGTATTACCGGTTTGTGGCAGGTCAGCGGCCGCTCGGACCTGCCCTGGGAGGAAGCTGTGCGGCTTGATCTCTATTACGTGGAGAATTGGTCGTTGACCGCAGACCTGGCCATCCTCTGGCGGACAGCCAAGGCAGTTGTCCAAGGATCAGGAGCATATTAGTGTGTGTTACTCTCGCTGAGCCAGCCACCGGGCTTGGGCTCGCCGAGCTCGAGACAGGCTCGCAATCAGCCATCACGATGGTTAGTGACCCCCGGTGGGAGTCATTGCTAGAAGCAAGGACGCCTGGTTAGGCGAAGCAGCCTGACCGTAGGGACACATGATTGGCACCAAAGAGGCGCAACAGCGGAGAACTTAGGGGAAGGTACATATATGGGATCCTCTATCCTAAGTCGGTCAGCGAAGGTGTCATCTCTCAAGTATGAGGAGAAGGTGCCGCAGGCCACTCCAATTCTTGCATTCCTCCTGCTATTGCGGACGTTGTCTGATAGTGCCGTTTTCCCAGGCCCCGTCACCTCCTTATTGAACATTGGTATCAGCTGCCTCGGTGTGGGATTCGCTATGTGGCTGGCGATTTCACCTCAACAACGACGAGTCTGCACAACCCTGCGAGTTAGTCCGGGTCTCTCACTTATGTTTTCTGTGGCAGTGCTTATGTACTTTCTTGCCACTACCCTCCGTTTCGGACCGGATTACTCCGTCACCGGGGAGTTGACCAGGTTATTGACGTTGGTTGCGTTCGTGGTACTAGCACAACACTCGCTCCTGAGAGTTGGTCCTTCTCGTTTCTGCAGAACCCTCCTGGCAGCATCAACGCCAGCTCTGTGTATTTTAGTGCTCTCTGCAGTGGTTCAGCACCCTTGGGTGTACAACGCCAATACTGGGAGGGCCTTTGGGACATTTATTCACCCGAATGGAGCCGCGCTCTTCTCGGCAGTTTTCGCTACACTTGCTCTTTTCCTAGTTCTGACTCTGAAACAGAGGCGCTACGTACTGGCCCTGCTACTTGGAATCGCTGGGCTTGCAGTGACAGCTAGTATGGGAGGGTTTGCCACCTTCGCGATTGCCGCCCTCGTACTGGTCTTCGCGGGAGAATGGCCTGGGCGCTTGAAGTTCGCGGCCTCAGGGTTGGCTGTACTAGGTGGAGTTGTCATTCTAAGCACTGAACGTTTTCGGGAGCGGGTGGCGGAACTGGAATCCACTCTATCCTTCCACGAGGCTGCGGCTGGGCACATCACCAACAGCGTGGATTGGCGATTCTATAACTGGACTCTTTTTTCGAGGGCATGGGGAGAAGATCCCTTTTTCGGCCGGGGACTTGGGATGACCCAGGAAAACCTCCAGCCGCTTGGACAACAGGTACACAATGAATATCTGAGAACTATGGTCGAAACAGGTGTCATAGGCGGGCTAATTGCTTTGGTCATCCTGCTCATATACCTCAATCGGACCTTCGCTGTCTGCAGGCGGGCGGAGTATCGCGGAGCGGCGCTGAGTCTTTCCTTGGTCATAGCGGTACTGATTAATGCAGTAGCTGCCAATACTCTGACTTATATGCCAGCTATGTTGCTCACTATAGGGCTGGCACCACTGAGCTCTATTCCCTGGGACGGTCATTATGAGGAACCAAGCCAGCACAAGAAGGGGACGTCATGACAAAAGCTCTGCTTGTCGCATCAACCGGGGGGCATTTAGCTCAACTTGTTCGTATAGCGCCTCAATACAATATTGGGGAAGATTCCGTATGGGTGACTTTCCGCACTCCGCAGAGTGAATCTCTGTTAGCGGGCAAACGGGTAATCTACGTGCCCTATGTGGCTTCCCGTGATCTGAACGGAACACTCCGAGCCGCTTCTCAAATTCGCAAGCTGCTGCGTCAGGAGTCCTTTGACATAGCGTTGAGCACGGGAGCAGCCCTCGCGGTTTCAGCTCTTCCCATTGCCAAGCTACATGGGGTGGATACTCATTACATTGAGAGCGTCTCCCGGGTCACTGGGCCGTCACTTAGCGGTCGGATAATTGCTGGGATGAGATGTGCTCAGATGCATACCCAACATATCGGATGGGCCTCAGGGCGGTGGAGACTTCATGAGTCGGTACTCTCGTCCTTTGAAGGAGTTCGGGACCAGGCCGGATCGGATAAGCCGAGTTTGTTCGTTACTCTCGGCACTATTCAGAAGTACCGCTTCGACTCACTTGTAGACAGCCTTCTAGCTACCGGAATTCCAGATGAGCGGACAGTTTGGCAATTGGGCCAGACTCGCCGGGGCGATCTCCCAGGAGCTGTGTACGAACAAGTAGGGGCACGGGATTTTGACCGATTCATCCGCAAATCAGATGTTGTGGTTAGTCATGCAGGTGTCGGGACGTTACTGAATCTCTTGGAAATGGGTGTTTGGCCAGTTCTAGGAATTCGCCGGCACCGGCGGGGTGAACATGTGGATGACCATCAGGAGCAGATCGCGGCACTTGCCAATAGTGCAGGGGTCGCATATTCGGTAGAAGCCCCTGAACTGACTGCCGGCGATCTCCGCGAAGCAGCATTATGGCGGGTAACCACCAGTTAACTGCTACGGACGTAATCGACTCAAGGACTCAGCGAACTGCTGAGGCGAGGAATACCACAGCTGAGCAACTCGGTGCCAAAGCTTTTTCCGCGTAGTGGTTGCCAAGTGAGCTTCCATGTAGTGGATAACACGTAACACATGTCGTAGGTCCCTATAACGCATATTGCTGCGGTGTTTAGCCAGGTAGCGCCACTGATCCGCAATACGATCAGGACTGTCATCGGTCAATCTAACCTCACCGTGGTGTCGCTGGAAAGCTTGGCCGGATTGGACCACACCGTATCGGGCACCACTTTTTAGCAGTCGATAGAAGAGATCGGTGTCTTCTTTGTTCTGCAGCGACGTGTCATATCCTCCGACATTGTGGAAAGCGGAGCGAAGAACCACCAGATTGCTGCCAGTTGTTCCGTAGTTACGAACGATGACATCCCGTGGGGTGAGTCCCTCTTTAATCGCTGGCCCTGGCAATGGGGTGCTATTCAACTCCAACGTCAGCCATGTGACCACAATATCCACACCGGCTGTCTCGATCAGTGCAAGAGCATCTTCAAGATACTTGGGTCCCCACCAGTCATCGTCATCTAGGAAGGCTAATAAAGTACCTTTGCTCTGTTCAGCCCCGAAGTTCCGCGTAGAACTGGGACCACGCCCAATATCGGGAACCTCGATGAACTCCAATCGCACATGGGAGGATGAGTTGATCTCCTCACACAGCTGAGCTGCCTCAGGATCTACACAATCGGAGACCACCAGAATTTCTTGGGGGCGACTGGACTGATTGAGCACGGAATCAATTGCGGATCTCAGCAGTGAGGGTCTCCGGTGAGTTGGAATCACGACACTGACCGTCGGGCCTGGGGGAGTCATACAGCAAAAATAGCATGATGCCCGGGTAGACTAATCTATGCTGGGTGAGATCTGGAAAGGTTTGGGGCGTATTGATAAATAGGAGATCACAGGTTCTCATTAGGACACTACCGCTTGGTGAGGGAAACTATGGTGGGATTCTGCAGGCGTGGGCTCTGCAACAGGCGCTGAGAGATCTTCAATGGCAGCCTGTTACAGATGTTTCAGAGAGACCACAACGGTCTGCACTGCGGAGGCGTGCTAAACGAGGGGTGCGCAGCCTGTGGGCTCGAATAGCACCCCAGGGAGCGCTGACTCCGCGGAGAGCATATAAGGAATTTCGATCGATCTATAATCGTAAGATCGACCTTTTTTTGTCAAGGCTGAATACTACAGAGTTGTATCCCTCGCAAAGAAACAGCCGCAGCGTCTCACTGGATGAGTATGACGCTTTCATCACGGGAAGTGATCAGGTCTGGCGCTGGGACTACGGAGACGTTCCCTCCTACCTCTTGGACATGATTCCTGCAGGCTGGTCTGGACCCCGCATTGCTTATGCGGCTTCCTTTGGAACTGATAACCCCTCAGGTTTTACTGAGCAGAGCTTACCTCGGATGAAAGAGCTGGCCCGAAGGTTCTCTGCAGTATCAGTGCGGGAAGAATCTGGGGTCGAACTCTGTCGCCGGTTGTGGGACGTAACGGCGGTTCGCATGCCTGATCCAACTATGCTGCTTGGCCCGGAGGAGTATGCTGAGTGTCTCTTGCCCTCCAATGTCCTGAATAACGAAAACATCGTCACGTATTTTCTAGATCGGGACGATGAGAAGCATGCGATTTCAGAGACTGCCTGTGAACTGTACGACATTGAGGCTTATCATCTGGTAAGACCAGAGGTTCCCAGCTACCGGGCTCTCCGTCGCAGCCCCGAGCAGTTTGAGCGTCCCAGTGTTGAGGAGTGGCTTGAAGCCATCCGGGGCGCGGAGCTGGTGATCACTGACTCTTTCCACGGGTGCATCTTTTCGATCCTCTTCAACCGTAGGTTTCTCGTGGTGCCTAACTCACGGCGTGGGACAGCACGTTTCAATACTCTTTTGGGCCTTTTCGGACTCACCGGCCGTATTGTGTATAACGCAGAAGAGACAGCTGAAGCTCTCGCAAGCACCATCGATTGGAAAGCTGTCAATGCGAGGCTTGCTGAGGAGAGGCGCCGCGGACGGTCCTTTCTGAGGACCCATCTCTCCAGCGGCGACTAGAACAATAGTCTATCCCCGTGCGGTGCGCGGCTTAGTGCTTTCAGACGCGAAAACCGGCAGGAGCTCGACCCTGTTCATGAAGCGGAAGCTTGGCCGGTGCGGCGGCGCAGTTGCCGAGCGATGCCGATTATCCCACGCACTTCTCGGAAACCTCCTGGGTAAATTAAAAAGACAAAAATATATGTGATGCTGCTAATGAGAGTGCCCAGTACCACCATCCAAGCATCTGCGAGGTCGGGCACTGTGCCGAGCATGAAGCGTGTCCCAAGGAATCCTATTCCGGCAGCTAATATGATTCTCATACCGTTCCCCAACATGAGCCACGAGCGCTGACCCGCAGTTCGCGCAAGCCAGACCAGATTGATTGGCCAACTTAATGCACGTCCGACTGCATAGGCCAACGCTACCCATTCCACCCCTAGCATGGCCGCACCCACTATCAGCAGAATTTGAATTGGCTTTGTTACCAGGTTGCTGAGAAGAAGTTGTCGCGGTTGCCTCGCCACAACGTAGGCCCAGTAGTTTATCTGGCTGAGTGCTTTGAACACTCCGCCTATGGCGAGGATCTGTAAAAGCGGAACGAGGGGCGCCCACTGATCACCCAGCAGCAAAGGGATGAGCCAGTCCGCTGTTACTGCAGTGACAAGTAGGACCCACACTGCGGCACCCACCAGTACAGACTGGACTCGCAAGAGCATGCTGCTCGATCCGTGTCCTTCTTCCGTGGATCGGTTGATGGTAGGGATAACTACCCAGGTCAGACGCCCAAATATGGCGGTAATCGGCTGCATGAAGAGCTGAAATGCACGATCATAGTACCCAAGGTCAACCGTCCCCCCTCTTAGGCCAATTGCGAGCCTATCTACATTGTCAGCTGCATAGCCTAGGACGTTAGCAAGACCGTAGTCACTACCAGCTCGAAGATGTGCTCTGGAACCAGCAGCACGGGTGGGCAATGAAGGAATCCAACGTGACGTAGTCAAATAGAAGCAGAGCAACCAGAGCGCTGCAGCACCTTGTTGGACTGCTAGTGCCCAGTAACCCCAACCCAGAAGAGCCGCTGCAATGCCCGCAGCAATTCCTGCCCCAACGGAGGTGATGGTTGCTAGGGCCAACGCGGTAAACTTCATGTCCCGTGCCAGCCGGGCCTGATACTGCGTCTGCAGGCCACTTAGGAGCAGCACTATCGCCATCACGGGGACTAACCCAGTTAACCGTGGGTCATCGTACATCAAGGCGATCAGCGGAGCTGCAGCGGCGAGCAGCACGGCAGTGGCTGTTGCCAAGGCGGTATTGACCCAAAAGAGATTGGACGACTGGGCCTGAGTAAGCGTCCTCTCCTGGAGTGATGCAGTGCCCATGCCGAAGTCTCGGATCAGGGCACCCAGTCCCATGAAGATGGTAACCATCGCCAACAGTCCAAATGCGTCGGGTGAGAGCAACCTTGCCAACACGATGGTCCCGGCAAACTGGAGCGCCATTGCTCCGCCTTGTGCAAGTACGGTGACTCCGGCCCCTCGAGTACCGCGGGAAGCTGCAGTGTTACTGGTCACGGTTCACCATGAAGTCCTAAAGATCGTCCGCCGTCAACGATGAACTCCTGACCAGTGATTGAGGCGGCTCGTGGACTAACAACGAAAGCGACCATCTCGGCGATGTCTTCGGCGCGTACCAGATGAGGAAGAATGCCTTTTGTCAGGGTCCGTTCTATCTCGCTCTGAGTGATCTGACCGCGTTGGACTATTCCGGGGGTGACGCAATTGACGGTAACTCGGTGAGCGCCAAATTCGAGGGCGGCTGATTGCGTGAAGCCGAATACACCTGCTTTCGATGCCGCATACTCGGAGAACTTAGCGAGCCCTCCCACACCAACTGTAGATCCAAGATTTACGATACACCCGCCATTGCCGGTAGAGATCATCCCCCTGCCGAACGCGGACACTGCAAGCATAGTTGCGCGAAGATTGACGCTAAGCACCTCATCAATAACCTCGACTGACTGATCCCAGATGTAAGCATTTTTCGAGCGGGATGAACCGCCAGCATTGTTGATGAGTATGTCAATCGGTCCCAAGCGCTCTGCTGTGTCGCGCAAAGCGGCTGCATCAGAAAGATCGAGTGATTCCCACTGTGCTTCGCCGCCGAGCGATTTGATTTCCGTGACCAATGCCTGGAGCTTGTCAGCGTCTCGTGCGATCGCTATAACATGAGCACCATCTGCGGCAAGGCGGATTGCTATTGCCCTTCCGATGGCACCACTTGCGCCGGTAACAACCGCACGTCTATTAGCCAGCGGTCGGGGACTGGGATCGACTGTGATGCGATACGGCCGGGACATTTCGACGGTGCCAAACTTGCGTTTCAGTGGTCGTTTGATCGCTTGCTTAAGCGGTCCGGGCACGAATTTTGTGATTTTAGCCACGAAGTCCTAACCTCCTCAGTGTCCGACCTGCAAGCTTTCGCACTTTAATATATGTTGACATACCCGCGACCGCGTTAGCTGCGTGGAAGCCTTTGAGTTGTGTGATATCGGTAACCTTATTAGAGAAAACCTCTAAGAGCATAGGGCCTTCATCAGATGAGGCCGTGAGCGCATTGAGCCCGCTTTCTACTTCCGATGTATTGACGGCATTGAGATAACGTATTCCAACAGATTCGACCCAGCCTCGACCGGCATGGTGGTGACCCGCTGAGATATGCCGCGAAGCCTGGTCGGCAAGCTGAGGGGGCACCGGAGCATCGTGCATCAGCGCCCCACCGCCATTGTTGATCAGCAGAATCCGGAGACCGGCTGGGAGATGTTTGATGCCGAGTGAATTCATGTCATAGAAGAAGGAGAGGTCTCCAATCACGAGAAACGTGAGCTTCTTGGATGCCGTGGCGTATCCCACTGTGGCGGACATCGACCCATCAATCCCATTGACGCCTCGGTTTCCTAGAATCGTTATAGTTGGATCGATTGGGTAAAGATGAGCCATTCGCATCGGCGCACTGTTGGCGATATGTAGAGCCGAATTTTTAGGTAATCGTCGAAGACATTCCCCGATTGTACGTAACTCTCCGAACTGTGAGGGCAGCTCGGGAGGGATGGAAGCTACGTTGGCGGCGAGTGAACGATAGGGTGAATCCCTAGGGGATGTATCTGTCGTGACAGCGTTCGCAAAGAAATCGCCAGGATTAATCTGGAACACATCCGTTAACTGCCAGAACGGATCTACGATCTTTCCGTCGGGGTCCACTCGCCAATGCTCGATCTCTCGGTTGTTGATGAGTGCCTTCATCTCTTCTATCAAAAAGAGTGTGCCTCCTACGGTGATTACGATGTCAGGAGAGAGCGCCCCGGAACGAGCCTTCCCTGAACGAAGGGCGGCGAATGCGTTCGGAAGGACAGAGCGATGGTGAAGATTACCTAAATGGTCCGCCACGATCAGCGAGTCGGTCCGCCTAGTAAAATGGTCGATAGCCTCCAGTGTCCTGTTATCGGTCGGCTCGCTCTGGCCCCACAGCACCAAGACCCTTTTGTCGCGAAGTCTGTCTCCGACCTCCGACCAGTCTGTACCCCAGTTGCTGGGCGTGTGGTGGCTGATTACGCGAGCGACGGGTAGTTCATTGACTGAATATGAGAGTCCTGTGTGCCTAGCGACGGGCACATTGATGTGAATCGGACCGGCTCCGTTCACCCGCAATGCGAGGAGTGCTTCGTTGATCACCCGGTTGTCATACCAGTGATCCATATCGTCGCGGATGGGGCGTAACAGTGCTCGTGCCCGCAGCATACCAGCGAATAAAGGCGTTTGATCGAGCATCTGATCTTCCATCTGGTCAAGCAAAGGTGCAGGTCGGTCCGCAGTGACAGCTACGAGTGGAAGGCGTTGATAATAGGCATCTGCTACCGCGGACGCGAGATTTACAGCGGCCGTGCCTGAAGTCGTCAATACCGCTACCGGCTTGCCTACCGCGCGAATTACACCAATGGCGAAGAATCCGGCCGAACGTTCGTCTACAACCGAATAGAGCTGAAAATCAGGATCTGCTTCAAGCGAACGAACGATCGGGTAATGACGAGATCCGGGAGATATTACCGCGTGTCGCACACCATGTGACTTCAGCAGAGAAATAAGCTCTAGGACCATCGGATCATTAACATACATCATTAAACCTCATAGCTTTAAATCATTAAATAACAAATATTCTTATATTTAATAAAGATTAATTTGGATTAACTTGACAGAATTCTTCTTTGATCACGGAAAAGGGGGTGCTGAGGCTCGTTCTCATTCATGCTAGGGCTTTGGGGAGAGTTTCGGTAAGTGACTTAGTCTGCGAATGGCGGCCCGTGCCGCGCTTTGGAGCCCTTCGAGATCGGAGCGCAAGAGCATAAGCAGTGTGTGTTTCCCACGCTGGAAGGGGGTGGGGGCAGTGCGGGCTCGAATGCTGTGAATTTGTCGCTTGAGCAGTCGGGAATCTGCTAAGGACAGGGAATTACGGTGTTTCTGATAAAAGAGCTCCATGCCTTGGGCGCGTTTCTCGTTCCAGTTGGTGAGTTGCTCTCCCTCATGTTGACGATGAACGGCTGTTCGCCGCGGAGAGACTGCATAGGAAAAGCCGCTAGTTAAGAGGCGGTAGAAGAGATCCTTGTCATTGGAGACCGGTAGGTAGGGATCAAAACCTCCGATACTAAGATATGCTGAGCGCCGGATGAGCAAATTGCTACCGGTGATACCGGGGTTTCGGGCGAGTACTTCGTCTGGCCCGAGGCTCTCCCTGATCGAAAAGTGAGGAGCTGTTTTACCCCGGCGAGAAATGCCCATCCAGCTGATGACGGCGTCGGCCTGGGGGTTCCGCTGTAAGGCTTCTGCCAAGCCAGTAAGATGATCGGAGGTCCAAAGATCGTCATCATCCATAAAAGCTAGCCATTCACTGGAAGCGGCCTTAGCTCCGATATTCCGAGAGGCTGATGCGCCATAAGGCCCAGTATGTTTGGTAATCCTTGTTAAGCGAACTTTGCGCTGTTCACTGGCATGTTCCGTTACGACGGAAGCAGTAGCGGGATCATCCAGATCGTCCACCACGATGATTTCCGTAGGGGTTACAGGATGTTGTTGGAAAATACTGCTGAGCGCATCGCGGAGGAGATCAGATCGTCCGTGGGTAGGGATAATGCATGTGATGACTGGTTTTATCAAAGTCTTACTCGCTCGTAATCAGGGTCGGCTGCCCAACGTAGCTGTGCTTCCAGGCCATCCCGCAGAGACGTTTTGGGTTCCCAGCCAGTGAGCTTCCGCAGCAAGCTTCCGTCGCCGCCGGTTCGTTTGACATCTCCTGCGACCTTGTCTGCGTAAATGATATTAGGTTTGCGGCCGGCGGCTTCGCTGAGGATCTCCAGCGTCTCGTTGACGGTGATGGATCCTCCGCCGGCGACGTTCATTACTAGCCCTGGTTCCAGATTATGCTCGGCGGCCAGGATGTTTGCCTCCACAACGTCGTCAATGTAGGTGAAGTCACGGATTTGAGTGCCATCACCGTATACGTGGATTGGCTGACCGCTCAGAATCGCTCGCGAGAAGCGCGTGAACGCCATATCGGGACGTTGCCCCGGTCCGTAGACGGTGAAGTAGCGGAGGGAGACGGTCGGTAGGTTGAACTGTGTCCCGTAGAGACTCCAGAGATGCTCAGCGGCCAGTTTGGTGACACCGTAGGGGCTGCGAGGACGGGGTAGGACAGTCTCGTCTGTGGGGTAGGTTTCAGCGTCGCCGTAGACCGAGGAGGAGGAGGCGTAGATCATGCGACTGATGGTGGTGCTGTGGCGCGATGCCTCCAGCAAGCGCTGCGTGACCTGGATATTGGCCTGAATATAGTCCCCGAAGTCCTCGCCCCAGGAGTTGCGTACGCCCGGTTGCCCGGCCTGGTGGAAAACCCAGTCCACATCCTCCAGCAAGGGGTTGAGCGGCATCGTACCCAGGTCTTCCTCGATGAAGGTGAATCGTTCTTGATCCTTGACCCGCTGCAGGTTGCCGACCTTGTGCTGGGTATCGTAGTAATCACTGATCGAATCGATACCGACCACTTCATGGCCCAGGTCGACCAGGCGACGCGAGAGGTGGCTGCCGACGAATCCAGCGGCACCGGTGACGAGTGCTTTCATAGAGTTTCCTCGCAGTGGTTGTGAGAAACAAATTAGTCAGGAATAAAGAGCCGCTATAACTTCAGGCGCTGAGAGGTGATGTGCGGACTCTTGCGCATCCCCATGATCGAGATCTTTGGTCAAACGGATCCGCTCTGCGAATGACTGGCCATCTGGCGCGGCGTGATACCCGTTCGTACCCTCTTGGATGAGATTTCCGGTATCAGCTCCCTCTGTGGTTACAGCGATAAGACCTGAGGCGAGACCTTCGACGAGAACCCTGGGAAAGCCCTCATAACCTGCCACTGAGGTCATCAGCAGAGTGGAGGCAACCGACATCTCTTCCATGACCCGAGTAGGGCCCAATCTGCCAACTAGTTCAATCCTATCCTGGAGCTTCAACTGTTTGACCAGCTGTTCCAAGGCGGAGGCACGGTTACCTGTTCCAATGATTCTGAGTCGCCAAGGCTCATCCGGATGCTGTTCCCTCAGTGCGGCCATCGACTGAACTGCGATTTCAGGCTGCTTGGGTTGTTCGAGTCTTCCCACCCACAACAGTAAATGAGGGTCGCGCTGCGCATGATCAGCAGAAATTACCAGCTCAGGATCCCACCAGGTGGGCGAGAACCGGGCCGCCGGGTTCCACTGCTGGACCGTGGGAGTGTAGCTAGGGTTGAACACCCGTACGCGTGAAGCACGAGAGGCAACTCTCTTCTCAATAGCTCGATGGCCTAACGGGGCCTTCTTCCAGAAAGAATCTGAGTCCGAACCCAGGAGGCCAGCTTCCTGGGTATGAATGAAATAGTCAAAAGGAGCATCTCGCCACAGCCAGTTGGCGAGCAGGCTTAGGTCAGCCCGGTGGGTCTGTACCACTTCAGGCGTGGGTAGTCGGTGGCGGAAACGCAACGTTCCGGCTGCGATACGTACAGAGTGGGGGACTTTCCGAACTTGATTGCCGGGATCCAACCGCACAACGGGCATAAACCGAATGTCTCTCCCGAAGAGTGAGTGGTCTTCCCATGCGCCTAGCTTTCGGTGCTCGTCATTGGCCCCGTCAACGCCGACGATAAGGATTTCCTCTTCGCGACGGTATTTAATGATGCCGCGAATGCAGGTGTCGATCCCCCCCGGGGCGGGAGTCAACGGATCAAATTTATGAAGAATGAGTCGGGTCATCAGGCCTCTAGATTGAAGATGAGTGGTGCAGCGGACATAAATTTCCAGTAGCCTCTGGTCTCTTGGGGCCAGTGCGGCTGGATGGCCATAGAAGGGTGGCACTTTCACGAAGGGCCAGTTTCTCGACATTCTAGGGCATCGAACTAGGTCTAGAGGAGCGTCTGCGCAGCTGTGAGGCAAGCATGCTGCCCCACAACAGCTAGTGTGTACCCGCACCGTGGAATGCGGTTTCTACGGTGTGCCAGAGAACCATCAGATCTGCGGTGAGAGGCTCCTCATCATAGAGATCCAGACGCACGGATTCTTCCATCAACTTGATCGATAGTCCCCCAGGTTTGATATTTCAGATGTTCACTGATGTGCCCACAGTAATACTCAGAGTGCAGGCACGGGTTAGAGGTTATGCTCCCCCGGTGGGTTGGCACATGCGTGATAAACACTCAATTTTGATCTGCGGGTGCCTTTGTCAAATCAGGGTCGTCGTTGTTGGTGAGGAGTTGAGGACACGCCGGGCGAGGTAGCGTTTAGGTAGCGGTGGATCTTGCGGTCTATTTTACCTTCTTCCTTTCGTCTCTCGACGTAGGCCTCCATCAGCTAATGTGTTACATCGGATTCACGGCCTATAGATTATGCTTTTTCGGAATGAAATGGCGACGCAATCGGCTGAGCTCCCATCATGGAGATCACTCCGCAGCCAGGACCTAGATTGTCCGGCTTCTAGAGGTGGCATGCGATCGCTAGAACGAACAGTAGCGGTGGTTCTAACGAAAGGCGAACAGCATGGAGGCCAAAGGCCAAAAGAGGGTCGGGGGGGGGCGGATTGTTTGGTTGGACGTTGCCCGGGGTCTAGCAATTTTGCTGCTCGTGTCGAATCATGCAACTCAGCAGCTTGAACTCTATGGGTGGGATATTGGGGTACTGCGGCAGTTGAACCAATTGATGGTACCGATTCGTCAACCATTGTTTTTTATTGTTGCAGGATTGCTCCTCAGCAGTTATCTAACAGGGCAGTCCCGTGCGTCGCACCTTAGTCGAAGGTTGTTACCGCTTGCGTGGATTTTCCTAGTTTGGTCAACTATATGGTGGCTTGCGTTCATGGTGCTCCCTCAAACGGCTGACCGGCAGGCTAACCCAATCCCTGATCCGCTATCAGCATTCATTAACCCAACCAGTCCGCTTTGGTTCGTATATGCGGTAATGCTATATATCATTTATATGATCGCGACTTGGCGGCTTCCCGGTTATGTGGTGCTCGGGATGGCCGCTGTAGTTTCCCTGCTCTTCCGCTACCAGGTCGTTCGGGTTGGAGATAGTTTCCATTGGGTGTCTATAGGCTCCCACTTGGTATTCTTTGTTGCTGGCATGGTTCTCGCGGAGCGCCTATCTCGTCTGCAATCGAACTCATCCTGGCCCAAGGTGGCGGTTGTCACGATGGGGATGGTCGTAGGAGTTGTGGGCACCTCCCTTCTTGGGCGCTCCATTTTCCCTGTTGAGGGGCTTCCTCGGTACGTTCTGTCCTTCGTGGGCGCCGCTCTCGGATTGCTGGTGGCGGGGGTAGTTGCCCGGAAGGGCTTCATAGCGGCATTGATTGCCCGTGCGGGCAAGGAGTCGCTACCGATCTACGTTATGCACACACTAATCATGGCCTCTATGCTCGCTGTTCTATCAGTCGGGGTGTCCGTTGGAGGCGCCACGGATGGAAGTAGATTGCAGTCAGCTGCGGAGGAACTTGGCCCTATTGCTGCGATCATCACCTGGATAGCACTATTTCTAGTTTCAGTACTTGGCAGCATCACTCTTGGCAGGCTCTTCAGGACGCATCTCCCAGTCGTGTTCAGGCCTCCGCAGCTAATGCGCCGTTGAGATCAATCCTTCGCCAGGGATCTTGAGACTAGTAGGCACCCGAGCTGCTGACTACCGCTCGAGCGGTCCGCCACAGAATCATCAGATCTGCTGTGAGGGACCAGTTCTCCACATAGTAGAGATCCAGGCGCACGGACTCCTCCCAGGAGAGATCGGAGCGTCCGCTGACCTGCCAGAGCCCGGTGATACCGGGTTTGACCAGGAACCGCCTGTGCACATGGGGGTCATAGAGCTCCACCTCCCGGGCCAAGGATGGCCGCGGGCCCACCAAAGACATGTCACCCTTGAGCACATTGATCAGCTGCGGAAGCTCATCAATGCTGTAACGGCGGATGAACTTTCCAACCCGCGTGATCCGGGGATCCTCCCTGATCTTGAACAGCACACTGCCCTGATCGATCTTCTGCTTCTCATCCAGCTGGGTGAGAAGCTCCTCAGCGTTCTGCCGCATAGAGCGGAACTTGAACATCTTGAACGGCTTACCGTGGTACCCTACCCGTTCCTGCATGAAAAAGACCGGGCCGGGCGAGGTGGTCTTCACCAGCAGTGCCACGATAAGCATTGGTATGGCCAGGGCAAGGAGGGCTGCGGCACTGAGCGCCACATCAGAGATCCGCTTCATCGCTGCCCGGAAACCTGAATACTGCGGGGTCTCCACGTGCAGCAGAGGCAGTCCAGCCACCGGCCGGCTGTGGATGCGAGGCCCTGCCACATCCGTAAGACTCGGGGCCACCACCAGGGAGAAAGCCCCCTGTTCCAGCTCCCAGCTGAGCTCCTTGACCCTCAGCGGATCCAGATCATCAGCACTGGTAATGATCACCGTATCTGCGCTGACGCTTTCCACCTTCTGCGGGATCTCCATCAGAGTGCCGATCACCGGTGCGCCCTCGATCTTAGTCAGCCGGGCAGCGTGCTCAGGAAGGCAGATCCCCACCACCTGATAGCCGGCAGCCGGCTGACGCTGGAGCTGATCAGCAATATGCTGCACAGAGGCCGGAGACCCCGCCAGCACCACCTGATGGCTGTAGTTGCCCTTCTTCCGCTGCCGCTGCAGCCACTTGCGCCACATCAAGCGGGACAGCCACAAACCAATGATGCCCAGAGGAATGGACAGCAGAATATAGCCGCGGCCCAGATCCATCTTGAGCAGGAACGCTGCGGTGGCGATGCCGGCAAAGAGCCGGATGCCCCAGTTAGCGATCAGCCGGTACTCCATCCAACCCACGCCCACAACACGGGGAGCCCGGGAACCGCTGAGCCAGAGCAGCAGCAGCCACAGTGCAACGATGGCTGCGCTGACCACTCCGTAACTGACAGTTCCGTAGGCCTGCCCGGAAATCAGGCTGAAGTACGCTGACTCACCGATGCTCAGCCAAGTGATCTGGACTGCGGCGAATACTGCGACCAGGGCAAGAACATCTGTGACCACAAGCCTGCGAGCGTAGGCGCGCTTCCAGGAAGGACGGGCGGACTGTGGAGCGTCGGCCTCACCCAGGGCGAACCTGGGAGCCAACCTGGTTGTTGAGCGTGCATCCTGGGCAATGGTCATGGGGCCCACCTAGTACAGGCCGCACAGACTTCCAGCAGTTTCATCAGCGTCCCCCTACAGTTGTTACTCAGATGCTTCTTGAGCTGTGCCCGAACTTCTCAGTTTGCAGACACAAAATAGAGGCTATGCGTGGAAGTGGATGCGAAACATCCGTGATAAACACTCAATTTTGATGCTGAAGGTGTGGGGGATGGGTAGGTGGGTAGGGCGGCGTCGTGGATTATGACAAGATTTGCCATAGGTGCGTAGAATGCTCGCATGGCGACGATGAATGTGTCACTGCCCGATGAGCTCAAAGAGTTCGTAGACTCCCGCGTGTCGGAAGATCATTATTCCTCCTCCAGTGAATACATCCGCGAGTTGCTGCGAGCTGAGTGGGCCAAGCAACGGTTGCGACGAGAGCTGGTGACTGGGTTCAGTTCCGAGAACTGGACCACTTGGGACCAGGGCGAACACGACCGCCTGCGTGCGCATATTGAGAGCCGTGCCGCGGAGTCCGATCCAGAATGAGCAAGCCGCTGCAGCGAAGCGATGCGGCCAAAGACGACGAGCTTGAGATCATCGACTGGTACATCGAACACGCTGGCGCCCAGGTTGCTGAGCGGCTCTTAGAGAATCTTGCCGAAACGTATCAGTTGATTCTGCAGCAGCCTCAGTTGAGGTCACGGTACTACGCTGAGGTGCTACCCGGGCTCCCGGTGCAGACTCAGGGTATGAAGTCCTTCCCGCACCTGGTATTTTACGTGGAGCTTCCCGAAGTGATTCGTGTGGGCCGAGTGCTGGGTGCCACCGGCGTTATTGCAGAGTCCTTCACGTGAATACTCAACGGGGACGTCTTTTGGGAAGATCGGCAGCGGTGTTCGGTGCTTGCCTGTCTCGGCTTGGATGTCCCTTGGGCGCAGAGGGCAAGCGACCGTGGGGTTGGGTCCAGCAGCCGGGCACATGAACTGTTGTGAGCCGTCGGCTCGTGGCACCTCTCGCGCTTGAAGCATGTATTTTGCGGGCTGGGCCAGTCGCTGCTGGTAGGTGGCGTAGCTGATGTATAGTCCCTGGTGGCGAAAGCCAACGCGGTCTTGGTCTTCATCGCGGGGCTGTAGGCATTGCCTTCCAGCATGAAGCTGTGGACCATGTCGTAGATGGCCCCGAGGTGCTCCTGCTTCATGTCGTAGATCTGCTCGTAGCCCATAGCCCGTATGGGAGCCTGGTAGTTCTCTGGCAAAGGGTTGTTGCCGTAGGCGCGGTCGCCGATGAGGATGTTGACTGGGACGCCGTGGGTGTGCATCTGTTCCAGTGCGGTCACTGCGTACTGTCCGGTGCGGTGGGCGGGCTTGTCCATGCTGATGCCCAGTGTCAGCAGCGGGAATGTTGTCACGCGATCAGGGTCGTTAGTGGCCATTCCAATCAGTGCCGCATCCCATCCCCAGATGAAATTGTCTTTTGCCCTGCGCTCCTGGTCTCCGGAGACGTAGTGGTCACCGCGCCTGCGATACCAGCCTGCTCGAGGGTCGCTGCTGTGGTGCTGAGATTTCTGGGAGACCCCCTGCCCTGAGCGGCGAGTAAGGTGGCGTCAACGGTGGCGTTGCCCTTGTATCGCCGGCGGATGTGCCGGGGCAGGTCGTCGAAGGTCTGGAGCAGGAGTCTGTTGCAGACTCTGACCAGGCGCTGCATCCGTTCCTGGCGCACGGTGAGATCGGCAGTGTCCTCGATCTGCTGGAACGGGTACCGATCTGGACCGCCTCGATAACACTGAAGCTGATTTCGGCAGAGCGCGAGACCACCGAACCTCTGCAGAAGTTCTCGGAAGTGCGAGTTCAGGTCGAGTTCGCCCGGCAAGAGCTTCGGCGTGAGGGACGCGCCGTGTTGCTCCCAGTCCTCTTCGACGTCACAGACGTGTTGATTGCTGACCTCCTGGCCGACCTTGCTAGGGCGTGTTGATCAAGTCGGTTCGTGTTTGCGTCGGTGAGTCTTGAGTGGTGACGCGACAGGAGATCTCTGACGAGGTGTGGTCTGTGATGGAGCCGTTGATGCCGGCGGTGTCAGGCAGGTCGAGGCCGTGGACTGATCATCGGCTCGCTGTCGAGGCTA
>NZ_VWNF01000050.1 GCF_008711175.1 Nesterenkonia ebinurensis
GATCCCTAGCAGGGCACCCCGGATAGGTGGCCGAGCGTGTCTTGAGTCACGACCGGAATGAAGCGACCAACTCCCATCCTCGCCAGCCAGTCCCAGACCAGCTACCTCAAGACTCACAGCGTGTCTGATAGACCGACGAGTTGGCGAGCACATGATGTACGCGATGACCTTGCGGCAGTTTATATCGCAAACCCCTGTGAGTGAGCAGGGCTCAGTCGGGTGGTCCCACGGCACCATGCATCAGGCAAGAGTTGTGCCCGGGCACGCCCTGGAAGGGCTCTGTGCCGTTCTTAACCAGAAGCGGCAACGGCCCGCTCGCGTCCGGGGGGAGGCGCGAGCAGGCCGTTGCCTGTCATGGTGCCGGAGAACTACAGCTGAGCTTGGCGGGCTCGCGTCCTCCGGACAATTGCGGTGCCAGCTACCAGGAGCAGCAGTGCCAGCACGACCAGTCCGCCGATGGCGGCTCCGGTGATGGCCAGGCCGGGACCTGAGGGGGCCTCGGGACCGGGGTCCGGCAGGTCTAGCAGGTCTCCATCTGTGCTGGTGACCGGCTCACCAGTCGGCGGGGTGCCGGTCACTGAGGCGGTGTTCTCCACCTCCCCAGCATCGACGTCATCCTGCGTGAGCTCGTAGGTTGCCGTAGCAGTCACCGACTCACCCGGAGCCAACACCCCGGACTCAGCCGGCCACTCACCATAGGCGATCTCCGAGAGACCCTCCAGCTCATCCGTGATGGAGACCCCAGTCAATGTCACCTGGCCCGTGTTCTCCACAGTGAAGGTGTATTCCACTGTGTCTCCCGGATTGCCGGTGCCATCCTCCTCGAGCTGACTCGTCTTGACCAGATCGATGGAGGCCTCTCCAGCCAGCGGGTGCAGGTGCTCGTCCTCGTCCACCGGAGGCTCGCCACTCGGCGGGTTGCCGGTGGTGCTGGCGAGGTTCTCCACCTCACCGGCATCCACATCAGCCTGCGTCAGGGTGTACGACGCCGTAGCAGTCACCGACTCACCCGGAGCCAACACCCCAGACTCGCCCGGCCACTCACCATAGGCGATCTCCGAGAGACCCTCCAGCTCATCCGTGACCGAGACATCAGACAATGTGACATTGCCAGTGTTGGTCACCGTGAAGGAGAAGTCCACCTCATCGCCAACCTCGCCCGAAGCCTCCGGGTCGAGCTGTCCGACCTTGCTCAGCGAAATCCGCGGATCACCTTCCACGGAGACGATTTCTTCGTCCTCGTCCACCGGAGGCTCACCACTTGGCGGCGTGCCAATGACGGTGGCGGTGTTCTCCACCTCACCGGCATCCACATCAGCCTGCGTCAGGGTGTACGACGCCGTAGCAGTCACCGACTCACCCGGAGCCAACACCCCAGACTCGCCCGGCCACTCACCATAGGCGATCTCCGAGAGACCCTCCAGCTCATCGTCAATGCTGACATCGGTCAGAGTGACATTTCCGGTGTTGGTGGCGATGAACGTGTACTCGACCTCATCGCCGGCCTCGCCTTCTGCCTCACCGGTCAGTCCACCTGACTTCGCCAGGTCGATCTGCGGATTGCTGAGAACGATGACAATGTCCTCATCCTCATCCTCCACGGGATCGCCGGTCGGCGGAGTGCCGGTGGTGCTGGCGAGGTTCTCCACCTCACCGGCATCCACATCAGCCTGAGTCAGGGTGTACGACGCCGTAGCAGTTACCGACTCACCCGGAGCCAACACCCCAGACTCGCCCGGCCACTCACCATAGGCGATCTCCGAGAGACCCTCCAGCTCATCGTCAATGCTGACATCAGACAATGTGACATTGCCAGTGTTAGTCGCAGTGAACTCGTAGGAAATCAGGTCTCCGGCCTGTGAGTTCGGGCCCTGTTCCAGAGTGCCTTCCTTGACCAGGGAGATCTGAGGCTCAGCGTTCACGGGAACAGTTTCTTCGTCCTCGTCCACCGGAGGCTCACCTGTGGGTGGGGTACCAGTGGTCGTGGCGGTGTTCTCCACCTGACCGGCGTCCACATCAGCTTGCGTCAGCTCATAGATCGCCGTGGCAGTCACAGACTCACCCGGAGCAAGCACCCCGGACTCACCGGGCCACTGCCCATAACTGAGCTCAGAGAGGCCCTCGAGTTCGTCACTCACGGCAACATCGGTCAGCGTGACATTGCCGGTGTTGGTCACCTCGAAGGTGTAGGTGACGATCTCGCCGGCAACCTGATCGGCGTCGTCGTCGAGCGATCCTGTCTTGACCAGGTCGATGGCAGGCAACTGAGGGACCGGCTGCTCGTGCTCATCTTCATCCTCCACGGGATCGCCGGTCGGCGGGTTGCCGGTGGTGCTGGCGAGGTTCTCCACCTCACCGGCATCCACATCAGCCTGAGTCAGGGTGTACGACGCCGTAGCAGTTACCGACTCACCCGGAGCCAACACCCCAGACTCGCCCGGCCACTCACCATAGGCGATCTCCGAGAGACCCTCCAGCTCATCGTCAATGCTGACATCAGACAATGTGACATTGCCAGTGTTAGTCGCAGTGAACTCGTAGGAAATCAGGTCTCCGGCAGCAGAGTTGACACCGGCGTCCAGCGAGCCGGTCTTCTCCAGTTCGATGTCAGGGCTGCTGGCCACCGGCACCGTGTACTCGTCCTCATCCTCGACCGGGTCGCCGGTCGGCGGAGTGCCGGTCACTTCAGCGAAGTTGTCCACCCCACCAGCATCCACGTCAGCCTGGGTCAGCTCGTAGGTCGCGGTCGCGGTGACTGACTGGAGCGGTGCCAGGACACCGGTCTCGCCTGGCCAGTCCAGGTACTCGAGGTCCGACAGGCCCTCCAGCTCATCACTGATTGACACTTCACTCAACGTGACGTTGCCCGTATTGGTCGCAGTGAAGGTGTAAGTCACCACATCACCAGCCGCGCCAGGCGCCTGTGGGTCCAGCAACCCGATCTTGTCGAGCGAGATCCGCGGTCCCGGCTCGACAGGAACGGTTTCATCGTCCTCGTCAACCGGATGCTCTTCATCACCAGGCGGCGTTCCGGTGGCGGTGGCGTCGTTGTCGACCCCACCAGCATCCACATCGGCCTGAGTCAGGGTGTACGACGCCGTAGCAGTCACCGACTCACCCGGAGCCAACACCCCAGACTCGCCCGGCCACTCACCATAGGCGATCTCCGACAGACCCTCCAGCTCATCGTCAATGCTGACATCGGTCAGAGTGACATTACCGGTATTTGTGACGGTGAAGGTGTAGGTCACAAGGTCATCGGCTATGCCCTCGGCCTCAGGATCCAGCGCACCAACTTTGTTCAAGTCAATGTCCGGAAGGCGATTGATCTCAACGATCTCCTCGTCCTCGTCCTCCACAGGCTCTTCGTCATCTCCAGGAGGAGTTCCGGTGGCAGTCGCGGTGTTGGGCACCTCGCCGGCGTCGATATCGTCCTGGGTCAGCTCATAGGTCGCGGTGGCAGTCACCGACTCACCGGGAACCAAAACTCCCGGCTGATCTGCATCCGGCCAGTCACCGAAGACAATCTCCGGATCCTCACCCAGCAGAGGATCGGAGATCCCCACATCTGTCAGGGTGACATTACCGGTATTGGTCACCACGAAGGTGTAGACGACTGGGTCACCAGCGATGCTGTCGGGACCTTCGGTCAGCTCACCTGTCTTGACCAGGTCGATGGCAGGATTCTGCGGGATGGGCTGTTCGTGCTCATCTTCATCCTCCACGGGATCACCGGTCGGCGGGTTGCCGGTGGTGCTGGCGAGGTTTTCCACCTCACCGGCATCCACATCGGCCTGAGTCAGGGTGTACGACGCCGTGGCAGTCACCGACTCACCCGGAGCAAGCACCCCGGACTCACCCGGCCAGGCATCCTCGTCAATCGTCAGCGGCTCGTCGCTGATCAGTGGGTCACTGATCTCAACACCGGTGAGTGTGACATTGCCGGTGTTGGTCACCTCGAAGGTGTAGACGACATCATCGCCGGCCTCACCCTGGGCGCCCTCTTCGAAAGCGCCGGTCTTCTCTATGCCGATATTCGGTTCCGCGGGAACAGTGACGGTCTCGTCATCTTCGTCCTCCACAGGATCACCACTGGGCGGAGTGCCCTCGGTGGTGGCGGTGTTCTCCACCTGACCAGCATCGACATCAGCCTGAGTCAGCGTATAGGTTGCAGTGCCGGTCACCGACTCCCCCGGGCTCAACACGCCTTCTTCACCCGGCCATGCATCATCTGCGAAAACGATCTCGGACAGCCCTTCCAGCTCGTCCTCAATCGTCACCTCGCTCAGGGTGACGTTGCCTGTGTTAGTCGCGGTGAACTCGTAGGTGATCACGCCACCTTCATTAGCATCAGCCAGTGTGCCGGTCTTCTCCAGTCCGATGCTGGGTGCCTGTGGAACGACGACAGTCACGCTGTCTTCGTCCTCAACGGTCTGATCCTCAGGTGTGGTGCCGACAACGTTTGCGGTGTTCTCGACCTCGCCAGCGTCGATATCGGCCTGGGTCAGGGCATAGGTCGCCTCCGCGGTGACGGTCTCACCTGGGTCGAGGACACCCTCCTCACCCGACCAGTCCAGGTACTCGAGAGCGGACAGGCCCGGCAGTGGGTCGTCAATGGTGACGTCGGTCAAGGTGACGTTGCCCGTATTCTGCGCGATGAAGGTGTAAGTAACGATCTCACCGGGGACTCCGATGGCATCTTGGTCGAGGATGCCGATCTTGTCCAACGAGATCCCTGGCTGGTGGGGAAGCGGGATGTTGTACTCATCTTCGTCCTCAACCTCTTCGCCGACCGGAGAGGTCCCGGTCACTGTGGCCTCATTGTCGATTCCACCATTGTTGACGTCAACTTGGGTGACCTCGTAGGTGGCGGTGGCTCTCACCGAGTCCCCAGGAGCCAGCACACCTGTCTCATAGGGCCACTCTTCGAACTCGATCTCGGAGAGGCCCTCCAAGTCGTCATCCAACTCGATGGCAGAAAGTGTGACGTTGCCGGTGTTGGTGATGAGGAAGGTGTAGGTGGCCACATCTCCAGCCTCACCCTCAGCGTCTGCGGGAAGCAGACCACTCTTGATCAGTGAGATGCTCGGGTTGCCTTCGATGAAGACCGTCTCGTCATCCTCGTGTTCGACAGGATCACCGCTCGGTGGGGCGCCTTCTGTGGTGGCGGTGTTGTCTACCTGACCAGCGTCCACATCAGCCTGGGTCAGGGTATAGGTTGCTGTGGCCTCAACGGTTTGGCCCGGAGTTAGCACACCAGGCTCGCCGGGCCAGGCTTCCTCGGCGATCTGCAGCGGCTCATCGCTGAGCAGCGGGTCGTGAATCACGACTCCGGTCAGGGTCACATTGCCGGTGTTTTCCACCTCGAAGGTGTAGCTGACGGTGTCGCCCTCAACCCCTTCGGACCCATCAGTAAGTTCACCGGTTTTCACGATGGTGATATCCGGATCGCCCTGCACCTCGACAGAGGCGGAGTCCTCGTCGGAGACGGGGTCTCCAGCAGGCGGATTACCAGTGGTCGTCGCGGTGTTGTCCACCTGGCCTGCATCCACATCAGCCTGGGTCAGCAGGTAGCTCGCGGTGGCGGTCACTGACTGACCAGGTTCTAGGACACCAACCTCACCTGGCCATTCGCCGAAGACAATCTCGGAGTCCGCGTCGTCGAGCAGAGGATCAGTGATGCCCACGCCCGTGAGCGTGACGTTGCCGTTGTTGGTGACCTCGAAGCTGTAGTTGACGATGTCATCGGCTACTCCGGTGGCGTCGTCGGCCAGATCACCGTTCTTCGTCAGTGAGATGCTGGGGTTACCCTCGATCAGTAGGGTCTCATCGTCTTCGTCTTCTACAGGTGGGCCCGTCGGTGGATTGCCGATCACGTCCGCATTGTTGAACACTGAACCGTTGTTCACATCTGACTGGGTCAGTGTGTAGGTGGCAGTCGCGCTTACCGATTCTCCGACCAGGAGCACTCCTTCTTCACCGGGCCAGTCATAGGTCAGCTCAGAGAGGCCGGGGAGGGAGTCATCAGTGATCTCCACCCCGGAGAGGTCTACGTTACCGGTGTTGGTCGCGGTGAAGGTGTAGGTGACCTCATCGCCAACGACTCCTGCGGCGTCCTCAGCAAGTGAGCCGGTCTTCGACAGCTCGATTGAGGGTGAGAACTCTGGTATCTCCACGCGGTCCGGATCTGTGTCAGTGACGGGACTTCCCACCGGAGGCACACCAAAGACTGTAGCGAAGTTGTCCACGTATCCGTTCAATACGTCCTGCTCGGTCAGCTGATAGCTGGCAGTGGCACTAACCGACTGACCCGCTTCGAGCACCCCGGGGGCTCCTGGCCAGTCGCCGTAGACGATATCTGAAAGCCCTTCGAGCTCATCCACCAGATCAATGTCCGCAAGAGTGAACTCTCCCTCATTGGCGATGTCGAACGTGTAGGTGACTGTGTCACCGGCTTGGCCGTAAGCTCCACCGTCAAGTTCACCGGACTTGTCCAGCGAAATGACGGCGCAGTTCTCATTAATAACGTCAACCAAAGTGGTCCGGAGGTCTTCGAAGCCGGACATGTAGTAGTCGGAACCTTCAACAGGACCAGTGATCTGGGAAATGTTGTTGACGAAGAGCTGCGGGTTGCTCAAATTATCAGCAACGCCAATGCCTATGATGCGGGTTCCCCCCGCCTTCAACGCGTTGGCGCGGGGTATTGCGGCATTGAGCGCCGTTGTATTGGAAACGTTTGTTTGCGGATTGTTCCCGACCCCGGTTGCGGTGGGCTCGCCGTCTGTCACGAATAGCAGCGCATCGTAGTATTCATCCGATTGGTGGGGCGTGTAGATCCCCGCCTCCCAGTTGGTCCAGAAGCGCGGATTAGTAGGCTTTACCAGGCCGTTGATGTGGTCGGTGAGGGTTTGCCTTCCCTGCTCGGTGCTTGTAGGAGTGAGCGGCAGAATCGCGTTAGCACCAGGCCCATTGGTCGTTGCCCAAGCTGGAGAATGGGACGCAAAAGTGTGGACCGATATGTTGACCGGATAATTGGCAAGGTCTTGTACCAGCGCAGTGAGCTCCTGCTTGGCGGTGTTCAGCTGGTTGTTTGACACCGAACCGGAGAGGTCCACAGTCACTGCGAGGTTCTGCTCACACCGCTGTTGCAGGGGCGGATTGGTGTAGGGCTGAGCATGCGCAGCTGGAACCCCCGTAACAACGGTAGTGACTGCCATGAGGCATGCTGTTAATAACGCGGCGACGCGACGCCCCATGGTTCGGGACGGAGGGCTCTGTCGCCCGCGTCTCCGGGCCTTCTGAAAGAACACTGTGACGACATTGAAGAATCGCACGACAAAACTAAGCGACCTCTGCTCTTGTCCTTTACCGGGCGTCATAGAGACTCCATTCATCTGAACCTGAAAACAACGAATTGGCCTATAAGCACGCTCCAGCCTGAACATCAGCTGAAAGAACTGCCCTGATTCCTGGTTTTTGACCTGGAACAAGCTGGGCGCCGGCCGGGCATGCTTAATCCGCTGCCCAATATTCCTCAACTAAAACTGCAAATTTGCCGAATTGAAGCTATACGCCGGCTTTTCACCCTGAAGTTCACCCTTTGAGATTGAGGGTGATAACCCCACGAGCTAGGGGTCCCCGTCTACCCTGAGTGGAGTAACCCGCTGCTATAGGCGCGCTCAAGCGCTTCAGCTCGCGAACGCACCCCCAACTTGCGGTAGATTCTCCGAAGATGGGTCTTCACCGTGTTCTCAGACACGAGCAGCCTACGGGCGATAGCCGCACGGGACTCGGCGTTGACGAGCTCGTCCAGCACACGATGTTCTGTGTGGGTGAGCTGCACGTCTTGGAGCGGTTCGGGAGATGACCGCTCGTCCTCACCTCGCATCGCCTCAGCTAGATCATGGCGATCCGGTGCGTACTCGTGCAGCAATCCGGTCAACCAGCGCGGCGGAATGACCATGATGTCGTAGGGCGAACCGCATTCATCCGCCAGAGCGAGCGCAGTCACAAACTGCCGCCCAGCAATCTTGCTGTCAGCATTCGGGTAACCTTCCTCGACGAGGCCGAGTTCTGCCTGGACCCAGCAGAGTCTCATACTGATCTCCTCCCGCAGGGTGATCGAGGTACTCTCCAGGATTTCTGCCGCAATGTCCCGTGCTTTGAGCCAGTCCTCTTCATACAGAGCGAGCACCGCGGCCACTCGCTCAATGCTCACTCCGGGCCGTCCCGGGTAGTCAGTCTCCCGAGCCTGGTCAAGATACTTCGACGCAGTAGCCAGAGCGCCGGCGGTGAAAGCGACCGCAGCAGCCCGGGTGAGCAGCTGGACTTGCATGTATGGACTGGTAGGCGGGCGGTCACCGCGTGCAGAAAGTTCCGCAGCGACATAACTCACTATGCCAGGCTCCTTGAAGTAGAGCGCGAGCCGTGCGCGGATATCAAGAATAAAAGCCCAATACTCTGTGCTGCCCTGATGATGCTTGAGACGGTCAAGTTCGGCCGCCGCCGTTTGCGGCCGCCGATCCGCCAGAGAGACATAGGCGGAGGCAATGCAGGCAGGAGCACCGAAATAGCTTTCGTCCCAAGCTGGCGGCAGATCGAAGGAGTGGATCCAGTTGAGCACCCGACGAGTGGCATTGATGTTTCCAGACCCTGCATGGATTAAGGCTTTGATACCGGCACTGTGGAGATTGCGCCAGCTGAAGCGCGCCTGTTCGTCGGTCAACGGTTGAACGATCGGTTCGATCAGCCCCAATGCGTCGGCGTAGTGACCTAGAAACAGTTTGGTGTTGGCCGCAAACTGCCGCAGCGCCTTGACCACCCAGACCTGGGCTGCCTGCACCACGAACCGCTGGTCCTGCGGGACCTCCAAGCCCTCACCCCGAACGACGCGTCCCTCGACGCGAGGCAACAACTCGGTGATGATCTCGTCGGCATGGTGGAAATCGCCGACCAGATAGTGATAGGCGAATGCGACCGTCTGGTTCATCAGACGATGCAGCCCCCGGGTCTCGGGATCCAACATAGACAGAGTGTGATCCCCCACGGCAGTCAAGGTGGCTATGGTGGTCTCCGGACGACCGGCCAGCAGCGCCAAGCGGAACCAGCCAAGGTAGGGCCATTGCCGTATCAGCTCGGGGGAGGCCCGATCGAGGATACGAGTAAGCTCCTCCCTAGCGACATTCTGGAGCTCGTTGAAGTGCAGCAATGTCAGTGCGGAAATCCGCTCCCATGACCCCGCGCGGTCGGCAAGCAGCAAGGCCTGTCGAATATGTCCCTTATGCTCACACCACTCAGATATGGTCACATAGACACGGCGCAGCTCAGCCGGTTGGATACGTTCCAGAGCGAGTTCCCGCAGACCCTCCACCAGTGCCGGATCCAGGTAAAAGGTGCCGCCCTCGTGGAACTCGCCGTGCCCAGCATCACGCAGGCGCCGCAGGACCCTCCTGGCTCCGAAGGCATCCATGACGAGCAGGTTTGCAGTGAGCTGCTCATCGAGCATGGGAGGAAGCGCCAGCCGCAGCAGAAGTCTCTGGTCCTGAGCTGGTGTGCTCTCAGCCAGCAGCCGCCGCACCAGCCGCAGGTTCAACTGTTGCCGCACGTTCTGCGCAGTCTCAGCGGTAATGACCGAATCCCGCTGCTCGCGAGCGCGGTACACCATCGCCTGCAGCATCAGTGGGGAGGAGATCCCGCGGAGCACCTCCCCATCAGGCATGGCCAAACCCGCAAGCTCCAAGGAGCTCTGGATCTCCGCCTCGGTCAGCTCAAGATCTGCGTCACCAATCATTGGGACGTGGAAGTCGTCCTGAACATCGAAGATGAAATCCTCATCCAGCCAGGGAGCCAGCAGAACGAATCGCAACGTCCTGCGGCACGCCAGAGTCTTGATGAGGTCCAGTGCCTCCTCCGTCAACCGGTCAGCCCGCTCCACCACGACCACCGCCTCCGCGGCACGGCGCTGCAGCTGCCGAGAAAGAACCGTTCCCATCCGGCGCAGCGGGCGCGGGGCCCATGCTCCGCCAAGATTCTTCGCGTCCTCGTCCAGCAGCTGAGCAGTCTCAAGCTCGTCCACAAGATCGACGTAGAAGTCCCACCCGTTGCCGCCGGAATCCTCGGCATTGAGCCAGATCACGGGCCGCTGTGTGTGCTGTCTAGCCCACTGGGCGGCCACCGTAGTCTTGCCGGTGCCTTCGGCGGCAACCATCAGCACCAGACCACTGCCGGTAACGCTGTCTTCAAGAAGCCTCACCAGGCGGGGACGGTCCGGCACATCATGGGGCACCGCCGGCAGCCGCGGGGAGAAGTACTGCGGCTGGGCTGGACCCAAATGCGGGATAGCAGAGGCATCAGAGGCTCCCGCCTCGAAATCTTGCATCAGCGGAGCACTTCCCGGTGGCCCTGCAGCAAGCCGTGAACATGGGCCACCGACAATGCCTGGCCCCGGCTGACTACTCCCAGCTTCCGATATAATGAGCGCAACTGACTCTTGACGGTGTTGCGGGAGACCACCAGCGCATCAGCGATGCCCTCGACCTCGGGATGGCGGGCAAGGGCGTGCAGGACCACGCGTTCACGCTGGGTCAAGTCAGGCACAAACCTGCTAAGGGGCATAACATTTGGCACTCGCTCACCGCTGAGAACTTCAGCGTTGTCGAACCCCGAACTGATCGCCAGGTCATGAAGGTCCTCCAGCTCCTGCCGCGGCAGCAACATCAGATGGGAACGTACCCCACTTTCCACCGTTACAGCCAACAAATGGTGCACATGAGGTAACGCAGTCTCTATCTCACCACCCCGAAGTGCTGCTGCGCCCCAGATCAGATGGGCCAATGCCACCTGACGAGCAGACGCCTCGGCCAAGTCGAAACCCACCAGCAGGTTGACTGCTTCGCGGTCATGGGCAAGATGCCCCGCCAAAGCGCACACGAGCCGCCCGAAAGAGCAACTCGGTTCGGCAGGTAGCTCTTCGAGTACCGCCCGCGCCCGTACACCGTGGCCTTCGGCTAGGTGCAGAACGGCCCGCACGGGCGCAAGAGTCTTCGACTCATCGGCGAAGACCTTGCTTCGCCGATGGCGTCGCAGATACCTGTCAATGCGCTGTAACCCGTGGGGCACATGCCCAGAAACCAGGTCCGCCAACGCTTCGAGGGCCAGGAACTCGGCCCTGAACTCAGTGGTTTGCAGATGAGGGGCCAGTGCCTGCACCTCTGCGCGCACTGCACGGGTGTCAAAGGACTCCAGTGCGATGAGTCCACGTGCCAAACGGTAAAGCGCCCCCGGAGGGCCATTGAACACGCTTGCCGGCACCTTGAGCTGGGCCGCCTCTTCAATAGCCACACCTGCTGCGGGGAGATCGCCCGCAGCCGCGCGCAGATATGCGGCAGCACCCAGAGTCTGAAACGCCGCCGCAGGCGACAGAGTCTCTATCACAGCAATGTTCTCGTCAAGGACTTCCCATGCTTCGGTGAGGTTGCCGGCAGCGACCAGGCTCAGGGCATTCTCCAGTCGCAGCCACCCGATCTGGTCGCTGAGCAGAGAAAGATCACCCTGCTGTTCCCGGAAAAGCTCCAGTGCCTGACGCGCTGGAGCAGCACACTGAGACGCTTTCCCGCTGAGTCTCAGCGAGATCGCCTCAACGGTCCACAGCGCCGCTGCCTCGATATCGGTTACACGGCCGACCAACCGTCTGGAGCCTGCCACTGTGGCTTCGAAGTACTCCTGGGCGGTGAGTCGGCGGCTTCGCCGCGCATAACAGCCCATGGCAATGGCGAAAGCGAGCAGCGGGTATCTCCTCACCTCTTTCGGCTTCAGGTGAGCGCACGCGTCGAATACGCTGCCCTCGCCAATCAGCTGCATGCCATCTGCCAGCAGAGCTTCGGAGGCAAGGTCATAGTCCTCAGCGGCCACCGCGTATATCACAGCATCCTGGGGTCTGCCCTGCTCCAGGCACCATCGTGCGGTGATGCGTCGGGCCGGGCGCTGAGCGATGGCAGACTCAGCAGCGTGCTCCATCAGTCCTTGCCGAAAGGCGCTGTGGTAATGCCACAGTGGGTCACCGCAGCGCTCGGCGCGAGTGAGGATTCCCTCTCTTTCCAAAGTCTCCAGGATCCTCTGCGGATCGTCGGCATCGGAAAGTTCCCCGGCTAACTGAAGGTCGAACTCCTCGGGCACACAAGTGCGTAGCATGAAGCTGCGGCACTCAGAATCCATACTGCCCAGCACATCACCAACTACTCTGGCAGCGACCTGTGCGACAGTCTCTCCTGCTGCCCGGCTCTGCATGCCCATGATCATGGCGCGCAACAGCAGCGGGTGACCACCGCAGGCTTCGTGAAGAGTACCGCCAAAGCTGTGATCGCCGAGACTTGCGGCTATCATCCGCGACGACTCCTGCGGAGTCAGCAGCAGAGCCGGCGGGCTGATAATGGTCCTACCGATTCTTGCGCCCACCAAGCCGCCCTCCAGATAGCCTCGGGTGCGAGTGGTGACGATGATCCGCAGTCTCGGACAGGTCCGCAGCAGATGGAAGACATCTTCGGCAACATGCTCGGCATCTTCGCAGCGGTCCAGATCGTCAATGACCAGCAGTTCTGTCTCAGCGCCGATGAAGAGCTGCACCAGGGCAGCTCGCATATCAGGGGCCTTCCCCAGCGCCTCGGCAAAGTCAGCTGCACGTGGGGATTGTCCAGCGACGATCTGGGCAGCAGTTACCCACAGACTGCGCCGGGTGGATGCCGGGCAGCCTGCAGAGAGCCACACGCCCAGCGGCGGATTCGCCTGCACATACTGAGCCACCGCTGTGGTCTTTCCGCTCCCGGCCGGCCCGCGACACACGGTGAGCGGGGATTCCGCGAAGGCGGACAGCAGACGATCACGGAGGATGAGACCCTCCGGCACACGGGGAACACCGGTCATAGACTCTGCAGTTTCGCTCAAGGAACTCAAGGAAGATCCTTCATGGAAACTGGAAGGCTGACTTGACTTCATGATAATGCCACCTCGGCTGCTGTCCCCTACTTCCACGCCCCCACCTCAGACGCGATCGCAGCCAGCCGATGAGCGCACCATCGTGCAGATGTCGCACGAAAGTACGTCAGAATCCTTCATCACCAGATGAACCGCCCTCATCGTCGAGTTACTCTCACATCTTATTTAATCTATACATTGAAGACAAGACGACGTTCTTGACGTGAAGTAATGGAGGTGTCCCATCCCCACCCCACGCCCCAGCAATCCCGCATACTCGGTGCCCGTCTGCGCGCAGCGAGGTCGGAACTCGGCTGGTCCCAGGAGAAAGTCGCTCTGCAGGCAGGAATATCCTTGCAGCATCTGAGCCTGCTAGAGCGTGGACTCAGCAACGGACGTACCAAGTCCCCGGCGAACCCCCGACTGGGCGTCCTGCTCAACCTGGCAAAGGCACTGACCATCGACATCGGACACCTAATCGAGCCGCTGCGGATCGACTACTCGGGCTCCCAAGCAGAAGAGGGACACCGGTCGTCATCACCGGAGCACCCACAGGGCACCTAAGCACCGGCACCCAAGAGCTCTATCAGACTCCACAGACGGGATTCATAGCACCAAGGAGCTCGGCGTCGTCGGTGAGATGTTCGTGGTTGAGCAGGCCAGCGAAAAGCCCGCTCGGCCGCCGGTGGTGATTTGAGCCAGCTCCATCTCCCCGACCGCGGCGGCATCCTCCAGAAGTTCCGGCCGGCTAGGGCGTCGGGTTATCAGGTACGCCTTAGTGCCAGCAGCTCTCACATCTGGCCGATGCGCTGGAAGGACTGGTGCCAGGAGAGCGCCTCGGCCAGCAGGTGCGGGGTGTGGCGGCCCGTCGGATTCTCCGCCAGCGCCCGGTCCAGATAGTCCTGCAGCCTGTCCCGGTAATCAGGATGGGCGCAGTTGCCGATGATGGTCCGAGCCCGCGCAGTGGGTGAGAGTCCGCGCAAATCAGCCAGCCCCTGCTCAGTCACCAGGATCTGAGTGTCGTGCTCCGTGTGGTCGATATGGCTGGCAAAGGGCACGATGGCAGAGATTCTGCCGCCCTTGGCCGTGGAGGGTGAGACGAAGAAGTTCAGATACGCGTTGCGGGCAAAGTCACCGGAGCCGCCGATGCCATTGATGATGGAGCTGGCCATCACGTGGGTGGAGTTCACATTGCCGTAGATATCGGCCTCCACCATCCCGTTGATAGCGATCAGCCCCAGCCGGCGGATCACTTCAGGATGGTTGGAAATCTCCTGGGGCCGCGTGGATCAGCAGACTCTAGAAAGTTACGTCCGGGGAGTACCCAAATCCTCAGAGCTCCCGGAGACATTCCACGGCGTCTCGCATATCTCGCCATTCATCATAGAGCTGCGCGTAGTCCTCTGCGGTCTGCGGCTGTGGAAGGACCTCATCATTTGACGAGAGTAACGCTGAACAGATCGTGGTGTATTCCGCAGCCGGCTCTATCGCAGCGAAACCAACCGCCGCAGCACCCAGCAGAGTGATCTCAGGCTCCCGCTGGACCATGAGAGGCCGGTTGAGGATATTGGCGCGCAGTTGCAGGGCGGGCCGGGAACGTGAAACTCCACCGGCAAGCACCACCGGGAGGCTTTGGTCAGGGTCGAGGACATCGATGGCTTCGCGAACAGTGAACCCGACTGATTCATGCACAGCACGCAGCAGATGGGCCGGACCATGATCCGTGCCTTGGCCGAGCACTGCACCGCGCGCCTTGGGCTTCCAGTGAGGAAACCGGGCACCGGTGAGTGAGGTCAGCACTTTCAGCCCGCACGCTCCAGGGGGGAGCGCCATGACTTCTTCAGCCTCCACCGAACCGATGAGCCCGCGCCAGTGCGTCACCGCTCCGCCTGTCAGGCCAGTCGCTCCCACCGCTGCGAAGAGCTCAGGGAGCACGGCGGGATTAAGCATAGTGCCCTGAGGCTGGTGCGTCTCATCGGGAATCAGCCGCCCAAGCACGTCCGTGGTTCCGGCAATATCGGCGATACGGTCTCTGCGGTCCCCCAAGAGCACCGCGATACCGATGGACCCGTCCGGACCACCTGCGGCCACAGGTAGGCCCTGTGGCAAGCCAGTCCGGTGGGAAGCCTCTGAACTGAGCTCACCGATGATCGATAGGGGTTCGGTCTGGGGCGGGAAGATTGAGGGGTCGAGCCCCATCTGTTCTAATGCGCCGTGGTTCCAGGTGCGGCAGCGCACTGCAGAAGCCAGGGTGTAGGCGGCGTCTATCGTGTCAGTGAGGATCTGCCCGGTCAGCCTAGCCACCACGAAGTCCTTGGGGGAAAGCAGTGCGTGGAGACGGTGGTTGATATCCTCCCGTCGGCGGGCCTGCAGTGCGTAAGCGAGCGCTCCCCCGGTACTGCGCGGTCTGCCCGCTTCATCCAGCACGGAGGCGAGCAGAGACTCATCCTGCTGCTGGAACTCATCCAATCCGCGGGAGTCGGACCACCCTCCGCCCTGGTCCAGGGGATTGAGGTTTTGGTCAACCGGGATAGTACCAATGTGGGCGGAGAGGGACAGAGCCCGCGGGGTACCGGCGGGAGCAACCTCTCGCAATGTATTCAGCACGCAGCGGTAAAGTTCCTCAGCGTCGAAAAGACCGCCCCCTACGCCCCCGTGCCGGTCAACCCGGGAGGATGCAAGGATACTTCCGTCGGCGCCAACCAGCCCTGCTCGTACCGCCGAGGTGCCGATGTCCAGGGCTAATATTTGTCCAACTGCTGGGGTGGAATCTGCATAGATGGGGTTCGCAGTTCTTTCTGTCACTGGGCTTCGATTCTCAGCAGAAGCGGGAACTCCTGGAGCGTCCAGCTGGTAACTCGCTCCACAACGTTGCCGTCAGCTGCGTAGGTTATGCGTCTGGACTCCAGCGCTGGGGCGCCCTCCTCAGCACCAAGCCGGGCAGCGTGGTCAGCGCTCAGCCCGACGGCAGTGAGCTCTTGGTCGGCATGGCTCAGTTCGACTCCGTACCGTCCGGTCAGAGTGCGGTACAGGGAATCTTCAAGTAGCGACTCACGGGTGAGCGCTGGTGCCACAGCGTAGGGGATCCAAGCATCCTGCAGAGCAGCAGGAACCCCACCGACCTTACGAATGCGCTTCACACGATGAGCAATATCATCGGCGCGGATGCCGAAAAGGTCGGCGATGTCGGGTGGGACGGGATACTCCTCGAAGTGGATAGTCTCGCTGGTGACGTCTACGTCATCGGCCGCCAATTCATCACCGAATGACTGCAGCCGGTTCAAATGCCGCCCGGAGCGCCGTTCGGCCACGAACGTGCCGCTCCCCTGGCGTCGCACTACATAACGCTCGGCGTCGAGCATATCTAGTGACTGCCGGACGGTCATCCGGCTCACGCCATAGCGGCGTGCCAAATCATTTTCATTGGGAAGTTGGGCACCTGCAGGGAGACGACCGTCCCGTATCTGGGAGACGATGTCGTCGTAAATTACCCGGTAACGCGGAGCACGAGGCACTAGACCGCTCCCGACTCACGCAGACGATCCCATTCCTGATCACTGAGCCCCAGTAGCTGCCGGTAGACGTACTCGCTGTCCTCTCCGACCTGTGGGGGCGCCTTCTCCACTCTGGCCGGTGTCTTCTCCAACTTCACGGGGTTGCCTGGCATGCGGATGGTGCCCAACCGTGCGTGCTCAGCCTCAACAATCATGTCCCTGGCTGCGATTTGAGGGGTTGCTGCGGCCTCGGTCACACTCGCCACATTCGCGTATGGCACCCCCACCTCGTCCAACGCGCGGGCTGCATCTTCTCTGCTGCGCACGGCCACCCACTTTCCGATCTCCTGTTCGAGGAAGTCCTGATGCCTCATTCTGCCCTCGACGGTAGCAAAACGAGGATCGTCAGCCAGATCGCTCCTGCCCATAGCAGCACAGAGTTTAGGGAACAAAGAAGAGGTTCCCGCCTGAATGTAGATGGGGCCATCTGCTGCTTCATAGACGTTGACCGGTGCGGTCAGTGGGTCCCGGGACCCACTGCGGGGCATGCTCTCTCCGAGCATCAACTCAGCAATCAGGCGAGTGCCTAAAGCCGAGAACATCGTGTCAAATGAGGCGACGTCGACCAGTTGTCCTTCACCTGAGCGCTGGCGGTGGAAAAGCGCTAACAGAGTTCCAATCACAGCCTGGTACCCAGTAGCGTAATCAGCGATGTAAGTTCCTGAGAGTGTCGGTTTTCCATCTGGCTCGCCAGTGATGCTCATGAGCCCGGAGGAGGCCTGGGAGATAGCATCGAACAGGGCGCGACGAGAATCCGGACCTGTCTGACCGAATCCGGAAATGGAGACCAGAATAATATCCTCGTTGATCTCCTTCATCCGGTCGTGGCCGAGGCCCATCTTTTCCAGGGTCCCGGGCCGATAGTTCTCCACAACAACGTCGGCCCATTCGACGAGTTTCTCCAGGACTCCAAGCGCCAAGGGATGCCTGGTGTCGAGGCTGGCGTCGTATTTATTCCGGTGGTAGAGGAACATGTAGACGCTCTCACCTCGATAGTAAGGTCCGTGGTGCCTGGAATCTTCACCGCGCGGACGCTCGACTTTGACCACTTCCGCACCGAAATCGCCAAGGATCTGGGCGCAGAGGGGACCAGCGATGAACCGGGAGAGATCTAGAACCCGAATGCCGTCAAGGACTGCGGCTGCGGGGCTCATTTCTGCTCCACCAGGTCGGGAATGGTGGTCTCCTTCTTCACAAAAGCGGGGTAGGTCCATGCATTGGCATCACGGTCGATGGGAACGTCCAACACCACAGGTTTCTTAGCGCCGAAGGACTCCTCGACCCGACGGCGCAGATCGGAGAGGTTCCCGATGACTTCCCCGGCGACTCCCATCCCCTGCGCGACAATGCCGAAGTTCACTGGGTCAAAGTCCACACCGATAGTACGTCCGTCAAAGTGCAGCTCCTGCTCCTGCCGGATATTGCCGTAGCTGGCGTCGTTGAGCACCACAATGCAGACATTACCGCCTACTCGGGCCAGAGTCTCCAGTTCACCGAGGCTCATGCCAAGAGAACCATCGCCGATGAGTGCCAGGATGGGACGTTCCGGATCTACCAAGGTGGTGGCGATGGCGGAGGGAAGAGCAAAGCCCATGTTCCCGAAACCGACAGGCTTCATGTAGGTGCCGGGTTGGGTGATGTCCCAAAGGAAAGACCAGACCCCGGGGTTCCCAGCATCGGGGATCAGCAGAGTGTCCTCAGGGCTGACCTCACGAAGAGCCCGAACCACGTCCGCCGGAGAGAGCGGAGACTTGGGATTCTCCTCGGCTGGGGTGCTGTGCTCCCACCAGGTATTGCGAGCAGCGGTAAGGTCATGGATCCACTGCCGGCGGCTAGCCTTCGCCTGCTCGGCTCGGGAGCCAACGGCGACAAGCAGGTCACGGGAGAAGGATCCCAGGTCGGCAACTAGTCCATCGGTCAGTTCTGAGTAGTACCGCCCAATCATAGTGGGGTCTACATCGACCTGGACCACCTGTGGTAGTTTCAGCTTCCACCGTCCGGTTGAGACGGCGTTGAGGCTGTTGCCCAAAGCCAGCACCAGATCGGACTCCTCCAAAATGCGCTGGGAAAGAGCCGTACCCATACGACTGACAGCGCCAAAGACCAATGGATGAGTGGTGGGGACTGCTCCGATGCCGTTGAAGGTTGTCACCACTGGAAGGGCGAGCGCCTCAGCAAGGACCAGCACCTCCTCGGAGGCATGTGCGCGATTGCCGCCATTGCCCAGCCAGATGACAGGGCGCTCAGCATCCAGGACCGTCTCGGTCACCCGGGCCAGCGCCACCGGGTTGGTAGAGGGCCGTTCAGAAACCCAGGAACGGCTGGGGTGAACCGTGGGAACCGCAGGTGGGTCCTCTACAGTGCCTTCGATAGTGTCACGGGCGAAGTCCAGGTGCACAGGGCCGGGATTACCGGTGACTGCGTTGATGTAGGCCTCCTCCATCGCCTGCTTGATTGAGGAGGCATGCGCGACCAGCCGGGAGTATTTCACCAAGGGTTTGATCAGCTCTACGTGGTCGGCGTTCTGCGCATCGTCTTTATGGATGTTCTCACCGTTGTTATTGCAGGTGATGACAAACCCTGGGCTAGAGTCCCGGTAAGCGCCCCCGACCCCGGTGATCAGGTTGGTAGCGCCAGGTCCGGTCGTGGAGATACAGGCCGCGGGCTTGCCAGTCAGCCGCCCGTAGGCGTCCATCATTACTGCGGCGGCATTCTCGTGGCGAGTGTGGATGAACTCGATGTCGGGGGCGTCAATGATGGCATCGGTGATGGCTAGCGTCTGGCCTCCGACGACGCCGTAGACGTATTCGACTCCCAGCGACCGGAGCATATCAACAACCAGCTGTCCACCGGTCTTCTGTGTTGTAGTCATAAGTGATGTTCCTTTGGGTGTGTTAGGGAAGATGGTCAGTGGTTGGGAAGGGTGACGGACGCCCAGCCGGCCAACAGCATCCGGTCGTCGGATGCGCGGCGAGCCCATACCTCCAGGTCGATGTGCCGTCTCTCTGCCCCGTTGGTAACTGAGGTGATAAGTCCTGTGCAGCTGAAGGGTTCGAAGACTTCCAGGGGCGCCAGAAACTTGGTGTGCATCCATCCAGAGGTGAAGAAGCTCTGACCGAAGTGCCCCACCAGCAGTTCGGTCAGCACCCCGTAGATCTGCAGTCCCTGGACAACCGGGGCCCTGAGCTGCCCTTGCCGAGCAATGCGGAAGTCGTTATGGAAGTTCTTTACGTACTCACCGATTCGGCTGAAGACTGCAGCCTGATCTGCGGCAATAGTCTTCTCAAGCGGCTCCAGCACATCCCCACTTCGTGGGTCTGGTTCACCCGGGGTGATGGTTCTGGCGCCGGCGGGGATCTCGCCGGTCACACGCTTAGCAGGTTTAGCGGAGCCCCGCCCAGCGATCTCACCAGGCACTGTGCGCATAATCTCCACTCCGCGGTGACGGATCAGGCTGCGACCGTCCTCACCGAGAGCTTGAGCCTCCATGACTACGTGCCCTTGGCCTCGTTTGACGTATGCGTCGGTGTAGCGTCCCTGCAAGGTGACTGTCTCGCCCAATCTGACCGGGAAATCAAACCACATCTGCTCCTCGGTGTGATAGCCGACCACTTTGCTGCCGGCGTACTTGAGGGTGAATAACTGCAACAGATCATTAGCCAATAGGGCTGCGTGCCCAATCCTTGCTCCATCAAAAAAAGGGCTGGACTCCAGATGCCAGGGGGAATAGTCGTCCTGGGTAAATGCAAAACGCTTGATCTTGTGCTCATCGACAACTAACTGCACCGGGCCAAAGTCCTCGGGAACCTCAATGCTCTCGAACACCGGCTCCTTGAGCCCAGCGTCCGGGTCCTCGGTGCCACCGAGCTGCCGGGGATCGATGAGATCCCGCCACAGCTGATGAGATTCTCGCATCACTCGCTCCTAATTCGTCTAGACAACTAGTCATATTCTGATGTATTCCATTGATTTGTGTCAACTGGCTCAGACCACCCCGGCCTGGCGCAGTGCCACGAACTCTTCGTCGCTGCGGCTGAGCAGTTCCTGGTAGACGTAGCTGTTGTGCTCACCCACCTGAGGCGCTCCGCGCCGGATGACCCCGGGGGACTCGCTGAGCTTGACCGGCATGCCGGTCAGCGTGACCTCGCCAATCCCGGTGTGCGGCACAGGTACGAGCATCTGGCGGGCTGCCAGCTGGGGCAACTCGACCACCTCCGGGACAGTCAGGGCTGGGCCGAAGGGGATTGCGGCCTCCTCCAACAGTTCGGCCACTTGGTCGGTGGTGAGGCTGCTTAGCCACTGCTGCACGCAGTCCTCGACTGCCTCGATGTCCGCCATCCGGCCGGCGATGGTGCCCCACTCCCCTTCGGCAAGTTCAGGAGCGCCTATCAGCCCGCAGAGTCGCCGGAAGAGAGGGTTGGTGCCGGCATGCATGTAGACCCAGCCGTCGGAGGTCTGGAAGAGGTTGGCGGGCCCACTGAGCTCGTCCCTGGAGCCGGTTCGTCGGGACTGCCGACCAAGGTTGGCATAGGCGCTGGGCGCTGTTCCCAGGGAGGAGAACAGCACGTCGAGGGAGCCGACGTCGACCACTTGACCGGTGCCGGTGCGTTCTCGGTGCAGCAGAGCGGTAGTGGTGCCGAGAGCTCCGAAGACCCCGGTGAGGTAGTCGGCGATGAAGGCTCCGGCCATAGTTGGCGGATCCTCCGGTTCTCCGGTGAGAGTCATCAGCCCCGACATCGCCTGGGCGATCGCGTCGAAAAGTGCCCGCCCTGCCATCGGACCTGTCTGACCGAAGCCCGAGAGCGAGGTCACCACCAAGCGCGGGTTGATCTGGCGCAGCCGCTCATGGCCAATCCCCATCTTCTCTAGGGTGCCGGGACGGTAGTTCTCCACCAGCACGTCGCTGTGGGCGACAAGCTCCTCGAGGATCCCCAGCGCCTGGGGTGACCGCGTGTCCAGCGTCATGCCGAGTTTATTTCGGTTGTAGCTCATGACGTAGAGACTCATACCGTCCACGAAGGGACCCAGTTGGCGTGCATCCTCTCCGCCGGGTCGTTCCAGTTTGATCACCTCGGCTCCCATATCGCCCAAGAGCTGCCCGCAAAGCGGGCCTGCGATGAAACGCGAGAGGTCTAGGACTCGCATACCCTTGAGCGGTTCAGGTTTATCCTCAGGGGTACCGGCTGGATAGGTCATCAGTTTTGTTGTCTCCTTATGGTCAGGGGCCGGGTTTGATCGAAAGAGTGGGATGCAGATGCTCAGTGCCGCAGTAGGGCTTGACCCTCATCTATCTCGTTGCGAATTAGCTTTATCTGCTCTTCGTTAGGTTTTGGCGTCTGTGGGACCTGGTCCGGGATAACCGGTTCAAAACTCATCTGGTCAAGCACTTGGTCTACAGTGACCCCGGGATGCAGTGAGTTCAGCCTCATGAGGCCCTGGCCGGTGAAGTCGAAGGTGCACAGATCGGTGACCACCAGGGCAGGCCCACCGGTGCTGTAGCCCAGCTGGCGACGAGAGCCCTGTGTAGAGGCGTGACCGAAGCTGCTGATCACGTCGACCTCCTCGACAAAGGTTCGTGAAGAGAGGTCCACCACGATGATCGGGCGCTCCACGAAGGCCAAATGCTCCGCCTGGGCCAGGGTTCCCACCAGGCGGACATCCGGGGCCTCCGCGGCGCCGATGGCAGTAATGTTGAGGTTCCCCCAACGGTCCACCTGGGCAGCCGATTCGAAGCTGACAGTGAAATCGCCCCGGACCAGTGCATCCACCTTATTGCCGATATCTGCAGGGGCATGGGCGCCGGGCCACCGTGTGATGGCGTCCTGGGTGAGCTGGGTCGGCATCTTCGCCAGGTCCGGGCTGAGCAGGTTCCCTAGGTAGATGTCCAGGTCCGGGGCATGGTCGAGCTGGGCGAGCCGCGAGGCCACCAGTGGGATACCCACAGCCAATGTGTAAGCGCGCCCGGCGGTGCCGACACCGATGAAGACCAGGTCCTCGCTGCGCAGCCGACGACTGACCGCGTAGGCCATGAGTTCATTGGTCGTGAAGCTCATCGTTCGCTCACCTCCAGGCTGGAGAGACGCTGCGCCCCAGCCAGCTCTTCGATCATCTGAGCATGGGAGCCGCCGGCAAGCAGCCCTCCTAGGTAGTCGGCGAAGGTCTGGGGGTCTCGTCCCGCGGCAAGCCAGCGTTTCAGCTCCTCCGCGTCCTCGTCATAACGGGTATCACAGCTTCCCGGCCACGCCCCGAAGCGTGCTTGGCAGATCATGTCGACCTTGGTGTGGGGGATGTAAGTGAGGTTGGGCATGGCCGCGATCTGCTCGTGGGGCACGATCTCCTCGACGCTGACGATCAGCCGCCGGGCACCGGAAGCCATGATGAGGTCGAGGTCGTCGCTGTCGCGGTGCGCCGGCCAGGCAATGTTCCCGTAGCGGTCACCCCGGTAGGCGTGCAGGATGGTGACCTCGGGTTCAGCCGCCGGCACGGCATGAAGCTGCTGCCCGGTGAAGGGGCAGGTCACCTCCTGCACGCCGTGCCGGATGCTGTGGATGCCCGGAATAGGTGCCACCGGCAGGTACGGCAGGCCCATGGCGGCCGCCCGAAAACGGGCGGTCATATAGGACTCCGAACGGTCTTGGACGGTGAACTCCCCCCATTGGACTGCCCGCCTGAAGTTCGGCGCCAATCCGTACCACCAGAAACCGACGTAGATGCCCTCCCAGGAACGCAACACTCCGCCGGCCGCGAGCAGATCGGCGGCGAGGCTGGAGGCCCAGGTCATGATGCTCAGCCTGTCGGTCCCCTGGCGAAGGATCTCCCGCACCAGGGCCATCGGCTGCCTGCGCAGCAGTGATCCTCCGACCGCCACTGTGCTGCAGGACGGTATGGAGGCCACCGCCTGCTCGAGGGGTGTCAACTTGTCGCGCACTGCATCACTCCTGTCTCTGGGCTCGGTCCTACGGGGCTCTGCGCCCGGTCTGGAACAGGTAGCATCAGTTGGAGGCCGCCTCCTCCATGGCGTCGGTGATCAGCTGTCCGGTCTCTTCGAAGCGTCCGGCGAAGCGTTCGGAGGCACCCTGGACCGCTTCGGCCCATTCCTCGCGGTCTTCGAGCTCGATGAGCTCCACGCCCTGTTCCTCAAGGGCGATCAGCGCCTCCTCGTTGGCCTCTTCCAGGTAGGAGACCTGCCGCTCCACAGCGGAGTCCACAGCGTTCTGGATGATCTCTTGCTCTTCCTCCGAAAGCGCCTCCCAGGCTTCTATGCTGTAAATGATGGACAGTGGGTGGTAGACGTGGCGGTCGAGGGTCAGATATTTGGCCACCTCACCGAATCCACCGGAGTACAGGTCGTCGGGCGAGCCTTCCTGCGCATCGATTGTGCCCTGTTCCAGGCCGGAGTAAGCATCGCCCAGCGGCAGGGTCACCGCGTTGGCGCCCAGGGCCTCGGCCATGTCCACGTAAAGATCGGAGGTTGGCACCCGCAGCTGGACGCCCTGCATGTCCTCCAGCGACCTGATGGGCTGGGTCGAGATGGTGCTACGGGGACCGTTGAAGAAGGCGCCGAGCAGTTTGAAGCCCTCCTCCTGATAGACCACGTCCAGGTCGTCCCGCACGGATTCGAAGGCCTCCATGAGGGTCTCGAGGTCGTCGTAGGCGTACCAGAGCTCGAACAGAGCAGTTTCCGGGACGTAGAGGGCGATGCCAGCGGTTCCGGTTTGGGTCATTTCCAGAGAACCCTCCAGGATGCCTTCTAGCATTTCTGGTTCGTAACCGAGGGTTCCACCGTGATAGCTGTCCAGCTCAATAGCGCCATCAGACTCTTCTGCGATCTCCTCTGCCATCTCGTCGATGGCACGTGAGAACGTGGTGCCGGCTGGGTAGATGTTGCCGTAGCGGATCACCAGTTCGGCGTCCGAAGCGCCTGCGCCTTCGTCAACTTGAGCCTCGTCAGGCACTGCTGAGTCTCCGCCGCAGGAAGCCAGAAGCAGGCAGACCGCCGCAGACAGTGCGGTTCTACGCGCCATTGTCGGGGTGATGTTCATTGAGATTCCTTTCAGGGTTTGGTCCGTGGAAGGACCGGTGCGGGTGTTAAAGAACTGAGGGAATGAAGGTGACCAATTGAGGGAAAGCGATGAGGATCCCTAGGCTGGCCACCAAGGACAGCCAGAACGGCAGTAAAGGTCTAACTGTCTGGGTCAGAGGTATACGAGCAATCCCGCTGGCAATGATGAGGTATCCGCCCACCGGTGGAGTAACCGCGCCGATGGTGGCGGTAATAACGACGAGGACACCGAAGAAGATTGGGTCATAGCCGATTTCACTGGCTACGGCTGCCAATGGGGCTGCGAACATGATCAGCAGTGGCGTCACATCGATGAAGAGCCCCAGGACCAGCAGGGACACGACAATCATTATTAAGATGACGGTGGGGTTAGTGGAGATGCTTAGGAAGGTGTCCAGTAGCATCCCCTGGAACTGCAGCCTGGTCAGGACATTGGCAAAGAGGCCGGAGGTGCCGATGATCAGCAGGATGGCTGCCGACGTAGTGAGAGCACGAGTGAGCACACCGGTGAGTTCGCGCATTCCTCGCAGGCGGCCGAAAGCCACCACACCCAGTAGCATGCTCACCACTACTGCGATGACACCGACCTCAGTGGCGGTGGCAATGCCGAAGAAGATGGCGCCAACGATGATCGTAGGCACCACAGCGGCCACGAGTCCTCCGAGTGCAGCAGCGCCTAGCTCGCTCCAGCTGAACTTTGCAACTTTCTGCTGATAGCCACGGCGGCGTGAAGTGTAGTAAGCCACCACCATGAGCAGTGCGCCCATGAGTATTCCCGGCAGGACACCGCCGAGGAAAAGCGCGCCCACAGAGACATTAGTGAGCGACCCGTAGACCACAAAGAGTACTGAGGGCGGGATGATTGGTCCGATAGTCGCGGAGGCAGCAGTCACAGCGACTGCGTAAGAACGGCTGTAGCCCTTCTTTGCCATCTCCGGGATCAGTACGGTGCCCAGGGCCGCGGTGTCAGCAGCGCCAGAGCCGGAAACTCCTGACATCATCAAGCTGCCCAGTACGTTGACCTGCGCCAAGCTTCCACGAATGTGCCCGACTACAGCTAAGGCCAACCGGATAATACGCTGTGTCACGCCCGCGGCGTTCATCATTTCCCCTGCCAGCACAAAGAACGGCACAGCCATCAGGGCGTAACTGTTCATTCCACCAAAGATCTGCCGAGGAACGAGCGAAAGTGGCACAGACAGGTCGGCTACCAGGATCGTACCTAGCGCAGCGATACCGATGCTCACAGCTACGGGGATGCCCATAGCTAAGAACAGGATCAGCAGTCCGAATAGTATGAGCATCTCCATCAGCGAGCGTCCTCCTTGGCATCAACGTCTGCGTTGACTGCGTCCTCATAGGTGGGTCTTGGAGCACGGCCGGCAAACGCCTCAAGCAGCCGGACGACGGTTTCCAAAAGCATCAATGCAGCTGAGACCACCACAAGGAGGTAGGGCCAGAACTGCGAGATACCCAGCACTGGCGTGCGCTGAGAGCGGTTGAGGTTCATAGCGTCCATTCCATGCCAGACAACAACCAAGAAGAAGGCTCCGATAAGCAGAGAATTCACAGCAGTCAAGATCTGAAGACCACGGGGGCCGAGTTTTGACGGCAGGAAAGTGACTGCCATGTGCGTGTTCTCCCTCAAGCCACGAGGCACAATCAGCAGTACAGCCGCGATAATGGAAAGGTTAGTGAGCTCAATCGCCCAGGAAGCACTGGGCATATACGCCGGGAACTGTCTAGCCAGTACCGCAAAGCAGGTAGCGCATACCCCGACCACAAACAGTCCGACTGCCACCACAGTGAGGAAGCGGTGAAGGTATGTGGCCAAGACGGCATAGTGGTCTATGAGGCTTCCTAGCCAAGAGGCTCCAGGAGGTGCATGCTCAGGCACTCGAACTCCCCTCGATGTGGGCTCAAAGATTTTCGTGTCATCCATATGTCTAGACGATTGTACTGTGGATCACATTAGACGCAAATCCTCGTGTCCCGTGTTCAACTCTCAATATCTGGACTGTTCTGTGACTAAACAGAACGTCAGGCTAGTACCCACTGATACGCACTGAATCCCGCCGCCAGCTTCAGTGGGGATGAGCTCCGTGTATTGAAGGAATGTTTTGGCTGGGTGGGGGAGTCGTGAGCTGGGCCGCCTGCACACCCTAATGCTGCAGGAACTCACGCCCTGAGCAACTGCTGCACTTTCCCCTTCAGAGCACAGACGACGCGAGCCCCCGACACCCTGGTGGGACCCACGTTCCATAGCGCTTGAGTAGCAACTTTGCGTTCACTAGAGTGATGAATTTACGTGGACTTTATTAAGGCGTTTGCGTTCGATTCGATGCGCAGTTAGCGCACTGAGCAGCTCTCACATCTGGCCGATGCGCTGGAAGGACTGGTGCCAGGAGAGCGCCTCGGCCAGCAGGTGCGGGGTGTGGCGGCCCGTCGGATTCTCCGCCAGCGCCCGGTCCAGATAGTCCTGCAGCCTGTCCCGGTAATCAGGATGGGCGCAGTTGCCGATGATGGTCCGAGCCCGCGCAGTGGGTGAGAGTCCGCGCAAATCAGCCAGCCCCTGCTCAGTCACCAGGATCTGAGTGTCGTGCTCCGTGTGGTCGATATGGCTGGCAAAGGGCACGATGGCAGAGATTCTGCCGCCCTTGGCCGTGGAGGGTGAGACGAAGAAGTTCAGATACGCGTTGCGGGCAAAGTCACCGGAGCCGCCGATGCCATTGATGATGGAGCTGGCCATCACGTGGGTGGAGTTCACATTGCCGTAGATATCGGCCTCCACCATCCCGTTGATAGCGATCAGCCCCAGCCGGCGGATCACTTCAGGATGGTTGGAAATCTCCTGGGGCCGCAGCAGGATCCGGCCCTTATAGCTCTCAATGTTCTGGTTGAAGTGCGCGGCCCGCTCCGCAGAGAGTGAGAAGCTCGTAGCAGAGGCCGCGATGAGCTTCCCGGTGTCCAGCAGGTCCAGCATGCCGTCCTGGATCACTTCCGTGTAGGCAGTGAGGTTCTCGAAGGTGCTGTGTGCAAGGCTGGTCATCAGTGCATTGGCTACGTTGCCCACACCAGACTGCAGTGGGAAGAGATTCTTGGGCAGCCGATCCTGACCGACCTCATGGTGCAGAAAGTCCACCACGTGATGGGCCATAGCCTGCGAATCCTGGTCCACGGCCTTGAACGGCAGATTCCGGTCCGGGGCGTTGGTCTCCACCACCGCCACCACCTTCTGCGGGTCCACTCTCAGGTAGGGGTCACCGATCCGCTGCATCGGGTCCAGCAGCTGCAGGGGCCGGCGCTGGGGTGGCAGGCGGGTGCCGTAGTAGATGTCATGGAAGCCCTCATAGGCGCGCGGCTGCCAGGCGTTGACCTCCAGAATCACCTTCTCCGCCAGGTCCAGCCAGGTCTTGGAGTTGCCCACCGAGCTGCTGGGCACCAGCATGCCGTTGGGTAGGATCGCGGCGACCTCCACGACGGCCACATCCAGTTTCCCGTAGAAGCCGAACCATGCCTGCTGCGCCGAATGGCTGAGGTGTGCATCGATGTACTCCACCTCACCAGCGTTGATCGCCTTCCGGGTGGCGGGGTCGGACTGGAAGGGAAGCCGTTTGCTCACCGCGCCGGCTTCAGTCAGCACCCCATCGAGCTCCGGAGCAGTGGAGGCCCCAGTCCACAGCTCAATCCGGAAGTCCTCACCCCGCTGGTGCGCCTGTTCGGCCCGGTCCGCCAGTGCTGCGGGTACTGCCTTGGGATAGCCCGCCCCGGTGAATCCGCTCATTCCTATCCGGTCCCCATGACCGATATGCGCTGCGGCTTCCTCCGCAGAGACGGTTCTGCTGCTCAGTGCTGACACGTGCTTCCTGACATTGACATGGGCAAATACCGCAAGGATATGCGATGAACGACGCCAACCGATTTTCTACACAGTGTAGAAGCTTTCTGTGCTGCCGGTATAGAGTCGATAGGGGAATAACGACGACGCCCACGCCGTACCAGCACAGTACGCATCAGGAGCCCCGTGACTCTCGAGCACCGCAGCGAACCCCACACACTTTCTGTCCAGGAGGTCCTTCAGCGGCATCAGACTGCTCTCGCGGACGGTCTGAGCAATTCCGAGGCCGCAGAACGCCTGGGCACACACGGACCTAATGAGCTTCCGCCCGCAGAGAAGGACGGTCCTCTAGTCCGGTTCCTGCGGCACCTGAACGATGTGCTTATCTATGTGCTCTTAGGTGCTGCAGTGCTCACCGCGGCTCTGCAGCACTGGGTCGACACCATCGTGATTCTCTTTGTGGTGGTGATCAACGCCACAGTGGGGTTTCTTCAGGAGGGTCGGGCCGAACGCGCACTGGAAGGCATCCGCGAGATGCTCGCGCCCTCTGCCTCAGTGCTGCGCGAAGGATCCTGGGGCCAGATCCCCGCCGCAGAGCTGGTTCCCGGTGATGTGATCCGCCTGCGCGCAGGGGATAAGGTGCCCGCCGACCTCCGACTGGCTGAAGCCCATGAACTCAGCGCTGAGGAGTCCGCGCTGACCGGGGAGTCAGTGCCCACCACCAAGCGCACCACCCCGGCGGAGGCCGATGCCCCACTGGGCGACCGGCACTGTATGGCGTTCTCCGGGACCATGATCACCTCCGGCACAGGCACCGGGATGGTGGTGGCCACCGGCTCAGAGACGGAGATCGGCCGGATCAACACCATGATGAGCGAGGTGGAGTCCCTCCAGACTCCGCTGACCCGTCAGATCGCTGCCTTTGGGCGGTGGTTAGCTCTGGCCGTGGTGGTGATGACCGTGGTGCTGGTGCTGGTGGGTTCGCTAATCCACCGCACCGATCTGGGGGAGCTGCTGCAGGCTGCGGCCAGCTTCGCGGTGGCGGCGATCCCAGAGGGTCTACCGGCGCTGATCACCATCACCCTGGCCCTGGGTGTTCAGTCCATGGCCCGGCGCAAGGCGATCACCCGCAAGCTGCCAGCAGTACAGACCCTGGGCAGTGTGACCAGCATCTGCTCGGATAAGACCGGCACACTGACCAAGAACGAGATGACCGTCGAACGAATCGTCACCGCAGGGGAGATACTCGCTGTCACCGGCAGCGGCTACGCCCCAGAAGGCCAGGTGCTTGCCGGGGACGGCACCGCTGTAGGGTTGGACCACTACGGGGTGCGCCGGGCCACTGAGGCTTTCAGCACTGCCAATGACACCCAGCTGGTTCAGGACCAGGAGGGCCGATGGGGCATCAACGGCGAACCGACTGAAGGAGCACTGCAGTCCCTGGCTGGAAAGGTCGGCTTCGACCCTGCCGCCGCTGACCGGCTGACCACTCTTCCGTTCAACTCGGAGAACAAACTGATGGCCACTGTGGCCAGCATCCAGGACCAGCAGCGGGTGCTGGTCAAAGGCGCCCCGGACCGCCTGTTGGACCGCTCGGCTGAACAGCTGAGCGCTGACGGCAGCACCGAACCGCTGGACCGCGAGTTCTGGGATGAGCAGATCAATCAGCTGTCCTCCCAAGGGCTGCGCGTACTGGCCGCCGCAGAGCGTACCGCCAGTCAGGAGGATGCCGAGAAGCTGGCTGTGGAGACCCTGGGTGACCAGCTGATATTCCTCGGCGTCGTCGGTATTGTAGATCCGCCGCGTGAGGCGGCCATAGCCGCTATTGAGGTCTGCCACCAGGCCGGGATCACGGTGAAGATGATCACCGGCGACCATGTGGGCACAGCTACTGCGATCGCCCGGCAGATGGGGATTGATGATGGAGCAGGTGCGATCAGCGGCGCCCGGCTGGAGGAGGCCGATGAGGCTGAGCTGCGACGGCTGGCCACCGAGCATAATGTCTTTGCCCGAACCAGCCCGGAGCATAAGCTGCGCCTGGTCACCGCCCTGCAGGCCGCCGGTGAGGTGGTGGCGATGACCGGCGACGGGGTCAATGACGCCCCTGCGCTGCGGCGGGCCGATGTGGGTGTGGCCATGGGGGTCAAAGGCACAGAGGTGACCAAGGAGTCGGCTGAGATTGTGCTGGCCGATGACAACTTCACCACTATTGAGGTGGCGGTGGAGGAGGGCCGCCGGATCTACGACAATCTGCGCAAAGCCATTGTCTTTCTGCTGCCCACCAATGGTGCTCAGTCCGCAGTGGTGCTCTTTGCGGTGGCCCTGGGCTGGACACTGCCGCTGACTCCGCTGCAGGTGCTCTGGGCCAATATGGTCACTGCGGTGACCCTGGCCTTTGCCTTTGCATTCGAGCCAGCGGAGAAGGGGTTGATGCAGCGGGCGCCCCGGGACCCGGGCAAAGGGATTGTGGAGCTGCGCCATATGGTGCAGATCGGGCTGGTTTCGCTGTTGATCGCGGCGGCCACTATGGGGGTCTTCACCTGGCGGATCAATGCCGGTGATGCTCTGGAGTCCGCCCGCACCCTGGCCACCACAGTGCTGGTGGTCTGCCAGGCGTTCTACCTTTTCAATGTCAAGGCCCTGGAATCGACCAGCCTGCGGCCATCTGCGCTGTTGAACAACGCTGTGGCCTGGGTCTGCGTGGTGGGTCTGACGGTGCTTCAGCTGCTTTTCATCTATGCCCCGCCGCTGCAGCAGCTCTTCGAATCCACTGCTCTGGGCCCGGAGTACATCCTGATCATCAGCCTGGTCGGGTTGGCCGTCTTCGGCGTCACCGAGCTCCTCAAACTGGTGCTGTATCCGGCTCAGTCACGCCGCGGGCACATCACCGCCAGGTGAGCACGGTCCTGGTCGGTGAGTTCATCGCCGGTCAGCAGGGCGGCAGTCAGCCGGGCAGCCAGGGGGCTGAGCAGAATCCCGTGCCGATGGTAGCCGGTAGAGATCACAATGCGCGATTGAGCCGAGTTCAGCTCTCGAGCTCGCCCCGGAGATGCCGAAGCGATTGGGCGAGTGAGCGAAGCGACGTCGCTCCCATCGGTGGCTGCCCCCAGGTAGGGGCGATCGTCCGGGGTGCCAGGGCGGGCGCGGGTGGTGATCTCCACCAGTTCCATCTCGCGGACAGCCGGCAGCACAGTGGCGGCGTCCTCCAACAGCTCGGTCACACTGCCGACATGGGTGCCAGAGAGCCCATCCTCACGCGAGGAGGCACCGACTACCAGACCCAGCGGCTCCTGCGGGTCTTCCAGGGCGCGGGGCACCAAATACACCGAGCGGCCGCGGACCTTGGCCCGGATAGTGGAGCTGATGATGTGCTGCTCTCCCGGGCCCAGCTGGTCTGACCGGACTCGCAGCCGGATCACATCCCCGTGCACCGGGCGCAGGTCTAGTGGGTGCTGTTCCGGGATGCCTTTGATCTCCGAATACCCCATCCCAGGCACCAGGGCGACCCGGTCGAAGACTGCGGGGGCGGCGTCGTTTCGCTCACTCTGCTCAATCTGAATGCCATAGTCGGTCTGGTCCACACGGCTGGCACGGGCGGCTATCCACTCGGCGGACGGCCCGGCGGCAGGGAACTCAGCGGGGTCAAGCGCAGCGTTAAGCGCCTCGGTGACGCAGCGGACCAGCTGCCGGGGGTTGACCTGGTGATCGCCCGGGACTGCCCAGGCTTTGGTCAGCCCGGGGGCGAGTGCTGGCTCGATGCGGCGCAGTTCTCGAGAGGTCAGAGCGGAGACCTCCATACCCGCAGCCTGCTGGACTCTGACCAGGTCCGCTACTGCCTGACGGTCGCCGGGATCGGCAGCCACCAGCAGGGTTCCATTCTCCCGGTAACCGGTGGGCTGGGCCGTGGCAGGCTCAAGGCGCTCGATCAGCGCCGGGTACTCCGCCTGCGCTGCGGTCATCAGATCCCAGAGCTGCTGCTGGCCGTACTGGACTTCGCTGATCGGGGCGAGCATCCCGGCAGCAGCATAGGAGGCCTGTGCTCCGGGATCCGGATCGATGATGGTGACCGTATGTCCGCTCAGCCGTAACTGCCAGGCAGTCAGCAGCCCGACCACGCCTGCACCCACCACCGCGGTTCTCATCACTGAGCGGGCGACGGGAATCGAACCCGCGTCGTCTGCTTGGGAAGCAGAAGCTTTGCCATTAAGCTACGCCCGCTTGGCCGCCGCCATGAGTGCGAGTGATCCCACCGTGACGGCGTGCTGACCAGTGTACCGCGCTCTGAGTGGTCGGTGCGCACTGCCGGCTCGGTAGAGTCAAGGGATGACTTCCGCACATCAGGGGGTGCGGTTCACCCACTTGTTCACCCAAGAGAACGACGACGCCGCCCTCGCCCAGTTCCTTTCGGCCCAGCATTATCCGTTCCACGTACGTTCGCGTCTGACTGCTGAGCAAGTCCGCGTCAATATTGCCGAAGGTGCCTACGGATACAATCCCGAGCATTATGAGACTGACGCGGCCTCGGAGACGGACCACCGCGGATGGTGGGCATGGGCAGAGGAGACGCTGCTGGGCGTCGTCGTACTGGAGGATCTCACTGATGCAGTCCCGCTGTTCGACCTGCGTCTGGCAGATGAGCACCGCGGGAGAGGCTGGGGCGTACCGGTACTGCGGGCACTGACCTCCCTCGTCTTCCAAACCTACCCGGAGGTGGACAGGTTCGAGGGTCAGACCCGGGAGGACAATATCGCGATGCGCAAGGTGTTCCTGCGCAGCGGGTTCATCAAGGAGGCTCACTACCGCCGCGGCTGGCCGGTGGAAGGCGCCGAGCCGGTGGCCTCAGTGGCCTATGCGATCCTGCGCCAAGACTGGGAGAACGGGACCACCACCACATTCGCGTGGGAGGATCTCGCTGCCTGATCAAGACTAGTTCTGGCCACGGTTGTTCCGGGCGATGATGTCGAATCGGTGCCAATGCTTCGGCCCCCGACCGCTAGGGCCGTCGAACTCCTGCTCCTGAAGCTGCAGCACCTCAAATCCGGTCAGCAGCGCCTCAACCTCTGAACGGGTATGGAAGGTCATTCCGGCCACAGCGCTCTCACCCTGGGCCCAGGAGTCCTGGTCGCCGAAGAGGTGCACAGCCAACAGCCCGCGGGCACTGAGGGCTCCGCGCAGCCGCTCCCAAAGCCCGGTGAAGAACTCCGGGGCCACGAAGGGCAGGCTCGCCGAAGCAAGGATCAAGTCTGCCTGTGCGGGCTGGTAGGCCGCGAGATCAGCCGCTTCGGTGCTCAGCGCAGCACTCTCTCCTGCGCGCTGACTGGTCAGCTCTAGGGCGGCCGGCTCCAGATCCACAGCCGTCACCGCCCAGCCGCGCTCCAGAAGAAACACCGTCTCGGTGCCGTCGCCGCAGCCGAGGTCCACCGCCGTGCCCGGCTGGTCTGAGATTTCAGCGGCTCGGACTACCAGGGGCCGGGGCGGCCGGTCTTTGACCCGCCGGTAGTACTCTGCCCAGTCAGCGTCTGCGGTGGAACCCATAACAGCGAGTCTATGCATGCCTCACCGGAGTATCAGGGCTCAGTGAATTGTCAGGTCGAAGTGCCGTGCAATGCTATGGATTCGGGCGTCTGATCTGTCAATCGTACTTTCTCGCCGGTGAATGATTTGCGCTCCGCGGAAGACCGCCCAGCATTCGAAATCTCCCAGACGGGAACCGTATCGAATACCCGAATAGAGAAACGGTCACCCTCGTCCGTAAGGGAGTAGATCCATCCCGCAATCATGCGGGTCAAGAGGCGATCCCGGCCCCGAACTGCGAACATCCAAGTCGTCGTGTCCCAGAACCGCTAAATCACCATTTAACGCCGTTATCAGTGCGGTGTGTGTCTCTGGGTGATCAACATCCACAAAAGGCAATGGGTCAGAAAGGCTGAACTCTACTAGGCGGCGTCGAGTTCTCCAGTCTGCAGGGACAGCACCGGGCTCCATAAAATGCTCGTCCCGTTCTCTTGGGAGGGCTCTCATAGCTGGAGATGGACGGAAGCGAGCCAGTGTTTCCGCAAACGCCCCCTCAGCGTCAGTAGCTGCATAGAGCACGCCTCCACCGGGAACATCGAAGCGATTCCCGCCGCGGGGGTTCTGGGCATCTTCAGCTCCCAGCGCTGAAAAGTTGAGTGCATCCGGCAGCCGCCCCACACGCCAGAGGCTGCGGGGGACGTCGACCAACTGAAGTTCAGCCACCGGAGATAAAAGCTCGTGCGGCCGCGGTGACATCCCGGAACTGCTCAGCTGCCAACGCTTCGGCCGGCGATTCGTCGTCCAGCTGAGGATTCATGCCCATGAACCACGCCCGGATCGTGTGGTCGCTCTCCACCTGGTCCAGCAACGCGTAGACCTGGAATGCGTTGCGAAGAATGCGCTCTTCCCGCTCACGGGGGTGCGCCTCTCCTCGCGCCCATCTCTGCACGCTCTTGGGATCCCGGCCAATAATGAAGGACAGCAGCTGCTTTCCCAAAACCCGTAACAGTTGCCCGGCAACATCCTCAGCACTCAGCTGAACTGCGCGGCCGTGTGCGCGTGTCCGTCTGGCCTCATATGGATTTGCGAGATTCGGGCTCGACATTTTGCCTCACTTCCCGCCAGCTAGCTATATCTGTCCAATAAGTGTCTCAGGTTTGTCCGCCATCCGCTAGCCACTCTCCAGCAGGTGGCAGAGGTAGCGTTCAGGGACCTACAGATAGCGGCGGCGGGACTGGACCAATTCGAGATCCTCCTATCTGGCCTCTTGGGTCCCAGTCACCCAGCTCCAGGATGGTCGCACCCGGCAGGGAGGCGAGCACCGGCGCTCCGGTATGTTCAGCGGCCAGTCAGTTCCGCAGGATCTTCTCCATGGCTTTGCCGCGGGCGAGCTCGTCGATGAGTTTGTCCAGGTAACGAATCTCCTGCATCAGCGGCTCCTCGATCTCCTCCACCCGCATCCCGCAGATCACCCCGGTGATCTGGCGCCGGTTCTCATGCAGTGCGGGCGCCTCGGCAAAAAATACCTTAAAGTCCTTGTTTGCGGCCACCTGGGCCTCCAACTGCTCCTGGCTGTAGCCGGTGAGCCAACGGATGATCGTATCCACCTCGTCTTTGGTGCGATCCTTACGCTCGGCCTTGCTGATGTAGAGCGGGTACACCTTGGAGAACGCCATGCCGTATATGTTGTGCGCCATGACGCAAGCTTAACTCGTCACAACGACTGCGTGTCCACGTGCTGATCCCTGCGATCGGCGTTCTGGTACTGCGCCTGATCCTGCCCAAGCTGGTTCCGGCGGTCTGCTCGCCTCCTTCTGGGGTGCGCGCCGCCCTACGGATGAGCAGACAGAGAACGACGCCGCCGTCACACCCGTAGCCACCTGGCAAACTCGAAGTTCAGGCGGCCTCTGCCACCAGGGTGAGGAAGGCCCGGTTGAAATCCTTCAGGTCGTCCGGGGTACGTGAAGTGACCAGGCCGTTGGAGACCACCGCGGCGTCGTCGATCCATTCCGCCCCGGCGTTGGTCAGATCGGTCTTCAGGGATGGGTAGCTGGTCACGGTCCGGCCTGCGGCGGCTCCGACTTCGGTGAGGATCCACGGGCCGTGGCAGATGGCAGCCACCGGTTTGCTGGCCTCGAAGAACGCCTTGACGAACCGCTGTGCGTCCTCATCGATCCGCAGGGCATCAGCGTTGAGCGTGCCGCCGGGCAGTACCAGGCCTGCGTACTCAGCCGGGTCGGCACTGGGCAGATGGACGTCCACATCAAAGTGGTCTGCATGCTCCCAGTCGCCCTTCATCGCCTGTATCTGACCTTCCTTGGGCGAGATGACCACAGGCGTTCCACCGGTCTCCTGGATCGCAGCGTAGGGCTCGGTCAGCTCGGGCTGCTCCACGCCGTTGGTGGTAAGGATGGCGATCTTCAGTCCTGGAATCGTGATGTCAGCCATGGTCATTCCTCCTAGTTTGCGGGTCATGCCGAAAATGCCGGCCCGGCAGCTCCGGTGCAACGAGTTGAGCTCCTCTGTGGGCCGCTTGGGGTTTTCAACTTAGGAGCTGGGTCTGCACCTGAACAGCACGTCAGCTCAACATTGGCTCAGAATCTCATCCCAGAGACGGATGTGGCGCGGCGGTGGGCTCCCTAGGGTGAAGGTATGACCGAGCAGAAGAACGACGCCGCATACCATTTCCTCGCCGACCCCTGGGGCCAGGCGGCTGCTGTGGGTGTGCTGACCCTGTTCCCGGTGCGCAAGTACCCCGGCTGGCTGAAGACCACCATGGCATGGGGCCCGGCAATTGGGGTGACCGCTATGGTAGCCACCCCGGGGGCCACCACCAAGGTGCTGCGCAAGCTATGTGAGTGGGCCGGCGATGACCCCGAACAGATCAACGAGGTCGAGGAGATCAAGCCGGTCACCCGGGCAGGGATGGCCGTGGCTGCCGGTGCCGCCATGTACGGGGGATGGAAACTCTCCGTGTGGTCCGACACTGCCATGGAAAACCTTGTGCGCAAGCTGCGCATCCCGGCCCCTCGGGTGGCGATGGGCGCGGCGGCCGGCTGGGCCACCTGGTGGCAGGTCAAGCAGGCCAACGAACGCGTGGCTGCTCAGCGGGCAGAGCGTCAGCGGGAAGCCGAGCGCGAGCGCATCCGAGATACCAGCGCATAGATCACCAGCGCCGAGGCTGTGATGCACGGCCAGATCGCCAGGGTCGGCACAATCCCCAGCACCGATCCAGAGACCCCGCCGAACAGCCCGGCCACTGGCACCACGCCCATAGTCAGGGTGCGTCGCGCGGTGGTGATCCGCCCGAAGTGTGACTCCGGCATGATCGAAGCCGCCCAGCCCATATTGGCCACCGATGCCGCCACCACTGCGAAGCCCCAGAGCACACTGTGCGCGAACACCAGCGCCACTGCCACCGGAAGAGTCGTAAAGGCAGCCACTATGTAGAACGACGACGCCACCACCTGTCCCAACGTTCCGGCCACCACAATCTGAGGTGCGGTAAAGCGAGGCAGCAGCCGCGGTCCGACCAGAGCGCCGAGCAGCCCGCCCACTGCGCCCGCGCTGAGGGCGGCACCGAAGAGGGCGGGGTCAAGACCGAGCACCTCCAGCAGGAAGATGACCTCCACCGCGGTACCGAAGCTGATCGCGGCATTGGTGGCAGTCACCAGCAGGGTGATGGCCAGCAGCTGCCGCAGTTTGGTCAACTCGGTGAACCCGGCAGTCACAGTTTTCCAGAATGCGGTTTTGGGGGCAGGTGCCGCTGATCCGGCGTCGTCATCTGTGCTGGCCTCGGCCGCAGGCAGGGCGGTCCTCCGGATTGGCGTAAGTGACAGCAGGGCGATGCCGAGCAGGGCGATGCTGATCCCGATCAGCGCTGAGGCTCCCCACGCTGTGATCACCAGGCCGGACGCAGCGGGCGCAATGATGCGTACGGTCTCGTCCGTCGAGGTCAGCCGGGAGACGAACCGGGAGACATAGGAGGTGCGGTCGGCGTCGTACTCGATCAGGCGCGGAGCGAGAGTCTCCTTACTGGCGCTCAATGCGGTGGTGCACACCCCAATGAGCGTGACCAGTACCATGCCCAGCCAGATGGTGAGCACTCCGATCAGGTGCAGGGCCAACAGCGCACTGACGAGTACCAGCAGCACCATCTGGGCCAAGCGCAGGATCAGCAGCGGGTGGCTGCGGTCGATGAGGATCCCGATGGGCACAGCCAGCAGCAGGAAGCTGAGCGAGCCGAGGGCGTTGATCAGTCCCATCTGGTAGGCCGCGGCCCCCAGGATGGTCACGAACAGCACGTCGGTGGCGACGTCCAGAGCTGAGGTGTGGGCGGCTGCGGAGCCGTTGGATGCCATCAGCGCGCGCCGCTGGACAGGGAGGGATGTCATGAGAGTTCTTCTTTCAGGGCGTAGTAGGTCTCCAGGGACGGCAAACAACACCCAGGCCGGATGCTCGGCGGGGCGGTTCGCGGTCGAAGAGCTACACGCGCATGAAGAACATGGGCTCCACATTATCCCGGATCGGATTTTCAGGGGATTGTTGGGTTATCTACAGCTCATGAAGTGTCGATAATCCGACAAGTGCCTGATTTTGCGAGGTGGGAGGGAGTTCAGCTGCACCCGATACTGTGGAGTCATGACTACCGCCACTCCAGAACCCACCCATCTTGGCCAGCTGCGGCGCGAGCGTCTGCTGGCCTCCAGGCTCTACGTCTGTACCGACCTGCAGCGGTTCATCACCCGCCCAGAGGCCGGCCCTGTGGACGAGCTGGACTTCGAGGCGCTGCGCAGCTTCTTCGCCGAGGCCTATGCCGGGGGCGTGGACATCATCCAGGTGCGGGACAAGAACGTCTCAGCCCGCACCGAGATCGCCGCCCTGACCCTGCTCAAAGAGGTAGCCGATGAGTACGCTGGCCTCTCTGCGGCCAATGACCGGGCGGACCTGGCGCTGATCACCGGAGTGGATGTGTTCCACGTGGGCCAGGAGGACCTGGCCACCGATCATGCCCGGGCTATCCTGGGTGATGACGTGATCATCGGCCGCTCCTGCCGGAGCCTGACACAGGTGCGGGAAGCTGATTCAGACATCGGCATCGACTATTACTGCACCGGTCCGGTCTGGGAGACCCCCACCAAGCCCGGCCGCGCGGCAGTGGGCACCGAGCTGGTGGCTCAGGCGGCTGGTCTGGAATCTGTGAAACCGTTCTTCGCCATCGGCGGGATCAACACGGAGAACATCGGGCAGGTCACCGGAGCCGGCGGCGACCGCGTGGTGGTCGTCCGCGCGGTGACCCAGGCTTCGGACGTGGCTGCCGCGGCGAGGACCCTGCGCGAGCACCTGCCGGCTTAGCCCTCTGCTTCGGTGCAAGCTGACTGCGACCTGAGGACTCCTTGCGCCCGCGCGCAATCCCGATGAACTCCTGGATCTCCTCTGAGTCTCTCTCGCGCAGCCACACCAGAGAGACCGGATACCCCGGCTGACCAGCAACAGTGCGGACGACGACGTCCTTTCGGCTCACTGCCCGTGCCACTGAGTTTGGCACCACCACCAGTCCTGCCCCTGCGGCGGCCACCTCCATGGCCGTCCGTTCGGCAGCAGCAAGGTCTGCACCGGTCAGCGCCGTATGCGGGTCATGAGCTGCCACCCCCATCTGCGAGGGGTCGATGAATGGCTCGTCAGCGATCTCCACCCAGTCCACAGAATTCTCAGCCGCAGCCACCCAGTGGTCCCGCGAGGCGCAGACCGCCGGCTCCTCGGTGTAGATCTGCACTGCGTGAAACGTGTCCTTATCCGGAGCGGGGGTGCCTGGGCGGCTGCGGAGGTAGGTGATGTCCACGGTGCCTGCGGTGAGGCGCTCGAGCACGCCGGCGTCGTCGTAATAGTGAACCTCAAGCGGGATATCGGGATACCTCTGGCGCCAGCGCCGCATCCATTTGTCCGGCGCTGCCCCTGCCATCGCCCCGATCCGCATCTGATCAGCCTACCGGCGCGGCAGCACCGTGCCCCTACTTCACCTGCTTGCGGAGGAAGTCTGCGGCGCGGTCCCAGGCAAGCTGGGCGAGCTCGGGGTCGTAGGTGCCGATGAGGTTCTCGTCGTTGTGAAAGGCGTGGCCGGCATCGTAGTAGAAGAACTCCACCTCCGCGCCTGACTCCTCACGAATCTGGGCCTCCTGCTGACGGGCCTGCTCCTCCGGGTACATCTGGTCCTGCTTGGCATAGTGCCCCTGCACCGCCGCCTTCACCCCGGTGTAGGTCTCCGGCACCGCCTGCCCGACCCCGTAGAACGGCACCGCAGCTGAGACCTTCTCGCCCTGCTGGGCGGCCAGGGCAAGCACGAAGCCCCCGCCCATGCAGAAGCCGATGGCACCCACGGATGTGGAGGTGACGTCCTGGTGGGCCAGCAGGAAGTCGGTAGCTCCGGCCAGCTGCCGGGCGCCTTCCTCGGCGGGCAGCTTGGACATCATCTCCCCGGCCTCCTCGCCGTCATGGGTGATCCAGCCGCCGTAGAGATCGGGGGCCAGTGCCACGAACCCTGAAGCCGCCAGTCGGTCGGTGACCTCTTTGATGTGGTCAGTCAGGCCCCACCACTCCTGGATGACGATGATCCCCGGGCCCGACCCAGAGGGCGGGGTGGCCAGATAGCCGTGACCGGTATCGGTGACCTCAGCGCTGGGCAGCTGGAAGGTGATGTTCTGGTGCGGGGTCTTCTCTGCCATGGGATCCTCCTATGAGTACCTGGGTGAGCACATCTTCCCTGTTCAGACTACTGAACACAGCTGCAGCGGTGAAGAGCAGCTGCGAATCCTTAGCCGGGAATGTCCTCGTTCTGCCACAAGGTTGACCTTAGGGGTAGATTCGACGCATGCGATGAGGAGCTGACAAGGAGGAACGCACGTGGATCAGGTGATGGTGGTCATCCTGTCCGTGGTCCTGATCGTACTGCTGCTGAACTTCCTGGTAGCCCTGTTCGCCTTCGCCCGCCGGGGCTTCAGCGAGAACTGGCTGCTGGTGGTGCTGCTGACCGGGACCACCGGGGCCGGCATGGTGGCGCTGCTGATCGTGCTGGAGTCCATCCTGGGAGAGAGTCTCAACCCGCCGTTCCGGCTGCTGGATGTTGCACTGATCCTCACCGGTACCGCCGCACTGACCGCTGCGGTGCGCGCCGCTGCTGGTGCCCGCACCCGGCAGGACGCCGCCGAGGGCCATGACACCGCCGGCTCCACCGCGGAGCGGAGTGAACGCCTATGAGCCTGGTGCTGGATGTGCTGGCCGCAGTGCTGATCATCGGTGGGGCCTTCTTCTTCACCGTGGGCACTCTGGGGCTGATCCGCTTCTCCGATGTGCGCTCCCGGCTGCATGCGCTGACCAAGGCGGACAACTTGGGGCTCGGGCTGGTCCTGGTGGGTTCCGCGCTCTGGCTGGCTGACTGGGCGATCGCGGGACTGATGCTGCTGTGCTGGCTCTTCGCCCTGGCCGGGGCCTCGGTCTCTGCGCATGTCATCGCCGGCCTGGAGGCTGATCATGCGGAGCAGCGTGAGCCGACACATTACGACAACGCCGCCTCACCTGAGGCAGGTGATGACCGGTGATCTCCCCCATCGACATCACCTTGGGCCTGGCCGTGCTGGCCGTCGCCGGGCTCAGCCTGATCCCGCGCTCCCGTCTGGTGTTCACTATGGGGTTCCTGGCCTTAGGGATCGTGATCACTATGGTGTGGCTGCGGCTGGACTCTCTGGACGTGGCGCTGGCTGAGGCGGCTATCGGCACCGGTCTGCTCTCGGCACTGATGGTGTGGCTGGCCATACGCAGCCCCGAGCCCCCTGGGGCCGGGGGGATGCAGTCCAGTCCGCGGCTGCCCTGGCTGCGCCCGGTCATCGGTGCAATTGCCGGATCCGGTCTCACCATGGTCATGGCCGCCGTGTGGTTACGAGTGGACCAGCAGCTGCCGGCCTGGCGTCAGAGTGTTGACCAGCAGTTGCCGGACACCGGAGTGGAGCACCCGATTACCGGGGTACTGCTGGCCTTCCGCGCCTATGACACTCTGTTGGAATCGGCCATCTTGATGCTCACCGCTGCCGCGGTGCTGGCGCTGTGCCGTGGAGGCGGGCTCTCCACCCCCGGCACCCACCGTCTGGGGGTCCATCAGACCTCCTCCCCTATGCCGCCGGTGCCCTCCGCACTGCCCTGGGCGGCCCGGCTGTTGGCCCCGGCACTGGTCCTGCTGGGTCTCTGGCTGCTCTTCGCCGGTTCTGCTGACTCCGGTGGGGCCTTCCAGTCCGGGGCGGTGTTGGCTGCCGCCTTCATCCTCTTACGGACTTCGCAGGTAAGCCTGGGGACAGCCACGGAGCACTGGCTGCGCCCAGTGCTGGTGGGCGGCGTCGTGATTTTTATTCTGGCCGGGCTGCTGGGTCCGGTGCTGGGGCTGCCCTGGCTGTCCTGGGAGCCGGGGTGGGCCTTCGTCGTGGTGCTGATCGTGGAGGTGCTGCTCACCGCCGGGATCGCTGCCGGGCTGTACACCCTCTTCCTGACCTTGGAGAATCCCGAGGGGGTGCGCTGATGCTGCTTCAGCTGGATACCATCACCTGGTATCTGATGATCGCTTCGGCAGTCACCGTGTTCGGCATGGTGCGGCTGCTGTTGGTCCGGGACCGGCTGGCCCGGCTGATCGCCTTGGATGTCACCGGAATCGGGGTGCTGCTGACCTTGGTGGCGCTGGCCGCCCGGGCGGATGCCCCGGATGCGGTGCTGCAGGCCCTGGTGATCACCGGCCTGGTGATTGCTGTGGCGTTCACCGGCCTGGGCGCAGTGCTGATCCGCCGGATCGAAGGTGCACAGGACACTGACGGCGGTGATGCGCGGTGACGTTAGCCCAGTTCAGCCTCGGCGGCTTGGTACTGCTGCCCCTGCTGGCAGCGGCGGTGATGATCGTGCTGCCGCACCTGTGGCGCCGGATCCTCGGGGTGGTGTTCGGGGTGCTGACCGCCGGACTCACCGTGCCGGTGATCGCCCAGGTATCGGCTTCGAACCTGCCGGAGCTGGTGCTGGGCGGGTTCGAAGCCCCGCTGGGCATTCATCTGCGCGGCGACGGTCTGGCCGCAGTCTTCCTGGGAGTCACTGCCCTGGTGGGGCTGGTGCTGACGGGGTACGCCGCGGTGGTGACCAAAGCTGAGGGCAGTTACTTTAGCGGTTCCTCCTGGCAGCCGGGAAACCCAGGTTTCTGGCCGTTGTGGCTGGGCTGCTGGTCGGGGCTGAATGCGGTGTACCTCTCCGGGGACCTGTTCAACCTGTATGTGGGCCTGGAGCTGGTGGGCCTGACCGCGGTAGCACTGGTGGCCCTGGGCGGGCGCAGCTCCTGGGAAGCTGCCCTGCGCTACCTGTTCATCGCCGTGCTGGGTTCCCTGCTGTTCCTGGCTGGGGTGGGGCTGCTGGTCTCAGTGACCGGCACCTTGGATATTGAGCAGACCCGTGAGGCACTCGAGCAGCTCGATGATCAGGCGGCACCGCTGCTGGCGCTGGTGCTGATCACCTTAGGGCTAGGCATGAAGATCGCCCTGCTGCCGATGCACCGCTGGCTGGTGCCGGCGCACTCCGCAGCACCCAGTGCGGTCTCTCCGATCCTCTCAGGACTGGTGATCAAAGCGGCACTGGTGGTACTGCTGCGCACCTGGCTCTGGGCAGTGCCGCTGGTGCAGGGCAGCCAATGGCTGGCCTGGCTGCTGGGGGCCCTAGGTGCGGCCGCAGTGCTGGTGGGCTCGGTGCTGGCGTTGCGCCAGACCCGGCTCAAACCCCTGGTGGCCTACTCCACGGTGGCTCAGATCGGCTACTGGTTTCTGGCCTTCCCGCTGCTGCCCACAGACAACAACGACGACGCCCTGGCCGCAGGTGCCTTTCATGCAGTAGTTTCCCTGGCAGCTGGGCACGCGATCGCCAAAGCGGGTCTGTTTGCTGCTGCAGGGCTGCTGAAGGACCGCTGCGGCACTGATGAGATTGATGCGCTACGCGGGGCCGGGGTGCATCAGCCAGCGCTGATCCTGGCGATGGGCATGTGCGCGGTGGGGCTGATCGGGCTGCCGATCAGCCTGGGCTTCACCGGCAAGTGGCAGCTGACCACCGCCGCGGTGGCTGCCGGGCACTGGTGGCTGGTTGTGGTAATTGCCGCCGGGACTCTGCTTACGGCAGGGTATCTGCTGCGCGGCATCGCCCCCCTGCTGCTCGCGCCGGCTGAGCAGCCCGAAGACGCACCGGCCGCCGGGCCGGTCACGCAGCGCATCCGTCTCGGCGAAGCCGCAGTCATACTATTGGGCCTGGCCACCATCGGCACCGGGTTGCTGGGCGCCTGGCTGGCCGACCTGCTGGAGGTGGGCGCATGGTGGTGACCAATAGCCTCATACCGCTGCTGCTGGTGCTGCTCTCGGTGGCGGTGGCCGCCATGATCTTCCCGCTGCCTGAGCACTCAGTGAAGCTACGCAGCACCATCAATCTCGGCGGTGCGGTGGCCAAACTGGTGCTGATCATTCTGCTGGTCCCACCGGTGGTAGCCGAGGGTGCACGTCCGGAGTTCTCGGTACCGTTCTTGCCCACCGCCGGCGGTGAGGCAATCAGCCTGGTGCTGCGGGTGGATCCGCTGGCGCTGTTCTTCGCCGGACTCTCTGCGGTGCTCTGGCTGTTGACCACCGTGTATGCCATCGGCTATCTGGAGGGCAAACCGAACCGCAGCCGGTTCTTTGGGTTCTTCGGTCTGTGCGTGGCCGCCACCGTGGGGATCAGTTTCTCCGGGAACCTCATCACCTTCTTAGTGTTCTACGAGCTGCTGACTCTGGTCACCTATCCGTTGGTGGCCCACTGGGGGGATGAGAAGTCCCTGAACGCGGCCAAGCTGTATATGCGCTATGCCTTGGGCGGCGGGGTGGCGGTGCTCATCGGGGTGGTCTGGCTGACCATGGAGGCTGGGGCGGTGGACTTCGCTGAGGGTGGGGCAGCTGACGTGGCGGAACTGGCCGCCCGCTCCCCCGGCGTCGTCGTACTCATCTTTGTCCTGCTGGTGGGCGGGCTGGGGGTGAAGTCCGCCCTGGTTCCGCTGCACTCCTGGCTGCCTGCCGCCATGGTGGCCCCGGCTCCGGTGTCTGCGCTGCTGCACGCAGTGGCAGTGGTCAAGGCCGGGGTGTTCGGGATTGTGCGGGTGATCGATGACGTCTATGGCATCCATGTGGCCTGGGAGCTGGGCGTGCTGACCCCGCTGCTGGTCATCGCCAGCATCACCGTGATCTACGGCTCCTACCAGGCGCTGCGGCAGAGCGAGATCAAACGGCGGCTGGCCTTCTCCACGATCTCCCAGGTCAGCTATGTGGTGCTGGGGGTGACCATGTTCTCGGTGGCCGGGACCGCTGGTGGGGTGGTGCACCTGGTGCATCAGGGGCTCATGAAGATCACCCTGTTCTTCTGCGCGGGCCTGTTCGCTGAATCCATGGGGGCGCATACGATCGCTCAGCTGCGCGGGGCCGGGCGGCGGATGCCCTGGACCTCGGCGGCCTTCACCGTGGGGGCCTTCGGGATGATCGGGCTGCCGCCCACTGCCGGGTTTGTCTCCAAGTGGCAGTTAGGGCTAGGTGCCCTGGATTCTCCGCACCCGTGGGTGCTGGTGGTGCTGGTGGTCTCCTCGCTGCTGAATGCTGCGTATTTTTTGCCCGTCGTGTATTCACTCTGGTTCGGTGAGCCAGATGACGGCGAGCGATTGAGCCATGAGGTCACCAGCAGGGGTGCCGAGTCTGCCGAGGCGATTGAGGCAGCGCCCAGCCGGAGGCGCGGCCACCTCTCCAAAATACGGGAGCCGGGGATGCTGCTGGTGCCGGCGCTCTGCACTGCCGGGTTCACCCTGGGCGTGGGGTTGGCGACGTCGTTGACCTTCTCTCCCCTGCAGATCGCCCGGTTCATCGCTGAGGGGGTGTTCGGCTGATGCTGGGGGCTGCTCTGATTGCGCTGAGCCTGCTGCTGCCGCTGGCCGCGGTGGCGCTGATTGCGCTGGCCGGGGCCCTGGCCGCGGAGCAGGCACACCGAGTGCGAAGGTCAGCGGCGCTGTTCTCCCCGCTGACCGTGGCTCCGACCGTAGTGCTGACCCTGGCTGCACCCGGGGCTGAGCTGAGCCTCGACTGGCTGCTCTTCGGCACGGTGTTGCACATGGATGCCGCTGCCCGAGCGCTGGTGCTGATCGCTGCCCTGCTCTACGGGGCGGCGCTGATGGCGGTCACCTGGGTTAAATTGCGCGACGCCGAACGCGGCTCCGGGGCGCTGAGCGCGTTCCTCATGGTGTGCTTCGCCGGGAACATCGGTACCTATCTGGCCGCTGATGCGGTCACCTTCTATCTGGCATTTGCGGTGATGAGCTTCTCCGCCGCCGGACTGGTGATCCACTACCGCACCGCCTCGGCCCACCGGGCCACCCGGATCTACCTGGTGATGTCAGTCTTCTCCGAAACCGCCATACTTGCTGGACTTATCCTCACTGCGAGTGCTGGTGGTTACCTAGTGGCTGATGCACCCTCCGCAGTGGCCGCCAGTGAGCACACCGGGCTGATCGTGGCTCTGCTGTTGATCGGCTTCGGGGTGAAGGCTGGCACTGTGCCGCTGCATATGTGGCTGCCGCTGGCCCATCCGGCGGCTCCGCCTGCTGCCTCCGCGGTGCTTTCCGGGGCGATGGTCAAGGCGGGACTGGTCGGGTGGCTGCGGTTCCTCCCCATTGGGGACGACGCCGCCGCCCTCGCCACCGCCGGAAACACTCTGCTGGTCCTGGCCCTGCTGGGGGCCTTCGCCGCGGTGGTGGTCGGCGTGCTGCAGTCAGATCCCAAGGTGGTGCTGGCATATTCGACCATCTCTCAGATGGGATTCATCGCCTGTCTGGTGGCCGTCGCCCTGCTGGTGCCGGAGAGCGCCGGTGCTGCCATGGCGGCTGCAGTGCTCTACGCGGTGCATCACGGGCTGGCCAAGGGGGCGCTGTTCCTGGGGGTGCCAGTCGTCAAGCACTACGGTCGCGGTGGAACCGGGGTGCTGGTGCTCATCGGTATGGCCGGTGCCGGCCTGGCTGTGGCCGGCGCACCGCTGACCTCAGGCGCCTATGGCAAGTATGTCTCCAAGGAGGCGGTGGAGGGTTTCGCGGTGCTGGGGGTGGGGCTGGATCAGCTGCTGCCGCTGGTGGCAACTGGTTCGACTCTGCTGCTGATCCGCTTCGCTTTCATAGTGAGCCACACCGAAGTCCGCCCCCGTCCTGGAGCCGATGGTGAGTTAGCTTCGTGGTTGGCGGTGTGTGCAGCCGGTATTGCGGTGCCCTGGCTCATCGGGGCCGCTTGGTTGCCAGACGATCCGGAGTTCAGCTGGTCCGCCGGTGCACTCTGGGATGCCAGCTGGCCGATCCTGCTGGCGCTCGGTCTCGGCGCAGTCGTCTGGCTCTATGTACGAAACAGGGGCACGGGCGGTCAGGCCCAGAGCGAAGCGAGTGAGCTGACTTTAAGGGGTGAAGGCCGCAGTAAGGCAGGCGAGAGCCGAGCCCGACTTGCGCGCGCCGGCGGAATGAGCATTCTTCAGCCTGGGGATCTGATTGTGGCTGAAGAATCGCTGGCGATGCGCAGCTGGCAGCATGCCTCCCCTGGGCTGAATGCTGCGCACCGGGCCGCTGGCAAAGTGCGCAATGCCAGTGCCCGTGTCGCACAGAACCTAGCCGAGCGCACCCGTCGGCTGACCGCGAGCGCCGAGGGCTCTCTGGGTAGCTGGGAGGGCTCGGGTCTCGTGATACTGGTGTTGACCACCGTGGCAGTGCTGATCATTATGTGGACAGGAGGTGTGTGGTGATGAGTGAACGCCTCCTCACCTGGACGGCGGCTGCGCTGCTGCGTGTCGTGGTGCTGGGCCTGCTGTGGGTGTTCTTCGCCGGGCTCAACGGCGACTACGCGGTCTACGGGGTGGTCTCAGTGGCCATCTGCACCACACTAAGTTTGTGGCTGGCACCCCCGCGGTCCCCGGTGCGGATCGCCGGCTGGCCGCAGCGGGCCTGGCATGCTGCGACCCTGTTCCTGTGGTTCGTGTGGCAGTCGGTGCTCGGCGGGGTGGATGTGGCTCTGCGCTCGCTGCGCCGCCCGGTGCGGATCGAGCCTGCTGTGGTCAGCGCACCTTTTGAGCTGCAGGAGGGCCATGCCCGGCAGCTGGCGATGGTGATGATGAACCTGATGCCAGGCTCGATGATCCAGCGCACCACCGACGCCACCGGCGCCACCTCCCTGATGGACGGTGATGGGCATACCGCTGAGCCCACCCATGTGGAGCTGCACACTCTGGCCGCAGAGCTGGACCCCGCCGCCCAGTGGCAGACTCTGCAGCACCGGGTAGCCCGCGCGGTGAACTGAACCTGCAGTCACCCGGGGTTCACCAGCGGCCGTTGCGGGGCCTGGGCTGGCATACCGGGCAGAAGTAGGAGGAGCGGTTCATGAACTTCTCCAGTCGGATGGCCCCCACACTGCGCCGGGCAGCCAGCTCACCTGACTCTTGCAGACCAGCACACCGAGAGCACTGACGCCCAGCTCGTCCGTAGACCGCCAGCGACCGGTCGAAGTACCCGGAGGCCCCGTTGACGTTGACGTAGAGCGCATCAAAGCTGGTCCCGCCGGCGGCGAGCGCGGCCTCCATCACCTCGCGCAGTGCTGTCAGCAGCAGCCCCGCCTGGGCACGGGTGACCGTCTCAGTCCGACGGGCGTAGTGCATCCGGGCCCGCCAGAGCGCCTCATCGGCGTAGATGTTTCCCACCCCGGAGATCGCAGTCTGGTCCAGCAGGGCTCGTTTCAACCCAGTGCGACGCCGTCTGAGCACCTGGAAAAGCCACTCCCCGGTCACCACAGGTTCCAGTGGGTCAGGAGCGATATGCGCAGCAATCTCCGGAATAAGCCGCCCAGATTCCGGCACCACCGCATCCGGCACCAGCGGCGAGAGCTGCATCCCGCCGAAGATCCGCTGGTCCACAAACCGCAGCTGACCTGGCAGCCAAGCAATTTCCCCAACAGAACCCAGTATGACGGCGTCGTCCGCTGTGTTCCCCAGATCCAACGTGATCTTCAGGTGCCGTTCTTCAGGAGCCTCGCGCTGCTCGATCAGCACCTGACCGCTCATGCCCAGGTGGACCACCAGTGCCACCGCCAGCGGCTCGCCCGCAGACTCCAGCGGGACCCACAGAAACTTTCCCCGCCGCTGAGGCGCCCCCAGCACAAGCCCAGTCAGCCGGCGGGAGAACTCCGCCGGTCCCTCAGCGAATCTCCGGAGACTGCGGTCATCGTGGACATGGACCTGCTCCACCCGCCGGCCGGCGGCCCACTGCGCCACACCTCGACGCACCACCTCCACCTCAGGCAGCTCAGGCATATCCGCTCTCTCCTCTGCTCATCGGCGCACCATGCACAGCTCCACCACCCCGCGCAGGGAGGCATCGTTCTCCTCCTCCCCGAGGTCCTTCTCCGAACCGTCGGGCTCGAACCCGTGCTTGCGATAGAAGCCCTGGGCCCGCGGATTGTCCTTGAACACCCACAACGAGGCGGGCTGTTCACCCAGCAGCTCAGTCAGCAGCCGGGAGGCAGCACCACAGCCGTGGTGCTCAGCGAGCAGATAGATCAGGTAGAGCTGGAGGCTGGTCTCGGTGTCTTGATCCTCCGGCTTCCCCACCATGGCCAGGCCGATGAGGCTCCCGTCCAGCTCTGCCACCCGGGCGCGTTCGCGGTGGACAGGTGTGGTGGTGATCTGCTGCCGGATCTGCAGGTTCCCGTTCATAGCTGCCATCCTGCCATCTCCTGGGGGTGTGCGGCCCCTACTTCGAGCCGCGGACCATGCGGATCTCTACAATCCCGCTCAGCGCCTCGGCACCACGGTCATCACCGAGATCCTTCTCCACTCCGTCAGACTCAAATCCGTACCTGCGATAGAAGGCCAGCGCACGTGGGTTGTCCCTAAGCACCCACAGCGAGGCGGATTTGTCATTGAGCAGTTCGGTGAGCATGTCTTCGGCGGCCCCGCACCCGTGGTGCTCAGCCAGCAGGTAGATCATGTAGAGCTCATGCTCCACGTCCAGGTCATCCTCACGAGGCGGGCCGATCTGGGCGATACCGATCACCTCACCGTCCACCTCGGCCACCCGCGTCCGGGCACGGTGCGCGGGGTCCGCCAGCATCTGCCGCCAAGAGTCGATGCGCCGCTGCAAGGCCTGCTCATTCCAGAACTGATCCGGCAGAATCCCGGAGTACGCCTGCTCCCAGCACGTCACATGCACCGCGGCCAGTTCCTGCGCTTCATCCATCCGCGGATGCCGGATGGTGTACTCACTGCTCATCAATGATTCCCCTTCTGCACCATACGCAGGATCCGGTGCCCGCCGATGTTCTCCAGGCGCTTGAGTGTGCCGTCGGGTGTGTAGCCGTGCTTGCGGTAGAAAGCGATGGCGCGCGGATTGTTTTCCATCACCCACAGGTAGGCCCGATTGAGCCGAGCGGAGCCACGCCATCGTGCGCTGTCTCCTGAGGCGCTTGCGGAGCGTGAGCGAAACGACGACGAGGCCGGCTCGGGGTTCAGCGCCTGCAGCAGCCTGGTGGCCAGGCCGGTTCCGTAAGCCTCGGAGAGCACGTAGAGCCGGTGCAGCTCCTGGGGTGCAGGGGCGTCCTCATCCCGCGGTCTGCCGAAGATCCCGAAGCCGAGCACCTTGTCGCCGTCCTCGGCGATCCGGATCCGCCATCCTGAATCACCGCGGGCATAGGTGGCCAGCTGCTCCGTCCACTGCTCGGTGCGCCGCTCCGGGGTGTTGCGCGCCAGCATCCACTCACGCGGGAAGTAATGCCCGTAGGCCTCTCTGGCAGCAATCGAGTGTGCCACCGCAATCCGCTCTGCATCCGCTGTTTCTGGCTCCCGGATGACCATCTGTTTCAGCACCCCTCCAGCATAATCGCAGGGATCAGAGAGGAGAGGCGTGGGATGTAAGGAATATCGCAGATTTACGCCGCTACTCCACATCCCAAGTGATCCGCGACCGGAGCAGGGTTTCGGGCCGCTGATGCTCTGGGTGCTGGTGCAACGACTCCTAGAATCCGCCTACCTCTTTTCTCTCAAGATAAGCGTGGTTTGAGAGAAACGTGAGAGAAAACGTCGCCCCCGCCACCTCTGGAAGGTGCGGGGGCGTCGTCGTGCTGTGTACTGGTTGAGCGAAGCAGTGAGGGATCAGCTGTCCTGGTTGAGGACGAAGGAGGCGTCGAGCTCGATCTTGACGTTGTCGGAAACCAGTACACCGCCGGCCTCAAGGGCTGCGTTCCAGGTCAGGCCAAACTCCTTGCGGGAGATGGTGGTGGAGGCGGAGAAGCCGGCGCGAGTCAGGCCGAAGGGGTCCACCGCCTGGCCACCAAACTCGACCTCGAAGGTCACGGTCTTGGATACGCCGCGGATGGTCAGCTCGCCGGTCAGGTCGAAAACCTCGCCGGAGGGCTTGATGCCGGTGGCCACGAAGGTCAGCTCCGGGTGCTTCTCGGCGTCCAGGAAGTCCTCGCCGCGCACATGGGCGTCACGGTCACCGTTCTTGGAGTTGAAGGATTCGGCGCGCACCACAGCCTTGACATCTGCGGAGCCGTCCTCCTTCACGTCCAGGGTGCCGGTGGCTTCCTCGAAGAGCGCCCGGACCTTGGAGATGCCGGCGTGACGCACAGTCAGACCGATCTCGGAGTGGGAGGCGTCCAGAGTCCAGGTGCCGGGGTTCAGAGTTGCTGCCATGATGTTGATCTCCTTCTCAAGGGCTTGGGTTGCTGTCCAGCGACAGTGTGACGCCGCAGTCTTGCGGCTCGCTTCTTTGCAACTTAGCGGAACCTGGATTTATTTCAAATTTGTATGACTTCACGTGAAGTTCACCCTGATGTTACGCAGAGGCTCTCCGGACCAGCTTCGTCTCCAGGATCACTCGGGACTCCACAGGCTGCTCCTCCAGCAGCCTCAGCAGCAGCTTGACCGCTGTGCCGGCCAGAGCAGTGACCGGGTTGACCACCGTGGTCAGCGGGGGCCGGGTCAGCTCGGCCGCCTGGGAGTTGTCGAAGCCCACCACCGCGATCTCTTCGGGCACCTTCCGCCCTGCAGCCTGCAGCTCATGCACGGCTGCGACCGCCATCAGGTCGCTGGCCACAAACACCCCGTCGAGCTGAGGCTCACGCTTCAGGAGGCGGCGAATCGCCACCGCCCCCGAGGCTGCGCTGAAGTCACCGTGCTCCACCAGGCCGGCGTCCAGCCCCGCACTGTGCAGCTGCTCCCGCCAGCCGGCCAGCCGGTCCTCACTGGCTGCCATGTCCATTGCTCCGGTGATGGTGCCGATGCGGCGTCGTCCTGTGCTGACCAGTTGCTGGGCGGCCAATGCCCCACCGGCACGGTTGTCCACGTCCACATAGGGGATCCCCACATCCCCGGCATAGGGTCTGCCCACATATACCGCCGGCAGCTTGGTGGCGGTGAGCACCTGCCAGATGTGGTCATCCTTATGATGGGAGACCACGATCGCCCCGTCGGTGTAGCCACCGCGCAGGTAGCGCTCGATCTTCTGGGAGTCGCCCGGCTGGCCCATGGCCAGCAGTACCTGCACCGGGGAATCGGCCAGCGACTGGGTGATCGCTGCCAGCAGCGCGGCGAAGAAGGGGTCGGAGAAGACCGTCTCCTCAGCCTCCGGAACCACCACCGCAATCGAATCGACCTCCGGGCGGACCAGGGAGCGCGCATTGCGGTTGGGTCGGTAACCCAGCTCCACGATGGCCTCCTGGACTGCCTCCCTGGCCAGCCGGCCGACTCTGGGGTCGGCGTTAACCACCCGGGAGGCGGTGGCCCGGGAGACCCCGGCGCGCGCGGCAACATCCTCCAAGGTGGGTAGTCGCTTAGCTGGCATATCTCCTAGTCCACCACACCGGTGCGGGCCACCTCGGCATACCAGTGCGCACTGGCCTTGGGGGTGCGCTCCAGCGTGCCATAGTCCACCCGGACAATCCCGAACCGCTTGTCATAGCCGAAGGCCCACTCAAAGTTGTCCAGCAGCGACCAGACGAAGTAGCCGCGCACATCGGCACCGGCCTCGATCGCGGCGTGCACCGCCTTGAGGTGGCGGCGGATGTAGTCCAGCCGCTGCGGATCATGCACTGAGCCGTCCGGCTCCACGGCATCGTCATAGGCCGCTCCGTTCTCGGTGACATAGAGGACGACGCCGAGTTCTGAGGTGTACTGCTCATGCAGGCGGACCAGCAGGTCCTGCAGAGCCTGCGGGTAGACCTCCCAGCCCATAGCGGTCTGCGGCAGGCCGCGGCGCACCGAGGTCACATGCTCCGAGCCCACATTCGGGCTGGGTTCGCCGCTGGCCCGTGCGGCGGCTGCGGCCGCCGGTGCCTGCTCCGGGGCCGCACCGGTGAGCAGCTCGCCGGTGTAGAAGTTCACCCCCAGCACATCGATGGGTGCGGAGATGATCTCCAGGTCGCCTTCCTGCACGGTGCCTGAAGGCCACAGCCCGGTCTGGTCGGTGAGCACATCCGCCGGGTAGACTCCGCGGATGACCGGATCGATGAAGAACCGGTTGAAGGCCCCGTCCAGCCGGCGGGCGGCGTCCCGGTCCCCGGGGGAGTCCGGATCTGCTGGCCGGTAGTCGGTGAAGTTCAGGGTCAGGCCCAGCTCCAGCTGTGGGTCCCGCTGCCGCAGTGTGCGTACCGCCAGTCCGTGGCCCAACAGCAGGTGGTGGGCCGCTGCCAGGGCGGCGCCGGGCTCGGTACGGCCCGGAGCGTGGTGGCCGTTGGCGTAGCCCAGGAACGCGGAGCACCAGGGCTCGTTCAGCGTAGTCCAGTGCCGCACCCTGTCCCCTAGAGCCTCATGCAGGACCTGGGCGTACTTCTCGAAGGCGTAGGCGGTCTGCCGGTTGGCCCATCCCCCGGCGTCCTCCAGCGCCTGCGGCAGGTCCCAGTGGTACTGGGTCAACCAGGGGATGATCCCGGCGGCCAGCAGCTCGTCCACCAGCTCGGAGTAGAAGCGCAGGCCCTCGGGGTTGACGGTGACCCCGTCGGGCATCACCCGGGACCAGCTCACCGAGAACCGGTAGACCTTCAGGTTCAGCCACTTCATCAGGGCCACGTCCTCGCGGTACCGGTGGTAGTGGTCACAGGCGGTGTCCCCAGTGTGCCCGGCATGCACCTTCCCCGGGGTCTTCGAGAAGGTGTCCCAGATACTGGGTGCCCTACCCGCGGCGTCGTGGGCTCCCTCCACCTGGTATGCGGCGGTGGCCGAGCCGAAGAGGAACCCCGGAGGGAACTGCACCGCGGTGGGTGCCGCAGCGGGGGCGGTGGAAGTGACGGTCATGCTTTGACAGCTCCTTGCATAATTCCGGACACCAGCTGGCGGCCGGTGAAGACGAAGAGGATCAGCAGCGGCACAGTGGCCAGGGTCGCCCCGGTGAGCACCAGCGAGTAGTCCACGAAGTGGGCGGCCTGCAGCTGCTGCAGGGCCACCGGCAGAGTGGGGTTGGAGGGGCCCAGCACGATGAACGGCCAGAAGAAGTTGGTCCAGTTCATCACGAAAGTGAACAGGAACAGCATTGCAGCCGCCGGCCGTGCTGCGGGCAGGCACACATGGTAGAAGGTGCGGATCATATTGCAGCCGTCCACCGTGGCGGCCTCGATGAGCTCATCGGGGATCGCCTGGCGCAGGTACTGGGTCATCCAGAACACCCCGAAGGCGGTCACCAGTGCTGGGACGATCACCGCGGTCAGCTCACCGGTCCAGCCGAGTCTGGCCATCACCTGGTAGAGCGGGACGACGCCGAGCTGGGTGGGCACTGCCATAGTGGCGATCACAAAGACCAGCAGCGGGCCCGAGCCCTTGAAGCGCAGCTTCGCGAAGGCGTATCCGGCCAGGGTGGAGAAGATCACCACGGAGAACGCGGTGGTGGTGGAGACGATGATGGAGTTCAGCGTGGCCCGCCAGAACGGCACCGTATCCATCACGGTGGCGGCATTGGCGAAGAAGTTCCCGCCCGGCCACCAGGGGAAGGAGGTCTGGGACAGGATGGTCGCGTGGTGGGAGCCGATGAGCGCCGACCACCACAGCGGAAACAGCCCGCCGAGCACCACGGCGGCCAGACAGCCGTAGATGATGAAGCCGGGGCGGCGCTGAGCACCGCCGGGGGAAGAACGACGCCGCCGGTTGCGGCCCAGCGTACGGCCGCTGTCTGCCTGCTCGTCCACCGGGGCAATAGGTGCTGCTGCGGTCATCGGGCAGCCTCCTTCCTGCTGAGTTTCTTCCCCCGGGCGCGCCCTGCGGCACGCCGGCCGGCACGCGTTGGCGGAGCTTGTCTGGCCCCGTCAGCGGTGGCGATGCGGCGGGTGATCATGAAGTTGATGATGCCGATGGCCACGATGAGCAGGAACAGCAGCACTGCGACCGCCGAAGCCCGGCCGAAGTCGGAGCGGGTCCAGCCCAGCTCATAGAGGTAGAGGGTCATAGTGCGCCACTGGCCGTCGGAGCCGCCGCGGCCGGAGTGGTCGTACATGCGGGGCTCGTCGAAGATCTGCAGCCCGCCGATAGTGGAGGTGATCACCACGAAGATGATGGTTGGGCGCAGCATCGGCACGGTGACCGAGAGGAACTGGCGGACTCTGCCCGCACCGTCAATCTCGGCCTGCTCGTAGAGGTCGCGGGGAATGGCCTGCATAGCGGCCAGGAAGATCAGCGCGTTATAGCCGGTCCATCGGAAGTTGACCATCGTGGCGATCGCGATGTGGCTGGCCAGCGAGTCCGACTGCCAACCCACCGGGTTCAGCCCGATGGTCTCCAGGGCGGAGTTGACCAGGCCGAAGCGCTCGGCGAACAGGTTGCCGAAGATCAGGGCCACGGCCACCGGGGTGACCACATAGGGCAGCAGCACACCCATCCGCCAGAAGGTCTTGGCGCGCAGGTGGGCGTCTAGCATATAGGCGATCACAATCGCGAAAAGCACCTGGGGCCCCGTGGAGAGGATGAAGATGCTCAGGGTATTGCGCAGCGAGATCCAGAAGGCGCGCTGGCCCAGGATATGCGTGAAGTTCTCGAATCCGACGAACTCGCCCTGGCCCATGATGAGGTCCCAATCGTGTGCGGCGACCCAGACGGTGTAGAGCAGGGGGAAGAGCCCGACGATGGCAAAGAGGATGAAGAACGGACTGATGTAGAGATACGGGGAATACTTCCGGTCCCAGGCCGAGGCCCGGGACCGTAAGTCCATGCGAGGAGCAGAGGCCATTGACTACTTCAGTGCCTCAACATCGTCCAGGAACTTCTCCCAGGAGGTCTCGGGGTCATCCACCCCGTCCACGTCCACCCGGTTCAGCGCGTCCTGGATGGCCACGTTGATCAGCAGGTAGTTGGGTCCCTTGAAGGGCTGGACCTCGATGGCCTCAGCCCGGTTGGCCAGGATCTCGCCGACCGGGGCGTCATTGAAGAACTCATCGGTGGCGGACTGGATCTCTTCCGACTCTAGTGCCTCCACGGTGGAGGGGAAGGCGCCGATGGCTTCGAAGGCCTTGATCTGCTGCTCGGGTTCGGTCAGCCAGGCAGCCAGCTCCTTGGCGGCCTCCACGTTCTCACCCTGGATGGGCACGGTCAGGTAGGAGCCGCCCCAGTTGCCGCCGCCGCCCGGGAAGGCATCGGCAACGTCCCAGCCCTCGACGCCGTCGGCGTTGCCTTCGATGACCCCGAGCATCCAGCCGGGGCAGAGCATGGTGGCGAAGCCGTCTCGCTGAAAGGCATCAGCCCAGTCACCGGACCACTGGGAGAGCCCGGCGGAGAGCTCATCGTCCACACTGGCGGTGAGCAGCTGGTCGTAGAGATCCTTGACCTCCGGGTTGGTGTCGGCGATGATCTCGCCATCCTCGGTCTCGAAGGGCACCTCCACCTGGTTGATCATGCCCTGCCAGATATTGTCTGATCCGGAGTACCAGGCTGAGTCGGAGGCGGCCACGAACTCGCGGCCCAGGTCGAAGTAGTTGTCCCAGTCGCCGTCCAGGACGGCGGCGACCTCTTCGCGGTCGCTGGACAGCCCGGCCTCCTCAAAGAGATCTGCTCGGTAGCACAGGGCCTGCGGGCCGATATCGGTGCCGAAGCCGATCACCCGGCCATCCTCAGCGGCGGCGTCCTCGTACTTCCAGTCCAGCCAACGGTCTGCCGAGGCGTCCTCGGAGAGATCCTCGAACTGGTCGGAGTACTGCATGAACTCCACCAGCCAGTCCACCTCCACGGCCTCGATATCGCTGGCACCGGAGCCGGCGCCCAGGCTGTTGCGCAGCGAGTCGCGGGCGTTCTCGGCGGTATCGGCCTTGTTGTGCTCAATCCGGATGCCGGTGAGTTCCTCGTACTCCTCGAAGAGATCCTCGTAGCCAAACTCGTTGAAAGTGGTCACGGTCAGCGACTCAGGCGCCTCTGCACCGCCGGAGCCGGAACCATTGTCATCGCCGTTGTCCCCGCAGGCTGACAGGAGCAGTGCCGCTACTGCGGAGAGTGCGGCAACCGGGGCCAGTCGCCGGCCGGTAGTGCGGCCGCGGCGTCGTCCCTGATGGAAATCTGTTGTGCTCACAGTTCCTCCTCATCGGAATTGGTTATCTGATGCGAGCTGGTGTGAGAGCGCTCTCACAGTGTGAGGACGCTAACACTAATGAATGGCCTATGGCAAGCATCACAAGCCCTGGGGCTGAGTCTCCGGGGCTCCTTGAGGGTTTGAGCGGAGCAGGCACAGGGTGAGACAGTAGACTCTGCGCAATAATGCCCACAGTGTGCCCGCCGCAGAAGCCGAAGCGCCCACAGCGGCGGACGCACCCGAACCAGAGACCTGAAGGAGGTGCCTGTGGGACTGCTGGACACCCTGGAACGAGGAATTGAGAAAGCGGTCCGGGGCGCCTTCTCCGGACGCGGAGGGAGCGTCGGACCCGTGGAGATCGCCACTGCAGTGCGCCGCCATATGGACCGCGAGTCGTCCACAGCTGCCAACGGTGCGGCCCTAGTGCCCAACCTGTACAAGATCCGGCTCTCGGAAGATGACTTCGCCGAGGCCAAGAAGTACGGCACCGCCCTGGCCGAGGAACTCTGCGAGGAGATCCTGCGGCATGCCGACTCCCAGGGCTATACCCTGCTGGGCCCGGTGAAGGCCACCTTCGTGAAGAACACCGAGCTGCGCCGCGGCCAGATGAGCATCGAGTCCCAGTCCGACCGCGATGTGAACCCCGCAGCCTCCGTGCCGCGGCCTGCCCACGCCCCGGCCGCTGGACCCGCTGCCACCGCCGCACTGCCCGGTCGGCTGAGCCGCTCCGCCAACGCCGCCCGAGCCACCACCGCCAGCCTGGAGCACGACGGCCGCTCCTATACGCTCAGCGGCCCCTCCACAGTGATCGGCAGGTCCTCCACTGCGGATATCACCATCTCCGACACCGGAGTCTCCCGTAAACATCTGGAAGTGGTGCAGGCCGGCTCCCGCTGGATAGCCCGGGACCTGGGCTCCACCAACGGCTCCTATGTGGACGGCACCGAGCTGCGCAGTGCCGAGGCCGACCTGTTCGACGGCGCACTGATCGCCCTGGGCAATGCGCGGATGCGCTTCCGAATCGGCTGAAGGCACATCCAAACACTATGAGCGAACTTGCCATCACCGTCCTCCAGTTCGGACTGCTGCTGCTGCTGTGGATCCTGATCCTCTCGATCATCGCAGCCCAGGGACGGGACATGATGGTCTCCAAGCGGGCCCGCACCCGCGCCAACCGCAGCGCCGCTCAAACCGCCCCTGCCCCCGAGCAGGGCGGCACCCCAGCCACCGTGCACCACTCCGGGCAGACCCAGCGCCCGCGCCCCAAGCGGCTGGTGATCTCCGAAGGTCCTCTGGTGGGCACCGAGGTGGAACTGGGCTCCGCCCCGATCATGATGGGCCGTGCCCAAGAATGCACCGTGGTGCTCGAAGACGACTACGCCTCCGGTAAGCACGCCCGGCTCTTCCCGCAGGGCTCCCGTTGGTTCCTGGAGGACCTCGGCTCCACCAACGGCACCTGGCTGGGCGATGAGCAGCTGACCCGCGCCTCCACGGTGGAGCCTGGTGACCGGATCCGGATAGGCAAGACCGTGCTGGAACTGAGGACCTGAACCCACTATGAGCTTGGTCTTCCGCTTCGCTGCGCGTTCGGACGAGGGGGTTGTCCGTTCCAAGAACGACGACTCCGGGTACGCCGGGCGCTACTTCGCAGTGGTCGCCGACGGAATGGGCGGCCACGCCGGCGGCGATGTGGCCTCCGCCTCCACCGTGCTGGACCTCGCCCATCTGGACACCCGCGGCTTCGCCGAGCCGGACACGGTGCTGCCCGATGAGATCCAGACCGCCAACGCGTTCCTGAACAAGCTGGTCAAGACCAATCCCAAGCTGGCCGGGATGGGCACCACTATCACCGCCATCCTGATCACCGAGAACAAGCTGCAGTTCGCCCATATCGGCGACTCCCGTGCCTACCGGCTGAAGAAGGGCCGGTTCCGCCAGGTAAGCCACGACCACACCTTCGTGCAACGCCTGGTGGACGAGGGCCGGCTAGACCCGGAGGCCGCAGAGTACCACCCGCACAAGAACGTGCTGATGCGGGTGCTCGGTGATGTGGACGCCTCCCCCGAGCTGGATATCACCAGCTTCCCACTGGAGGCCGGCGAGCGCTGGCTGCTCTGCTCCGACGGGCTCAACGCCGTGGTCTCCGACCGGCTGATCGAGCAGAAGATGCGCAGCGGGGACCCGCTGGAGAAGATTGTGGACGATCTGGTGGACCTCACCGTCGAGGGCGGGGCCCCCGACAACGTCACGGTGATCGCCCTGGATGTGGTCACCGCCGAACAGGAGCACCTGACCAGCTCCGATGAGGTCCCCCTGAGCGAGCAGGCCGTGGCGGCCGCCTCCACCGGGGACTTCACTGACCCCCAGGGCAACCAGCACACCATGGAGCTGGACGTCATCCCGGTGGTCAACCGCAGCGCCCTGGAGGGACTGTCCTCCGAAGAGGGGGAGCTCTCCCCGCTCTCAGCCGCCATGGTCGAGCGCACCCTGGGCGTCCGACCGCATAAACTGGTCGGCGCCGCGGTGGCCGCCGCAGAGACCGGCACCATCCCGGTGGTGCCGCGCAACGTGGATGAGCACCCGATGGCTGCGCTGCTCACCGGCCAGCCGCTCAAACCCGTCCGGCACACCTACTCCGAGATGCTGGGTGCCGAGGACGGTGGTCGATTGAGCCGAGAGAAGAGCAGAGCTCACCCCAGCTCTTCCGAGGCGACTGAGGGAATGAGCACCGGAGGCGCGATCGACACCCCGGCACCGGAGAGCCCCAGCACCTCCCCTGAGTCGCCAGGCGGAGAACAGGACCAGGATGAGGTGGCCCTAGACGAGGAGGATCTGGACGCTGTCCAGGCAACCCGGCGTCGTCGTGCCTGGTTCCTGCCCACCTTCGTGGCACTTCTGGTGGTGCTGGTGGCAGTGGTGACCTTCCTGGGCTATGTGTGGACCCAGACCCAGTACTACGTGGGTGAGGATGACGGCCAGGTGGCAATCTTCACCGGGGTCTCCCAGTCCCTGGGCCCCATCACCCTTTCCGAGGTGGACGAGCACACCGGGATCAGCGTAGAGGATCTGCCCCGCTATGACCGCAACCGGGTGGAGTCTGGGATTTTCGCCGAGGACCGGGCACACGCTGAGCAGATCGTGGAGAACCTCGAGCAGATCACCGGGGGTGGGAACTGATGGCAACGCAGGCTGAGGCCCACTCTAGGCCACGGCGCAACATTGAGCTTGTGCTGCTGCTGCTGGCGCTGACCATCGGCATCGGCGCCCAGGTGCTGGTGGGGCTGACCCTCGAGGACACCATTGATGAGCGCTACTACTTCGAGGGCGGGGCTCAGGCTGCCCTGGCCCTGGCCTTCCACGTGGTGCTGCGCATCCGGGCCGAATACGCAGACCCGTTCATCCTGCCGATCGTGGTGACTCTCAATGGGCTAGGGATCGCGATGATCCACCGGCTGGACTTCACCACCCGGTACGAGGGTGTGGCCGACCGGCAGCTGATGTGGACCGGGCTGTCGATGGCCGCAGCGATGCTGCTGCTGGTCCTGCTGCGCGACCACCGCAAGCTGCGGCAGCTGACCTATCTCAGTCTGGCTGCCTCAGTGGTACTGCTGTTCCTGCCGATCGTGCCCGGCATCGGTCAAGACATTCAGGGCGCCCAGGTCTGGATCAGCATCGGCGGGATGAGCTTTCAGCCCGGTGAGCTGGCCAAGATCACCCTGGCTATCTTCTTCGCCGGTTTCCTGGCCAACAACCGCGATCTGATCCTGCTGGCGGGAAAGAAGATCGGGCCGATGACCTTCCCGCGCCTGCAGGACCTGGGACCGCTTTTCCTGGCCTGGCTGATCGCCATGGGTGTGCTGATCGTGCAGAACGATCTGGGCAATGCGCTGATGTTCTTCGGCCTGTTTGTGGCGGTGATCTATGTAGCCACCTCCCGAATCTCCTGGATTGTGATCGGCGGGGTCTTTGTGGCCGTAGGCGCCCTGCTGGCCTACCAGTTCGTCTGGCATGCCCGGAACCGGTTCGACATCTGGCTCAATGCCTTCGACCAGCAGATGTACGATCAGGACCTGGGATCCCACCAGCTGGTGCAGGGGCTGTTCGGGTTGGCCCACGGCGGGCTGACCGGCACCGGCCTGGGCTCAGGCTCCCCACAGATCGTGGCCCTGGCCAACTCAGACATGATCATCGTGGCCTTCGGCGAGGAGCTGGGCTTCATCGGGCTCTCCGGCATGCTGGTGCTCTACCTGATCCTGTTCTCCCGGTACATGCGTGCCGGGCTGGGCACCCGCGATCACTTCGGCAAGCTGCTGGCAGTGGGCCTTGCCGTGGTCCTGGTGCTGCAGGTGTTTGTGGTGGTCGGCGGGATCACCCGGGTGATCCCGATGTCCGGCCTGGTCAGCCCGTTCCTGGCCGCAGGCGGCTCTGCACTGCTGGCCAACTGGCTGATCGTGGCCGTTGTGCTGCTGATCAGCCACGCCGCCCGGCGCCCGATTGTGGTGGGCCCCATGCTCAACACCACCGGGGCGGGAGCCTCCGGCACCGAGGATCCGCTGCGCGGCCGCGACACCGGGGAACAGAAGCCGGTAGACGACGGGACCCAGCAGTTCCCTGCCGCATCCTCCTCGGAACGGGACGGGGGTGAGCAGCAGTGAACAATGCCATCCGCCACACCTGGGTAGTCTCCGTGGGGATGTTCCTGGCCCTGTTCGTAGCGCTGAGCCTGACCCAGGTGGTCTTCACTGACTCGCTGAACTCCGACCCCCGGAACTCTCGGCAGCTGATCGCCGATGCCGGAGCCCCGCGCGGGCCGATCACCGTGGACGGTACGGTGATCGCTGAGTCTGTGCCCAGTGATGCCACCCAGTACGACTACCAGCGGGTCTACCAGGACCCGGAGCTCTACAGCCATATCACCGGCTACTTCTCAGTGGTCACCCCCGGACCCAACCAATCGGGGATCGAGTACGCGCTCAATGACTACCTCTCCGGGCACTCCGATGCCCAGTTCTTCGACCGGATCACTGCGCTGTTCACCGGGGACACCCTGATGGGCGCCCAGGTGGAGCTGACCCTAGATCCGGAGCTGCAACGGTTGGCCTATGACCTCATCCCTGAGAACGAGCGCGGCACCATCATCCTCACCGATCTGCGCACCGGCGAGGTCAAGGTGATGATGTCCCGGCCCAGCTATGACACCAATGAGCTGGCCGTGCACTCAGGCTCTCAGTTCCAGGAGAACCTGGAGCGGTTGGAGGAGGTTGAGGGTCTGCACCTGAACTACAACGTGGCCACCAATAACCCGATCTTCCCCGGATCGGTGTTCAAGCTGATCACCGGCCTGGCCATGCTGAACTCCGGAGACTACGAGCTGGACACCGAGCTGGAGAACCCCAGTGAACTGGAACTGCCGCTGACAGAGTCCACTCTGCCGAACTTCGCTGACGGCGGCTGCGCAGCCCGCCCGGAGGCGGAGCTGAACTGGATCTTCGCCCAGTCCTGCAACACTCCTTTCGCCGCGGCCGCCATGGACTTGGGCGAGGAGGCCGTCCTGGAGGCCGCTGAGGCCTACGGATGGAATGAGGCGCTGCGCATTCCGATCTATGTTCAGCCCTCGCGCTTTCCGGAGGTCGCCGACGACGCCGAACTGGCCCGGGCTGCCATCGGCCAGGGCAGTGTCACCGCCACCCCGCTGCAGATGAACATGGTGGCCTCCGCCATCGGCAATGGCGGCACTCTGATGCAGCCCCAGATGGTAGACACGATCCGCGGCTCAGACTTGCAGATCCTCAACAACCCGGAGCCGCAGGTGTTGAATGATGTGATGGACCGTTCCACTGCTGATGAGTTCACCGAGATGATGGTGACCACAGTTGAGGAGGGCACCGGCTGGCGGGCCGACTCCAGCAGATTCCAGGTGGCGGCCAAGACCGGCACCGCTCAGCGCGGGGCAGGAGATGACATGGTCAACTCCTGGATCACCGGCTTCGCCCCCGCTGATGATCCGCAGTACGCAGTGACCGTGGTCTATGAGGGCATCGACATGAGCCGAGGCAATGAGCTCACCGGCTCCCAGATGCTCACTATGCTGGAAGCGGTGATTGAGGAATGAGACCCGCAGTCGGGATCACCATGGGTGACCGCTATAAGCTCACCGAGCGCATCGCCATCGGCGGTATGGGCGAGGTGTGGAAGGCCGATGACGAGGTCCTCGGCCGCACGGTCGCGATCAAAATCCTCAAGGAGGAGTACACCGGCGATGAGGCGTTCCTGCGCCGGTTCCGCGCCGAGGCCCGGCATACCGCACTGCTTAACCACCCCGGCATCGCCGATATCTACGACTACGGCGAACAGGCCGGCTCCGGCTACCTGGTGATGGAGCTGGTGCCGGGACGGCCGCTGAGCGTGATCTTGGAGAAGGAGAAGACCCTCCCCTGGGAGAAGGTGCTCTCCATCCTGGCCCAGACCGGCCGAGCCCTGCAGGTGGCTCATGACCAGGGTCTGGTGCACCGCGACGTCAAACCCGGCAACCTGCTGATCACCCCTACCCGGCGGGTGAAGATCACCGATTTTGGGATTGCCAGGCTGGCCGACCAGGTACCGCTGACTGCCACCGGCCAGGTGATGGGCACTGTGCAGTACCTCTCCCCGGAGCAGGCTACCGGCCAGCACGCCACCGGTTCCTCCGATATCTACGCCCTGGGTGTGATCGGCTATGAGGCCCTGGTGGGCCACCGGCCCTTCACCGGTGAGTCTCAGATCGCGATCGCCCTCAAGCAGGTCAACGACCCGCCGCCGCCGCTGCCGGACCATATTCCGCGACAGGTTCGTGCCCTGATTATGGCCATGCTGGCCAAGGACACCGACCAGCGCCCGGCCAATGCCACCAAGATGGCAGATGCCGCCGAAGCGCTGCTGCGCGGGGACACCGACTCCGCGGTGGCGGCAGTCCCCGCACTGACCAATCACCTGGCGGGCACCGGGGACGAGGACAGCACTCAGCTGATTCCCCGCACCTCCGCTGCCGGAGGCGGCGATGCGCCGGGGGAAGGCGGCGCGGGGGCCGCTTCCGCTGGAACCCCCGAAGAACCCAGTGACGGACCCTCACTGCCAGCCACAGCCCAGACTGCTGCGGCCGGGCCGACCACCCGAGAGCGGCGGCGCACCAATGGCGCAGACTCTGCAGCACAGCGGGAGTCGACTATCGGTTCGCGCTGGCGCTGGCCCGCCATCACGCTGATCATTCTGGTGCTGCTGGCGCTCTTCGGCGCCTGGGTGCTGCCCATGATGGCCGCCGATGAGGAGGAGCCGGAAGAGGGCTCCACAGTGGTACCCACCCAGTACATCACCGAGTACGCCACCGAGACCGCCACCGCAGAGCCAGAGCTGGTGGAGGTGGACGAGGAGAGCCTGCTGGGCCTGCCCCTGGAGGAGGCCGTGGCGCTGCTGGAGGACGAGGGGCTCGAGGTGCTCTCTGAGCAGGTGGTCTCCAACCAGCCGGCTGGCACCATCACCGGGGTCACCCCTGCCGGCAGTCTGCCCCCGGGCGCCACAGTGACCCTGTTCTACTCGGCTGGCCCGCCCCCGCCACCGACCACCACGGCTCCCCCGCCCCCGCCGCCCACTACCCAAGCGCCTCCACCGCCCACACCCACAACGCCCACAACACCGTCAACTCCACCCACGGACGACGACGAGGATGACGACGATGAGGAGGAGCCGCCACCACCGACCACAACTGAGCCGACCTCACCGACCCCAGAGCCTAGCCCTACCTCCCCCACACCTACTGAGGGAGGGGAGGACTAAGGTGAGTATCCATATCCGACTCACGACCACCGCGTCGTCGTTCCGCTCAGGCTCCTCAGTCGCCTCGATAGACTCGGAGTTTGCTCCAGTCTCCGCTCGGCTCTGTCGGGCGCCGTTCTCTGATCTTTTCGCCTCAGGAGGTGACCGATGACCGAGCGAGTGCTCAACGAGCGTTACCAGATTGAGGCGCTGATCGGACGCGGCGGGATGGCTGATGTCTACCGCGGCAAGGACCTGTCCCTGGAGCGTGAGGTTGCGGTGAAGATGCTGCGCCCCGACCTGGCGCGCGACCCGATGTTCCAGACCCGGTTCAAGCGCGAAGCCCAGTCTTCAGCCGGGCTGAACCATCCTAATATTGTGGGCGTCTACGACACCGGCTCCGCCGAGGTGCCCGGCAACGGGGCGGAGATCAAGACCCCCTTCATTGTGATGGAGTACGTGGACGGGGTCACCCTGCGGCATATTCTGCACGGTACCCCCTCCGGCCAGGACGAGGACGCCCCGCCGCCCCCACCGGAGCCCGGTGAGTCCACCGGGGGCGAGGCCCGCACTGATTCTGACGTTCTGGGGGTGGCCGATCCGGATGACACCCAGGTGGTTCCCCATGTCACCGAGCCGCTGCAGGAGAAGATCGACTCGGCCCTGGAACGGCCGCTGACCGAGACCGAGGCCGCCGGCTACATGTCTGGGGTGCTGGCCGCGCTGAGCTACTCGCACTCCCGCGGAATCGTGCACCGGGATATCAAACCCTCCAATGTGATGGTCTCCAATGCCGGGGATGTCAAGGTGATGGACTTCGGCATCGCCCGAGCCCTGGCCGACTCCGCGCAGACCATGACTCAAACCTCCGCGGTGGTGGGCACCGCCCAGTACTTGAGCCCGGAGCAGGCCCGCGGGGAGGTGGTCGATCACCGTTCCGATCTGTACTCGGCCGGCTGCGTGCTTTTTGAGCTGCTGACCAACCGCCCGCCGTTCACCGGTGACTCCCCCGTCTCGGTGGCCTACCAGCATGTGCGCGAACAGCCGCCTGCGGTCTCCGACTACAACAACCGCATCTCCCCGGCCATGGAGTCAGTGGTGGCCAAAGCGCTGACCAAGGACCCAGCGCTGCGGTTCCAGTCGGCGGATGAGTTCGACGACGCCCTGGCCGATGCCCTGCGCGGCATCCCGGTGGATGAGGCTGCCACCACGGAGCTTGCCGCTGTGGGCGCTATGAGTGCTGGGACCGCCGGATTTGACAATCTGGTGAGCCGGCAGCCGGCCATGTCTGCCCGCACCCCTGAGGACCCTGACTATGACGACTACCAGGAGTACGGGGCAGCCGGCGCCCCGCGACGCAACCGGGCCGGGCTCTACGTGCTGTTGGTGCTGCTGGCGCTAGTGCTGGTGGCGGGGCTGACCTTCCTGCTCGCCCAGCTGCTGGACGGCGGTCCTGACGATGATCAGGTAGCCGATAATGGGCTGATCGCCGTCCCCGATGTGGCGGGGTGGTCACAGCCCGAAGCCCATGCTGAGCTGACCAACGCGGGATTCACCGTGCAGGTAGAGACCGAGCCGGACAATGAGGTAGAGGCTAACCATGCCACCCGCACCGACCCGGAGGCTGGCGAGGAGGCCCAGTCCGGCTCTGAGGTGACCCTCTATATCTCTGAAGGGCCCTCCGATGTGCAGATCCCGGACGGGCTGGCGGGTCAGCCTGAGGAGACAGTGCGCAGCATCCTTGAGGATGCCGGCCTTCAAGTCGGTGAGGTCACCGAGGAGGACCATGAAGAGTACGCTGAGGGCGAGGTGATCAGCACCAGCCCTGAGTCCGGCACCAGCGTGACGACCGGGGAGACAGTGGACCTGGTGATCTCCACCGGCGAGCGTGAGCTGCCCTCCGGACTGATCGGCATCTGGCAGCAGGAGGCCGGGCAGGCCCTGGCCGCCGAGGACTTCGAATGGGAGGTCCACTGGGTCACAGTGGAAGATCCTGAGGATGAGGGGATCAGCTTCGCCGGTGAGGTCGTGGAGATCACTGTGGAGTCCCCCACCGGCGACTCCGTGAACGATGGGGGCACCGTTCCCAACGACGCCGTCATCTATCTGCATGCCGTCAGTCAGCAGTCCTGGCCCGATGAGGATGAGGACGACGACGAGGATGAAGAAGATGAGGATGAGGAGGATGAAGACTCCGACAACGGCGATGAGGACGAGGATGAGGAGGATCCCGGGAATGAGGATGGCAATGGGAACGGCAACGATGAGGATGAGGAATAGTCCTTGGCAGTGATCCGTCCCCGTCCGCCGCGGCCGGCCTCGATCCTGGTCGGCAAAGCTGCCCGTGCGGTGACCAAGCTGCGCGGCGGTTCCGGCTCCGCCTTTCCCGGGCTTGTGGTCGAAAGGCTCGACCCCGGTTTTCTGGCCAGTGTGCTCGCCCAGCTGCCCCGTGGCGTGGTGGTGGTCTCCGGGACTAACGGAAAGACCACCACCACCAAAATGGTGGTCGAGCTGCTGCGTGGCCAAGGTTTGAAGGTCTTCACCAACCGGTCCGGCTCCAACTTCACCCGTGGGGTGGTGGCCTCTGTGCTGGGCGAGATCAGCCCACGCGGCACACTGGAGGCTGATATCGCAGTGCTGGAGCTGGATGAGGCCCATGCGGTGCACTTTGTGCGGGCGGTGGCCCCGCGATACAGCCTGCTGCTGAACGTGATGCGCGATCAGCTGGACCGTTTCGGCGAGATCGACACCACCGCCGGGATGCTGCGCACCATCGCGGAGCACACCACCCAGGGGGTGGTGCTCAACCGGGAGGACGCCCGGGTGGCGCGGATCGCGGATTCCATACAGGGCCAGGAGATTCGGTACTTCGGGCTGGCCCCGGAGCTGCGCAAGCACTTCCCCAGCGACGACGATTTGCATGTGGATACCGCCGCCGTAGGCCAACCCACACCAAACCATTCAGTGCGTGATTTGTGCAGCAACTCGGCCGATTCTGAGCCAAAGAGCTGCACAGATCATGCACTCAGCGAGAATGAGAAAGCTCCGTACGCCGATGTCACGCTCACTGGGCTGGGTACCCAGCAGGGCACCTTCCGGATCAGCGCCGGTAACTCGACCGAGGAGATCACCTCGGAGCTGACGGTCAATGGCGCCTACAACACGTACAACGCTGCCGCCGCACTGACCCTGGTGCGTATGGTGTTGGGGGAGCAAATCGACTTTGACGCCCTGCTGCGCTCGCTGAAGGAGGCTGCACCGGCATTCGGCCGTGGGGAGTCGCTGAGCGTGGGCGGTCAGCCGGTGGACCTGGTGCTGGTGAAGAATCCGGCCGGGTTTCGCCTGGGACTGAGCAGCTTCTCTGCTGAGGGTGTTGCCACCATGATCGCGATCAATGACAACTATGCCGACGGTCGGGATATGAGCTGGCTCTGGGATGTCAGCTTCGAGTCCCTGGCCGGTCAGGGCGTGGCGATGGTCTCAGGGGTGCGCACCTATGACATGGCCCTGCGCCTGCACTACGACGGGGTGCCGGTGGATGCAGTGGAGCCAGAGCTGGTGGTGGCCTTGGATGAGTTCCTCGCAGCCCACCCGCAGACCCCGCGCCGAATCTTCTGCACCTATACCGCGATGCTCGCGCTGCGTAAGCACCTGGGCTCCTACACAGAGGTGGAGGCGTTCAACTGATGACAGTGCCAGTCCCGGCGGCGGGCGCAGGTGTCGCACCTACGGTGCGCCAAGCCCCAAGCGTTCCGGAAGCCTCGAGCAAGCTCGGGTCTTCGCTCGGCTCAATCGGGTCGCCCGCTCACCTCTCAGCCGCATCGCCGCGACCATCACGTCTCAAGGAAATTCGAGTCCTCCAGCTCTACCCGCGGGATATGAACATCTACGGCGACTACGGCAATGCTCTGGTGCTCAAGCGGCGGCTCGAATGGTATGGCTACACCCCTGTGATGCTCAGCTATGACCCCGGCGATGAGTTCCCCACCGATCCGGACATTCTCATCGGCGGCGGCGGACAGGACTCCGGGCAGGACCGTATTCAGGCTGACCTGCTGGGCATCGGCAAGCGCCTGCACGCCCTGGCCGAGCAGGATGTGCCAATGCTGATGATCTGCGGCCTTTACCAGCTCTTCGGGCATTTCTTCGAAACTCGCGAGGGCAGCCGGATCTCTGGGATTGGGGTGCTGGACGTGGAGACCTATGGCACTGATAAGCGACTGATCGGCAATGTGGTGGCGGAGTCGGATCAGTTCGGCACTGTGATCGGCTATGAGAACCACTCCGGGCAGACCTATTTGGGCGACGACGCCGCCCCACTGGCCGCGGTCACCGCCGGGGAGGGCAATAACCAGCGCGACGCCCATGAGGGGGCCCGGCACCGCAATGTGCTCGGCAGCTACCTGCACGGCTCTCTGCTGCCGAAGAATCCGGCGATCGCGGACTTCCTCATCGCTACTGCGGTGCAGCAGAAATTCGGTGATCAGTTGGGTGAGCTTGCAGCTCCGCAGACCGCCCCGCTGCCGCTGGATGCGCTGACCGATCGCGCCCGCCACATCGCCGCCTCCCGCCCTCGCTAACCCTGGCCACTCCCGTCCTCGTCCCCGTCCTCGCTGAGCTGACCTACCGTCCCCAGCCCATACGAGCTGGCCCACCGCCCACTGAGCTGAGCCACCGCCCCTAGCCCGCCCTAGCCCTGCACTTTCCTGTCCCGTAGCTCTCCCCCTCACAAAATCAGTCGCTTATTGGATTATCGGCTGCTCATGAGATGCCGATAATCCAATAACGCCCTGATGCCCGCGGACCAGAGTAACTTTCCGGAGTTATCCACAGATTCCCATCTGAAGAGCTGAAGCTTATAGATCTGCAGCGATACTAGATGTATGCAAACTAGATTAAAAGATACCAAAAATATTCGTCTGATCCGTGGACGCTTAGAGCCGAACGGCTCTCACTCCAACGAGCGGCTCGTCAAAGCCCTGGCACGGGGGAATTTCCTAAGAGTCCGGCGCGGGGTTTACGTGGCCGCCCAGGATTGGTTCAGTTCACCGCCCTGGGTGCGCTACGAAATAGTTCTCACTGCTATCGCGATGACAAAGGAACCAGTCTTCTGCAGGCAAAGTGCGCTGTTGCTTCACGGGCTCCCGCTCATCAGTACGCCCGAGGTCATCTACGCACGAACCAGAGATCGGGGGACGGCAAAAACACGTCCTGCTCCACAGATGACAGGAAGCGTCCCGGTGAATGAGTTTCTCCGCAGATATATGGCTGCTCATCCGGAATCTGAAGCATCTGCCGCTGCTTCTCTGCGAAACATTCCGCTTGATCTTCTAGAACCTTCTTGCCCGGCAAGCATGACACGAACAGAGGCTCGCAAGAATTTGCGCCTGCAGAAGCTCAATATTCCTCAGGTGCGGATTCAGCCAGATTCCTTACTGTCCGTGCAGGGGCCGCCACAAGGTTTTCAGGCTGAGCCCTTGGCTCTGGCAGCAGTGGACACCGCAAGTCGCCTGCCCTTCACCGAAGCTGTGGTTATCCTCGACGCCGTCAAAGCCCGGCAGGATGCTGATGTCAGCGAATGGCTCAACTATCTGAAGACGAAGCGGCAGCGCAACAACTGGGATCGCGCCTGGCAGTTTGCAGACCCCAGATCAGAGTCACCGCTGGAATCCGAATCTCGCGCCGTTCTGCATGAGATCGGTGCGCCACCTCCCATCCTGCAGAGAGTTTTCCACACCAGATTAGGAGGGATCAGGTTTGACTTCGCCTGGGAGAAGGAGCGGATCGCTGGCGAGGTAGACGGCAAGGCCAAGTACTTCGATCCGGATTTGATGAATGGAAATTCTGCTGCCGAAGTGCACTACTTGGAGAAGCAGCGCCGTGAAGCCGCCGAAGAGCAAGGGTGGACATTCGTCAGATGGGGTAAGTCCGAGCTGCGCAATCGGCAGCTGCTGATCAAGAAGTTGGCTCGCGCGGGTCTCAGACCGGTCACCTAGAAGCAGAGGCAGACAGCCCGGGCATGCTTCGAGAAGGGCTGCCGTTCCGGTACGAACCACTCCCACCACCTCGTACGGAGACTCTCGCCCACCTCGATGTCAAGCACGGTGGCCATGGACTCAGCCTAACCGGCTCTGCCCACCCCGCCTCAACCTCGTTAACTAGGCACTTTGAGGCTTTGCCAAGTTATAAGGCCCTACTTCCATCGCATCGTCATGAAGAAGCCGACCATCGCGATGGAGAAACCGATGATGATGTTCCAGCCGCCGGCGACACTGATCGGCAGGTCCCCGGAGGTGACGTACCAGATAATCACCCACAATAGCCCCAGGATCATCAGGCCGAACATGGTCACCTTGTACCAGCCAGGCAGCGACTCATCATCAGCCTCCAGGTCTTCGAAGCCGAACTGCTCGGCACCGGAGAGCCCGGAGCTGGACTCACCGCCCTGCTGGGCGCTGTGATTGCGATTCTTGCGGCGCTTGGACTCTGGCACGTAGAACTCCTGAGTTTTTGGGTATCCTGTGGACATCTGAAGTCTTCCGCGTCATTCTACGCAAAGCGAGCTGCTGATCACGATGTCCATTGCACCACCCCGGCATGCCGGTCCGACACAGCGGGCTGCTGAGGCACCTCAGGGGCGGCCGCGTCGTCGTCGTTCTCTAGGTGCCAAGTTAGTGAGCGGGTTCGGCGAAATTCTTATCACCCTGGGTGTGCTGGGCCTACTGTTTGTGGTCTGGGAGCTGTGGTGGACCGGAATCGAGGCCGAGTCTGACCGGCAGGAGTCCCTAGAGGACTTCTATGCCAACACCCCCGAGCTACCGGTCATCGAGGACGACGACGCCCAGGATGGGCCGAATCCGCAGGACTTCGAGGTCTGCTACACCCTAGATGACGGCACCGAGATCGGGTGCGCGCCCCTTATGCGCGGTGCCACTGGGCCGGAGGACATCATGGGGGTTGCCTATGCTCCGCGGTTGGGCGAGAGCTGGGCTGCTCCCATCCGTCACGGGGTAGGAGCTGAGCAGATCGACCGCGGCGGCGTGGGCCACTACAGCGTGACCCAGTGGCCGGATGAGCCGGGGAACTTTGCCATGGCCGGGCATCGCAACACCAACGCCTCCATGCTGGGCAACCAGGACGACCTGCAGACCGGTGATCATATCTACGTGGTCTCCAATGACGGCATGTACGTCTATCAGGTGCGGGAGCGGCATGTGGTCCTGCCCACCCAGACCGAGGTGCTCAGCCCAGTGCCTAACCAGCCTGGGGAACAGGCCGAGGTGGGCGTGTTGACCTTCACCACCTGTCATCCGATGTACTCCAACCGGGAACGGCTGATCCACCATGCTGAGATCGTGGACTTCGTACCGCTGGGCGGGGAGGCTCCAGCTGAGCTGGCCCACCACGACCGGATAGCGGAGCTGTTCTGGGTGTCAGAAAGGGGGGCCTGATGTACGCCTGGTTCTTCAACACGGTGCTGCCTGGTCCGCTGTGGCTGCGGATTATCCTGACCCTGGTGCTGCTGGCAGCGGTGGTCTACGGACTGATGGAGTTTGTGTTCCCCTGGCTGAGCGAGCACAGCCCATTGGGCGATGTGACGATGGACGACGAATAATAGAGGGTTATGACGCGCATTCTGGTCATCGACAACTACGACAGTTTTGTCTACACCCTGGTGGGGTACCTGAGGGAGCTCAACGCTGAGACCACCGTGATCCGCAATGATGACCTGCCTCTGGAGGAGGCCATGGCCCTGGCGGCTGAGCATGACGGGGTACTGATCTCCCCAGGCCCCGGCACACCGGCTGAGGCTGGAGTCTCGGTGGAGCTGATCCGCTGGTGCGAGTCCGCACGAGCCCCGATGCTGGGGGTATGTTTGGGCCACCAGGGACTGGGCGAGGCCTTCGGTGCAGTGGTCACCCATGCCGAGCAGCTGATGCACGGCAAGACCTCCCCGGTCACCCATACCGGGCATGAGTCCTTCGCTGGGCTGCCGGAGACCTTTGAGGCCACTCGGTACCATTCGCTGGCGGTGAAGCCGGAGACTGTCCCGGATGTCCTGGAAGTCACCGCCACTACCTCCGACGGGGTGATCATGGGCCTGGCCCACCGCACCGCACCGCTGTGGGGAATGCAGTACCACCCGGAGTCTGTGCTCACCGAGGGCGGCTACCGGATGCTGGGCAACTGGCTGGAGTCGCTGGGCCTGGAGGGCGCCGCTGCCCGGGCCGCAGACCTCAACCCGATCCGCTGAACTGGGCCGCAGTTTTCAGGGTGTTGTTGGATTATCGGCGGCTCATGAGGTACCGATAATCCAACAAGTGCCTGATTTTGCATGGTGAAGCTGTGTAGGCTGAGCTGGTGACTTCTGCACCGTATCTGCGCTATCCGCACCTGCACGAGGATCTCATCACCTTCACTGCGGCCAACGATGTCTGGCTCGCCCCAGCAGCAGGAGGCCGAGCCTGGCGGCTGACCCGCGACGCCGCCCCGGTGAAGCAGCCGCGGATTACCCCCGACGGCGCCCAGGTCGCCTTTATCTCCACCAAGGACGGACACAGCGAGGTCTACGCAGTCAGCATCGACTCCGGCGCCATGCGCCGCCTGACCTACTGGGGGTCCGACCGTACCCAGATTGCCGGTTTCGCTCCGGACGGCCGTCTGCTGGTGGCAACCAACGCCGGAGAGACGCACCGGCACCAGGTAGTACGCGTCCTGGACCTAGACGGGCAGTGGGAACGGCTTCAGCTGGGCTCTGCCTGGGCGGTGGCCTACTCGCCAAGCGGCCGCATCGCACTGAGCACTCCGAGTATCCGGCCGATCGCCCACTGGAAACGCTACCGCGGCGGCACCGCCGCCAAACTGTGGGTGGACGCAGCAGGCAAAGGTCACTGGGAGCAGCTGCTGGCTGAGGAGACCGCCGGATTGGAAGACCCCCTGTGGCTAGGGGACAAACTGGTCTTCACCTCTGACCGTGCTGCGACCTTCCCTAAGAAAACCCATGAGCAGGCCAACCTGTGGGTACTCGACAAACCGGGCGCCAAGAGGGCCAAGCCGCCCAAGCAGCTGACCTTCCAGGATGGGTCCACCGGCTACGTCCGCGACGCCACTACCGACGGTAAGCGCATCACCTGGCACAGCCGCGGGGAAATCTGGGTCAAGGACAGCCTGGACGCCCAACCTCGCAGGCTCGAGGTGACCCTGCCGGGCGCCGACCCGGCACCGGTGCAGCTGCGGGCCACGGAGAACCTCGATGCTCTGGTCCCTGACCAGGGTGCCGATGCCAGCCTGGTCTCCTGGCGGGGCAAGACCTTCTGGCTGACCCACCGCGAGGGTCCGGCCCGCGCCCTGGCCGCCGATTCAAGCGTCCGCACCCGGGAACCTGTTCTGTTGGGTAGCACCGGGCAGGCAGCAGCAGCCACTGACGCCGAAGGTGAGGACAGCCTGGAGATCTACACCCTGGACGGCACCGCGCAGCCCCAGCGGCTGCTCACCGGTGAGTTGGGACGCATCCTGCATCTGGCCTCCGACCGGGAGGGGCAGCGCCTGGCCGTGGTCTCCCATGACGGCTGGATCCGGCTGATCTCTCTGAATCAGAAGCGGCGCGACGGCGGCCTCAAAGCAACGGTCACCGATGTCACCCGCTCAGCAGAGGGTGAGCCGCAGGAGATCAGCTTCTCCCCGGATGGGCGCTACCTGGTCTGGGCGCATCCGACCATGTGGGGCCAGAAGACCATGTACCGGATCATGCTGCTGGACACCGCCAGCGGTGCCGAGCCGGTCCCGGTGACCTCGGGTAAGTTCCGCGATTTCTCCCCGACCTTCACTGAGGACGGCAAATACCTGGCCTTCCTGTCCTCACGGACCTTCGACCCCTCCTATGACGATCACTCCTTCGACCTGTTCTTCACCGGGACCATCCGGCCCTGGCTGATCCCGCTGGCTGCAGATCAACCTCCGCCATTCGGACCCAGTGCTGAGGGCTGGCGCCTCTCGGAGGACAAGAAGAATGACGACGACGCCCCACCGGCCAGCCCGGACTTCGCCGCTGAGGACGCTGAGCAGAGGATGGTGCCCCTCCCGGTGCCGTCTGACTCCTATACCGGGCTGAAGGCAGCCAAGGGAGGGCTGCTGTGGATCAAGCAAGCCGCGGAGACCGGTGAGCTGGGCAGCCGCCGGCACGGCGCATCCGGTGAGGAGGCCACCGATCAGCTGATCCGGTGGGACTTCAGTCAGCGTAAGGCTTCCAGCATTGTGGACAAGCTCGATGACTATGCGGTTTCCGGGGACCGGGCCCGGATTCTGGTCCGTCACAAGGACGCTGTGACCGTCCAGCCGGCCACCAAGAAGGTAGAGGAGGAGGACGCCGAGAAGGTCACCGTTGACCTGTCCCGGCTGCGGTTCACGCTGGACCAGCCTGCCGAATGGGTCCAAATGTTCTGGGAGACCCACCGGCTGATGGGCCAGCAGTTCTGGCGCAAAGATATGGACGGTGTGGACTGGGCGGCTGTGGGTGATACTTGGCGCCCGGTGGTGGAGAAGGTGCGCAGCCATGACGATCTCACCGACCTGCTCTGGGAGATGGTCGGTGAGCTCAACACCTCCCACGCCTATGTCATTCCGCAGGGCACAACCGCTGGTGAGGACCGGCGTCTGGGGCTGCTCGGCGCTGACATTTCGCCCGCTGAGGATGGCTGGCGGATTGATCGCATCCTGCCAGCTGACTCCTCCGACCCGGAGGCCCACTCACCGCTGCTGGCCGCCGGTGTGGGTGCCGCCCCAGGGGATCTGATCACCGCAGTTGACGGCGCAGAAGTTGATCCGGTATTCGGCCCGACCAGGCATCTGGTCGGCTCAGCCGGTAAGCCGGTTCAGCTGACCCTGAAGCGGGCAGGGACCTCCCGCGGCGTCGTGGTGATCCCTCTGGCCAGTGAGGCAGCGCTGCGCTACCAGGACTGGGTGCGCTCCCGCCGCGAGTATGTGACCGCCAAGACCGGCGGGCGGCTGGGCTATGTGCATGTGCCCGATATGCAGGTGGTCGGCTGGGCTCAGCTGCACCGCGACCTGCATCATGCTTCGCGGGCGGAGGGTGTGCTGGCCGATATGCGGTACAACGCTGGCGGGCACACCTCTCAGCTGGTGATCGCCAAGCTGGCCCAGCAGGTGGTGGCCTGGAATATGGTGCGTGATACCGAGACCCCTATGCCATATCCGGAGTCGGCAACGCGCGGACCGGTGGTGCTGCTGGCCAATGAGTATTCCGGCTCGGACGGCGATATCGTCAACGCGGTGGCCCAGGCCATCGGGCTGGGCCCTGTGATCGGAGTGCGCACCTGGGGCGGGGTGATCGGTATTGACGGCCGGTTCAGCCTGATCGACGGCACCTCAGTGACCCAACCGAAATATTCATTCTGGATCCAGGGCAAAGACTGGGGAGTGGAGAACTACGGAGTCGAGCCCGATATTGAAGTGGTCCACGATCCAGGTCAGCTCTTCCGCGAGAATGACCCACAGCTGGACCGGGCCATTGAAGAGGCCTTCGCACGGCTGAAACAGACCCCGTCCGCTGCACCACCAGAGTTGCCTGACCCGAAGGTGCGGAGCTAAGCCGGCGGCGGGCCTCCCTGAGGTGGCCCGCACAGCCAGGCGCCGGTGGGCTGTACGGGTCCCCATCCCCAACGTCAGGGGCCCTATCGCGTCCGCCTCTCGTTCCGCTGACGCGGAACTTCACCACACCATACAGTCGGCCCCGTCGCTTCGCTCGGGCCTCACGCACTGAAGAGGGCCCCACCGTGTTTGGTGGGGCCCTCTTCAGTGCGTGTGTTCTAGGCTGCCGGCTTAGGAGCCGGAACCTCGGCTGCAGTAGGCTTCGCGTCAGTGTTGGTCTCCGCCTGGGCCGCTGGCTTGGGCGAAGTGGCCGGGGTCTGTGAGGAGACCGGCTCCGGCTTCTTCCACGGGTCCTCCACGGGCTTGGAAGCACGCCAGGCGGCCACACCTGCAGTCACACCGGCGGCCACCAGGCCGAAGACCAGCAGCCCCTTCTTGCGTGACTTGGTTTTCTGCTGCTTCTTCAGCTCCTTGGAGGCCTGCTTGGCAAGCTTCTCGGAATTCTTCCGCAGCTTCTTGACGATCTTCTTGTCACCGGTGGCCTTGATCAGCGCCTTCTCCACCCGTGGATCCACCTCAGCCTTGTGAATCAGCTTGGCGGTCTTATCCGCATAGCCGCCCAACTTGTAACCAGCGGCAGGGAGGGTGTTACTGGTGAACTCGGTCTTGGCGTCGTCGTACTTTGCAATGACCTTCTTGATGTCCTTCTTGGCCTTGGGCGGCAGCTTGTCATACTGCGCTGAGATGCCGTCACCGGCCTTGGACGAGTATTCCTTGATCTTGGTGCCGGCCACAGAGGCACCGTCACTGACCGCGTGCAGCGCTTTGGCCGAGGCGTCCTGAACCTTCGGAGCGCTCTTGCGGTAGGTGTCTTCCGCCCAGTCAGCGGCAGAGCCCAGCTTGGGCTCCGCCCATTCCTGAGCCGTGTCGATGCCGGCGAGCAGTTTATGCCCCCAGCTGTGGCTCGGTTTCTTTTTCTTGCCGAACATGCATGTCCTCCGAATCAGGATCGGTTGCTCTGTCTAGCCTACGCGGTCTTGGACCCAGCATGCGACGACAGGCCAACTTCGGGAGTAAACAGTCAGGTTTGTTTCGGGTATTTTCCAGACAAGGAGGTTGATCCGCGTGAAACAATGGGGTTATGACAGCTATTGCAACACATCAGGCAACTATCAAGACCAATGCGGGCACCATTGAGGTGGACCTTTTTGGAAACCACGCGCCGGTGACCGTGGAGAACTTTGTGGGGCTGGCCACCGGGGAGAAGCCGTGGAAGCACCCGGAGACTGGCGAGGATAAGACCGGCACCCCGCTCTACGATGGCACCGTGTTCCACCGGATCATCAAGGACTTCATGATTCAGGGCGGCGATCCGCTGGGCCTGGGTGTGGGCGGGCCCGGTTACGAGTTCAAGGACGAAATTCACCCTGAGCTAGACTTCACCGCTCCCTACAAGCTGGCCATGGCCAATGCTGGTCCGGGCACCAACGGTTCACAGTTCTTCATCACCTCAGTGCCCACCACCTGGCTGCAGGGCAAGCACTCCATCTTCGGTGAGGTGCGCGATGCCGAGAGTCAGAAGGTCGTGGATCAGCTCAACGCGGTCAGCACCGATGGGCGCGACCGTCCCCGGGAGGACGTTGTGATCGACAGCATCGAAGTGGTCACCCTCTGAGAACCTGCTTCCAACACCCTGACAGAGAGGCCTATGTGCAGTGTCAGCGCTGCGATAGGCCTCTGTGCTCTGCCTGCATGATCGAAGCCCCGGTGGGGTTTCACTGTCCGGCATGTGTTGAGCAGGGCCGACGACGACGCGGGCAGATTCCCCTGCACCCAACCCATCTAAGTGCCGGGTCGGGCCAGCGGGCTACCCGGAGCTTCACGGCGGCTCCCACCGCTCGGCCAGTGATCACCTATGCGTTCATCGCGCTGTGCGTGGTGGTCTACCTGTTTCAGGCAGCGCCTCGGATGCATGACTGGTTGGGGCTGCACGTTCCGGATCTGACCGGTCTGTTTGCCTATGCCCCGCTGTACACTTCTACCTGGTACTGGGAATTTGAGCCCTGGAGGATGTTGACCTCCGCGGTGCTGCACCATCCCACTAATGTGGCTCATATTGGGTTCAACATGCTGGCCCTGTGGTTTGTGGGCCGGGTGATGGAACCGCAGATCGGCAGACTGCGCTTCGCCGTCCTTCTGGTGTTCTCCGCCTTCGGCGGCTCAGTGGCGATCCTGCTGGTCGCGGTGCTGGGTCTGGCCTCCCCGTTTGTGCCCACGGTGGGGGCTTCCGGTGCGGTCTTCGGGCTCTTTGGTGCGCTGTTCGTCCTGATGCGCTCATCCGGGGCCTCCACAGGAGGGATCCTGGCGCTGGTGGGAGTGAATATGGTGATCAGCTTTATGGTCCCGAATATTTCCTGGCAGGGGCATCTGGGCGGCCTGGTCACCGGTGCCGCTGTGGCGGCGGTCTACGCGTATCTGCGCGGACCTCGTCAGCGCGCACGGCAGTCCCTTGCTCTGGTCGGCCTTGGCGCTATTCTCTTGGGCCTAACTACACTGGGTATTCAGCTACTGCCCCTGGAGTAGACTCCGGCCGCGCTGGGTCAAACCTGCTCTCCCCAGGTGTGGCACACAATTCCCACAGAATCCACAACACCCTGTGGAAAACTTTTTGACCAGCGGAGTTACATCAGTGTAGTTTTTCCACACTGGGGATAACTCCTGTGGAGAATGCTGGCTAGGGGACGTCAGCTCAGAAGTCGATGTCCAGGTCTCCGCCGCCGTCCAGCAGCCAGTTGTGGCGCATCCGCAGCGCCCGTTCCACAGAGGCGATGATGGCACCGACGATCAGGACCAGGTTGAGCCACTCGGGAAGCTGGATGGGGGAGCGCCAGGTGCCGGTGTACTGGGCGATGACCTCCCAGCTGGTGACCAGCTCTACCACCTGAGGGATGCCGAGCAGGAGGGCCACCACTAGGAAGATCAAGGAGCTGCGCCCTATCCAGCGGCTGAGCACCGGGTGCTTGCGATCCAAGTCAGCACGGTGGCCCTCAGCGGAGTCGGGGTCTGGCCGCAGCTGGTGCTCGGTGTCGCCCTCGGTGATGAAGTGGCAGCGTTTGAGCCCCAGCGGTCCCATCCGCACCTCGATATGCCCACCTGTCACGGGGAAGGCGGCCGGGAGCTTGGACTCGGCATGGTGTTCACCATTCAGGTAGAGATCGGCTTTGGCCTCATTGAGTAGACAGTCCCAGTAGTCGACGTCGACTGCATAGGCATGGACCGCGCCATCGTGATTTGTGACCTTCAGGTAGTAAAGCGCTCGGGAGAGCCACTGCCACCAGCGATAGGGCTTGAGCGCGCGCCCGTCCCCGGGCTTGATCTTCTTCACAGCACGACGCCGCCGCCAATCCTTGAACACCCCACCAGCCTAACGATCCACACAGTCTGCCGAATCAATCCTTCGACGGATCTGTGCGATGTTTCCTGACTTCAGAACTTTACATACATTGCAACTGCAAATATAGTGATGTGAACTTCTAGGAACGGAGAAGACCATGATCCTCAGACGCACACTAGCAGCGGTAGCGGGGTCAGCCCTGCTGCTTTCGGCATGCTCAGCAGGAGAACAGGAGGATCCGCCTGAGCAGGAGACTCCTGAGGTGGACCGCGCGGCCCTGGATGAGCTCATTCAGGAGGACTCTGCTCAGAACTATGATGATGCCGGCGATGGCGCGGTCGGTGAGCCCGCCCCCGAGGCCGAGGCTCCTGAACAGCCACGACCGCCAGCTCCGGGGGAGGAGGGGGAGCACTTCGAGGAGCACAACATCGCCGGGTGGATCAGCACCGTCGAGAACCCCACCTCAACCGTGGCCACCACCACCGACACAGCCTCCTGGAGTATGCTGCAGGCGCTGATCGCGGAGGATCGCGACATTGATGAGGTGCTGCGCGAATGGTACCCCGGACTCAGCCAGGACAGTGACGTGCCCAGCGAGTCAGTGCGCCCTGCCGAATGGGTCAACGCCGTGGAGCACAGCTTCTACAGCATCCCTACGGACGCTGATTTCGAGGTCTCAGCGGCGACAACCTCCCCACTGTGGGAGTCCACCGGTGCAGGGGAGGAGACTCAGTTGCTTCGCGTAGCCCTTGCGGCGGCCGAGGAGATCGAGCGGAACCCGGTGAACTTAACCATCATTATCGATGTCTCAGGCTCTATGTCCGCACAGGACAGACTGGAGCATGTGAGGAGCTCCGCGATGGACCTGCTCTCGCAGATGCAGCAGGGCGACACGATCGCGCTGGTGACCTTCAGCGATTCCTCGCGCGTGGTGCTGGAGCCCACTGAGCATCCCGGTGAGGTGGAGGACGCCGTGATGAGCCTGCAGCCGGGCGGGTCCACTAACACCGCCTCAGGACTCGCTGACGGGTTTCTGGTAGCTGACGACATGCGGCAGCAGAACCCTGAGGCTGATGATGTGGTGGTGCTGCTGGCCGACGGCGTGGCCAATGTGGGGGAGACCGACTACAACACGATCGTCGAGACGATTTCCGAGAACTCAGGCGGGGCCACCCTGCACACTGTAGGTATCGGCACCCATGTCTACAACGATGAGCTGCTTTCCGGACTGGCCCGTGAGCTCTCCGGAACCTACACCTACTTGGGCACCGGTGAAGAGGCTGCGACCCTGTTCACCGAGCAGCTGCCGGTGCTCTCTCCGGTGGGTGAAGACGTCAAGACTCAGCTGAACTTCAACGAGGAGGTGGTGGAGTCCTGGCGGATGATCGGTGCTGAGGAGCGACAGCTCGATGAGGACGACCTGCACGACGAGGACGTCCGCGGCGGGTTCGTGGGGCAGGGGCAGTACTTCGTCTCCACCTATGAGGTGGTCCTCACCGGCGAGGAGGGCCCGATTGCCGAGTATGAGGTGGTGTACGAGGACCTGGACGGAGAGGTGCAGGCCCTAGAGGGCAGTGTTGACGCCGTCCCTGATGAGGACCTGTCCTTCGCCTCCGTGCTTGCCATGGCCGAGTATCTCCGTAATTCCGAGCATGTTGACGTGGACATCCCGGCAACGCTGGAGCAGATGCAGAGCTCGCCCAACCCTGAAGTCGCTGAAGTGGGGCATCTTTTGGCTGAGATCCTCGTCGACGAGCTTCTCTGACCTCAACGGATGGCGTCTAGAATGACCGCTGTGAAGACGGTTCAGAGCATCTTCGACTGCCCGGAACCCTAGAAGAGGCGGCAAAGTTCCCATGGGAAAAGTCGAACTTCGGGACGACGGAGGCAAAATCTCAGTGTTTCTCTGTCTTTTTCTTCTTTTTGTCATCGAGCAACAGCGCTACAGCAATGGCCCCCTTCAGCCAGGACAGGTCGAAGGCATCCACGAGGTCAGTGTGTGGTCCATCCTCCGTCGATGACGAGTTCCTCACCGGTGATGTATTTGGACTCCTCGGAGGCGAGGTACACCATGCCGTAGCCGATATCGCTGGGGTCCCCGACATGAGGCGGCAGTGGGATCTCATTGCTGTAGTTGGCGCCCATGGATTCCTTGGTGAAGCCTGCTTTGGCAGCCAACCCGGTAAAGACAGCGCCGGGGTGAATTGAGTTGACACGAATATTGTCCTGGGCGAACCACTGGGCTGCATGCTTGGTCAGTGATCGTACTGCTCCTTTGGAGGCGGAGTAGGCTGCGCCCCCGGCGTCGGGGACTCCTCCCACGATTGCCGCGATGGAGGAGATGTTGATGATGGAGCCGCCGTTGCTCGTTTGCATGTGGGGTATCACCGACTTCATGCCCAGCCATACACCGGTGCTGTTGACGGCCATGACGGTGTTCCAGTCTTCCAGCTCTGCCTCGAGGATGCCTTTGGCCTGGTGTATCCCAGCATTGTTGACCAGAATGTCAACACCTCCGAAGGTGTTGATTGTATGGTCAATAGCTTGGTTCCATGATTCGGGGGACGCGACATCGAGCACGATCGAGGTGACCTCGCCGCCGGATTCAGCGAGGCTCTGGGTCTCGCGTTCCAAGGTCTCGGTGACAACATCGGTGAGGACGACTTTGGCTCCTTCTTGTGCGAAGAGCTGCGCGCCGGAGAGCCCCATTCCGCTGGCTGCTCCTGTGATGATGGCGGTTTTCCCGCTGAGTCTTCCCATGAGATTGTTCCTTTCTGAGGTGGGTGTTCTTAGACCTGTTGCGGCCGACGAATGGCCTCGGCACCGCCGTCAATGAAGATCACCTGTCCAGTGACATGGGTATTATCCTCGCTGCTCAGCCATTCCAAGAGTGCTGCCGGTGCTGTGGGAGGAGCTGCCGGGCCGTTGAGCGGAGAGGGCGCCCCCGCATCCAAGGCGGCACGGCCTTCCGGCGTCTGGAGGGCTGCCGTTGTCATCGGGGTTTCGATGACCCCGGGTGCGATGGCGTTCAGCGCTATTCCAGCACCGGCCCATTCGGCGGTGGGCGCCTGCTGACGGACCCAACGTGCGATGGCCAGTTTTGTGGTGGTGTAGATGGGGCTGCTGCCTGCAGCATTGGACTGAGTGCCGATCCGTTGTGCCTCATCAAGGGCACCCGGTTCGTCATCGGCGAGCAGCCGTTCAAGCAGTTCCTGATCGATCTCATCTAAAGCGGCAAGTGAAGCGACAATCACACCCCGGGGTGCTGGTGAAGCCGCCAAGAACGGCCGTAGCCCCTCCAAGGTGGCCTTGGCGCCGAAATAGTTCACTGCCACAGTGGTCGGGGAAGGGGCGACGAGGCCGGCCACGGCAATCACGCCGTCCACTGGTCCATCGATGAGATTCTTCACTTCGCTGATCAGGTGATCGCGGCCCTGTCCGTTAGAGAGATCGGCGACGATATCTGCATTTTGAATGTCGACCCCGATCACAGTGTGTCCAGAGCTCTTGAGGAGTTCAGCAGTGGCCGCACCTATTCCTGAAGCAGAACCTGTCACAACATAGGTTCGGGGCATCGTGTGTCCTTTCAACGGGGGTCGGCTTTCGGTATAGTGCATCCGCACTTCAGACTTTTTCTCCGACTAGCCACGAGGGCATGACCGCCAGCAGTCGTTCCGCCATCTCCTCTGGGGGTGCCGGGGTCGTATCAAGCAGCCAAGCCATCAGCAGGGCGATGGTGCCTCCGCTGATGTACTTGACCAGATCCTCGCGTGACTGCCCGATGGCATCGGAGCCAGGCGCAAGGTCCATCGACGCTGCCACATGCCGACCATATGCCTCGGTGACAGCTTCCCTGGCCCTGGTGCTGATCTTCCATCCCAGCGCAGCCCGGTAAAAACTGCGACGACCATCGATATGGAACATCAGTCTGCGCGCTGCTTGGAGCGCAGCACCGCGTTTGTCCGTGGCATCGGCGCGGCGTTTGGCAAGGTCGGCAGCACCGATCTCGCTGAAAGCTTCAACGAGCATGGATACGGCTAAATCATCCATGTCAGAGAACTGAGCATAGAAGGCAGGACGGCTGATCCCGGCTTCCCGGGCAATCGCAGCCACAGTGACGTCACGTGTCCCCGTAGTGCTTAATGCCTCTACCGCCGCGTAGATGGTCTTCCTCGTCCGGACAGGCCGGGGGTCAGAGGCTCTTGTCCGGGTGATGCTTCCTTGCACGCAGCCCACTTTACACCTCTTTTCTTACAGGTGATAAGAAAATCTGATGAGTATCTCGTCAATGTGACTGAGCGAGCTTGTTGAACACGCACTGTGCCGGGCGCTGGGACCTTTTCAGATTCCTCCTGCCTCGGCATAGGCGCGTCTGTACAGGTCAGCCAACGAGGCGACCCTGCCGCTTGACCCCCGATGATTCGCTAGGCCACAGGCAGACTCAGGTTGCGCTTTGGTTGGTTTTCCATATGTGCACGGATAGCACTGATCCTCAGGGGCAGATTACTCAACGTTACTCACCGCTGGCTCTTGGCGTTGGGCAGGATCAGCATGGACCCGCAGTGGACAGTGCCTTTGAGGTAGTGCTCACGGGCTTGGGTCGTCTCTCCAGGGACAAATAATTTCATTTTCAGTTGAATGTTTAGGATTCACGCTTTAGCGTTTGTTTCCCGGCGATCAGCAAAGCCACACCAGTGCAGACAATCATCACGATCACAGCTGCCAGCCCGGGTACGGTGATGCTTGATAGTTCCTCACCGGGGACCAACAGATTGGTCGGTACCCATGATGAGAGGGCCTCGAACTGGCTGAGCACTGGTAGGACAAGCACGAGGACGGTAGTTAGGGCTATAGCTGTTGCCGTCCGACGAAGCAGTGTCATGATGAGGAACCCGAGGCTCATGGCCATGACCAGATACACCACGGATGAGGCCCACAGCACGACGGCGAAGCGGACTGGTACTTCCCCGATCGCCCAGGTGGTCAGCCCAAGGGCGAGGACCAGTCCTAAGGTGTAGCTGAGGATTCCAATCCCCCAATCGACGCTGAGTCGCGGGATCGTGACAGCGCCAAGCCCCTGGACTCGGGTGCGGTAGAAGATGGACGTTCCAGCACGGGTATCCCAGGTCAGTGAAGTGATGGCCAGTGCTACAGCAAGGATGAGTCCCAGTTGCATGGCGCTTTGATTGAAGAGCGCCACCCCGTCGATAGGCGTGGCTTCTGTGGCTTGGATGTTCAGCTGGTCTGTTCCGGCTGCTACGCCAAGGATTTCTGGCATGTAGAGGGCCAGAACGGGCCCGGAGAGGCCGAAGAAGGCGAATGCCGCGAACATACCTAGTAGAAGCCCGGAACGTAGCACACGGCGCATCTCCACACGGACAGAGGTCATTGCAGACTGCATCACGAGGCTGCCTCCTTCTGGATCAAGCGAGCAAAGACGGCGTCGAGGTCGCGGTCATGCGGGACTACTTCGATCAACGGTGCGCGCAGTAGTTCTATGGTGCGTGTGAGTTCTTGTGCTGCGACCTCGAAGCTGGGATAGGTCGCGGTATAGTGAGTGCCGGAAATAGCCTCTATGAGGATTCCTGGTTGGGCTTTTCGCAAGGACTCAAAGTCGACTGGTGATGGATCGCTGAGACGGATGTCCCATATCGGCTCCATTCCGCTGGTCAGTAGATCTGTCATTGAGCCAGCAGTGACGACTCTGCCTTCATCCAGAACGACGATCTCATCGGCAAGCTGTTCAACCTCGCTGAGCATGTGGCTGGAGAGCAGGATGCAGCGTTCGTGTTTCTGCTCTGCGATGAGGCGGCGGATGTCCGCCCGTCCAATGGGATCAAGCGCGCTGTTGGGTTCATCCAGGATGAGGATGTCGGGGTTGAGAACCAGAGCTGCTGCGATACCGAGACGCTGCAGCATCCCGCGTGAGAAAACGGCCACACGCCGGTTGGCAACTTTGCCGAGTCCGCAGAGTTCGAGCGCTTCCTTGGCTGGTATGCGACCGCGTATGCCCGAGATGGCGCAGGAAGTCTCCACGACTTCCAGTGCGGTTAGCCAAGGTTCGAACTGGGGCACGTCCGGGCAATATGCGACCCGTGCGCCAGGGGCTGTTTTTATATTGCCTGAATCGGAGGGTGTCAGCCCTGCAAGCACAGTAAATAACACGGTTTTCCCGGCACCGTTCGGGCCGATGATGGAGGTGACGCCACGACTCGTGGCGGTAAATGTGATGTCATGGATCCCAGCGCCTGTTGAGAAGAGGCGGGTGATTCCTTCGACCCGGAGTACTGGTTCCTGGCTCATCACAGGTCCTCATCGGTAAGTGTGTCGCCCGTATTTCGTCCGATCAGCAGATAGAGGATCGGCCCGATGGGGATTGTCAGCAGCACGATGAGCGCCCATATGATTTTCGGTAGATAGCGCACTCGGGGACTGCGAATAATGTCGACCAGGCACCAGCCGATCAGCAGCACGAGAAGTGCGGTAACCGGAATGAAGATGAGAGGGTCTACTTCGAAGGTCATTCTGTCCCGTTCCTCATGAGAGTTCTCATGGTCAGCTGAGCACCTTTGTGCTTCGGAATCCTCGTGCGGTTAGTCGGATTATGACGATGGTGGCTGCGACAACCGCGGCAGCGATGACGATGAGGACCAGCAGCACCCAATCTGAGAGGAGCATGACTGAGGGCACGGCGACAAGGGCTGGGGCCATTGCCAGCAGGCGGATAGGGCCGCCGTTCATGCCTGCTTTTGATTCAAGGCTGCCTGGGTAAAGCAGTGCACCGAAGAGCGTGGAAGTAGCTGACCAGATCGTCATTGCCAGTGGCAGCACTATAAGCGCGGCGAAGTACGGCAGCTGGAACGAGACCGAAAGGTCTTGAATCAGCACCATGATCCCGCCAGTTATCAAAAATGCTGCTGTGGCGACGATCCAGGAAGCGGCAGTCAGAACTAGACTGGCCCCGAGGTAGGCGGTGAACAATGCTCGGCGGGGGATCGGACCTGCCAGCAGAACTTCAATGCCACCACCTTCGATATCGTCCGCAACAACGCCGGGCAGTGTCAGAGTGGCGACGATAGCCACCAATGCTCCGAGAATGGGTGGTGCCATCAGTAGCATATAAGAGGTCATGATCTGCTCTTCGCCTGAAGCATCGAGGACTGTCACGAGGTCGCTGCTGCCTGCTGCCATCAGTTCCGGCAGGTCACCAATCTCTGCGATGTTGCCGATACCGAGGAAGAGAACCACTCCACATGCGCCACCGACTAGAGCTGCCAGCCAGAGCGCGGTGTTGCGCTGCTGAATCCACGCCCGCCGAGCAAAAGCCATGACGCGCTTGCCAGATGGAACCTGTTGGCGCATCATGAGGTGGCCCCCAGTGCGTAAAGAATCTCTTTCTCACTCACAGGCGTATCCTCAGTGCCGAGTTTGACTAAATCCTTGTCCGAGACCACCAGGTAGTTGTCTGCAAGCTCCAGGGCCTCGGGAACGCTGTGCGTTGAATACAGGACAGTGCGGGTCTCTCCCCAGGTGCGCAGGAGTTCGCGGGTCTGCGCCGCGTAGATGGGGTCCAGACCGGTCAGCGGCTCATCGAGGACGAGGAACTGCGGGTCGGTCATCGCCACTCGCGCCAGGTCCACCCGTTGCCGCTGCCCGCGGCTAAGGGACTTCACCCGCTTAGGCAATAGGGGTTTGAGGTCGAAGCGGTCGATGAGTTCAGCAACCGGCATCAACGTCACTTCCGGATAGGTGCTGGTGATGTCCCGCCAGAACTCCAGGTTTTGCTCAACGGTCAGCGCACTGGCTAGGGCTGATTCATGTCCGAGATAGCCGACGTGAGACCGGACAGGCGCACCGTCTTCGACCGGCTGCCCGAGGACGGTACAGGAACCAGAAAGGACCGGGATGATGCCGCAAATAGTGCGCATCAAGGTGGTCTTACCCGAACCGTTCCTGCCCAGCAGAGCGGTAACTCCAGGACGGATTTCGAAGTGAATCGGGCCGAGCACCTCGTGGTCCCCATAGCCGATCACCAGCGATAACCCCTGGCCCGTGGTGCTCAAGAGTTCTCCTCCTGGCCATCGCGCTCTGGCCGGGGCAGCAAAACTGTGGTGAGCTTGCGACGACGCCGGTCAACGGTCTGATCGTGTGCCATGAGCTTTTCCAAAGCGCCCATGACTGACTGTGTGAACTCGTCCACTTCTTCTTCCGTGGCCCAAAAATCTGCTTGCGCGAACAAGACACGATCTGCCACCAGATCAGCGTCGCCGTCCTCTAGATAGAGGCCGAAGTCTCGGATAAGCCCAGAAGTAAAGACAGTGAAGACCCCGTGCAGTTCCTCTTTGCTCAGCGACGTCAGGTCACCCTCAGTCGGGCTGGCGAAGCTCGGGGCCAGCCGGTACGTCCGTTCCTTGGCGCCACGGACCTGGTGTTCCTCGGCGACCTCGATCAGCTCTGCCTTCTGGAGATGATTGACCTGCCGATACAGAGTGGCAATCGGCACATCCGAAAGCCGCTCGTGCAGCTGAGCCGTGGTCAGATCGCCGTCGCTGAGCAGGGCCTGCGCGATACGCAGCCGGATCGGATGGAGCAAGACCGAAGCATCTGTCATGCTCCAACACTATCATTATCGATCATAATATTAATCAGCCTGTGATCCTCGCCGAGGCCGCGCCTGAAGCAGCTGACTCAGGGGCACACGGGTCTACACGAGCTGCAGCCCGCCCCTCATCCGTTGGCACCAACCTGCTCACTGCAACGTCAAAGTCCTCAGCCCGGCTAATGGTGGGGCCTACGTCAATGAGGCCCAATAGTCCCCAGCATGTGGTGGCCAGGAAGAATGGCGTCACCTGCCATCGTCATCTCCAGTGGAGCTTTCCCAGGGTGCGGTGTTGGGAGTGGGCTGTGGGGTCGATCCGGTGGTGACGGGTGGTTCTCGGCGGCCGCCGCGTTGGGCGGCGGCACCGGCGAGGACGACCAGCACGATGCCGAGGCATTGGACGATGGTGGGCATTTGTGAGAGCACGATGAGTCCCAGTAGGAGTGCGATTGCTGGTTCTATGGCCATCAGAGTCCCGAAGGCTGTAGTGGTCATTCTCCGCAGTGCGGCCAGTTCTAGTACGAACAGGAGCACCGGTGCCAGCAGCGCAAGACCCAGAGCGATCGCTAGTACTCTCAGGTCGATGCTCCCAGAGGCTTGGGGTACCCCGATAGTGGCGGCGGTCACGGCTGCAATCGGCAGGGTGATGGAGAGGACACCTGAGCCGGTGAATCTGTCTCCGACTCGTTGGAGCAGCACGATGTAGGCGCCCCATCCGAGGGCTGCCAGCAGTGCGAAGCCGACCCCGGCGGTGTTGATCCCTCCGTGCCATGGTTCGGTCACCAGCACAACGCCGGTCAGGGCCAACGCGGGCCAGGTCATGGTGCGTAAGCTGCCGCTGCGGAGGGCGGCGACAGTGAGAGGGCCGAGGAACTCGATCGCGACGGCGGTAGCCAAGGGGATGCGTTCGATCGCGGCCAGAAACGCCACGGTCATCAGACCCATCGCCGCTCCTAGCGCCAAGAGCACGGGCACGTCGTGGCGGCGCACGGATCGCAGGGGCGGGGGTGCCAGCAGGATCATCAGCATCGCCCCCATGCTCAGCCGCAGCCATGCGGCTCCACCTGGCCCGACTGTTTCGATGAGCCCGACCGACAGTGCTGAAGAGAGTTGGATGGCGAAGATCGCCATAATCGCCAACAGCCACGGCGGACCCGGCAGAACAGCCATGCGCTGGGATTTGCCTCCCTCACTCATCAGAGTGCTCGTGAGGGGGAACATGTCCGGAGACGGGTTCGAACACCGTCATGGTGAAACGAGCCGACTCGTCGCTGGGGTTCTTATACACGTGCGGAACATCTCCAGGGAACCTCAAGGCATCCCCGGGGCTCAAGGTGTGGGGTTCGCCTGCGACACTGACGCTGATCGTGCCCTCCAGCACGTGAAGAAGTTCGGTGGTCCCGGAGCTGTGGGCCGCACTGGAATGCTCATCCTTCGGGCCGAAGGTCCAGTCCCAGATCTCGACGACGTCGGGGGTCCGGATGCTGGAAAGCAGCACTCCTCGACCACCAGCGGACCCGGACCAGAGCACAGCCCCTTGTCCGTTACGTGTGAGCTTCACCGACTTCGGGGCCGGAGGCTCCACCAGAGCAGGGAGCACCAGGCCAAGTGCCTGGCTGATCTTCAGCAACGTCCCGATGCTCGGATTCGCCGAGCCCTGCTCCACGTTGATCAGCATTCGCCGACTGACACCAGAAGTCTCCGACAGCTGGTCCAGGGTCCAGCCTCGTCCCCGACGGTGGTTCCTCACCCGGACCCCTATCGCCATTGCAAGCGAATCACTTTGATGCACCATAAATACATTATAATGCACTATCGGGTAGGGGTGATGCACCTCTGGTGACCGTCCTAGGGCTTTCCTGCGGAACTCTTATGTATATCCTGCGTTCTCGCGACCTGCTTCCTTGAGCTACGGATCGGAGAATTTCTATTACAGGCCCTCCGACCGAGAGGGCGGATGGGAGAGTAGCAATGAACAGCACCACCAGCACCACGCTCAGCACTACAATGGACAGCGGCTTCGTGACCGTCTCGCGCTACGGAGAGTCTTCAGCACCCTCCCGCCGCAGCACTATCGCCTGCGTCATCCCCGCCTATAACGAAGAAGAGACCATCGAGCATGTTCTTGAAGCGCTGTTGACTCAGACCCGCCCTCCGGAAGTGATCCATGTGGTCATCAACAACACTACTGACGAGACGTTCTACATTGCCCGGCGCTACGCGGGGGAGCATTTCCACACCCATCACGACACCACTTACACCACCTACGTGTTTGTCCACGACATCGGCAAGAACATGAACAAGAAGGTCGGTGCCTTGAACTACGGCTTCAGCAAAGTCTGCGAAGACTTCGACTACCTGCTGGGCGTTGACGGAGACACCATACTGGAGCCCGACGCCGTCCAACGCTTGGAGGAGGAGGCTGTCGCTGAACCGCGCATCGGTGGCATCTCTGCCATCTACACGGTGGACCCCCGGGCCAGCCGCGGAATCGTGTCCTCCTTTCTGACCACCGGGCAGCGTGCCCAGTTCGCTGCCTTCACCATGGACAATCTGCTGCGCGGGCGCAATATGGCAGTGCTGGGCGGTCAATGTTCGCTGTTCTCCATGCAGGCTCTCAAAGACGTGATGACCGCCAACCGTCAAGCAACCCCCTGGGTCAACGACAGCGAAGTCGAAGACTCCCTGCTCTCCCTCCAACTGCGCAGCATCGGTGCAGCGACCAAGGTCAGCGCCACCGCCCGGGCCTACGTGGGCGGGATGCACACAGTGCGCGCTCTGGATGGGCAGCAGGTGAAATGGAACGTGGGTGCCATCGACCTCATGTGGCCTGGGCAACGCTCCACCACTGCCGGACAGCCCTTCCACCCCAATCTGCGGCTGCGGTGGATGGAGAACATCTCCATGCTGTTCAACATCAGCATCCGGCTCGGGTTCGTGCTGCTGCTGGCGGCGGCGCTGAGCATCAACGCCTTCGTCTTCAGCCCGTGGTGGCTGATTCCACCGGCTGTCGCCACGGTATTGAACTTGCGGATCGCTTTCTCGATCAAGGGACGCAGGCCGCGTGACATTTGGTTCGCGCTGCTGTTCTTTCCCGCCGAGATCTACCTGTGGATGCGCATGGGACACTTCGTGCGTGCCTGGGCCAAATTCTTCGGCAAGGCCCAGACGGATAACTGGGCCGCCCAGGCCAAGGCGGAGCGGGGCCGCGGAGCAGCGTTCCTGACCCCTGTTCTGGTCTGCGCGGTGGTAGTCAGTGGCGCCATGTATGCCTGGTTCCAGCAGTCAGCCGTCGTCCAGTCGGCGATCCTCTCGCTCGGCTGGCCTGTTCTGTACATCACTACCCTCGTGATGACGCTGTTGATGCTCCGTAAGGTCCTGCGCCGCCACCGCGGATTCACCGTATGAGCTCACTGGTCGGCAGACATCCGGTACCCCACGCCTCTGATCGTCTCAATCCAGACCTGGGACTTCCCAGTCTGGCCCAACTTACGGCGCAGATTCGCTATATGCACCTCCACGGCTCGCTCATCTGCGTCGCTGACATAGCTGTCAGCACCATGGTGATCGGCCCTCAGATGCCGGACCAGGTTGGCTTTGGTCCGCACCCGACGTCCGCTGCTCATCAGGGTTTCCAGCAGGTCGAATTCAGTCCTGGTCAGGCTCAACAGATCATCGTTGAGCCGGGCGGACCTGGTTGCCGGATCGACGACGAGGCCTTTGTGGCTGAAAACTGCCGAGCTGGAGGCTGCGGTGGGAACGCGGGGCGCGGCTTCCGTGGGCTGCGGGGCTGGTGCACCGGTCAGGACAGCCGCTCCTCCTGGCGGGGTCGCCGGGCTGTTGATACGAGGCCGGCGCAGCATAGCGGCGATCCTGGCGCGAAGTTCCCGAGGCCGAAAGGGTTTGGTGATGAAATCGTCAGCTCCTGCGGCCAGTCCCATGAGGGTCTCTGCCTCATCCGTCTGCGCCGATACGATAATGATGTAGCAGTCGCTGAGCGCGCGGATGCGCCGGGCTACTTCGAATCCGTCGATCCCGGGAAGACCCAGATCCAGCGTGACCACGGTCGGTTCATGCTGGCGCACCGACTCCACGCCAGCCTCTCCATCTGCGGCGCTCTCAACGGTAAATCCAGACTTTTGAAAAACGGTTATGATCAGGTCACGAATGTCTGGATCGTCTTCAATCACCACAGCAACGTGACGATGACCAGACGGTGCGTCGATGCTGGGATGCACGGAGTCTGTCCTTCAGTTTCAGTATGCGGGCGACTTTTTTTCTACTGTAACGCACTGGAACTATCACGGTCTGAGGGGATCTCATCATGACTACCGGCTTACCCCGGACTTTTCTGCGCCTCATCGGGGCCGATCGTCGTCTCCATGATCTCGACAGGCACCAGCGCTTGATCCGCAACCAGCGGCCTTTTCTCTTCACCGTAGGCTTCGTCTGTCTCCTTGTTCTGGTGCTGTCTCCCCAGGCTTATGGTCAGGGACTGTTTCTTGCTGGTCTTGCTCTGACACTGCTCAGCTGTCTTCCCGCAGTTCTGCTGCCCTGGCGTCGATTCGCATCCATGATGTATTGGCTGATCCCGTTGTTGCAGTTCGCCGCGATCGCGGCATTGCGAGCCGGGGGTAACGGTTATTTAGTCGGCCTGAGCCTCGTCGTCGTGTTCCCAGTCATTTGGCTGGCTTGGTTCATGCCCAGGTCATTAGCGGTGCACATCATCAATTTTACGGCGACGTCTTTCATAGTGATCCTTCCCATATTATTGGGGCAGGGGTCCGCTTCTTTTTCTTTAGAAGATCTCGCGGGGCGGGCGATCATTCCTGTGATCCTGACGGTTATTGGTCTATTCGCCGCAAATGTCAGTCGCAGTATCGATGCCCAGCAGCAGGAGTTGGTGGACAAGGATCGCCAGCTGCGACTCGCCGCAGCGGAGAGTGAACGGCGGGCACAATTGCTCAACACTGTCATCGAGACCGTACCGGTGGGCGTGGTTGTGGTCGATGCTGAGGGTCACGACATGATGATGAACAGCCATCAGCGTGAACTTCACCAGATAGGGGTGCCTCGTGAAGTCCCGGACCCGCGCGAGGATCAGCTGCTGGTCTTCGGCGAAGACAAGACGACGCCCCTCCCGGCTGAGGAACGTCCTGTACGCCGAGCCGTCAAGGGCTCCTCCTTCACTCATCAGCTGATTTGGCTCGGTGACCAGCGGCACCGACGAGCCCTCTCTGTTTCGGCTAACAGTATGAAAGACCGTGAAGGGTCGTCGACGGGATCGGTCATTGTCTTCAGCGATGTCACGGAACTTGTCGAAGCGTTGGAGGTCAAAGATGAGTTTCTGCAGGCCATGTCCCATGAGCTGCGCACACCGCTGACTTCTATTCTGGGCTACATCGACCTGGTCCTGGAAGAAGCCGAGTCCCTGCCGGCTGCCGAGTCCCTATGCGCCAATTTGCAGGTGGCTGAACGCAATGCCAGCCGGTTGCTGCAGATGGTGACTGACTTGCTGACCACTGCGGCAAGGCCGGCGTTGAAGGTCCGAGAGGCGGACCTGGCCGAGGTAGTTCACTCCAGTGTGGCCTCGGCACGACTTCAGGCTGATGCCGCGGGTGTCACGCTGATCGATGGGGTTGGCCCTAGTCTGCGTGGTCGCTTTGATCCGGACCGGATGCATCAGGTGGTGGACAACCTCATATCCAACGCCATCAAGTACTCTGCTGCCGGCGCCACGGTCAGCGTTGACGCGTGGCACGAGGACCGCTCTTTGCACATCACGGTCACCGATACCGGCCAGGGGATCTCGGAGCGAGATCAGCGGGAGATCTTCGAAAAGTTCTTCAGGACCGAAGAGGCCCGTGACTCCGCCGCGCCCGGGATAGGACTTGGCCTGAACATCATCAAGCACATCGTGGATGACCATCACGGCTCTATTCGTGTCACCAGTGAGCCCGGCCGGGGATCGACCTTTACCGTCACCATCCCAGTCCAGTGAGTCATGCCGGTGACGCGCCGACTCAGACGTCGTGGTAGGCCTGTGTAAACATTCTGCTTACAGAACAGTATTGGCTACTGCCGCAATCGCCTGCACTTCGACGAGGAGCCCCTGATCACTTATCCCCAAGCGGCCTGGAACCGGCTGCGCAGATCATGCAGTCGTTCTGCGGGTTCGTTGGCGAACACCAGTCGCAGATACTTCTCACCGGAGGGGCCCCATCCGTTCATCGGTGTCGCGGCGATCCTGCCGCGCGTGAACAGCAGTTCGGACGCGTCGGCCGGCGACAACCCGATCTGAGTGGTGTCAATGAGCAGCGACCAGCCGCCATCTGGAGGGACCACCGGGAGCCAGGACAACTGATCCACGATCAGGTCGCGTCGCGCCCGCCAGTTGTCCACAGCTCGCTGGATGTCTTCCTCGGCATCCGAGGCCGAGAGCGCTGCGGCGACAGCCTCCTGGGCCAGCCCGACCTGGCACACAACGTTACTGAGTCCCACCAGGTTGATATCGGAAACGATGCGTTCGGGGCCGACGACCCAGCCGACGCGCCAGCCGATCATCCTGAGTTCCTTTGACGCGGCGCCAATCGTGATCGTCCGCTCGGCAAGGCCAGGAACCTGCGCCGGATGCACGTGATCGGCGTCGTCGAACCGGATTCGCTCCATCGCTGCGTCGTATATGAGCCAGGCACGGTGACCGTCGAGCGCCCGTGCAAGTGCATGCCAATGGGTACTACCTAGCACCGAGCCGGTCGGCATTGCGGGCGACATCATCAGAACGGCGGCTGTCCGGGCGGTGACGGCGGAAGCCAGCTCCCCCGGATCGAGCGTCCATCCACTTTCCGTGGCGGTGAGTGCTACGAAGCGAGGGACACCGCCGACGAGCCTGACCCTGTTCACCAGGCCGGCATATATGGGATCGACCATGACCACTTCATCGCCCGGCTCGACTGTGGCCAGTAGGGTATTGAGAACACCGTTGAGTCCGCCGGCTGTGATGACGCACTCGCGAAGCGGCTCGTAGGCTCGCCCCGCTCGTCGGCCGACATGCGCAGCGGCAGCGTGGCGAAGCGATATGCCACCCTGGAACGGCAGGTAGCTGTTCGCCTCATCTTCGTCGATAGCCACCTTTGTTCGCTCCAGCGCGACCGCGGGCGGGCGAATATCGGTGTCGAGGTTTTCCATTCTCAGTAGGGAGGCGTCATCCTCCTGGTCAGCTCGGTCGCCGAGATGGTCGACGCCGATGCCGGGGATGTACTGGAGGCGACTCACGGGCATTGCTACTCCTCTGTTCTGTTTACAGAACGATTATGCTGTCCCCATGCCGAGCAGTCAACCTAAAGCCACCGTCACTTCATTCCCCGATCTCTCCGCGTCGGTCGGGGGGCGCATCAGGGACTTGCGCACCCAGCACGGAATCTCTCTGACCGCACTGGCCGTTGCAACACGCCTCGGCAAGGGGACCCTCTCCGAGCTCGAACGTGGCCAGAGAAATCCGACGCTGGACACTCTGTTCGCGATCGCCACTGCGCTGTCCGTGCCTTTGGGTGATCTGCTCTTGACGGAGAGCAGCGATCTCGTGCGTGGTCGGCCTCATGGAGCGCATGTCCATGGGCAGAGCATCGACGCCGAACTTATCGGGCGGTGGACCGAGTCCGCCGAGGTCGTCGAGGTCTACCGGATGACGGTTTTCCGGGGGCGAAGGAAGTCCCGCAGCCACACACAGGGCGTTGTAGAGAGCATCACCGTCGTCAGCGGAGAGATTGCGGTGGGGGTGAGCGACGACCCCGCCCATCTCATCAGCGGACAGAGCCATACCTTCCTCGCTGACCAGGACCATTTCTACGAAGGATTGGTTCACCGAAGCAGCACCGTCCTTGTGATGCGCTATCCCATGACGCCTGAAACTGCGGGAGAACACGGTGAGTGACGCGCGCCCATTGCCGGAGCGAAGCAAGATCGTGCAGCGCGCGATCGCCGACGCGGGGCTGAGCGCTACAGTGCTCGAGCTGCCGGACTCCACTCGCACCGCGGCCGAGGCGGCCGCAGCGCTCGGCTGTGAGATCGGCGCAATTGGAAGCAGCCTCGTCTTCCTGTCCGACGGGGATCCGGTGCTGGTCTTGACCAGTGGTCGACACCGCGTAGATACAGACCTCTTGGCGGGGCAACTCGCCGCGTCTCGGATCGAGATGGCCTCGGCCAAGCGGGTTCGAGCGATCACCGGACAGGCGATCGGCGGTGTGGCACCCATCGGCCATCCGACCTTGCTGCGGACCATCATCGATGAGGCGCTGAGCGAATACAAGACGATCTGGACGGCTGCCGGTACACCCCACACGGTCTTTCGTCTGACTTTCGATGAGCTTGTTTCGCTCACACGCGGATCGGTGCTGAAAGTCGCTGCCGAGTGATGACTGGCTGATCTCGAACGTCAGATTGATGTTCAGTATTCACGCCAGCCACAGGAACGGGGGTTGTGAATATTCTGGCACCGAACTACCACCGAACACGGCTGACGGACAGGGAAGTGGAAACTATTCAAACTCTCCGTACCGGCGGTGACAGCACGACCTCAATTGCAAGGCGCTTCGGAATTCACCCTGCGACGGTCTGGGAAGACACGCGCTACGACATAACTCGCATACACTCCCCGCGGCCGATGGAAGGGAAGGGGAGTTCACGGGCCTGGGTGCATGGACTGGAGTCACGATGTCACGTTCGTGGGCGGCGTGACCGGCTCAGCGGTCGTGCAGGCCCTTGCCTTCGGCGATATGCGGCACGATTCTGTCGACACGTTGCCTGCGGGTGGTGGATCGCTTCGCGCCAGAGACATGGAGGTTGTACGCACGCTGGCGCCCGGGGGTGAGCTCGTAGAAGGCCTCGGCGAGTTCGGCGTTCTCAGCGAGCCGTTCGGCCAGTTCCGGGGCCAGTTCCTCCTCTGGTCGCGGGGGTATCTCAGTGCCTGCGTTCTCGATGGTGATGGCCTCGGTGACATACACGGTGATGACATCGGCGTTCGTCTGGACGTCCTCGACTGATGTGAACGTCATCCGGCGGGCAGCATGCGAGTTCGGCCCAACTTCTTCGAGCACACCTGCGGGATCGTCCAGCAGGATGCCCTTGAAGAACATCAGCGCGAGATTATCGGTGAATTCCTGGACAATCGCGATGTTCGCGTCGTTGTGAGAGTAGCAGGGCTTACCCCATTTGATGTGCTCGTTGAGGCCGGCCGAGACCAGTATGGGACGTAACGCTCGGATCTCCTCGGGCCACTGCTGTGAGTCTGTGAGGTAGGCGTCCACATTCTCGAAGTGTTCCATGCTTCATGCCTCCTTGCGGGGTGACGACAGCAGCGTGTCGAGTTTGTCCAGTTGAGCGTTGTAGCCCCATTTCATCCCGTATGCGGCCAGTCGGGCCTTCACGCCTGAGCCGATCTTGGTCACGTGGATTCGGAGGTTGACCACCGTGTGGCTCCCTCGCGCTGACAACACGATCTCATTGACGTGGTCGATAGTCGCAGCCTCCTCACCTTCGGTCCACGACCTCGCCTCGTAGACAAGACGATGCGGCTCGTCGACGTGGGTGAACGTACCCTCAAGGGGCCAACGGGTGCCGGCATACCTGCCCATCTCTGCCCCCGCCTCCATGACGATCCGGAGCCGACCCCCGACGCGCAGATCGACCTCGCACTCCGGGATGGTGGTTTTCTCCGGGCCCCACCATTGCCGCAGCAGCTCGGGTTGTGTCCACGCCTGCCACACATCAGCGATAGGCGCTGTGTAAGTACGTTCAAAGATGTGTTCGTGCGTCTTCCTGAATACCTGCAGGATCATGGTGATCCCTCCTTTTCTTCGGGGGTGGTCTGCGCATCTGACCTCGTGGCCTGCATCGTGGTGAGGAGGTCCCCGAGGGAGTCCAACCGGCGTTCCCATAGCGCTTCGAAGGACTCGACCCAGTCACCGAGTTCCTCGAACGCTGACGGAACGAGGTGGTAGATACGGCGGCGCGCTACGGGCTCGTCCTCGACAACGCCGGCCTCGCGCAGAACCTTGAGATGTTTGGACACCTGTGGCTGACGGATGCCAAGTGTGCCGGCGATGTCACCCACTGAGACCGGACCACGGCGCAACAACTCGACGATCTCGAGCCGCTTGGGTTCACCGAGCGCGGCGAAGGTGCTCGCATGCATGATCTACACAATAGCACTCATATTCCTCTTAGGGAATATGTCTTCAGTATGGAGCGCTCAGCGGCCCGGGAGGTCTCTACCGCGCTGACCGGAACCAGGAAATAAAGAAACCGCAAGCTAATCGTGCACGCCTAGAAGCAGAATCGGACAAGATGCTGGCCGCTCACTTCGCTGACGCCATCGATCTGGCCACCTAGAAGCGTCACCAAGATCGCATCCGCACAGACCTGGCCGATATCGAGCACCGGCTGGCTACACGACAAGCACACCAGCAACGCCCGATCCTTCCATACCGACTCCCTACAACTGCTGACAGACGCATAGCTCATGTATGCCGCCTCAGACGACGGCAACCGCAGGCTGGCGAACCAGGCCTTTTACACCCACCTAGAAATCACCGAAGACGAAGAACTCCGGCCCCACTGACTCAGCCGGATTCGGTGGATATGAAGCTAAGTTGCCACCACGTTCAGCAACCAAGAAGCGCCAGGGGAACCACAGCTATTCCGTCAGCGCGGCGGTATGCAGTGCTACCTGTGGAGATCACCATGAGGTCGACGACGTCGTCGGGCATCTTCTCACGCAGCCACTTCAGATGCCTGACCTCGTGGTCTCTGAAGTCAGGAGAGAGTTTGGCTTCGATTCCGATGATTTGGCCTTCGTCTCCTTCGACAATAAGGTCAATTTCTTCCCGATTGTCATACGAGCGGAGGTGTCCGACGGAAGCTCCGTGAGCCTCGGCGATCACCCTGACGGTCAAAGTCACCAGCGATTCGAAGAGTTTCCCGGCCCTATCTGCTGCTGGTGGCGTAGTCAGCCCTCGAGCGGTGAGGTTCATCAGCCTGGCCGCCAGCGCGGGATCGGCTAGCTGGTGCTTTTGTACAGTTTGGAGCTGCTTGAACGGATTGGACTCATTGTTCCAAGCTTCAACTGGGTCAAGTAACCACAGCTTAGTGAGGAACTCACGGTAAGCATTGGCGGTACTGCGGGCGGGGCGCTCTCCATCTTCTCCGGCGACATCGAGGATCTTCTTCTGCGTGGATGTCGTGGACGATGCCGCCGCATACGCTTTCAGCCACCGTCGCAATGTTCCCGGACGCCTCACCGAATACCCTTGCTCCGGAAGATCTCGATCAATGACCCGCTGCAAATACGAGTCCAAGAAACTCTTCTGCATCCTTGGCGACTTATTGTGAACCGCAGGGAATCCGCTGGAGACGATCGCATGGTAGTAGTCACGGATTGAGAAGTCAGTAGCCCCAGAGACCTCTGGTTGCTCCCCCGCCAGTATCGCGCCAAGACTCACAGTTGGATTGTTCAGACCCCGCTCGTGCAAACCCATGGGTCGCATCCGCATCGAGAGGATCCTCCCAGCTCCACTGTGGGTTCCACTACCGGGCCGTGGAGTCGCACTGCCCGCTAGGAGGAACCGCCCGGGCCCTGCCCCGTTGTCCACCGCGCGGCGAACTGCGTTCCATGAGTCGGGGTAGTTCTGCCACTCATCAATGAAGAGAACACCCTCCGGAAGACTCTCCAAAGTGCGGTCGGCTATCACATGTTCACGGTGCTCCGGGATCTCCATATTCCAGACGTGCTGAGCACGACGCGACGCGGTCATTGTTTTCCCCACACCCTTGGGCCCATCGAGGGCAATGGCTGGAGCCTCTTGCACAAGAACATCAAGCAGATCATCCACACTGCGGCGTGAGTAAAGCATATCCATACGCTACAATCTCTGCATAATTTACGCTACTTTCTCTGCACTATGTGGAAGACATCCTGCGCTACTGGATCTGCCGGATCCGTCCAGTACGCATGTCATTGGCAACCATGCGCATGACCGTTTTGACGGGGAACCGCATTCCGCGAATGATCGGAGCTCCGTAGGTGCTTCTCAAACCTTCGCAAGCCCATCGAGGCCTTGATCAGGCATGTTCTCAAGGGGAATGAGGCCCGCAAGACTGTCATCACTCATGCAACCGGCTGAGTGATGTGTGGTCCCGTGAAAATTCGCGTCCAGGCCTGCGTAGGCAGGCGTACACCTTATTCGGCTGCTGAACCCGACTGAGTTCGGTTACCATCCAGTGGTGTTGGCCAGTCTCACGTCATACCTGATCAGGTACTTGCCAGTTCAGGAAGCCACCGCCGGAACGTTCAGCCATAGCAGGAGGAATCCGACGAAAGGCGGCGTTGCGGACTCGCTGCTTCCACCCCGGACCCAGGTGCGCCCCCAGTCGGGCCATCGCCGCAGATTGCTTGACTAGGCCCTGAGTACGACGTCGTCGTTGTCTATCCACCTCACGCAAGGCAGCTGGAATGTCCTCAACAGTCGGCGAAACCACCCGACCCACTGTGACCCCATCTTCCAACGCGGAGTTTGCCCCCTGCCCCAAGGTTGGAAGCATCGGGTGGGCGGCGTCGCCGATCAGCACTGTTCGACCCCGCACGTAGCTTTTTAGCGGTCGGTCCAACAGCCATACGTCGTGTCGCATCAGGCGATCCGCGGCCGTTGCGGCGATCAGTGCCTGTGTATTGTCGTGCCACTTGGCGAACCGCTTTCGCGCAGCTTGCCTTTCGTCATCGAACACAGTGCCAGGAGAAAGCTTCGCATAGCCGTACCAGTAGATTTCTCCGTGGCCGACCGGGAGCGCGCCGAACTCGGCATTCGGACCCCAGGTCATCGCGAACTCAGAGCTGACGGCCCCTGGTGCAGCAATCACTGCGCGCCAGCTGGTGTACCCACTGGCGACGACGTTCCGATCCGGCCACAGAGCCTTCCGTGTTGGGCTGCGCAGGCCGTCAGCAGCGACAAGGAAGTCGGCCTCGACCTGATCCTCACCCTGATCTGTCTGCACAGAGACGACAGCAGGACTGCCTGTGTCCCCGGGACGCACATCCACCACCTGGGAGCCCGTGCTTAGCTCAGCGCCGCAGGCCGCCTCGACCAGAGCTGCGTGCAGCCGCTGCCGGTGCATTCCGTACATCTGGGTCCCCGGCTGGCCAGCCGCCGATAGTTTTATCAGCCAGCTGCCGTCCATGAGCCGGGTGCCTACAGGCCGGATCGGAGTGCCGTCTCGGGCCAATACCGCCTCCGCTCCGATGGCGGCCAAGGCGCGGCGACCATTCGCAGTGATGCCTAAACCGGCGCCCACCTCAGAGAACGCGATCGCTCGTTCGAGAACACGCACCTGCCAACCAGCACGAAGCAGACTCGCTGCGGCAGTCAGCCCCGCAATTCCGCCGCCGACCACCACAGCCCGGCGACCCGCCTTATAGCTCATGCCCTGAACTTATCACCGGCTTCCGAAGACCAGCAGTGCGTACATCAGATCGTTGCTGACTCGGATCTCACCTCTGGAAACAAGACGCTCTCCAGCGTCGATGATCACTTCCATGGGATGAGGTGACTATCTGAGTCCCATGTCACTGGGAGTTCTGCCGAATTGCCCAAACCTGCCTATGCAGCCCGTGCCGCCGACACTTTAATTCGGCTGCTAAATGCGACCGAACTTGGGCAGGCAGGACTTTCCCCGGGACATACTGGCCTTAGGCGCTGGAAAAGTTCAGGCTGCGAATTAAGCGTCGTGCTGTCTCCTGAGGTGCTGACAATGCTTCATGGGCATAGGCGGCGAGGAATGCCTCAGGCAGAGCTGCACCGGTAAGCAGCCGTGCTACCGCGCACAGATCTGCCGCACCGTCGACTCGTCCGAGTTCAGATTCACCCTCCAAATAGCGTGCGAGTGCCACCGAAGGTGCTCTCAGCCCAGGCCCCGCTGGTGCATCGCAGCCCGGTGGCTAGTCAGCAGCTCTTTGCTTCCAAAGATTGCAGCTGCCATCGGGAAGTTCTCCCGGTAAAACACCATCAGCTGTAGCGGCATGACCCGAGGCCGTGAGACGAACCGACTGCACGCCATGTCCTTGGCCACGCCACCCGAGCACCACAAGAAGCGGTGCGTGGCCTCGCTGCAGACGACCCAGTCAGGCTCGTCACCTAATCCCTGCATCAGCCCCAACGTACTCTGAAATAGGCATGTCGGTGAGGGTGGAGAAGATCCGGCGGAAGTGGAACTCTGTGGTGCTGGTCAACTCTGCCAGTGCAGGAACGTCAATGTGGCCGTCGAGGTGACGCTCGATCTCGTCGATCACGTGGTTCCACTGTTCCATGTCGGCCTCCTTGGGTTTCACCCTGGAGAGCTGACTGGGCGTGGATCCGATGATTGGTCGACATCTTCGATCGGGTGCGGCAAAGAGCCGAGGCCACGTCCCGCTTATCTGGGCCGCCGGAGAAAGGGGCTCCAGAATTGGGAGTTCGTATTCTGTGATGCCGATGAGTTCACGCGCTTGGGTCTCGTCGATGGGGTTTTCGGGCAACAATGAGATCACGGTCGATGGCCTGATCTACTCGGTGATGAAATCCCTGGAAATGGTCACCCTCGACGACCTGTAGCCCTTCAGCAGACATGATTGCTTCGAGTATCTGGCGCGACGTTTGGCGTGTGTTCCACGCCAGACCAATCGAGCCCCCAGGTCGTAGTACGGCTGACCAGCCAGTCATGGCTTCTTCAAGCAATGCACTGGGGTTTCGAGAGAGTTTCGACTGGGAGTTGACGGCGCCATGCTGGACTCCGTAGGGAGCGTCTGTGACGATGAGGTCAAAGCCTCGACCACTATGCAGATCTGCAGCATGCAGCGTATCGGCGGTCAGTACGTCAATCAACTGCGTTCGATCTGCCCTGTACTCTTCTTTGGATTCGGCGAACTCCGCTGAGAATCGGCGACCAAGCGTCTTGCCGTCTCGGCGCACTCGTGACTCGCGGAGCGTGTGCTTTAGCCGCTTGTCCTTTAGCCAACGACTAATGAACGCCCTGTATGCGCCAGTGTCGCCGCGATCGATGTCGATTCCGTAGGCATCCCACCCGTACATGATCGCCTGGTTCAAAGTGGTGCCACGACCGCAGAGCGGGTCGAGTACGCGAAGCTGGCGATTCAGATACGCGTCTACCGAGTTCATTGTCGCGGCTGTGACGTTCATCAGGAGCTTCGTAAACTGCTCGTTGGTCTTACCTCGATACTTCAGAATCGAGAGCAGATCGTGATCGTAGCGATCCAAAGGCGTGCCGGCGACAGGCATCAGTAACTCGTCGTGAACGGCGAACAACACGTAGGAGGACGACAGGTTAGCCAGGCAGTCCAGGTCACGTTTGGTCAAGCCATCGGCGGAGAACCGTAGGCAGGGAGCGGCCGCGACGGTGCTGACCCGAACGTTCCCGATGGCACCGTCGATCAGGAACTCATCGAACACGCCAACCTCGGCGCGGAGCATGTTGACGGCGTTCTCGGAGTACACGCGATTCGCCGAGGGTTCGAGAAGGATGGCGAACTCCTGCTCGCATGCAGTGTTTGGCATTCGCTCGTAGGAGGTCGGGCGTTGTGCGTCGATCATGCTTCTCATCCCTCTGCTCGCTTTGGATCGAGTGATGAGGTCAACTGGTCTGCTGCGATTGCGGGTTGCTCGGCTTGGTGAGTTTGTCGAGTGTTCGTAGGCACAGGGTGAGGGCTTCGTGCTTCGTGGCCCTGCGGGTGGCGGTCATCGACCACGCCGCATCGAGAAGATGCCAGAGCAGGATGTGTAGCCATTCGGGTGACAGAGTGGGGTCGATGGTGCCGTCCGCGTGCCCTCGCTCCACCAGTGCGAGCAAGTCGGCGTCCATGTCGTCCAGGGTCTCGAGGTCATCGCCCTGGGTGAAGTCGGCATAGGCCACCGCGATCAGCTCATCGAGCTCGAAGTACTCCTGGCACACCCTCATCAGGGCCTCGTTGCCGGTGCCTTCGTTTGGACGGGCGCGTTCTGTGGCTCGGGTGACCTGTTCGTCGGCTAGTTCCTGCAATGCGGCGATCAGGTTGGAACGTTCGGGGAAATAGCGGTGCAGCGTGCTGCGCGCGGTGCCAGCGGTCTCGGCGATCGCCGCCATCGATGCGGCGGGGTCGCGGCGGAGAGTCTCCACAGCTGCGTCGAGGATCGCTTGGCGGGTGCGGGCCATCGACCGGCTGCGGTCACGCCGGATCGGTTTCTCCGTGGAATTCATGGACATCAGTGTAGTCCATAGCGGACACTATGATCTATTATAGGACGACGTGACCTACGAGAGGTTGCTGTGCTGACATGAGACTATGAGGTTGTAACCATGACGAGGGCGGACACCACCCGGCAGGAGAACCACAACGGCGTGCTCACGGGAACGGATGCGGTCGCCACCGAGGCGTCGCAGACGGTTGCTCCTCGGCTGCCGATGCTGCGTATTGAGCGCCGAGCGGTCTGGTGGTGGATGCTGCGTGCCGGCGTTCGATGGGGAGCGCTGTTGGTGGCGTTGGTCGTCACGGCTGTCCTGTGGGAGGCTAGCCGGCCGTGGTTGATCGCCCCGATCGTTGCCGTGGGAGTAGTGCTGCTGGCCAAGCTGCTCGTTGAGCCGTGGTGGCGTTATCGCGTCCACCGGTGGGAGGTCACCGACGATGCCACCTATGCGACCAATGGCTGGCTGGTGGTGGAGTGGCGGGTTGCCCCGACTTCGCGCATTCAGACCGTGGATGCCGTACGTGGCCCGTTCGAGCAGTTGCTGGGCCTGTCGACGCTGCGAGTGACGACAGCCTCGTCATACGGGTCGATCGACATCAACGGACTGGATCACCGCACCGCACAGGAGGCCGTCACACGCCTGTCGGCGGTGGCGGAGCTGACCCCGGGAGACGCGACATGAGCATCTTGACCTCAACGGTCCACGATCAGGAGGCGCCAACCATCGAAGAACAGTGGCGACGGTTGAGCATCCGAGTCATCTGGGTCGACCTCGCCCAGGCGGTGCTGTCTCTGGCGCCAGGAGTGATCGCAATCTGGATCGTCGGGGTGACACCCTCGGTGGGCAACCTCTGGCCGCTGGCATTGATCGCGTTCCTTGGGCTCGTCGGGGCCATCGGCGACGCGCTGCGGTGGCTCTTCACCACCTACCGCCTCACCGATACCGAAGTGCAGCGCCGTACCGGCGTCTTCGTTCGCCGCTCGCGTGCCGTCCGGCGCGATCGGATTCGCAGCGTCGATGCCCACGCCAAACTGCGCCATCGCCTTGTGGGACTGCGCGTGGTGGCGATCGGCGCCGGCCAGCAGACCAGTGCCGGAGAGGCAGCATTCACACTGGATGCCTTGACCCGATCTGATGCCGAGAGCCTCCGTGACGAACTGCTCGGCGCAGAACACGTGGTTGTCCCCGCAGACGGCACGGATCAGGCCGATCCCGTCGCAGGCGTCGAGCCGTTCGCGCGTTTTCGCCCCTGGTGGGTGATCTACAACATGTTCACCATCTGGGCCTATCTCACCGCTGCGGGACTGCTGTGGGTCGCGTTCTGGCTCACCTCAACTTTCGGGATCAATCTCGTGTCGTTCATCGGCGATACCGCATCGGATCAGGGCCTGGGATTGGGAGCAACGATCGCCATCATCGCCATAGGAGCCGGTGCTCTGGGCGTGATCGGCCTGGGCGTCAACTTCTTCACCGCCAACTGGAACTTCGAGCTCGCGCGAGTTCACTCGGACAACGGCACCTTCTTGCGAACTCGCCGCGGCCTGTTCAGCACCCGCGAAGTCAACCGCGACGAATCCCGGATGCGTGGTCTCACCATCGATGAGCCGTTGCTGTGGCGGTGGATGGGGATGGCAGACACCAACCTCATCACCACCGGCCTGGGACTGTGGTCGGCTGAGCAACCGACCGCACTCGTACCGAGAGGCCCCATTTCGGTCGCACGCCATGTCGCCGTTCGCGTCTTCGGAGAGCCCTGCCCGCTGACCATTGCCCTGCCTCCTCACCCGCCGGCAGCACTTCGGCGGCGCCTCTGGTGGGCCACGGGGATAACCTTCGGAGCAATCAGCCTTCTTGCATGGCCGCTCTGGACCGGCATCGTGCCGCTTTGGACACTCTGGATCGCGCTGACGCTGTGGTCCCTCTTGGTCGTGTGCGCGGTCGTCGCCTACAGGGCGCTCGGGCACGCTATCAATGGTGACTACGTGGTCACTCGCTCTGGGTTGCTCAGCCGCTCGACATCCGCGCTGCGGCGTGACGCGGTCAGCACGATCGCGGTACGCCAGTCAATCCTGCAACGCCGCCTCGGCCTGAGCACGGTGTCAGTCATGACCGCGGCGGGATGGGGAATCTACGAAGCACCAGACGTCGATGCCCATGAAGCCTTCCGCTTTGCAGCCCAAGCCGCACCGGGACTACTCGACCCGTTCATCGAGCCAAGACGATGACTGGTAACCAAATCCTTCGCCCAGAGCGGCCTGTAGTTCGCGCTCACTTACCGATCAGTGCGCCTGCTCCAGGGTCCAGCGGGTCAGGTTACGAGCACGGTCGATGAGAGCGGTGAGTGCGGACGGGTTATCGGTCGCTTCGGCGGCAAGGGAGTCGATGCCGGTGAGTCCGGCGGATTTGAGCAGGCGTTTCTCGTTGGTGATCCATTCTCCGCCGGTGGCGAGGATCGCGTGCGCGTACTGACTCGCAGCAACAGCGAGGAGCCCAGAGACGCGGTGACCCGCCCGGCCGGGGCGTGGTTGTGCTGGGCGTAGGACAGCGTGAGATCGCCCATCCCTGCCCATCGCTGTGCGGCACTCTGCCGAAGCAGGTCTGGGTATGTTTCGATACTCGGAAGCTTGCCGTGAAGGGTGCGGCCGATCGCCAGTTCGGCCACGACAAGGTAGGTGGGTATGCCAGCTAGATGGAACATCAACGGCTCGATGTCGAACTCGCCGCGCCCAGCCCGGTCGATCTGGTCCTCCACGACGTCCAGGTCGCGGTAGTGCACATCGACCTTGCGGCCCTCGATGCTCAGCCAGGCGCCACCGTTGAAGACGCCACCGCCCCAGCCGCCGATCTCTGAGACTTCACCGTCCCATCCGATCTCACGGAGGTGTTGGGGGTCGAAGTCGCCGCGGTAGTAGATGCCGAGGTCCCAGTCGCTATCTGGATGGGCGGTACCTTGGGCGCGTGAGCCGCCCAAGGTGACTGCGTGGACATCAGGCAGGTCGGCGAGGATCGCACAGACACGTTGGAGGAAGGCGTGATCGGTCATGAGAAGAACTCCTTGAACAGTGGTGTGGTGTGAGCGCACCGGCAAGAACGATGGTCCGGTTGCGCATAAGCAGCGTGTGATGGCCGCGGCAGACATCTGAGTGACCGCCGGGCAGCATGGGCCTCGGATCGTGCGGTCACGTCGAGGGGCCTAACTCGCCCACTTACTGCGTCACACCGCTGGCACACTCCTCACAGGCAGGAATCCTGCACCCAGTCTACGGTTTCTGCTCTTCATCGTCACACGGGTGGGGATCTGGTATTCGCCCGAGCTGGTGTTCGGCCTCGAAGTAGGAAGCGACTTCATTGACTCCGATCATCGGCGAGCGGCCCGTGACCAACCGCAGCGAGGACTTCGTCACCCTCGTCAGCGAAGCCGTCCACGCCCGCCAAGCACAACAAGACGCCGTGGTGCAAGGCGATCGTCGACGGCGCCACAGACCACAGTTGGGCATCCGGAGCTAACTCCCGCTGAGCTGCCCTGGTTATTGTCGGAGTGGCTTGAGACACTGGAGTTATGGGATCAGCGCGGAACCAGCCGGACGGGATTATCGACTTCGACGATGTGAGTGATGTCTACGACGTGGTTGTGGCCGGGCCTGGTGCGGCGGGTCTGGTCGCCGCGCTGACCGCGGCGACTGTGGGTGCTCGGGTGCTGGTCGTGGAGAGTGCGTCGCTGTTCGGCGGTGCGTCCGCGGTCTCCCGGGGCCAGGTCTGGGTGCCGGAGCAGACCGAGGGCTGGAACCTTGAACCGACCCCGCTGGGGACGGGACCGTTCGGCGAGTGGCAGGAGTGGGTGTGGCCTCAGCATCGATGACTCTCTACGCCGGATCGCCAACCAAGCCTTCTTCGACAAGCTCATCGTCACCGACGACGACACTATCCACGGTGACCCCGGCGTCCCGTTCAACGTCTTCTTCAACCCCGACGTCCAGACCCTCGCCGTCCGCCGGCAAGGACGGACGGCGGAGTCTGGAACTCAAACCGGTGATGTCGTTGGTTTGAACAACGACCTTCTGGTGGACGCGGGTGGACTCAAACCGAACACCCAACGCCGACTCGAACGGCTGAGTTCGGCGTGGGACCAAACGAAACGGGGCATCACGAGCGAGCAGCCACCGGCGTCTGAGCCCGAGCCGGGGGTGGTGTCGAACCCAACGAGACGCTCCCGAACACCGCTGACGGGAAAGGAAGTGGACGCTATCCGAACCGCGAAGGCCAACGGCGAAAGTGTCATGTCAATCGCGAACCGGTTCGATGTGCACCGCGCGACGGTGTGGCACCGTACGAAGCCGGTCACCCGACCCGAGTCAACACCGGATTCCGCGGAGGGTGAGTAGATCGACTCAACTATTACCGGTTGTGATCTCCTGTATGAATCCGCGCCAGTCGGGAACATCAGTCAATCGTCCGGATGTCGAGAGCGCCTTGTCCCGCCAGTACTTGGCCTTCTTGGGGTCAGCTTCGATGTCGGCGGCGATGACGAAGAGTTCTAGCCCAGTGATGAGGGCATGCTTGCGCCCAGTGCTGTAAGGGATCATCTGTGCAGGGAAGTCTTCGTCAGTTCGTTCATCCAGCGGCAAATCGCGCCAGGTATTGACAATGAGGATTCCCTTGTGTGCCGTTTCAGTGTCGGCAAGAGCACCTGCGACCCACTTCTCAAGTTGTGCGGCGTGCTTCTCTGCGGCGCTCTTGGTGACACCTTTGATCTCAACAACAGCGGGGGTGCCATCAAAATCAACACGCCAGTCATCTCGATTAGGTTCGGGCTCGCTCACCTCACCCCCGAGTAGTTGGAGAACATCTTTGACCTGGAGCTCAAGCACACGACCCGAACCTAGGTAGAGTTGGTCTCGCAAGTCTGCAGCATCACGTTCAGCTTGCAGCGCACTCAGTTTCTTTCGAGCCCTTTCGATTGCCGCCTCTTGCTTTACGACGGCGGCTCGAATACCCACCTGATTCTGAGTAGTGAATCGGTCTGCCCAAACGGGACGCTCAACTTCCCCGAGCCCGTCAAGCGCGATGAGTGCATCGATCAGGCTCACTTGAAAGGCTGGCGCCTCGTCTGGCCAGTCCTGATTCTCACCATCTTCATCCCACTCGCCTTTGAAGGATGTAGGAGGCATCATCGCAAGGGTGCCACCGGCTTTCGTGCGCAGAACGGAGGCCACGATGCGATCCATTCCCGTCACAGTCGCAATGGTCGATCCGGGCGCTGACGCCATAGTCGCCGCGTAACGAAGGTGCTTCGCATTCACACGCAGATGGTCTTGCAAGGGACCGCGCCCGACGACACTGATCCGATCACCGCTCGCCCGGGTAAACGAAATCCCAGGTGCCGGGATCGCGGACATGATGTCGAGTTGAGCCACCACGCGCACGCGAGTGGCATTCCGACCGGTTCCCGACGTGCGCACCTCACCCGTTGCGACGAAGCGGGTTTGCGGGGGCCTCGCGACCACAATGAGCGTCCGCCCGCTTTCCACATACTCCCGAAACTCGGCTCGGCGCCGGTCCACATCTGCCTTCAAGCGCGCCGACTCCTGATCCGTGAGACTCGGCAAGCCCTGATAGTGGTCGTAGTATGAGTACCCCTGGATACTCGCTTCCGGGTCCCAGATCACGATGTCATAGTCGAAAACGCTGATATCACTTTCAAACGTCGATGCCGTGTCGTACTCATCGCCGAACAGCGGTTCATAGTCGAGCGAAAGTATCCTCATCCGGCTACTCCCATCGCGGTCGTTGCTGATCTATGTGCCGTTGTTCGTCCTATGCTGACCCCAACTGCGACAACATCTCGGGTGATCGTGAGTGAGAACACGCGATCCTCATCCTCAGGGATCGACCAGCCAGCCACGGCACCACTAGTCAGGGTCAGGGTCGTCATCGAGGCAACCGGAAGAAGTCTCGGGTGGAAGCGAGCCGACCGACTTCGCGCAGAAAGTTGGACCAGTCATGATGCCAATCCGCCACAAGAGACTTAATCTCATCCTCGGTGAATCGGCGTCCGACCATATCGGGAGTAAGTCGACCATGCGCGATTCCATTACGATCTGTGACTACAGAATCAATTTTTTGCCAAATTCGACCTAACAACAAATCGGGTCTCGGAACACCAAATATGCCACACCAAACCTGCACTTGTGATCGTCGAAAGTACGAACCGTCCGACGGGAAGGCATCGGTGTTTATCGAGCAAGGGCGTCTTCGCGATCCCACTTGATCAATAAGGTTCGGCAGGGCTTGCACGTAGATCTTCTTCTCAGACACGCGCCGAAGAGACTGGGCAGCGGAATCGACCGTAAACAAGCGAAATCCAGGTTGCAGGCGACTGTTGCTAACTCCGCACCGAACAGCACCTTCCAAAAGGGTCCGAGTCAGACTAGTTAGCAAGTTCTCATAGCTTGCAAAAAGTAGAACTACCGCCAGTCCGCGCGTCTCTCGTGAAACTCCGTGGCCTTGGGAGTCCGGGTGTGTCGCCTGAATCAGGCGGTTAATCGCAGCAATCCGCTCATCGAGATCATCAAGATGTATCTGAACGCTGATCATTCGCCTGCGAGGAAACGATCCCGTGAAAACTCAATTCGCCCAACGACGCGCTTCCTATCGTTGGTCGCGCCCGTCGTCAACTCGCGAAACTCCTCGGAGTCGATCCAAGCCAGGTCTTGATCCGTCGGAAGGTTTGGCTCAACCGAGAGCGCCAGAGCCGCGCCAACGGCGACACCTTCATAGACGTTAACAGGAGTGATTGACCTTTTGCCGCGATGAATCCCCGACGGAAAGACCCTGGAGAGGAAAGAAAAAGTGTCCGTGAAAAGCATTCGTCGCTCATCTAGTTTGGGTTCATCAGCGGCGCTAGCACAGAATTCATTCAAGAAGTCTTTGACTGAATGGTCGAAATCTTTGTATCTCTCATAGAAGGCAAAGAAGCGGAGTACAAAGTCCTGAGGCGTACCATCCTTGTGCTTTCCAGTCTGCAAATTGACGGTCTTGTCAAACAGTTTCGTTTCTGCGAGTTCTGTCAGCAAATCTATAAAGTCGCCAGAAAATACGGCCTCACGCACCTCTTGATCAGTGAGACGTATCCCTCCGGTATTGAGCCTCTCGAACAAGTCGAAGCGAACCTGGACATCACTCTTGTCGTTCAGAACGATTACCTTGACTGGACGGTCTAATAGCCCCTCCCGCATATCCGCGGGTAGCTCGTCAGCAGTCAGTCCGTTTATTGATGGAAGGATCTCTAGATCTCGAAGTCGTAATGACTCTCCCTCAAGCCTTGCTGTTTTACGAGTCTTATTGTCTCCCAAGAAGTTCGTAAGCGATAGTAGTCTCTGAAGTCCATCAACCACTTCCCAGGTTTGCCCCTCGTTTTCTTCTACATTCGTAGCCATAAATAGAGGCGGTACAGGAATGCCCAAGAGAATTGACTCGACCAAACGCGACTGACGTTCCGGACCCCATCGGAACTGTCGCTGATAAGCCGGAGATATCTCGATTCGACCCCTCGAAACCCGCCGCACCAGTTCATCGACGGTAATGTCGTAGGTGTCGAAGTCAACTTTACGCCGTTGACTTTGCAGCTCTTCGCGCTGATGCGCAGGGTCGACTCTTGCCATAGTCTGAGTCTACTTCGATGTCGCGCCCCGTGTCGCGGGACGTGAGTGTTCGGCGTCTGACGATGTTGGCATGTTCTCCTGTGTTAGAGGCTCCAACTTGCCACCTCTACCAGTTACCTTCCGATGCCATCGCGGGAAGGTCCAGGTCGCTGGGGTGGTCTCCGTGCCGGGCCGAGGTCGGTGTTCGCGAGTTGCGACTGCCTCCGCTCACGGGTGCGTTCGGCGACTTCGCGGCGTGCTTGAGCCTCGGCGCGACGTTGGGAGACGAGTTCAGCGGCTTCGTTGACCGGGAGCCGCTCTATGCTGTCCAGGTCGCGACGCAGGTTGTCCGCGCGCTGATGCCAGCGGTCCAGCTCTGCTTCGGCGCGTTCTTGTCCTGGATAGGTGCCGATGGGGTCGCGGGTGAAGTAACGGCGCGAGATACCAGCGCGTTCGGCCTTCTGCCGGTCGCCGAGTTCACGTTTGGCGGTCCGTGCGTTCTCGGCCTGCTGGTCGGCAACGATCAGGCGCGGGTCTGCATCAGCGTGCTGTTGCGCGACGCCCCGTGCCCACGCCTCCATGCTTCCAGTGCTCTGGGGGAGGCTGCCCCACCGTTCCCGCGTCGCCTGCTCGGCGGCTCGGTGCGTCGTGGTGGCCTCGTCGAGGGTGCGGGCAGTGGTGCGCTTCTTGAGCCTGCCTGCTGAACGATGGGCGGTCTCGGCCTCCCGCAGCGCGGAGCGAGCTGTCAGGTAGTCATTACCGTCCTGGGTGGCCTGCTCGATCAGCGGCTCGGTGACCTCGGCACGTGTCTGATCGGCGTTCGTCTCAGCCGTGACCACGGCTGTCTCGTGCTCTTGTCCTTCAGCACGGTGTGCCTGTCGTTGCTCGGCGAAGGCGGTGATGGCCTGCTGCCACTTGTCGACCTCACCCTCGGCCCGTGCAATGGCCTTGGTGAGGCGTGCGCGTTCGGTGTTGACGAGGTTGACCGGCCCGTCCTCAGTCAGCCCGGCGACGGCGGCACCGGCGGTTTGGGTTGCAGTGGCGAGGCCGCGATCGGCGCGGTCGCGTTCCATCGCGGCCGTGAACTGCCCGTGCGCCTGGTCCGGGCTCTCGGCGACGATGTGGAGACGGTTCTGCTTGCGTCCGCGGGTCATCCCGACATAGAGGCCTGCGCCACTGAGCCCGTCGGAGAGCATGGTGTCTGCTTCGGTGACGGTGGCGCCTTGGACGCCGTAGGCGGTGGCGGCGTAGGCCAGGTGGGCGTGCTGGGTCACGTACTCGGCCGGGAGGGTGACGGTGTGCTGGTGCTTGCGACCGCTGCCGGTCTCTTTCGCCCATACGGTGCCGTCGTCCTCGATGTGTTGGACGATCCAGGTCTGCCGGTTCGCGACCTGCAACGTGCTGTTGTTCTTGCGGGTCTGGATGAGGTCGCCTGCGCCGATGTCGAGTCCGTCGCTACCAGTGACCGTGCGGGCGTCATCGACGTCACCGGACTGGACCCGAGTCTCGCGGATGCGCTCATTCAGCTGTCGGGCTTCGTCGTTGGTCGCGACCGTGATCGCCCCACTCTCGCCGATCGTGGTCGCGATGTGCTCGTGGGCGGCCTCGTCGGTGTCGTGGAGCTGGATAAGGCCGAGTTCATAGAGCCGGTCGAAGACCAGCGCAGGATTCTGGCCGGTGCGCATCTGCACGGTGAGGTCGGCGTAGTCGGGGTCGGTGAAGCGGTGCACGCCGGTTATGTCGATCGTGGCGCCGGTGATCTGCGCTGCCATGTCCAACACACCACCGCGACCGACGGCGGGGAGCTGGGCGCGGTCGCCGACCAGCGCGACCGTCGCGCCGGTCTCGGCGGTGACGGTGAGCAGGGCCAGGGCGGTGTCCTGGTCGAGCATCCCGGCCTCGTCCACCACCACGCGCTCACCCGGCTGCAACCGGACGTTTTCGGATGGGCCGGTGTAGGTATCCCCGGTCTCGGGATCGACGCTGCCCGGAGTGAGGCGTGTCCAGACGCCGTCGCGGTTCCACCGCCACCCATGAGCATGGACGAGCTTGGCAACCGAGTCGGCGGGCACGCCGAGTTCCTTGGCCGCGACGTCGGCGGCCTTCTTCGTCGGCGCCACCACCCGCGTGGACCGACCGTCCTGCTGTGCGGCGGCGATCGCGACACCGAGCATGGTCGTCTTTCCCGCACCAGCGGCACCTTCGACGACCACCAGCGGATCGGCCGAGGCGACCGCCGCAGCCGCTTCGACCTGCCCGGCATCGAGCCCGTGTTGCTCGGCCAGCGTGCTCACATCAGGCGCCTCGTGCGTCCGGCCGGTGGCGCGGGATTGCAGCAGGTCGCGCAGCTCGGTCTCGACCCTGACAACTTGCACGCTGGTCAGGTGCGCAACATGATCAACCTGCGGTGCGTCCGGTGGCAGCACCGACAGGCAATCCTCGGTGGCAAGACGGCTTGCGCTGACCACGAACTCATTGATCGCGCCAGGTTCGGCGCGGACTCCCGCCTGGGTCACGATCCGAGTCGCCTGCTCCTGCACCATGTGCCGAGTCCATGTCGACGCACTCGCCGCGCAACGATCCAGCGCACGATTCGCAACCTCTTGCACCCTCAGGTCATCGAGCGAGACCGCTGGGGGTTGCGCGGCTTGCGGTGTCTCTGGGGTGTAGCCGGCGTCGCGCAACTCTGTGCGCCACCCAGCCTCAGTGGACAGATGGGAGGGCTTCTTGGCAGGGCGCTCGTGATCCCAAGCCATCGCGACCAGCTTCGAGCGCACCACCGGCCCCGGCTCCTGGCCGGGGTGTCCTTCCTCCCATTCGGCTTCCATCCGAGCGAGGTTCTTGCGCACCTGCACCGCACGCTTGCTCATCTGATCGTTGAACGGCACCAACTCGATGACCTCACCCGTCACCGGGTCCAGAGTCAGGCCGTGCTCGTTCAACGTCTCCGCGAGCTGCGGGTGCGCGGCCAGCACCGCAGTGCCCAGTGCTCGGAGTGCGCCTTGCTGCTTGAACAACGCCGCCGTATCCAGACCACGCCACTTACCCGCCGCCCACACCCGAGTGCCGATCTGGAAGTGGATATGGCGATGCGGATCACCCGCCCGCGAGGTCCGGTGGACAACCGAGACCGTCTCCAACTGCTCGACCGGCACGACCTCCTGCTTGCCACGCGGTCCCACACGCGTCACCGAATGCCGGCCCAGCCAGGCACGCATCTGATCCATCGCGTCCTTCTGCGCGGCATCCAACGCCTCAGAGACCTCCGGATGCAGGGCGGCTGCGACAGAGAGGGACTTGGGGGTGTTGATGACCATCTCCGCGAACCGCGGCGAACCCTGCCGCCCGTCCCCGGGTTCGCGTGGGGTGCCCATCGACTCACCGGTCAGCGGATTGATCCAGTCCACCCAGGCGGCGTACTGCTCCGGATCAAGCACACCCTCCCCGACCACCTTGCCGGCATGGTCGAGGACGGAGAACTCCGCCAGCGCGGTGCCAGCTTCCAAGTAGTACTCGTCAGCCTGCGCACGGTCGGACTCCAGATACCGGCGCGCAGCGGTGCCGTTACCCCGGAAGAGGATCACGCCACCCTTCATCCCGCACCTCACATCGCATACTCGGCCACGGTGAACTACCAACGGTAGCATACGTACATCCATAGGGCGGAGTGATCGCCGCGATGGGAGGGGACGAGACAGCCGTATCCGAGGGTCGTGTAGGACGTGGGGTAGGAGACTGTGTGTGATCGAGTGCCGGCTCTTCGGTTTCGAATAGTGGACGGTATTCAGGCCGGAACGGTGATCAACGTGGCGGGTTGTGTTCTCGCAGGGTCGCGCTGTCATCGGCGGTAGAGGCGCAGGACCACGGCCGGCATCGGCGTTCGTGGAGTGGATGATGGGCTTGGACGCCGGGTGGGTCACCGATGCGGCTCTTGGTCTTAATCCCGTTCAGCAGTTTGCTGCGTTCGGGAATGGAGTTGTGCCCCCGTCAAGCAGGCGCAGCACTCATTGGCCTACTCGCGCTCCCTTCTGTGGCCGAGAGTCGACGTTGCCGCCCGGCGATTCTCAAGGTCTCTGGTCGTTGCCTGCCTCGATGTTCCCGTGCAGTGGCAGGCCGTCGAAGAGGTAGCGGTCGAGGGTCGGACCGACGGTCTGGGCGACCTGCTGGATCGAGAGCGAGGCGAGTGGCGGAACCTTCAGCACGTATCGCGCCATGACCAGGCCAAGTAGTTGCGAGCCCGCGAGAGTGACGCGAGCCTCCGCGAAGTCAGCTTCTAGCCGTGGCGCGAGCTGCTCGATGAGCTCACCGGTGACGAAACGCACGAAGATGCGACGGGACTCCTCGTGTGTGCCCAGGTTGCGGACCAAGCCGATGAAGCCCGGTCCGAGCGTGTCGTCTTCGAGGGCGGTGAGGACCGCCAAGAGGTAGCGGGTGCCCGCAGAGTCCGCAGGCGGCGAAGACGCCTGCGCGAGCAGCGCAGGGAACCCCCGGGCGCGGAACGTCTCGGCGATCGTGGTCGTGAAGAGTTCTTCCTTGGTGCCGAAGTAGTAGTGGACCAGCTTCGGGTCGACGCCTGCGGCGTGGCCGATCCTGCGCACGGTTGCTGCTTGGTACCCGTGTTCGCCAAACTCGCGTCTCGCGGCGTCGAGGATCTGCTCGCGCCAGGCGGTGTCCGTCGGCCGCGGGCCGCGTCGAGGGGCGCTCGACTCCCCACCCTCACCCACGATTACTGCCTCCGCTCGGTTGCCTTGCGCCTCAACGTTACCAGCCAGCAGCGTGTTTCACCCGTCGACGAAACGTGGTGTAAGGTAAGTTTCATCGACGGATGAAACCTGGAGGTAGGGGCGGATGCTGGCACTGATCGTGAAGGAGTTCCGGGAGCTTGCCCGGGATCGGCGCACTTTGGCGATGCTGGTGGTGCTGCCCATCGTGCTGTTGGTGATCTTCGGCTACGCGGCGAACTTCTCCGTCGATCGCGTCACTGTGACCGTCATCGGCGCTGAGGCCGACTCGCTGAGTGAGGAGTTGTCGGAGTACGACACGGCTGCCGACGGGCTGGACATCGTCCACGTCGACTCGACGCTGACCGAGGCCGACGCGGAAGGGCTTCTGCGCGATCAGGAGTCAGACGCGGTGATCGTAACTACCTCCGGGGTCGACTCGGACTCGGCGCTATCGGACCGGATGCTGGTCTACGTAGACGGCAGCAGCCTGTTCCCTGCGCAGGCTGCTCAGGCCACCTTCGTGCAACTCGCCGCCGAGGATGCGCAGAATCGGATCGCCGAGGTTCAGGACGCCGTCGAGAACGCACTCGAACAGGCGGCCGGGTTCGAGGCCCAGATGGAACAGTTCGGAGAGGAGCTGGGCGAGTTCTACGCTGCGATCGAGGCAGCGCTGGCGACCGGACAGCCGTTGCCGGAGGCCCCCACTCCGCCTGACGAGCCGAGCATGCCCGAGCTGCCGGAGATCACTGCTCCCGAGCTGAATCCCGATGAGCTGGTCACGGTGCTGTTCAACCCCGACCTGGAGACATCGTGGGTCATGGTGCCAGGGCTGATCGGACTGATCCTGACCTTCATCGGCACGCTCATCACCAGCATCGGCCTTGTCCGCGAACGTGAGACCGGCACTCTCGAACAACTAGCGGTGATGCCGCTGCGGCCCAGCGCGATCATCCTGGGGAAGATCACCCCGTACTTCCTGCTCGCCATCATCGACATGGCCATCGTCACCGTCCTTGGTGTCTGGCTGTTCGGCGTGCCCTTCGCCGGAAGCCTCTGGCTCTTCGCGATCACCGCCGTGGTGTTCTGCTTCGTGGTCCTCGGAATCGGCGTCCTCATCTCCTCCATCTCCCAGAACACCGGACAGGCGATCCAGATGGCGATCATGTTCGTCGTCCCCCAAGTGCTGCTCTCCGGGCTGATCTTCCCCCTGGACTCCATGCCAGTCGGGGTCCGCTGGATCGGCTATATTCTGCCACTGACCTGGTTCCGCGAAATCGCGCAAGGTGTCATGCTGCGTGACGCGGGCCTTACCTCCCTGTGGCTTCCGCTGGTGATCCTCACCGGCATGGCGATCATCGCGTTCGGGGCTGCAACGGCTCGGATGCGGTTCTCTCTCACGCACGGAGGAGCCCGCTGATGATCGCCCTCCACGACGCTTCCGTACGGTTGGGCAAGGTGCAGGCGCTCTCTGGCTTCACTGGCACGTTCCCCGCTGGCGTTGTCACCGCGCTCATCGGCGGCGACGGCGCAGGCAAGTCGACGTTGCTCCGAGCACTGGCCGGACGAGTGAGGGTCACGCCAGCACAGAGCATTGCAGTGAACGATCGGCGCGAGATCGGGTATCAGCCCGCCGATGCCGGGGTCTGGCGCAACCTCTCGGTGAACGAGAACATCGAGTTCGTCTCCCGCGTCTATGGCCTACGCGGTTCACGGACACGTGCTCGCGCCGATGAGTTGCTCCGCCGCGCCGGCCTCGACCATGCGCGGAACCGCGTCGCGGGCCGGCTCTCCGGAGGTATGCGGCAGAAGCTCGGCTTCGTGCTGGCCACACTCCACCAGCCCGGCCTTGTGCTACTGGATGAACCGACGACGGGCGTCGATCCCGTGAGTCGAGGCGAACTCTGGACGCTCATCGCCGGTGCCGCAGCAGACGGCGCCGCCGTCGTGTTCGCAACCACCTACCTGGACGAGGCCGAACGAGCCGCTCAACTCTTCCTCTTGGGTGACGGGAAACTCCTCGCATCCGGCGCACCCGACGACGTCATCGCGCACGCCCCGGGCCGCATCTGGCGAGCACCGACGCGCTCGGAGTCGAGCGTCGAAGAGCGGATGCTCTGGCAGTCACCCCACGCGTGGCGCCGAGGCACAACCGCCTATCTCTGGACACCGGACCCGCATCTACCGGCGCCAGCGGGATTCGAGCCCGACACTCCCGATCTAGAGAACACGAGCATCGCACTCTTGCTCGAAGAAGAAGACACGCACGAGAAGAGGCAACCGACAGCCAAGAAGTCGGTTGATGCCGATCACACCGACCCACGACGTGACGTGACGACGGAGACCCCCGCCAGGACCAGCTCGGCGATACTCGTGCAGGCGAGCGATGTCGAACGCAGATACGGGGCCTTTGCCGCTCTGCGAGGAGTCTCCCTCGACGTCGCTCCCGGCGAGATCGTCGGGCTACTCGGCGGAAACGGCGCAGGCAAGACCACCCTCATGAGGATCATCCTCGGGCTGGAGAAGCCATCCGCAGGAACGTGCTCACTCTTCGGCGAGGAGCCATCGCTGGAAACCAGACGGCGCATCGGATACGTCGCGCAGGGCCTCGGGCTCTATCCCTCGCTCTCAGCGATCGAAAACCTTCACTTCGCCGCATCTGTCCAAGGAGTACCCGTCAGTGCGCGAGCAGCAGAGTTCGCGCACGGCCTGGGTGACGCCCCTGTCGCGAAGCTCCCGCTCGGCGCTCAGCGCGTCCTCGCGTACTACGCCGCATCCCAGCACGACCCCGACCTTCTCATCCTCGATGAACCCACATCTGGCATGGACGCCCTCACCCGCGCTCGCCTCTGGAAAGACCTGCGCGAGACCGCCGAACGCGGAATCGGAATCCTAGTCACCACCCACTACATGCAGGAGGCGGCCCAGTGCGACCGCCTCGTCATCCTCACCGCGGGAGAGGTGTCGGCGAGCGGGACCGCCCAGGAGATCACCGCGAAGCACACGTCTCTGGTGATCCGAACAGATCACTGGGACCAGGCGTTCCGACTTCTCCGCAACGAAGGTCTGCCGGTACTCCTTGACGGTCGTGCAGTCCGTCTCCCCGGCATCACCCGCGCAGAGGCGACCGCGGTGCTCACGCCCATCGCGGGCAAGGTTCACATCAGCGAAAGCAACTCAACTCTGGAAGAAGCCATGATGCTTGCAACGGTCCAGGAGAAAGCGGCTCCGCCGGAAGGTGCATCCTCCCTGCCGTGAGGCACCAGTGACCGTGCCCGAGACTGATGCCCGGTCACTGACGCGATTCACCCCTGTTCTTGCTCGAACGACGACCGCCCATGCGACTCTCGAACCGGTCGCCTACGACTGCGTGAAGGTGATCGTCGTTCGTGCTGGCGGCGCGCTGCTGTTCAGCGAGTTCGGTGTCCAACACGTCAACGTGGGCGACGTGATCGTGCTCGCCGCGAACACGCTCTGCGGTGCCGAGCCCGAGGATTGGGTCACGACGACGACACTGTATCTGGACCGGGACTATGTAGTCGATCAGGTGTTCTGGCAGTACGCTGAGCAGTTCACCGACCGTCTTGATGCGAAGCAATTTCTCGACGCTCGCTATGCCGAGCCCGCCCAGGTCGTGCGGCTCGGTGAGGGTCGTGCTGGGCTCCTGATGCCGTGGTTGGACGAGCTCGCTGTGCTCAGCGCAGACGGTCTGCCGCCGGATCGGTTCTATCGCGCTCAAGCGCTGTTGTTCGCCGTCCTGGACGTGATCATGCCGCGTATTGCTGTGACTGCGCACCGTCTCACGGCCTCCCAGCGCTGCGCGGCGTGCCCGTCGCTGCCGAGGCACCGTCAGTTCGAACCCTTGCGTGAAGAAGCCCGTCACGCTGCGCACTTGTTGCGTGGTGAGCTGGCGCGGCGTTGGACGCTGCGCGCGCTGGCAGAGGAGGTCCATCTTTCGCGGTCGCAGTTGGGTCGGGTGTTCGTGGAGGCGTTCGGGAAGTCTCCCATCGCGTATCTCGCGATGCTGCGCGTGGAGCGGATGGCACACCTGCTGCGCACCACCGATACGCCCATCTCGGTGATCGCCAATCAGGTCGGCTGGGGCGATGCGGACTTCGCCGCCCGCCAGTTCCGTCGCAGTGTCGGGGTGCCGCCAAGCCGCTACCGGGCGATGGGCCGGGCGTCGACATCCGGGTGATATCGGCAGCGATCCGGGTGATATCGGCGGGAACCGGGGCACCTACCCCGCGCACTGCTTGATGCGGGTAGTCCAGTAGGGACTCGTCGGGTTCATCGGAGAACCTGGTGGTCGCCTCGTCCGTTCCGTCCGTCTCGTCCTCCTGATCCTCCCGGCGCACTTCATGGCCGCAAGGGTCACCGGCTCGCGCCGTTGGCCCGCCGGGAGGAGGTCGATTGTGGTGACGAACAAGAAAGCCCGAACGGCGCGGGAAACGAAACCCGATGAACTTCAAGAGCGCCAGACGGGTGCGGTCGAACAGCTCATCACCCGGCACGACTGGCGGCGGGTACTGCGCGGGGCAAGCGGCGCGCCGCTGATGGGCGGCGGGTGTAGGGACGCTCTAGCGGGCGTCCCGGTTTGGGTGCTGGTGGCGCACCTCCCTTTCGGGAGGCGTCACCGTGGACGAGCACTTTACACCTGGCGCAGGCGATCCTGCGGCCCCGGCTGGCTCGGCCAGCCACGGGTTCGAGAGCCCGGAGAGGTTACGTGCCCTGCTGATCCGGCTGCATGAGTCCGGGCCTGCAGCGAATCTAGTCAAGCTTCAGGCGATCTGGGATCGCGCGCAGCCGATGATCCCATTGAGCCCACAACGTGGCACCAGCCGGGAATACGAGGACCTTCGCCGGGCATGGACGCCCTTGCTCGCCGGCCTGCCTCCTATCAACGGGTTCGCCGTTACCGGGGAACTTCCTGACATTGACGAGGCTGGGCAATCTTTTATCGACTACTTCGAGATCGGTGAGCCTGCTTTCGCGCTCATGAACGAACTGGAGCAGCCTGGCCACCAACTCGATGAGTACCGCTTCAGACTCGCTCAAGCGCGCCGTCGAGCAATCCACGATCGCCTGGACGATCTCACCTCCACTATCAATGTGACACTTGCCCAGATCACCGAATCCGTTGCGCGCGACTCACCAGACCGCATAGATGATCCGAAAACAACGGTGGTTGAGGACTCGATCAGTGAGGTCGAGCGACTACTCGGCGACACCACCGATCGCAAAGGAAGATGGGGTGATCTTCACCGACATCTCCGATTCGGTCAGGGGCACGACTGGCACGACATCGCCGAGATGGACTGGCCGTCCGTTCGAACGGACATCGCGGCAGCAAGCCTCTCTGAATCTGACCCACTGCCAGTGCCAGCGATGGACCTCGGCATCGCCGCTTCCGCAAGACCCGCAGGTGGCGCAAGCATCGGCATCACGTGGACAGTCCTGGATGACGACAGATTCGAACGCCTACTATTCGACCTGTTGCGAAGCTTCCCCAGCTATCAGAATGTCGAGTGGTTGATGAAGACGCGAGCGCCTCATCGAGGACGCGATCTCTCCGCAGAACGGGTCATAAGGGACGACGGTGGAACGACTCGGACAGAGCGAGTCATTCTTCAAGCAAAACACTGGACATCAAAGTCCGTCGCTCCTGCTGACATCACGAACACACTGGCCGCATTACCACTTTGGGAACCGCCGGTCGTCCGAACGTTGGTCATCGCCACGAGCGGACGATTCACCACTGATGCGGTAACGATCGTGGAGAAACACAACGCCGAAGGCAAACTCCCGCTCATCGAGCTCTGGCCGGACAGCCGACTTGAGACGCAGTTGTCGCAACGACCAGACCTGATCGCGAGCTACGGTCTTCGCTCGTAAAGTGGCCGGGGTTTCCCTCATGACTCTGGTCAGAACCAACCTGCTCGGCTGGGATTTGCTGGGCTCTCGACTCCTTCACCGCGATGCAGGGTGACGAGGAACGTGATGATGGCTCCAACCGCGCGCACGACCATTACAGTCTCGGCGTGGGCAATCTCAGGTTCCGCATACCGACCGTGTCGGCTACCCGGGAGCTGATTCGAATAGGCATAAAGCTTGTCGATCGCTTGACGTAGCGGCGCATGGTAGCCGGGGCTGCCAGGAAACAGGTTGCGTGCAACGTCAGAGAGGGTTGCTTGCGGTCTTCCCGCAACGATCTTCGCAACCCCTTCGAGCGCATTGATTGCGTCCGCTACCGCGCCTTCGAGATTCACCGGCTTGCTACGCAGGTTACGCAGTGCGTTGAGGTACTGCTTGCGGACCGGCTCGAACTCGTCCATCAACGATGCAAGCGCCTCATCCTCATCGTGTCGAGTTTCGAACTGATTTGCAACCGGTTCGTAGAACTCGAACCGCCCGTCTCGCATCTCATAAGCGATCCCACTTCGAGAGAGCGCCCGGTTCGCGGCCCGCTCAATGTCTGAACGTGCTTGCCCCCTCGCATTCGAGAACTCCTCCTCCAAGGCTTCGTACACATCGATCCAGCTCATCTGATCGAGGATTGCCCTTGCGGACTCGTCTGCGTATGAATCGCTCCAGATGTTCGCGTCGGGAAGTTGCTGGGTGTGCTCGCAAAGGCCCCGGTAGGCGGCGAGTGGGCTCTTTCCGCCGCCGCTAACGACGTTCCATAGCACCAGACGGACAGCATCACTGTCACGCTCGACCAGCGTTCGTGGGGGTTCGGGGCGGGCGTACCCGAATCGATCTGCGAACGACATCGCTCTCCTCTCGGTTCTGCCGACACCTGCTCGTTCATTCTCTCGGAATCCTTTTCGGACCGCACCCTACTGGTGCAGGTGTCGTATTCGAGTGGCGCGAATGCTCCGCTTATGGAGGTGTCGGCGGGGCGTGCGGGTTGGCTCAGAGGGTGCGGAGCCAGGCTCGGATGCGACCGCGGGCGTTGGTATAGGGCGATGAGGTGTTGAACGAGATCATGCGTCCCATAGTCCACTTGCCGTACCAGGGCTCACCGTAGAGTTCCTCGTTCGAGTAACTCTGGATCAGGGTGATGCTCTGGTTCTTCGCGTCGAGGAGTTGAGCGCGCAGGCTGTCCCAGGAGTCGGAGGCGTGTTCAGCGTAGTAACGCTGAGCGAGGACGCCGAGCTCGTTCCACTTGATCCCGTGGGCGGGAAACTCATCTGGCAGCCCCTCGGCGCGGCGACGGTGCCAGGTGAGGACCTGCTGGTTCCAGCCGATCAGGTAGGCCACCAGGTCCGCAGGGCTCATCGCGGTCCCTTTGACATGGCCTTCCAAAACTGGTTCCCGAGTGGCGTCGGCAGGAACCCGGTCGAGGTCCTTGTCCAGCTGGGTGAAAGTCTTCTCGATCGCAGCGAGGAGGTCATCCTTGGTAGCAGGAACGGCCATCGGTGCCTCGGTTCTGCGCGGGTTGAGCTGTCGTGTCCGCGCCTGGGTTCTCATTCTTGATTCTACGAGTCCGGTTTGCCAGCCTGAGAGCTTAGCTGTGGTCGATGATGTAGCCGTTCCAGTCGCGGGCTGCGAGGGCGGCCCACTTGGTGGCGGTCTTGTTGGCGATGCCGATGAGTTCGGCGAGGACGGGCGCGGGGACCTCGCTGGCGAGGGCGAACATCGCGGCGTGACGGGAGTCGCCGGGGCGTATACCGCAGGCGACGAGCTTGCCGCGGAATACTTCGCGGACCAGGTGTCGGCCGGGGTGGCGTCCGGGGAATAGCCATCCGTGGCCGGTGCTGGCGATTGAGGGTGTGCCAGGGCGGATGAGGCGGCGGCGGATCAGGGTGTCGAGTCCGGGGGGCATTTCTATGGGCAGGGTGTCGAAGGTGACGAGCACGCCAGTGTCGTCATCGAGGGTGATCTGGTCGGCGCGCATCGCGACGATCGTTTGCAGGGGCTGTGCGAACAGGAGGGTGAACAGTCCGCCGATGCGGGCGTAGAGCGGGATCGTGTCGTCGTGGAGCAGCAGGTCGATCTGTGCCCAGCGGTCATCGTCGGCGGTGATGACCTCAGGCAGGGTGGTCTCTCGCCACGGGATCGTGACGGCGGTATTGGTTCGAGTGCGGCGCAGCCAAGCGACGAACCGTTGCTGGATGTTTCCTGCGCCGGGGTGCTCGGCGAGGTATGCCTCCAACTGGCCCTGGGTGAGACAGGTGAGCGGGGTGCCGTGTGCGGTGGCCCACTGGCAGAGCCGGATCGCGCCGTTGACCTGGGAACGTGCTCCATAGGTTGCGGTCTTGGTCAGTTCGCCGCGGGCGGCGAGGCCGCGTAGGTGCCGGATGAGATGCCAGCGCGCATAGCGGCCGATCAGCGCCGCGTGGTCGGCGGCCAGGGGCGCGAGTGTGTCGTCGAGCCAGCGGGTCATGTGCTCGATGGGTGCCTCGTAGGCGGGCAGCACGCCTGAGGCGGCGAGCAGCTCACGCAGGTAGTTGTGCGACCGGTCCGCTGGCAGCGAGCCGAACGTCTCGTGGCTGACCGGCATGTCGCCACTGGCCATCATCGCGAGCAGTCGGGCGCCGGTCGCTGGCGGCTTCTTCAGCCAGGTGACCACGCTCTGCGGCCGCGGCGCGGCCGCCAACTCGTCGTAGAGCGGCCGGAGCTGGTGGTGGATGTGCCCGGTGGAGGGGTCGGTGAGCAGGGTGGTGAGACGTTCGGTCAGGATGCAGCGGGCGCAACGGGTGGCGCTGTAGGGGTGGTCCTCGCGTCCGCGCTCGGCGCAAGAGAACACGGACTCCTCGCCGGCGCATCCGGCGCAGACCAGCACTCCGTAGCTGCTCGTGGAGGGGTAGGCGATCGGGCGCAGCTCGAAGCACTCGGGGCAGAGGGCCGGGTGGTAGGCGATGTCGCGGCGGCGGCGGTAGCAGATCGGCCCGGTCGGCAGCATCACCGTGGCGGTGAGGTGACCGCAACGGGCGCATTCCCGGTGTTTGGTGCGGGTCACTCGGTAGTGCCGTCGGGGCGTCGCACCCGAGCACGCACCGGTCGCAGATCACCGATCCCGGGACCGCCGTCATTGACTGCCGGTGCTTGGCGCTGCTGTTCGACGTGTAGCTCCAGCAGGTCCGAGGGGGTGCAGTCCAGGATGTCACAGAGCGCAGCCAGCAGGTCGGTGTTGATCCGCTGGGGTGGTTTCGTCACGATCCGGTGCACCATCTGCCGGGATATCTCGATCCCGCGCTCGTGCAGCGGATCGACCAGATCGGTGGTGGCGAACATGCCCTTGGCAGCCATGAGCTGGCGCAGATGCCAGCGCATCGTCAGCTTCCTGGTCATCGCTCCTTCTTGCTGTTGTAGACGCGCGCGAGTGCGGCCTTAAGCGTCTTGGTCTTGAAGTCGTTGGACACTGAGGTGTAGATCGCGGTGGTGGAGGCGTAGGAGTGACCGACCTGCTCGGTGACGAACCGTTCGGGGTAGCCGAACTCGACCAGATGCGTCACATAGGAGTGCCGCAGGCAGTGCAGCGACAGGTCCGCGCCGAGGCCGGCCTGCTCCCGCAGCCAGGAGAACCGGCGATCCATCGTGTTCACCGAGATCCGCTGGCGCCGCTCAGTCAGCCAAAGAGCGTCACGATCAGCCGAGACAAGCAACGGCCGCGCGTCCTCGACCCACTGCCGCATCCCCTCGACCACCCAGTCAAACTCGGGGACCGTGAGCACACTCCGGCGCCGGGGCGTGCCACCGCGGACTGCTTTGCCGTAGCGGACGTGGACCGCGCCGTAGCTGCCCCATTGACGCATGTGCGGGTTCGGGCGCAGGTCCGCAATATCGAGGTTGCAGAGCTCACGGCGGCGCAACCCGTAGGCGTAGCAGGTCTTGACCATCTGCGCATCGCGCAACGCAGCCCACGCCCCCTTACGACCTGAACGGGTGATGCGCTCCACCCGCGCGTCAAGGAAGTCAAACAGGTGCTGCAACTCCTCGTAAGTGAACGGACGCCTGCCCGGCCGGCCCTCGTAATCGTTCAGATGCGCGACCGTGTTGAAGTCATGACAGACCTGCGAGGGGATCGACCCGAACCGCTGCTCACACTCGCCCACCCACCCGTAACGGACATCAAGCAGGTAGTCACAGAACATCCGCAACGTCAGGTGACAACTGCGGATCGTTGACGGCGCCAGACGCGAGCTGCCACTCATCAGCGAGACCGTGAAGTCCTCCACATCGCCCGGACCCCACCGCCACGGGAACGAACCTGCGAACTCCGCGAAACGGCGCAGCAACGCCATCCGAGGCTCGATCGTCGCCTCGGCCAGCAGCCTGGACTTCTGCTGCCGCTCCCACCCGAGAAGCATCGCGGCGAACACCGCCGCCTGCTCGTCCAGATGAACCACGCCCGAGGCCAGCACCAGACGCGCAGACCCCGGAACCTCCGCCACCACATCACCCCAACCTGTCAACTCTAATTTGACAATGACAAACACAAGTTACCACAAGGTGGCGATACCGCTGCCCTCAACGAGTACAACATCGAGTCGTAGGCCATTCGCAGCCCTGCACCTGCCTGAGCGGTCAACTCTGAGTTGATTCGCGGACTTTAACCTCGATCTGCAAGAGGTGTGGCACCTCCGCAGTGGCTTGTGAGCGAAGCACGATCAGTTCGGTGCTGAGAACCAAGGCGCTTCGGCTGATCCGGCGTCGCCTCGCACGAGCATGCGGGGCAATCTCTGGTTGCGAGCTTATGGCTGTGCGCCGGTCGTGAGTGTGGGGTCCCACAGTCCGATGGCCTCGTCGTTGCGAAGGTGCTGCTCGTAGACGTCTACCTTCCAGGTGATGATTTCTCGTGCTTGTTCCAAGGCGCGGATCTGCTGGTCGACGCGTTCGCGTTGCGCGTCCAGTAGCGAGAGTCGCTCGATCTCGTTGCCCGGCCCCTCGCGGACGAGGGTGGCGAATCGTTTGAGTTCAGTCAGAGGCATCCCGGACTCGCGCAATCGGGTGCACACTCGCAACCAGTCGACGTCGACGGGGCGGTATCGTCGCCGTCCGCTGGCGGTCCGCTCGATGGGTCCGACGAGCAGCTGTTCGCGCTCGTAGAAGCGTAGGGCGTGCACGCTCATCCCGACAGCGCCGGCTACTTCGCCGATCGTGAATGTTCGCCCATCGTCATCGGCCATACGACACCCCTCACTTGACCTAGAGGACACTCTAGATTCTAGCGTCGATGACATGACCTTGACTGAACAGCATCCGCTCGGAACCGGCTTCACCGCGGCCAGCACGACCACCGACGTTCTGGCGGGCGTCGATCTGGCCGGCCAGTACGCCTTGGTCACTGGCGGCTACTCCGGCCTCGGCCTGGAGACCACCAAGGCACTTGCCGCCGCAGGGGCACAGGTGCTCGTTCCAGCTCGTCGTGCAGCTGTCGCACGAGACGCACTCGCGAGCATCGCCGGCGCCAAGGTCCTTGGTGGTGTCGATCTTGCCGACCTCGGCAGCATTGCCCGCGCCGTGCAGAGGATCACCGAACTGACCAACCGGATCGACCTACTCATAGCCGCCGCCGGTGTCATGGCAACACCGCAGAAGCCGGTCGGCCCGGGTTGGGACTACCAGCTCACCGTCAACCACCTCGGTCACTTTGCTCTCATCACCCGGCTGTACCGACTGCTGGCCGAAGGCGGAGCGCGAGTCGTCGTCTATTCCTCGGCCGGACATCACTCCTGTGATATCCGCTGGAACGATCTCCACTTCCTGAGCGGCTACGACAAGTGGAAGGCGTACGGGCAGTCCAAGACCGCCAACGCCCTCTTCGCGCTCCATCTCGACCTCCTCGGAACCCCCGACGGTGTACGAGCATTCTCACTACACCCCGGCAAGATCATCACCGGCCTACAGCGTGAGGTTCCCCTCGAAGAGCAGATCGGACTTGGCTGGATCAACGCGGCCGGCGAGGTCATCGGCAAGGACTTCAAGACACCGAGCCAGGGCGCGGCCACCGGTCTGTGGGCCGCAAGCTCACCACTGCTAGGTGGTCGCGGCGGTCTCTACCTCGAGGACTGCGATATCGCCCACGTCGCGGCACCGCAGGACTCGATGGACGATGGCGGAGTTCAGCCATACGCCTTCAACACCGAATCCGCCGAACGTCTCTGGCAGCTCACCTCTGCGATCACGGCGACCAATGTTCTTTAACGGTCTCCCGCATCGGACACCAACTGCTGAGCCCCGCTCTGGTCTTAAGTCGGGGACACGAAGAGAGGTGCCCGCTTCGGCAAGACCGAATCAGAAAAGTCGACGCCAGAGCGCCATCTCGGTTTCCGAAGACACGGACCATAACCGGCGGCCCGGCGTCTCTCCGCACTCGTGGGAGCGAGCGCGCACCTACCTGCCAGGAGGTGTCAAGGTCATGACCGGAACCGCAACGCTCCACGACGAACGGTCCGACCCGAGTGCGCCCGCAGGCCCGCTGACAAGTGAGGAGCTGCGGTGCTTCTTGCGTCGACTTTACACGCAAGGGCACGACGCCTGGGTGCGTGATCCCGTCGCGGCGGACCTGATGGAGTACACCTCGCAGAAGTACGCCGGTCTTGCCATCAAGCACGGTCTGGACCCGTGGGAAGCAGCCTCCGCCGCCTTCGATGTCATGCGCACTCGCGCGGCGCGGGAGGCACGTGACCCGTGGGCCGTCATCACGCACGCGGTGCGGATCACCTGCATCTACGAAGAACGCGCCCAAAGCCTGCTCTGCTCGGTCCACCAAGCACGTCGCCCGCACATCTTTGCACTCCCTGACCCGGAACGGTTCTCGGACCGGGCCTTCCCGTGGGCGGATGACCACCCGGTGCTCGCGGCCACCGACGATGGCTTGGCCCGACTCACCGTCTCCGGGCCGGAAGACGCAACGATGTCTGCTCGCGCGGCGGTCGAGGATGCGATCGAACTCTTCGCCCTGTTGGGGTGGCCCTTTGACACGGCGCGCAGCGGGGTGGAGCACGTCTGTGACGCGCTCACCCGCGCAGGCTCGCGGCACACAGCGTTCGAGGCACTGCGGCGCGACAGACACGCCCGGGCGCTTCTCGACATCCCGTCTGCTGCATGGCACGTGCTGCTCCGTACGCTGCTGGGCAGGCCCGAACCGGCCTACGCGGCAACTACCGCCGGTCGGGGCATACTGCTACGGCTCCTTATCGGAGAGACCGTGCCGCTCCTGCTATGCGATGACGACCTCGTTGAGGCCCTGTCGCTCGTTGCTCCCGGAGCTGGGAGGTGACCGGCCATGAGCCAACAGAAGGGTGCGATCGAACTGGAGCGGGCAGTGGCCTCGATCCGGGTCGGGAACCGGCACCGCACCGACCTCGGGGACATCGACGCCCTCGCCGCCTCCATCAAGCGTGACGGGCTGCTGCAACCCATCACCGTCACCCCCGACGGGTTCCTCGTTTGCGGTGCCCGACGACTCGCGGCCATCAAACAGCTCGGCTGGAAGACCGTGAACGTGTGGGTCCGCTCCGGCCTCTCCGATCGCCTCGGGCAGTTGCTGGCGGAACAGGACGACAACGTGCTGCACAAGCCGCTCAGCCCACTGGAGTCCGCTGCTCTCTACCGCGAACTGAAAGCGCTCTTGTCTCAAGACGCCGCCCGGCGGCAGGAAGCAACGCGATTCAACAGTCAGCACCGGACGGGAAGTGACGGTGATGGAAATTCTCCATCACCGTCAGTCGGCGCTCTAGGGACGACGCGAGAGCAGGCTGCCGCGATGGTTCCTGGTGGTGTCTCATATTCGACGTTCGACAAGATCGGCTACCTCGAGAAGATCTCCGCCGATCCCGCCCAACCCGAGGAACTACGGGCTCGCGCCCAAGCAGAGCTGGATCGGGTCGAATCAGGCGGCTCTGTCAATCCTGGTTACAAGCGTATCCGCAGCGAGGCCGATGAGCAGTGGACGAAGCGCCAGACAGAGCTGGAACGGCTCGCCCAAGAAGCCCTTGCTCGCGCCCGTGCCGACCTGAAAGGAAAACGCAAGAAGCGCACGCCAGGCTCTAGACGAGCCAGTGACGGCCAGGTGATCCAGTTGCCAGTGCGGGCATTCGTGCTGACCTGGAATGAGCTAACTGACTGGTGGGAGAAGTACGACCTCGACCAACTCGCCGTCGAACTCACCGACGCCCAGGTCGAAGCCTTCCACGCCGTCCTCAAAGGAAGCAACGCCTTCGCCGATCGACTCGATGCGGCCCGCGAACAGTCTCACGCTCAGGATGAGCGTCGCTCACACCTACGAGCCCTCTGACAGTGAGTCTCCCGGCCACCTCAGACACCCGGCCTCACCCATCGGCTGCGCTACCTTCCCCGTCGCTGATCTTGGGGAACGGCGGTGCACCTTGCCTCCATGCGCTATTACCGCACCACGAGCAACGGCCGCAGGATCTCGGCCGAACCACGCGTGCGGAAAGAACCTGACACGAAGCGCCTCGTCGCTCTCGTCCTGCACCTGGCCGACCAGCTGCACGCCGAAGATGTCGCAGAAGCGCACCGCCGTGCCGGCGACGCGCGCGAGGATCACAACCATCCCGGCCCGGCAGCGGTGACGGGTGAGAGAGGAAATGAAGACGATGACACTCCTGGCTTCCGCACCCGAGGCTGAGACCGCTCCGTCGCTGACGGCGGTGACCTATCAGCGGGTCTCGACCAAGGAACAGGCGGCCAAGGGCGGACGGGACGAGGGTTTCTCGATCCCCGCGCAGCGCGAGGCCAACGCCCACAAGGCCGAGGCACTCGGCGCGCGGATCGTCGCGGAGTTCGTCGACGCAGGTGAATCTGCCCGGTCAGCGGACCGGCCGGACCTGCAGCGGATGCTGGACTACATCGCCTCCCACCAGGTCACCTACTGCATCGTGCACAAGATCGACCGCCTGGCCCGCAACCGGCTCGATGATGTGGAGATTCACCGCCGCCTGGTCGAAGCCGGAGTGACTCTGGTGTCGGCGACGGAGAACATCGACGAGACCCCCTCGGGGATGCTACTCCACGGGATCATGTCCTCGATTGCGGAGTTCTACTCCAAGAACCTCGCCACCGAGGTCACCAAGGGACTCACACAGAAGTTCGAGACCGGCGGCACACCGATGCGCGCCCCGATCGGCTACCTGAACGTCCGTAAGCGCGACGAGCAGGGCCGCGAGTACCGGACCGTGGAGATCGACCCCGAGCGGGCACCGCTCGTGCGATGGGTGTTCGAGCAGTACGCCACCGCGGAACGCACCGTCGTGGACCTGCTCGCGGAAGTCACCGCCCGCGGCCTGACCACCCTGCCCACCCCGAAGCGCGCCTCCGGGCCGGTAGCCCGCTCGGGGTTCTTCAAGATCTTGCGCAACCCGTACTACATCGGCATCGTCCGCTACAAAGGCGCGGAACAGCCCGGCACCCACGAACCGCTGATCGACATCGATACCTGGCAGCAGGTACAGACACTGCTCAACGCCCGCAAGATCGCCTCCGAGCGACGCCGCTCCCATGACCACTACCTGAAGGGCTCGCTGTTCTGCGGGACCTGCGGGTCGCGGATGCAACTGGACTACCCCGCCAACAAGCAAGGCGTCCGGTACGCCTACTACGTCTGTTCCGGCCGCGCCTCCAAGCGCAAGAACTGCACCCGCCGCGCCGTACCCGTCGGGGTCGCCGAGCAACTCGTCGCCGACTGCTACCGCGACGTCGCGATCACCGAGGACGAGTACACCGCCCTCACGGCGCAGGTCGAGGCAGCTTTCGACGAACGCCTCGCCTCCCGCTCCCAGGAACTGGCCGAGCTGACGGCGAACCGCAAGCGACTCCAGAACGAGAGCGACAAGCTCCTGGCCGCGCACTTCGCCGACGCGATCGACCTCGACACGTTGAAGCGTCACCAAGACCGCATCCGCGCCGGGCTCGCTGACATCGACCGCAGGCTTGCCAGCGAACACGACCAGCACGAGGGATCACGCAAGCAACTCAGCACGGCACTGAGCCTGCTGGTCGACTGCGCCAACCTCTACGCCCGCACGAACGAGCAGGGCAAGCGGCTGGCGAACCAAGCCCTCACGAACGGCATCGACATCAGCGAAGACGAAAGGGCGACGATCCGACTCGCTGAGCCCTTCGCCGCCCTCACACCAGAACCGACATCAACCGATGTCAGGTGTTCTAGTACGTCTTCAATTGTGGAGGCTAGGGGACTCGAACCCCTGACATCCAGCTTGCAAAGCAGTTAGTCATAGCACATCGCCCTAGTCAGAGCGGTTCACCCGACCATAGGGGCGCACTTGGGGCGCACCTGGTCGTACTCAGCCATGCAGCGGCAGAGACCGGACCCGGATCCGTTCATCTTTGATGGTGGCGAAAGCACCATCCTTGAGATCGGGTTCGATCGCTGGGAGATTGCGGATCAAGACCTCAGATTGTTCTTCGGGAGTCTTACCAGCCCTACGCAGAAGCACCACGCTAGGCAGGGTGTCTCCACTCTTGGCCAGCAACTCCCCGAAGTCTGTGTCCGCGGAAATTAGAACTCGTCCGTCTCGCTTGGCTGCCAGCATCACATGATCATCGACTTCGCCGAGCAGTTCGAGGTCTGCCGCATGCACGACGTCGTGCCCAGCGGCACGCAGGATCTTTCTCACTCGTACGCTGAGGCACTCATCCAGCAGATACTTCATGCAGTCGGCTGGAGAGGCAGCTCTCGTTGGTCCACCGCGGCTGCTGCATACCGCAGGGCCGCATGGATGTCATCAGTGGTGAGCTGCGGGTAGTCCTCCAGCACCTCCGACTCAGAAACACCCTCTGCAATCCGCCCAACGATCATGGACACAGGGATGCGAGTCCCCTGGATGCAGGGCACCCCACCCATGACTCGGTGGTCTACTGAAATTCGATCCATGATTCTCGTCTCCTCTCTGGAGTTCAAGACTACGCTCCTTGCTCGCCGCCGAGAAGATCGCGACGAGGGTCAGTGAAAGTCCCCGCGTAGTCAGGGGTCGTTCCTCAACTAAAAGTTCCCCGACAGATGACTGGGCGGTGTGCGGCAATGGGGTAGCCGAGGTGCCCCAAACACACTCACCTGTGATCGCGCGCATTCGCGCATTTCCCAGCATACTTGCGACTCTGGACGTGTGGCCCCCGGACTCGGGCGCGGCTGTCGCCGGACAACTTCACGACCGTGCGGCGAACGGTGTGCAAGTGAACTGACCTTGGTCGGTGACCTTGACCTGGCGCTTTGTCAGTCCCGTGGAGCCGGTGTGAGCAGCGCGAACTGCGCGCCAGTCGGGTCGGTCAGCACGGCGATGCGTCCGGCTGGAATGTCGCTCGGCTCCGTGGTCACCGCAGCGCCCAGAATGGTCGCCGTCTCGATCATCTTGTCTGTGCCGACCTCGGGATCGACGGCGAAGTAGTTGCGCCAGTGCGCGGGCACTTCCGGATGCAGTTCGGTGTGGAGTCGTCCGACGACGGGTGTCTGCTGGCCGGGCAGAGTCCAGACCGTGTAGTCGTAGTGCTCGCCGTCGCCGATCTGCGTCGCGCTGACTCCGGTCAGGCTGGCGTAGAATTCGTCAGCGTTCTTGCCGTCCGGCGTCAGGAGCTCGGCCCACGCGAGTGCGCCGGGCACCTGGAAAGCGAACTTGTAGCCAGGCTCGGGCTGCCAGAACCCGGTGACGGCTCCGGTCGGGTCGGCGATGATGAGCACACCGCCTTGCCCCGGCACGTCAACGGGGCCGTGCAGGACACTCCCACCGGTTTCGGTCGCGCGGATCGCGATGCTCGCGATGTCGTCGGTGGCGAGGTAGAGCGTCCACGCAGGTGGAGCGTCGCCGTAGGCCGTGCGAATGCCAGCGATGATTGCTCCGGCCTCGGTGCGGGCGTAGCGGTAGCCGCTGGGGTTCTGCTTGTCGATCTTCCAGTCGAACAGGGCGCTGTAGAACTGGACGGAGGTGTCCTCGTCTGGGGTTTGAAGGTCGATGAGGGCCGGGGCGCCGGAGACCATCGTGGTCATGTGCGTTGTCCTTGCTGTTGGTCGGTGGCGCCGAGGTAGGCGTGGCCGCGTTCGGAGAGTTCGTAGCCGACCCGCAGGCTGCGAGTCAGGCCGTGTTCTTTGAGCGTGCGGATACGTCGCTTGAGCGATTCCTTCCCCACCGGCAGCCCGGCGGTCAGTGACGATGCGGTGATTCCTGATTGCTGGCCAATGCGTGCCAGCGTGGTGCGCGCCCACGGGGTGCGGGCATCGAGCCGCTCAAGGAGCGCGTCAATGTCCGCGATGTCCTCGGGCGTGAGGTTCGCATCGTTGGCGAGCGTGGTGCGCGCATCAGGTGCAACCCATGAGAGATCGATGCGGAACAGCGGGTCGTCGCGATCGCCCCGAAAGGTAGCGACCAGAGCGTCCAGGGAGGGGTACCCGGCCCGCCTTGCATCGGCGTCGGTCAATCCCGATGCGGGTGTCAGCTCGATCCTCTCCACGCGCACCACGCCCGCGATGGTGCCGAACGTGGTGCCCGGCTTCACGCGTGGTTGCTTCCAGCGGCGGTAGGCCACGGTGACCTCGCCCGCTGCGACCGCATGAGCGGTGCGCTCGGTCAGGATCATGCGTCCGTCCCGAGGACGAACGAGAGCTGCGCAAGTACTACATCGCGGTAGTCCATGTCGTCTGACCCACGGTGTCCGAGCACGACCGGGTAGAGCAGACCGTCCATCGTCGCCACGACCACATCCACAATCGCGGACACATCGAACCGAGGCGTGAACACGCCGCTCTCAATGCCCCGGCGCATCGCATCGGTGAACGGCTCGCGGTACTGTGCGGCAAGCGCGGCAGCGTGGTCGTGAAGTTCAGCGTCGTGAGCGGCGGCAGTCCAGAACTCCATCAGCATCCGCCATGTCGCGGCGCTCGTGGACAGCCCGCGATCGACCAGCGTGACCAACTGCTGCCACGGATCATCGAACCCAGCGGCAAGGTCATGGAGAGCCGCTACCTCCCCGGACGTGGCACCCCTCAGCGCCTCGATCAGCATGTCCTCGCGCGAGCCGAAGTAGCCCTGCAAGGTGCTGACCGCCACCCCCGACGCCTCGGAGACGTCAGCGAACCGCGTCCCAGCAAAACCACGGACTGCAAGTACCTCGACGACTTGACCGAGAACGACTGCTCGCCTGCTTCCGCCTGCGCGACGGGTACGACTGGATACTGGCTGACTCATCCCCATACCGTATAACTATACGGTATGGGGATGACGATCCTTCTGGCATTCGCTGAATGGGCACAGCGCACGGCGGGTCTGTTCTCGGCTGCGGCCGCAGGGATGGGCGTCGTAGCGTTGAGGGATGGAGAGTTCGAGGGGCCGGTGGAACCACAACATCCACTATCACCGGCTGATTCTCGACGCCGTGCCCACTGATGCTCGCTCTGCCCTAGACGTGGGATGCGGGAACGGGCTGCTCTCGAAAGAACTGCGGAACACCGTGCCGGAGGTGACAGGCATCGATCTCGACGAGGATGTGCTCGACGAGACCCGCCAACTCAGCGACAAGATCACCTGGGTACATGGCGATGCAATGAGCTATAAGTTCGGCCGGGGCTGATGCAGGGGTAGGGCAGGTCAACCTGTCACCCGTTCCTGCATCAGCCCCTCCCCTTTACGAGTCGCACCGCACCAGCGGTCATGCGGTCGCTCGTGCTGGCCCCGACCACCGGGGAAGGAAACACGCCCCATGACCGCCACGACATCACGCCCATCTGCCAGCAAGGCTCTGGATCGCGTCGGTGAGACCACCACCCTCGCGGTCTCCTACCTGCGCGTGTCCACCAAGGAGCAGGCCTCCAAGGGCGGACGAGACGAAGGCTTCTCGATCCCCGCGCAGCGCGAGGCGAACCTGCGCAAGGCCCGAGACCTGAACGCGATCATCACCGAAGAGTTCATCGACGCCGGCGAATCCGCCCGCAAGGCCGACCGGCCCGAGCTGATGCGGATGATCGAGTACGTCAAGACCCACCAGGTCGCCTACTGCATCGTCCACAAGGTCGACCGACTCGCCCGCAACCGCGCCGACGACGTGACCATCCACCTGGCCCTGAAAGAGGCCGGGGTCATGCTCGTCTCCGCGACCGAGAACATCGACGAGACCCCCTCGGGGATGCTGCTGCACGGCATCATGTCCACCATCGCGGAGTTCTACTCCCGCAACCTCGCCGGTGAAGTCGCCAAGGGCATGAACCAGAAAGCACTCAATGGCGGCACCAACGGCAAAGCCCCGATGGGCTACCTCAACGTCACCCGCCGTGACGAAATCGGCCGGGAAGTCCGCACCGTCGAGGTCGACCCCGACCGGGCACCGCTGGTGCGATGGGCGTTTGAGGCATACGCCACCGGCAACCACTCCACGATCAGCCTGCGCGAGGAACTCATCGATCGTGGGCTGACCACCGTGCCGACCCCCAAGCGCCCATCCAAGGCGCCGGTGCTGTCCACGATCCACAAGATGCTGACCAACCCCTACTACAAGGGCAGCGTCCGGTTCCGCGGCGCCAGTTACGACGGCCTGCACGAACCGCCGGTCGCGCCCGAGGTCTGGTACCGGGTCCAGGCCGTGCTCACTGCCCATCAGACCTCCGGGGAGAAAACCCAGTCCCATGACCATTACCTCAAAGGCACCCTGTACTGCGGGCAGTGCGGGTCCCGGCTCACGCTGACCAACGCCAAGAGCCGCGGCGGATTGATCTACCCCTACTTCATGTGCTCCGGACGGCACGCCAAGCGCACCAACTGCGAACGCAAATCCATGTTCGTGCCCGACATCGAAGCCGCCGTCGAGGACTGCTACCGGCGCGTGCAGATACCCGAACACATCCTGCCCGCGTTGCGCGAGCTGGTCACCAGCGAGTTCGACCGGCTCCACAACGTCGCCAGACAGGAAGCCCAGGCGTACAAGATCGAACGCGACGCACTCCGCGATGAACGCCAGAAACTCATGCAGGCTCACTACGCCGGCGCCGTGCCCCTCGACCTCCTCGCCACCGAGCAGGGCCGCATCGCTCGACGGCTCGCGTTCCTCGACGCGCAGATCAACGCCGGAGACATCGAGTACGAACAAGCCAAAGCGCACCTGGACGACTGCCTCGCCCTCGCAGGGGACATGCACGCGATCTACATGAGCATTGACGACTCGCTGCGCCGGATCGCCAACCAAGCCTTCTTCGACAAACTCATCGTCACCGACGACGACACCATCGACGGCGACCCCGGCGTCCCGTTCAACGTCTTCTTCAAGCCCGACGTCCAGACCCTCGCCGTCCGCCGGCAAGGACGGACGGCGGAGTCTGGAACTCAAACCGGTGATGTCGTTGGTTTGAACAACGACCTTCTGGTGGACCTCCGTAGGGAGTTTGAGAACCCCTGCTCGGCCTTGAAAACCCTGGCTTCTCGCAGGTCGCGGGGAGTCTACGGGCGGTCTCGGCGGAGGCTGGAGCCAACCGTGGTGGACTCGCGCGGGCGGATGGTGCGTGCGGTTGGGATGACTCAAACCTTTTTGAGCCCGGCTCAGGTGGACGAGCTGGTGACCCTCTACGAGGCGGGCGCGACTCTGGTGGAGCTGGGCGAGCGGTTCAGCGTTCACCGCCGCACGGCGGCGGCCCATCTGGTCCGCCGTTCGATCCCGATCCGCAGGCGCGGTCTCGATGAGTGCGACCTCGCCGAAGCCGTCGAGTTGTACGCCGGCGGGTTGAGTCTGATGGAGGTCGGCTTGCGGTTCGGGGTCAGTCAGCAGGCGGTTAGGCGCGCTCTGGCAAACGTCGATGTGCCGATCCGCGCCAGCGGTAGACGGGCAGGAGCATCGGCATGAATGGCTGTGGCTGGGTGTCGGGGCTACTGCGGCGGGCGTGTCTATGAGAGGGCCTGCGGGGCTGCCGCGTTGTATGCGGTTCGCGCTTCGGTCAGCTCGGCCCAGTGGGCTTCGAGTCCAGCGAGTGTAGGGCTGACCCCGAGACTGGGCAGAGGTTGTGAGTGGCCGTCGATGTACCGGCATGCTTCCTCGAAGATGCGGTTGACGGTATCGATCGCAGCAGGAAGTGCTTCGGACTTGATCTTGGGCAAGTTGGTCATGCGCACGTTGGGTTGGTAGCGCTGAGTGACGCCCTGGAGTAGTTCAGTCTCGGTGAAGACTTCACACCATGCGCGCACCCAGTCGTAGCCTGTGCGGACCAGCGCCGCCCGCGTGTCGCCGTCCTGTGACTTCGCTGTCTGGATGGTCTCGTTGATGTTTTTCTTGATGTTGCTCAAACTGTCCCAGCGGGGACCTGTCGCTCGGGTGACCTTCCCTTTGCCCTCTTCATCGGTGATCTGGAAGTAGGAGCAGCGCTTGTTCGCTTCCATGAGTGAAAGCAACGTGCTGGCGAAGAAGATGTCGTGGGTGAAGACGATGACCTGTGTCGTATCGGCGAGCGATGCGACGCGTTGCGCGACTTCGTTGATGCGGCGATGGTCCAGGCTTGAGACAGGATCATCGAAGATGACGGGCGCGGTGATCCCGGCGAGACGCGCTTCGGCGAGGAAGTCCGCTATTGCGAGGACTTTCTGTTCTCCTTCGGAGAGCACCTTGGATGGTTTGTGCTTCCCGCTGAGGATCTTGCGGCGTTGCGCGCGTCCCTGGCGGCCGACAAACTCCACATGTAGCGCTGGCGCGCGAAGTGCCGCGCACTCTTCGCTGAACAGCGCGTCGAAGCTCTCGTTGATCATCTGGTCGCTTGCGGTCTTGGCCAGTCCGGTCACGGCGCGCAGGAGCCCCGGCATGGGCTTGGCGAGCAGCGCCAACCGGTCCGCTTGCTTAGCGTCGCGGACATGTGACTCGATGAGCGTCCACGACTTCGTCAGTTCTGCTGCGGCTTCTAGCTCGACGAGTTCCTTCTTCTTCTCGGTCAAGGAGTCGGCTCGCGTAGCTGCCTGTGTCCTCAGGTCGTCAAGGTCCTGCCTGTTGGTCTCCAGTGCCGAGCCGAGCGCTATCGCATCTATCGCGGTGCGTTGGGTCAGTGCGGTGTCCACGGCGAAAGCGGAGCGAAGCTGCTCTGTCAGCTCAGCCAGAGTGCTGAGGGTCCTGTCGAGTTCCACGTGGAAGTGGGGCTTGTCCTCGGTGTCTGCGTACTCGTCGGCGAAGGTGGTCACGTCGTTGACCTGGATCGAAGCGACCGGCTCCGTAAGTGCGTGGAGCCGCGCTTCTGAGGCGGCGATCTCGGTTGTGATCTTGTCTTCGAGATACTCGGAGTACTTGCCGATCAACGATCCCGCCGCTTCGTTCAGCGGCTGCCGACAGTACAGGCATCGATCGGCGTCGTGTGCTCCCACCGCGACGAGATGTGCTTGGTAGTCTTCGCCGGCTTCGATAAACGTGCTCCAGGTGTCGTCGGGCTCAGCCGGCAGGTCGGCTGCCTCGAACAACGCAGTGCGGAAGGTGCGGTAGTCCTCTTCAAGTCCGTGTAGCGTGTCGCGTTCGCGGCCGTAGGCCTCGATATTGAAGTCAGCCATCACGGTGGCCGCGTTGGTAGCTTGCGTCAAGACGCGTTCGACTCGCTGTTCCAGCTTGATCTCAGCGCTGATGGTGTCCGCCTCCAGCGCCGCGACCGTGCGGCGCAGGTCACCGATGCGTGTGTCGACGTCGGAATCGGAGTCGGCCAGCGACCTCAGGTACTCCAGATCGGTGGACGCTCCCAGCGTCTCGATGAGCGGGTAAACGGCGGCTGTGCGTGGGAAGCGAGACAGGAGCGCCGTGGACCCTGATCGTAGGCTTTCGACAGCCTGGTCGATGTGGGCTTGTACCGACTTGATGCCTGCGATGACGTGATTGAACAGCGCCAGGGCTGCTGGCACATAGACATACTCAAGGTCGTCATCGACGTGGAAGCTGACAGAAGGGCTGTCGAAGATTGACATCCTGGTGAAGGGCGCAACACCCTGCTGGCCAGTCCAGGTGTACGTCTTCGGCTCAGCGCCGAGCGTGTAGCCGACTAGTGCTGATTGGCGCTGCGTGGATGCCGCTTCGATGTCGCCGAGGATCACATCGGCAGTGCGGCTCGCCGCGAGGGCTTTGAAGATACGGGAGTACCCCGTCTTGCCAGTGCCGTTCTCTCCGAACAAGATCGTCAAGCCGGCATGCGGCTTGATGACTCCGCCTTCTACCAAGGCGTTGACACCGACGACATCGGAGAGCGAGGTAAGGGTCAGCGGCTCGATCGCCTCATCCTCGCGTTCGGTAGTGAGGAGCGGCTCCTCCGCCGGGAGCTCGCGGGTATCGAAGGCTTTCTCCTGGCGGAACAGGACGTACGCTCCGGACTGCTCCTCGCTTCCGAGCGGCCCGCCACCGTTAAGGACGTGCCTCACGATGTAGCGCACCCACTCGTCGGAGGCGTTCGCCCACTCGCTGAGCAGGTCGCGCGGGTCCAACCGTTGAGATGGCGTCGCGTCGGTCACCGTCATCCTCTCGCCGCGAGTGCGAGGTCCGGAGCGACCGTGCTACTCATCCTCGATTCTAGAGCGACGGGCGGGCGCGAGAAGGGACCACTGAGGGCGCGTGCTGTTTCCGGTCGGACCTCCGGACCGTCGCGAGCGTGACTAAGCACGCCGGTCGACTAGAACGACCAGCGATCGCTATCTCGCTGCGACGTAGTCAGTGAGCCCCCTGGCTCATGGTCCAGTTCGGGGTATTGCCTGTTCGATCCCGGCGACGGGCGACCGCCTCTCCGATGAGGGCGCGGATGAGGAGGACGAGGCTGACCGGTCCCATGATGACGAACTTCATCGCGTTCCACACCGACCACAGCACCAGTAGATGCAACCACCCCGGGGCACCGGCGGCGAGGGCGCCCGTGCAGATGCTCGCAATCAGCAGGTAGGGCGCGGCGAGGAACATCGCCGGGATGCCCCACTTCAGGTTGTGGCGGCGTCGGATCGCGTCGAGTAGCCGGTTGGTGGGCATGTAGTAGCGGGTGCGGGCGCTAAGCGTCCAGACTGAGCGGAACATTGCGGGCCTCTCGTCACACGTGTCTCTCCGTCGAGGAGGCAGTACGTGTATGAGCGCCCGTGGTGGGCCGTCCCGAAAAGGACCCGTAATCAAGGAGGACCTGCCTCAGTTCTGATCATACGCCGGAGCAAGGATATGAAGAACCCTGAGTGAGAATTTCGCACTTGAAGGACATGGACGCCGACGTCGAACGGGAGAAATGCCTGCCGGTGCGTCCCGGATGCTTGCTCAGCAGTCGTAACGTCCGTAGGCGCCAACGGGCCTGCTACGACTGAGTGCCGAGCGGCCAACCCTCGCCGATGTCGGGCAGAGCATCCGACAAGACCGCCACCTCGGTCGCTTTCACGACCCGATGCGCAGAGTAGTGCAACTCGAACTCACGGCGGCGGCGCGCCGCATAGAGCTGCGCAACCTGAGGCGCGTTGTCGTAGGTCAATATCCAATGGCTATCAGAGACACTGTTGAGCACCCGAGCTAGAGCCTCGTGGTTCTCAGCAGTAAACGCGTTTAAGTACAAAGAGCCGGCCTTCTCGAAGTACGGCGGGTCAGCGTAGATGAACGTATCGCTCTTCGCCGCATACTCGGTGATAACCTCTACACCATCGCGGGAAGTGGCCACGATATTGTCCGAGTACAAGGCAAGAATTCGGAGACGCTCAGCTAGTCCCTCCCGGTTGAAGCGAGCATCGATCTTGTAGTTACCAGTCTGATCGAGCCCTCCGATGGGGCCTCCATTGAGTACACCAGATCTGTTGGTGCGGTTTAGATAGAACGTGGCGAACCCAAGCTTCGAGAGATCCGTCGTGTCAGCGGATACATAGACCTCACGCTGACGACGCCACTCGTCGACATCAAGCCGGACTTCGCGGACTCGATCAATCAAGAACTCTGGCTCGGCCTGCACCGTTGCCCAGAATGCGTGGATCGCCGGATCGAGGTCGTTTATGACCACTCGTTCTACCTGCCCAGTCACGAGGAGGCTGAGTCCGGCTCCAACACCGCCCGCATACGGTTCAACGTAGGTACAGCCAGCCATGCCCATGTCGCGAATAATCTGCCGCAACCGAGAGTATAACGCGGACTTACCGCCGGGATACCGAAGCGGCGATATTCGCGGACGCCTACTGGTTACACCGATTCCCACTGCACTCATGGCTTCATCGCATATCTCATAATCGAGTCAATTGAACCCCACATCGCGAACGCCTGGTCGGCATCTACCTTGAAGTGGTGGTTATGGTTGAGCGCGTTGAGCGAATCGCTTGAGTTCGTGTATGTCACAAGCTTTCCAGTACGCACGCCCTCCACGACCTGTATGAGGTACTTGGGTCCGTTCGCCTTCACATAGTCAAGTAACCAGTTCAGCGCGTGTCCAAGCTGAACCCGGCCGTTCTGGCTGTTCCCGGTTCCCTTGATATCAATCGACTTGGCTTCAGCGAACGCTTTAATTGACTTCTCCAAAACGGCGCGAATCATGAGGAAAGTTGCGTTCGGGAACTTCTGAACATCTATCTCCGACAATTCACCGAGCAACAACTTCAACGCCTCGGGATAGCTGTCCGGCGCCTTCACTTGGCCCAGGTCAAGATTCTTCGGCTTCTTCTTCTTTCCAGCGGGAGGCTGCTTCGTTGCTGTGCCCCCAGTTCCTCCGGATGCAGGACCCATTGGAGTGCCGGACCCGGATGACGCCCCAGTGCCCGTCGAGCCCGACCCGCCAGCCGCTCCCGCCCCGCTCTTAGTTCCACCAGAGGCCCCTGAAGCCACTCCGCCAGGTGGCCCTGAAGTCGAGTTGCCACTAGGTTCTTCCCCTGCATTGGCATCCGCGACGATCCGACGAAGCTCGCCCATAAGTTGCGTGTACCTCGGACTCTTAATCGAGTTCAGACTACGAGTATTGATGTTCTCGTCGTACATCCCTTGAACGATGGCCGTCGCGATGCTCTTGAACACAGCGTCCGACACTGTCTTCGTGACACGTCCATCGTCCTGCATCGCGAGGCCTGTGAGCTCCAGAAATTCCTTCGACTCATATATGCGGGCGAGAGTGGACAACCCTCGCGCCCACTTCTTGGTAGCAAGAAAGTCCTGCAATTCCGCATCGTCATATTTGACTGACTTGAAGAGGTTGATGATGTGAGCGCGGAATACAAACTTTCTGACGTCAATCGTTGGATACCTCGTCAGAAGTTCTTTCAACTTCCGCCCAGCATCTATCTGCGCTTGGAAGAACGCGGCCTGCCTGCTTGGGGTCCAAGCTTTACGCAGGTTTCCTGTATGAATTGCCGCGATAAGTTGGTCGGCTTGTGTTTGATTCGGCGCAATCATGACACGAATCTTCGAAAGGCTAGATCGATCAGGCAGCAAAGCCGCAAGTGCGGATATGCGTGCTTGGTAATCTGGGACAAGCATCGGGTTCTGAATAGCTTTGAGCGCAGCCAATCGACGGTTACCCTCGACCATCACATACTTTCCGCGACGCTTGAGAACGACCGGAGTCTCGTGCGTCAGGTAGCCAACCTTGCAGATGCCCTCGACCAGTCCCAGCGCGTCCTCGTTGACGAAAAGGTCCTCGATGATGTCAGCCTCGACCTTCGCGTCGGCGACTTCGAGGCGAACGTTCTTTGGGTCGAGATGCACCTCTTTGAGAACGTCAAGCTCCACCTCCGGCCACTGCGATGTATCTAGCATTCGTAGGACCCCCGTTCGGGACGCTGTGCCGAACGCTCGCCAAGTGCAGCCGGACGGAGGCGAGACCCGACGACGCCTTCGAGCGTCAGTGGCCGCATCGCTTCATCGGTCATTCGCGTCCGCTCCCCCTCGCTTCGTCCGAACCCCGCACGTAGGCGAGAACATCGCTCTTGACGAACCGCCAGGCTCGTCCCACCTTCTCTCCCGGAAGAGAGCCCGAGCGCGCAAGAGCAAGGACCGTCTTGGACGAGACGCGCAGCAAGGCCGCCGCTTCGTCGGCCGTCAAGACCTCGTGATCTTCCGCCATCTTCTCGTAGCCTCCTCGTAAGGGACGTAACTTCACGTTACCAGCCATGGGAGCCGGTGGCCACGATTCTGATCAGAGGCCCAGTTGCTGAGTCGTGCTTGGTGTGGGACCCGGCCGAGCATCGGAATCCTGCGGTTTCAACGCAAGGAGGCTCCTGAGTGCGACCTGTGCGCGTGCAGCGTCAATCCTCTGTGCAGTCGCTTCTGGCGTCAGACCAAGCGGCACATCGTCGCTGATTCTGTAGCGGTCGCGGTAGGCGGCAATGGTGCGAGCCTGTCGGCGCCAAATCCGGTGCTTCGCCTGATCGCGAGGCGGCGTCCCAAGTGCTTTCGTCCACGTGGCCTTTTCGTCGAGGGCGGTATCGAGGACGGCCTCGGCGCGAATCTCGATCAGGTGGCGTCGCTGATCTAGTGCTTGGCGCATGTCTTCGGGCATCGATCCTCCAGCGTGTGGGATGAGCCCGGCGACCATTCGCGGCGACTTGCGGAGGCGGCCAGAGCCTGCCGGCCGTGCGGTGGCCCGGGCGACACGGTGATGCAGGACGGAGGCGATGTCGTCGGCATCATCGAACCCGCGAGCGGCGACCAGACGTGGGAATAAGCGGTCGAGGTCGTGGTGGTTGGCCTCTGCTCGGCGTAGTTCGGCGGTGAGCGCCCCGAACGCCTCGGACTCGATCACGGCGTCGGCTTGTTCGGTGGTCAGGCCGGAGGACCGTACGAGGGTTGCCCAGCGGTCGTGTTGGGCTGCTGCGGCGATGGTCTCGTACTCGGCGGCGAGCTGAGCGATCGAGCCCCAGTGCTCCTGTTCAGCGTTGATGGTCTCGTGGGCGGACAGCTCGGCCCCGACGTGCTGTAGTACCCCGTAGAGCACGCTCCGTGCGGTGGCGTCGGGGGTGTCACCCGGATGCGGCTCGGCGTGGGCGTCGTCGGGCCGGTCGAGGACCACATAGGCCTGGTTGGCGTGCTTGCCGCGGGTCATGGCGACGTAGAAGTTCTCCCGCGTGGCCCTCGGTTCCACCAGGACGTGGGCGGTGTCGACGGTGACGCCCTGCGCCCTGTGCGCCGTGACCGCGTAACCCAGATCGACATGATCGGACACATACGAAGCCGGAAGCAAGATCGCACCGCCGAACCTGCGTCCTGTCGGACGGATGGTGATCGAGCCGTCGTCGCGGACGCCGGTGATGGTCCAGGTGTCGCCGTTGCGGACCCAGTCCTTGCCATTGCGCAGACGGCGGTCGTTACGGCGGGTAATGATCGTGTCGCCGACTCCGGCGGTGGTGCCGTCAGTGAGCTCGACTTCTCGGCCGGGAGTGAGGGTGCCGTCGAGGATCAGGTCAGCGCGGGCACGGGTGTTGAGGGTGGTGACGTCGTCGCGGGTCTCAGCGATCAGAACCGACACCGACCCCTGTTCCCGGTCCGCGCGCCAGGCGGAGTATGCGGCGTCGGTCATCACTTCGCCGTCGCCTTCGTGGATGCGGTGGTGGTCGAGGTAGGTGTCGATGACCTCGGTACGACCGTGCCGCAGGGCGAGGGATGCGGTCTTCTCCCAGCCGTTGGTGAAGCGGTGGACGTCGACCAGCTCGGGCGCATCGTCCCGGTCACTCACGAGCAGGTTGAACGCGCCGCCGGCGTCCACGGATTGGAGTTGGGCGTAGTCACCGACCAGCAGCACCTTCGCCCCACCGCGTTCGGCCAGGTGGGTGATGCGGTCCAGGGACAGGGTTCCGGCCAGGGAGGCTTCGTCGATGATGACGAGCTGACCGGCCTCGAAGTCGGTTCCGTGGCTGAGGTGGTTCTGCCACCACTTCGCGGTGTTCTCCGTCGCGATCCCAAGGTCGTCAGCGAGTACCTGCGCCGCCACCGCGGAAGGTGCTAGACCGACCACGGACCCTCTGCCGTGTTCTTTTTCCCACGCGCGGCGCAGCGCGGACATCGCCGTCGTCTTGCCCGCCCCGGCCGGGCCGACAAGCACATCGAGCATCCGACCGGAGACCGCGACCTTCATCAACGCTTCGGCCTGATCCTCACCGAGCACCTGCCCCTCGGCATCCGGCCGCGCGGTGATCTTCTCGACCGTGCGCACCGGGACCGTGGGTGCGGTCATGGTGCGGGAGCGGTCCAGCAGCCGATCCTCAGCCGCGAGCAGTTGCTCGGAGGAGAACACCGTGGAGTGCTTGGGCCGGAACACACTCGTGCCGTCTACCCGTTTGAACGCCGCCGGGCTCGTGGCGAGGTCGGGAGGTGTCAGCCGCAGTGAAGCGTTCTCGGCGGCGTCAGCGATCATCCCCACGACCACCTCACGGTCCTGCATGGTGGCGAATCGCCAGCCCATCGTCTGCCGCGACGCCTGGGCCATCAGATTCCACCTGCGCCAGGTCGACCGCTTCTCACCCACCACCCCGACCACCGTCTGCCCGAGTTCGGCGATCGCATCCAACGGCACGTCATCGGCACGCAGCAGCAACGCCTTGTCGTTGTCGGTCGCCTCGCGCGCCCACCCAGTGGCGTCCTGGCCGAGCACCCCGGTCGCGCGGGTACGCCACTCGTGGGTGAGGTCGGCCAGCGAATGGACCTCCTTGTCCGGCCGGGTGCTGAGAGTGGCTTGGGCGCGGAGCTTGATGATCGTGGCGGTGGAGGGCTGACGTCCGTGCTTGTCGACGTATTCGGCGATCAACCGGTTCTTCTCGGTGTCGATGTGCCGGGCACGGGTGGAGAACTCCTGCACCAACTCTTCCGGCACGCTGGCGATGGCCCATGCCGGGTTGCGGTCACGGCCCATGTCGCGGGGCTCCCATTCGACGCCGAAGGTGCGGGTCATGTGATCGGCGAACACCGCCTCATGCAGCTCCGACAGCGCGACCACGGCGGCGTGCATCGGCCGCCCATCCAGACTGCGCCATTTGCCGTCGAAGGCGGTCTGGACCTTGTTGGAGATGACGACGTGGGTGTGCAGGTGGGGGTCGCCGGCGCGGGAGTCGAAGTGATCGAACGCCGTCGCCACCAGGCCGGTCACATCGACCTGCGCAACGGCTCCGTCGCCGGCGGTTGCACCAGTGCGGGTGGCTGCAACCTCTCGCTCCATGAACGCAACCACCTCCGCAACCGCCCGATGATGGGCCTCACCGATCAACGCCTGGGTTCCGGCATCGGCAACCGCCCAGAGCGCGGAAGCGGACTTCGGAACCGAGAAGGTGAAGTCGAACCCGGCCACCGCCCGCCGCGTTCCACGTTCGGTCTCCTCGACCTCGATCTGGCCGACCGCCTCACCCTTCGCACCCGGTGACATGGAGGAGTCCAGATCGGCGATCCTCGCCTCGATCCGTTCCGAGACGGACTTGTAGGCGGGAAACGCCAGACCCAGGGGGTCGCCCGTGATCGGGTCACGACCCATCCCCATCAAGAGCTGGAGCTGGGCCTCCGACACCCGATCACCCGTCGCGACCTCGCCCTTGCCGAGCGCGGCGACACCGGACCCGAGCCACTGACCGGGAGGCGTTCCTGCCTCCGCGTAGTAGCGGGTCAGGGGCGTGGACAGTGATCGATCGCCGTCCGCGGCGGCGACCGTGCGCAGCAGGTACTTGTAGCCGTCACCTGCCGACATGACCCGCATCGAAACCGTCACCGCTGCCTCCTTTCGCGACAGTCAGGTGAGCAGTGAGGGACCCAATCAAGTTCCTCCTGGAACTACCGCCGTCAACTTTGGTTGACGGCGTCAACCTCGACCTGCAAGACGCGTGTCCATTTCACGAAAGGTCCGAAGCGGGGCCGGAACGAGCCTGCCTGACGGGAGCCGTGGGGTGGCGTCGAGAGGTCATCGGTGGCTGGCGGTCGTGGTCGGTGACGGCGCCTTCTCGGATGCTCTGCGCCGGGTCGTGCACCTGGCAGGTGACCATCCCGGCGAAAGGCGCCGCCGACAGGCGACCTGGGTTCCGGGGTTCACCGAAGCGCAGGAGCCCTTATGCACGACACAAGCCGTCCAGCCGAGCATCCGCTGCGCGTTGGTTCGTTGTTCTCCGGCTACGGCGGACTTGACCTCGCCGTCGAGCACATCTTCAATGCCGAGACCGTCTGGTTCTCCGAACTCAACGAGCCCGTCGCCCGCGTCTTTGCCCACCACTGGCCCGCCGCCCCGAACCTGGGCGACATCACCACCATCGACTGGCGCGCGGTCGAGCCGGTGGACATCCTCTGCGGCGGCTTCCCTTGTCAGGACGTGTCGACCGTGGGCAAGCAGACCGGTCTCGCACCCGGCACCCGTTCCGGCCTGTGGTCGCACATGGCGGTCGCGATCGACGCGCTGCAACCGGAGTACGTCGTGATCGAGAACGTGCGCGGTCTGCTTTCCGCGCCGGCGGTCCGCAACCACCCGGAAGGAGCAACCGATGACCGATGCAACCCCGACACCGCAACCCCCGGCGGCGACACGACCGCAACCCTTCGCGAGATGGAACCCGACCCGTGGAGTATGGGAGACGATGCAGCCCGACCTCTCCGGGCGGCCGGCGCCGTTCTCGGCGATCTTTGCGACCTGCGGCTCGATGCGGAATGGATCGGCCTACCGGCTTCACTTATCGGCGCTCCTCACTACCGCTTCCGCATCTTCATCCTCGCCCATCCCGAAGGCCATGTTCCGCACCCCACTGGCCTCGGACTCCTCCCGCGGCGGGGAGACCCTGGAACGAGTGAGAGCGAGGCGGGGAACGATCGCGCTGTCGCATCAGATCATCGACCTGGCGCTGCACGGACCCGATGGCTCACTGAACAAGCGAGACGAACCAGGGGCGCTGTGGTCACTAATCGAGGACATCTTCGACGCTGGGGACGCTACGCCCCAGCTATCGCCCGATGGGAACACATCACCGGACGGCCCGCCCCCACACCAGCGCTCTTGAACGAGGCGAAGGGACCACGGCCCGCGCCGGAGTTCGTGGAGTGGCTCATGGGTCTTCCCGCCGGCTGGGTCACCGACCCAGGACGGGGGCTGACACCGAATCAGCAGATCGCAGCGCTCGGCAACGGAGTGCTACCGCTACAGGCGACCACCGCACTCGACCTGCTTCGACCACCGTAAGTATGAAGCCAGGTGTCGGATAAACAGCACGGGTCTGCCACTTCTGCACGGAGCTGGGTAGGGATAACCCGAACACATGGGTACGGATGACACGGTGGCGCCCACAGGCAGAGGCGATTTAGCGTGACGGTGTGACGATGCAAACCGTTGTAAGGCAGACCATTCTGGTGTGGAGCACTGTATTCGCCTTTCCTGGCCTCAGCGCGGAAATGACCATAGGTTCCTCCGGCATTTCGATGCCTCCTGTCAAGTCAAACCGCCGGACGCGGCTGGTCGCGCAGGCCGAGACCTCTGCGCAATAGTAGACCGGTGTCATGCGCGCCGCTGATGTGGAGCGCGCGCGTATCGAGGGCGACCTTCACGAGCGCGTGCAACCACGACTGGTCTCGGTAAGGATGACGCTGGGAATGGCACAGCTGAAGATCGACGACGAGCCGGTCGCAGCGAAGACGCTCATCGCAGAGGCGTACACGTCGACCAAGGCGGTGATCACCGAACTGCGACAGCTCGTCCGCTGCATTAAGCGCCCGCGCCAATAGGTACTGCCGTTGCGAGCGGCGCATCCAGTGCGTGCCTGCCACGGCGACCGACGACAACGAAGCCCAGGTGCGTGCTGGGGCGTCGCGTAGCGGGCAACGGCCTATTGGCGCGGGCTCTAAAGCCTCGGTGCTGGACGATCGTGGACTCGACGCGGCACTGTCCGCGCTCGCTGGCCGATCACCTATCTCAGTGCAACTTGACGTCCGGATGGACTCGGCCCCTACCAGAAGACGCCGTGACGCGGAGACAACGGTCTACTTCGCGATCGCGGAGTCGCTGACGAACGCTCCTCGGCACTCATGGGCTTACTAGGTGCCGAGTGAGTGTGCGGTCCCATCCGGACGGGACAGTCTCTCGGCACGAATCGAGGACAAAGGCGTTGGCGGGGCGCGCGTGGTGCCTGGCGGCGGGATGGACGGCATCGCGAACCGCATCCTCGCCGCAGACGGCACATCTCGGCAGGACAGGCCGGCGGGCGGGCCGACCTTGCTGGAGGTGAACATGCCTCCTTCGGCGTGGCAGATGTCCGGCACCAACATGCCGCCATAGCCAAGGGACATCCCGACTTCCGACCGACAAGGTCCGGCCCGATCACACAACCGCTTGGACGATGAAGCCATCCTCAGACAGCTCATCCTCGCTGAGCGAGCCTAGCCTCCAGTCCGTCGAAGATCGTATCGAGGCCATAGTCGAGACTTTCCCGCTCAACGGGTACGACATCGATATCGCGTTGAGCCTCGATTCGTGCCTTGAGCCGCGGGAACTCGCCCGCAGTCTCCTCTGCTCGACGTAGAAGCTCGGCGAACCTCATCTCGCCGTCGTCTTCCGCGGAGAGGCGTGTTCTCATCGCCGTCTCGTAGCTCTTGCTGAGGGCCATGCCGACAACATAGTTGAAGACCGTCTCGTACGCGCGGTCCAGCTCGGCCCCCTCGAATCCTGCGGCCTGGTAGATGGCGTAGTGGTGATCCTGGTATCGAGCCATGCCGGGGCCGTACACATAGTGCGTACTGATCGCCGAGACCAGCCAATGGTGGCGGGTCAGCATGTCGTAGGTGTTCCGGGCGAGCTGAGCGGCGGCACCGCGCCAGCCGTGCCGCTCGATGTCGGGCAGCTCCACCTCGGTCCAGGCTTGGTCACCGGCGAGGACGACCAAGTTCTCTTTGTTGCCCACGTGCCAGTACATGGACGTCGCCGCTGACGCCAGGTGCTGGCCGAGCCGTCGCATGGTCAGCGCCTCGATCCCCTCGGCGTCCAACAGGTTGATCGCTCCGGCCACGATCTGCCCGCGGGTCAGAGTCTCGCGCACCATGCCCTCACTCTAGCGCACTCCTTGCACATAGTACGAGAAGGTACTTGCACTTAGTACGAGCGTCTCGTACGGTGTTCAAGTGCGACTTGCACAAAGTAAAAGGAGGGCGCGTGGTGAGTTCCACTACCTCGAACCAAGTCGTCGGGCCGGCGCACCGCGGGCCGGCTCTCCCTGTGGTGCGGCGGCGTGATGACGGGGCTTGCTCTGGCGGCATTCGTGACAGTCAGGCTCATGTTCCGCCCGTCCGCCACGCCCGGGCCAGTTACGCCACCCCCTCCGAACCAGAAACCCGTGAAGGGAAGCATGATGAATTCCTCCAACAACCAAGCCGAGGCGGGCGCGCCTTCGGACACGGCAGGAGCCACCAGCACCCACGCACACGGTGCGTGGGCCACGCTCGCGGCTGTCGGCGTGGCCGCGCTGATGGTGCAGACCGACTCCTCGACCGTGTCGATCGCGAATCCGGCGATCGCCGCCAGTCTGGACGCGAGCCTGGGCCAGATCGCTTGGGTAACCAACGCCTTCCTGCTCGTCCTGGCGGGCCTGATGATCCCCGCCGGCGCGCTGGCTGACAAGATGGGGCACAAGAAGGCGTTCCTGATCGGTGTCGCCGGATTCGCCGTGGCCTCGCTGCTGTGCGCGATCGCCGGATCCGTCGAGTTCCTGATCTTCTCCCGGGCGCTCCAGGGTCTGTTCGGAGCGTTCATCGCCCCGGCGGGGCTTGCGATCCTGCGCAACGCCTTCCCGCCCGATCGGGTGGGCCTGGCGTTCGGCGTGTTCGGCTCGGTCGCGGCCATCGCGACTGCCGGTGGTCCGGTCCTGGGCGGGCTGCTGGTCGAGTACGCCAGCTGGCATTGGGCGTTCCTCATCAATGTTCCCCTCGGGATCATCGCCTTTTTGGTGGGCTTCTTCGTCATCCGCGAGACAGAAAGCCTCACGACCACGCGGCTCGATCTGCCCGGCGCGGTCACCCTCACCTTGGCGATGTCCTCGGTGGTGTGGGCGCTCACCGGCGCGCAGGAACACGGCTGGGTCTCCGATCGCACCATCGGGTTCGGGGTGGCCGGGCTCGTGCTGCTAGTGGTGTTCATCCTCATTCAGCGCAAGGTCACGGCGCCCACCGTGCCACTGGGCCTGTTCAAGAACCGCACCTTCGGTCTCGGCGTGATCCTGATGATCACCACGATGTTGGTATTCTTCGTGGTCCTGTTCTACCTGACCTTCTACCTCCAAGCCGTGCGCGGCGACGGACCTGCCGCAGCAGCAGTCGCGTTGCTTCCCCTGACGATGGTGTTCACCGTTTCGTCGCCGCTGGCCGGATCGTTAGTCGGCAAGATCGGGTTGCGTGCCGTGCTCGTTATCGGTGCCGTGCTCACCGCTGCGGCATTCCTGCTGTTCATGCGTCTTGAGGTGGACTCCGGCTGGGCTGTGCTGTCGCCACCACTGATCCTCTCCGGGTTCGGCATCGGATTCCTCAGCCTCGGAGCGCTCCAGGCGATTGTCGGCAACGCGCCGCCGGAGAGGGCCGGAGCAGCCTCGGGAATCCAACAGTCCAGCTCACAGCTTGGCAGCACGCTGGGAATCGCGATCTTCAGCAGCATTCTCGCAACCATCGTCACATCCCGCTTCGGTCCGGCGCTGATGGGCAGAGCCACTCCGGAGACCGAGGAAGCACTGAGTCAGCTCGGCGCCGACCCACAGGTCACCAACCAGGTGGCACTCGGTTTCAGCCCCGGAACCCAGGCCGCGCTGAGCGAGCAGCTGGAGCAGGCGGGCACCCCGGCCGGACAGGTCGAGCAGATCATGAGTGCGCTCACCTCCGCGGCCCACGAGAGTTTCCTCGGTGGCCTGCACACGGTGTTTCTCATTGCGGCCTGCATCGCGCTCGCCTCCGGCGTCATCGCGCTGTTTATCCGGCAACCCAAGCCCCAGGCCGATGACGCCCCAGCGTCCACGCCCGCGCTCTGAACGACAACCGCAATGCGCGTCCACATACGCCGCGCTGTCGTATCTGGCATGGGCACGAACCGAGGCCGAGGTTGACAGCGGATTCGTCATGATCCATCGGGACGAGGTGATCGTTTTGATCGACGTCGTGCGGGATTCACGGTGAACCCGGCTTGAGCCGGTACAGAGACCGACGCCACCGATGCCGGGCCAGCGGTCTGCGCAAGGCAGGTCCGGCATCAATTCGACTCCTGCGGAGGACATCGTGGACCAGCTCGTGGTCGACCTTACGAACCACCGTTTCGTCAGAGCTCTCAAGAGTGAGGTGCTATGAGCGATCGCTCCACGTTTGACTATGGCGAAGTCCGCCGGCTCTTGCTAGATGCCGTAGCCAAGAGGCCCCCGCATGGATACGAGCTGATCCGTGTCGTCGTCGAGCGAACCGATTCGGGATTTCGGCCACGGCTCGGTTACGTCTACCCGCGACTCGCCAAGCTCGCAGACGAAGGACTCATCACCGGGACAAGGATGGGTTGCAATGTCGTCCACACGATCACCGATCGCGGCCGAGAAGGCATCACAGCACACGCGGCAACATCGCGTCAGGTGACTGCGGAGGCTCGACGCATGGACCTCGGAGACGACGGTGCCCTGCTCTCATCCGCACAGCGTGCCACGAGCAAGTTCGTCCGGAATGTGCCCGAAGAAGTAGCCGCGCGTGCAAAGCCTGGCGACCTGTCACCAGTGACCGTCCTGCGACTCGAAGTCGAACTGACCCAAGCACACGAGGCGATCGCGCGCCGCCTCGCCCGACCGTACTGACCTCATCGCGCCACGGGGATGCCGATGCTGTCAAGGTCGAACGATCATCAGCCGATCGTGGCGCGGACGCGGACTATCCATTCGCCGGTCGGCCCGGTGGCGTACGACTGTGTGAAGGTGATCGTCATCAGGTCGGGCTCGGCGATCTTGTTCAGTGAGTTCGGGCAGAAGCCCGTCAACGTCGGCGACGTGATGATTCTCGGTGCGAACGTGCTGTGCGGCTCGGAGCCCGAGGGGCATATCACCGTCACCACTATCTACCTGGACACCGATTATGTGATCG